>NZ_JBICXP010000001.1:0-184416 GCF_043200355.1 Streptomyces sp. NPDC048436
CTAATCCCCACCGAAGTGGTTCATCGTTCGACTTGCATGTGTTAAGCACGCCGCCAGCGTTCGTCCTGAGCCAGGATCAAACTCTCCGTGAATGTTTACCGGTAATCCGGTGCACATCACGAGAGCGGAACGGTCGGGAGGAATAATCCCGGCCGTTCACAGCGTCCTCGCTGATGTTTTCTTCAAAGGAACCTCGTCCCGACCATGACGGCCGGAGACGGGGTATCAACATATCTGGCGTTGACTTTTGGCACGCTGTTGAGTTCTCAAGGAACGGACGCTTCCTTTGTACTCACCCTCTCGGGCTTTCCTCCGGGCGCTTCCCTTCGGTATTTCGTGTTTCCAACCTTACCAGATCCGTTTTCCGTTCCGTTTCCGGTTCGGATTTCATTTCCGGTGGCCGTTGGAGGGCCTTTGCCTTTCGGCGTGTTCACTACGTTAGCGGATTCCCTCTGCAACTCATAATCGAGTTCCGCGAGTTCGAATTCCGACATGCGAGCATGCGAAATGCGCCCCCGCTGAGGGGAAGTCGTAGGTAGTGGTTGGCCGCTTCCGGCTGCTGGCAGATTGCCGTACCCGGGTCAAGCGGCTCGGACTACATTACGTTCGGGCCCAGGCCGAGTCAAGTTCGGCGGCGTCGGGGCGCATGGGCCCGATAGGGGCTCACCGTCGGGTCGTTGGAGATCCAGAAGCGCCAGGGGTGGACGGCTCCATCGCCGCCGACTCCCGTGCGCGGACCGGCGCTGACCTGGTCGGCGTGGACGGGGGTGCCCGTGAGGAGAGTAAGGGGAGCGTCCGGGCTCTCGCAGAAGTCCGCGCCGTTGAGGTCACGGGCCACGTCCAGGGCTGTGGCCAGGCGTGCCGGGCCTTTGGCCAGTTCTCTGTCGTTGCGGGCCGAGAGTCGTCGTTTGCGGGCGAGCTCGGCGCCCGTCGTGATCTCTCCCGCCCTGAGCAGGACTCCGCTCGCCATGCCTTCCGGGCCGCACACCACGTTGAGGCAGTGCCACATGCCGTAGGTGAAGTAGACGTACGCGTGTCCGGGCGGACCGAACATCACGCCGTTGCGGGCGGTGGGACCGCGATAGGCGTGTGAACCGGGGTCCACATCGCCCGCGTACGCCTCCACCTCTGTCAGGCGCAGTTCGATCGGGCCGTCCGGGGAGGAGCGTACGAGGACGCGGCCGAGAAGATCCGGGGCGACCTCGAGAACAGGGCGGTCGAAGAACTCACGTGGTAGAGGCGTACGGTCAGTGCTCGCGATCATGCCGTCCGAGCGTACTTGAGACGGTCTGTACGGGTGGGTGGTCACCTGCCGTGCGGATTGCCAGGGTGAGGGCGCGGAACCGGACGTGGGTTCACCGCGTTTGTATGGATCAAGGATTCAAAGTCGTGTCGAGCCACAGGCTGGGCCTGGGGAGGAGAGTCATGGGGTTCAAGAAGCTGCTTGCGAGTCTGGGGGCCGGCGGTGCTTCGGTGGAGACGGTGCTGACCGAGGTCAACGTCGTACCCGGTGGTGTCGTCCAGGGTGAGGTGCGAATCCAGGGCGGGTCCGTCGACCAGGAGATCGAGGGGCTCTCCGTCGGTCTGCAGGCGCGGGTCGAGGTCGAGGGCAACGACCAGGAGACGAAGCAGGACATCGAGTTCACCAAGCTGCGCCTCGGTGGGGCCTTCACGCTCCAGGCCGGGCAGGTGCACGCGGTGCCGTTCGGGCTCGAGATTCCCTGGGAGACGCCGATCACGTCGATCGACGGGCAGCAGCTGCGCGGGATGAACATCGGTGTGACCACCGAGCTCGAGATCGCGCGCGCCGTGGACTCCGGTGACCTGGACCCGATCAGCGTGCACCCGCTGCCGGCGCAGCAGGCGATCCTGGATGCCTTCATCCAGCTCGGCTTCCGCTTCAAGAGTGCCGACATGGAGCGCGGTCACATCCGTGGCACGCGGCAGAGGCTGCCGTTCTACCAGGAGATCGAGTTCTTCCCGCCGCAGCAGTACCGCGGTCTGAACCAGGTCGAGTTGAGCTTCGTGGCCGACGACCGCGAGATGGACGTCATCCTGGAGATGGACAAGAAGCCGGGCCTCTTCAGTGAGGGCAGCGACTCGTTCCGCTCCTTCAAGGTGGGGCTGAACGACTTCCAGGGCACGGACTGGGCGGCGTACCTCAACGAGTGGCTGTCGCAGGTCGGCAGCAAGCGCAACTGGTTCTAGGCTCGGTAGGGAAGAGCTGTAGAGCTACCGCCGAGCAGGAACCGATCAGGAGGTGCCGACGTGACCGACCTCAAGAGGCCGCCGCTTCCCCATGACTTCCATCCGAGCGTGCCGTCGTTCACGGTCGTGAGCGAGGACTTCGAGCCGGGTGCGGTCCTCAAGGACGCTCAGGTCCAGGCGGCCGGGAACACCTCGCCGCACCTGCGGTGGGAAGGCTTCCCGCCTCAGACCAAGAGCTTCGCCGTGACGTGCTTCGACCCTGACGCCCCTACGGGCAGCGGGTTCTGGCACTGGTCCGTCATCGACATCCCGGTGTCGGTCACGGAGCTGCCCACCGGTGCGGGCAGCGGCAAGTTCGAGGGGCTGCCCGACGGCGCGGTGCAGGTGCGCAACGACTACGGGACGAAGGAGTACGGCGGTGCGGCGC
Organism: Streptomyces sp. NPDC048436; assembly: GCF_043200355.1. Classification (NCBI taxonomy): domain Bacteria; kingdom Bacillati; phylum Actinomycetota; class Actinomycetes; order Kitasatosporales; family Streptomycetaceae; genus Streptomyces; species Streptomyces sp. NPDC048436. The sequence continues at coordinate 2,636 of NZ_JBICXP010000001.1, forward strand.
CGCCGCCCGGCGACCCGGCCCACCGTTATGTGTTCACCGTGTACGCGGTGGACCAGGAGAAGCTCGGGCCGGACTCCGACGCTTCGCCTGCCGTGGTCGGGTTCAACCTCCGGTTCCACACGCTCGGGCGCGCGCAGGTGCTCGCCGAGTACGCGGCTCCCGCCGACAGCTGAGCGTTCACTGAACGTTTGCCCGCCCCTGGTCATGGAATTGATCAGGGGCGGGCATCTTTTTTATTGCGTTGTCCATCTCGGCGTGCCCGGCCAGAGTTGATCCCAGCCCGCCAGGGGGTGGGTCGGTGTGCATACGGGAGGTGGGCGAGATGCGGGACACGCTGGTGCTGAACGCGAGCTTCGAGCCGCTGTCGACGGTGACGCTGAACCGTGCCGTCGTGCTGGTGCTGCAGGACAAGGCAGTCGTCGAGCAGGCCCACCCCGGACTCCGAGTGCGCGCGGCGGCGGTCGAGATACCGGTGCCCCGGGTGATCAGACTCTGCAGATATGTACGGGTGCCCTTCCGAAGACGGGCTCCGTGGTCGCGGCGCGGTGTTCTCGTCCGGGATCAGCACAAGTGCGCGTACTGCGGGAGGCGGGCGACGACCGTGGACCACGTGGTGCCGCGGGCGCAGGGTGGCAGGGACTCCTGGCTGAACACGGTTGCTTCGTGCGCGATGGACAATCACCGCAAAGCGGACCGTACGCCGGAGGAGGCGGGCATGCCGCTGCTGCGGCAGCCGTTCGAGCCGACGCCGGCTGACGCGATGCTCTTGTCGCTCGGCAGGCACGAATTGGCGGAACTGCCTGGCTGGCTGGCGCAGCCTGCGGCATAGCCCCTTCGGGGGCGTTCAGTCGATCGGCGGCTGTTCGCGGCGCTCCTTGGGGGCGCCGCCCGAGCCGCCGCCCGTCGGGTTGAAGTTGCCGAACGCGCCGCCGAGGCCCTTGAGAGCGTCGCCGATCTCGCTGGGCACGATCCAGAGCTTGTTCGCGTCGCCCTCGGCGATCTTCGGGAGCATCTGGAGGTACTGGTAGGCGAGGAGCTTCTGGTCCGCGTCGCCGGCGTGGATGGACTCGAAGACCGTGCGGATCGCCTGGGCCTCACCCTCGGCCCGCAGGGCGGCGGCCTTGGCCTCACCTTCGGCGCGCAGGATCGCGGACTGCTTCTCACCCTCGGCGCGCAGGATCTCCGACTGCCGTACACCTTCGGCCTGGAGGATCGCGGCGCGCTTGTCGCGGTCGGCGCGCATCTGCTTCTCCATCGAGTCCTGGATGGAGGTCGGCGGCTCGATCGCCTTGAGCTCGACGCGGTTGACGCGGATGCCCCACTTGCCGGTGGCCTCGTCGAGGACGCCGCGCAGGGCCGCGTTGATCTCCTCGCGGGAGGTCAGGGTCCGTTCGAGGTCCATGCCACCGATGATGTTGCGGAGCGTCGTGACGGTGAGCTGCTCGATTGCCTGGATGTAGCTGGCGACTTCGTACGTCGCGGCGCGGGCGTCGGTCACCTGGTAGTAGATGACGGTGTCGATGTTCACCACGAGGTTGTCCTGGGTGATCACCGGCTGGGGCGGGAAGGGGACGACCTGTTCACGCAGGTCGATGCGGTTGCGGATCGAGTCGATGAACGGGACGACGATGTTCAGGCCCGCGTTCAGCGTCCGTGTGTAGCGGCCGAAGCGCTCGACGATCGCAGCGCTGGCCTGCGGGATGACCTGGATCGTCTTGATCAGGGCGATGAAGACCAGCACCACCAGGATGATCAGGACGATGATGATTGGTTCCATCTGGTTCCCCGTACCCCTCTTGCCTCGGTGTCTCCGGAAGATCCGCGGAGCCTCACGACGCGCCGCCGAAGATCTTGCTGGTCGAGTCTGTCAGACCCTCGCACACCCCGTGGGGCATTCACATGACGATGGCCGTCGCTCCGTCGATCTCGACGACGTCCACCTCGCGCCCCGCCTCGTAACTCTGGTCGGTGTCCAGGGCGCGGGCCGACCAGATCTCGCCGGCGAGCTTGATGCGTCCGCCGGAGCCGTCGACCCGTTCCAGGACGACGGCCGACTTGCCCTTCAGCGCCTCGACTCCCGTGGCCAGCGAGGGCCTTTGGTCCCGGTGCCGGGCCGCCACGGGGCGTACGACCCCGATGAGCGCGACCGACACCGCGGCGAAGACGACGACTTGGAGCACGGTGCCGCCGCCGAGGCCGGCGGTCACGGCGCCCGCGACGGCGCCCACGGCGAGCATGCCGAACTCCGGCATCGCGGTCAGTACGAGCGGGATTCCGAGCGCGGCGGCTCCGATCAGCCACCACACCCATGCGTCGATGTCCACACGGTCATGGTAGGACCGCGGGCCCTTCTCGCACAGGGCACGTGATCTACCGGCCGGAGTGGGCCGGGGCGTTCGCGCCGGTGTCAGCCGAGCGGGAGGCCCTGGGCGCTCCAGCGCTCGCCCCGCTCCTCGACCACCAGAGGCAGGCCGAAGCAGAGCGAGAGGTTGCGGGAGGTCAGTTCGAGCTCCAGCGGGCCCGCGGCCATGACCTTGCCCTGACGGATCATGAGGACGTGGGTGAAGCCGGGGGCGATCTCCTCGACGTGGTGCGTGACCATGATCATCGAGGGGGCGATCGGGTCGCGGGCGAGGCGTCCGAGCCGGCGTACGAGATCTTCGCGGCCACCGAGGTCGAGGCCCGCGGCGGGCTCGTCCAGGAGGAGCAGCTCGGGGTCGGTCATCAGGGCGCGGGCGATCAGGGTGCGCTTGCGCTCGCCCTCGGAGAGGGTGCCGAACTTGCGGTCCAGGTAGTCGGTCATGCCGAGGCGGTCGAGGAAGGCGCGGGCGCGCTGCTCGTCGATGTCCTCGTAGTTCTCGTGCCAGCCGGCGGTCATGCCGTACGCGGCGGTGAGCACCGTCTGGAGCACGGTCTGGGCCTTGGGCAGCTTCTCGGCCATCGCGATTCCGGCGACGCCGATGCGCGGGCGCAGTTCGAATACGTCCGTGCCGGGCTTGCCGAGGGTCTCGCCGAGGATCGTGGCGGTTCCAGTGCTCGGGAAGAGGTAGCTGGACGCGATGTTCAGGAGGGTGGTCTTGCCCGCGCCGTTCGGACCGAGGATGACCCAGCGCTCCCCTTCCTTGACCGACCAGGAGACCTGGTCCACCAGAGCCCGGCCCTCGCGGACCACGGATACGTCCTCCAGCTCCAGTACATCGCTCATGAGCGCGTTGTCTCCCATTGCAGTCTCGGCATTCGCTTGCGTCTGTGGACGCAGTCCCCTGGGAGAAAACCTACGCCACCGGTCGAGCGCTCCCGTCCTTAGCCCGGTCCTTAGGCTGTACGCATGCTCTCGGAACCACGCTCAGGACGCTTGGCGGCATGGGGAAATGCCCTTCTTGCCGGGTTTGTCTCGCCGGATGACGCGGTACTCGCGGTGGTCGGCGACGACGCCCTGCACCGGGTCGAAGGTCTCCCCGGCGAGTCGGGACCTGTCGGTCTCACGCTCGCCCTCGGACGATTGCGCACGCTCGGGGTGACCGGGCTCCGGGTCGCGCTGCCCGCGCCGGGGCATCCGCTCGGTCTGAGCGGACCGCCCGCGTTCAACGCGCGCGCCTTGGACGCGCGGGAGGCGGTCCTCGCCTACGGAGCCCCGTACGGGTTCGTGCCGGAGGTGTCCGAGGCGGGGCCCGCCGGAGACGTGCACGTGGAGGTCGTCTGGCACTGCCTGCCCGTGCGGGAGGCGCCGCCCGCCGACGTGCCCTCACTGGGCGAGGCGGAACGTGAGCTCGCCGAGGCGCTGCGGGACGCGACGGCGATGCTCTCGCAGCTCGATGTCGCGGGCTCCGGGCCGGTCGCCGAGGCGGCGATCGACGCCTACCGGGCGCGGGCCGAGCGGGGGCGCGAGGCGCTGGCGCCCGGGTATCCGCCGCGGGCGGTGCGGGTGTTGGAGCTGGCGCAGCGGGTCGGCCTGCTGATCTCGGTGGCGTACGAAAACGGCCATGGCGGGGCTGTGAGCGCCTCGGAGATGGCGGCGAGGGGTGAGGTGCTGCGGCCGGTGGAACGGACGGCTCGGCGGGCACAGGTGGCCGCCTATAACGCGTACGTGGAGGAGCGGGAGCGGTAGCCCGGCGGCGCCTTGGCAGTCCCGGTGCCCGGCGGCAGCCGCTTCGCGGCGGGGGGCTCTGTTCGGCGGCGGTGCTTCGCTCGGGGCTGCGGGTGTTCGTTTCTGACCGCGGGTGTTTCCCGGGGCACAGCAGACCGGCCCCCCGGGAAACACCCGGGAGGCCGGTAGTCACTGCCGCGCCTGGGGCGTGCCTCAGACGTTGACGCCGTCGTTCCCGAAGGCCGGGTTGAGCGCACCGATGACGGACACGGTGTTGCCCACGGCGTTCACGGGAACGTGCACCGGCGCCTGGACGAGGTTGCCCGATCCGACGCCCGGCGAGTGCACGGCCTTGCCGCCCGCGTGCGCTCCGTCCGTGGCGGAGGCGAGAGAGGCACCGGCGACGACGAGGCCACCCGCCACCATCGTGACAGCAGCGGCCTTCTTCAGGTTCTTCACTTCTGGACCCTCCTAGCGATCGCCGCGGCCAGCCGCCGCGGCACGCACTGGAGAACGGCCGGGCGGCCATGAGGTTGCGCCAAACGGGGGACATCCACACGACGGTATGAATCTCAGTCCGGAACACGACGTTCCGGTCTGCCGGTTGACGGAGTGCGCCGGAGCGTGGATCAGCCGGTCACACCATGTCGTACGGCCCACAGGGCGGCCTGCGTGCGGTCGGCGAGGTCCAGCTTCATCAGGATGTTCGAGACGTGGGTCTTGACGGTCTTCTCGGAGAGCACGAGGGCGCGGGCGATCTCGCGGTTCGAGCGGCCGTCGGCGATGAGCCCGAGCACCTCGCGCTCGCGCTCGGTGAGCGAACCGCCCCTCCCCTGCCCGGTGTTGGCCACCTCCTGGGAGAGCAGCGCCCCCGCCACCTCGGGCTGCAGCAGCACATGGCCCGCGTGCACGGAGCGGATGGCGCCCGCGAGGGCGTCCGGGTCGACGTCCTTGTAGACATACCCCGCGGCGCCGGCGCGCAGGGCCGGGACGACCGTGCGCTGCTCGGTGAAGCTGGTGACGATGAGCACGCGCGCGGGGTTGGCCAGTTCGCGGAGCTTGCGCAGCGCCTCGACCCCGTCCATGCCCGGCATCTTGACGTCCATGAGGACGACGTCCGGTTTCAACTTCTCGGCCTGCTCGACCCCTTCGGCGCCGTCCGACGCCTCACCGACGACCTCTATGTCGTCCTGCACTTCGAGGAACGTACGCAGACCGCGGCGGACCACCTGGTGGTCGTCGACCAGCAGCACCCGGATCCCTGTCTTCTTGGCGTGGAACACAGCGTCAGCCACCGGGGACCTCCATCTCGATCGTCGTGCCCTTTCCGGGCTCCGATTCCACGGTCAGCCCTCCGCCGACCCCGCCGGCCCTGTCCCGCATGGAGACCAGGCCCAAGTGCCGCCCCGCACGCTTGATCGCGCGCGGTTCGAAGCCGCTGCCGTCGTCGGTGACGCGCAGCACGGCCCCCGCTCCCCTGCGCACCAGGGTCACGCGGACGCGTTCCGCCCCGGAGTGGCGCAGGGCGTTGTGCAGGGCTTCCTGCGCGACCCGCAGCATCGCCTCCTCCTGTGCCGCCGGCAGGGCGCGCACCGCGCGGCTCTCGAAGGTGACTTCGGCGGAGTGCGCGCGGTCCAGGACCTGCGTGTGCGTGCGCAGGGTGGCCACCAGGCCGTCCTCGTCGAGCGCGGCAGGGCGCAACTCCACAACGGCGGCCCGCAGTTCGTCAGCCGCCTCGGCCGCGAGCACGGCCACCTGCTGGATCTCGCCCTTGGCGCGCGGCGGGTCGCGGTCCACCAGGGCGGCCGCGGCCTGGGCCGTCAGGCGCAGCGAGAACAGCTTCTGGCTGACCGCGTCGTGCAGTTCATGGGCGAGACGGGAGCGCTCCTCGGCGATGGTCAGCTCGCGGCTGCGTTCATAGAGCCTGGCGTTCGTCAGGGCGATCGCGGCGTGCTGGGCGAGGATGGTGAGGAGTTCCTCGTCGTCCGCGGTGAAGCCGCAGCCGCCTTCCGGCTTGGGGCACCGCTTGTTCGCGAGGAAGAGCGCGCCGAGCGTCTCGTCCCCGTAAAGGATCGGCAGGCCCAGGAAGTCGGACATCTCCGGGTGGGCGGACGGCCAGCCCTCGAAGCGCGGGTCCTCGCGCACGTCGGCGAGGCGCTCGGGCTCCGCCTTGTGCAGCATCGCGGCGAGGATGCCGTGCTGGCGGGGCAGCGGGCCGATGGCGCGCCACTGCTCCTCACTGATGCCGTCGACGACGAACTGGGCGAAACCGCCGTGGTCATCGGGGACGCCGAGCGCCGCGTACTCCGCGTCGAGCAGTTCGCGGGCCGAGGCCACGATCGTCTTGAGGACGTCGCGCACCTCCAGCTGCTCGCTCATGGCGAGGAGCGCGGAGCTCACCGCGTTCAGACCCGACCGGGGACCTTGACTCATTGCCTCACCGTACCGGCGGGGTGTGACAGTGCGTATCGGACCTGTGGCGGCCACCGCCTAGGGCCGTGGACGTAGGCCCAAGGGCCCCTCTTCTTACGAAGGAGGGGCTACTCACGGACTGCTCACGCACAGAGTTGCTGTGGCAACTGTTGGTGAGACTGTTACGTGTCCGATGTGAGCCCGGGCATAGGACTCACGTCACGTACGAAGATGCCTAGTTGATAAGGTGCCCATACGGGCAAAGGGGACATCACCCGCCGGAAGTCCTTGCGTACCCCTGATCCACTACCCGGCATCGTACGTCACTGCTTTGCCACAGAATTTTGCGCCCGCTAAGAATTGCATCCGTCGCTCAGCGCCGCGGTCTCGCACCGCGGCGTTTGTGCCGGAGAAGCAAATGTCCCCGCCGGCCGAGCGACCTCCGCGATTCGAAGAGGTCCATCTCCCATGTCCCAGCACAGCACCCCTGGTCATAGTCGCCCCGCGCTGACCAAGACCCAGAAGTTCTCGATCGCCGGTGTCGCCACGCTCGGCGCCGCTGCCCTCGCCTTCTCCCTCGTGCCGGGCAGCGCCGATGCCGGAACCGGAAACCAGGACATCTCCGCCGCCCCCGTCGCCTTCACGCACAACGCCGACGCGCAGCAGACGGTCCACGCCAACGTCTCCAAGCAGCTGTCCAACGCCGACAAGCGCGCCAAGGACGCCGCCGCCGCCGCGCAGAAGAAGGCCGACGAGCAGGCCGCGGCCAAGAAGCGCGCCGACGAGGCCGCGGCCAAGAAGAAGGCCGAGGACGAGCGCAAGGCCAAGGAGGCCGCTAGCCGGGCCGCCGCGCGCAAGCCGGTCTACGCCAACAACCTCGACGGCTGGATCCGCCAGTCCCTGGACATCATGAAGGCCAAGGGCATCCCCGGCTCGTACGAGGGCCTGCACCGCAACATCATCCGTGAGTCCGCCGGTGACCCGAACGCCAAGAACGGCTGGGACATCAACGCGATCAACGGCACCCCCTCGGTCGGCCTGCTCCAGGTCATCCAGCCGACGTTCAACGCGTACCACGTAGAGGGCACGTCCACGAACATCTACGACCCGGTCGCCAACATCACGGCCGCGGCCAACTACGCCGCGGACCGCTACGGCTCGATGGACAACGTGAACAGCGCCTACTGAGCCTGATCTCCTGATCAACGGACCTCTTCACCGAGGCTCTGCAGACGCCGAAGGGCGGCACCCCACCGGGTGCCGCCCTTCTCGTCCGCCCAGAGGCAGGACGTGCTTACTTGCGCATGACCTCAGGCTCGTGGCGGCGCAGCAGCCGTGCGACAGCGAAGCCGCAGGCGATGCCGATCAGGAGCAGGATCGTGATGTTCATGCCCCACTGGCCCGCCGAGTGCTCCCACAGCGGGTCGAGATCGGTGGGGTTCTTCGGGTCCCACGGCGGCATGAGGTGCGCCAGGTCGAGCGTGGAGCCCGCTCCGGCGATGGCCCAGCGCGACGGCATCAGCCAGGCGAACTGCTCAAGGCCCGGTGAGCCGTAGACCTGGAAGAGCACACCGGTGAAGACGACCTGGACGATCGCGAACATCACCAGGAGCGGCATGGTCTTCTCGGAGGTCTTGACCAGCGAGGAGATGACCAGGCCGAACATCATCGAGGTGAAGCCGAGGGCGATGATCGTCAGGCAGATCTCGGCGGCCGGGGGCATGATCAGGCCCTCTTCCGGCATGTCGCGCGTCGCGAAGCCGATGCCGCAGATGATGACGCCCTGGATGGCCGTGATCACACCGAGGACGATGACCTTGGACATCAGGTACGCCGAGCGGGAAAGGCCGGTGGCCCGCTCCCGTTCGTAGATGACCCGTTCCTTGATCAGTTCTCGTACGGAGTTGGCCGCGCCGGAGAAGCACATGCCGACCGCGAGGATCAGCATGATCGTGCCGGCGTCGCCGTTGAACTTGGACGGCGGCTTGGGCGGGGCGAGCCCGAAGTCCGCCGGGATGACGACGCTGACGATGCCGAGGACCGCGGGCAGGATCACCATCAGACCCATGAAGCCCTTGTCGGACGCGATCACCGAGGTGTAGCGGCGGATCAGGGTCCACAGCTGTGAGCCCCAGCCCTGCGGCTTGGGCGGCTTGATCGACTGCGGCGGCGGCATGTGGACCGACTGCGCGGCCACGGCGTCGATGTCGGCGGCGTACATCTGGTAGTGCTGCGAGCCCTTCCAGCGGCCCGCCCAGTCGTAGTCGCGGTAGTTCTCGAACGCCGAGAAGACGTCCGCCCACGTGTCGTAGCCGAAGAAGTTGAGCGCTTCCTCCGGCGGACCGAAGTACGCGACCGAGCCGCCGGGCGCCATCACCAGGAGCTTGTCGCAGATCGCCAGCTCGGCGACCGAGTGCGTGACGACCAGGACCGTACGGCCGTCGTCCGCGAGGCCGCGCAGGAGCTGCATGACGTCGCGGTCCATGCCCGGGTCGAGGCCGGAGGTCGGCTCGTCGAGGAAGATCAGCGACGGCTTCGTGAGCAGCTCAAGGGCGACGGACACGCGCTTGCGCTGGCCACCGGAGAGGGAGGTGACCTTCTTCTCCTTGTGGATGTCCAGCTTGAGCTCGCGCAGGACCTCGCCGATGCGCTGCTCGCGCTCCTGCTCGCTGGTGTCCGAGGGGAAGCGCAGCTTGGCGGCGTACTTGAGGGCCTTCTTGACGGTCAGTTCCTTGTGCAGGATGTCGTCCTGCGGGACCAGACCGATGCGCTGGCGCAGCTCGGCGAACTGCTTGTACAGGTTCCGGTTGTCGTAGAGGACGTCACCCTTGTTGGCGGGCCGGTAGCCGGTGAGCGCCTTGAGCAGGGTGGACTTTCCGGAGCCCGAGGGGCCGATGACCGCGATGAGCGACTTCTCGGGGACGCCGAAGGAGACGTCCTTGAGGATGTCCTTGCCGCCGTCGACCGTCACCGTGAGGTGGCGGGCGGAGAAGGAGATCTCGCCGGTGTCGACGAACTCCTCGAGCCGGTCGCCGACGAGCCGGAACGTCGAGTGGCCGACGCTGACGATGTCGTTCGGGCCGATGAGGGCCGTGCCGGACTTCGCGACCGGCTGGCCGTTGATGTACGTGCCGTTGTGCGAGCCGAGGTCGTGGATCTCGAAGCGGCCGTCGGGGGTGGCCGTGAACTCGGCGTGGTGGCGTGAGACCTGGAGGTCGGAGACGACCAGTTCGTTCTCCAGGGCGCGGCCGATGCGCATCTTGCGGCCGAGCGAGAGCTGGTGGAACGTCGTCGGGCTGCGGTCGCCGTAGACCGGCGGGGCCCCCGCGACACCGCCGGAACCCGCGCCGGGGCCCTGCTGCTGCGGGACCTGCGGCTGCTGAGGCTTCTGGTGCTGCTGAGCCTGCTGAGGCTGCGGCCAGCCCTGCTGCTGCGGCATCTGCTGCGGTGCCTGGTACTGCGGCGCCTGCTGCTGGGGGGTCTGCTGCTGAGGAGATTGAGCGGCCCAGCCGGGAGCACCCTGCTGCGGCGCGTGGTGCTGCGGTGCCTGGTGTTGCGGCGCCTGTTGGGCCGGTGCCTGATGGGCGGGTGCCTGATGGGCGGCCTGCTGCGGTGCGGACACGGCGGCGGCGCCGGCGCCGGCGGCGCTGCCGGACACGTTCAGCCGCGGGCCGTCGGTCGCGTTGCCGAGGTTCACCGCCGAGCCGGGGCCGATTTCCATCTGATGGATCCGCTGGCCCTGCACAAAGGTGCCATTGGTGCTGCCGTGATCCTCGATGACCCAACTACGGCCGCTCCAGCTGATCGTGGCGTGCCGCCAGGAGACCCTGGCGTCGTCAAGCGAGAGATCTCCCTGCGGATCACGTCCGAGGGTGTACGACCTGGACGGATCGAGCGTCCAGGTCCTTCCATTCAATTCCAGTACGAGTTCCGGCACTCCAGCCCCACTGAGTTGTCCCCCGAGCTAGCCCCCATATGGGGAGTCTAGGGATGTCGAACATCGGGAGGAACTATTTCAGGCTGAGGCCTCTGACCGAAAGTCGGGCCTTGTGAAGACTGCGTACGGGGCCTTGGCGACCGCCCCGTTGACTGGGCAGAAATCGCCCCGGAGAGTAGTAACCGCCCATGAGTGCCTACGGATCATGCGCATTGCACACATCACGTATGAAACGGGCAACGCGGTGCGAGTCGGGGGGTCCTGATGGAGACCGGCGGGAAAACTGTCGAAGACCGGGGCGGTGTGCGGTGGGGCGATGTCCTGCTCTCCGCGATCGCCGCTGTGAGCTGGGCACTGGTCGGCATGGCGGGCACGGCGGCGCTCGGCCTGCATCTTCTCGGCGCGGATGCGGTGGGGTCGCTGGGGCCGATGACGGCTGCGGTCGTGGCGCTCGGCGCCGGTGGCTCGGTCACGCCGTCCGGCGACGTCTCGGCGTTCGGACTCGACGGAGCGGAGGCGTCCACCGCGATCGACATCGCGCCGCTGGGCGTCGGCCTCGCGGGAGCGGTGCTCCTGGCGTATTTCTTCCTACGCTCCTTGCGCGGGGGGGGAGTTGTGATCACCTCGGGCGAACTGGCGGCGCGCGCGGGTGCGGTGGTCGTCCTCTTTCTGGCGATGCTCGGGGGGCTCGCGTGGGCGGGTCACGACATCATCACGATCGACGGCTCCCAGCTGGGGATCGACAAGGGCATCGACAAAGGGCTCGACCAGCTTCCGGCCGACATCACGGACAAGCTGCCCGACGGGCTCGGTGACGTCGGCGGTCTGCTGCCCGACCGGCTCGGCGACCTCGCGCAGGCGAAGGCGGCGGTCGGCTTCACCGTGGACACGGCGCCGACGCTGCTCGGGGGCGCGATGTGGGTGATCGGCGTGCTGCTGATCGCACTGCTCGCCTCGCGGCGTACGCCGCTTCCGCGTGGGTGGGACGCCCTGCACCGCGTGGCAAGGCCGGCCGCGTCCGCGCTGGTCACGGTGGCGCTCGTGGCGGTGCTCGCCGGGCTCGCGGCGGCGCTGTACGCGATGGTCGGCGACGCCCATCCCAAGCGCATCGCGGGGGCCGCGCTGCTCGGGGCACCCAACGGGGTGTGGCTCGGGGTGCCGCTCGGGCTCTTCGTACCGTGGGACGGCAAGGCGACGGGTGAGCTGGCGAAGCTGCTGCCGGATCCGCTGGACGATCTCCTGACGGGGTCGGGGGCTTCGGGGGCTTCAGGGACTTCAGGGGCTTCGGGGAACGGGGCGGTGTCGCTGGGGCGGCTGGCCGAACTGGACGGGAGGGTCTGGCTGCTGGGCGTCGCGGCGGCGCTGATGATCCTGTTCGCCGGGGTGCTCACCGCTGTCCGCTCCCCCTACTCACGCGGCGAGACAGGCGTGTTCGGCTTCGCCGGGCGGTGTGCGGTGCGACTCGGTGTGGTGACGGCGCTCGGGCTGACGTTGATGGTGCACCTGACGGCGGTCTCCGCGGACGCCTCGCTCTCGGTGCTCGGCTTCGACGCGTTCGGCGCGGGCATCGAGCTGCGCGGACAGCTGGGGATGGCGTTGGCGCTCGGCGCGGTGTGGGGCGCCGGGGCGGGAGCGGTGGGGGCGCTGCTGGCGGTGGCGAGTGGGGCCGCGGGGGGACGGGTGGCGCCGCTGGCCTTGGTGGAGGGGGTGCCTCCGGCGGAGGGGGCGGCGGGGCGGTACGCCTCCGGTGGGGCGGCGGGGCCGTACAGCCCCGGTGCGCCCTACCGGCCCGCGAACCCTGACACCAACCCGTACCTTCGGCCACCAGGCGACGTCTCGGGTACGCCGACTGTGGTGGGCCCGATCACTCCCCCACGCCAGCCGAAGCCGAAGCCACGCCCCCGCTCCTCGGGCAACGGCGACTGGCCGCCGCCTCCGCCGCCCCCGCCGGGGCGGGGGCGGTAGCGCCGCTCACCCAATGGCATCCGTGCTCCGGCGGCGGGGCGCCCTGTCCCGCCGCTTCGCGGCGGATGTCTCCCGCCCACCCACCCGATTACCCCGCAGCGGTTCGGGACAGCCATGCCGCTGGGCAATCGGGCGGGCGGGAAAGAGCCACCGCGCAGCCGCAGGGTCTTCGCGCGCCGCAGCGGAATCAGGTGGGACGGTAGGCGCCGCGGGGCCATCGGGTGGGTGGGCGGGAGAGTTCCGTCGCGCAGCGGCGGGGTCTTCGCGCGCCGCGGGGCCATCGGCTCGGTGGGGGGCCGAGGGCGCTAGCCCCGGCAAGAAGCTCCCGCGCCGCAGGGCAATCGGGTGGGTGGGTGGGAAAGATCCGCCGCGCAGCGGCGGGACAAAGGCGCCCCACCGGACAGCAGGCGAAGAAGCGCCCCGGCCCAGGGGGGTGTCCGGCAAGCGGACCACCCCGCCGCCCGCGCAGGGCAGCCGGATACGGTGGGCCCACCATGAGCGCTTCGCAGCCCCCGCAGCCCGCCGATGTCCCCACGCTCCTCGTCAAGATCTTCGGCAAGGACCGTCCCGGCATCACCGCAGGCCTCTTCGACACCCTCGCCGCCTACTCCGTCGACGTGGTCGACATCGAGCAGGTCGTCACCCGTGGCCGCATCGTGCTGTGCGCGCTCGTGACCGAGCCGCCGGCCGGCCTGGAGGGCGACCTTCGGTCCACCGTGCACAGCTGGGCCGACTCCCTGAAGATGCAGGCCGAGATCATCTCGGGCATCGGTGACAACCGCCCCCGCGGCCTCGGCCGGTCCCACGTCACCGTGCTCGGCCATCCGCTGACCGCCGAGTCGACCGCCTCCATCGCGGCCAGCATCACCGGGACCGGCGGCAACATCGACCGGATCTTCCGGCTCGCCAAGTACCCGGTCACCGCAGTGGAGTTCGCCGTCTCCGGCACGGAGACCGAGCCGCTGCGCACCGCCCTGGCCCTGGAGGCCGCGAAGCTCGGTGTGGACGTGGCCGTCGTGGCGGCGGGTCTGCACCGCCGCGCCCAGCGGCTCGTCGTGATGGACGTCGACTCGACCCTCATCCAGGACGAGGTGATCGAACTCTTCGCGGCGCACGCCGGCTGCGAGGACAAGGTCGCCGAGGTGACCGCGGCCGCGATGCGCGGCGAGCTGGACTTCGAGCAGTCCCTGCACGCCCGCGTGGAACTCCTCGCCGGGCTCGACGCCTCGGTCGTCGACAAGGTCCGCACCGAGGTCCGCCTCACCCCGGGCGCCCGCACCCTCATCCGCACGCTCAAGCGCCTCGGCTACCAAGTGGGCGTCGTATCGGGCGGCTTCACCCAGGTGACGGATGATCTGAAGGAACGTCTCGGCCTCGACTTCGCCCAGGCCAACACCCTGGAGATCGTCGACGGCAAGCTCACCGGAAAGGTGACCGGCGAGATCGTGGACCGCGCGGGCAAGGCACGTCTGCTGCGCCGCTTCGCCGAGGAGGCGGGGGTCCCGCTGGAGCAGACCGTCGCGATCGGCGACGGCGCCAACGACCTCGACATGCTGAACGCGGCCGGCCTCGGTGTCGCCTTCAACGCGAAGCCCGTCGTCCGCGAGGCCGCCCACACCGCGGTGAACGTCCCCTTCCTCGACACCGTCCTCTACCTCCTCGGCGTCACCCGCGAAGAGGTCGAGGCGGCGAACACGCACACCGACTGACGGCGACGACCGCGCCGGCTGCGCGACATGACGATGGGCCCTGATACCACCGCGGTGTCAGGGCCCATCGGCGTACGTCGGTCAAGGTCCGCTCAGGGAGTCGGCAGGAGCTACTCGGACGGCGCCCAGTAGTCGACGAGTGTGGCGACGCCCGGCTCCAGAGCCTTCCAGGAGCCGGCGTACGTCAGGACGGCGAAGGCCGATGTGGGGAAGCCGCGGCGCTCCATCCGCGTACGGGCGTCGCCCTCGGAGTCTTTGGCGAGAATGTCGGCGAGCCCCTGGATTCCGGGGTTGTGACCGATCAGTACGACGTCTTGCGCGTCGTCCGGGGTTTCGTTGAGCACGGCGATCAGCTCGCCCGGAGAAGCTTCGTACAGCCGATCCTCGTAGACGGTCTTCGGCCTCTGGGGCAGCTCATGGACGGCGAGCTTCCATGTCTCGCGGGTCCTGGCGGCGGTCGAGCAGAGGGCCAGATCGAAGGCGATTCCGCTGTCGGCCAGTCTGCGTCCGGCGACGGGCGCGTCCTTGCGGCCGCGCTCCGCGAGAGGCCGCTCATGGTCGGCCACCTGTGGCCAGTCGGCCTTCGCATGACGGAAAAGGACAATCCTGCGGGGTTCTGCGACGCTCATGCGTCCCAGCTTCGCATGAAACGCGCCAGTGGGCGCGGGTAGTTGGCGCGCTCCCCCGGCGAGGGTGACGGCGTCCACCGGGGGCAGGTCAGGGGGCCGTGCGGAAGACCGTCTCCTGGATGCGCTCGAGCACGTGGGTGACGACCGGATCGCCGCTCGCGGCGTGGGCGCCGGCCGGGTTCAGTATCAGCAGGAGCAGGGCCGCGAAGGCGATGGCGGGGAGGGCGATCGCCCACCACGGAAGCTGGATCTCGACGCTCGCTGAGTCCTGGGGGGCTCCCGGGTGGCGCCGAGTGTGCGAACGGGCCGACATGCCGCCTCCGTGGTCTTCGAGTCCTGCGGGCCGCGTCCTCGCGGCCACATCTCGAAGGTACGGATCCGGCGACCCTCAGCACATCCGGTGATCCACCCACTTACCCCTGACACTGGCCCCCTAGGGGATGGTGGTGCTAACCCCACCATCCGCCCCGCCGGGGTCAGTTCACGGCGAGGCGATGGAGGCGATGATGCCGATGATCACGGTGATGGCCAGCATCGCGCCGAGCACGATGAGCAGCTTCTTCTGGCCGTTCTGGGGGTTCGGGTCAAGCACTGGCATGGGGAGAGTCTCGCACCCTTTGTCCGCGGGGTCATCGCCGGGGTCAGGCCGCCGCATCGACCGCCGGGGTCAGGCCGCCGCAGCGACCTCGTCCTCGACCGTGCGGTTGCGGCCCGCCAGGATGCCCACCACGATCTGCGGCACCATCAGGCCCGCCATGAGCGCGATCGGCAGCCCCCAGCCGCCGCTGTGCTGGTAGAGCACGCCCACCAGGAGCGGCCCCGGGATCGAGATCAGGTAGCCCGTGCTCTGCGCGAAGGCGGAGAGCTTGGCGACGCCCACGCTGCTCTTGGCCCGCATGCCGACCATCGTCAGGGCCAGCGGGAAGGCGCAGTTCGAGATGCCGAGCAGCAGGGCCCACACCCAGGCGCCGCCCTCGGGGGCGAGATAGAGGCCCGCGTATCCGGCGAGACCGCACGCGCCGAGCACGACCACCACGGGGCCCTGGTTCGGCAGCCGCGTGGCGACCCGCGGGATGACGAAGGCCAGCGGCACGCCCATCGCCATGGTGACGGCGAGGAGCACGCCGGCCTCCCCCGCGGGAACCCCGGCGTCACGGAAGATCTGCGGCATCCAGCCCATCGTGATGTACGCGGCGGTGGCCTGGAGCCCGAAGAAGCAGGCGAGCGCCCACGCCGTACGGCTACGGGTGATGCGAAGCCCGGCGTCTTCCTGCCGCACCGCGGAGCTGATGTGCTCCGGGGCGGCGGAGGCGGCGCCGCGGTCACGCACGAGCGGCACCCAGGGCACGACGGCGACGACGGCGAGCGCCGCCCACACGGCGAGCCCGGTCCGCCAACTGCCGCCCAGCGCATCGGTCATGGGCACCGTGACGGCGGCCGCCATCGACGTGCCGAGGGCCAGCGCCATCGAGTAGAGCCCGGTCATCGAGCCGACCCGGTCGGGGAACCAGCGCTTGACGATCACCGGCATCAGGACGTTGCTGACCGCGATGCCCATGAGGGCGAGCGCGCTCGCGGCGAGGAAGCCGACGGTGCCGCCCAGGAAGGGGCGCATCACCAGGCCCGCGGCGATCGCGACCATGCCCGCGCAGACCACCGCGCTGGGGCCGAACCTGCGGGCGAGCCGCGGTGCCATCACTCCGAAGACCGCGAAACAGAGCGGCGGGACCGAGGTGAGCAGTCCGGCGAGCGTGCCGCTCATGCCGAGCCCGTCACGCACCTCTTCGAGGAGGGAGCCGAGGCTGGTGATGGCCGGGCGGAGGTTGAGGGCGGCGAGGACGATGCCGACGATGACGAGACGCGTCGCCCACGCGCGCGTGGGGGGCTGTTTCTCCGCTGCCCCGTTCGCCGCGTCGGCACGTATCGCTGTCGTCGGAGTGGGTGTCATCGTCCTGGTTTCCTCACTGGCCATGGAGCCATCATAGAATCATGGGATGATTGGCTGTCCAATCAGAATCCGTCACACCGCTAGTCACCCGTCACGCCGTCTCTCATCTCGCGCACGAAGGAACGTCATGCCGCTGACCACCCCTCGCCGCTCAGCGCTCTCCGAGCAGGTCATCTCCGAGCTGCGCAACCAGATCTCGTCGGGAGAGTGGCCGGTCGGCTCCCGCATCCCGACCGAGCCCGAGCTGGTCGAGCAGCTGGGCGTGGCCCGCAACACCGTCCGGGAGGCGGTCCGTGCCCTCGCGCACAACGGCCTGCTCGACATCCGCCAGGGCTCGGGCACCTATGTGGTCGCGACGAGCGAGCTGGCCGGCGTGATGCAGCGCAGGTTCGCCGACGCGGACCCGCGGCACATCGCGGAGCTGCGCAGCACGCTGGAGTCGAGCGCGGCGAAGCTGGCCGCGCAGCGGCGCACGGAGCGCGACCTCAAGCAGCTCGACGCCCTCCTGGAGCGCCGTGAGGAGGCCTGGGCATCGGGCGACGCGGAGGCTTTCGTGGCGGCCGACGCGACCTTCCACCTGGCGGTCGTGGCCGCGTCCCACAACGACGTGATGACGGCGATGTACGCGGACCTCGGCGAGGTCATGCGGGACTGGCTGCGTGAGGACGTGGGCGAGAAGCTGACCCCCGAGAGCCACATGGACCATGCCCGGCTCGTCGACGCGATCCGCGAGAACGACGCGGAGGCCGCGGCCAAGGAAGCCGCGGGCTACCCCTTCATGTGCCGCCCGGAACTGTTCGAGGACGACGCGCGGCCGTGACCCGGCAGCCCGTTACCTCTCGTGGCTGATCCAGACCGCCCGGATCTCCTTCCAGCACCGCCCGGAGAGTCGCACGGTCTGCGCGGGACCGGCCTCTACGGAGAGCCCGTCGCTGTCGATGTCCCACCACTGCTCGCACTCCAGGTGCAGCCGGACCCGGTCGGTCTCGGGGTACGGGTTGTGGCAGTAGGCGACCGCGTCCGAGCCCTGGACGCTGGTGCGGCACTCCGAGCCGAACGGCCGGGGTTCGGCGTCCTCCACGCGCGCGTGGGGCGGCTTCGCCTCTTCGACGGCATGCGACGCGGCGCCGTACGGCAGGGCGATCAGCAGGGTGAGAGCGGCGAGCACCGCAGGAGGTGACGGGCGCACACCTCAGGGTGCGCGCTCCTGACCCGCCCCCGCCTGGCCGGTGGGCCGAACGGGTGACGCCCCGTCCCCCCGCGCGAAGCGGGGAACGGGGCGTCAACAACGTACGGAATGCCTGGTCAGGCGCCCATCATGTGCACGCCGCCGTCGACGTGGATGATCTCGCCCGTGGTCTTCGGGAAGAAGTCCGAGAGCAGCGCGACGATGCCGCGGCCCGCGGGCTCCGGGTCGGCCATGTTCCACGCCAGCGGGGAACGGGTGTTCCACACGTCGGCCAGCTCCGAGAAGCCCGGGATGGACTTGGCGGCCATCGAGCCGATCGGTCCGGCCGAGATGAGGTTGCAGCGGATGTTGTCCTTGCCGAGGTCACGCCCGAGGTAGCGCGAGGTGGCCTCTAGGGCGGCCTTGGCCGGGCCCATCCAGTCGTACTGCGGCCAGGCGAACTGCGCGTCGAAGGTGAGGCCGACGATCGAGGCGCCGTCGCTCATCAGCGGGCGGCAGGCCATGGCAAGCGACTTCAGGGAGAACGCCGAGACGTGCATGGCCGTGGCGACCGACTCGAAGGGCGTGTTCAGGAAGTTGCCGCCGAGCGCGTCCTGCGGGGCGAAGCCGATGGAGTGGACGACGCCGTCCAGGCCGCCGAGCTCCTCACGGACGAGGCCTTCGAGACGGTCCAGGTGCTCCTGGTTGGTCACGTCGAGTTCGATGACCTTGGCCGGCTTGGGGAGCTTCTTGGCGATGCGCTCGGTGAGCGTCGGGCGCGGGAAGGCGGTGAGGATGACCTCGGCGCCCTGCTCCTGCGCGACCTTGGCCGCGTGGAAGGCGATCGAGGACTCCATCAGGACGCCCGTGATCAGGATCTTCTTGCCGTCGAGAATTCCGCTCATGGTGATCAGTGACCCATGCCCAATCCGCCGTCAACCGGGATGACGGCTCCAGTGATGTACGAAGCGTCGTCCGAGGCGAGGAACTTCACCGCGGCGGCGATCTCCTCGGGCTGCGCGTAACGGCCGAGCGGCACCTGGGCCATGATGTTCGACCGCTGCTCGTCCGTCAGCGCCTTGGTCATGTCGGTGTCGACAAAACCGGGCGCGACGACGTTGAAGGTGAGGTTGCGCGACCCGAGCTCACGGGCGAGCGAGCGCGCGAAGCCGACCAGGCCGGCCTTGGAGGCGGCGTAGTTCGCCTGTCCCGGGCCGCCCATCAGACCGACGACCGAGGAGATCAGCACGACGCGGCCCTTCTTGGCCCGCAGCATGGCTCGGTTGGCGCGCTTGACGACACGGAAAGTGCCGGTGAGGTTGGTGTCGAGGACGGACGTGAAGTCCTCCTCGGACATCCGCATGAGGAGCTGGTCCTTGGTGATCCCGGCGTTGGCGACCAGAACCTCGACCGGACCGTGCTTCTCCTCGATCTCCTTGTAGGCCTGCTCCACCTGCTCCGCGTCAGTGATGTCGCACTTGACGGGGAGGACGCCGAGCTCCGTGAGGACCTGAGGCGGCTCACCCGAGCGGTAGGTGATCGCGACCTTGTCGCCTGCGTCGGCGAAGACGCGGGCGATGGCGAGGCCGATGCCCCGGTTTCCTCCGGTGACGAGAACCGAGCGGCTCAACGGATCACCCTTTCGATAGCGGTCTGGTACCTCGAAAACCTATCGGTACGGTGCTCCATACGGAGAATCGACGACCGACAGTGGCTTACCGGACTCACTGTCGGGTCCCTACAGAAATCTCTGGCCGCCGGGCCCTCGCGCGCGACATGATCTGACCGACCGGTGCCGACAGCAGGGAGACATCCGTGCCTCATTCCATCGATGAAGCCTTCACGGCGCTGCCGCTCAGGGCTCTCGCCGACGCCGCGCTGGCCCGCGCGCGTGCCCTGGGCGCCGACCACGCGGACTTCCGCTTCGAGCGGGTGCGCAGCGCGTCCTGGCGGCTGCGGGACGCCAAACCGTCCGGCACATCGGACACCACGGACCTCGGCTACGCGGTCCGCGTCGTGCACGGCGGCACCTGGGGGTTCGCCTCAGGGGTCGACCTGACGATGGACGCGGCGGCGAAGGTCGCGTCCCAGGCCGTGGCGATGGCGAAGCTTTCGGCCAAGGTCATCAAGGCCGCGGGCTCCGACGAGCGGGTGGAGCTCGCCCACGAACCGGTGCACGCGGAGAAGACCTGGGTCTCGGCGTACGAGATCGACCCCTTCTCCGTGCCGGAGGAGGAGAAGAGCGGGCTGCTCGCCGAGTGGAGTTCACGGCTCCTCGCCGCCGAGGGCGTCTCGCACGTCGACGCCTCGCTGCTTACCGTGCACGAGAACAAGTTCTACGCGGACACGGCGGGGACGGTGACCACGCAGCAGCGGGTCCGGCTGCACCCGCAGCTCACCGCGGTCGCGGTCGACGCGACGAGCGGTGAGTTCGACTCGATGCGGACCATCGCGCCGCCGGCCGGGCGCGGCTGGGAGTACCTCACCGGGACCGGCTGGGACTGGGACGCCGAGCTGGAGCGCATCCCCGAGCATCTCGCCGAGAAGATGCGGGCGCCGAGCGTGGAGGCGGGCACGTACGACCTGGTCGTCGATCCGTCCAACCTCTGGCTGACCATCCACGAGTCGATCGGCCACGCCACCGAGCTGGACCGCGCGCTCGGCTATGAAGCCGCGTACGCGGGAACGTCGTTCGCCACCTTCGACCAGCTCGGCAAGCTCGCGTACGGCTCGTCGGCCATGAACGTGACGGGCGACAGGACGGCCGAGCACGGTCTGGCGACCATCGGGTACGACGACGAAGGCGTGGCCGCCCAGTCCTGGGACCTGGTGAAGGACGGCACCCTGGTCGGCTACCAGCTGGACCGCCGCATCGCGAAGCTCACCGGCTTCGAGCGCTCCAACGGCTGCGCCTACGCGGACTCCCCCGGGCATGTGCCGGTGCAGCGCATGGCGAACGTGTCGCTCAAGCCGGATCCGGGCGGGCTCGCCACGGAGGATCTGATCGCGGGCGTGGACCGGGGCATCTATGTCGTCGGTGACCGCTCCTGGTCGATCGACATGCAGAGGTACAACTTTCAATTCACCGGGCAGCGCTTCTACCGCATCGAGAACGGCCGCATCACCGGTCAGCTCCGCGATGTCGCGTACCAGGCGACGACCACCGATTTCTGGGGTTCGATGGCCGCGGTCGGTGGCCCTCAGACGTACGTACTCGGTGGCGCCTTCAACTGCGGCAAGGCCCAGCCGGGCCAGGTCGCGGCGGTCTCGCACGGCTGCCCGTCAGCGCTGTTCCGAGGCGTGAACATCCTCAACACCACGCAGGAGGCGGGTCGATGAGCCGTAGCAGCAAGCCTTACGAGATCGTCGAGCGCGCCCTCGAACTGTCCACCGCCGACGGCTGCGTCGTCATCGCGGACGAGCACTCGACCGCGAACCTGCGCTGGGCGGGCAACGCCCTGACCACCAACGGCGTCACCCGCGGCCGCACCCTCACCGTCATCGCCACCGTCGACGGCAAGGAGGGCACCGCCTCCGGAGTCGTCTCGCGCTCGGCCGTGACCGCCGCCGACCTTGAGCCACTCGTCCGCGCCGCAGAGCACGCCGCCCGCGGGGCGGGGCCCGCCGAGGACGCGCAGCCGCTGGTCGGCGGGGCCAAGGAGAGCGCGGACTTCAGGGACGCGCCCGCCGAGACGTCCTCCGCGGTCTTCGCGGACTTCGCCCCCGCGCTCGGCGAGGCGTTCGCCGCCGCCCGCGCGGGCGGGCGGGAGCTGTACGGCTTCGCGAACCACGAACTCGTATCGAGCTATCTCGGTACGTCGACGGGGCTGCGCCTGCGGCACGACCAGCCCAACGGAACCCTTGAGGTCAACGCCAAGTCCCCGGACCGCACGAAGTCGGCGTGGGCGGGGCGGTCCACGCGGGACTTCAAGGACGTGGACCCCGGGGCCCTTGACGCGGAGCTGGCGCAGCGCCTGGGATGGGCCCGGCGGCGGATCGAACTGCCGGCCGGACGCTACGAGACGCTGCTGCCGCCGACCGCCGTCGCCGACCTGCTCATCTACCAGCTGTGGTCGGCGTCGGCCCGGGACGCGGCCGAGGGCCGCACGGTGTTCTCCAAGCCGGGCGGCGGCACCCGCGTCGGTGACCGGCTCGCCGAACTGCCCCTGACGCTGCGCAGCGACCCGCACGAGCCGGGCCTGGAGTCCGCCCCGTTCGTGCTCGCGCACGCCTCGGGCGGCGACTCGTCCGTCTTCGACAACGGCCTCCCGCTGACCGCCACCGACTGGGTACGCGAGGGCGAGCTGGCCCATCTGACCAGCACCCGGCACAGCGCGGGCCTGACCGGCCTGCCGGTGGCCCCGGCCATCGACAACCTCATCCTCGACGGCGGCACCGACCGCTCCCTGGAGGAGATGGTCGCGAGCACGGAACGGGGGCTGCTCCTTACCTGCCTCTGGTACATCCGCGAGGTCGATCCGGCGACCCTGCTGCTCACCGGGCTCACCCGGGACGGTGTCTATCTCGTCGAGAACGGCGAGGTCGTGGGCGAGGTGAACAACTTCCGTTTCAACGAGTCGCCGGTCGGCCTGCTCGCGCGGGCCGCCGAGGCCGGGCGGACGGAAAAGACGCTGCCCCGGGAGTGGGGCGACTGGTTCACCAGGGCGGCGATGCCCGCCCTGCGCATCCCCGACTTCAACATGAGTTCGGTCAGCCAAGGCGTGTGACGCCCATAGACTGGCCGGTGCCAGCCGGGACCGGAGCCGGTACCGGCCAGAAACCTTTCCCAGAATCCCTTCAAGGAGACACAAGACCGTGACGGACATCGTCGACGAGCTGAAGTGGCGGGGCCTTTTCTCCCTGTCCACTGACGAAGAGGCACTGCGCAAGGCGCTCGCGGACGGTCCCGTCACGTTCTATTGCGGCTTCGACCCGACCGCGGCCAGCCTGCACGTCGGACACCTGGTGCAGGTCCTCACGGTCCGCCGCCTCCAGCAGGCCGGGCACCGTCCGCTCGCCCTCGTGGGCGGCGCCACGGGCCAGATCGGCGACCCGAGGCCGACCGCCGAGCGCACCCTGAACGACCCGGAGACGGTCGCGAACTGGGTGTCCCGGCTGCGCTCGCAGATCGAGCCGTTCCTGTCCTTCGAGGGCGAGAACGCCGCGATGATGGTCAACAACCTGGACTGGACCGCGGGCATGTCCGCGATCGAGTTCCTGCGGGACATCGGCAAGCACTTCCGCGTGAACAAGATGCTGACCAAGGACTCGGTCGCCCGGCGCCTGGAGTCCCAGGAGGGCATCTCCTACACGGAGTTCAGCTACCAGCTGCTCCAGGGCATGGACTTCCTGGAGCTCTACCGCCGCCACGGGTGCACGCTGCAGACCGGCGGCAGTGACCAGTGGGGCAACCTCACGGCGGGCATCGACCTGATCCACCGCCTGGAGCCGGACGCCGCGGTGCACGCCGTCGGCACCCCGCTGATGGTCAAGGCGGACGGCACCAAGTTCGGCAAGTCCGAGAGCGGCGCCGTCTGGCTCGACCCGGAGATGACCACCCCGTACGCGTTCTACCAGTTCTGGCTGAACGTGGACGACCGGGACGTCTCGACGTACATGCGCATCCTCAGCTTCAAGTCCCGCGAGGAGCTCGAGGAGATCGAGAAGCTCACCGAGGAGCGCCCGCAGGCCCGTGCGGCCCAGCGCGCGCTCGCCGAGGAGCTGACGACCCTGGTGCACGGCGCCGGCCAGTGCGCCGCGGTCATCGCCGCGTCCAAGGCGCTCTTCGGCCAGGGCGAACTCGGCGACCTCGACGAGGCGACGCTGAGCGCGGCCCTCTCCGAGCTGCCGCACGTCCAGGTCACCGAGCTCGGCCCGGTCGTCGACCTCCTGGCGGAGGTCGGCCTGGTGGCGAGCAAGTCCGCGGCCCGCAGGACGGTCAAGGAGGGCGGTGCCTACGTGAACAACGCGAAGGTGGCGTCCGAGGACGCCGTTCCGTCCCGCGACGAGCTGCTGCACGGGCGCTGGCTGGTGCTGCGCCGGGGCAAGAAGAACCTTGCGGCGGTCGAGGTCACCGCGGGCTGACCCGCTGTTCCCGCCACGCACGAGAGGGGCCGGTCCCTGTGGACCGGCCCCTCTCGCGTGCCGCGAATCCGCAGGTCAAGTGGGTTCCGCGGCGTGTTCAGGTCGTTCGCCGATTACCCTTGATCATCTTGTACGCCATGTCTCCGACGCCCACGACGACGAGAGCCGCCACCAGCTGCAGGGCGTGCCGGCCCCAGTCGATACCCCTGGTGTCATCGATGCCGAACGCCGAGGCGAGCGAATTGCCGATGATCGCGCCGATGATGCCGAAGATCGTGGTCAGCCAGAGCGGGCTGTGCTGCTTGCCGGGCAGGATCGCCTTCGCGATCAGACCCAGCACGAAACCCACGACGATGGCCCACAACCAGCTCATAGCTGCCTCCTCATCCGGCTCAACGTGAGCATTACGGCAAGTGTCGACCGGTCCTCCATACGGCGCATGTCGGGCACGCCCATACGTGGCATGACGCAGGAAGTACGCCGAGAAGGGGCCTGCCCCGGTCTCGTAGGCTGCGCAGCCCCGGCGTAACGTTGAGGAGGTCCGGGCCGGGGAGCGTCCGGCGTCTTGTGAGCAGGCGGTGGAATGTGATGCGGAAGCAGAGCGGCGCCCAGGTCTTCCGGATCACAGGGGCCAGGCAGGGTCTTGAGGAGGACGTTCGCGGCAGGCAGCGGCGGTACGTGATCTCGATGTCGGTCCGAACGCTTTCGGTCATCGCCGCGGCGGTGTTGTGGAACGTCGAGCGGCACGTCGCCTTCGTCGCACTGGTGCTCGGCATCCTCCTGCCGTACGTCTCCGTCGTGATCGCCAACGCGGGCCGGGAGAACACCCCTTCGCTGCCGTCGACCTTCATACCGGCGCCGTCCCGGCCGATCCTCGCGCCACCGGTGGCGCGGAGCGAGTCCGCGGAACCCGTCCCGGAAGCCGGCATGGGCCCCGCGCCCGGCGAGCCCAGTGCCCCTTCCGGCCATCCCGGCTGACCGTCGACGTTGCGCCAAGCTCAAGAAAAGCTCAGATCAATCATGTAGTTCCGGTGCCGGGCACCGGGTCCCCCGTGACATACTTCGTACGCGCTCCGCATCCCCCGTCGGAGCGACAGACCGACGCCGGGCAGCTCCCCCCGTGGCTGCTCGGCGTCGCCTTGTTTTGAACGCACTTGGACGTTATTCGTGAGCGACGAGACACCGATCTGTTCCGCCAAGGGCTGCCGCGCCGACGCCGTGTGGGTGCTCGCGTGGAACAACCCGAAGATCCACACTCCGGAGCGGCGCAAGACGTGGCTCGCCTGTGCGGAACACCGCGAGCACCTCTCCCAATTCCTCGGCGTACGCGGCATGTTGAAGGACGTCGTGGCGCTCGCCGAGTGGGAAACCCCGGAGAGCTAGCGGGAGTCAGCCGCCGATCGCCGACATCGGGCGCTCCGGCTGCAGGAACGCCGGGTCGTCGAGGCCCGAGCCCGCCTTCTTGCCCCACATCGCGAGCTTCCATATGCGCGCGATCGACTCGTCGGAGCCCTCGGAGCTGCCTTCGTCGTTCGCCCGCAGGGCCGCCCTCAGGTCGGTCTCCTCGGTGGCGAACAGACAGGTGCGGACCTGGCCGTCCGCCGTCAGGCGGGTGCGGTCGCAGGCCGAGCAGAACGGGCGGGTGACGGAGGCGATGACGCCGACGCGGTGCGGTCCGCCGTCCACGGTCCAGCGCTCGGCCGGCGCGGAGCCGCGCTCGCCGGAGCCTTCTTCGGTGAGCTCGAAACGCGTACGCAGCGAGGTCAGGATGTCACCGGCGGTGATCATTCCGTCGCGCTTCCAGCCGTGCTGGGCGTCCAGCGGCATCTGCTCGATGAACCGCAGTTCGTAGTCGTTCTCGACGGCCCAGGCGAGGAGGTCCGGGGCCTCGTCGTCGTTCAGGCCCGGCATCAGGACCGTGTTGACCTTGACCGGGGTCAGGCCCGCGTCACGGGCCGCTTCGAGGCCCTCCAGGACGTCCTTGTGGCGGTCGCGGCGGGTGAGGGTCTTGAAGACGTCAGGGCGCAGCGTGTCCAGGGAGACGTTCACCCGGTCGAGGCCCGCGGCCTTGAGGGCGGCGGCGGTGCGCTTGAGGCCGATGCCGTTCGTCGTCAGGGACATCCTGGGGCGCGGCTCCAGCTGGGCGCAGCGCTCGACGATGCCGACGAGGCCGGGGCGCAGGAGCGGCTCGCCGCCGGTGAAGCGGACCTCGGTGATGCCGAGCTGGGTCACGGCGATCCGGATGAGACGCACGATCTCGTCGTCGCTGAGGAGCTCGGACTTGGACAGCCATTGCAGGCCCTCTTCGGGCATGCAGTACGTGCACCGCAGATTGCACTTGTCGGTCAGCGAAACCCGCAGATCGGTGGCCACTCGGCCGTAGGTGTCGATGAGCACGTGGGCCCCCTCCCTGATCCTGTTCAGCCAATTCGGTTCAGATACTGACGAGCCTACGTGACAGGACTGACATCGAGACGGGCCCGATCCCACGAGGAGCGGCACGGCCGCGTCGTAGAGATCTACCAGACGATCTACGACGCGGCCGCTGACGTGCGTGTTCAGTGGTGGACGGAGGGGCTCAGTGAGCGCCGGTACCGGTCAGGGACCGTACCTCCAGCTCCGCGTACTTGCCCTTGTCCGGCTCCTCCTTGGACAGCATCGTGCCGAGCCAGCCGAGCAGGAAGCCGACCGGGATCGAGATGAGGCCCGGGTTTTCCAGCGGGAACCAGTGGAAGTCCATGCCCTTGAACATCGACGTCTTCGGGTTGCCCGAGACGACCGGCGAGAACAGCACCAGGAAGACCGCGGTGAAGAGGCCGCCGTAGATCGACCACAGCGCGCCCTGCGTGGTGAACCGCTTCCAGAAGAGGCTGTAGAGGATCGTCGGCAGGTTGGCGGAGGCCGCGACGGCGAAGGCGAGCGCGACCAGGCCGGCCACGTTCAGGTCGCGGGCGAGCGCGCCGAGCGCGATGGAGACGATGCCGATGAAGACCGTCGCCCAGCGGGCCGCCTTCATCTCCTGCTTCTCGGTGGCCTGGCCCTTCTTGATGACGTTGGCGTAGATGTCGTGCGCGAACGACGAGGACGAGGCGAGGGTCAGGCCGGCGACGACCGCGAGGATCGTGGCGAAGGCGACCGCCGAGATCGTGGCGAGCAGGATCGCGCCCCACGAGGAGTCGACGCCGCCCAGATGGAGTGCGAGCAGTGGTGCCGCCGTGTTGCCCGCGGGGTTGGAGGCGATGATCTCGGCCGGCTTGATGAGCGCGGCTGCGCCGAAGCCGAGCGCGATCGTCATCAGGTAGAAGGCGCCGATGATGCCGATCGCCCAGTTCACGGACTTACGCGCCGCCTTCGCGGTCGGCACCGTGTAGAAGCGGATCAGGATGTGCGGCAGGCCCGCGGTGCCGAGGACCAGGGCGATGCCGAGCGAGATGAAGTCCAGCTTCGAGGTGGACGTGGCGCCGTACTTCAGCCCGGGCTCGAGGAACTTGGTGCCCTGGCCACTGTTGGAGGCGGCCGTGCCGAGCAGGTCGGAGACGTTGAAGTCGAACTTCAGGAGGACCAGGAAGGTCAGGAGCAGCGTGCCCGCGATGAGCAGGACGGCCTTCACCATCTGGACCCAGGTGGTCCCCTTCATGCCGCCGATGGTGACGTACACGATCATCAGTACGCCGACGAGGGCGACGATCCCGACCTTGCCCGCGTCGGACGTGATGCCGAGAAGGAGCGATACGAGAACACCCGCGCCCGCCATCTGCGCGAGCAGGTAGAAGATCGACACGACGATGGTGGACGTGCCCGCGGCCGTGCGCACCGGACGCTGGCGCATCCGGTAGGCGAGGACGTCGCCCATCGTGTAGCGCCCTGAGTTGCGCAGCGGCTCGGCGACCAGCAGGAGCGCCACGAGCCAGGCGACCAGGAAGCCGATCGAGTAGAGGAAGCCGTCGTACCCGAAGAGCGCGATGGCGCCCGCGATGCCGAGGAAGGACGCGGCCGACATGTAGTCGCCGGAGACCGCGAGGCCGTTCTGGAAGGCGGTGAACTGGCGGCCGCCCGCGTAGAAGTCGGCGGCGCTCTTGGTCTGGCGGCCTGCCCAGACGGTGATGATCAGGGTCGCCACCACGAAGACGGCGAACAGGGAGATGATCAGCGGCCGGTGCTCGCTCGCCTCACCCGCGGCCAGGACGGTGGTGTTCAGCGCGGGGCTCATGCGCCGCCCTCCAGACGGGACTTGATCGCATCGGCCTTGGGGTCGAGCTGGGTGGCCGCGTGGCGGGAGTACCACCAGGCGATGAGGAACGTGGTCAGGAACTGCGCGAGGCCGAGGACCAGGGCGACGTTGATGTTGCCGAACAGCTGGGTGCCCATGAAGTCGCCCGCGTAGTTCGAGAGCAGTACGTAGGCCAGGTACCAGACGATGAAGGCGACGGTCAGCGGGAAGGCGAAGGAGCGGTGCGCCTTGCGGAGTTCACCGAACTCGGGACTCGCTTGCTCCTGGAGGAATTCTTCCGTGGTCGGCGCGTAGGGAGCGGGGGTTTCTCCGTCCTTGGACGGTGGGGATGCATCGGGGGCCACGGAGTCTCCTCGTGGTGCGGGTGCGGTGGGGACGGACAGCTGATCCATTGGCTCTCATCGATCCGGCAGTGACGCGGATCACGCAAGCCACGGATGGCGATGCTAAGGCCACGGGACGTGATCCGACAGGGGGGTTGATGTTGCTTCTGTTACCTGTTCAACGTCACGACGGCACGCCCGGCGCCGGGCGACGCGCGGGTTTCTTCCGGAATCCATTGCTGGCCTGGGAGTTCGGGGGATAGCTTCACCCTGCACTACCCGTCATGTACCTGCCCGATCACTAGTTGTGTTCGGGCAGTTCACGTATCCGGATGATGTGGAGATCCCATGGCTCATCTGCGCTCCAGACGCCGCATCGCGCTCACGGTGCCGCTCGGCATCGCGCTCGCGGCCTCTGTCGGCTTCGCGCCGGGCATCGCGTCGGCCGTACCCGCCGACGCCCCCGCCACCGCGTCGGCCACCGCCGACGCCCCGAAGCTGGCGTACGTCGTCAACACCCGCACGGACTCCAAGACGATCGCGTACGTCAAGAAGGCGATCGCCAAGGCGGACGGATCCGTTGTCGTCGCGTACCCGAAGATCGGCGTCATCGTCGCGCACTCGGCCAACCCCGACTTCGGCAAGCAGATACGCAAGGTCAAGGGCGTCCAGTCCGCGGGCGCGACCCGCACCTCGCCCCTGACGGCCGCCGGCACGACGGAGGAGGGCGCCCCGTCCTTCCTGTCGAAGAGCGAGGCCAAGTCCCTTGGCCAGAAGGCGGACACGGGCGCCGAGCCGCTCGAGGCCGACCAGTGGGATCTGCGCGCGATAGGCGCCGACAAGGCAGCGAAGATCAACCCGGGCAGCTCCAAGGTCACCGTCGGAGTCATCGACACCGGAGTCGACGACACCCACCCCGACCTCGCGCCCAACTTCTCGGCGTCGCAGTCGGCGAGCTGTGTCGGCGGCAAGGCGGACACCTCGCCCGGCGCCTGGCGCCCGGCCCAGAAGGAGCACTACCACGGCACGCACGTGGCGGGCGAGATAGCCGCCGCCCGCAATGGTGTGGGCGTCGCGGGTGTCGCGCCCGGCGTGAAGGTCGCCGGCATCAAGGTGGCCGACCCGGTCAGCGAACTGTTCTACCCGGAGAGCGTCGTCTGCGCCTTCGTGTTCGCGGCCGACAAGGGCATCGAGATCACGAACAACAGCTACTACGTGGACCCCTGGCTCTACAACTGCATGGACGACCCGGACCAGCGGGCCATCGTCGACGCGGTCAACCGGGCCCAGCTGTACGCCCAGAAGAAGGGCACCCTGAACCTGGCGTCGGCGGGCAACTCCAACCACGACCTCGCCTCGGACGCGATCCTGGACGACTCAAGCCCCGACGACTCGACGCCGGTGCCGCGCACCATCGACCCGTCCGAGTGCTTCGACGTCCCGACGCAGCTCCCGGGTGTCGTCACGGTCAGCGCGACGGGCGTGCAGGACCTCAAGTCGTACTACTCGACGTACGGCAAGGGCGTCATCGACATCGCGGCCCCCGGCGGCGACAAGTACCAGATCCCGGCAGACACGCCCTCGAAGAACGGCCGCATCCTCTCCACGATGCCGGGCAACGAGTACGGCTGGCTGCAGGGCACCTCGATGGCCTCGCCGCACGCGGCGGGCGTCGCCGCGCTCCTGAAGTCCACGCACCCCAAGGCGAGCCCCGCCGAGCTGCAGCGGCTCCTCAAGGCGCAGGCGGACAACCCGGGTTGCCCGACGGCGCCGTACGACCCGGACGGTGACGGCAAGGTCGACGCGGTCTGCGAAGGCGGCAAGAACAAGAACGGCTTCTACGGCAACGGCATCGTCGACGCGCTCGACGCCGTGAAGAAGTGAAGGGCGCCACCAACATGACCGCACCTTTCACGCGCTCGCGGCGCGTGCTCGCACTCCCGCTCGGCATGGCGGTGGCCTCGGCCGTCGCCTTCCTGCCGGGCACGGCGTCGGCACAGCCCGACGCCGCGGCTCAGCCGGGCTCCCCGGTGTCCCCCGTCGTGTCCGCCCTCGCGGACGGCACGTCGATGAGCTACGTGGTCAACGTCCGCTCCGGGCAAGCCGGTTCGCCTTCCGCCAAGACATCGGCGTACGTCAAGAGGGCCATCGCCGAGGCGGGCGGCACCGTCGTCATCGCGTACGACAGGATCGGCGTGATCGTCGTCCACGCGTCGGACGCGGACTTCGCCGAGAAGATCCGCGCGGTCCGCGGGGTGGCGTCCGCCGGTGCCACCCGCACCGCGCCGCTGTCCGCGCAGTCCGACGACGCGGTGGAGGCCGACCGGCCGCTGACCGCCGCCGAGGCGAAGCAGGCGGCCGGGCAGGCGGCCGCGGGCCAGGACGAGCTGGAGCCGCTCCAGTGGGACCTGCCGGCCATCAAGGCGGACAAGGCCCACGAGGTGTCGCTCGGCAGCTCCAAGGTCACCGTGGGCGTCCTGGACTCGGGCGTGGACGACACGCACCCGGACATCGCGCCGAACTTCGACGCGAAGGCGTCCGCGAGCTGCCTGGGCGGTGTGCCCGTGCAGAAGGACAACGCGTGGCGTCCGGTGAGCGGGGAGAGCGACCACGGCATGCACGTGGCGGGCACGATCGCCGCCGCGAAGAACGGCACCGGCGTCACCGGCGTCGCTCCGGGCGTGAAGGTGGCGAGCCTGAAGGTGGCCGAGCCCGCGACCGGCATGTACTACACGGAGGCCGTGGTCTGCGGCTTCATGTGGGCGGCCGATCACGGCGTCGACGTCACCAACTCCAGCTACTACACCGACCCGTGGCTGTTCAACTGCACGACGGACGACGACCAGAAGGCCCTCGTCGACGCCGTCGGGCGCGCCACGCGGTACGCGGAGCGCAAGGGCGCGGTGAACGTCGCGGCGGCCGGTAACGCCGAGACGGACCTCTCGCAGGACGAGATCGTCGACGACTCGAGCCCTGACGACACCACTCCGGTGCCGCGGACGATCAAGACGAAGGACTGTCTCGACCTGCCGTCGCAGCTTCCGGGTGTCGTGACCGTCTCGGCCACGGGCGCGAAGGGCATCAAGTCCTCGTACTCGAACTACGGCAAGGGCGTCATCGACATCGCGGCGCCGGGCGGCGACTCGACGAAGTTCCAGAAGCCGGACGCACCGGCCACGGACGGCCGCATCCTGTCGACGCTGCCGGGCGGGAAGTTCGGCTACAAGGCGGGTACGTCGATGGCGTCACCGCACGCCGCGGGCGTCGCCGCTCTCGTGAAGTCGGCCCATCCGCACGCGTCGTCGGCGATGGTGAAGGCGCTGCTCTACGGAGAGGCCGACGCCATGAAGTGCACCGACCCGTACGACATCGACGGTGACGGCAAGGTCGACGCGGTCTGCGAGGGCGGCAAGAACAAGAACGGCTTCTACGGAGTGGGCATGATCGACGCCCTGGACGCCGTACGGAAGTAGCGGGTTCGCGAGGCGAGCCGGGCCGGGCGGTTGTGGACCGCCCGGCCCTTCGCGAGAGGATCTCGTCCCATGTATGAGTATCGGAACCCCGCACTCGGCTCCGTCGACACCGACAGCTGGGTGCCACGGCCCGTCCGGCCCACCTGGCGGCTGACGCTCCAGTTCGTCGCCACGGTGATCGTGCTGCCAGTGTGGTGGGTGCTGTGGCTCGCGTTCGCGGCCGTCCTCATCCTGTTCGCGATGATCACGGAGATCTTCACGTACATCATTCCCGGCTACGAGCGCGGCTTCGAGAAGGTCATGGACGCGACGCTCGGCCGCATGGAGCTGTGGCCGCTGTGGGCCGTGACCTGGCCCGAGCTGCGGCACGAAGGGGACGCCGACTTCTACCGCGCGCGGGTCGACAAGCACCTCGACAAGTGGACGAAGAAGCTGTCGGCACCGAAGGACCCCAAGGTCCCGGAGCTGCCCACGGAGTGTGTGGTTCCGCTGCGGTTCTACCGCGGTGTCGGCGGCGCCTACGTGGTGCGGGCCGCGACCCCGCTGGGCTGGGACCTCCAGCCGTCCGAACCGGAGAAGGAGATCAAGCTGGGATGGGCATCAGCCGCCCCTCGGAGTAGCGGCTGATGCCCGGCACGCGAGCGGCCTGGGCCGCGCTCGGCGGCGATCCCGCTCTCCTCTCCCGTGTCTCGTACGTCGTACGGGACGGCGTGCTGCCCGCGCGGCTTCCCGTGCGGGAGCTGGCCCGTGGCTGCGTGGGGGCCTGCGCGCTGGCCGCCGCGGAGCTGACCGCGGCGCGTACCGGGCAGGCCGTGCCGGGGGTTCGGGTCGACGACGGGGCCGTGGCCGCCGCGTTCACCAGTGAGCGGCACCTTCTTGTGGACGGGCGCGCGCCCGTCACCTTCGCGCCCCTGTCCCGCTTCTGGCGCACCGCGGACGGCTGGGTGCGGACGCACGCCAACTATCCGCACCACCGGGCGGCGCTGCTGGCCGCCCTTGGGCTCCCGGACGACTCCGTGGACGCGACGGCCGGGCTGCTCGCGGAGCGGTCCTCCCTGGACGTCGAAGACGCCGTGTACGCCGCCGGGGGCCTCGCCGTGGCGCTGCGTACGCCCCAGGAGTGGGCCGCACACCCGCAGGGGGTCGCGGGGGCCGGGCAGCCGCTGCTGAGCCGCGAGAGGATAGGTGAGGGGCCCGCACGAGCCCTCCCCGCGCTCGCCGGCCACCCCGCGCTGCCCGCCGCCGGTCTCCGCGTCCTCGATCTCACCCGGGTCATCGCGGGCCCCGTGGCGACGCGCACGCTCGCGCTGCTCGGCGCGGACGTCCTGCGCGTCGACCCGCCCCGGCCGCCCGAACTCCCGGACCAGCACGCCGACACCGGCTTCGGGAAGCGGTCGGCGACGCTCGACCTGGCGGAGCGGGCGGACCGGCGCACGTTCGAGGAGCTGCTCGCGCGGGCCGACGTCGTCGTCACCGGCTACCGGCCCGGCGCCCTCGACCGGTTCGGGCTCGCCCCACAGGCGCTGGCCGAGCGCAGGCCCGGGGTCGTGGTGGCGCAGCTTTCGGCGTGGGGCGGGCAGGGGCCGTGGGCCGGGCGGCGCGGATTCGACAGCCTGGTGCAGGTCGCCACGGGGATCGCGGCGGCCGAGGGCACGCCGGAGCAGCCGGGAGCACTGCCCGCACAGGCGCTCGACCACGGCACGGGCTACCTCCTTGCGGCGGCGGTCCTGCGCTCGCTCACGGAGCAGGTGGCGGGCGAGGGCGGGGCACGCCTCGTACGGCTCGCTCTGGAGCGGACGGCGGGGTGGCTGCTGGGGGGCTTTGACGGTTCGGGTGGCCCGGGTGGCGCCGGTGTTCCGTACGATCCCGGTCCCTGGCTGGCCGAGACGGAGAGCCCGCTGGGCCGGCTGCGGTACGCGCTGCCTCCGGTGAGTTTCGCAGGCGGGCCGGACAACTGGGCGCGTCCCCCGGGGCGTTGGGGCGGCGATATGCCCGGATGGGCCTGAGAGGCACCCTCCGGGCGGAATGGGATTCCGCCAGTTGTTTGCCAGGACTTGCCCGTTAAGGGCGCACCTGGTGAAGATCTTGTGGTGAGTTCCATACAGCCGTCCGCCGACCCCGGCGGCGAGCCGACGCCGGACGCGGTCGCACCCGTGCCCGTGCCCATGCCCGTTGCCTCGCGTCGCGCACCGCGCCGTCCCTCGACGGCCCGTGCCGTCGTCGTGCTGGTCCTGGTGGCCGTCGCCGCCGCCGTCCCGCTGCTCGGCCCTTCGGTGGCCCTTGACGGCACCGGGGAGGCCGAGGCGCCGGGCACGGCCGGCATCACGTTCCTGCGGACGGTCATGTTCGCCGCGCTCTGCGTGCAGTTGGGCGAGGTGTACGCGACGCGCCTGGCCCGCCGGGTGCCGGGGGCGCCGCTGGACCGTGCGCCGCGGAGCTGGTCCACGTACGCGGCGGTGGCGGGGATCGTCGCCGCGCTCGGCCTTGCCTCGGTCGTGGCCACCGGCAATCTGGTGCCGCAGCGGCTCTCCGACATGGATATCGGCGGTCTCTACGCGTCGCGGGACGGCAGGCTGGCGCTCCTGGAGGTCAACGCCTTCATCGTGGCGCTCCTTTGCGCCCGCTCGCGCCGCCCCTCCGGTGCCGCGCTGCCGCTGGCGGCGGTCATCGTGGCGGAGGCGCTGCGGGCGCACCCTCCGGTGGAGGACACCCCGCTCATCGGCACCGGACTGACGCTGGTGCATCTGACCTGCGGGGTGCTGTGGGCGGGCGGCCTGCTGCAGGTGCTTCGGATGCTGCGGCTGTGGCGGACGTTCGCTCCGGAGGCGGGCGCCGCGGTACTGGGGCTGTACGCGCGCGTGGCGGCGGTTCTCTTCGCCGCGATCACGGTGACGGGGGTGTGCAGCACGCTGCGCCGGATGCCGCCGGGCACGGTGCTCGGCCAGCTGACGGACACGGCCTACGGGCGCACTCTGCTGGCCAAGGTGCTCCTTGTGGTGGCCGTCGCCGTCCTCGCCCTGCTCGCGCGCCGCCGGTTGCGGAGGGCCGCCGATCCGGTCGCGGCGGCCGCCGCGTACTCCCCCGCGCGCGGCGAGGTCATCGTGCTCGGCGCCGTCGTGGCGGTGTCGGCGCTGCTCACGGCGTTGCCGCTGCCGATCCGGTGGTGACTCGCGTGGGCTGCTGGGGCCGCCGGGACCGCGCCGCCAGTACGCCCTTGACCAGCAGGAACTGTGCGGCGATGTAGGTGAGCATGATCCAGAAGTCGGGGCGCGGTGCCTGCGGCCACTCGGCGACGCCGGTCGCGATGAGGGTGTCCGACAGGAGGAACAGCGCGCCACCTGCCGCCGCGACGAGGCCGAGGCGCGTCGCGGCGAACGCCATCGCGGTGAGCAGCAGGCTGTAGCCCGCCACCGGGCCCCGCATGTCCACGGGGAGGTCCGGCCAGAGCAGGGCGACCGTGACGACGAGAGCAGTGGCGTACGCGGCCACCAGCCATGCGCCACGCGCGCGTGGCGTGCCGTGGCGCTTGAAGAGGGCGAGGTAGCAGACGTGGCCCGCGGCGAAGGAGCCCATTCCGGCGAGGAACGCGGGGTCGGCGTCGAAGAGGAGCAGGGTGTCTCCTCCCCAGCCGAAGAGGAGAGCCGCGGTCAGTGGGCGCGGGCCTTTGACCGTGAGGACGTACGCCGCCAGGAGTGGCATGTGGAGGGGCTTGAAGACGGTGTGGGCTGCGTCTGAGCCCGCCAGCAGTGCGGCCAGGTCCGCGACCGCGACGAGGCCGAACGCTGCGAGGAGCAGCTTTGCCTTGGGGGACGCCTCTGGTTCGGGGCCCGGAGTCACGCCGCGCTCTCCGTCACCGGCTCCGGCACCGGCTCGGGCGCCGACTGTGGCTGCGGCTGCCACCCCGGCCCCCGGAACAGCCTGCCGCCCCGCTCGCGCCAACTGGTCGCCTTCCTGAGGTCCTTGGCTATCGCCGCGTACTCGTGCGTGGCCACCCGCAGCGGATTGTGCGTGGTGATGTTCTTGGTGAGGCCGTAGACCGGACGGTCCGTCTCCGCGACCCAGGAGCCGAACATCCGGTCCCAGACGATCAGGATGCCGCCGAAGTTGCGGTCCAGGTAGCCGCCCTGCGACGCGTGGTGGACGCGGTGGTGCGAGGGCGTGTTGAAGACGTACTCGAAGGCACGCGGGAGCTTGTCGATGCGCTCGGTGTGGATCCAGAACTGGTAGACGAGGTTCGCCGACGAGCAGAAGGCGAGCGCCGCCGGATGCACGCCGAGCGCGATCAGCGGAACGTAGAACGGCCAGACCGTCAGGCTCGTCCACGGCTGGCGCAGCGCCGTCGTGAGGTTGAACTTGCGGCTGGAGTGGTGCACGACGTGGCAGGCCCACAGGATGCGGATGACGTGGTGTCCGCGGTGCGACCAGTAGTAGAAGAAGTCCTGCGCGAGCAGCATCAGCGGGATCGTCCACCACAGGACGGGGATGTGCAGCGGCGTCAGGGCGTAGACCGCCGTGTAGATCGCGACGATGGGGATTTTCCACAGGAAGTCGAAGACGAGGCTGCCGAGCCCCATGGTGATCGAGGTGGCGGCGTCCTTCGTCTCGTACCCGGCGTCGTCCTCGTCGGGATGGATCCGGTGGCTCACGATCTCCACGATGGTGAGCAGCACGAAGGCGGGGATGGACCACAGCACGAC
Source organism: Streptomyces sp. NPDC048436 (assembly GCF_043200355.1). Taxonomy (NCBI): domain Bacteria; kingdom Bacillati; phylum Actinomycetota; class Actinomycetes; order Kitasatosporales; family Streptomycetaceae; genus Streptomyces; species Streptomyces sp. NPDC048436. The sequence goes on from NZ_JBICXP010000001.1 coordinate 39,299, forward strand.
ATCGGGCAGGTTCGGCGGCATGCGTGCACCGTAAAGGCCCCCGGCGGGCCGCCGCTAGACGTAGTTACCGACAAGTATTACCAGGGGTAAGGAAGCAGTTGTTGGCGGTCTCCGCCAAAAGCGGACGCTCAGACACCGACCGCCCCGAGCAGCGCCCCCGCCCCGTACGTGACCGCCATCGCGAGCGCTCCTCCCCCCATGTTGCGCAGCACGGCGGGCCGCGCCGCCGCCGAGCCGAGCCGTGCGCTGCTCCACCCCGTGAGGGCGAGCGCGCCGAGGACCGAGACGACGGTGACCCAAAGACGCCAGTCGGCGGGCGGCAGGATGATCGCCAGGAGCGGCAGGAGTGCGCCCACGGTGAAGGCCACGAAGCTGGCCCAGGCGGCGTGCCAGGGGTTGGTGAGCTGATCCGGGTCGATGCCGAGCTCCACGCGCGCGTGGGCCCGCAGCGCGTCCCGCTCGGTGAGCTGCTCGGCCGCCTCCCGCGCCACCTCGCTGCTCAGTCCGCGCTGCTCCAACAGGTCCGTCAGTTCGGCGAGTTCGGCCTCGGGCTGCTCCCGCAGCTCGCGCCGCTCCATGGCGAGCGCGGCCTTCTCGGAGTCACGCTGCGTGGAGACGGAGACGTACTCGCCGGCGGCCATCGACATCGATCCGGCAAGCAGTCCGGCGAGACCGGCGGTGAGCAGCGTGCCGCGGTCGCCCGTGGCGCCCGCCACGCCGACGACAAGACCCGCCGTGGAGACGATGCCGTCGTTGGCCCCGAGCACGGCGGCCCGCAGCCAGTTGAGCCGCGAGGCGAGCGCGCCGCCGTGCGCTTCGTCGTGCGTCGCTTCAGTCACACAGGGAGCATGTCACCGCCCGCCTCACCGGACGCGTACCGACCCTCCCGGAGAGGTACCTCACCAGACGCGCACCGACCCTCCCGGAGCGAACGCCGGGCTCGTCGCCCCGGCCGGTGTCTCCATGAGGGGTTCGTCCAGTTCCTGGACGGTCGGGCCGACCTTCGCGGCGATCGCGTCGAGGCGCTCCAGGTCGAAGCCGTAGACCCGGGCCGCGTTGCCGCCGACCATGGCCGCGATCTCGTCCTTCGGGAGGCCCGCGTAGGCGATGCGGAGGCCTTCGCGCGAGAAGGGGTGCGTGCCTTCGTCATGGGGGTAGTCGCTGCCCCACATGATCTTGTCGAGGCCGATCCGCTCCCGCATCCGTGCCTCGTGCGGACGCATGAAGCTCGCGCCGACGAAGCAGTTGTCGCGCCACACCTCGGACGGCCCCTTGCCCATCGAATCGGCAAGCCCCGCACCGAACTTGGACTCCGCCGTCCCGGTGCCGTCCGCCTTCGAAGCCGCCGCGACGAGCCGCCCGTGGTAGTAGTCCAGCATGTCGAGCACGCCCGGGATCCAGCCCGAACCCTGCTCGGTGAGCACGAGCCGCAGCTCCGGGTGGCGGCGGAAGGCGCCGCCGAACACCAGGTGCCACAGCGCCCGGTGCGAGAACCACGTCGTCTCCACCATGAAGACCGCCCGTGCCGCCGGTTCCTCGCCCAGCGGCGGCGAGGCCGACCCCGCATGGTGGTTGACCGGCACGCCCCGCCCGGCGCAGGCCGCCCAGATCGGGTCGTACGTCGCCGAGTAGAGCTCCGGGAGGCCCGAGCCCGGCGGTGTGCCCGGCAGCAGGAGCCCGCCGCTCAGGCCCGCGTCGGCCGCCCAGTGGATCTCCTTGACGGCCTCCGCCACGTCGTTCAGGAGGATCTGGAAGACGCCTGCCCTGCGGCCCGGAGCCGCCGCGCAGAAGTCGGCGAGCCACCGGTTGTGGGCGCGAAGCCCCGCCCAGCGCTGCTCGAACTCCTCGCGCGATGGCGCCGGCGCCATCAGGGAGGCGGACGGGAAGAAGGGCGGGATGGTGTTCGGGAAGACGACCTCGGCGACGATGCCGTCCTGTTCGAGATCGGCGACGCGGCGCTCCGAGTTCCAGTTGCGGTCGGCGGTGTCGGCGAGCAGGTCCTCGTACGGATTGACGTACGTGGCCGCCCACGCGTCGAACGCCTCATGGTGGCGCGACTCCAAGTAGGGCTTGTAGTCCAGGAGATCGGCACCGGCGTGGCAGTCGGCGGAGATGACGGTGTAGCGCTCTTCGCTCATGTGCTGCTCACTCATGCGATCCTCGCTCCCGCGCTGCTGACTCATGTGTCCGCCCCCAGTACCGGGAAGTCGTGGTCCGTGAGCCAGTGGCGGCCCACCTCGCGCGAGCGCGCCCAGGAGGCCTCCACGGCCGCCTGGGCCGCGCCCTCGGTGGCCTGGCCGAGTTCGGCGGGCGTCGGGCCGATGCGGCGGGCCAGCGGGGCCAGCTTCTCGGTGTCGAAGCCGAAGACGTCCGCCGCCGCAAGACCCAGCATCCTGCGGCTCTCCCCCACCGGGATGTCATGGAAGGTCTTCTTCAGCCACGCGCGCGTGTCGGGCCAGGTCCCCTCGGGGTGCGGGAAATCGCTGCCCCAGAGGATGTTGTCGACGCCGATCTCGTAGCGCTGGGCCAGCTCGCGGCGCTTGGTGTTGGTGGCGCAGACGAAGAGCTGGCGGTCCAGGTACTCGTGCGGGGGCCGCTTGAGCTCGGCGAACGGGGAGAGCTTCTTGCCGCCGTGCGCGCCCAGGTAGAGGCGGTCCATGAACCACAGGAGGTTCGGCAGCCACCAGCAACCCGACTCCGCGACGCCGAACCTCAGCCCCGGGTGGCGCTCGAAGACGCCCGACCAGAGCATGAACCACAGGGGCCGCGCGGGCCACCAGGTCACTTCGGAGACGTAGATCCCCAGGTGGTCCCCGTACTCGTGGCGGGGCGCCGCCCCGGAGTGCGTCACCACGGGCATCGCGCACTCGGCCGCCGCCGCCCACACGGGGTCGTAACGCCGGTCGTGGTAGGGCGCCTTGTCGACCCACATGGAGGGGATCATCAGCGCGCCGAGCCCGGACTCCTTGGCCCGGTGGACCTCGGCGACGACCCGGTCGACCTCTCCGGTGATGGGCAGCAGGGCGACACCGCAGTGCCGTTCGGGGTTCTGGGAGACGAACTCGGCGAGCCAGCGGTTGTGCGCCTGAGCGCCCGCCATGCCGAGCTCGGGGTCCTGGTCGCCGGAGAGGCCGAGACCTACCCCGAAGGGGGCGGCCGTCTGGCTGTCGACGGCGTCCGCGTCGGGGAAGACGACCTCGGCGGCCACTCCGTCACCGTCGAGCTCCTTGAGGCGCTGCGCGCTGTCCCAGCCGCCGCGCAAGCCCTCCTCGTTGTCCTGGAACCACTTGGCGGCGAACGCGTCGTTGCGGATGCCGAGCCGGGTCGCCTCCGCACGACGGACGTCGCGCTCGCCGAGGAAACGGTCGAACTCGTGGTGGAAACGGCTGTCGAGATAAGGCCGGTACTCCTCGGTGGGAAGCCCGGCATGGCAGTCGGAGGAGATGATCAGGTAGGGGTCCTGGTCGGTCATCACGTGCCCTTCAGTCAAGAATGAAGCTCTCCAGATACGCCGGGTTCGCGCGCTCCAGCATCGACCGCGACCTGGCCTTGATCTGCCGGTCGCTGTGCTCGCTCTCGGGAAGCAGCCAGAAGCGGCCGTCCGCGATGCCCTCCGCCACGAAGTCCGCGACCTGTTCGACGGGCGTGAACTCCACCTCCTGGCCCGCGTCCTTCATCGCGGACTCCCACTGGTCGAGGGAGCGGTAAGGAGCCTTGCGGGGGCGGGACTTGGCGTACCGGTCGGGGCGGTTGCGGTGCGACTCCCACAGCCCGGTGCGCAGCATGTGCGGCCCCGGGAAGAGCACGGAGGCGCCCACGCGCGCGCGGTCCGCCTTCAGGTGCGCGTACAGGGACTCGGTCATCGTCACCACGGCCGCCTTCGTGACCGCGTACACCGACGCCGTCGGCAGGGGCGCGATGCCGCCGTCCCCGGACGAGGTGTTGACGACATGGCCGGGCTCACCGCCCGCGAGCATCCGGGGCACGAAGGCCTGGATGCCGTGGAAGACGCCCCACACATTGACCTCGAAGGCCCACTTCCAGTCGTTCGGCTCGTGCTCCCACATGCGGCCCTCGGCTCCCGAGCCGACACCCGCGTTGTTGCACAGCACATGGACGGCGCCGAACGTCTCGTACGCCGCGTCGGCCAGCGCGAAGACCTGCTCGCGCGAACCGACGTCGACCACGCGCGCGTGCACGCTCGCCCCGTCCCCGCGCAAGGAGGCGGCGGCCTTCTCCAGGGCGCCCTCCTCGACGTCCGCGAGGACCACCTTCAGTCCGTCCGCCGCGAAACGCCGTGCCATGGCGAGGCCGATACCGCTCGCCGCGCCCGTGACGACGGCGACCTGCCCTTCCCGCAACTCCATCTCAGACGCTCCCCTCGGGCGGGCCGTCGAGGATCTGCTGCGGGTCGTCGTAGCGCTGGTGGATGTAGGGCAGCAGCGCCTGCGCGCTCACGCGCTCGGCCACCCGGCCCCGCTGGTCGGTCGTCTTCTCGCCGATGGTGATCTCGACGACCCGGCGTACGGGAAGGTCGGCGACCGGGTCGTACATCGACTCGCGCAGGACGACGTCCCCGGTGATGCCCTCCAGCTTGCGCACCTTCTCGTTGCGCACGCAGTGCACGAGCACCGGATCCGCGTCGAAGCCCGAACCGTCCACCGCGGGAAGGAACTTGAAGTAGAAGTCGGTCTTCTGGACCGGCTCCGGGAGCGGCAGCGCGCCGCTGACCGCGCCGCGCACCTCGACGAAGGCGATGCCGTGCCTGGCCAGCGAGGCGCGGACCACCAGGCCGTCGCGCTCCACCTCGACCTCGCCGAGCTTCTTCGGCTCCCCGAAGACCTCACGCCCGCCGATCAGCGCGCGCTCATGGGTCATCGGCATGACCAGCGGATACCAGCCCTGAACTCCGCCGTGCTCGGCGGCGACCGCCACCGAGCCCGCGCCGAGCGGATAGCCGGGCAGGTCGACCTTGCTGATGTTGGCCCGCACCAGGGGCCGCTGCGTGGGCTTGAGCGGGGGCGGCAGGACGGCCGCCACCGCGTCCGGGTCGCTCTCCCAGACGGCCACCACGCCCGTGGACCAGATGTCGGGCAGCTTCGAACTCGCGGTGCGCGCCGCGGCGATCTCCGCCTCGGTGCGCGCTCCGTACCGTACGCGTGCCATGTCGTACCACCCTTCGTCAGGACTACCGGAGGTCTTGCGGGCGGTTCTGTAACACAGTTACAACAGGAGGCGTGAAGAGTGAAGAGACGCGTACGCATCTGAATCGCGAACAGGTCCTCGCCGCCGCCACCGCCCTCGTGAAGCAGCACGGCCCGCAGGCCCTGACGATGCGGAAGCTCGCCGCCGAGCTCGGCACCGCCGTCACCTCGATCTACTGGCACGTCGGCAACCGCGAGTCGCTCCTGGACGCGCTCGTCGAACGCACCGTCGCCGACCTCGGCGAGATCCACCCCACAGGACACACGCCCGAGCAGCGCGTCGTCTCCGTGGCCCGCTCACTGCGCCGCCAGCTGCGCGAGCACCCGCACCTCGTCGCGATGGTGCACGAACGCGGCCTCACCGAGCGGATGTTCCTGCCCGCCCAGCAGGTCCTCGTGCACGAGGTGCACGCGGCGGGCCTGCGCGGCGCGCGCGCCGCCGACGCCGTACGCGCCGTCCAGGTCCATGTCGTCGGCCACGTCCTGGTCGAACGCAACCGCGAACGCGCGCCGGTGCAACGGCCCGGCGAGGAGGAGCTGTGGAGCGGGCGGACGGCGGAACAGGACCCGGCGCTCGCCCGCGCCCTTGCCCGGCCGGTCGATCCCGAGGCGCTGTTCACCACTTCGGTCAGGGCACTGGTGTCCGGACTCCTCGGCCGGGGGAACGGCCCAGGGACCTGACTGTCAGTCGCGGCCCGTATCCTCAGGGACCATGCTCGAAGACCAGACGACCGCAGCGCCCGCAGCCACCTGGCCGGTCGCGTACCCAACGGGGTACGCGGTCGTCGACGTCGAGACCACAGGCCTCGCCCGCGACGACCGCATAGTGTCGGCTGCCGTCTACCGCGTGGACGCCCAGGGCGAGGTGGAGGACCACTGGTACACGCTGGTCAACCCCGAGCGCGATCCGGGACCCGTATGGATCCACGGCCTCACCACCGAGCTGCTCGCCGGTGCGCCGCTCTTCAAGGACATCGCCGAGGAGTTCGCCGCGCGCCTCGCGGACCGCGTCCTGGTCGCGCACAACGCCGTCTTCGACTGGTCGATGATCGCCAGGGAGTACGCACGCGCGGAGCTCACCGCCCCCGTGCGCCAGCGCCTGTGCACCATCGCCCTCTCCAAGGAGCTGCGGCTCCCGCTGCCCAACCACAAGCTGGAGTCCCTCGCCGCGCACTTCGGGGTCGAGCAGCGCAACGCGCACAACGCCCTCGACGACGCGCGCGTGCTCGCCGAGGCGTTCAGGCCCAGCCTCAAGGCGGCGGCCGGTGGCGGGGTGCGGCTGCCGCTCCTGGAGTGCCGTCCGCTCACCGAGTGGTCCGACGGCCCGGCCCGCGTCGTCCGCCAGCCGACGGGCCCGGGGTCGGCCTCCTCCTCGTACTCGTCGTACGGCCCTTCGAGTTGGCGCCCCTCGCGCAAGCGCCCCGCGTGCCCCTATCCCAACCCCGGGCGGTACGAACCGGGCAAACCACTCCAACAGGGCATGCGTGTCGCGTTCTCCGGGGACACCTCCGTCGAGCGCGAGCTCCTGGAGGACCGCGCCGTCGAGGCCGGGCTGCACATCGCGACGAGCGTGTCGCGGCTGACCAGCCTGCTCGTCACGAACGACCCGGACTCGGGCACCTCCAAGACGACCAAGGCGCGGTCCTTCGGCACGCCGGTCATCGACGAGGCCGCGTTCGGCCAGCTCCTCCAGGACGTCGCTCCGGCGGCGGAGGGCTGAGCCACCCGCGGGTGTCAGACGGGTGATTGTCGGGCCGCCTCCCGCCTGCCCGCTCGCATGCGGGCGCCGCGCGTCCCACCCTGTGGCGCATGGCACGTTGCGAGGTCTGCGGAAACGACTACGGCATGTCCTTTGAAGTGCACGCGCAAGGCGCCGTGCACGTCTTCGACTGCTTCTCCTGCGCCATTCACCGCATGGCGCCCATCTGTGAGCACTGCCGGTGCCGGATCATCGGCCAGGGAGTGGAGGCCGACGGACGGTGGTACTGCGGTGCGCACTGCTCGCGGGCGGAGGGGCAGGTGGGCATCGTCGACCGGGTGTGACCCCACCACCAGGCACCCCACGACCGAGTTGTACCGTCGTGGGGTGTACCGCTTCCTGTTGACCCGGCAGTGGGTGATCCTCACCCTCATCGCGCTCGTCCTCATCCCCACGATGATCGAGCTGGGCTTCTGGCAGCTGCACCGCCACGAGCACCGCGTCAAGCAGAACGCGGAGATCTCCAAGGCGCTGAAGGCCGAGCCGGTGCCGGCCGAGCGGCTGACCTCCCCCGGGCACTCCGTCACAGACGCCGAGCGCTACCGCCGGGTGAGCGCCCAGGGGACGTACGACACCAAGGACGAGGTCGTCGTGCGGCGCCGGACGAACTCCGACGACGAGATCGGCTTCCACGTCCTGACCCCGTTCGTCCTCGACGACGGCAAGGTCCTGCTGGTCAACCGGGGCTGGATCCCGGCGAACGGACCGCAGACCGCGTTCCCGAAGGTCCCCGCGGCACCCAAGGGCGAGATCACCGTCACCGGGCGCCTGATGGCCGACGAGACGTCCGCGGAGAGCGGCATCAAGGACGTCCAGGGGCTGCCGGACCGTCAGATCATGCTGATCAGCAGCGGCCAGCAGGCGCACAGCCTCGGCAAGGAGGTGCTCGGCGGCTACGTCGAGCTGACCTCGCCCGAGCCCCCCGGGGGCTCCCCCCAGCTGATCGGTGAGCCCGAGCACGACGACATCGGTCCCCACATGGCGTACGCCGTCCAGTGGTGGCTGTTCTGCACCGGCGTGCCCATCGGCTGGGTGATCCTGGTGCGCAGGGAGCGGAAGGACCGTGCGGCCGCCGCGCAGGCGCCCGCCCCTGAGGCGACGCCCGCCGGGGTGTAGCGGCAGCGCCCTCGCGTTCCGCCGCCGCGACGCGGCAGGATGGGGGCCATGGATCTTGGATTGAAGGACCGTGTCTACGTCGTCACCGGCGCCACCCGTGGCCTGGGCAACGCCGCCGCGCGTGCGCTGGTCGCGGACGGCGCGAAGGTAGTGATCACCGGGCGGGACGAGAAGAAGGCAGCCGATGCGGCGGCCGAACTCGGCCCCGACGCGCTCGGTCTCGCGGCGGACAACGCCGACCCCGCCGCCGCCGGCCGGCTGATCGCCGCCGCGCGTGAGCGGTTCGGGCGCTTCGACGGTGTGCTGATCAGCGTCGGGGGCCCGGCGCCCGGCTTCGTCGCCGACAACACGGACGAGCAGTGGGAGTCGGCGTTCGAGTCGGTCTTCCTCGGTGCGGTGCGCCTTGCCCGCGCCGCGGCGGCGGAACTCGGCGAGGGCGGCGTCATCGGCTTCGTCCTCTCGTCCTCCGTGCACGAGCCGGTGCCGGGACTGACGATCTCCAACGGCCTGCGGCCCGGCCTCGCGGGCTTCGCCAAGTCGCTCTCGGTCGAGCTCGGGCCGCGTGGCATCCGCGTGGTCGGGCTGCTTCCGGCGCGGATCGACACCGATCGCGTGCGGCAGCTCGACGGGCTCTCCGCCGACCCCGAGGCGACGCGCGCGGCGAACGAGACGCGGATTCCGCTGCGGCGCTACGGCGCCCCCGAGGAGTTCGGCAACGCGGCGGCGTTCCTGCTGTCGCCCGCGGCCTCGTATCTGACGGGGATCATGCTGCCGGTGGACGGCGGGGCGCGGCACGGGTTCTGATCCCGGCCTGTCCCTGAGCCAGGGGCGCCGCCCGCACGGTCGGCGCCCCTGCCGTCAACTGACGCGCTCGGCCCGGTGCTTGACCGCCCGCAGCTGCACCACCGCGGGCAGCCGGGCCAGCCCCGCGGAGTCCCGGGCGTGCGCCAGCGCCTCCGCGGAGAGCTGGTGCAAGGCCTCATCGGGCGTGGCGTGCGGCTCCAGGAGCAGGGACACCTTCGCCTCGGGCGCGTTGCGGCGGCCCGTCAGGGAGACCGCGGCCCGCTGTACGCCTTCCAGCGCCTCCGCCTCCCCCACGAGCACGCTCTCCAGGGCGCGGCCCCGGAGCAGCGCTCCCTCTCCGTCGCCCGTCTCGACAAGGACTTCGGCCAGCCTCCGCCGGCGCAGCTGCGCCACGAGCCACCACAGGGCGAGCAGTACGCACACCGCGAGCGCGGCGATCACGACGGGCCAGAACCAGTCGTCATCACGCCACCGTGCCCGGTCGGCGTCGCTGAGCAGGACGTCATTCTTCCCGTCGTGCACCCACCACGACGGCGGCGATGCGCCGAGCCCGACCGCGAGGACCGAGCCGCCTCCGAGGACGAGCACCAGGCCGATCAGGCCGAGCACCACACGGTTGACCGTCTTCAGCATCGCGAGCTCAGCCCTTCCTGCCAGGTCGTGCCACCCGGACCGAGAGCGCGGGGGTCCGGGCCAGGCCCAGATCCCGGATGCCGTCGGCCAGCGTGGCGTCCAAGTCGCTTCGTACGTCGTCGAGTTCACGGAAGTGCGAGACGGCGCGGACATCCACCTTGGAGCGCTTCACGCGGACCCGTGCCGACTGCACGCCGGACACGTCCATCGCCCGGTCCCGCAGCACCATCGCCGCGGCGCCGCGCTGCAGCCCCGCCCGTACGTCGGCGTCCCCGCGCCGCATCGCGAGGATCGCCCGCAGACCGGGCGTCGCGGCGAGCACGATCAGCCAGAGTCCGGCGGCCACGGCCACCCCGGCGCCGATGAGGACCGCCGTGTCCTTCAGGGGCCGCTCGGCGAGTTCACCCGCGAGGGAGCCCCGCCACCCCATGGCGTCGTGCCCGGCCCGCACGGCGGCGATGTCGTACAGCACGAGCCCCGCGCCGCCGAGTGCCAGCAGCGCCACGACCGCGGCGGGCACTCGCCGCGGTGACCAGAAACGGGTCGCCTTGGTGTCGTCGGCCAGCGTGGGCGGCGGATCGTAGGACGCGGCGGACGCGGACTGGTCGAGGTCGCCCTCGGCCCGTTCGATGACGGGCAGCGGCTGTGTGCCGCCACCGCCGTCCGGCTCCTGAGCCTGGCTCATCGCGTCCTCCCCTGCGCCGCGGCGCGCGCCTGTGCCGAGTGCAGCCGCTCGACCTGGACCGCGACCTCGGGCACTTCCATCCCCGCCAACGCCTTTACCCGCTCCGTGACTTGGCGACGCACGGCACCGCACTGCCCGCCGATGTCGGAAGGGTAGTCGAGCTCGACGCTGACCCGGACGCGGGCCACTTCGTGGCGAATGGTGACGGTCGCGTGCGGCGGTGAACCGTCCACGGGCACCGCCGTCAGTGCCTCACGCGCCGCCTGCGCGGCGATCTTCGCGACGACCCGGTCGGCGATCCGGGTCGCCCCGCGCTGCCCGGGCGCGACCTGTGCCGCCACGGCTCACCGCCGCCGGTCGTCGCCACGGCTACGGAAGAAGTCGCCGGGGTCCAGGTCCCCCTCGAGGAACCGGCCCGCGACGAACCCTATGGCGCCCAACGCGGCCACCAGCAGGAAAGCCCCGAATCCGCCGAAGTACCCGGCGAAGCCGAGCGCCATTCCGGCCACCATGCCGATTACGGCCATGCTCATCGTGCGCTCCTTAGCAAGACGCGGCTGAGGCGGGGCTTGTCCATCTCATGTACGCGTGCGTATCCCCGTACATGTGCGTACTCCCCTGCGGGAGTGCTGTCACTGCAGGCGGCCTTGCGGCTCATCGTCTTCCTCGTCCGGGAGTTTCACATCGCTCACCGCGATGTTGACCTCGACGACTTCGAGTCCGGTCATGCGCTCGACCGCCCCGATGACGTTCTCCCGCACGTCGCGTGCGACGTCGGCGATCGATACGCCGTACTCGACGACGATCTCCAGGTCGAGTGCTGTCTGCACCTCGCCGACCTCGGCCTTCACGCCGCGCGAGACGGACTTGGAGCCCGAGCCGCCGGGCACCCGGTCGCGTACGGCCCCGAAGGTCCTTGCGAGTCCGCCGCCCATCGCGTGCACGCCGTCGACGTCGCGGGCGGCGAGTCCGGCGATCTTCTCGACCACGCCGTCGGCGATGGTGGTGCGCCCACGGGTGGCCGGATCGCCGCCGCCCTTCCTGGTCGATCCGCTGCTGCCTGCCTCGTCGGGTGAACCCTTGGTCAGGGTTCCCTGAGGCCGGTTCCGCTCTCCGGTGTCGGTCATCGCCGTCCGTCCCTTTCGGAAGGGGATCTACTCCTTTTGACCACACTAAGTCGGGTTACGTGGTCCCGCTCCAGGGATACGGCAGGCTGGGGCAATGACGGGTGACGGATGGACCGATGCGGTACGGCGGCAGCTCGGCCTGGGCCGGGTGCTGCCCCTTGGCGGACCGCGTGACGGCTCCTGGCTGACGGAGTCGGCCGCGGAAAGAGTGCTGCGCCGGGCGGCGAAGGGGGTGAGCGGTGTGCGGCTCGACGGTCTGCGGGTGGCGCTCGCCGACCCCTCGGAGGCCGGCGTCCCCGCCGTGCCGTCACCGCCGAGCGCGCTGCCGCCGGGTCCGCTGCGGATCACCGCGGAGTTCGCGGCCGTGGCGGCCGAGCCGATCCCCGCGGCGGCGGCCCGGCTCCGGGCGGCCCTGTTCGCCGCCGCCGAGGAGAAGCTGGGCCTGGCGGTGGCGGAGGTGGACCTCGGCGTGACGGCGCTGCTCGACGACGGGCCGGACCCCGGGGACGTACCGCAGGACACGGAGACAGCCCCCGACGAGGCGCGACCGGCGGCCGGGGACGGTGACGGTGACGAGGCCAAGGTGGCGAGCGCCGCCCTTGCAGTGCCGGGCGTACGGCGGCTGACCGGCGCACTCGGCGGTCTCGGCCGCGCCGTGCACATCGAGGAGCGCGCCGCGGCGGACGCCACGCTGCCGCGCCGTCACGTCCGCGTGGAACTGGCGGCGGACCGCGAACACCGCGCCCTGGACGTGGCGCTCGCGGTCCGCACGGCGGTGGGCGGCGCGCTTCCGGAGCGTCCGTCGGTGGCTGTTCTGATCACCGCGGTCGAGTAGGCGTCCGCTTGGCCGAGGAGCTGCTCTCAGTCGCCGAGCCCCGCGAGATCCCGCAGCCGGCGTCCCTGCGCTGCACGCTCGGCGGTGCGCTGTTCCTCGTACGTACGACCGGACACGCCCTGCAAAAGCGCCTTGGTCTCGATGACCGCGTCACGCGGCGCGGCAAGGAGCGCCGCCGCCAGGTCGCGCACGGAAGCGTCGAGCTGGTCCACGGGCACGACAAGGTTGGCGAGGCCCACCCGCTCGGCCTCGGGCGCGTGGACGAACCGCCCGGTGGCGCAGATCTCCAGCGCGCGGGCGTAGCCGACAAGCCCCACGAGGGGGTGTGTGCCGGTGAGGTCGGGCACCAGGCCAAGGCTGGTCTCGCGCATGGCGAACTGCACGTCGTCCGCGGCGATCCGCAGGTCACAGGCGAGCGCGAGCTGGAAGCCCGCGCCGATGGCATGCCCCTGGACGGCGGCGATGGACACGATGTCGCTGCGCCGCCACCAGGTGAACGCCTCCTGGTATTCGGCGATCGTGGCATCGAGGACGCCGTCGTCGCCGCGCGCCAAGTCGATGAAGGACGGCTCACCGTCGAAGCCCTCTGGCGTGAACGCCTGCCGGTCGAGGCCCGCGGAGAAGGACTTGCCCTCACCGCGGAGCACGACGACACGGACACTGCCCGGCAACATCCGGCCTGCCTCGGCCAACGCCCTCCACAGCGCGGGAGATTGGGCGTTGCGCTTGGCCGGGTTGGCCAGCGTCACCGTGGCGACGGCCTCGTCGACAGTCAGGCGTACGCCGTCCTTGTCGAGTACCGGTGCGGATCCGCCGAGTTCACTGCCGGGCGAAACCATGGGGGCCTCCGATGGTGGTGTGCGGTCGGTCGGGGCGCACGTACACGCCCGTAAGTGACTGCACAGTAACCACCCGGTCGATCAGGCGATCGACCGGGTGGCCACCGTCGGAGCCGGTGTGCCGCCCGCAGCCGTCAGCCGGCTGCGGCCTTCTTGCCTCGCGTCGCCCCGCCGCGTCCCCGCAGCGTGACTCCGGACTCGCTGAGCATGCGGTGCACAAACCCGTACGAACGGCCGGTCTCCTCGGCCAACGCCCGGATGCTCGCACCGCCGTCGTACTTTTTCTTCAGGTCTGCCGCGAGCTTGTCGCGCGCGGCGCCGGTTACCCGGCTGCCCTTCTTCAGAGTCTCGGCCACCCGTGCCTCCTCGTGGGAAGTGCGCTCTGGACTTCTCATGATCACCCCTCCTGGGCTTCCTGGCCACCCATTCGGCAAGGTCCGTACGACGAGCTTTCCCGCCGGAGAAGGCGACACCACGAGCGGAATTGGCGATTCCGCTCGTCGAATTCCATACCGCTGAATGGGTTGCGGGCCGAAGTGCCAGGTCAGCGCGGTGACAGATGAGGATGGGGTACGCGGCCGCTGCCGCCAAGGAAATCCGTGTATCCCACACTTCGGTACGAGGAGACCTCACACAGATGAAGGATCACGGCTCGGCCGAATGATCCATACGCAGTGGATCAGTTATTCGATCAACCAGTGTGGACGCCCCACGGCAGGGCCGTGGGCGCGCCCCGGATCAGGCGAGCGCCACCAGATCCGCGTAGTCCTGGCCCCACAGGTCCTCGACGCCGTCGGGCAGCAGGATGATCCGCTCCGGCTGGAGGGCCTCCACCGCGCCCTCGTCGTGCGTGACGAGGACGACCGCGCCCTTGTAGGTGCGAAGGGCGCCGAGGATCTCCTCGCGGCTCGCCGGGTCGAGGTTGTTCGTGGGCTCGTCCAGGAGCAGGACGTTGGCGGAGGAGACGACCAGGGTCGCGAGCGCGAGCCGGGTCTTCTCGCCGCCGGAGAGGACGCCCGCCGGCTTGTCGACGTCGTCGCCGGAGAAGAGGAACGAACCCAGCGTCTTGCGGACCGCCACGAGATCGAGGTCGGGGGCGGCCGAGCGCATGTTCTCCAGGACCGTGCGCTCCGGGTCGAGGGTCTCGTGCTCCTGCGCGTAGTAGCCGAGCTTGAGGCCGTGGCCCTCGATGACCTGGCCGGTGTCGGGCTTCTCGGCGGCACCGAGGAGGCGCAGGAGCGTGGTCTTGCCCGCGCCGTTGAGGCCGAGGATGACGACGCGTGAGCCCTTGTCGATGGCGAGGTCGACGTCCGTGAAGATCTCCAGGGAGCCGTACGACTTGGAGAGTCCCTCGGCCATCAGCGGGGTCTTGCCGCAGGGCGAGGGGTCCGGGAAGCGCAGCTTGGCGACCTTGTCGCTCTGGCGGACCTCGTCAAGACCGGCGAGGAGCTTGTCGGCGCGCTTGGCCATGTTCTGGGCGGCGACGGTCTTGGTGGCCTTGGCGCGCATCTTGTCGGCCTGCGAGTGGAGCTGGCTGGCCTTCTTCTCGGCGTTCTGACGCTCGCGCTTGCGGCGCTTCTCGTCGGACTCGCGCTGCTGCTGGTAGAGCCTCCAGCCCATGTTGTAGACGTCGATCTGGGCGCGGTTGGCGTCCAGATAGAAGACCTTGTTGACGACCGTCTCGACCAGGTCGACGTCGTGGGAGATCACGATGAAGCCGCCGCGGTAGGACTTGAGGTAGTCCCGCAGCCAGACGATGGAGTCGGCATCGAGGTGGTTCGTCGGCTCGTCGAGGAGCAGGGTGTCGGCGTCCGAGAAGAGGATGCGGGCCAGCTCGACGCGGCGGCGCTGGCCACCGGAGAGCGTATGGAGGGGCTGGCCGAGCACCCGGTCGGGGAGGCTGAGCGCGGCGGCGATGGTGGAGGCCTCGGCCTCGGCGGCGTAACCGCCCTTGGTGAGGAACTCCGTCTCCTGGCGCTCGTACTGCTTCATCGCCTTGTCGCGCGTCCCGCCCGAGCCGCTCGCGATGCGCTGTTCGTTCTCGCGCATCTTGCGGATGAGGGTGTCGAGTCCGCGGGCGGAGAGGATGCGGTCGCGGGCGAGTACGTCCAGGTCGCCGGTGCGCGGGTCCTGCGGGAGGTAGCCGACCTCGCCGGAGCGGCTGATGGTGCCGCCGGCCGGGGTGCCCTCACCGGCCAGGCACTTGGTGAGCGTGGTCTTGCCCGCTCCGTTGCGGCCCACCAGGCCGATGCGGTCGCCCTTGGCGATGCGGAAGGTGGCGTTCTCGATGAGCATGCGGGCGCCGGCGCGCAGCTCGATGCCGGAAGCGGTGATCACGGACAGACTCCAGGGCAGGGGGGAAGGACGGCGGATGGGTGGCTGAAGGCGATCACGCCGTTAATGCACGAGGAGAATGGCCATACGGCCAATTCTAACGGGGACGTGCAAGCACTTTTTCTGCCCGGGTTCGTACGTCCCCGGGGGCGCCGCCCGGCAGCTCGTTGCCCAGGGGGGTGCGGCGGGGCACGATCCGGCCGAGGTCGTCCACCGCGATCAGCTGGGCCGTCCACGCCGTGGCGGCGTCCTCGCAGGGCTGAGCCACCAGGAGGGCGTCGCCGCGGCGTGTGGAGCGGGCGGGCTCGAAGGCGCAGCCGCCGCGGGCGGGGAGCACCCAGCGCAGATCGCCGTCGGCGCTGCGGTAGGCGGCGATGCGCCGCGGGGTGACGACGGCGAGCATCCGGCCACGCGGGTCGAGCGGCTGCAGGACGCCGGTGGCGCCGTGGGCGGCGGGGGTGCGCAGCCAGGGGGCGGCGTCGGGGATGGCGCGGTGCCAGCGGACGGCGCCGCCGTCGGCGCGGGCGGTGTCGGTGACCAGGCCGTCGCTCCAGAGCGCGATGGCGTGCCCGGGGGCGGGCAGCAGGGCCAGCGGACGGCTGCCCTCGCGGCTGTACGTCCAGCGGGGGTGGCCTGTCTCGGGGTCGTACGCCTGGACCGCGCGGCCCGTCGTACGGAGCGCAGGGGCCGCTGCCGCCGCTGTAGCGCCGTCCACGCGCGCGTGGACGGTGACGTGGTCTCCGTAGGGGGACGGTCGCGAGTGGTGGGCGGCGGTGATGAGCGGCAGGGCCAGGAGGGCGAGGGCCATCGGGAGAGCAAAGCGGGAGCCGCGGCGGCGGGGGGGTGCGGTGCTTGGCGGGGTGGTTGGCGGGACACTCGGCTGGCCCGAACCCCTCCCAAGCCCGGTCACCGTGATCGGCACAACGGACATGCCGCCCCCTTCGGTACTTCAGCCGGTTCCGTTGCCCACGGAACAGGCGCAGAGCGTAGCGGCGGCCTCGCCGCCGGGGCCGGGCCGTCCGCCGCGACACGGCGTGCCGGACCGTGAGGGTCCCCCGTTCGGCCCTCCGTCCGGGGCCGCGCGGTGTGGGGCATATCAGGATGAAGGCGCCGACTTCTCGGCGCAGGGCGGTGTGACGCCGCCCCGGGACGCGAGGCAGAGGGTGGTGCGCCCATGCAGTTCGACGACGACGCCGATCTGGACACGTCCGAGGTGCGGGATGTGCGGGGCAGCCGGGTTCCCGGCGGCAGGGCGACGGTCGGCGGCGGCATCGCGGGCCTGATCGCGCTGCTCATCGGACTGTTCTTCGGGGTCGGCCCCGACCAGCTCGGGCTCTCCTCCGGCGACGAGGAGCCCCTCGCGACCTCCTCGTCCCTCGGGCAGGTCCAGCAGAGCTGCCGTACGGGTGAGGACGCGAACACCAAGGGGGACTGCCGCATGGTGGCGGTGGTCAACAGCGTGCAGGACTATTGGCGCCCGGAGTTCCAGCGCAGACAGGCGTCGTACTCCCCCGCGCGGACCGTCCTGTTCACCAGCAGGGTGGGAACGGCGTGCGGCGCGGCCACGTCGGCGGTCGGGCCGTTCTACTGCCCCGGTGACCGGCAGGTCTATCTGGACCTGGGCTTCTTCGACGAGCTGCGGACCAAGTTCGGCTCCAGCGGCGGTCCGTTCGCGCAGGCGTACGTGGTGGCGCACGAGTACGGGCACCACGTGCAGAACCTGATGGGGACGCTGCAGCGCGCCCAGGACGGGCGTACGGGCCGGAACAGCAACGCCGTGAAGGTCGAGCTGCAGGCCGACTGCTACGCGGGCGTCTGGGCCCGGCACGCGACCCGCACAGCCGACGACAAGACCGGCAAGCCGCTGATCACCAGCCTCACCGACGCGGACATCCGTGACGGCCTGGACGCGGCGGCCGCGGTCGGCGACGACCGCATCCAGGAGAAGTTCCAGGGCCGGGTCACCCCCGAGTCCTGGACGCACGGCTCGGCCGAACAGCGCCAGCAGTGGTTCTACCAGGGCTACCGCACCGGCGACATGGGGCAGTGCGACACCTTCCGGTGAGCGCCTCTCCCCCAGTGACTCAGACGCCGCCGGTGTGCACCTGGAACGCCGCCCGGCGCACGGCCTTGGCGAGCGCCGGGTCGGGGTGAGCGGCGGCGAGGGCGACCAGGACCTGCACGGTGCGGGGGTGGCCGATGCGCCGGACCTCGTCCAGGAGGGCGGGCACCGTGGGCTGCACCGCGGACTCCAGGTGCCGTACGAGGAGATGGATCTCCCCGTGGTCGGCGACGGCCGCGGCGGTGTCGACCCACAGCCACGTCGACTCGTCCCGCGTCAGGACCCGGTGGACGTCCTCGGGGTCGGCGCCCTCCTGCTCGGCGAGCCAGATCAGGGCGTAGGGCCGCAGCGGGGTCTCGTCCACGACGGCCCGCACCTCCGCCTCGGCCGGGGCGCCGACCACCCGCAGGGCTTCGAAGGCGAGGCCGCGCAGCAGGGCGTCCTCGCCGCGGGCGGCGTCCAGGAGCTCGGTGACGGCGCTGCCGACGGGGCGGGCGGCGAGCCAGGCACGGTATTCGGAGCGGGCCGCGTTCGGGCGCAGCCGTGCGCAGCCCCGGAGCATGTCATCGGCGGACTGCTCGATGTTGCCCGCCGGGCTCTGCGCGGCCACGCAGATCTGCTCCAGCTTGACCCAGACCGCCCAACTGCCGAGCGGCGTCAGGGTGGCCTGCCCGTCTGCGTACGTCAGCGCGCCGACGACGGCGAGGGCACGCAGCGCCCAGTCGAGGAGGGTCGCAAGGGACGGGGTGTCCGCGGGGTCGACCGGCTCGGGCTGCGGGCCGTAGGGGATCTCGCAGCGCTCCGTACGCAGTTCCGTGACGCGCTGGTCGAGGAGGTCGAGGAGCTGGGGCACAGGGACGGGACCCGCCGAGAGCTGCAGCAGGGTGAGGAGCTGCGGCATGGCCTCGACGGTCTCGGCCACCAGGGCGGGCGCCAGTTCGCACGATGCCGCGTGCGAGAGCGACCAGGCGTCGAAGAGGGCGACCCAGCCGCGGAGCACGGCCGCGTCGTCACGGTCCCAGGCGCGCAGCCGCCAGCCGGGGCGCGCGCTGTCGCCGTGCACCTCGATGAGGCCGGCGAGCCGTGCGGTGTCCCAGTCGGCGCGGACCTGATCCGGGGTCAGCGCGAGGTCCGCCGCGGCCCGTTCGGCGGTGGCGTCGGAGAGGGTGCCACGGGCGCCCCGGGTATCGGATGCTCCCGCGCCGCTCGGCGCCGTGCGGCTGGGCCCTCCCGTACGCAGGGAGGCATCGGCCCAGCGGGCGACCCGTACGGCGTCGGCGAGGCCTTTGCGTGCCATCCGCGCCAGCTCGCCCGGGGCGGGTGTGCCCTCGGGTGGCCGGGGCGCGGGCCGGCGCGAGCGCTGCTGTGTCACTGCGCCGGGGGCGGTCAGGGGTCGCGCTGTGCCGCGATCGGCCCCCGTTCGCCTCTCGGCCCTCGGGGACTGGGCGCGGACGAGTCGGAGCCTTGAGTCGCGCGGGATACGGGACGTCACGGGAGCAGTCTTCCTGTTGACGGTCCGAAAACCCAAACGGAATGCCTTCGTGACGCTCCGGAGCGCTGCCCGGGGGAGCTTTCGCGCGCTACATCAGGGGCGTGAGGAAGCGCCGCAGCGCCTCTTCATAGCCTGCCGGGTCGGCGTTCCACATGGCGCCGTGGGGCGCATCCGGAACGGTGTGCAGAGTGACCAGTTCCGGGCGCCGTTCGGCCAGTTGACGGGAGAGGGACCAGGGGGCGATGACGTCATCGGGGCCGTGGACGACCAGTGTGGGGACCTTGAGCACCTCGGGGTCGGCGGCCTCCAGGATGCGGTCGCCGCGCAGGCCGGTGCGGCCCTGGGCGGCGCGCACCGCGAGCGGCAGGAGCGGGCGTGGGGTGCGCCGGGCCGCGGCGAGCGCGCGCAGGGTGGTCTCCCAGTTGAGCACCGGGGAGTCCAGGACGAGTCCGCTGATGCGGTCGCGCAGGGCCGAGTACGCGGCGGCGTGCAGGGCCATGGCGGCGCCGGTGGACCAGCCGTGCAGGATCACGTTCTCGGCGCCGTTGCGCACGGCGTAGCGGATGGCCGCGTCCAGGTCGCGCCACTCGGTCTCGCCGAGGTGACCGAGGCCGTCGGGCGAGCGGGGCGCGCCGAGGTCGCCGCGGTAGGCGAGGTCGAGCACCGGGAACTGCTGGCGGTGCAGGAAGTCCATGACGACCATCGGGTGCTCACGGGTCGTGCCGAGGCCGTGCACGGTGATCACCCAGGTGTCGCGGACGCCGGGCACGAACCAGGCGGGCAGACCGCCCAGTTCGCCGGGGATGTCGACGTCCGCGTGGTCGATGCCCAGGGCGGCGTGCGGGTCGCCGATGTGGACCTGCGGGGTGAGCCAGACCTTCGCGCCGGGTTCAAGGGAGCCGTGCGTGACGCGCTCGAGGCGGCGTACGACGGTGTCCGCCTCGTGCGGCGCGGAGTCCAGGACGGGACCGATCACGGCGTGGCTGCCGTTGCCGCTCAGGCCGTACGTGCCGGGGCGGAGGCTCGCCAGGGCGCGGGTCAGGGTGATCTGGCCCGCGGCCGTGGCGTGGACCGTGAGGCGTGGCTCGGTCGGCAGCGGCCGGCCGGCCGGGGCCTTCAGGGCCGCGTTGCTGGCGAACCGGCCCGCGGCGACGGCGGCTGCGCCGCCCAGGAGGGCGGAGGTGACGGCGGTGACGGCGGTTGCTGTCGCTTTGGCTGGGCGCACCCGCCCAGTGTCCGGCCCTGGCAGGGGTACGGCCAGTGGGCGGTGCCCGCGGAGTGAAGTCCTCCCGGGGTCCTGAGGGGGCGCGGGGCCCGCCTCACCGCTGGCCGTAACCCCGCAGTCGGTCCTCCGCTTCCCTCAGCTGACCTGGGGACAGGAGGGTCGGGGTGTGGCCCGGGACCGCGCTGGCCGTCAGCCAGAGGCGGGACATCCACTCCAGCTGCGCGGTGCGGTCGTACGCCTGGTCGAGGGTGGTGCCGTAGGTGATGGTGCCGTGGTTCTGCAGCAGGCAGCCGGTGCGCTCCCTCAGGGCCCGGAGCATGTTCTCGGCCAACTCGTCCGATCCGTACGGCGCGTACCGGGCGACCCGGGCCGGACCGCCGAGGACGCCCGTCATGTAGTGGATGGGCGGGAGCTCAGGGACGAGGGTGGAGACGGCGGTGGCGTGCACCGCGTGGGTGTGGACCACGGCTTCGGCGTCGGTGGTGCGGTAGATCGCGAGATGCATGGGCAGTTCGCTGGTCGGGGTGAGGGTGCCGAAGAGCTGATTGCCGTCCGTGTCGACGCCGACCGCGTCCTTGGGCCTCAGCCGGTCGTACGGGACGCCGCTCGGGGTGACCAGGATCGTGTCGCCGACCTTCACCGAGACGTTGCCCGACGTGCCGACCACCAGGCCGTCCGTCACCGTCCTGCGGGCCGCCGCCACCAGCTCGCCCCACGCCTGCTCGATCCCGTCCTGCTGGATCGCGTCCCGCTCGGACCCGTCCTGCTCGATCCCGTCCTGCCGACCGCCACCCAGCTGCTCCGTCATGACGCGATCCTGTCACCCGCGGGCTGCGGCGCGGTGGTGCGGAGCTCATGCGTCGACAGCAGGTGATCAGGATCTCCTCAACGGATCGCCGCGTCGTCCGAACGGGGCTGCCCGTGGCTGGGGCAGGAGTCCCGGGCAGCCCCACAGAGCCTCTGGAAGCCCAGATTCCGGGGTTCGTGGCACCACTGCCGGCGATCTTCTCCAGAACCCCGGCACAACCGGAGTGGCGATGCCCCGGAACGGGTCACCGCACGGCCCGGCCCAGTTCACTTTCCGTTCACTCGGATTGCCTACGTTCCACTTGCCACTGACGTCCAACAGAAGCCTGGGTAAATGGAACACATCACGCTTCTCCTCGGGATCGTGATCGTTACCGCTCTCGTGTTCGACTTCACGAACGGTTTCCACGACACAGCCAACGCGATGGCCACCACCATCTCGACTGGCGCTCTCAAGCCCAAGACGGCGGTGGCCATGTCCGCCGTGCTGAACCTCGTCGGAGCCTTCCTCTCCGTCGAAGTCGCCAAAACGATCTCCGGCGGCATCGTCAACGAGGACGGACTGAAGACAGAGGTGATCTTCGCGGCCCTGGTCGGCGCGATTCTCTGGAATCTGCTGACCTGGTTGGTGGGCTTGCCCTCCAGTTCCTCCCACGCACTCTTCGGCGGCCTGATCGGCGCCGCGGTCATGTCGATGGGCTGGTCCTCGATCAACGGTGGCACGGTCGTCACCAAGATCCTGATCCCCGCTCTCGCCGCGCCCCTCGTCGCCGGTATCGCCGCGACGCTGGCCACGCGCCTGACGTACCGCATCGGCCGCAACACCGACGGCAGGGCGACCGCCAAGGGCTACCGCACCGGTCAGATCGCCTCCGCGGGCCTCGTCTCGCTGGCGCACGGCACGAACGACGCGCAGAAGACCATGGGCATCATCACGCTCGCCCTGATCACCGGCGGCGTCCTGAACCCCGGCGCCAACCCCCCGATGTGGGTCATCGTCTCGGCCGGCATCGCCATCGCGCTCGGCACCTACCTCGGTGGCTGGCGCATCATCCGCACCATGGGCAAGGGCCTCACGGACCTCGCGCCGCAGCAGGGCTTCGCCGCCCAGACCAGCGCCGCGACCGCGATCCTCGCCTCCTCGCACATCGGCTTCTCGCTCTCCACCACCCAGGTCTGCTCGGGCGCCGTGATGGGCGCGGGCCTCGGCCGCAAGGGCGGTGTGGTCCGCTGGTCCACCGCGACCCGCATGTTCGTCGCGTGGGGCCTCACCCTGCCGGCCGCCGGTCTGGTCGGCGCGGGCGCGGAGTTCCTCACCAAGCAGGGCCCCTGGGGCGTCGCGGCGACGGCCGCGCTCCTGGTGGGCGGCTCGGCCGTCATCTGGTCGCTGTCCCGCCGCAACTCCGTCGACCACACGAACGTCACGGACGACGAGGACGACGCCCTTGAGGCCGAGCCCGCCGGTGTCGTGACCACCGCGATCGCCGCCGTCACGCCGCCGCCCACCGGCCCGGTGCCGTCGAGCGACGTCGACCTCGTCAAGGCCACCATCCCGGCCCCGACCGGCTCTGTGGCGGATTCCGCCCGCGCCACGGTGTAAGGACAGATCACCATGAACATCGACTGGGCAGCTCTCAGCTCCGTCTTCGGAGTCAGCCTCGGCGTGACGGTGGCCCTGGTGGGCCTGTTCACCCTCGGCATCGTCGCCCTCTCCAAGCGCGACGCGGCGACGTCCGCCGCCACCGCTTCCGCGGGCAGCGCCCCGGCGGCGGCGCGCACGGGTGCGTACGCGTGCTTCGCGCTCTGCGCGGCGGCCGTGGCGTACGGGATCTATCTGATCGTCGCCTGACGACAGCTTTCGGGTCCACGTTTCGGGTGGGGTGCGGGACGCTTCGGCGGCCCGCACCCCGCTTTCGCGTGCGGGCCCTGTGTCAGGCGCGACGAGGGGCCCGGCGATGAGCCCGGCTGTGGGCCTCAGCACACTCTCCCGTCGCAGGTCAACGGCGAGTTGACGGGCCTTCGCGGGCCGTGGTGGACTGCCGGAGCCAATACGGCAGCAAGAGAGGAAGCCGGTGCGAATCCGGCGCGGTCCCGCCACTGTCATCGAGGAGCTGACTCCTCGGAAGCCAGGAACTCTCGCCGCCGATCACGTCGAACCAGGGCGCGGACACCCTGAGTGAGGACATATCGCCATGCGCGGCCGCCCGTTGCCGGACCAGTTCCCGAGCGTGAGCTCTCCTCACGGCACAGCGACCGGCTGAACCCATGTGTGCCGATCGCGACTTCGCGTACGGCGCCGCCGCCGGCCTCCTCGGTGATCTCTTCCTGGGCGATCCTCGCCGCGGGCATCCGGTCGCCGCGTTCGGCCGCGCCGCGAGTGCCGTCGAACGTGTGCTGTGGCGGGACCACCGCGGGTGGGGCGCCCTGCACACCGTGGTGTGCGCCGGGGGCGCTGCGGGCGCCGCCGTCCTGGCCTCTTCTCTTGTACGTGACTCGCGCGCCGCATCGCTCGCGCTGACCGCCGCCGCGACCTGGGCCGTGGTCGGCGGGACCTCGCTGGGGCGTGAGGCGCGGGCCATCGGCGGTGCGCTCGCCGCCGGGGACGTCGAGGTGGCGCGGGAGCGGCTGCCGCATCTGTGCGGGCGCGATCCGCAGGCCCTTGACGCCGATGGCATCGCGCGGGCCGTGGTCGAGTCCGTCGCCGAGAACACCTCCGATGCCGTGGTCGGCGCCCTGGTGTGGGGGGCTCTGGGGGGAGTTCCCGGTCTCGCGGGGTTCCGGGCCGTCAACACGCTGGACGCGATGGTCGGGCACAAGTCCGTGAAGTACCGGCGCTACGGGTGGGCTTCCGCGCGGCTCGACGACGTCATGGGATGGCCGGGGGCCCGGCTCACCGCCGTACTCGCGGCTGCCGCCGGTGACTCGCCGCGCGGCGCCCTGCGCGCCTGGCGGGGTGACGCGGCGAAGCATCCGAGCCCCAACGCCGGGCCCGTCGAGGCCGCCTTCGCGGGGGCGTTGGGCGTGCGGCTCGGGGGGAGCCTCTCCTACGCGGGGCGCATCGAGCACCGGCCCGTCCTGAACGCGGAAGGACGCGGCGTCGAAGTCGCGGACATCGAGCGTGCCGTGCGGTTGTCGCGGCGGGTCGGGGTGCTGGCCCTCGGGGTCGCCGCGGCCGTGAGCACCATGCGGAAAGGCAGGGCCTCATGAGTGGTGGACTGCTCGTCGCCGGAACCACCTCCGACGCGGGAAAGAGCGTCGTCACCGCCGGCATCTGCCGGTGGCTGGCCCGCAAGGGGGTCTCCGTCGCGCCCTTCAAGGCGCAGAACATGTCCCTCAACTCCTTCGTCACGCGTGAGGGCGCCGAGATCGGGCGCGCCCAGGCCATGCAGGCGCAGGCGGCCCGCGTCGAGCCGAGCCCGCTGATGAACCCCGTGCTGCTCAAGCCGGGCAGCGACCGCAGCAGCCAGGTCGTCCTCATGGGCAAGCCCGTGGGCGAGATGAGCGCCCGCGGCTACCACGGAGGGCGGCAGGAAGCGCTGCTCTCCACCGTCGTGGGATGCCTGGAGGAACTTCGGGGCAGCTATGACGCCGTGATCTGCGAAGGCGCGGGCAGTCCCGCCGAGATCAATCTGCGGCGTACGGACATCGTGAACATGGGGATCGCGCGGGCCGCCCGCTTCCCCGTCGTCGTCGTCGGCGACATCGACCGCGGCGGCGTCTTCGCCTCCTTCTTCGGGACCACCGCGCTGCTCAGTGCCGCGGACCAGGAGCTGATAGCCGGGTATCTCGTCAACAAGTTCCGGGGCGACGTCTCGCTGCTCGAACCGGGGCTCGACATGCTGCACGAGCTCACCGGGCGCCGGACGTTCGGTGTGCTGCCGTTCCAGCACGGCCTCGGCATCGACGAGGAGGACGGGCTCCGGGTCTCCCTGCGGGGCGCCGTGCGGGAGTCCGTGGTCGCTCCCCCGGTCGGCGATGACGTGCTGCGGGTCGCCGTCTGTGCCGTACCCCTGATGTCGAACTTCACGGACGTGGACGCGCTGGCCGCCGAACCGGGCGTCGTCGTGCGGTTCGTGGACCGGGCAGAGGAACTCGTCGACGCGGACCTCGTGATCGTGCCGGGGACGCGCGGGACCGTGTGCGCCCTGGAGTGGCTGCGCGAGCGTGGCCTCGCCGCCGCCCTCGCGCGACGCGCGGCCGAGGGACGTCCCGTGCTCGGGATCTGTGGCGGCTTCCAGGTGCTCGGCGAGCACATCGAGGACGACGTCGAGTCGCGGGCGGGAGCCGTGGAAGGGCTCGGGCTGCTGCCCGTGCGTGTCCGGTTCGCGCGCGAGAAGACCCTCGCGCGGCCGGTCGGCGAGGCCCTCGGTGAACCCGTCGAGGGATACGAGATCCATCACGGCGTCGCCCAAGTCCTGGGCGGGGAGCCGTTCTTGGACGGCTGCCGCGTCGGCGAGGTGTGGGGCACGCACTGGCACGGCTCCCTGGAGTCCGACGCGTTCCGGCGGCGCTTCCTCGCCGAGGTCGCCCGTGCGTCCGGCAGACGTTTCGTGCCCGCGCCCGACACCAGCTTCGGCGCGCTGCGCGAGGAGCAGCTCGACCTGCTCGGCGACCTGATCGAAGAACACGCGGACACGGACGCGCTGCTCAGCCTCATCGAGACCGGCGCACCCGCCGGTCTCCCCTTCATCGCACCGGGGGCACCCTCATGACCGTCCTGCTTCTGTCCACCGCCGACACGGATCTGCTCGCGGCCCGTGCCTGCGGCGCCCCGTACCGCATCGGCAACCCGACCCGGGTCGACGTGCAGGACGAGCTGCCCGCGCTCGTCGAGGACGCGGACATCGCCGTCGTACGCCTGCTCGGCGGCAAACGCGCCTGGGAGGACGGGCTCGCCGCGCTGAAGGCCGTCGGAATCCCGACGGTGCTGCTCGGCGGCGAGGCCGTGCCGGACGCGGAGCTGATGGCCGAGTCGAGCGTGCACGCGGGGTCCGTGGCGGAGGCGCTGCGGTATCTCGTCGAGGGCGGCCCGGAGAATCTGCGCGAGCTGGCGCGGTTCCTCAAGGAGGACGTCCTCGCGGCGGGACAGGCGCGGTCCGGTGACGCGCATGAGCGGCAGAGCGCCGAGCCGCGGAAGATGCCCGAGTACGGGGTGCACGGCGACCGCGCGTATGTCGAGGGCCGCCCGACGGTGGGCGTGCTCTTCTACCGGGCGCACCACCTCTCCGGGAACACCGGCTTCGTGGACACGCTGTGCGACGCGATCGAGGCGCGGGGCGCCAACGCCCTTGCCGTGTACTGCGGTTCGCTGCGCGGCGCCGACTCGGGCCTGTACGAGATCCTGGGGCGGGCGGACGCGCTGGTCGCCACCGTCCTCGCGGCGGGCGGCACGCACGCGTCGGGCGCGAGCGCGGGCGGCGACGAGGAGGCATGGGACATCGGCGCGCTCGCCGACCTCAACATCCCTGTCCTGCAAGGGCTTTGCCTGACCTCCTCGCGCGCCACGTGGGACGCGTCGGATGCCGCGCTGTCCCCCATGGACGCGGCCATGCAGGTGGCGATCCCCGAGTTCGACGGCCGCATCATCACCGTGCCGTTCTCCTTCAAGGAGCAGGGCCCCGATGACGTACCGGTGTACGTGGCCGACCCCGAGCGGGCTGCCCGCGTCGCCGGAATCGCCCTGCGTCACGCCCAGTTGAAGCACAAGCCGAACGCTGAGAAAAAGCTCGCGCTGGTCTTCACCGCGTACCCGACCAAGCACTCGCGCGTCGGCAACGCGGTCGGTCTCGACACCCCCGCGTCGGCGATCCGCGTCCTGGATTCGCTGCGGGACGCCGGGTACGTCGTCGAGGGCCACCCGGACAACGGTGACGAGCTGATCCACCGGCTCATCAACGCCGGTGGCCACGACGTCGAGTGGCTCACCGAGGAGCAGCTGGCCGCCGCCCCCGCGCGCGTGCCGCTCGCGGACTACCGGGCGTGGTTCGACACGCTGGCCCCGGAGCTGCGCGACTCCATGCTGGAGGCGTGGGGCGAGCCGCCCGGCAATCTGTACGTGGACGGCGACGACATCGTGCTCGCCTCCCTGCAGTTCGGGAACGTCGTCGTGATGATCCAGCCGCCGCGTGGCTTCGGCGAGAACCCGATCGCGATCTACCACGACCCCGACATGCCGCCCTCGCACCACTACATGGCGGCCTACCGCTGGCTGGAAATGTCCTTCGGCGCCGACGCGGTCGTCCACATGGGCAAGCACGGCACGATGGAGTGGCTGCCGGGCAAGGGCCTCGGCCTGAGCGGGGGTTGCGCCCCGGACGCGGTGCTCGGCGAGCTGCCGCTGATCTACCCCTTCATCGTGAACGACCCGGGTGAGGGCACGCAGGCCAAGCGGCGCGGGCACGCGACGGTGGTGGACCACCTGGTGCCGCCGATGGCCCGCGCGGACACGTACGGGGATCTGGCGAAGCTGGAGCAGCTCCTCGACGAGTACGCACTCGTCAGCGACCTCGACCCGACGAAGGCGCCTGCCGTGCGGGCGCAGATCTGGACGCTGGTGAAGGCCGCCGAGCTCCACCACGACCTGCACGTGGACGAGCAGCCCGACGACACGGCCTTCGACGAGTTCGTCATGCACATCGACGGCTATCTGTGCGAGATCAAGGACGTTCAGATCCGCGACGGCCTGCACATCCTCGGCGGCGGCCCTGAGGGTGAGGCCCGCGTCAATCTGGTCCTCGCCGTGCTGCGGGCCTCGCAGGTGTGGGGTGGTCAGGCCAACGCCCTGCCCGGTCTGCGGGCCTGTCTCGCCGAGCACTTCGGGCTCAGCGAGAAGGAGCTGCTCGCCGAGCCGGGCGCCGCGGTGAAGGTCGCCGACGGCCTTACCTCGCTGGTCGATGGCCCCGCACGGTCCGGCGCGGACGCGATCGACCTCCTGGAGCAGCTGTGCCGCCGCCTCGCCGAGGGCATGGAGGAGCGCGGCTGGGAGCTCGCCGCGGTGCGTGAGCTGGTGCGGGAGACGATCGGCGTCGAACTGCCGCCCGCGGTCGCCGTCCTCGGCTTCGCCTGCGAGGAGGTCGTGCCGCGGCTCGCCCGCACCACGGACGAGATCGGGCACATCCTGCTGGCGCTCGACGGCGGGTTCGTGCCGGCCGGTCCTTCCGGATCGCCCACGCGCGGACTCGTGAACGTCCTGCCGACCGGCCGCAACTTCTACTCCGTCGACCCCAAGGCGATCCCCTCGCGCCTCTCGTGGGAGGTCGGCCAGTCCCTCGCCGACTCGCTGATCGCGCGCTATCTGGCCGACACCGGCGACTACCCGAAGTCGGTCGGCCTGACCGTGTGGGGTACGTCGGCGATGCGGACGCAGGGCGACGACATCGCGGAGATCCTTGCGCTCCTCGGCTGCCGTCCCGTGTGGGACGACGCGTCGCGGCGCGTGACCGGGTTCGAGATCGTGCCGGTGGAGGAGCTCGGCCGGCCGCGCATCGATGTGACGGTGCGGATCTCCGGCTTCTTCCGTGACGCGTTCCCGCATGTCATCGGCCTGATCGACGACGCGGTGCGGGCCGTCGCGGAACTGGACGAGGCCCCGGAGTCCAACTACGTACGGGCGCACTCCGACGAGGACACCGCCGAGCACGGTGACCGGCGCCGCGCCACCTCCCGGATCTTCGGCTCCAAGCCGGGGGCCTACGGCGCGGGCCTGCTGCCGCTGATCGACGCGCGGAACTGGCGCAGCGACGCGGACCTCGCCGAGGTGTACGCGGTCTGGGGCGGCTACGCCTACGGACGCGGGCTCGACGGGCGGGCGGCCCGCGGCGACATGGAGACGGCCTTCCGGCGCATCAACGTGGCGGCGAAGAACGTGGACACCAGGGAGCACGACCTGGTCGACGCCGACGACTACTTCCAGTACCACGGCGGCATGGTCGCCATGGTCCGGCATCTGACCGGGGAGTCCCCCGAGGCCTACGTGGGCGACTCCGCCACTCCCGACCAGGTCAAGACCCGCACGCTCGGCGAGGAGACGCACCGGGTCTTCAGGGCCCGGGTGGTCAACCCCCGCTGGATGGCGGCCATGCGCAGGCACGGCTACAAGGGGGCCTTCGAGATGGCCGCCACCGTGGACTATCTCTTCGGGTACGACGCCACGGCGGGCGTGGTCGACGACTGGATGTACGAGAAGCTCTCCGCCGAGTACGTCTTCGACCCGGAGAACCGGGAGTTCATGCAGAAGTCCAACCCCTGGGCGCTGCGCGGGATTTCCGAGCGGCTGCTCGAAGCCGCCGAGCGGGGGCTGTGGGCCGAGCCGGACGCCCAGACCCTGGAGCGGCTGCGGGCCACGTACCTCGAACTTGAGGGTGAGCTGGAGGGGGACGGATGAGTTGCGACGCCCTTCGCCCCCGCCCCGCCCTGAATGACGTCATGGAGGCCTTGTGAGTACCCCCTATCCGTTCACCGCGCTCGTCGGGCAGGACGACCTGCGCCTGGCCCTGCTGCTCAACGCCGTCTCCCCCGCTGTCGGCGGCGTGCTGGTGCGCGGCGAGAAGGGCACGGCCAAGTCCACCGCCGTGCGCGCCCTTTCGGCGCTGCTTCCGCAGGTTTCCGTGGTCGCCGGGTGCCGGTTCTCCTGTGATCCGGCCGCCGCCGACCCCGCGTGCCCCGACGGTCCGCACGAGGCGGGCGGGGACTCCCTGCGGGACGCCCGCATGGTCGAACTGCCCGTGGGCGCCTCCGAGGACCGGCTCGTCGGCGCGCTCGACATCGAGCGCGCGCTGGCCGAGGGCGTGAAGGCCTTCGAGCCAGGCCTGCTCGCCGACGCGCACCGCGGCATCCTCTACGTCGACGAAGTCAACCTGCTGCACGACCACTTGGTCGACCTGCTGCTCGACGCCGCCGCGATGGGCGCCTCGTACGTGGAACGCGAGGGCGTATCCGTGCGGCACGCGGCACGGTTCCTGCTCGTGGGCACCATGAACCCCGAAGAGGGCGAGCTGCGCCCGCAGTTGCTCGACCGGTTCGGGCTGACCGTGGAGGTCGCCGCGTCGCGCGAGACCGACCAGCGCGTGGAGGTCGTGCGGCGGCGCCTCGCGTACGACGACGACACGGAGGGGTTCGCCGCGCGGTGGCACGACGAGGAGTCCGCGGTGCGGGCCCGGATCGTCGCGGCGCGCGCCCTGCTGCCCCAAGTGCGGCTCGGTGACGGCGCGTTGCGGCAGATCGCCGCCACCTGTGCGGCCTTCGAGGTCGACGGCATGCGGGCCGACATCGTCATGGCGCGTACGGCGACGGCGCTCGCCGCCTGGGCCGGGCGCGAGGACGTGCTCGCGGAGGACGTACGGCAGGCGGCGCTTCTCGCGCTGCCGCACCGGCGCCGGCGCAACCCCTTCGACGCGCCGGGGCTCGACGAGGACAAGCTCGACGACACGCTGGAGCAGGCTTCCGGTGACGACGAGGGCGACGGCGGTGACGACGACCCCGACGGCGGCGGCAACGGCCCCGGGGGCGGCGGGCAGCCGCCGGAGAGCGGGCCGGAGGCGCCCGAGAGCGGCCCGGAGGCGCCCGAGGCTTCCGGAGCCCCCTCCGAGGAGCAGGAAGCGGGCCAGGACGACGACTCTGCCCCCTCCCAGGCCCCCGCGGCCGGTGGCGGCGAGCAGCAGGCCGTCCGGGCCGCCGAGCCGTTCCGTACGAAGATGCTGACCGTGCCCGGCCTCGGTGAGGGCGCCGCGGGGCGCAGGTCACGGGCGCGGACCGAGCACGGGCGGACCACCGGGGCCCGGCGGCCCCAAGGGGCGCTCACCAAGCTGCACCTGGCGGCCACCGTGCAGGCGGCGGCCCCGCATCAGCTGGCGCGCGGGCGCTCCGGGCGAGGGCTCGTCGTACGGCGGGACGATCTGCGGCAGGCGACGCGGGAGGGGCGTGAGGGGAACCTCGTGCTCTTCGTCGTGGACGCCTCCGGGTCGATGGCCGCCCGGCAGCGGATGAGCGCCGTGAAGGGCGCGGTGCTCTCCCTGCTGCTCGACGCGTATCAGCGGCGGGACAAGGTCGGGCTCGTCACCTTCCGGGGTGCGGACGCCGCCGTGGCGCTGCCTCCCACCTCCTCCGTGGATGCCGCCGCCGCCCGCCTGGAGTCGCTGCCCACGGGTGGCCGCACCCCGGTCGCGGCCGGACTGCTCAAGGCGCACGAGGTGCTGCGGGTGGAGCGGCTGCGGGATCCGGCAAGGCGGCCCCTGGTCGTGGTGGTGACGGACGGGCGGGCCACGGGAGGCGTGGAGCCGGTGGCCCAGGCGGGGCGCGCCGCCCGGCTCTTCGGGGCCGCGGGGATCGCTTCGGTGGTCGTGGACTGCGAGTCGGGGCCCGTGCGGCTCGGCCTCGCGGGACAGTTGGCGGGTGAGCTCGGCGGGAGTGCCGTGACGCTCGACGAACTGCGGGCGGAGTCCATCGCGGGGCTCGTCAAGGACGTACAGGGAACTCGTATGAGGAGCGTGGCCTGATGCCGCAGGGGCAGCCGAGTGTGGTGCCGGACGACGGGCTCACCACGCGTCAGCGGCGCAACCGTCCGCTGGTCGTGGTGCACACCGGGATCGGCAAGGGGAAGTCCACCGCCGCGTTCGGGCTCGCGCTGCGGGCCTGGAATCAGGGCTGGCCGATCGGGGTCTTCCAGTTCGTGAAGTCGGCGAAGTGGAAGGTCGGCGAGGAGAACGCCCTGAAGGTCCTCGGGGCCTCCGGTGAGGGCGGGTCCGTCGACTGGCACAAGATGGGCGAGGGCTGGTCGTGGATCCAGCGCGCGCCCGCCGACGGCGAGCAGAGCAACGAGGACAAGGCCCGCGAGGGCTGGGAGCAGGTCAAGCGGGACCTCGCCGCGCAGACGTACCAGCTGTACGTCCTGGACGAGTTCGCCTACCCCATGCACTGGGGCTGGATCGACACGGACGAGGTCGTCGAGACGCTCCGGGAGCGGCCCGGGAACCAGCACGTGATCATCACGGGACGCAACGCGCCCGAAGCCCTGGTCGAGTTCGCCGATCTCGTCACCGACATGTCCAAGGTCAAGCATCCGATGGACGCAGGGCAGAAGGGCCAGAGGGGCATCGAGTGGTAGCCCGGCTCGTCGTCGCCGCGCCGTCTTCCGGAAGCGGGAAGACGACCGTCGCCACGGGTCTCATGGCCGCGTTCTCGGCGGCCGGGCTCGCCGTGTCCCCGCACAAGGTGGGGCCCGACTACATCGATCCCGGGTATCACGCGCTGGCCACGGGGCGCCCCGGGCGGAACCTCGACGCGTATCTCTGCGGGCCGGAGAAGGTCGCGCCCCTGTTCGCCCATGGGGCGCGGGGGTGCGACATCGCCGTGGTCGAGGGCGTCATGGGGCTCTACGACGGCGCCTCGGGGCAGGGTGAACTCGCTTCCACCGCACAGGTGTCGAAGCTGCTACGCGCGCCGATCGTGCTCGTGGTCGACGCGTCGTCCCAGTCCCGGTCCGTGGCCGCGCTGGTGCACGGCTTCGCGTCCTGGGATCCGGAGGTCCGGATCGGGGGCGTGATCCTCAACAAGGTGGGCTCGGCGCGGCACGAGGAGCTGCTGCGGGAGGCGCTCGACGAGTCCGGGGTGCCGGTCCTCGGTTCGCTGGGGCGAGTGCGGCAGGTCCGGGCCCCCTCCCGGCATCTGGGCCTTGTCCCCGTCGCCGAGCGGCAGTCCGAAGCCGTCGAGTCCGTCGCGGCGCTGGCCTCCCAGGTCCGCGAGGGGTGCGACCTGGAGGCGATCCTGGCGCTTGCGCGCAGCGCTCCCGCGCTGGACGCCGACCCGTGGGATCCGGCCGCCGGCGATGCTCCGGTGCCGAACGGGGCGGACGGGCCGGACGGGCAAGACGGGCTGACCAGGCCCGTCGTCGCCGTCGCCGGAGGAGCCGCCTTCTCCTTCTCCTACGCCGAGCACGCCGAACTGCTCACCGCGGCGGGCGCCGACGTCGTCACCTTCGATCCGCTGCACGACGAGGAACTGCCGCCCGGCACCGCAGGCCTTGTCATCGGCGGCGGGTTCCCCGAGGTCTACGCGCCCGAGCTGTCCGCCAACGAGCCGCTGCGCAAGGCCGTGGCCGAGCTGGCCCGGAGCGGGGCCGCCGTCGCCGCCGAATGCGCCGGACTCCTTTACCTGACACGGGAGTTGGACGGAAAGCCGATGTGCGGCGTGCTTGACGCGGACGCGCGGATGTCCGAGCGGCTCACCCTCGGCTACCGCGAGGCCGTCGCCGTGTCCGACAGCTCCCTTGCCGTCGCCGGGACCCGGATGCGGGGACACGAGTTCCACCGCACCGTCGTCGAACCGGGCGCGGGGGAGGTCGCCGCCTGGGGCCTGCACGCCCCTGAACGGCGCCTCGAAGGATTCGTACAACAAGGTGTGCACGCGAGTTACCTGCACACGCATTGGGCCGCCGAACCCGGTATCGCCCGTCGGTTCGTAGAGAGGTGCAGGGGATGACCAGCAGGCTTGTGGGCGTCGGGGTCGGTCCCGGAGACCCGGAGCTCGTCACCGTCAAGGGCGTCAACGCGCTGCGCGCCGCCGATGTCGTCGTCGTACCCGTCATGGCCGCGTCCGACGGGACAGACGGCGGCGAGCGCGGGCGCGCCGAGGCGACCGTGCTGCACTACGTGCCCGAGGACAAGGTCGTACGTGTCGTGTTCGCGCTCAACGAGCGCAGTGACCGGCAGCGGCGCGAGGCGGCATGGGACGCCGCGGGCGAGCGGGTCGCCCAACTCCTTCGCGACCGGGGCTCGGTGGCGTTCGCGACGATCGGTGACCCCAACGTGTACTCCACGTTCACCTATCTGGCGCAGACCATCGCCGAACTCGTGCCGGGCGTCGTGGTGGAGACCGTGCCCGGCATCACCGCCATGCAGGACCTCGCCGCACGCAGCGGCGCCGTCCTCACCGAGGGCACCGAGCCGCTGACGCTGGTTCCGGTGACCGCGGGCGCCGCCGTGCTCAAGGACGCGCTCGCCGGGCCCGGCACGGTCGTCGCGTACAAGTTCGGGCGGCTCGCGCATGAGGTGGCCGCCGCGCTGCGGGAGACCGGGCGGACCGAGGACGCCGTGTGGGGGTCCGCGCTCGGGCTCGCCGAGGAGTCCATCCAGGGCGCCGCCGAGCTGGGTGACGCTCCCCTGCCCTACCTCTCCACGCTCATCGCTCCCGCGCGGCGCGACAGCGGCCGGGGCGGGAAACTATGACCGGATCCCTTACCTCGGCCCCCGCCCCCGCCGCCTCACTCCGCGATGCCCACCACCAGCCAGATGAACGCCGCTCCCGCCACCGTGCACAGCAGCGTCGAGCGCGCCGGGTGCTCGTGGTGTGCCTCCGGGAGGATCTCCGCCGCGGCCAGGTAGAGCAGCGCGCCGCCGAAGAAGCCGAGATAGCCGCCGAGCAGTTGCTCCGGAATGGTGAACAGGAGCGTCGAGGCGGCGCCTGCCACCGGGGCCACCGCGTCCGCGAAGAGCATCGCGAGGGCCTTGCGGCGGGCGTTCCCGTACAGGCTGGTGATCGTGTACGTGTTGAAGCCGTCCGCGAAGTCGTGGGCGACGACCGCGACCGCGACCGCCAGGCCCATGCCGCCGCCCACCTGGAACGCGGCGCCGATCGCGACGCCGTCCATCACGCTGTGGCCGACCATCGCCGCGGCAGCCGTGAGCCCCACCTGCGGAACCCGGCCGCCTGCCCCCTCCTCCGCGCCGTGGGCCGCGTGACGGCCCGCGAGGAGATGTTCGACCAGGTGTGCGGTGAGGAAGCCCGCGACGAACAGGAGCAGCGCCGCCGGTACGCCGAAGACCGGGCCGCCCGCGGCCTCCAGCGCCTCGGGGAGCAGGTCGAGGCCGACCACGCCGAGCATCAGACCGCCCGCGAGCCCGAGCACGAGGTGGCGCCGGTCGGTGACCCGCTGGGCCGTCCAGCCGCCCACCAGGGTCATCACAAAGGCGCCGAGCGCCACGAACACCGCCATGCGCCCTTGCTAGCCGATTGACCCCCCGCTCCGCACATCCGGCGCGGGACACACCCACTGTTTTTTCTGTTGCGTACGAGAGGAACCCCCACCCATGGCCGACGCCGAAGCCACCACCGGCAAGGTGACCTTTGTCGGGGCAGGGCCCGGCGCCGCCGACCTGCTCACGTTCCGTGCCGCCCGTGCCATCGCGGACGCCGATGTCGTCATCTGGGCGGCCAGCCTCGTGCAGGAGGAGGTTCTCGAACACGCGCGCGCGGGCGCGGAGATCCTCGACTCGGCGACGATGTCACTCGAAGACGTGGTCGCCGTCTACGAACGGGCCGCCGCCGAAGGCCTGAAGGTGGCCCGCATCCACTCCGGCGACCCCGCCCTGTGGGGCGGCACCCAGGAGCAGGTCGACCGGTGCGCCGACCTCGGCGTGGAGACCGAGATCGTGCCCGGCGTCTCGTCCTTCTCGGCGGTCGCGGCGATCGCGCAGCGCGAGCTGACGATCCCCGAGGTCGCGCAGTCCGTGATCCTCACCCGGCTCGGCGGCGGCAAGACGCCGATGCCGCCCGGCGAGGAGGTGCGGGAGTTCGCGCGGCACGGCACGACGATGGCGCTGTTCCTCTCCGCGGCGCGCAGCGGCCAGCTGGTCCGGGAGCTCCTTGAGGGCGGCTACCCGTCGACCACGCCCGTCGTCGTCGCGTACCAGGTGACGTGGCCCGAGGAGCTCGTCCTCAGCTGCACCATCGAGACCCTCGAAGAGACGGTCAAGGAGCACCGGCTCTGGAAGCACACGCTCTTCCTGGTCGGCCCCGCCCTGGCCGCGCACGGCACCCGCTCGCACCTGTACCACCCGGGCCACTTCCACGGTTTCCGCAAGGCCGACCCCGAAGCGCGGGCCGCGCTACGTGCCGAGAAGGCCAAGTCGTGATCACTGTCGTCGGTACGGGGACGGGGGCGCCGCTCGACGCGACGGCCCTCGAAGCCGTGCGCACCGCGGGGCTCGTCGTGGGCGCCCGGCGGCACATCGACGCCGCCGGGCCGCCGCCGGGGACGCCCCGGGTGGTGCTCGGGCCGCTCGCGCCCGCCCTGGACGCCATCGAGGAGCAGCCGGCTCTGTCCGCGAAGGACACAGCGAGCGGCGGTGTCGTCGTGCTCGCCTCCGGGGACCCCGGGTTCTTCGGCATCGTGCGGGCGCTCGCCGAGCGGTTCGGGCCCGAGGCGCTCGACATCCGGCCCGGCGTCTCGTCCGTCGCCACCGCCTTCGCGCGGATCGGCCTGCCGTGGGACGACGCGGTGGTGGTGAGCGCCCACGGGCGTGAGCTGCGCACCGCCGTGAACGCCTGCCGCGCGCACCCCAAGGTCGCCGTCCTGACCGGCCCCGGCAGCGGGCCCGCCGAACTCGGCGCCGAGCTGGCGCGCCGCTGCGACAACCGGGTCCTCGTCGTCGCCCACGCCCTGGGCGACCCCGAGCACGAGCGCGTCGAGCGGGTCACGCTCGCGGAGGCCGCCGCCCGCGACTGGGGCGACGGGGTGAGCGTCGTGCTCTGCCTCGACGAGGAGCGGGCCCTCGCGCCCGTGCGCACCTTCGCGGGGCCCCACCTCTCCCCCACCCGATGGGCCCTGGAGGAGGGCGAGTTCACGCACCGCGACTCGATGATCACCAAGTTCGAGGTGCGGGCGCTCGCGCTTGCCCGGCTCGGACCGCGCACGGGCGACCTGGTGTGGGACATCGGCGCGGGCTCCGGCTCGGTCGCCGTGGAGTGCGCGCGGTTCGGCGCGGCCGTCGTCGCCGTGGAGAAGACCTCCGACGGCGTCGAGCGCGTCCGCGCCAACGCCGCCGCGCACGGCGTCGACGTACGCGCCGTCCACGGGGCCGCGCCGACCGTCCTCTCCGACCTGTCGGACCCGGACGCCGTGTTCATCGGCGGGGGCGGCCGTGAGCTGCCCGACATCGTGACGGCGTGCGCACGGCGCGCCCGGCGGACCGTGGTGGTCGCCATGGCGGCGATGGACCGGGTGCCCGCGGTGCGGGCCGCGCTGGCCGGCGCCGGTTTCGACTGCGACGGCGTCCTGCTGCAGTCCTCGCGGCTCGCGCCGCTGCCGGGCGGGGTCTCGCGGCTCGCCGCGGCCAATCCGGTCTTCCTGGTGTGGGGCGACCGCCCCTCATCTTCCTTGCCTGAAGGAGTAGTTCAGTGATCGGCCTGATCTCCGCCACGGCGGCGGGCGGCGCGGCACGCGACCGTCTCGCCGCGTCGTGGCCCTCGCGGACGCGGGTGTACGAAGGTCCCGTTCGGGAGGCGCTGGAGCGGGCCTTCGGCGAATGCGAGCAAGTGGTGTGCTTCCTCGCCACCGGCGCGGTGGTCCGCCTCGCCGCGCCGCTCCTCCGGGGCAAGGACGTCGACCCCGGTGTGGTGTGCGTCGACGAGGCGGGCCGCTTCGCCGTCGCCCTGCTCGGCGGCCACGAGGGGGGCGCGAACGCGCTGGCCCACGAGGTGGCCGAGGTGCTGGAGGCCACGCCCGTCGTGACGACGGCCACCGACGCCGTGGACGTCCCCGGGCTCGACACGCTGGGCCTGCCGGTCGAGGGGGATGTCGCCGGGGTCGCCCGTGCGATCCTCGACGGCGAACAGGTCGCTCTGCACGCGGAGTTGGCTTATCCGCTGCCCGCGCTGCCGCCCAACGTCACGCCGGGGCAGGGGGCTCCGGGGCGGCCGGTCGTCCACGTGACGGACCGGGTGCTCGAACTCGCTGCGGGCGAGGTCGTGTTGCGGCCCGGTTCGCTGACCGTGGGCATAGGCGCCAGCAAAGGCGCGCCCGTCGAGGAGGTTCTCGGGCTCATCGAGGACACCCTGCGGGACGCCGGGCTCTCTCCCGCCTCCGTCGCGGCGCTCACTACCGTCGACGCGAAGGCCGAGGAGCCCGGCATCGTCGAGGCCGCCGCACGGCTCGGGGTGCCGGTGGTGACGTACGCGGCCGACGAGCTGGCCGGGATCGACGTCCCCAACCCCTCGGACGCACCGCTCGCCGCCGTCGGTACGCCCTCCGTGGCGGAGGCCTCCGCACTGCGCGGCGGCGGTGAACTCCTCGTACCGAAGCGGAAGTCGGCGCCCGAGGGCCGTGCCCCGATGGCGACCTGCGCGGTGGTGCGCAAGGCGCCCCGTGGGCGGCTGGCCGTGGTCGGGCTCGGGCCCGGCGCGCGCGATCTGCTGACGCCGCGCGCCCGCGAGGAGCTGCGCAGGGCATCGGTCCTTGTCGGCCTCGACCAGTACGTCGACCAGATCCGTGACCTGCTGCGGCCCGGCACGAAGCTCATCGAGTCCGGTCTCGGCGCCGAGGAGGAGCGGGCTCGTACGGCCGTCGCGGAGGCCCAGAAGGGTCAGGCGGTCGCGCTGATCGGCTCCGGTGACGCGGGCGTGTACGCGATGGCCTCGCCCGCGCTCGCCGAGGCGAGCGACGACATCGACGTCATCGGCGTACCCGGCGTGACGGCGGCGCTCGCGGCGGCGGCGATCCTGGGCGCGCCGCTCGGCCACGACCACGTGTCGATCAGCCTGTCCGACCTGCACACTCCGTGGGAGGTCATCGAGCGCCGGGTGCGCGCGGCGGCGGAGGCGGACATCATCGTCACCTTCTACAACCCGCGCAGCCGTGGCCGCGACTGGCAGCTCCCGAAGGCCCTGTCGATCCTCGCCGAGCACCGTGAGCCCTCCACACCCGTGGGTGTCGTGCGCAACGCCTCGCGTCCGGACGAGTCGGCGCGCCTGAGCACGATCGGCGAACTCGACCCGGCGGTGGTCGACATGATGACGGTGGTGACGGTCGGCAACACCGCGACCCGCGAGATCGCAGGACGCATGGTGACCCCGCGCGGCTACCGCTGGCAGCACACGGACCCTTCGGAGGTGTCCAAGTGACCCGCGTCGTCCACCCCATCGAGCAGGAGTCGTTCCGGCGGCTGCGGTCCCGCCTTGACACCTCGCACTTCGCGCCGCTGACCCGTGCGGTGGTGGAGCGCGTCATCCACTCCGCCGCCGACCTCGACTACGCGACGGACCTCGTCACGGACGAGGCCGCCCTCGTGGCCGCCCACGCGGCGCTGCACGCGGGAGCGCCCGTCGTCGCCGACGTGGAGATGGTCGCGGCGGGCATCACCAAGCGGCGGACGGTCTGCCGCCTCAAGGACGCCAAGTCCCATGCGGGGCTCACCCGTTCGGCCCACGCGATCCGCCTCGCGTACGAGGAAGTGGGCCCCGGAGCGCTCTGGGTGATCGGCTGCGCTCCGACCGCCCTGGAGGAACTGCTCGTCCTGGACGCGGCGCCCGCCCTGGTGATCGGCCTGCCGGTCGGCTTCGTGGGCGCCGCGGAGTCCAAGGCGGCGCTGCGCGAGAGCGGTCTTCCCGCTGTCAGCAACGTGTCGGAGAAAGGCGGTTCGGCGGTGGCCGCGGCGGCGTTGAACGCTTTGCTGTACCACCCGGCGCCGACGTCCGGGCAGACGTCCGGGCCGACGCCCGCGCCGAAGCCCGGCGTGAACGAAGCAACAACGGCAACGACAACGACAACCGAAGCATCCAAGGAGTCCCAGTGACCACCCCGCCCGCACTGCTCATCGCCGGACACGGCACCCGTGACGAGGCCGGGGCGGCAGCCTTCCGGGACTTCGTTCAGGAGCTCGCCCGCCGCAACCCCGAACTCCCGGTCGCCGGCGGCTTCATCGAGCTGTCGCCGCCGCCGCTGGGCGACGCCGTCACCGATCTCGTGGAGCGGGGCGTCAAACGTTTCGCCGCCGTCCCGCTGATGCTGGTGTCCGCCGGGCACGCCAAGGGCGACATCCCCGCGGCGCTCACCCGCGAGAAGGAGCGCCACCCCGGCATCTCGTACACCTACGGCCGCCCGCTCGGCCCGCACCCCTCGCTCCTGAAGGTCCTTGAGCGCCGTCTGGACGAGGCGCTCGGCGGCTCGGCCCGCACGCCCGAGGACCGCGCTGACGTCACGGTGCTGCTCGTGGGCCGCGGCTCGACCGACCCGGACGCGAACGCCGAGGTGCACAAGGCGGCCCGGCTGCTCTGGGAGGGGCGTGGCTACGCGGGCGTGGAGACGGCGTTCGTGTCGCTGGCGGCGCCGGACGTGCCCTCGGGCCTGGACCGCTGCGTACGCCTGGGCGCGAAGCGTGTCGTGGTCCTGCCCTACTTCCTGTTCACCGGCATCCTGCCGGACCGGGTCCGCCACCAGACGGAAGGCTGGGCCGCGGCGCACCCCGGGACCGAGGTGCTCTCGGCGGACGTGATCGGCCCGGAGGAGGAGCTCCTCGACCTGGTCATGGAGCGCTACCAGGAGGCGGTCAAGGGCGATCTGCGGATGAACTGCGACTCCTGCGTCTACCGCATCGCGCTGCCCGGCTTCGAGGACAAGGTGGGGCTTCCGCAGCAGCCGCACTTCCACCCGGACGACGACGGGGACCACGCGCACGGCCATGGCCACGGGCACGGCCACCACCACGGATCCCATGCGCACTCGCACTGAGACGCAGACCGAGACCAAGCCCGAGCCCGAGACCGGGTACGAGACCGGGTACGACGGCGGCCTTGACCTGCGGCATCACGGGGATGCCGAGGTCCGGGGCGCCGCGGGCCTCACCGACCTCGCGGTGAACGTCCGCGCGGACACTCCGCCCGCCTGGCTGAAACAGCACATCGCCGCCTCGCTCGACGGCCTTGCCGCCTACCCGGACGGCCGGGCGGCACGGGCGGCGGTGGCGGAGCGGCACGGCGTGACGCCGGACCGGGTGCTCCTGACGTCAGGCGCGGCGGAGGCCTTCGTGCTCCTCGCGCGCGCCCTGAAGGTGCGTCGGCCCGTCGTCATCCACCCGCAGTTCACGGAGCCGGAGGCGGCGCTGCGGGACGCGGGGCATGCGGTGGGCCGGGTCCTGCTGCGGGAGGAGGAGGGGTTCCGCCTCTCGGGGGCGAAGGTCCCAGGGGACGCGGACATGGTCGTGATCGGCAACCCGACGAACCCGACGTCGGTCCTCCACCCGTCCTCCTCGATCGCCGAACTGGCCCGCCCCGGGCGGGTGTTGGTGGTGGACGAGGCGTTCATGGACGCGGTGCCGGGTGAGCGGGAGGCGCTGGCGGGCCGCAGGGACATACCGGGCCTGGTCGTCCTGCGAAGCCTCACCAAGACGTGGGGTCTGGCGGGGCTGCGGATCGGCTACGTCCTGTCCGACCC
This sequence comes from Streptomyces sp. NPDC048436, assembly GCF_043200355.1. Classification (NCBI taxonomy): domain Bacteria; kingdom Bacillati; phylum Actinomycetota; class Actinomycetes; order Kitasatosporales; family Streptomycetaceae; genus Streptomyces; species Streptomyces sp. NPDC048436. The sequence continues at coordinate 80,421 of NZ_JBICXP010000001.1, forward strand.
GGAGACGATCGCCACCTTGTCGCGGGCCCAGCCGTTGTGGCCGGTGTCCTCCCCCGCGCTCGCGGCTGCGGAGGCGTGCGTGGCGCCTGCGGCGTTGGCGGAGGCGGCGGGGGCGGCTCTGCGGATTGCCGCCGATCGGGCCTATCTCCTTGCGGGGATTGGGGAGTTCGCCCCCTTCGGGGTGCGGGCGGTAGAGCCCGCGGAGGGCCCCTTCATCCTGCTCCGGGCTCCTGAGGCCACCGCCCTCCGCGAACGCCTCAGGGAGCGGGGGTTCGCCTTGCGGCGGGGCGATACGTTTCCGGGGCTGGGGGCCGAGTGGCTTCGGGTGGCGGTGCGGGACCGGGGGACGACGGATCGGCTCTGGGAGGCGGTGCGGGGGGTATTGGGGAGTTGATTTTCCCCAACCCCGCCCCTTCCCGAAAACTCGCTCGGCGCGAGGGCCTTGCGTGCCGTCATCACCGGCTTCGCCGTCTTCGTCCTCAAACGCCGGACGGGCTGGATCTATCCGGCCGGGCTGGAGAGATCCAGCCCGTCCGGCGCTTGAGGACATCTTTTCAGGGGTCCAGGGGGCGGAGCCCCATGGTTCCGGGAAGGGGCGGGATCGGGGAAAGCCCCGCAGGGTCCGCCCCTACCTCAGCCCTTCCGCCCCCGCCGAGTCATCGCCACCGCCCCGCCACCCGCGGCGAGCAGCAGCGCTCCGCCACCCACCAGATACGGAGTAGCCGAGTTCCCCCCGGTCTCCGCGAGGTTGGCCTCGGCAGGTTTCTCCGCGACCGGCCTCTCCCCCGCACCCCCCTGCGGCTTCACTGAAGGCGAAGGCTCGGCCTTCGCAGCCGCCGCAGGCGTCTCACAAGACACCCCCGCCAACGTCACCACTCCCTCCACCTCCGCCACATTCAGCTTCAGGGGATTCACGGACACCTTCAGCTCAAGCGCGGACGCCGCCGCCGTACGCGACGTCGTACGCGTCTTCGACAGATCGAGCCGCACCTCACCCACCCCCGGCACAGTCACCCGAGTCGTCCCCCCGGCCGACAACGTGACCTTCTTGCCGAGCACCGTCACTCCACCCAGCAGATTCGCCTCGGCGACGGGCCGCTTGCCCGCGCGGCAGACCGCCTTGGACGTCACCTGCTCCACCTCGATCAGGGACAGCAGCGGCAGCCCCGGCACGTGCACCTTCGCCCGCGCGATGTTGCTGTACCCCTCCGCCTTCCCGCCCTCGACGGTCGCCTTCGCGGTGGCGACGTCCGCCCGCAGGACGCTGAACGGCTGCCCGCCGTTGACCCCGTCCAGCGTGGCGGTGAGCGCGGTCTTCTCGGCGCTCGCCGGGGCCTGCACCTCGTTGAGCGAGGTCTTGAGCGGGACGTTCAAGGTCTTGTTGAGCAGGGACACATCGAGCCCGGTGCGCAGTACGACGGCGCCGGCGCGGCCCTTGTCGCCGCCCGTCGCCGACGCCTGGCCCGCGGTGGCGAGCGCCGCGGGACCAGCGGCGAGGGCCGTGGCGACGGCGATCACGCCGAGACGGCGTGCGGGCATGCGGAAGGTGTTGCTGTTCAAGGTGGTGGAACCCCCACAAGAGTTACGGAGCCGCTGGACGACGCGCGTTCGCTGGATGGGGACATCGCATGAGCGCGCCGTCGGCAACATCGACAGGGGGAATCTTTACGCACTGAGAGTGAATAGCCAGCGACCAAGCGTGAGTTCACTCCAAAGGGACGTTTCCGCCCCTGCTTTCGAATCTCCCGGCACGGACGTTCCCTTCAGCCACCCGGACAACTCCCTGTCTCGAACAGGCGGGTTGACGCCTGGCGCGTGGCCGAATGGTGTGCAACGAACCGAGGGTGGTACACGTAACGCTCCGTCAACATGGGTCCTGTGGAAGGGGTGCGGCAGTTGAACGACGGAGAGTGGTTCGCGCAGCGCGGGTACGGGGTGCGGTTCGAGTGGGGGCCCGAAGGGGCTCGGCGGCTCATGGCGGGCGGCGACGTGGCGTGCCTGGTCGTCGTCGACGTGCTGTCGTTCACGACGGCCGTGTCGGTCGCGGTGGACGCGGGGACGCGGGTCTTCCCCTACGCGTGGCGGGACGAGAGCGCCGTCGCCTACGCCCGGGAGCGGGACGCCGCGCTGGCGGTGGGGCGGCGCGGGGTGACCGAGGGGTCCCCGTGGTCGCTCTCCCCCGCCGCACTGCGCCGGGCGCCCTTCACGCCTCGGCTTGTGCTGCCCTCACCCAACGGTTCGGCGATCGCCGCGGCGGCGGGCGCGTCCGGCACGGTCGTCGCGGGGTCCCTCAGGAACGCGGCCGCGGTGGGGAGTTGGCTGGCGGTGCAGGGGTACGGAGGGTCCGATCGGCCGGTCGCCGTCGTGGCCGCCGGTGAGCGCTGGGCCGACGGGAGTCTGCGTCCCGCCGTGGAGGATCTGCTGGGGGCGGGGGCGATCGTCTCGGCGGTGCCGGGGGCGGAGGTCTCGCCGGAGGCTGCCGTGGCGGCCGCCTCGTACGCATCCTGCGCGGATGTCGCCTCGGCCGTCGCCGACTGTGCGTCGGGGCGGGAACTCGCCTCTTACGGCTTCGCCGGGGACGTAGCGGTGGCGGTGGAGCTGGATGCGTCGGAGGGGGTGCCGGTGCTGGTGGACGGGGCTTTTTCCTCCCCCGCTCCCGCCTCGCGGGACTGTGGGCTCCGCCCCCGGCCCCCCGTACAAGATGGCCTCAATCGCCGGCCGGGCTGAATTCCACCTACCCCACCACCCTCCCGTTCAACACAACCCTCCGCGGCGCCCCCAACACCCCCACGTCCTCCCGCGGATCCGCCCCGTACACCACCAAATCCGCCGGTGCGCCCTCGTCAAGGCCCGGGCGCCCCAGCCAGGACCTCGCCCCCCACGTCGTCGCCGACAGCGCGTCCACCGCCGGGATCCCGGCGCGCCTCAGTTCGGCCACCTCCGCGGCGACCAGGCCGTGGGCCAGCGAACCGCCCGCGTCCGTGCCCGCGTACACCGGCACCCCCGCGTCGTACGCGGCCCGCACCGTGTCGTAGCGCCGCTCGTACAGCCGCCGCATGTGCTGCGACCAGCGGGGGAACTTCGCCTCGCCGCCGTCCGCGAGCTGTGGGAACGTCGCGATGTTCACCAGTGTCGGGACGATCGCTACGCCCCGCTCGGCGAAGAGCGGGATGGTCTCCTCGGTGAGGCCGGTGGCGTGCTCGATGCAGTCGATGCCCGCCTCCACCAGGTCCCGCAGGGAGTCCTCGGCGAAGCAGTGTGCCGTCACGCGCGCGCCAAGGCTGTGCGCCTCGGCGATCGCCGCCTCCACCTCGGGGCGAGGCCAGCACGCCGTCAGGTCACCGGCGTCGCGGTCGATCCAGTCGCCGACGAGCTTGACCCAGCCGTCGCCGCGCCTCGCCTCCTGGGCGACGTACGCGACGAGGTCGGAGGGCTCGATCTCGTGGGCGTAGTTGCGGATGTAGCGGCGCGTGCGCGCGATGTGGCGGCCCGCCCGGATGATCTTCGGGAGGTCCTCGCGGTCGTCGATCCAGCGGGTGTCGGACGGGGAGCCGGCGTCCCGGATCAGCAGGGCGCCGATCTCCCGGTCGGTCAGCGCCTGCTTCTCCGCCACCTCCGGTGCCACCGGGCCGTGCGCGTCGAGACCGACGTGGCAGTGCGCGTCGACCAGGCCCGGGAGCGTCCAGCCGTCGATCGTGACGTCCGGCGCCGCCGACGGGCGGTCGTACGTCACCCTGCCCCCGACCACCCACAATTCGTCCCGGACGTCGTCAGGGCCGACGAGCACCCGCCCCTTCACGTGCAGCACCGTGTGATCGCTCATGTACGGCAGCTTATGAGGCTGTCGGTACGCTCGGTCCGGCAGCCCGAACGAACTCGTGAGCGAAGTGAGCAGCGAAGTGAGCAGCACCGTGACGACGCATCCATTCCTTGACCTGGCCCCCTTGAGCGCCCAGCACTTCGCCTCCATCGAGGAGCGGGTCGCCGGTCTTCTCTCCACCTCGCAGGACGTCGTGATCATGCAGGGTGAGGCGCTGCTGCCCCTGGAGGGCTGTATCCGGGGCGCGGCACAGCCCGGGACGACCGCCCTCAACGTCATCACCGGGCCCTACGGGCAGACCTTCGGGAACTGGCTGCGGGACTGCGGTGCGACGGTCGTCGACCTCGCCGTGCCCTTCCACACCGCCGTCACCGCCGAGCAGGTGCGCCAGGCGCTCGCCGAGCACCCCGAGATCGACTTCGTCTCGCTCGTCCACGCCGAGGCCGCGACCGGCAACACCAATCCCGTCGCCGAGATCGGTGAGGTCGTGCGCGAGCACGGCGCCCTCTTCATGCTCGACGCCGTCGCCTCGGTGGCCGCCGAGCCGCTGCTGCCGGACGCGTGGGGCGTGGACCTGTGTGTGATCGGCGCGCAGAAGGCGATGGGCGGCCCGGCGGGCGTCTCGGCCGTCTCCGTGAGCGAGCGGGCCTGGGCGCGCCTGGCCGCCAACCCGCAGGCGCCGCGCCGCTCCTACCTCTCCCTCCTGGACTGGAAGGAGCGCTGGATCGACGGAGGCAGGAAGGCGCTGCTGCACGCGCCCGCCCAGCTGGAGATGCTCGCCCTCGAAGCGTGCGTGGAGCGCATCGAGGCGGAGGGGCTCGACGCGCTCATGGCGCGGCACGCGACCACCGCCGCGGCGACCCGCGCGGGCGCGCTCGCCCTGGGCGGCGGCCTTTCGCCGTACGTCCATGAGGCGGGGGACGCCGCCCCGGTCGCCACCACGCTGCGGGCCCCTCAGGGCGTCGACGCCTCGGAGCTCGTCGCCAAGGCGCTCGCCGCGGACCCGGTGCTTCCGCTGGTCGCCGGTGGCGGTGCGCTCGCCAAGGAGATGATCCGGGTCAACCACTACGGCCCGGACGCGACCCGCGGCGTCGTGCACGCCTCGCTCGCCGCTCTGGGCGCCGCGATGGGCGAGGCAGGCCTCGTGGTCGACCTCGAAGCGGCCCGGCGCGCGGTGACGGCCGCCTGGCAGTAGGAATGCCCCCAGCCCCGCCCCGGGCCAAGCTCAGAGCGAACAGCGGCCGTCCCCCGCGACCGGCGTGGCAGCGTGAGCGCCATGACCTCGCTTCCGGACGGCCGCACTGTTCCCGCCCCGAAGGCGGACGAGCCCGCGATGCTGGCGCACTGGCTCGATTTCCACCGCGAGACGCTCGCCGTCAAGTGCGCCGGCCTCGATGACGCACAGACCCGTATCGCGTCCGTCCCGTCCTCGTCGCTGACCCTGCTCGGCCTCGTGCAGCATCTGGCCGAGGTGGAGCGGAACTGGTTCCAGCGGGTGCTCGCCGGACGGGACGTACCGACGGTGTACGGGGACGCGGACGGCGGCTTCGCGCTCGATCCGCGGTGGACGTTCGGCCAGGCCCTGGACGTGTGGCGGCGCGAGGTGGCCGTGAGCCGGGAGCTGTGCGAAGGGCGTTCGCCGGACGACACCGGGCGGCTGAGCGAGCCGGACGCGGCCGTGACGGGCGACGCCGAGGTCAGCCTGCGCTGGATCCTGGTCCACCTCATCGAGGAGTACGCACGGCACAACGGACACGCCGATCTCCTCCGGGAGGGAATCGACGGAGTGACCGGGCCGTAAATGCTCTACGTAAATTTACGGATGCATTCTCACCGCGCCTTTATCCACTTTTTCAGCACAGCTTCCCGTATTCTTCTGCCCGCTTTTCCGGGACCTAAACGCTAAGATTTCGACAGCACCAATCCCACAATTCGGACACGCTTCGAGGGAGTTACGGTTCTGTGACGTACTCCACATCATGTCCGAGATGTACCCCTATGACCCGCTCAAATCCGGCCAAACAGCCGGGACCTCCCGCGGGCGCGCACCCCCGCCTGATAACACATGAAGCGCTCCCATGTAACCCCTCCCGCCGATGCAATTAAAGAAATTGCTCGGTAAATTCAATCCGCATGACCGCTGCACAAGCCGATCTACCGACCGACCTGCAAGCGAATTCCCTGCAAATGCCCGAGGGGTTGCGACTGGACACCCCCGACGTCGCCGACGGCGCCGCAATCTGGCGGATCGCCCGCGACTCGAAGGTGCTCGACCTCAACTCGTCGTACAGCTACCTGCTGTGGTGTCGCGACTTCGCGGCGACCTCCGTGGTGGCCAGGGACTCGAACGGTGAACCCGCGGGGTTCATCACCGGATACATCCGGCCCGAGCGGCCGCGCACCCTGGTGGTCTGGCAGGTGGCCGTCGACCAGGAGCACCGCGGCCGCGGCCTTGCCGGTGCGCTGCTCGACGGGCTGACCTCGAAGGTCGCCGCCGACCGGGAGCTGGTCTCGGTCGAGACGACCATCACGCCGGACAACACCGCGTCCGAGCGGCTCTTCACCTCCTACGCACAGCGCCACGGCGCATCGGTCGAACGCACGGTGCTCTTCGACGCGGGGCTTTTCCCCGACGGCGGGCACGAGCCCGAAGTGCTGTTCCTGATCGAGCCGATCACGCAGACCGGTGAAGCCGCGCAGCCCGGGTAGGCCACGCGGACCGATCCGGTCGAGCACGCGCTGAGTTCCACCTCCCCCCATGCTCCGCCCGTCAACTCCCCCACCTCCCACGCCTTTCCATCTCCCAGGAGATTTGCTGTGACCATCACCCAGCCCGACCTGAGCGTCTTCGAGACCCTGGAGTCGGAGGTGCGCAGCTACTGCCGCGGTTGGCCCACCATCTTCGACCGTGCGCAGGGCAGCCGCATGTTCGACGAGGACGGCCACTCGTACCTCGACTTCTTCGCCGGGGCCGGCTCGCTCAACTACGGCCATAACAACCCGGTCCTCAAACGCGCCCTGATCGACTACCTGGAGCGCGACGGCGTCGTTCACGGTCTCGACATGTCGACGGCCGCGAAGCGCGCGTTCCTCGAGTCGTTCCAGAACATCATCCTGCGCCCCCGTGACCTGCCGTACAAGGTCATGTTCCCGGGCCCGACGGGCACCAACGCCGTCGAGTCCGCGCTGAAGCTGGCCCGTAAGGTCAAGGGCCGTGAGTCGATCGTGTCGTTCACGAACGCCTTCCACGGCATGTCGCTCGGCTCGCTCGCGGTGACCGGCAACGCCTTCAAGCGCGCCGGCGCCGGCATCCCGCTGGTGCACGGCACGCCGATGCCCTTCGACCGCTACCTCGAGAGCACGACCCCCGACTTCGTCTGGTTCGAGCGGCTGCTCGAGGACCAGGGCTCCGGCCTCAACCAGCCCGCCGCCGTGATCGTCGAGACGGTGCAGGGCGAGGGCGGCATCAACGTCGCCCGCGCCGAGTGGCTGCGCAAGCTCGCCGACGTGTGCGAGCGCTGGGACATGCTGCTGATCGTCGACGACATCCAGATGGGCTGCGGCCGCACCGGCGCGTTCTTCTCCTTCGAGGAGGCGGGCATCACGCCGGACATCGTGACGGTGTCCAAGTCCATCAGCGGCTACGGCATGCCGATGGCGCTGACGCTGTTCAAGCCCGAGCTGGACATCTGGGAGCCGGGCGAGCACAACGGCACTTTCCGCGGCAACAACCCCGCGTTCGTCACGGCCGCCGCCGCCCTTGAGACCTACTGGTCCGACGGCCCGGCCATGGAGAAGCAGACCCGCGCCCGCGGCGAGCAGGTCGAGGAGGCGTTCAAGGCGATCGTCGACGAGAACCCGGGCGCCATCAAGGAGTACCGCGGTCGCGGCCTCGTCTGGGGCATGGAGTTCCTGGACAAGGCGCGCGCGGGCGCCATCGCCAAGCGGGCCTTCGAGCTGGGTCTGCTCATCGAGACCTCCGGCCCCGAGAGCGAGGTCGTCAAGCTCCTTCCGGCGCTGACGATCACCGCCGACGAGCTGGACGAGGGGCTTCGCACGCTGGCCCGCGCGGTGCGCGAGACCGCCTGAGCGGATCTCGTTCCGCGTCTTCACCCCCGTAAGAGAAAAGGAACCAACTCACCGTGATCGTCCGTTCGTTCAAGGACATTGAAGGCACCGACCGGCACGTCAAGGCCGCCTCGGGCACCTGGGAGAGCAAGCGCATCGTCCTCGCCAAGGAGCGGGTGGGCTTCTCGGTCCACGAGACCATCCTGTACGCGGGTACGGAGACGTCGATGTGGTACGCCAACCACATCGAGGCGGTCGTGTGCACCAAGGGTGAGGCCGAGCTGACCGACGACACGACCGGCGAGAAGTACACGATCACGCCGGGGACCATGTACCTGTTGAACGGGCACGAGAAGCACACGATGCGGATCAAGGAGGACTTCCACTGCATCTGTGTCTTCAACCCGCCCGTCACGGGTCGTGAGGACCACGACGAGAACGGCGTCTACCCGCTGCTCACGGAGCCGGAGCCGGAATCCGCCTGAGGATCCGAATCCGCCCGAGGGTGCCGGAATCCGCCTGACGGCGGCACGCCCCTGAAACTCCCCCGTCGCCCTCTTCCTCTGGGCGGCGGGGGTGTACATCCCGGAAAGGGCCGTACGAGAGGAGAGGCAGGCAACACCATGACCACCGCACCCGAACGCACCGCCGACCTGTACCCGACCCGAGGCGCCGAAGAGGTCCTCATCGAGCGCAAGGACCCCGTCGTGTGGTCCGCGCCGGGTACGCCGGGGCCCATCGAGGCCGACGAACTGGCGGGGTTCGACCGGGACGGATTCCTGGCGATCGACCAGTTGATCACACCTGACGAGGTGAGCGTCTACCACGCCGAGCTGGCGCGGTTGATGGACGACCCCACGATGCGGGCGGACGAGCGCTCGATCGTGGAGCCGCGTTCCCAGGAAATCCGTACCATCTTTGAGGTGCACAAGATCAGCGAGCTGTTCGCGAAGCTCGCCGCGGACCCGCGGGTCGTGGGCCGGGCCCGGCAGATCCTGGGTTCCGACGTCTACGTCCACCAGTCCCGGATCAACGTGAAGCCGGGCTTCGGGGCCTCGGGGTTCTACTGGCACTCGGACTTCGAGACCTGGCACGCGGAGGATGGCCTCGCGAACATGCGGACCGTCTCGGTCTCGATCGCGCTCACCAAGAATCACGACACCAACGGCGGCCTGATGATCATGCCGGGGTCGCACAAGACGTTCCTCGGCTGTGCGGGCGCCACGCCGAAGGACAACTACAAGCGGTCCCTGCAGATGCAGGACGCGGGCATTCCCTCGGACGAGACGCTGACCAGCCTCGCCTCGGACTACGGCATCCGGCTCTTCACCGGTGAGGCGGGCTCCGCGACCTGGTTCGACTGCAATGCCATGCACGGTTCGGGGGACAACATCACGCCGTTCCCGCGCAGCAACGTCTTCATCGTCTTCAACAGCGTGGAAAATGAAGCGGTGGAGCCGTTCGCGGCGCCGATCCGGCGGCCGGAATACATTGGGGCTCGGGACTTCACTCCGGTGAAGTAAGCGGTTTTGTACGAGAGTTGGCCCGGCACCTGGGGGTGCCGGGCCACGCTTGGCTCGGGGCCGAGGGGCCGAGGGGGCGGGAGCCGGGGGCCCGGGGGATCTGCGCTTACAGCGCCGGGTAGTCCGTGTAGCCCTTGTCCGTGCCGCCGTAGAACGTCGACGTGTCAGGCGTGTTGTACGGGCCTTCGGCCTTGAGGCGGGCCGGCAGGTCGGGGTTGGCCAGGAACAGCGCGCCGAAGGACACGATGTCCGCGGTGCCGTCCTCGACGAGCGCGAGTGCGTCGTGCCCGGTGGGGCCCTCGGTCGCGGGGTTCAGGATGAAGGGCCCGTTGAAGCCGGCGCGCAGGGTGGACACGAGGTCGCGGATCGGTCCGACCTCCATGATGTGCAGGTACGCCAGGTCCAGGGCGCCGATCTCCTTCACCAGGGCGGTGTACGTCGCTTCGAGCTCGTCCTGGGGTTCGGAGATGTCGTTGAAGGGGTTGCCGGGCGAGAGGCGCAGGCCGGTGCGGGCGGCGCCGATCTCCGCGGAGACGGCCTTGGCGGTCTCGACCGCGAAGCGGATGCGGTTCTCCGGGGTTCCGCCCCATTCGTCGGTGCGCCGGTTGGAGCCGGGGGCGAGGAACTGGTGGATCAAGTAGCCGTTGGCGCCGTGCAGTTCGACTCCGTCGAAGCCCGCGTCGATCGCGTTGCGGGACGCGGTCACGAAGTCGGCGATGGTGGCGCGGACCTCGTCGCCGGTCAGCTCGCGGGGCGTGACGAAGTCCTTCGGACCCTCGGCCGTGTACACCTGCCCCTTCGCCGGGACGGCGGAGGGGGCGACGTTCACCAGGCCCTCGGGGAGCAGTACGGGGTGGCCGATGCGGCCGGTGTGCATGATCTGGGCGAAGATCTTGCCGCCTGCGGCGTGGACGGCGTCGGTAACCTCGCGCCAGGAAGCGATCTGGTCGCGGGAGTGCAGCCCCGGGGTGTCCGGATAGCCCTGCCCGACTGCGGAGGGCTGGATGCCCTCGGTGATGATCAGGCCTGCTGATGCGCGCTGGGCGTAGTACGCGGCGGTCAACTCCGTGGCGGTGGCACCCGCGCCCGCGCGGCTGCGGGTCATGGGGGCCATGGCTATGCGGTTGCTGAGGGGGGTGCCGCGGAGGTCGATCGGGGTGAAGGCGGAGGCGGTGGTCATCGGTGGGCTCCCGGGGCTGAAGACTGGGTGGTGCCTGGTTAGCGCCTGGTTACTGCCTGGCTGCTGCCGCCGTAATTGGTCGGCCAAGTAATTCAACGCGGGGCCACTGTAACGCATTCCTTGGCCGACCAAGCTATTCTCGGTGTACCGCCGCTCCCACTACCCCTGGAGTCCCGATGAAGGCCTCGGCCGACCCCGTCTGTACCGAGCTCCCCACCGCGGCGCGGCGGGGCCCCGTGAGCCACACCGTGAGCCGGGTGGCCCGGCTGCACCGGATCGCGGCGGGCAAGGTGCTGAAGGGGGTGGGGCTCTACCCCGGCCAGGAGTTCGTGATGATGTACCTGTGGGACGCGGGCCCTGTGCGGCAGTCCGAGCTCATCAAGGCGGTCGACCTGGACCCCTCGACGGTCACGAAGATGCTGCAACGCCTCGAACAGGCGGGCCACGTCACACGCCACCCGGACCCGGAGGACCGCCGGTCGGTGCTGGTGGAGGCCTCGGACACGAGCTGCGCTCTGCTGGCGCAGGTGGAGCGGGCGTGGGGCGATCTCGAGGAGCACACGCTGACGGGGCTGGCGCCGGAGGAGCGGGGGGAGCTGGCGCGGTTGCTGGGGCTGGTGGAGGCGAATCTGTGTGCCGGGGCGGGTGAGTGCGGATAGGGCGTCGCTCGCGGGGCGTTCCCGGGGGCTGGAGCCAGGCCGGGGATGCCGCTCTGGGATCAGCCGGACAGCACGTCGAGGATCCGGTCCACGTCCGCCTCCGTGTTGTACAGATGGAACGAGGCCCGCAGGTGTCCCGCCCGTGCGGACGTGATGATCCCGGCCCGGCTCAACTCCGGCTCCTTGTCGGCGAGTCCGGGTACGGAGACGATGGGCGAGGCACCGGGAACGGGCTCGTGGCCGAGCTCCGCGAGCCCCGCGCGGTAGCGGGCCGCCAGCGCCGTGTCATGGGCGTGCACCGCTTCGACGCCGGTCTCCTCCAGGTGGGCCAGGGCTGCCGCCGCGCCGTAGTACGCGAGGAAGGACGGAGGTTCGTCGAAACGCCGGGCGTCGGGGGCCAGTTCGGCGAGCGGGCCGTACGTGGAGTTCCAGGTGTCCGCGGCGGCCAGCCAGCCCCCGTGCAGCGGCACGAGGGACTCCTGCGCCTCCTCGCTCACCGTCAGGAACGACGTGCCACGCGGGCAGAGCAGCCACTTGAAGGCTCCGGTGACCGTGTAGTCGTACAGACTCGCGTCGAAGGGCAGCCAACCCGCCGCCTGGGTAGCGTCGTTGAGGGTGCGGGCGCCGTGGGCGGCGGCGGCCTCGCGGATCGCGGGGTCGTCGGCCATCCTGCCGTCGGCCGACTGCACGCCGGAGTACACGACGAGGGCGGTGGACGGGCGGATCGCCTCGGCGAGGTCCTCCAACGGCGCGTAGCGGATCTTGAGGTCGCCGCGTACCACGAAGGGGTTGATGATCGAGCTGAAGTCCCCTTCAGGGAAGAGGACTTCGGAGCCCGGCCGCTGCGAGGCGGCGATCAGGCCGACGTGCACGGCGACCGAGCCGCCGTTGGCCACGCGCGCGTGCGGTACGCCGACGAGCCGCGCGAAGGAGGCACGCGCGGCGTCCACGATCTCGAAGTCTCCCGCGCCGCCGCGTCTGCCCGTGCCGTTCTCGGCCGCGAGGCCCTGGATGGCCTCGACGGCGCGGGCGGGCAGCAGGCCGCAGCTCGCCGTGTTCAGGTACGTCGACGTGGGCGCGAACTCGGCACCGTTGATGTTCCCCATGGGATCAACTCTCGCGCCCGTTCGCGCCCACGTCCATCGCGGATGTGTGGAGGGGTCCTGTTAGCGACGCTAACGCGTCGCCGCCCCAGGGCTCAGGCCTGCGGAACCGCGCAGCCGTCGGGGCCGCAGGCGTCGCCGTCCGCCTCGCCGCCCGCGAGCGTAGTGAGCGGCGATCGGCTGCCCCACGCCTGTTCCAGGGCCTGCGCGAAGACGTCCGCCGGCTGGGCACCGGAGACCCCGTACTTGCGGTCGAGGACGAAGAACGGCACGCCGTTCGCGCCGAGTTCGGCGGCCTCGCGCTCGTCGGCGCGTACGTCGTCGGCGTACCGCTCGGGGTCGGCGAGGACCGCGCGGGCTTCGGCCGCGTCGAGGCCGGCCGCGACGGCGATCTCCACGAGCCGCTCGTCGTCGTCGAAGACGGACCGCTCCTCGGCGAAGTTGGCCCGGTAGAGCAGGCCGACCAGCTCGTCCTGCCTGCCCTGCTCCTTGGCGAGGTGCAGCAGACGGTGCATGTCGAAGGTGCTGCCGTGGTCGCGGCCCTCGGTGAGGTAGTCGAGGCCTTCGGAGGCGGCGTTCACGCCGAGGTTCCGCTCGGCCTCCTGGGCCTGGTCCTCGCTCATGCCGTACTTCTTGGCGAGCATCGGGATCACGAGCCCGCTGTCACCCTTGGCGCGCGAGGGGTCGAGCTCGAAGGAGCGGTGCACCACCTCGACGTCGTCGCGGTGCGGGAAGGCGGCGAGTGCCTTCTCGAAGCGGGCCTTGCCCACGTAGCACCAGGGGCAGGCGATGTCGCTCCAGATCTCGACGCGCATGTGACTAGCTCTCTTCAGGTCGAACGGTAGTGCGGAGGATCCCTCCGGTCAGTCGAAGAACGTACGATGTGGCCCGCTCATTCCCCGGCGGCCGGGGAGAGCCGCATCCGCTGGTGACTGTCCGCGCCCTCCCCCGGCTCCGCGGGCTGCCAGCCGTGGCGGGCGTAGAAGGCCTGGGCGCGCCCGTTGTCGCGGTGGACGTCCAGGACGGCCTCCCGGACGCCGTCGGCCCGCCACTGCTCCACACACGCGGCGTGCAGGGCCGTGCCGACGCCCGCGCGCCAGTGGCCGGGATCGACGTGGAACTGGAAGAGCGTGACCGTGTCCCGGGGCTCGCCCTCGGGCGTACGGAAGGACGCGAGGCCCACGATCACGCCCTCGCGGACCGCGCACAGCACATGCCCCTCCCGGCGTTCGACGGCCCGCTCCCACATCGCCGTCCGGTCGACGCCGCCTTCGTCCGGCAGCCCTTGGGGGTAGTACGTGGCGCGGGCCCTGGCATGGAGGGCCGCGAGGGCGGGGGCGTCGGCCGGGAGCGCGGTGCGTATGACGGTGGGCGTCATGGGCGGCATCACGGTCCGCATCGTCGGGGGGAGAGCCGGGGTCGGAGGCGGAGGCGGAGTCTGGGGGAGCGCGGAGTGGATCATGCTGCGATAGACGTTTTCCGCGGCCCTTGTGTTCCATGCGCCGGACGGGGCTGAAAAAAATCAGCCCCGTCCGGCGTGGCACATTTCAGCCCCTCCGGCGTGTGAGGAGCGGGGTCCGGGGCGGAGCCCCAGGTACGGTGCGCGTCCCGCGGGGCAACTAGGAACCGTCCCTGAGGCCCAGGGGCCAGTTCGGGCGGAACTCCAAGGAATCGAACGTCACCACACACCCCTCCCCCACGGGCGACTGCGCCATGAACCCCACCAGGGCCGCGCCCGCCGACTTCTCGTCGCCCAGGGAGAAGATCCGGATGAACGTCCAGCGCTCGCCGTCCAGGGACGCGTGGAACGCGAACGCCGAACCCGTGCGGCTGATGCGGAGCCACACGCTGCTTCCGTCCACCACGAACGCGTTCGCGTCGTCGGAGCGGCCCCGGGTGACGACCGTGCAGACCGTCGCCTCGTCCGGCGACCGCTCCAGGCAGAGCTTCGCCCACTCGCGGTCGCCCACGTGCAGGTAGAGGACGCCCGCGTCGAACGCCGCCGCGAAACCGACCGTCACGCGGGCGATCAGCTGGAAGTCCCCCTCGGGCGCGCCGAGCAGACGCGGCGCGTCCGAGGCCGGGTCCAAGGCCTCGCCCGTCGGAGGGACGAAGCGGTCCTGCCGGGCGCCCGCCCAGCCGGTGAGGACCCCGTCCTCGTACGACCAGTTGCCGTCAGGGCCGTACGTGCGAAGGGAGAAGGGGAGTCCCGGGATGTTGAGGTCCATGCCGGTCAGTGTTCCAGGCGGCCGTCATAGCGCCGGGGCAGCCCCAGCGGGTTCTCGTCCCGCAGCTCGGGCGGCAGCAGGGCGGGGGGCGTGTTCTGGTACGCCACGGGGCGCAGCCAGCGTTCGATCGCCGTGCCGCCCACGGAGGTGGAGGTCGACGTCGTCGCGGGGTACGGCCCGCCGTGGTGCTGCGCGGGCGCCACCGCGACCCCCGTCGGCCAGCCGTTGACCAGCAGGCGGCCGGCCAGCGGCGTGAGTTCGGCGAGCAGCGCGGCCCCGCGCCCCTCGCCCGCGGCCTCGTCGGAGGACAGCTGCACCGTGGCCGTGAGGTTGCCCGGAAGCCGCGTGAGCACGCTGGAGATCTCGGACTCGTCCTCGTAGCGCGCGACGACCGTCACCGGCCCGAAGCACTCCTCCAGGAGCAGATCGTGCTCGCCATCGGCGGCGAGCTTGGCCGCCGGGACCGTCAGGAACCCGGGGCTCACCGTGTGCTCGCTGCCCGCGCCCGGCGTGACCGGCGCCTCCACGTCCGGCAGTTGGGCCCGCTCACGCACGCCCGCCACGAAGTTGTCCCGCATCCGGTGGTCCAGGAGCACCCCGGACTCGGTGTCGCTGACCGCCTCCGTCAGAGACTTGAGGAACCGGTCGCCGCCCGCACCCGCCGGGGCGAACACCAGGCCCGGCTTCACGCAGAACTGTCCGACGCCCATCGTCATCGAGCCCGCGAGGCCCGCTCCGATCTCCTCCGCGCGCTCGACCGCCGCGGCCTCGGTCACGACGACCGGGTTGAGGGAGCCGAGCTCGCCGTGGAAGGGGATCGGCACGGGACGGGCCGCCGCCGCGTCGAAGAGGGCGCGGCCACCGCGGATCGAGCCCGTGAAGCCCGCGCCGGAGACCAGCGGGTGCTTGACCAGCTCGACGCCCGCCTCGAAGCCGTGCACGAGGCCGACGACGCCCTCCGGGATGTCGTGCCGGGCCGCGGCCCGCCGCAGCAGCGACGCCACGAGCTCGGAAGTCCCCGGGTGGTCCGGGTGGGACTTGACGACCACCGGGCAGCCCGCGGCGAGCGCGCTCGCGGTGTCGCCGCCGGGGACGGAGAAGGCGAAGGGGAAGTTGGACGCGGAGTAGACGGCCACGACACCGAGCGGGATCTTGTAGCGCCGCAGGTCGGGGATGGGCGGCGTCGCGCTGCTGTCCGGGTGGTCGATGACGACGCCGAGGAAGGCGCCCTCGTCGACCACGTCCGCGAAGGCCCGCAACTGGAAGCAGGTGCGGGCGAGTTCGCCGGTCAGCCGGACGGGACCGAGCGCGGTCTCCGCGTCCGCGGCCTCCACCAGGTGATCCTTGGCGCCGTCGAGCAGTTCGGCCGCGCTGCGCAGGAACGCGGCGCGTACGGTGCGGTCGGCCAAGGCGTCCTGGGCGGCCAGCGCGGCACGTACCGCCTGATCCACCTCCTGGACCGTGGCTTCGACCGCAACCTGCTCGCGCTGCTTCCCGGTTCGGGGGTCGACACTCCAGACTGGTGCTGCTGCCACCGCGGGCTCCTCAAGAGGTGATGCCACAGATGTGCTGCCACCCACCTGGGCTGTTCGATATGCTGAACGCTGTCTCCGATGATGAATAGCGGAGACTTCGGAGACTATTTCTCGTCGAACTAAGGGGTCAAGGGCGATGTCGGCTGGCGAGACTGGCGGGGCACAGGTCAAGTCCGCTGTGCGGACGGTTGAGTTGCTCGAATACTTTGCGGGACGTCCCGGTATGCACTCTTTGGCCGCCGTCCAGGAAGCCGTCGGGTACCCCAAATCCAGCCTCTACATGCTCCTGCGTACGTTGGTGGAGCTGGGCTGGGTGGAGACGGACGCGACGGGCACGCGGTACGGGATCGGGGTACGGGCCCTGCTGGTCGGCACCTCGTACATCGACGGCGACGAGGTGGTGGCGGCGGCGCGGCCGACGCTCGACCGCCTCTCGGACGACACCACGGAGACGATCCACCTGGCGCGCCTCGACGGCACGAACGTCGTCTACCTGGCCACGCGCCAGTCCCAGCACTATCTGCGGCCCTTCACCCGGGTGGGCCGCCGCCTCCCCGCGCACTCGACGTCCCTGGGCAAGGCGCTGCTCGCCACCCACACCGACGAGCAGGTCCGCAAGATGCTCCCGGAGACGCTGCCCGCGCTGACCGAGCACACGATCACCGACCGCGAGAAGCTGATCGAGGAGCTGCGGATGGTCCGCGAGCAGGGCATCGCGGTGGACCGCGAGGAGAACACGCTCGGCCTGCGCTGCTTCGGTGTCGCGATCCCCTACCGCACGCCCGCGCGGGACGCGATCAGCTGCTCCGTGCCGGTCGCGCGGCTCACGCCCGCGCACGAACAGATGGTGAAGGACGCGTTGTTCGACGCGCGGGACCGGCTGACACTGGCGACTCGTAGGCTTTGAACATGGTGAGCATGGAAGTCAGTCTCCGCCCGGTCCACGACAGCGATCTCCCGGTGTTCTACCGGCAGATGAACGATCCGGAGGCGAGCCGCGTCGCCGCGTTCACGTCGCCTAAGGCGTCCGACTGGTCACTTTTCGAGGCCCATTGGAAGAAGCTCCGGTCGTCGGACGACGTCGTCCGTACGGTCCTCGCGGACGGGGATGTCGTGGGGAGCGCCGCGGTGTACGGGGAGCCGGGCGAGCGGGAGGTCACGTACTGGATCGACCGCGCGTACTGGGGCCGGGGCCTGGCGACCGCCGCGTTGCGGTCACTGCTGGTGGAGGTGCCGGAGCGGCCGCTCTACGCCCGGGCGGCGGCGGACAACGCGGGGTCCCTGCGGGTCCTTGAGAAGTGTGGCTTCCGGGTTACCGCCCGGGCCAGCGGGTTCGCGCATGCCCGCGGGGCGGAGATCCCGGAGGACGTCCTGGTGCTGGAGGGCTGAGGGGCGGGCGGGCTGACTCGGACGGGCTGAACTCCCCTCCCCCGCACGGCGGACCTGGATCATCGTCACGCAGGAGGCGCCCCGGGCTCCGCGCCGGGAGCGTAGGGGACATGCGCCAGACACTCGTCCCCGCCCTGCGCGTCCTCGCCATCCTCGCCCTCGCGCTCATGACCACGCCGACGGCGGCGATGCTCCTGCCTTACTCTGTCCAGATGATCGTCGGGACGCTTGTGGCAACCGTCGGGGTGCGCTTCCTCAGGGAGCGGGCGGGGGCCGCCACCCAGGTCCGTGCCCATCAGCACCGGCACCCGGCGTGAAGGCCTGTGCCACGGCGCTGTTCGGGCGGCGGGCCCGACGCCGGTGGATCCATCTCATCCTCGGCGGCGCGCTCGCCATGCCGTACGTCTTCGTGGGCTCCGTCATCGTCGGACCGCTGCTCGGCGAGGACAAGGTCTTCGGCTCGCTCACCTCCCAACTCAGCGCGTTCGCCATGGGCTTGCCGCTCGCGGCGGTCACCGCGCTCTTCCCGCTCACCCGGCCCATGTCGGTGGCCGCCGTGCGCGCCCTGTGCGACGTGCCCGGCGAGGCGCTCGCCGAGGGGCCCGCACGGTCCCGGCAGGCCCGCGGGCACACCGTCGCGTGGTTCACGCTGCACCTCGGCTTCGGCGGGATCATCAGCGGGATGTCCCTCGCCCTGCCGCCGTTCGCGGTGATGCTCATCGCGCTGCCGTTCGTCGCGACGCTGCGGGACAGCCGGATCGGGATGCCCGAGGTCTTCGGCGAGGTCTGGATGCAGGCCCTCTCACCGGTCATCGGGGTCCTCTCCCTGACGGCGCTCGCGGGCTGCGCGGCCCTCGCAGGCAGCCTCCTCGCGCGCTGGGCGCCCGGACTCCTCGGGCCCTCGTCCGCCGACCGGCTCGCGGCGGCCGAGCAGCGCGCGGCGGACCTCGCCGTACGCAACCGGCTCGCGCGGGAGCTGCACGACTCGGTGGGGCACGCCCTGAGCGCGGTCACGCTGCAGGCGAGCGCGGCCCGCAGGGTCCTCGACCGCGATCCGGAGTTCGTCCGCGAGGCGCTGGCCGCCATCGAGGAGACGACGCGGCGCACGGTGGGTGAACTCGACGCCGTACTCGGAGTGTTGAGGGAGGGCGGCGACCAGGCGAGCCCCACCGCTCCCGCGCCCACGCTCGACGCCGACCTGGACGGCCTCCTCCACCGCACCCGCGCGGGCGGCCTGCGCGTGAAGGCCACGGTCGACCTCGGCCCGCCCGGCCCGGCCGCCCTGCCGCCGATGGTGTCCCGCGAGGCCTATCGCATCGTCCAGGAGAGCCTGAGCAACGCGCTGCGGCACGCGGGCCCCGACGCCCCGGTGACCCTGCGGATCGCCCTGGACGGCACCGCCCTTGAGATCCTCGCGGAGAACCCGCTGCCCCGCGACGCCCCCGCCCCGCGCCCCGGCGGCGGCCACGGCCTGCGCGGCATCACCGACCGGGCCAGGCTCCTTGGCGGCACGGTGCGGGCAGGACCCGGCGCCGGGGTGTGGCGAGTGAACGTACGACTTCCCCTGAAAGGCCTGCCCACATGACCGCAACAGCCGCGGCCCCCATCCGCATCGTGCTCGCCGACGACGAGCGCATGGTGCGCACCGCCCTGCGCGTGATCCTCTCCGCGGAGCCCGACCTGGAGGTCGTGGGCGAGGCCGCGACCGGCGCCGAGGCGGTGTCCGTGGTGCGCGAGCTGTCGCCCGACGTGGTGCTCATGGACGTACGCATGCCGGAGATCGACGGCATCCGGGCCACCGAGCAGATCCTCCGCTCGCACGCCGATCCGCCGCGCATCATCGTCGTGACGACCTTCGAGAACGACTCCTATGTGTACGAGGCGCTGCGCGCGGGAGCCTCCGGGTTCCTGCTCAAGCGCTCCGACGCGGACTCGCTCGTGCAGGCCGTGCGGCTCGTCGCGCGCAGCGACTCGCTGCTCTTCCCGGCTGCCGTGCGCGCCCTTGCCGCCGAGCACGCGCGCGAGAAGCCCGCGGCGCCGGCCTGGGTGGCCAGGCTGACCGGGCGCGAGAGCGAGGTGCTGCGGCTGATGGCGGCGGGCCTGACCAACGCGGAGATCGCCGGGCGGATGGGCGTGGGCCCCGCGACGGTGAAGACGCATGTGGCCTCGGTGCTCGCCAAGACGGGGGCGCGGGATCGTACGCAGGCCGTGATCGCGGCGTACGAAGCCGGCTTCATGAACGACGTCTGAGCCCCCGCCCGGCCCCGCGCCTCTCCTCCGCCGACTATGAAAAATGTCTGAGAAACCACGCAGAACGGAACGAAAGCATCCGCGCCGCTCGTCCTTTCACGGGATGAACAAGACGATCAGGCAGGCCTCGGTCTTCACGCTGCTGCTCGTGCTCGCCCTCCTTGCGCGGGCGACGTGGGTGCAGTTCTACGACTCGAAGGCTCTCGCGGACGACAACCTGAACCGGCGCAACGTGATCGAGCAGTACGCGAACCCGCTGGGCGACATCATCGTGGGCGGCGACGCGGTCACCGGCTCCGAACGGACGAAGGGCGGCGACCTCGCGTACAAGCGCACCTACAAGGACGGCGACCTGTATTCGGCCGTCACGGGCTACAGCTCGCAGGTCTACGGGGCGACACAGCTGGAGGGCATCTACAAGGACGTCCTCGACGGCACGGACACGCGTCTGAAGAACCCCCTGGACACGGTCACGAACAAGCGCGCCGACCCGGGTGACGTGGTCACGACGATCGATCCGTCCGTGCAGAAGGCCGCGTACAAGGCTCTCGGCGAGAAGAAGGGCGCCGCGGTCGCCGTCGACCCGAAGACGGGCAAGATCCTCGGCATGGTGTCCACACCCTCGTACGACCCCTCGAAGATCAGCGGTTCCACGGACTCCAAGGAGTGGGCGGCGCTGCTGAAGGACGAGGACAAGCCGATGGTCAACCGCGCGCTGCGGCAGCCGCTGCCGCCCGGTTCGACGTTCAAGCTGGTCGTCGCGGCGGCGGCTCTGGAGGACGGGCTCTACGGCTCGGCGGACACCAGGACCGACAGCCCGAACCCGTACATGCTGCCCGGCTCGACCACCCCGCTGAAGAACGAGAGCGCGTCCGCGCCCTGCGAGGACGCGACGATCCGTACGGCGCTGCAGTACTCGTGCAACAACGTCTTCGGGAAGATGGCCGTCGACCTGGGCCAGGACAAGGTCAAGGCGATGGCCGAGAAGATGGGCTTCAACACCGACAAGCTGGACGTGCCGGTGCGCGCTTCCGAGAGCGTGTATCCCTCGGACATGGACAAGGCGCAGACGGCTCTGACCGGCATCGGCCAGTTCGACGTGACGGCGACGCCGCTGCAGATGTCGATGGTCTCGGGGGCGATCGCCAACGGCGGCGAGCTGGTGTCACCCCACATGGTGTCCCAGATCACCGACTCGGACGGCGATGTCCTGGAGTCGTTCGACGACCCGGACTCCGAGCGGGTGATGAGCGAGGGCACGGCGAGCGAGCTCCAGTCCGCGATGCAGACGGTCGTCGAGAAGGGCACGGGCACGAACGCGCAGATCAGTGGCGCGGACGTGGGCGGCAAGACCGGTACGGCTCAGCACGGCGAGAACAACAGCAAGACGCCGTACGCCTGGTTCACCTCGTACGCCAAGGGCAGTGACGGCAAGGAGGTCGCGGTGGCGGTCATCGTCGAGTCCTCTGACGCGGCGAGGTCGGAGGTCAGCGGCAACGGTCTGGCGGCGCCGATCGCCAAGGCGATGATGCAGGCGGCTCTCAAGTCGTAGCCGTCCCGCACCGCCGCCGGGGCCTGCTTCCGGCGGCGGTGCGGGTCGTGTGGGGTCCGGTCTCAGCGGCGTCCGCGCCGCCGGACTTGCAGGGCCACCAGGGCGGCCACGGCCACCGCGGCCCCCACCAGCAGTCCCCCTGCGAAGCCGAGCCCCGTGCTCGAATCGCCGTCGTCGTCTACGGCGGCTCCGATGCCCGTCAGGACGACGGCCACCAGGGCGACCGCGAGCAGCACATAGAACTTGGCGCTCAGGAAGTTCCACCGCTCGGGCGCCGCGGGCGGTGCGGGGATCTCCGCCTCGGGGCCCAGGCTCGCCGCCACCGGCCGCTTGAACCACGCGTAGACGATCCAGTTCCCGCAGGCCTCCCAGCCCTCGGGGGCCAGCCGTTCGTCGATCCCCTCACGTCCCCGCGTGACCAGCTCGCGCCGGTACTCCCAGCGCTGCGGCCTGTCGAGGTCCCGGTGGCTGACGAAGCGCCCGAGCGCGTCGACGCGTTCGACCTCCCAGCCTTCGCCGCCGAAGCGGTTCAGGAGCTCCTCGTCGACGTAGGTGTCGGCGGTCCATCGCCACGTCTCGACGTGCGCTTCGGGGGCGTCGTGCGGCTGCCCTCCGGCCGGTGCCAGCTCGCGGGCGAACTCCTCGACCGGGCCGAACTCGGCTTCCGGGTCGGCCCCTTCCGACTCGTCCAGGTGCGCGCCCAGGTCCGCGACGGTGGCCTCGATGCGGTCGGCGGGCAGGCCGTGTTCCCGGAGCCGGTCAGCGAGGTCGAGGAGATAACTGTCGCGTACGTAGCCTTCGTTCATCGCACACCCGCCTTTGCCAGCACCTCACGTACGGATCCGTCGAAGGCGAGCCACAGCCCGCCCTGCTCGCCGAGGGTGGCGCGCCCCGCGTCGGTGAGCGAGTAGTAGCGTCGGCCGGGGCCCTTCTCCGTGGCCCGGAACTCGGCGGCGACCAGGCCCGCCTCCTCCAGGCGGTTGAGCACGGGGTAGAGCGTGCCGCCCTTGATCTGGCCGAAGCCCGCGGCGCCGAGCAGCTTGGCGATCTCGTAGCCGTAGCTCTCGCCGTCGGTGAGACTCGCGAGCACGAGCAGGTCGAGGACGCCCTTGAACCAGCTGGCTCTGCGGTCACTCTTCGCGCCTCCGGAGGCGGGTGCGGTCACGGTCAACTGCCCTTCGGGGTCGGCGCGTACGACGGAACGGAGCCGAGTGGCTCCGGCACCGGCAGCGTCAAGTCACGTACGGATACGGCGATATGGACGGCGATGGGCAGCACCAGGCTGCCGGTCGCCACATAGAGCCCGGCGAACAGCACGCCGACACCGGCGAAGACGATGACACCGCTGCGGCCCTGATAGAAACCCGCTGCGGCGTACACAAGGGCCGAAAGAGCCGCCGCCATATAGAGGTTGAGGCCGAGTACGCCTACGCCGAAGGCGATCAGGAGCCCGCGGTAGACGAGTTCGGCGCAGAGGCCGTCGGTCACGGCGACCGCGATGGCGAGGCGGCGCTCCTGCCGGGTGCGCGGCAGCATGGCCTGGACGGAGGCGAGCCCGGGTACGTTCTTGCCGCCCTTGGCGAGGGCCCGCATTCTGCGCCCCGTCCTGACGGACACCGCCGCCACCAAGACGATGACGACGGCCGTGCCCACGGGCGACGCGGGCGACACGATGCCGAGGTCGGCGGCGGCCATGCCCGGCGAGAGCAGCAGCACCGCCACCGCGAGCGCGGCGAAGGCCCACCAGAAGACGAGCACGAAGGTGAAGTAGCCGATCAGGGCGCCTGGTTCGGTCTCGCGGCGGCGGGCGAGCGAGGCGTACAGGCGGCGGCCGAGCCAGGGCTCGCCGAACAGCAGATAGGCGCCGAGCGCGGCGGTGACGGCCGTGGACGCGGCCGAGAAGTCCGGTGAGAGCGAGATGGTCATGGGTGGGATCCCCCTTCCCGAAGGGGTCGCGGCGGGCGTGCCCGCCGCGACCCCATGAGCATGTGAGCTACCTAGACCGTAGAGCGACCTAGTCAGGAATGCAACCTATCTCGCGGTGACGACTACCCGACGAAGTACGTCGGGTTCGGCAGCTTGTACGTCTTGTCCGCGTACCCGCCCGCCAGGTCGGAGACCTGGTCGCCGAAGCTTCCGACGATGTCGTAACCGGTCGACTCGATGTACTTGCGCGTGCCCTCCTTGAACTGGACGGTGGTGCACTCCCACTTGGCGGGCGTGGCGCAGCCGCTCAGGTAGGCGGGCGGGTTGGTCTTGTTCTTGGTGAACACGTGCGTGGTGTCGAGCTTCGTGTCGTACCCGGCCTTGGCGAGGTTGGTGACGGCGCCTTCGCGCTGCGACTCGCTCAGGCCGGTCAGGAAGAAGACCTCGACGCCCTTGCTCTTGGCGTACGCGACGAGTTCGGGCATGCCGAAGACGGCGGGGCGCTTGGCCGCCTTGACGTAGGCGTCCCAGGTGGCGCCGTTGTAGGTGTAGTTGGTGGTCTTCTCGTAGTCGAAGCTGAGCAGCGAGGTGTCGTCCACGTCGAGGACGATCGCGGGCTTCTTGCCGCGCGAGGCGCCCTTGGCGGTGTGCGAGCCGCTCTTCGCGCCGTGCGCGGCGGCCTTCCTGATGTCCTTCTTCGCCTTCGCCTGGATACGCGCCAGGTCCTTGGCGTACGGACTGTCGGACGACGACCGCCAGACGCCTTCGTCGTCCTGGTAGGCGCCGTAGTAGTCGTCGATCTCGCCGACGAGCAGGCCGATGTTCTGGGGTTCGGCGGTGTGCCGCGCCTCGGCGTTGTCGGCGGTGGCGGCGCCGGTGCCGTACAGCGCGGCGCCGGCGACGGCACAGGCGGTGGCGATACCCGCCACCCGTAGGGACTTCCGCATAGGTCGTTTTCTCCGGATCGGGGCCTGTCAGGGCTTTGTAAGGGGCACCAGGTCAGAGCAGGTCAACACCTGTCTACGCGCACTGTCTACGCGCATCACACGGCACCCCGCGAGACCCTTTACCCGATCGATACCCGATCCGGAGAAAGCCCGGGGGTCACACCCCGGGCTTCCACCCCGGGTCCCGGCCGCTGAGGCCGATCACGCGGTCGAGCAGCGGGGCGTCGTCCGGCACCGGGACCACGGCCCCGAACAGGCCGTTCCCGGAGTCGTCGCCCTCCGCGGGCGTGAGCAACCCCTGGGCCACCGCGAGGCTCGCCTCGTCAGGGGCGTACGCCTGGCCCGTCGCCCGCGCCAGGTCCCAGCCGTGCACGACGAGTTCGTCCATGGCCACGGCGCCCGCGACGGCTCCCGGCAGGTCGATTCCGCCCGCCCGGGTCATGCCCTCGTACGCGGCCGGGTCACGCCACGTCTCCACCAGCTCGTCGAGCAGCTTCGGCAGCTCGGCACGCCAGTCCGGGCCGAGATCCGGAAGGGAGTCCCCCGGGCTCTGGTCGAGGTGCACACCCAGATCCTTGCGCCCGGCGTCCCGGAAGGCGCCGGTGAGACCGACCAGATGGCCGAGCAGATGCCGCACCTCGTACTCCGGACAGGGCGTGGGCCCCGAGAGCTGCCCGTCGCCGACGCCCTGCGCGATGCCCGCTACGAGCCGCGCCTGCGGAGCGAAGTCGATCGTCTCTGTCATGGGTTCCTCCCGAATCCGGGCGGCCCTGTGCCGTGGGCCGCTTGTCCTGCCCTGTAGACCGGCCTGGGACCCAGAACTAATCGCCCGCGACGCTACTTCACGTCGGCCCAGCGCTTGATGGTCGCGATGGCCTCGGCCTGCTCGGCGGCGGGCAGTTTGGCGATGGAGGCGCCGTGGTTGGAGGCGGGTGCTTCGTAGCGGTAGGAGTCGCGGTGGCTGGGAGTGAACTTCTCCGCGCTCCACGGGTCGTTCTCGCCGTAGATGAACATCATCCGCTGGCCGCGCGTCTTCACCCAGCGGTCGACGTCCGCGATGGTCCTGTTGTTGTATGAGCCGCGCATCGCCTCGGGCAGCACCGAGTTGGGCTGATAGATGTCCGGGTAGTGGCGGACGTCCTTGAGGTGCTTGAACTTCAGGTCGGCCCAGCCGAGTTGGGTCGCCGCCTGCCGGTAATAGGGGCCGGTGCCGTTCGTGCCGAGGGTCTCGTCCTGGTAGACGCTGAAGCCGTGCGCCTTCGACCACGTGTACAGCTCGTCGTCGGTCGCCTTCTTGGCGTCGGGCACAGTCGGGCAGTTGTCGATGGTGCCGCTCTGCCAGAAGTTCCACACCTGGTCGAGCACGGCGAACTCGTAGGCGCGGTCGGTGGTGCCGAGTGTCTCCTCGAAGGTGTCGCCGTTCGCCTTGGCGTCCGCCTCGAACTTGAGGATCAGCGCGTCGCGGCGTACGAGCATCTCGCGCTGCACGGCGTCGAGCGCGGTCCGGCACTCGGCCGTGCCCACGGTCTTGAAGAACCGCTCGTAGCCGCTGTCATCCTTGTTGTCGGCGTCGTTGGGCGCCACGAACGCGACGACCGCGTCCAGGTCGTCGGGGTAGAAACGCTCGTGGTACGTCGCCGTCATGCCGCCCTTGCTGGCGCCCGTGCCGAGCCACTTGCCCTTCTCGACGCCGCGCAGCGCCTGGGTGAGGCGGTGCTCGTCGGCGGCCTCCTGCTGGACGGTGAGCTTGGACCAGTCGGAGCCGGCCGCGCCCGAGGGGCGGGACTGCGCGAAGTAGCGGTGCTCGACGCTGACTTGGTTGGCGTCGATCAGCTTGGTGAGGGCGGTGGTGTTCGATGCGAGGGTGTAGCCGCCGGTGTAGAGGACGGTCGGCTTGTCGGTGGCCTTGTGCCAGAGCGTGGCGCGCTGCGTGAACGTGCCGGCACCGGGGTGGGCGTGGTCGACGGGCTGCGTGTACGAGAGCGTGTAGAAGGGGTAGCCCTCCCTGTCCACCACGGAGACGACCTTCATGCCCGGGATCTTCTCAAGTCGCTCCCGGATGTCGGGTGCGGCGGCGGCCTGTCCGCCGTCGGTCTGCGCGGCGGCGGGCACGGCCCCGCCCAGTACCGCGGCGCCCGCCATGATCCCGGCACAGACCAGCGCCGCTATCCCCTTGTTGCGCACCTTGTCTCCTCGTACTGGAGCGAAATGGTTGCGCGGATGGTAACCGCTTCCACTTCGCGGGCGACAGAGAGTGCGGGGGCGCACACGCCCGGTCAAGCCAGCTGTGTCAGGGCCGTCCTCACGTGTGCCAGATCCGCGTCGGACGCCAAACCTGCGTGATACAGCCGCAGTTCGTCGGCGCCAAGGGTGGCCGCCCGTGCGGCGTCGGTGGCGAGGGTGGCGGGGCTGCCGCCCATGCCGGAGACGACGGTGAGGTTCGCGGCGAGGGTGGTGCGGTCCGTGCGGTGTGCGTCGAAGGGGGTCAGCGACTGGGCGCCGCCCGTGCAGGGCACGACCACGCCGTCGGCCACGGAGAGGATGTGGCGCGGGTCGACTCCGGCGTTGGCGCCGCAGTGGTAGGCCACCGGGTCGGCGTGCAGCAGGACGCGGAAGCCCTCCGGGGCGGCGGCTCGCACCGCCGCGATCGTCGTCTCCTGGAGGGTGCGGGCGGTTTCCTCGCGCCACGCGCGCGTGGCGGCCGCCGCCTCGGCGCCGAGGAGCTTTTCGACGGCTTCCCAGCCGCCCGCGGGCTCCTCGCCGCGCCATACGGGTTCCAGGGCGCGGCGGACCCCGGCCGCCAATTCGCCCGGCTCGTGGCCATGCCCCGCGTACCCCTGACGGCATGTGGGGCAGAAGCACAGCGACATCAGGTACTGCCCGGCCTCCCCGAGCGGCACCCCCGCGATCTTGTCGTGGGCGTGCAGATGCGCGACGCCGTACCAGCCGAGGGACTCCAGTTCGGTGCCGCCCGCGCCGGGGCGCACGGCGGCTTCCGCCGCGAGGTCGACGAGGTACGCGCGCGTGGCGGGCTGTGCGACGCAGGGGGCCCAGGGGTAGCGGTCTCCGTAGGCGTTGACGACGGAGGTGCCCGGATGGTCGGCGCCCATGCGGGAGTTGTGGGCGAGGACCACCCAGGTGTGTACGTCGAGCCCGGCGGCGGCCAGCGCGTCGGCGGCCTCTCCGTAGGCGCCCCCCGGGGCCCAGCTCCCCGCCGCGTACGGGCGCAGCTCGCGCCCCTCCCACCGCTCACCGGGCTCGTAGAGCACCGCCGCGTGCTCGGCGGTGACGATGCGGTGGCGGGGGTGGCGGGGGGTGAGCGCGCGTGTGGAGTGGTAGGCGGAGGCGAGGGTGACCTGCTGGACGCCGAGGTCCGCGATGCGCGCGGGCGCCTCGGGGTCGCCGACGATGTCCCAGGGGTACAGGAAGGCGGAGGTTCTCACGCGCCCTCCTCCCGCAGCAGGGCGCGCCCGCGCTCGGTCAGTTCGGCGAGGCGCTTGATGTGTTCGTCGGCGGGTTCGTGCAGCGGCGTCCGCACCCAGCCGACGTCGAGCCCGGCCAGACGTACGCCCGCCTTGACGAGGGAGACGGCGTATCCGCGGCCCTCGTTGCGCAGCTCCACGAAGGGGCGGTAGAAGCCGTCGATGAGCCGGTTCACGGTCGCGTCGCCCTCGGCGGTCCGGGCATTGAAGGCGCGGTGGAAGGCGAGCGCGATGTCGGGGGCGAAGCAGAAGACGGCGGACGAGTAGAGCGTCACGCCGATGCCCCGGTAGGCGAGCCCGGTCAGCTCCGCGGTGGGCAGACCGTTGAAGTAGAGGAATTCCTCCGGGACTTCCGCGCGCACGGCGCTGACGATGCGCTGCATCAGGTCCATGTCGCCGAGGCCGTCCTTGAAGCCGATGACGCCCTCGGTCCTGGCCAGCTCGACCACCGTCTCCGGGGTGAACACGGCGTTGTCGCGCTGGTAGACGATGACGTCGAGTGAGGTCGCCGCGGCCAGTTCCGCGTAGTGCCGCAGCAGCCCCTCCTGCCCGGCGACGACAAGATAGGGCGGCATCGCGAGCAGCCCGTCGGCGCCCGCCTCCTCGGCGGCCTTGGCGTACCGCACGGCGAGCGCCGTGCCGTACCCGGCGCCCGCGACCACCGGCACGCGTCCCGCCGACTCGTCGACGGCGGCGGTGACGCACGCCTGGAACTCCTCGGGCGTCAGGGCGTGGAACTCGCCGGTGCCGCAGCACGCGAACACGGCCGCGGCGCCCGCTTCGATCCCCGCCCGTACGTGCGTACGGAAGGCTCCGAGGTCGAGGGTGCCGTCCGGCGCGTAGGCGGTGACCGGAAAGAACAGCGGCCCGCTGGGGATGCTGAGTCGAGCGGCGAGGGGTGCTGACGTCACGGGCTCTCCCTTAGCGTGCACGTTTCTGATCCACGTCCATATTTCTGAACGCACCCACGCTAAGCCGCCTCTTGAGCCCTGGTCAAGCTCGAAGGTCCACGAGAGAACTCCGAGAGAACTGCGATTCGAGAGCGGATTCCCCGCCTCCGTACGACACTTGACTCTCCGTACGACACTTGACGTGGCGAGCCGTTGATCCCTAGCGTGTCTACAGATGTGAATGCTGTACGTGCACACGAATGCAGCCGCTGATACCAGGAGAGACCCTCATGCCCGCTCCCCGCACCGTCCTGCTCACCGGCGCCGCCGGCGGCCTCGGCACCTTGATGCGGGGGCTGCTGCCCGCCTACGGCTACGACCTGCGGCTGCTCGACGTGCGGCCCGTCGACGGCGAGCCGGACGCGATCACGGCGGACCTCGCCGACAAGAAGGCGTTGCGGGAGGCCGTGCGGGGCGTCGACGCGGTCATCCATCTCGCGGGCATCTCCCTGGAGTCCTCCTTCGACAAGATCCTGCGGGCGAACATCGAGGGGACGTACAACCTCTACGAGGCCGCGCGCGAGGAGGGCGTCCCGCGGATCGTGTTCGCCTCGTCGAACCACGCGGTGGGCTTCACGCCACGCCCGGTCGGCGACGACCCGCTGATCCCGGTCGACACACCGCACCGCCCCGACACCTTCTACGGGCTGTCCAAGTCCTTCGGCGAGGACCTCGCCCAGTTCTACTGGGACAAGTACGGGGTCGAGACGGTCTCGGTGCGGATCGGCTCGTGCTTCCTGGAGCCGACGAGTGTGCGGATGCTGTCCGTGTGGATGTCGCCGGGGGACGGCGCCAGGCTCTTCCACGCGGCGTTGACCGCTCCCACGGTGGGGCATTCCGTGGTCTACGGCTCGTCCGCCAACACCCGGCTGTGGTGGGACCTTTCGTCGGCGCGGGCACTGGGTTATTCGCCGGAGGACGATTCCGAGGAGTACGCGGAGAAGCTGGTCGCCCAGGGGGGTGAGCTGGACCCGGCCAACCCGGATCACGCGAACCTCGGGGGGCACTTCTGTACGAACCCTCCGGTGTGGCCTTACTGAGGGGCTCCTGGGGCTCCGCCCCAGACCCCGCTGAGCCGAAGCAGGCAGCGAACGGGCACCCACCACCCCCCGAACGGGCACCCCTCACGCCCGACCCACAGGCCGCCGCCCCGGCAAACGGGCAGAGACGGGCACCATCACCCCCGCTCCGAGCCTGTTCACACACCGTCCCCCGCTGTAGAACTTCCCCACAGGGCCCGAACGGGCACAGTGAGGGAAGGAGGCGGCACCCATGACCGCGGAAGAGCGCCAGCGGGAAATAGTCCGGGCGGCACGGAACTCCGGCTCCGTGGACGTCACCGCACTCGCCGACAGACTGGGCGTCGCCAAGGAGACCGTCCGCCGCGACCTGCGCGCCCTGGAGGACCACGGCCTGGTCCGCCGCACCCATGGCGGCGCCTACCCCGTGGAGAGCGCGGGCTTCGAGACGACCCTCGCGTTCCGCACCACCATGCACGTCCCGGAGAAGCGCAGGATCGCCACCGCCGCCGCCGACCTCCTCGGCGACGCCGAAACGGTCTTCGTGGACGAGGGCTTCACCCCGCAGCTCATCGCCGAAGCGCTCCCCGAAGCGGCCAAGGGCCGCGCCCTGACCGTGGTGACCGCGTCCCTCGCGACCGCCGGCGCCCTCGCCGAGGCGGAGAACATGTCCGTCCTTCTCCTCGGCGGCCGGGTCCGCCCGGGCACCCTCGCGACCGTCGACCACTGGACGACCCGGATGCTGGCCGGGTTCGTGATCGACCTGGCGTACATCGGGGCCAACGGCATCTCCCGTGAGCACGGCCTGACCACACCCGACCCCGCGGTCAGCGAGGTCAAGACCCAGGCCATCCGCGCGTCACGGCGCACCGTGTTCGCGGGCGTGCACACCAAGTTCGGGGCGTCGAGCTTCTGCCGGTTCGGGCACGTCGGCGAGCTGGAGGCGATCGTCACGAGCACGCACCTGCCCGCGTCCGAGGCACACCGCTACTCGCTCCAGGGCCCGCAGGTCATCCGCGTCTGACGCCCACAAGCCCCCCCTCTTCCCCAACTCCCCGTCCCTGTCCCTGTCCCTGTCCCTCTAGCGATCCCGCACGCCCTCACGCATCCCATAAGTCCCCATACGTCCAGGAGCATTCATGCGAACCCAGAGCCGACGGAGGTCGCGCGCACTGGCCGCGGCCGCCGCAGGGACGCTGCTTGCCCCGCTGCTCTCCGGCTGCTGGGCCGGAGCGGGCGGGACCGGTTCAGGCGGCGACTCCATCAACGTACTGATGGTGAACAACCCGCAGATGGTCGAACTGCAGAAGCTCACCGCCGCCCACTTCACCAAGAAGACGGGCATCAAGGTGAACTTCACGGTCCTGCCCGAGAACGACGTCCGCGACAAGATCAGCCAGGACTTCGCCAACCAGGCCGGTCAGTACGACGTCGCGACGCTCAGTAACTACGAGATACCGATCTACGCCAAGAACGGCTGGCTGCACGAAGTCGGCTCGTACACCCGCGAGGACAAGGCGTACGACGAGAAGGACGTCCTGCCGCCCATGCGCCAGTCCCTCACCGGCGACGACGGCAAGCTCTACGGACAGCCCTTCTACGGGGAGTCGTCCTTCCTGATGTACCGCAAGGACGTGTTCGACAAGGCCGGACTGACCATGCCGAAGCACCCCACCTGGCAGCAGGTGGCGAAGCTCGCGGGTGACGTCGAAGGTGCCGGCGTCGAGTCCGGGATGAAGGGCATCTGTCTGCGCGGCCTCCCCGGCTGGGGCGAGTTGATCGCGCCCCTGACCAGCGTGGTGAACACCTTCGGAGGGACGTGGTTCGACAAAGGGTGGAAGGCCCGCCTCGACTCCCCCGAGTTCGAAAAGGCAACTCGCTTCTACGTAGACCTCGTTCGCGACCACGGAGAGTCCGGAGCCGCCCAGTCCGGCTATGCCGAGTGCCTGAACAACCTCACCCAGGGCAAGACCGCCATGTGGTACGACGCGACGGCCGCCGCCGGTTCGCTCGAATCCGCCAAGTCGCCGGTCAAGGGCAAGATCGGCTACGTACCCGCGCCGGTGGAGAAGACCAAGAGCTCCGGCTGGCTCTACACGTGGGCGTGGGGCCTGCAGAAGGCCTCCCGCAACCCCGACAAGGCCTGGAAGTTCGTCTCCTGGGCGTCCAGCAAGGAGTACGAGCGGCTGGTCGGCGAGAAGATCGGCTGGTCCAACGTCCCCGCGGGCAAGCGCGCCTCCACGTACGCCAACCCCGAGTACCGCAAGGAAGCAGCCGCCTTCCAGGACGTCACACGCGCCGCCATTGAGGGCGCACGGCCGCGTGACCCGGGCGTGCAGCCCCGGCCCGCGCCGGGCATCCAGTTCGTCGGCATCCCCGAGTTCACCGACCTCGGCACGAAGGTCTCCCAGGAGATCAGCGCGGCCATCGCCGGTCGCCAGTCCGTCGAATCGGCCCTCAGGAAGTCACAGAAGCTCGCCGAGAAGATCGCCGAGGAGTACGAGGGACGATGACCGCCACCGCGAGTACCACCACCGTCGCGCCGAAAACCGTGCGCGTGTCCGGAGCCAGGCCACCAGGAGGACGGCTGCGCGCCTGGGCCACCAGGGGCCCGCTGCTGCCCGCCCTGATCTTCATGGTCGTCGTGACCCAGCTGCCCTTCGTGGCGACGCTGGTGATCTCCTTCTTCGACTGGAACGCCCTCTACCCCGACGCCCGCAGCTTCACCGGCCTCTCCAACTACTCCGAGGTCCTCACCGACCCGGACCTGCGCAAGTCCGTCCTGACGACCATCGTGCTCACGGCCACCGTCGTGCTCGCGAGCCTCGTCATCGGGCTCGGTCTCGCCCTGCTCCTCGACCGGAAGTTCCGCGGCCGTGGCCTGGTGCGTACGTTGCTCATCGCGCCGTTCCTCCTGGTGCCGGTGGCCGCGGCGCTGCTGTGGAAGCACGTGCTCTACAACCCCGAGTACGGCCTCTTCAACGGCCTGCTGCACTGGGTCGGCGGTGATGGCGCCACCCAGCCCGACTGGGTCTCCAACACGCCTCTGATCGCCATCGAGGCCTCCCTGATCTGGCAGTGGACGCCCTTCATGATGCTGATCCTGCTCGCCGGGCTGCAGAGCCGCGACAGCGAACTCATCGAGGCGGCCCGCATGGACGGCGCGGGCAGCTGGCAGGTGTTCCGCTATCTGACGCTGCCGCATCTGCGCCGCTATCTGGAGCTGGGGGCGCTGCTCGGCTCGATCTACATCGTGCAGAACTTCGACGCCGTCTTCACGATCACCTCGGGCGGCCTGGGCACGGCCAACCTGCCCTACACCGTCTACCAGAGCTTCTACCAGGCCCACGAGAACGGCCTGGCGTCCGCCGCCGGTGTCCTCGTCGTCATCGGTTCCCTCATCATCGCGACCTTCGCGCTGCGGGTCGTCTCGTCCCTGTTCCGTGAGGAGGCGTCCCGCTCATGAGCACCGACGTGACGCGTGTACGTGCACAGCCCGGGAGCCGCTTTCGCATCCGCGGCTCCGCGGGCCTCGGCCTCGCCGCCTGGCTGGCCGGGATCCTGTTCTTCCTGCCCATCGCCTGGATGACGCTGACCTCCTTCCACTCGGAGGAGGACGCCGCCACCAACCCGCCCTCGCTCGCCGCCTCGCTCACCCTGGACGGCTACCGCGACTTCTTCGGCACGGGCGGCGGGGCGAGCCCCTGGCCCTCGCTCATCAACTCGACGGTGGCATCGGTCGCTTCGACCCTGCTTGTGCTGCTCCTGGCGCTGCCCGCCGCGTACGCGCTCTCCATCAGGCCGGTGAAGAAGTGGACGGACGTCCTGTTCTTCTTCCTGTCGACGAAGATGCTGCCGGTCGTGGCGGGCCTGCTGCCGATCTATCTCTTCGCCAAGAACACCGAGATGCTCGACAACATCTGGCTGCTCGTCATCCTCTACACGTCGATGAACCTGCCGATCGCGGTGTGGATGATGCAGTCCTTCCTCTCCGAGGTGCCGGTCGCGATCATCGAGGCCGCACAGATCGACGGGGCGCGCCTGCCGACCATCCTCGCGCGCGTGGTGGCCCCCATCGCGCTGCCCGGGATCGCGGCGACCTCCCTGATCTGCTTCATCTTCAGCTGGAACGAACTCCTCTTCGCGCGGGTGCTGACGGGTGTCGTCGCCCAGACCGCGCCCGTGTTCCTGACCGGCTTCATCACCAGCCAGGGCCTGTTCCTGGCGAAGGTGTGCGCCGCGTCGCTCGTGATCTCCCTGCCGGTGCTCGCCGCGGGGTTCGCCGCCCAGGACAAGCTGGTCCAGGGCCTGTCGTTGGGAGCCGTCAAGTGAAGGCCGCCATCATCGAGTCCGTTGGCAAGGCTGTCGTCGGCGAGGTGCCCGACCCCACGCCGGGGCCGCGCGAGGTCGTCGTCGAGGTCGCCGCGTGCGGTCTGTGCGGGACCGATCTGCACATCCTGCAAGGCGAGTTCGCGCCCACGCTGCCGGTGGTGCCGGGGCACGAGTTCGCCGGTGAGGTGGTGGGGCTCGGCAGCGAGGTGACGGAGCTCTCCGTAGGCGACCAGGTGGCCGTCGACCCCTCGCTCTACTGCTACGAGTGCCGCTACTGCCGCACCGGCCACAACAACCTCTGCGAGCGCTGGGCCGCCATCGGTGTCACCACGGCGGGCGGCGCGGCCCAGTACGCGCTCGCACCCGTCGCCAACTGCGTGCGGCTCCCGGAGAACGTACGCACCCAGGACGCGGCCCTCATCGAGCCGCTGTCCTGCGCGGTGCGCGGCTACGACGTGCTGCGGGCGCGGCTGGGCGCCCACGTCCTGATCTACGGCTCGGGGACGATGGGCCTGATGATGCTGGAGCTCGCCAAGCGGACGGGAGCGGCGAGCGTGGACGTCGTCGACCTCAACCCGGACCGCCTGGCCACCGCGCGGCAGCTGGGTGTCTCGGGGTCGGCCGCCGGCGCGGACGATCTCGACCGGCCGCAGGGCTGGGACATCGTGGTCGACGCCACGGGGAACGCGGGGGCCATTCAGGACGGCCTGGGGCGGGTCGCCAAGGCGGGTACGTTCCTGCAGTTCGGGGTGGCCGACTACGCGACGCGGGTCAGCATCGACCCCTACCGCATCTACAACCAGGAGATCACCATCACCGGGTCGATGGCGGTCCTGCACAGCTACGAGCGGGCGGCGGAGCTGTTCGCCGGGGGTGTGCTGGACCCCGATGTGTTCATCAGTGACCGGATGCCGCTGGACGAGTACCCGCAGGCCCTGGAGCGGTTCGCCTCCGGCGTGGGGCGGAAGATCGTGGTCGTGCCGTAGGGGCAGGTCCTCGGATGCCGGACGGGCCGAGAACCGGTTCGTCCGGCGTCCGGGAAACGCGGGCAAGAAATCTCCGTAGGTAAGGGAACGGCAAAGCCGGGACGTTCGTTACCCCATGCATGACCGCTATGACACCCGGCTCGAACATCCCCCTCACCGCCACCCGTGTAGCGGTGGACGTCGCCGCACCGGTGCGGCTCGACGTGTCGGGCCTGCTGCTCACCGCCGACGGCAAGGTGCGCTCCGACGACGACTTCATCTTCTTCAACCAGCCCTCGGGGCCCGGCGTGACCTACCAGTCCGGCGGCGGCACCACCCCCGACAAGATCACGGTGGACACCACGGCCGTGCCCGCGGGCATCGAGAAGATCGTCGTCACCGCGAGCCCGGACGCGGCGGGCCAGACCTTCCAGGGCGTCGAGCCCACCGCCACCATCCGCAACGCGGACGACGGCTCCGTCCTCGCCACGTTCACGCCCCCGCAGCTCGGCGGCGAGACCGCCCTGGTGATCGTCGAGGTCTATCTGCGCAACGGCGCGTGGAAGGCGCGCGCCGTCGGACAGGGGTACTCGAACGGCCTGGCCGGCATCGCGACGGACTTCGGCGTCTCGGTCGAGGAGCCCGCGGCCCCGGCCGCTCCGGCCGCCGCCGCGCCCGCCGCGCCCATGGCGCCCCCGTCCGGCGCCCCGGTGCAGGGCCCGCCCCCGCCGGTGGCGGACCCGCGGCTGGCCGCACCCGCCGCTCCCCCGGCGCCGGCCGCCCCCGCGCCCGGCGCCGGGAAGATCAACCTGGACAAGGGCCGGGTCAGCCTCCAGAAGAACCAGACCGTGTCCCTGGTCAAGGGCGGCAAGCCGCTGCTCTCGCAGGTCAAGATGGGCCTCGGCTGGGAGCCCGCGTACGGCGGCAAGGACATCGACCTGGACGCCTCGGTCATCGCCTACGGCCCGCAACGCAACCACGTGGACAGCTGCTACTTCGGCAAGCTGTCGATCGTCAACGGCGCCATCAAGCACTCCGGCGACAACCTCACGGGCGAGGGCGGCGGTGACGACGAGGTGATCGTCGTGGACCTGGGCCGCCTGCCGCAGGAGGTGACGGGGCTCGTCTTCACGGTGAACTCGTTCTCGGGCCAGAAGTTCACGCAGGTCGCCAAGGCGTACTGCCGCCTCCTGGACGCGGCGTCGGGCGAGGAGCTGGTCCGCTTCGACCTGACGAACGCCGAGGCGCAGACGGGCGTGATGATGGCCAAGCTGATCAAGCAGTTCACGGGCGAGTGGGAAATGACCGGCATGGGTGACTTCGTCAAGTCACGGACCGTGCGCGGAATGGTGAAGCCCGCGGCGCAGGCCCTGTAGCCGCGGCCCAGGCGCTGTAGCCGCCGCACGGACACCACACTGCCGCGCGGACGCCGCCCGGACACGCGCAGGGGCGGTCGGCGGGGAAGGGGTGAACCTTCCCGCCGACCGCCCCTTGTCGTGCTGGGGACGCGCGCGCTGGCGTACGTCGGATCAGAGCTTGGACAGCTTGGGATAGGGGCTCAGGAACCTGCCCTGGCGACCTGCGAAGTCGATGACCACTGCTTCCTCGCCTTCGACTCCGACGATGCGTCCGAGTCCGTACTGATCGTGCGACACCCGGTCGCCCACGGCGAACTGCTCGATGGGCGGTGCGGGGGGCGGCGGAACGTTGAAAGGACTGTTCGGCAGGTGGCGTCGGGTACCGGGGGGCCTCGTCATGTTCCGAGTATGCGCCCTCCGAACCCCGGCGCACCATGCTCCGAGCTCACACGGTCCTCACATCGGCATCAAACCGACACACAATCGACGGTTTCCCATTGCGGTGCGTAGTTGTTCCGTGGCACCACGCGCACATCTGTGCCCGGTGGGCTCCGCCGCCTCCCGGTCACCAGAAGCATCAGAACAAGGCGCTGTAGGCGTTCAGGGCGGGCTGCCCGCCGAGGTGGGCGTAGAGGACGGTCGCGTCGCGGGCGATCTCTCCCCTGTCCACCAGATCGATCATCCCGGCCATCGACTTTCCCTCGTAGACGGGGTCGGTGATCATGCCCTCCGTGCGGGCCGCCAGCCGCATCGCGTCGAGGGTGGCCTCGTCGGGGAGCCCGTAGGTGCCCGCGTGATAGCGCGCGTCCAGCTCGATGTCCGCGTCCTTCACCGCCGCTTGTACGCCGATGAGTTCGGCCGTTCCACGGGTGATCCTGGCGATCTGCTCGCGGGTGCGGTCGGGGTCGGCGGAGGCGTCGATGCCGAGGACGCGGCGGGGACGGGCGCCCTCCTCCGCCAGTGCGGCGAACCCGGCGACCATACCCGCCTGGGTCGACCCGGTCACCGAGCAGACGACGACGGTGTCGAAGAAGACGCCGAGCTCCTCCTCCTGCTCGGCGACCTCATAGGCCCAGCGCGCGAAGCCGAGGCCGCCGAGGCGGTGCTCGGAGCAGCCCGCCGGGATCGCGTACGGCTTGCCGCCCGCCTCCTCGACCTCGCGCACCGCCTGCTCCCAGCTCTCCTTGACGCCGATGCCGAATCCGGCGCGTACGAGGCGTATGTCGGCGCCCGCGAGCCTGCTGATGAGGATGTTGCCGACCTTGTCGTACACGGAGTCGGGCCAGTCGACCCAGCTCTCCTGGACGAGCACGCACCTGAGCCCGGCGCGGGCGGCGACGGCGGCGACCTGGCGGGTGTGGTTGGACTGGACGCCGCCGATCGAGACGAGGGTGTCGCAGCCCTGCGCGAGGGCGTCGGCGACCAGGAACTCCAGCTTGCGCGTCTTGTTGCCGCCGTAGGCGATGCCGGAGTTGCAGTCCTCCCGCTTGGCCCAGAGCGCGGCGCCGCCGAGGTGGTGCGTGAGGCGGTCCAGAGGGTGGACGGGCGAGGGGCCGAAGAGGAGGGGGTAGCGGGCGTAGGAGTCGAGGGGCGTGCGCATAAGTCCTCCGGCGGATTCAGGGGTGGGGGAGCTCTTCCAGGACGCGCCAGATCTCCGTGGTGACGGCCACCGCCGCCTCCGTGTCGCCGTCGGCGCAGGCGTCGATCAGCCGCTCGTGCAGCTCGGCGGAGCCGCAGGTCACGCCCTGGCCGAAGCGCTGCCTCTCCAGGCGGCGGATGAGGGGGGTGTAGCGGGCGATGGTGGCGGCTGCGGCGCTGTTGCCGCAGGCCTCGACGAGGACGCCGTGCAGGTCGTCGTCGGCCCGCAGAGCCCCCTCCACGTCGCCGGACGCGACGGCCACGGTGAACCGGCGGTTGGCCTCCCGCATCGCGTAGAGGTGCGAGGGCTCGAGCCGGGGCACCGCGCCCCGTGCGGCGAGTTCGTGCATGGCGCGGACGACGGCCGCCGCGTCCCTGACGCCGCCCGCGTCGAGCGACGTCACACGGGTGTGGCTCTGCGGTTTGGTCTCCAGGAGGCCCTCGTCGACGAGGCGCGAGAACGCCTCGCGGACGGGCGCGCGGGAGAGGCCGAGCGAGGCGGCGAGGTCGGCGTCCCGCACGACGCTGCCCGGCGGGAGGTCCCCGCCGACGATCGCGTCACGGATCGATGCGTACGCCTGATCCCTGAGGAGGGTGCGGCGGACCGGTTGCATGGCTCCCATGAACTGAAATGTTAGATACCAATTCCTGGAGCGGGCAAGAGTCCTGACGGTCCGGACGGGGCAGACATGCGAGAGGTGCGCGGCGGACCCTGACCCGCCGCGCACCCTTCCGTTCAGTGACGCTGACGCCGCCACGGCCCGGTGATCGCCAGCATGATGCCGGGCGTCTGGATGTTGGCGTAGAGCGTCTTGCCGTCGGGCGAGAACGTGACGCCGGTGAACTCGCTGTAGGAGGGCTTCTCGGGGGTGCCCGCGTTGAGTTCGTTGCGCGCGATCGGGTACGTACGGCCGCGGTCGGTCGCCCCGAAGAGGTGCTGGACACCGTCGCCGTCCTCGGCGATGACCAGGCCGCCGTACGGCGAGACGGTGATGTTGTCCGGGCCGTCGAAGGCGCCGTCCTTGTCGGGGTCCTTGTTGACGCCGAGGAGGACCTTGAGCGTGAGGGTGCGGCGGGCCGGGTGGTAGAACCACACCTGTCCGTCGTGCTGGACGGGGCTCTCGTCGCGGGCGAACGAGGCGACGATGTAGACGCCGCCGTCGCCCCACCACATGCCTTCGAGCTTGCGGGCGCGCGTGATGTCGCCGTCGTCGAACTGCTCGCGCACCGAGACAGTGCGGGCGTCGCGGTCCGGGACCTCGACCCAGTCCACGCCGTACACGGTGCCGGTCTTCGTGGCGCGGGACAGGTCGTCCACGAAACGGCCGCCGGAGTCATAGCACTTGGGGGCCTTCAGGACGCCCGCGTCGTCGGCCAGCGTGCGCAGCTTGCCGCGGCCGTGGCGGAAACCGTGCGGCGGGGTCCAGCGGTAGAGCAGGCCGTTGGGTCCCGAGGCGTCCTCGGTGAGGTAGAGGTGGCCTCGCTTGGGGTCGACGACGACGGCCTCGTGGGCGTAGCGGCCGAGCGCCTTGAGGGGCTTGGGGGCGCGGTTGGCCCGCCTGTCGTGGGGGTCGACCTCGAAGACGTAGCCGTGGTCCTTGGTCATGCCGTTGTGGCCTGCCCGGTCCTCGGTCTCCTCGCCGGTGAGCCAGGTGCCCCAAGGGGTGCTGCCGCCCGCGCAGTTGGTGGCGGTGCCCGCGATGCCGACCCACTCGGCGACGTGTCCGTCGCGGCGCACCTCGACGACCGTGCAGCCGCCGGACGCGGCCGGGTCGTAGACGAGCCCCTCGGTGAGCGGGACGGGGTGCGGCCACTTGGAGCGGGGGCCGCCCAGCTCGTGGTTGTTGACGAGCAGCGTCGTGCCGCGCGGGCCCTCGAAGGTGGCCGTGCCGTCGTGGTTGGAGGGCGTGAACTCGCCACTCTCCAGCTTCGTCCTGCCGCTGTACGTCAGGACGCGGTACGAGAATCCGGCGGGCAGCGCGAGCAGGCCCTCCGGGTCGGGGACGAGGGGGCCGTAGCCGGGAGCGCCGCCGAGCGCGTCAGTGTCGGCGTCGGCGTCGGTCGTCTCCTGGGCGGCGAGCGCGCCTGGCGCGGTGGCGAGCGCGCCGACGCTGCCGGCCAGCGCGACGCCGGCGCCGGTGAGCGCGGAGCGTCTGGCGAAGTCCCTGCGGGTGAGCGACATGATGTCTCCTGGTGCGCGGATTCGGCCGGGCTGCTGTCGGCGTCACGTTCCCGCTCACGTATAAACAGCGGTTGAACGCTGTCCGACGTCGAGGGGCTTCCTTCCATGAACCTGCCGGCCACCGATCGCCGCATCCTGATCAGCGGGGCCTCACGCGGCCTCGGGAGGGCCCTCGCGCAGGCCTTCGCGGAGAACGGCGACCGTGTCGCGGTGCACTACGGCTCGCGCGAGGAGGAGGCACGCGAGACGCTCGCCTCGCTCAAGGGTGAGGGCCATGCGCTGGTGGGCGGCGACCTGTCGGACGCGGCGGGCGCCGCGGACGTCGCCGGGCGGGCGGCCACCGCGCTCGGCGGTCTCGACGTCCTGGTGAACAACGCCGCCGTGAACCTTCCGCACCCCCTCGCCGACACGTCGTACGAGGACTGGGCGGCGCTCTGGCAGCGGCATGTGTCGGTGAACCTGCTGGCCACGGCGAATCTCAGCCATCTGGCGGCCCGCCGCATGATCGACCAGGGCACGGGTGGCCGGATCGTGAACATCGGCTCGCGCGGCGCGTTCCGGGGAGAGCCCGATCACCCCGCGTACGGGGCGACGAAGGCGGCGGTGCACGCGCTCGGCCAGTCCCTCGCGGTGTCGCTCGCGCCGCACGGCATCGCGGTGGCTTCGGTGGCGCCCGGCTTCTTCGAGACGGAGCGGGTGGCACACCGGCTGAGCGGCGACGAGGGTGAGGCGATCCGCGCGCAGAGCCCGTTCGGGCGTGCGGGCACGGCGGACGAGATCGCGGCGGCGGTGCTGTGGCTCGCCTCACCGGTCGCGGAGTGGGCGTCGGGCACGGTCCTCGACCTCAACGGCGCTTCACATCTGCGCACATGAGCCACTGGTCGGCGGAGTCTTCGTAAACTCGGAAGAGTCTTCGTAAACAAGGTCAACAGGCGCGGATCACCTGTAAGGCCAAGATTTCGTGCGGAATGCCTTGACCCGCCCTCCACACGGCAATAGACATCCCCTATCACCCGTAGGGGGAGGCGAGCCGCGTGGACGCACAGCAGGCACGCAGCCTCCATGAGGACCGGCTGATGAAGCTGGCCAATGTCACCGGCGTCGGCACCGGCAGGGACGAGAACGCGGGGACGGACGTGATCGTCGTCTTCGTCACCCGCAAGGTGTCCCGTGACCGGCTCCGTGACGAAGATGTGGTTCCGGCAGTGCTCGACGGTGTACCCGTGCGTGTACTGGCCATCGGTGGCGTCGACGCCCAGGACAAGCCATAGGACCGACATCGGTCCGCGGGGCGACCCACCGCACGAACCGGAACTCCGACCCTGCAGCCCAAGGGGAAGAGGTGGTCTGGCGTGAGCCAGCCCGAAATGATGCGAGGACCCACCGGCGGTCAGCTCAGCGACAGCTCCCGCCAGCAGGCGACATCCGACTTCCTGCGGCCCCAGTCTCCGCTGGCCAACGTCGTCGGCTTCGGCCACGGCGTGAAGTGGAGCGAAGGAGAGCCCACCGGCGAACCGGCCGTCATCGTGTTCGTCACCCAGAAGGTCCCCGAGTCCATGCTTCCTGAGCGCGACGTCATCCCGCGCCAGATGGACGACGGCACCCCCACCGACGTCGTCGCGGTCGGCCATGTCGCCGCCCAGCGCCAGCAGCGCAGGACGGGACGCTCCGACGACCGCTCCTCGGTGACGTACGACCCCGACGGCAGCGTCAGCGAGCAGCTCGCCGGCCTGTCGCAGCCCCTGCTCGAAGAACTCGGCGGGCTCGGCGCGTTCGAGCCGCAGCTCCTCAAGCGCCGGATGCGTCCGTGCCCCTCCGGCTTCTCGGTCGGCAACGTGCGCGTGACGGCGGGCACGCTCGGCAGCGTGGTCTACGACTTCCTGCCCGGCGCCACGGTCGACCCGCCGGGCCCCGGCCTCGGCGTACCGGCGAAGTTCTACATCCTCTCCAACAACCACGTGCTCGCCGACTCCAACCGCGCCCAGCTGGGCAGCGCGATCGTGCAGCCGGGTGTCTTCGACGGCGGCCAGGACCCCGCCGACCGCATCGCGACGCTGGAACGGTTCATCACGATCCAGTTCGCCCCGCAGATCCCGCTGGAGCGGCACAACAACGTCGTGGACGCGGCCCTTGGCACGGTCGACTTCCAGGACGCGACGCGTGAGACGTACTTCAGCGGCGCGCCGCGCGCATGGCGCCGCAAGGCGAACGTCGCGGTCGGCGACCTGGTGAAGAAGACCGGCCGTACGACCAACATCTCCTTCGGCCGGATCATCGCGGTCGACGCGACCATCGACGTCAACTACGGCACGGCGGGCACGGCCCGCTTCAAGGACCAGATCCTGACGACGAGCATCTCGGCGGGCGGCGA
Organism: Streptomyces sp. NPDC048436; assembly: GCF_043200355.1. Lineage (NCBI taxonomy): Bacteria > Bacillati > Actinomycetota > Actinomycetes > Kitasatosporales > Streptomycetaceae > Streptomyces > Streptomyces sp. NPDC048436. Next base: position 122,898 of record NZ_JBICXP010000001.1, read on the forward strand.
CTCGGGGTCCCTGGTGACCTCGCTCGACAACGTCGCGACGGGTCTGCTGTTCGCCGGGTCCTCGACGGTGACCGTACTCAACCACTTCGAGAACGTCCGCGCGCTGCTGCGGGTGGAGGTCTCCGAGCAGCTGGCCTGACCGGACCCACCACGAGAGGAGGGCTTCCATGACCACTCAGGCACGCAAGCAGAAGGGCCAGGCCCGCGCGGAGCGCCGTTTCCACAATCCGCAGGGCGCCGAGGTCAAGACGCGTGACGAGGCGTTCGCCGCGCCCCAGGACGTGTCCGCAGAGGCGGTCTCCACCGACTGCAAGCTTGAGCTGCACAACGGCGCGATCACCTTCGCCATCGAGGTGAAGTACAACCCCAACACCTATCCGCACGTGGTGACGGGCGGTCAGATCACGTCCGGCATCTGCGGCGCACCGTGGGACATCACGGGTGGCTTCATAGGCGACAACATGCGCCTGGACGCCAAGCGCACGGGTCAGGGCTCCTGCGCCGACACGATCACGATCGTCGGCGACTACCAGAACCCTCCGGCGTACCGGGGGACGTACGGCTTCGACGGCGCGACGTCGTCGTTCAAGCACACGACGAAGTATCAGTGCTGAGCTGACACGACTGCCGGGCGGGCCGGAAAGTCCGGCCCGCCCGGTACTCCGTGCGGCTCACCGGCCGGTGTCAGATCCCGTGCTGCGAACGCGCCTTGAAGGCGGCCTTCCTGGCTTCCTTCGCCACCTTCTTGTCGGGGTGGAGCCGCCCCATCGCCTCAAGGACCTCCGCGGTGGCGGGGTGCTCGACCCGCCACGCGGCGGCGAAGAACCCGCTGTGCTGCTCGGAGAGCCCCTCGACCAGGCCCTGCAGCTCGTCCGAGTTGCCCTCGGCGGCGAGCTGCGCGGCGATCGTGTCGATGGTCAGCCAGAAGACCAGCGCCTCGGAGGGCGCGGGCACGTCCGCGGCCCCGTGCTCGGCCAGCCACACCCGGGCAAGACCGCCGAGCTCCGCGTCGTCGAGCACCTCCCGGAGGGCGGGCTCGGCCTCGGTGCCCACCAGCGAGAGCGCCTGCTGGCACCTCAGCCGCCGCAGCGGCGCCCCCTCGTCCGCGCCCCGCGCGGCGGCCAGCAACTCCCGTGCCGCGCCCAGCGGTTCGTGCCGGGCGAGCCACAGCTGGATCTCGGCCTCCGCGGCGGCCTGCGGGAACCCGGCCGTCCCGTCGAGCAGCGTGTCCGCGCCCTTGTCCGCGAGATCACCGACCGCGGGGGCGTCCACGCCCGCCTCCAGCATCCGCGCCCGTACGCCGTAGACGCCGAGCGGCGTCAGACGGACCATGCCGTAGCGCGTGACGTCCTCGTCGTCGGCGGGCAGCGGCGCCTCGGCCTCGTCGATGTCGACCATGAGCGCCTCGTCGACCGGCTGGTACTCGACGAGCCCGAGCGGCTCGAAGAGCCGGAACTGGTCGTCGAGCTTCATCATCGCGTCCGAGACCTGCTCCAGGACGTCGTCGGTCGGCTCCCCCATGTCGTCGGGCACGATCATCGACGCGGCGAGCGCGGGCAGCGGTACGGGGCCTTCGCCCGCCCCGGCGTCGCCCGCGGTCAGCAGGTAGAGGTTGCCGAGTACGCCGTCCAGGAAGTCCGCCTCCGCCTGCGGGTCCCAGCCGAGCTCCTCGAAGTCGACCTCGCCCTTCTCCTCCAGGACGTCCAGGAGGTTGTCCATGTCGGGCACGGTGGCGTCCGCGTACACGGTGTCCAGGGCGGCGAGCCAGACGCCGAGGATGTCCTGCGGGCTGCCGGAGGTGAGCGCGGCGAGGTCCTCGCCCGCGGTCACCGTGCCGAGCGCGTCCTCCCCCTCCGCCTCGTCCCCGTCCGTGACGTCCACCAGGCCCGTGTCGACGGCCACCCGCCACGCCTCGCTCGCGTACGCGGCGGCGTCCGGGTCGTCCGCGGCAAGGCCGAGCTCCGCCGCGGCGGCCGGCAGCTGCTCCTCGATGAGTTCGCCGGCCGCCCCGACCCGCGTCCCGGGGCCCGCCCAGCGGGCGAGCCGCGCGGCGCGGGACAGCAGCGGAGTGGCGAGCGCGGCCCGCGCGAGTTCCGCTTCGGAGTGCAGCAGCACCGGCGGCAGGGTGGCGGGACTTACGGACATCGGCTGGTTCTCCTCCGAAGGATGGGGCCTCCCCTGCTCGAACGGGGTCGAGAGCCTGGGGAAGGGTCGGCTGGGACGAAGCCTAGACGGATTTGGACGCATGCCGCCCGGTTCATGTCCCTGTCAGAAGACATACACGGCGAGAACACCCGCCGAACCTTGACAACTCCCCTGGCCACGCAAGAGATTGACGCGCGTAGAGCGCCGGATGTCCGCTGGTCCGGCGTGCTGCGTCCGTCCGCCCCTCACCTCCTTGCCCGCACCTCACACTTGCCTCCCGCACCTCACCCTTACCTCCCGGAGTCTTCGCATGCCGCACATATCCGGTGCCACCCGGTCCACCGTGAGATCCGCCGCCGTCTCCACCGTCGTGGCCACCGCTCTCGCGGCCGGTCTGCTCGCCGCGGGCTCCTCGTCCGCGTCCGCCGACCAGGTCCGCGTCCACGACATCCAGGGCACCACCCGTCTCTCGCCCCTCGCCGGACAGCAGGTCACGGACGTGACCGGCATCGTCACGGGCGTCCGCTCCTACGGTTCCAAGGGCTTCTGGATCCAGGACACGAAGGCCGACACCGACCCCGCGACCAGCGAGGGCATCTTCGTCTTCACCGGGTCGGCCGCCCTGACGGTCAAGGCCGGAGACGCCGTACGTGTCTCCGGAACCGTCGGCGAGTACGTCCCCGGCGGCGCCAACTCCGGCAACCAGTCCCTCACCCAGCTCACCAAGCCGACGGTGACGGTCGAGTCGTCCGGCAACGCGCTGCCCGCGCCGGTCACGGTGAACGCCAAGTCGGTGCCCTCGGCGTACGCACCCGACGGCGACCCGGCGAACGGCGGCAGCATCAACGCGCTGGTGCTGCGGCCCCGCTCGTACGCCCTCGACCTGTACGAGTCCCTGGAGGGCATGAACGTACGCGTCGGCACCTCGCGCGTGGTCGGCGCCACGGATCCGTACGCGGAGCTGTGGATCACGGTGAAGCCGCACGAGAACGCCGCCCGGCGGGGCGGCGCGGTCTACGGGTCCTACGCCGACCAGAACACCGGCCGCCTCCAGATCCAGCAGCTCGCCCCCCTGGCCGAGCAGCCCTTCCCGAAGGCGAACGTCGGCGATGTGCTCTCCGGCGGCGCCCAAGGCCCTCTGGACTTCAACCAGTTCGGCGGTTACACCCTCGCCGCGCGCACTCTCGGCACGGTCACGGACAAGGGCCTCGAACGGGAGAAGACGCGGCGGCAGGCCAAGGGTGAGCTCGCCGTCGCGACGTACAACGTCGAGAACCTCGACCCCACCGACCCGCAGACGAAGTTCGACGCGCTGGCCGGGGCCGTCGTCTCGAACCTCGCATCGCCCGACATCCTCGCCCTGGAGGAGATCCAGGACGACAACGGCGCCAAGAACGACGGGACCGTCTCCGCGGAGGCGACCCTGAAGAAGTTCACGGACGCGATCGTCGCGGCGGGCGGGCCCCGGTACGCGTGGCGGTCCATCGACCCGCAGAACAACAAGGACGGCGGGGAGCCGGGCGGCAACATCCGCCAGGTGTTCCTCTTCAACCCCGAGCGGGTCTCCTTCACCGACCGGGGCGCCGGGGACGCGACGACGGGCACGGGTGTCGTACGTTCCTCTGACAAGCACGCCGCGCTGACCCTCTCCCCCGGCCGCGTCGACCCGGCGAACACCGCCTGGGCGGACAGCCGCAAGCCGCTGGCCGGAGAGTTCAGCTTCCGGGGCCGCAGTGTGATCGTGGTCGCCAACCACTTCGGGTCGAAGGGCGGCGACGAGGGTCTGACGTCGCAGCACCAGCCGCCGGTGCGGTCCTCGGAGGCGAAGCGGCTGCGGCAGGCCGAGGCCGTGAACTCCTTCGTACGGGATGTCCGCGAGGTGCAGAAGAACGCCGACGTGGTGGTCGTGGGGGACGTGAACGACTTTGAATTCTCGGCGACGACCAAGGCCCTTGAGGCGGGCGGCGCGCTGAAGTCGGCCGTCAAGTCCCTTGCGAGGGCTGAGCGTTACTCGTACGTCTACCAGGGCAACGCCCAGGTCCTGGACCAGATCCTGACCAGTCCCGGGGTGGGCGGCAAGGGCGACTTCTCCTTCGACAGCGTGCACATCAACGCGGAGTTCGCCGAGCAGAACAGTGACCATGACCCGCAGGTGCTGCGGTTCCGGCCGTAGGGCCGGAGGGATGACGCGGGCCCGGCAGCACCGTTCTACGGCGGCGCCGCCGGGCCCGTCGGCCGGCTACGCGTAGAGCCGGTGCAGCCAGTCCCGCCAGGCCACTTCGGTGTGCTTGGCGTCCGCCTGCGGGGCGAAGTCGTGGACGCTGATGCCCACGGGGGCGCCGAAGTGGTTGCGGCCGAAGAAGCGGTAGAGCGCGGTGTCCGTGCGCAGGCCGATGAAGTGCCGGCTGCGGAAGTCGACCACCGCGTCGAGGACTTCACCGCCAGGAGCGTCCACGCGCACGCGGGCGCCTTCCGCCGCGTCGTCCGGGAGGCCGAGGCGGCGGCCCAGCTTGGCGAAGGCGTCCGGGGCCGCGGAGGGGGCGGGGGCGTCGAGGGTGGTGAAGACGACGGAGTCCCCCGCGAAGTGCGTCAGGTACTCGCGCAGGGTGTGCAGGTAGAAGTCGGTGTGCTTGCTGGCCCCGTCGTACTGGTTGTCCCAGTCCTCGGTGAGGATGCCGCTGTGCACGTAGCGCACCCAGGAGCGCCGGCCGCCGTCGCGGGGCTCGATGGTGTGGTCGAGCTCGTTGACGGTCTGGCCCGGCGGGAGCCCCGCGGGGTCTTCGACGCGGGCGGTGAGGCGGCGCGAGGGCTCCCAGCGGGTGACGGTGCCGCCGAAGGGGGCGGCGCCACCTTCCCGGGGCTCGTACTCCATGGGCCACAGCCAGCCGCCGGTGCCGGTGGTGAGCGCGTCCCAGACCTCCGCGGGCGAGGCGTCGACCTCAAACTCCCGCGCGATCTCAAACTCCTTGCCGGTGGTCATGGCGACTCCCTAGGGGTGCGGTTCCGTCTGTGCTGTGCGACTCCGTTGCTGCTTTCTGCGGGGGTGGGGGGCTGCGGGTCCATGGCGTGGCCCGCCGGGGGAGCCTGCTGCGGGTCGCGGACCGAGGGGTGCACGGCGACCACCACGCGGTGGTCCCGGCCGCCCTCGGCCCCCGCCTCCGCGCCGTACTTGCTGATCAAGTTCCCGACGCCGTCGGTGAGTTCCGCGATGAACGCCGCCCGGTCCGCCGCCGACGCGAACCGGACCTCGCCGTCCAAGGCGTACGTGGCAAGCCCCTGCCGCGCTTTCGCCGCCCCCGTGATCAGCGCTCCGACGTCCCGCACGAGCCGCGCGGCCACCGCGAGGAGCCACCGAGCGGAGAGCTGGTCCCTTGCCCGCCCGGGATCGGGCTGGACGGCGCCGAGGGCGGTCGGCGAGATGACGTACGAGGCAGCCGACGCCCGCATCAGCCGCTCCGTCACGTTCCCCTTGCGCCGCTCCCCCGCCAGCTCGACGAGCCCGTGCCGCTCCAGCGCTTTGAGGTGGTAGTTGATCTTCTGCCGGGGCAGCCCGACCCGGCCCGCGAGCATCGCGGCCGACGCGGGCCCCGCTGCCAGCTCGGCAAGGATCCCTGCCCTGATGGGGTCGAGTGACGCGGCGGCGGCGGCCGGGTCCTCGATCACCGTGACGTCCAACATGACCCCACCGTCTCACCGACAATTATTTTCGTCCAGGGGAACGTTGTTGTCGGTGATGGAGTGCAGGGTGGTCGCGGCGTGGTTACCGGGCAGGGAGGGTGACGTGCGCTCCTGCGGTAACGCCTCAGCGCGGCGTGAAGCCGTACGCCAAGCGGTACCTGCCCGCCTCGGGCAGCCCCTCGCCGCTCGCCCACTCCGCGTACCGGATGACCCGCGCGCCGTCCGTCGTCACGTGGAAGTGCACGGAGATCAGCCCCGGCGCCGTCCCCGCCGTCGCTTCAGAATCCTGCGCTTCGGCGTCCACCTCCCCGATCACGATCGCCCCGGCCACCCGGTCGTCACCGTCCGCCCGCGCCACCCCGCCCCGCAGCCGCGTCTTGTGCAGCCCGAGCCGCTCGATGCCCGGCACGGCCCGGTCGATGTCGGCGTTCCGCGCGTCCCTGCCGTGGGCGAAGAAGTCCTCGTACGCCTCTTCGTCCCGCCAGTGCGACCGGTGGGCCAGCGTCGAGCCGTCCGCTCCGGCGTACACGGTGTACGAGAGCAGCCCCTCATGCGGCCACGGACGGCTCTCCCAGGCCTCGGCGATCGCGTCGGCCGCGGCCCGCTGCCGCTCCGGCGTGCCGGTGCTCCAGGTACTGAGGAAGACGAGGCCGCCGTCCACGTAGGCCGGGTCGGGGAGGGTGGCGGCATCGGTGCGTGTCTTCATTGCGGGCTCCTTCGGTGCGTGGGGGACGGGCTGAGAGCCCTGCGTGAATGGGCCGAGCCCCGCGCGGATGGGCTGAACCCTGCGCGGATGGGCCGAACCCGTTACGCACACCCTGTGACCTCAACTCAACTTGAGGTCAAGCCGAGCCCGTTCAGGAGCCGTGCCACACTCCGGCCATGCCTGCCCTGCGCCCCGCGACCCGCGCCGACCTGCCCGCCGTTCTCGCCCTCCTCTCCGACGAGGAGCGGGTGGTGGACCCGGCTTCGGTCGTGGTCACCGCCGCCTACGAGGACGCCTTCGCCTCGATCGACGAGGACCCCCGCAACGAGGTTCTCGTGCTGGAGGACCCGGAGGCCGATGCGCCCGGCCCGGTGGTCGGATGTCTCCAGGTCACCTACATCCCGGGGCTCGGCAAAGGGGGCGTCGAGCGGGCCCTCGTAGAGGCCGTGCGGGTGCGGGCCGACCGACGTGGGAGCGGGCTCGGGCGGCTGCTGATGGAGCTTGCCGTGGCGCGGGCACGCGCGCGTGGCTGCGCGCTGGTCCAGCTGACGAGCGACAAACGGCGCACGGAGGCGCACCGCTTCTACGCCTCGCTGGGGTTCGCGCGCAGCCACGACGGTTTCAAGCTGGCCCTGTAGGGCTCTTCACAACGGCGGGCCCGGGCCTGGCCCGCTCGCGGCCACCTCGTAGCGTTCCTGTCGCATATCTCGTAGCAGAATTAAGTGGCGCTTCAGCGTCGGTGTACCGACACTGCCCCTATGACCTCACCCTCTTCCCTCTCCGCGCCCTCCGCCCCCTTCGGCCGCGCCCTCTGCGCGATGGTCACCCCCTTCACGGACGAGGGTCTGCTCGACCTCGACGGCGCCCGGTCGCTCGCCGCACGCCTGGTGGCCGAGGGCTGCGACGGGCTCGTGCTCTCCGGTACCACCGGAGAGTCACCCACCACCTCCGACGACGAGAAGGCCGCGCTCGTCCGCGCCGTCGCCGAGGCCGTCGGCGACCGGGCCTCCGTCGTCGCGGGCGTCGGCAGCTTCGACACCCGGCACACCGTCGAGCTGGCCCGTCAGGCCGAACAGGCGGGCGCGGACGGCCTGTTGGTGGTCACTCCCTATTACAGCAAGCCGCCCCAGGACGCCGTCGAGGCGCACTTCCTGGAGGTCGCAGACGCCTCGGGCCTCCCGCTCGCGCTGTACGACATCCCGGAGCGCACCGGCACGCGCATCGAACCGGAGACGATGCTGCGGCTCGCGGAGCATCCCCGCATCGTCGCCGTGAAGGACTGTGCGTACGACATGATGGGGACTCAGAAGGTCATGGCCCGCACCGACTTGGCGTACTACAGCGGTTGCGACGAGTTCACCCTCGCGCTGTACGCGGCGGGCGGCGTCGGCTACATCAGTACGGTGGCCAATGCCGTGCCCCGCCAACTCAGCTCGATTGTCGCCGCGTTCGACGCCGGTGACACGGCAGGGGCCCGGCAGTCACAGCTCCAGGCGATGGAGCTCATCGAGTTGATGATGGGCTCGGGCCTGCCGGGCGCGGTCACATCGAAGGCGCTGCTCGGCGCGCTCGGGCTGCCCGCGGGCCCGGTCCGCGCACCGCTGCGGCCCGCCGGACGCGAGGCGACCGACGGGCTGCTCGCCGCGTACGAAGGGCTGCGGCAGGCCCAACTGGCGTCAGCCTGAGGGGAACACGGGTGACCGGCGGCCCGGATGGCCGGCCGGCGCCGTGCGGAAGTCGCCGCCAACTCAGCCCGCGACAGGCGCCTTCGGGAAGCCCTTCGCCTTGGTCCAGAGGAGGGTGTCGCCGCCCCTGCTGAACGTGACCTTCTTCCCCCCGGTGGCGACGGCGATCTTCTCCCAGCCGTCGAAGTTCTTCGTGAGGTGCGTGTCCCACTTCGTCAGCTTGCCCGTGGCGACTGCCGCGACCGACTCGGTCGGCGGCTCGCCGTCCGCGCAGTACACACCGAAGTCCCCGAAGGCCGCGACGGTGCCGTCCTTTGCCTTGAGCGTGATGCCCTGGCAGGCGTCGGTCTTCGTCTTGTAGACCACCGCGGACTTGGACCAGCCCTTGGCCTTGGGGCTGTAGTCCTGCACGAAGAGCCCCTTGTCCCGCAGGTAATGCATGGCCACGCGGCGCCCGTCGGGGAGCTTGACCTGCGCGTTGAACGGGCTCGGGCTCCCGCTCCAGGGAATGTCGCTCTTCTGCAGCGGATAGCTGTGGCCGCCGGTGGAGATCGGGCTGACCTCCTGCGCCGCCCCCCGCCCGCTGTCCTGCGCCTGCCCGGCGCTCTGCCCGCACCCGGCCACAAGACCGAGTACCGCCACTCCACCCAGGGCCAGGGCCCGGATCCCCGTTCGGTGCATGTCGCTCTCCTGTCGTCCCGGGCGGCCTACGCCCCCGTGGCAGCGCAGCTTACGCAGACGCAGCTTACGCAGGCACAGCGGCGCACAGCAGCCCCAGGGGAGTCACCGTGCGCGTTCGAGGCGCCGTCCGTCAGCGGTTGCGGCGGGAGTTGAGCCGGGCGGCCTGGCGCGTCAGGTGGTCGCGCTCGGCGAGGTTGGACGCCTTCCGCGCTGCCTCGGCGTACAGCCGTGCCGCCGTCTCCAGGTCGCCGTCACGCTCGTGGAGGTACGCCTCCGCCGCCGTGTGTCGGGGCAGCGAGGCATCAAGGGCCGCGAGCGCCGCCAGGCCTGCCCGCGGTCCGTCCGCCTCGCCCAGGGCCACCGCGCGGTTGAGCCGGACGACCGGGTTGTCGGTCAGGCGCGTGAGCTCGTCGTACCACTCGACGATCTGCGTCCAGTCGGTCTCGTCGGCGGTGGGCGCGTCGGCGTGGAGTGCCGCGACGGCGGCCTGGGCCTGGAACTCGCCCAGGCGGTCGCGGGCGAGGGCCGCCTGCAAGATCTGGACGCCCTCGGCGATCACCCCGGTGTCCCACCGGCCGCGGTCCTGCTCGGCGAGCGGCACCAGGCTGCCGTCGGGCGCGGTGCGGGCGGCGCGCCGGGCGTGGTGGAGCAGCATGAGGGCGAGCAGCCCCGCCACCTCAGGGTGGTCGATCGCGGCCGCGAGCTGCCGGGTGAGCCGGATGGCCTCGGCGGCGAGGTCGATGTCGCCGGAGTAGCCCTCGTTGAAGACCAGGTAGAGGACGCGCAGCACGGTGGCGACATCACCTGGCTGATCGAACCGCACCCCGGAGATGGTGCGCTTGGCCCGGCTGATGCGCTGGGCCATGGTCGCCTCGGGCACCAGGTAGGCCTGGGCGATCTGGCGGGTTGTGAGCCCGCCGACCGCGCGCAGCGTGAGCGCGACCGCGGACGACGGTGTCAGCGAGGGGTGGGCGCACAGGAAGTAGAGCTGGAGGGTGTCGTCCACCGCGGGCGCGGGCCCGGCCGCCGGCTGCTCGTCGACGAGGTCCTCGCGCCGGCGGCGGGCGGTGTCCGCGCGGGTGGCGTCGAGGAACTTGCGCCAGGCCACGGTGACGAGCCAGCCCTTCAGGTCCCTCGGCTGCTCGTCCTGCCGGCCGCGGACCGCCTCGATGAGCGCCTCCTGTACGGCGTCCTCGGCCGCCGCGAAGTCGGCTCCGCGGCGGACGAGGACCCCGAGCACGCTCGGCGTGAGGCTCCGGAGCAGGGCCTCGTTCATCGGTGCGGGCACTCGGTGACCGTGGGCGACGCGGCCAGGAACGGGCGCAGCTCAAGCCACTCGTGGATCGGCTTCCCGCCCGCCCCCGGGGCGGCGGACAGCTCCCCGGCCAGCTCAAGGGCGCGCTCGTGACTGTCGACGTCGATGACCATCCAGCCGGCGATGAGGTCCTTGGTCTCGGCGAAGGGTCCGTCGGTGACCGGCGGGCGGCCCTCGCCGTCGTAGCGGACGAAGGTCCCCTCGGGGGCGAGCGCCTGGCTGTCGACGAACTCCCCGGTCTGCTCGAGACGGGCCGCGAAGTCGTTCATGTACTGCAAGTGGGCCGAGATCTCGTCCGGCGTCCACTGGTCCATCGTGACGTCGTTGACCGAAGCCGGGGCGCCTCGGTAGTGCTTGAGCAGCAAGTACTTGGCCATGATGTCTCTCCTGGGTTCTGGTGCGGCCCATTGTGGCCGCTTCACCCCAGGGACGGAGCAGAGCACGGATTCTCGACATCGCCGTCCGCACCGGATCCCGACGCGTGGGCGGCCGCGGTGGTGGCGGCCGCCCCGCACATCAGTTGTGGCTGTGCAGTACGTCGTTCAGGCCGCCCCACACTGCGTTGTTCGGGCGGGCCTCGACGGCGCCGGTGACCGAGTTGCGGCGGAAGAGAATGTTCGAGGCGCCGGAGAGCTCGCGGGCCTTGACGATCTGCCCGTCGGGCATGGACACGCGGGTGCCCGCGGTGACGTAGAGCCCGGCCTCGACGACGCACTCGTCGCCGAGCGCGATGCCCACGCCCGCCTCGGCGCCGATCAGGCAGCGCTCGCCGATGACGATGCGGACGTTGCCACCGCCGGAGAGGGTGCCCATCGTGGAGGCGCCGCCGCCGATGTCCGAGCCGTCGCCGACGACGACACCGGCGGAGATACGGCCCTCGACCATGGAGGTGCCGAGCGTGCCCGCGTTGAAGTTCACGAAGCCCTCGTGCATGACCGTGGTGCCCTCGGCGAGGTGCGCGCCGAGCCGGACCCGGTCGGCGTCGGCGATACGGACGCCCTTCGGGGTGACGTAGTCCGTCATGCGGGGGAACTTGTCGACGGACGTCACGGCGAGGTGCAGGCCCTCGGCGCGGGCGTTCAGCCGCACCTTCTCGACATCGTCCACGGCGACCGGGCCGAGCGAGGTCCAGGCGACGTTGGCGAGGAAGGCGAACTGGCCGTCGAGGTTCACGCCGTGCGGCTTGACCAGGCGGTGGCTGAGCAGGTGCAGACGCAGGTAGACGTCGTGGGCGTCCAGCGGCTTGTCGTCGAGGGACGCGATGACCGTACGTACGGCGATGATCTCCACGCCACGGCGGGAGTCAAGGCGGATGGCCTTGGCGGCGCCCTCACCGAGCAGCTGCACGGCACGCTCGGCGGTGAGCCGCTCCGTGCCGGCGGGGCCGGGCTCGGCGGAGAGCTCGGGCGCGGGGAACCAGGTGTCGAGGACGGTGCCGTCGGCGGCGACGGTGGCGAGGCCTGCGGCGACGGCGCCGGTGGTGCGAGATGCAGTCGTGTCGGTCATGGGTGAAACCTAACCGGAGGTGCGGCGCGCGGGCGAACCGGTCTCAGCGACCGGGCCACGGGGCGGTGCGCCCGGCAGGGGACGCCACCGAGGGCACCGGGTCGAAGCCGCCGACGGCCCACCGTCCCCGCCGGTCAACCCTCCGACGGAATCAGCCGGTTGAGCATGTCACGCGCGTATGCCTCGTCGTAGACGCCGTCCGTGAGCAGCACCTGCAGACAGATCCCGTCCATCAGCGCGACCAGGGCACGCGCGGTGGCCGGGTCGGTGCGTTCGGCGAAGACCCCGGCGAGTCCGTCGCACCAGCAGGCGGCGACCGGCCGCAGCGCGGGCCTGCGCAACGCGGCCAGATACAGCTCGTACTCGAGCTCGATGCCCGCGCGTTCCTGGCCGAGCCACATCCCGAGCACCGCGGCGATCTCACCGGCGAGGTCGACCCGCGGGTCCTGGAAGCCGCCCCGGCTCGCGACCACCTTCGCGAAGCCCTCGTTGGCCTGCTCCAGGGCGGCGAGCAGCAGTTCGTCGAGCGTCTTGAAGTGATAGGTGGTCGAGCCGAGCGGCACATCGGCCTCGGCGGCGGCCGACCGGTGGCTGAGCCCGCCGACCCCCTTCTCCCCCACCACCCGGATCGCGGCGTCGATGATCCGCTGCCGCCGCTCGGGGTCGTACCGGCGGGCCATCAGTGGGCACCGCCCAGATTGAGCACGACGACGCCAGCGATCACGAGGACGATCCCCGCGATCTTGACCAGACCGGCGGACTCCCCCAGGAACACCATCCCGATGGCGGCGACAGCGGCGGTCCCGGCCCCCGCCCAGATCGCGTACGCGGTTCCGACGGACAGCGTCTTGAGGGTCTGCGCGAGCAACGTGAAGGCGATCAGATATCCGGCGACGGTGATCAGCGAAGGCCAGAGCCTGCTGAACCCCTCGCTGTACTTCATGGCCGTCGTCCCGGCCACCTCCGCCGCGATGGCCGCGGCCAGCAGTCCGTATCCCATGTGTACGAGAGTACATAACGTTGTGTACGGGTGTACGCAAAAGAGCTCGGCCAACCGGTTAAGGTGACGCGATCACTGTGGGGGGCCACAGAGAACTCGCGGCGAGAACCGCACGACGCTACGGAGCACAAGAGCGATGTCGGACACATCGGGGTGGGGACCACAGGGGCCGCGGGGCCAGTACGGGCCGTACGGCCCACAGGGCCCGTATGGCCCGTATGGCTGGAACGGCTGGACGCCGCCACCGCCGCCGCCCAAGCCGGGCGTCATCCCCCTGGCACCGCTGGGCGTCGATCACATACTCGGCGGCACCTTCGCCACGATGCGACGGTACGCGAAGCCGCTGTTCGGCACCGCGGTCGCGGCGTACGGTCTGGTGGCCGTGGTGATGACGGCGGCGGCCGTCCTCGCGTACGTCTCCGTCCGGGACCACTGGCGCGCCCTCTCCGAACCCGGGGGCACGTTCTCCTGGGACGACGGCAGGCCCGTCCTGATCGCCTTCGGCGTGGTGTGGCTGCTCACCCTGCTCGCCACCCTGGCCGTCAATTCGTTCATCCAGGCCTCGTGCGCGGCCACACTGCACGAGGCGGTGCTCGGCCGCCCGGCGACGTTCGGCGCGATCTGGCGCAGGGCGTGGTCACGGACACCGTCGGTCATGGGTGTGACCGTCCTCCTGGCCGTGATCCTGCTGCTGCCGGCGGCGACGTGTGTACTGCTCTTCGTCTCCTTCTTCGTGACCGTCCTGACGCAGTCCGCCGTGCCCTTCGGCCTGATCTTCCTGCTGCTGCTCGTCGTGACCCCGCTGGCGGCCTGGCTGTACGTCCTCTTCGCCTTCGCCCCCGCCGCCGCGTCCCTGGAAACGGCGGGCCCGCTTCAGGCGCTGCGCCGCTCCGTACGCCTGGTCCGCGGCGCCTGGTGGCGGATATTCGGCATCTCACTCCTTGCCGGGATGATCGTGGGCGCCGTCTCCCTGGCCGTGCGCCTCCCCTTGCAGTTCGCCGCGCCGACCCCGCATCCGGTGGACCCGGGCAGCTCCACCTCCGCGGTCCTGCTCGACCAACTGCGCTCCCAGTTCGGCCTGTACGCCGTGTTCACGCTGGTCGCCTCGTTCGTCACGCAACTGGCCGCCAGCGTGTTCCTGCCGCTGGTGACCGCCGTGCTCTACATCGACCAGCGCATCCGCAAGGAGGGCCTCGCGCACACGCTGGCGCAGGCCGCGTCCACGCAAGGCAGCTGAACGCGGTTCGGCCCCCCGCGCACCAGCACGGGGGGCCGAACCTCAAGAACTACCTGTCACACCTCAGACGTTGAACCCGAGCGCACGCAGCTGCTCGCGGCCGTCGTCCGTGATCTTGTCCGGGCCCCACGGCGGCATCCAGACCCAGTTGATCCGCAGCTCGTTGACGATGCCGTCGGTGGCGGACTTCGCCTGGTCCTCGATGACGTCCGTCAGCGGGCAGGCCGCCGACGTGAGCGTCATGTCGATCGTCGCGATGTTCGCGTCGTCGACGTGGATGCCGTAGATCAGGCCGAGGTTGACGACGTCGATGCCCAGCTCGGGGTCGACCACGTCGTACAGCGCCTCGCGGACCTCTTCTTCCGAAGCCGGCTTGGTCAGGGTCTCGTTCTCGCTCATGCGGTCTTCCTCTCAGCGACGTCGTCCGTACCAAGTGCCTGGGCCGTCGCGTCCTTCCACGCCATCCAGCTCAGGAGAGCGCACTTCACCCGCGCCGGGTACTTCGAGACCCCGGCGAACGCGACCGCGTCCTCCAGGACCTCCTCCATGGCGTCGTCCGGCACCAGCTTGCCCTTGGACTGCATCAGCTCCAGGAAGACCTCCTGGACCTTCTGCGCCTCGGCGAGCTCCTTGCCGACAAGCAGGTCGTTCAGGACACTCGCGCTGGCCTGGCTGATGGAGCAGCCCTGCCCCTCGTACGACACGTCGGCGATCGTCGACCCGTCGTACTTGACGCGCAGCGTGATCTCGTCGCCGCACGTCGGGTTGACGTGGTGCACCTCGGCGTCACCGTCGCGCAGACCGCGCCCGTGAGGGTGCTTGTAGTGGTCCAGGATGACTTCCTGGTACATCGAATCCAGCTTCACGATCCCGGTCAGCCCCTCAGCCGAAGAAGTTCCGTACGTGCTCCAGGCCGTCGATCAGCGCGTCGATCTCGCCGGGCGTGGAGTACAGATAGAACGACGCTCGCGTGGTCGCAGGAATTCCGTACCGGAGGCAGACGGGGCGGGCGCAGTGGTGTCCCACGCGGACCGCGATGCCTTCCTCGTCCAGAACCTGGCCCACGTCGTGCGGGTGGATGTCGCCGAGCGCGAAGGAGATCGCGGCGCCGCGGTCCTCGGCCGATGCCGGGCCGATGATCCGGAGGTCGGGGACCTCCAGGAGGCGCTTGATCGCGTACTCGGTGATCGCGTGCTCATGAGCGGCGATCTTGTCCATGCCGATCGCGGTGAGGTAGTCCACGGCCGCGCCGAGGCCGACGGCCTGGGAGACCGGGGGCGTGCCCGCCTCGAACTTGTGCGGCGCGGGAGCGTACGTCGACGAGCTCATCGAGACCGTCTCGATCATCTCGCCGCCACCGAGGAACGGCGGCAGGTCCTCAAGGAGTTCCTGCCGGCCCCACAGGACGCCGATGCCCGTCGTGGCCAGCATCTTGTGGCCGGTGAAGGCCACGAAGTCGGCCTGCAGCGCCTGCACGTCGAGCACCATGTGCGGGGCGGCCTGCGAGGCGTCGATGAGGACGAGCGCGCCGACCTCCTGCGCACGGCGGACGATCGCCTCGACGGGGTTGTGCGTGCCCAGGATGTTCGAGACCAGGACGAAGGAGACGATCTTCGTCTTCTCCGTGATGATCTCGTTCATGTTGGACAGGTCGAGCCGGCCGTCGTCCGTGAGACCGAACCACTTCAGCTTCGCGCCCGTGCGCTGCGAGAGCAGCTGCCACGGCACGATGTTCGAGTGGTGCTCCATCTCCGTGATGACGATCTCGGTCTCGTGGTCCACGCGGTAGGGCTCGTCGGCCCAGCCGAGCATGTTGGCCACGAGGTTGAGCGACTCCGAGGCGTTCTTGGTGAAGATCACCTCGTCGCGGCTCGGAGCGTTGATGAAGGCCGCGACCTTGTCACGGGCGCCCTCGTACAGCTCCGTGGCCTCTTCCGCGAGGACGTGCACGCCGCGGTGGACGTTGGCGTTGTGCTTCTCGTAGTACTCGTTGAGTACGTCGAGCACCTGGCGCGGCGTCTGGGACGTGGCCGCGTTGTCCAGGTACACAAGCTTCTTGCCGTCGTGGATCGTGCGATCCAGGATCGGGAAGTCCTTGCGGATCGCCTCGGTGTCGAGGAGGCCGGAGAGCCCCTGGTGGGCCACTGTCACGCGGATACGCCACCCTTCGTGTAAGCCTCGTAGCCCTCGGCCTCGAGCTTGTCGGCGAGCTCGGCGCCGCCGGACTCGGCGATGCGGCCGTTCGCGAAGACGTGCACGAAGTCGGGCTTGATGTAGCGCAGGATGCGCGTGTAGTGCGTGATCAGCAGGGTGCCGACCTCGCCGGACTCACGGATGCGGTTGACGCCGTCGGAGACCTGACGCAGGGCGTCGACGTCCAGGCCGGAGTCCGTCTCGTCGAGGATCGCGATCTTCGGCTTGAGGAGCTCCATCTGGAGGATCTCGTGGCGCTTCTTCTCACCGCCGGAGAAGCCCTCGTTCACGTTGCGCTCGGCGAAGGCCGGGTCCATGTGGAGCTTCTCCATCGCGGCCTTGACCTCCTTCACCCAGGTGCGCAGCTTGGGGGCCTCGCCGCGGATCGCCGTCGCCGACGTACGCAGGAAGTTGGAGACCGAGACGCCGGGGACCTCGACCGGGTACTGCATGGCCAGGAACAGGCCGGCGCGGGCGCGCTCGTCGACGGACATCTCAAGGACGTTCTCGCCGTCGAGGGTGACGGTGCCCTGCGTGATCGTGTACTTGGGGTGACCCGCGACGGAGTAGGCGAGCGTCGACTTGCCGGAGCCGTTCGGGCCCATGATGGCGTGCGTCTCGCCCTGCTTCACGGTCAGGTCGACACCCTTGAGGATTTCCTTGGTGCCGTTGTCGACCTCGACGGTCACGTGCAGGTCTCGGATTTCAAGCGTTGCCATGTGCCTCAGGACTCCTGGGTGAGGGAGACGAGCACATCGTCCCCTTCGATCTTTACGGGGTATACGGGGACGGGGCGCGTCGCGGGGAGGCCGGACGGCTTGCCGGTGCGGAGGTCGAAGGCGGAGCCGTGCAGCCAGCATTCGATCTGACAGTCCTCCACCTCTCCCTCGGAGAGGGAGACGTTCGCGTGCGAGCAGATGTCGTTGATCGCGAACACCTCGCCCTCGGTGTGGACGACCGAGACCGGCGTGCCGTCGAGTTCCACCCGCTTCGGGGTGTCCTCCGTCAGCTCGCTCAGTCCACAGGCGCGTACGTAGGTCATGCGGCCGACGCCTCCAGCTCCTCTTCGATCTTGGCGAGGAGGCGCTCTTCGATGTCGGGCAGACCGATCTGCTGGATCAGCTCGGCGAAGAACCCGCGGACCACGAGGCGGCGCGCCTCGTCCTGCGGGATGCCGCGCGACTGGAGGTAGAAGAGCTGCTCGTCGTCGAAGCGGCCGGTCGCCGACGCGTGACCCGCTCCGACGATCTCGCCGGTCTCGATCTCGAGGTTCGGCACGGAGTCGACGCGGGCGCCGTCGGTCAGAACCAGGTTGCGGTTCATCTCGTACGTGTCCGTGCCCTCGGCCGCGGCCTCGATGAGGACGTCGCCGATCCACACCGCGTGGGCGTCCTGGCCCTGGAGCGCGCCCTTGTAGACGACGTTCGACTTGCAGTGCGGCATGTTGTGGTCGACCAGGAGGCGGTGCTCCTGGTGCTGGCCCGCGTCGGTGACGTACAGGCCGAAGAACTCGGCCTCGCCGCCCGTGCCCGCGTACTCGACGCGGGGGTGCAGGCGGACGACGTCGCCGCCGAAGGTCACGACGACCGACTTGAAGGAGGCGTCCCGGCCGACAAGCGCGTTGTGCTGGGCGACGTGGACGGCCTTGTCGTCCCAGTCCTGGACGGAGACGACGGTCAGCTTGGCGCCGTCGCCCAGGAGGTAGTCGACGTTCGCGGCGAGCACGGCGTCACCGGTGTGGTCGATGACGACGAGGGCCTCGGCGAACGCGCCCACCTCGATGACCTGGTGCGCGAAGGCGGTCCCGCCCTCGCCGTGCACGGCGATCCGGATCGGCTCCGTGAGGACCGTCTCCTTGGGGACGGTCACGACCGAGGCCTTCTCGAAGGAGCTGAAGGCCTGCGCGGCGACGCGGTCGACGGGCTTGCCCGCCTTGCCCACGCGCGCGTCGTCACGGCCGACGGTCTCCTGGACCACACCGGCCGGGGCGCTCACCTCGACGCGGATGCCGCCGGTGGCGACCGCCGTGCCGTCGTGCAGCCCGCGCAGGCGCTCCAGCGGAGTGAACCGCCACTCCTCCTCGCGGCCGTGGGGGACGGGGAAGTCCGCCACGTCGAAGGACGGGGGCGCGCTCATGCGGGTGGCGACGGTGGACTCGGCGGCCACCGCGATGGACCCGGCGGTCGTGGACCCGACCGGAATATTCTGAGCCTCAGCCATGGCTGTCGTCGTGCTCTCTCTCTGCGTAAGAAGTCAGTCGCTGCTGCGGGGGACGGCGGCCGGTCTTAACCGACCGAGCCCTCCATCTGCAGCTCGATCAGCCGGTTCAGCTCCAGGGCGTACTCCATGGGCAGCTCCTTGGCGATCGGCTCGACGAAGCCGCGCACGATCATCGCCATGGCCTCGAACTCCGTCATACCGCGGCTCATCAGGTAGAAGAGCTGGTCGTCGGAGACCTTGGAGACGGTCGCCTCGTGGCCCATCGACACGTCGTCCTCGCGGACGTCGACGTACGGGTAGGTGTCCGAACGCGAGATCGTGTCGACGAGCAGCGCGTCACAGAGCACGTTCGACTTCGAGCCGTGAGCGCCCTCGCCGATCTCGACCAGACCGCGGTACGAGGTGCGGCCGCCGCCTCGGGCCACCGACTTGGAGACGATGTTCGAGGAGGTGTTCGGCGCCATGTGGACCATCTTGGAGCCGGCGTCCTGGTGCTGGCCCTCGCCCGCGAAGGCGATGGACAGGGTCTCGCCCTTGGCGTGCTCGCCCATGAGGTAGACGGCGGGGTACTTCATCGTCACCTTGGAGCCGATGTTGCCGTCGATCCACTCCATGGTCGCGCCCTCGTACGCCACGGCGCGCTTGGTGACCAGGTTGTAGACGTTGTTCGACCAGTTCTGGATCGTCGTGTAGCGGCAGCGGCCGCCCTTCTTGACGATGATCTCGACGACGGCGGAGTGCAGGGAGTCCGACTTGTAGATCGGCGCCGTGCAGCCCTCGACGTAGTGAACGTAGGCGTCCTCGTCCACGATGATCAGGGTCCGCTCGAACTGGCCCATGTTCTCCGTGTTGATGCGGAAGTAGGCCTGGAGCGGGATCTCGACCTGCACGCCCTTGGGGACGTAGATGAAGGATCCACCGGACCACACGGCGGTGTTCAGCGACGCGAACTTGTTGTCGCCGACCGGGATGACCGTGCCGAAGTACTCCTTGAAGAGCTCCGGGTGCTCCTTCAGCGCCGTGTCGGTGTCCATGAAGATGACGCCCTGCTCCTCCAGGTCCTCACGGATCTGGTGGTAGACGACCTCGGACTCGTACTGGGCCGCGACACCGGCGACGAGGCGCTGCTTCTCCGCCTCGGGGATGCCGAGCTTGTCGTACGTGTTCTTGATGTCCTCGGGCAGGTCCTCCCAGGACGCCGCCTGCTTCTCCGTGGACCGCACGAAGTACTTGATGTTGTCGAAGTCGATGCCCGAGAGGTCGGAGCCCCAGTTGGGCATGGGCTTCTTGCCGAAGAGCCGCAGGCCCTTGAGGCGCAGCTTGGTCATCCACTCCGGCTCGGACTTCTTGGCCGAGATGTCCTTGACGACGTCTTCATTGATGCCGCGCTTGGCAGAGGCACCAGCCGCGTCGGAGTCGGCCCAGCCGTATTCGTACGTACCCAGGCCCTCGAGTTCGGGGTGGGCAGTCTCCGTGGGGAGCGTCATGCGGGGTTCCTCCCGGCCGTGCTTGCGGATGCGATATCAGTGGTGTGCGGGGGCTGTGAGGCGTTGCGGGGAATGAACGTCGTGCAGACGCCGTCGCCGTGGGCGATGGTGGCGAGCCGCTGGACGTGTGTCCCCAGCAGGATGGAGAAGATCTCCGTCTCCGCCTCGCAGAGTTGTGGGTACTGCTCGGCGACGTGGGCGACCGGGCAGTGGTGCTGGCACAGCTGCTCACCTACCGGGGCGCTGCGAGCCGTAGCAGCGTACCCGTCGGCGGTCAACGCCTTCGCGAGAGCCTCGGTGCGCTGCTCGGGGGGCGCCGCGTCGATGGCTTTCCGGTAGGCCAGGGCCTGGGCGGCGATCCGCTCGCGGGCGAATTCGACGACCGCTCCTTCGCCGTGCCGCTCGCTGATCCAGCGCAGGGCGTCGGCGGCGAGCTTGTCGTACGACTGGTCGAAGGCGTCCCGGCCGCAGTCGGTGAGCGCGAAGACCTTGGCGGGGCGGCCACGCGTGCGCGCGCCGTAGACCCGCTGCTCACGGGGCTCGACGACGTTCTCATGGGCGAGTGCGTCGAGGTGCCTGCGCACGGCCGCCTGGGTCAGGCCGAGGCGGGTGGCGAGGTCGGCCACCGTGGACGGGCCGTTGTCCAGGATGGAGCGCGCGACCCGGTTGCGCGTAGACCGCTCCCCGGTCGCGAGTTCCTCCTGCGGAGCCTCGCCAACGTTTTTCACAACGCCATTGTTGCGTAATTCCTCAGAGCCTGACAACCCGCGTCCGGATCACGGTCCGGTGCGGTGTGTCACTTAGGCATACCTAAGCTGACCTGCGGAAATGATCACTGATCGATCAAATGGGTGGCGCGGGCAGGCCCGGGCGAGGAGACTCGCTGACCATGCCCACACCCCCTCCGACCGGCCCTTTGTGTACGCGGGCGTCCCTCGCCGCCGACCTCCGCGCGCTCGGCGTGACCCCCGGGGAGACCCTCCTCGCGCACTCCTCGCTGAGCGCCCTTGGGTGGGTCAGCGGAGGCCCTGTAACGGTCGTCCAGGCGCTCCTGGACACACTGGGCCAAAAGGGCACATTGGTGGTCCCCACCCAGTCCAGCGACAACTCCGACCCGGCCGAGTGGCAGGCCCCGCCCGTGCCCGAGTCCTGGTGGCCCGAGATCCGGGCGTCCATCCCCGCCTACGACCCCCGCACCACGCCCACCCGAGGCGTCGGCGTGATCCCCGAGACCGTACGGACCTGGCCCGGCGCCCTGCGCAGCGCCCACCCCCAGACCTCCTTCGCCGCGGTCGGCCCCCGCGCGCAGGCCCTCCTGGAGGGGCACGCCCTTGACTGCCGCCTCGGTGAGCGAAGCCCGCTGGCCCGCCTGGAGGAAACAGGCGCCCGCGTCCTGCTGCTCGGCGCGGGATTCGCCTCCTGCACCTCCTTCCACCTGGCCGAGTACCGACTCCCGGCGCCCGAAGTGGCCAACTCCTTCGCGGTCATGACGCCGGAGGGCCGCCGCTGGACGACCGTGCGCGAACCCTCGATCTCCGAGGAGCGCTTCGACGAACTCGGCGCCGACTTCGAGCGGGACCGCCCCGTGGTGCGGGGAACGGTGGGCGGGGCGACGGCCAGGCTCTTCCCGGTCGCGGATGCGGTCGCGTACGCGGAGAAGTGGCTGGAGACCCACCGCTCACGGGCCGAGTGGGCCGGGTAGTCGGCGGGGGCAGCAGCCCCCTGCCCGCCGGACCCGGGACGCTCTCTAGACTTCCCGCCATGGGAAATGAGTCCGTCGTCCAGGTCACGGGACTGGTCAAGCGGTACGGCAAGAAGACCGCGGTGGACGGCCTCGACCTGAGCGTCCGCGCGGGCACCGTCACCGCGGTCCTCGGCCCGAACGGCGCAGGCAAGACCACCACCATCGAGACCTGCGAGGGCTACCGCAGGCCGGACGCGGGCACGGTCCGCGTCCTCGGCCTCGACCCGGTCCGCGAGGCCGGCGCGCTGCGGCCCCGCATCGGCGTGATGCTGCAGTCCGGCGGCGTCTACTCCGGCGCCCGCGCCGACGAGATGCTGCGCCACATGGCGAAGCTGCACGCGCACCCCCTGGACGTGGGCGCGCTGATCGAGCGCCTGGGCCTGGAGAGCTGCGGCCGCACCACCTACCGGCGCCTTTCCGGCGGCCAGCAGCAGCGCCTCGCGCTCGCCATGGCCGTGGTCGGACGGCCCGAACTTGTCTTCCTGGACGAGCCGACCGCGGGCCTCGACCCGCAGGCACGCCGGGCCACCTGGGATCTCGTACGCGATCTGCGCACCGACGGCGTCAGCGTCATCCTCACCACGCACCACATGGACGAGGCCGAGCAGCTCGCCGACGAGGTCGCGATCATCGACGCGGGCAAGGTCATCGCCGAGGGCACCCCGGAGGAGCTGTGCCGCGGCGGCGCCGAGAACACCCTGCGCTTCTCCGGGCGCCCCGGACTCGACGTCGGCTCCCTCCTCAAGGCGCTCCCGCCGGACTCGGCCGCGGCCGAACTCACCCCGGGCGCCTACCGCGTCAGCGGCACGGTCGACCCGCAGCTGCTGGCCACGGTCACCTCCTGGTGCGCGCAGCACGGCGTGATGCCGGAGAAGATCGCCGTCGAACGCCACACACTCGAAGATGTCTTCCTGGAGCTCACAGGCAAGGAGCTGCGCGGATGAGCGCCGCCGGTACGTACACCCCGAAGCCGGGCGCCGCCCCGCTCCCCCGCATGATCGGCGCGCAGGCGGCCCTCGAGACGAAGATGCTGCTGCGCAACGGCGAGCAACTGCTCCTGACGGTCGTGATCCCGACCCTCCTGCTCGTGCTGTTCAGCGCGGTCGACATCGTCACTGTGCCTACTGAAACTGCGGGGGGTAAGGGCGAAGCCGTGGACTTCCTCGCGCCCGGCATCCTCGCGCTCGCCGTGATGTCCACGGCGTTCACCGGGCAGGCCATCGCGACGGGCTTCGAGCGGCGCTACGGAGTGCTCAAGCGGCTCGGCGCCTCGCCGCTGCCCCGCTGGGGCCTCATGGCGGCCAAGACCCTGTCGGTCCTGGTCACCGAGGTCCTGCAGATCGTGCTCCTGACGGTGATCGCCTTCGCGCTCGGCTGGTCGCCGCAGGGCAGCCCCTTCGCCGTACTCCTCCTCCTGGTCCTCGGCACCGCGGCCTTCTCCGGGCTCGGCCTGCTGATGGCCGGCACCCTCAAGGCGGAGGCGACGCTGGCCGCAGCGAACCTCGTCTTCCTGCTCCTGCTGGTCGGCGGCGGCGTCATCGTGCCCCTCGACAAGTTCCCGGACGCCGCCCAGTCGGTGCTCGGCCTGCTGCCGATCTCCGCCCTCTCGGACGGCCTGCGGGACGTGCTGCAGCACGGCGCCGGGATGCCGTGGGGGGATCTCGGGATCCTCGCGGTCTGGGCGGTGTTGGGGCTCGCGGCGGCGGGCAAGTTCTTCCGCTGGGAATAGCGTCCGGGAGCGGCGACCGGCGTAAGCCGCGTCACAGAACCACCGGATACGTCCCCCTCGTGAAGCCGTGCACAAGCGGCCCCCTACGATGGGGCCCGTGCCAAACGTGACCCGAGCCGACGCCGTCTCCGCCGTGCGCAACCCGCTCGCCTTCATCGCCGAACGCTGGACCCCGACACAGCGGACCGTCCAGCGCGCGGCCCTCATCTCGCTGGCGATGACGGTGTGCATCGTGGTCACCGGCGGCGCCGTCCGGCTGACGGGATCGGGCCTCGGCTGCCCGACCTGGCCCAAGTGCACGGACGACTCCCTGACGGCCACCCACGAGATGGGCTTCCACGGAGCCATCGAGTTCGGCAACCGCATGCTGACGTACGTGCTGTGCGCGGCCGTCGGCTGGGCCATCATCACGGCGCGCTCGCAGAAGCCGATGCGGCGCAGCCTGACGCGGCTCGGCTGGACCCAGTTCTGGCTGGTCATGGGCAACGCGGTGCTCGGCGGCATCGTGGTCCTCGTCGGCCTGAACCCGTACACGGTCGCGGCGCACTTCCTGCTCTCCACCGCCCTGATCGCGGTCGCCGTCACGATGTGGCAGCGCACCCGCGAGGGCGACGCCGATGCGCGCCCGCTGGTCGGGACGGCCGTGGCGCAGCTGGTGTGGTTCCTGGTCGCGGCCTCGGTGCTGCTCATCGCCGTCGGCACGGTCGTGACCGGCTCGGGGCCGCACGCGGGCGACTCCAGCGAGGTGCCGAGGATGGGCTTCGACTGGGAGACCGTCAGCAAACTGCACGCCGTGCTCGCCTGGATCGTGGTGACGCTCACGTTCGCCCTGTGGTTCGTCCTCAAGGCGGTCGACGCCCCCAAGGGCCCGCTGCACCGCACCCGCGACCTGTTCCTGATCCTGCTTGCCCAGGGCGCGATCGGCTACGTCCAGTACTTCACGGACCTGCCCGAGGTCCTGGTGGGCCTGCACATGTTCGGCTCGTGCGTGGTCTGGATCGGCGTGATGCGCGTCCTGCTCTCGCTGCGCGAACGGCCCTACGTCACGGCCGATGTGCCGTCCCAGACGGGCGACTCCCGGCTTTCGGCCGTCTGAGCCCAGCCGCTCAGCCGCCCTCCGAAAGCCCGTACACGCGGCGCGCGTTGCCCGCCGCGACGAGCTGCGCCACCCGCTGCGCGTCCGGCAGCGACCACGCCCCGTCGGCGACCCAGCCGCCGAGCACCTTTCCCAGCGCCGCCCCGAAGAGCCGCGCCCCCACCACGTGCAGCTCGGGAAGTCCGTGCGCGCCGCTGGAGAACAGCAGCTTGCCGAAGGGCGCGAGCTCCAGGATCTCCGCGAGCACGGCCGCCGCGCGGGCGCCCGTACGCACCAGGGCGGGGCCCAGATCGGCGTACACGTGCGGGAAGAGGCCCGCGAGGTCCGCGGCGTTGCGGTGGTAGGGGTAGCCGTGCAGCAGCACCAGGTCCGTGCCGAGCCCCGCGGTCGCCCGCGCGAAGCCGCCCAGGTAGGTCTGCGGGTCACCGGTCCCGGCGTGCAGTTGCAACGGGCGCCCCGAAGCGACCGCGATCCACAGCAGATGCCTCAGCAGTACGGGGTCCTGGAGCGCGCCGCCCACCTGACGCCCCGCAAGCCAGCGGCCCGCGGCGCCCCGCACCTCGCCGGGCCCCGGCGGTTCGGGGGCCAGGGCGATGCCGCGCCGCACGCCCGCGACGGAGGTGAAGGCGACGGCTCCCGCGGCGGCGGCGTGCACGGATTCGGCGAGGTTGGCGAGGAAGGAGTCGACGGTCCCGGAGGTGTCGGCCACCTGTTCGGCCAGTAACTCCAGGCGGACGATCTCGCGGGCTTCGGCGTCGCCGGTGGACGCCATCTCGCCGGGCCCCGTCAGATCCCCCGGCAGACCCGTGTCGACGAGATACGTGGTGATGCCGCTCCCCCGCAACAGCCGCCGCCCCGACTCCAGTACGCCGAGTTCGCGACGCCTGGCGAGATAGCGGGCGGGCGGGCAGTGCGGTTCGAGGCCGAGCAGCGGCGGGCACCAGCGGCGTACGGCGAAGCCCGTCTGGGTGTCGAAGAACGTGGTGCCGGGCGCGGGCGGTCCCTCGCCGCGGCCGAGGTGGGCCTCGAAGGTGCCAAGGCCCAGCTCCGTGCGCAGCACTCCGTGGCAGTACTGGTCGACCAGGGACGGCGTTTCGATCATCCGGGCTCCCTGTAGGCGGACCGTGCTCCTACGGTCCTAACGGGTGACCCGGGCGTCAGGTGTTGCTTGCGGCCGGTCTGTCCGTGACGGCCTCAGCCGTTGCTCGGACCGCCGACCTGAATGCCCGCCATGCGCGTCCACTCGTAGGGGCCGGTCTTCACCTTGGCCGCGAACTCGCCGTCGAAGGTCTCGTGGACGGTGATCCCGGCCTTCTCGACGGCGCTCTGCGCGATCGCGTAACTGGGCGCCACCAGGTCGCCCCAGCCGCCGTCATCGCCTACCAGGACGATGCGGGTGCCCTCGTGCCCGATGTACGCGAGCTGCCCCTCGGCACCGCCGTGCGCCCGGGCGAAGGCGCCGATCTCCTTGGCCAGCTTGGCCGCTCGGCGCTCGGCCTTGGCGGCGTACTTGCTGTCCTCATGCTGCTGCGTCTCTGCCATGCGCAGATGCTACCGACGGGTAGGTCGTCTGGCGACGGGCGGGTGGCGTGGCGTGGGCCACGCAGCAAACCGCGCCCCGTAAGGGGCGCGGGGAACTGCGCGATCAGCCACCGACGGCCCGCAGGGGGTGCGCCGGTCTCCCAGCGGAGCGCCTAGCGCAGGAAGGGGTCCACCGCGACCGCCACGAAGAGCAGCGAGACGTAGGTGATCGACCAGTGGAAGAGCCGCATCTCCTTGAGCTTGCCGCCGGTGGCCTCCGCCTTGGCGCGGTTCTGCAGGCCATGGGCCTCCCACAGCCAGTAGCCGCCGGTCACGAAGGCGACCGCCGTGTAGAACCAGCCGGTGTAGCCGAGGGGCTGGAGCAGCAGCGAGACGGCGACCATCACCCAGCTGTAGAGGACGATCTGCCGCGCGACCACCTTGTTCGAGGCGACGACCGGCAGCATCGGCACGCCCACGCGCGCGTAGTCGTCCTTCACCTTCATCGACAGCGGCCAGTAGTGCGGCGGCGTCCAGAAGAACATGACCAGGAAGAGGATGACCGGCGCCCAGGCCATGGAATTGGTGACCGCGGACCAGCCGATGAGGACCGGCATACAGCCCGCGATGCCGCCCCAGACGATGTTCTGCGAGGTGCGGCGCTTAAGGATCATCGTGTAGACGACCACGTAGAAGAGCAGCGCACCCAACGCGAGCCAGGCCGACAGCCAGTTGACGGCGAGGCCGAACAGCAGGGTGGAGGCGATGGCGAGCGCGATGCCGAACGCCAGGCACTCCCGCGGGCTCACCATTCCCGTGACGAGCGGCCGCTGGGACGTACGGTCCATGAGGGCGTCGATGTCACGGTCGATGTACATGTTGAGCGCGTTCGCGCCGCCCGCCGAGAGGTAACCGCCCAGGCAGGTCACGAAGACGAGCCAGAGGTCGGGCACCCCCTGCTCGGCGAGGAACATCACCGGAACGGTGGTGATGAGGAGGAGTTCGATGATCCGCGGCTTGGTGAGCGCCACGAACGCCATGACACGGGCCCCGAGCGGCCGGTGGCTTGGGCTTGAGCTCGTCCCGAGCGACCCCGCTGGACGGGATTCAACGGCCGTCACGCACACCCCTGACAGAGACTTCCCAGCAAGCCGCGTCGGACGTTCAGACATGAAGATCCGGTAAAGGCTCGCGCGTACCACGCCACTGTAGACGTTGCCCATACCTCGCCCATCGCGGGGGTGGGGTCGTGTTGAGCGACATGTCGGGCAGCCGAAAACACGGCCCGCCACCCATTCAGATGAGCGGTCCCGCACTCGTTCCGACAGTCCAGATGAGCGGCCCTGACATCACATGGTGAACACCGTGGATCCCTTTCGGGAGGCGGATCGCGGGCGGCACCCGCAGTCTGGAATGACTCGAAAAAATGCACGTCTTTACAGCGGTAGGCTCGACAGCGGCCGGTGGGATCTACATCGCCGGCATTCGACATGTGGAGAGGAGCCCTGACTCAGGGTGAGCACCAAGCCGACCACCACAGACCTCGAGTGGACCGAACTGGACCAGCGGGCCGTTGATACCGCCCGCGTCCTGGCCATGGACTCCGTACAGAAGGTCGGCAACGGCCATCCGGGTACGGCCATGAGCCTCGCGCCTGCCGCGTACACCCTCTTCCAGAAGGTGATGCGGCACGACCCCGCGGACGCCAACTGGACCGGACGCGACCGGTTCGTTCTTTCCGCGGGCCACTCGTCCCTGACCCTCTACATTCAGCTCTACCTGGCCGGCTTCGGCCTGGAGCTCGCTGACCTGGAGGCGTTCCGCACCTGGGGTTCGAAGACCCCCGGCCACCCGGAGTACGGGCACACCACGGGCGTGGAGACGACGACGGGCCCGCTGGGCCAGGGCGTCGCGAACGCCGTGGGCATGGCGATGGCCGCCCGTTACGAGCGTGGCCTGTTCGACCCGGAGGCCGCCGAGGGCGAGTCGCCGTTCGACCACCACATCTTCGCGATCGCCGGTGACGGCTGTCTCCAGGAGGGCATCTCCGGCGAGGCGTCGTCCATGGCCGGGCACCAGAAGCTCGGCAACCTCGTACTGCTGTGGGACGACAACCACATCTCGATCGAGGGCGACACGGAGACCGCGGTGTCCGAGGACACCATGAAGCGGTACGAGGCCTACGGCTGGCACGTCCAGCGCGTGGAGCCCAAGGAGAACGGCGACCTCGACCCGGCCGCCCTCTACAAGGCGATCCAGGCCGCGAAGGCCGTCACGGACAAGCCGTCCTTCATCGCGATGCGCTCGATCATCGCCTGGCCCGCACCGAACGCGCAGAACACCGAGGCCGCGCACGGCTCGGCGCTCGGCGACGAAGAGGTCGCGGCCACCAAGCGCGTCCTCGGCTTCGACCCGGAGCAGAACTTCGCGGTCTCCGACGAGGTCCTCACGCACACGCGTGCGGCGCTGGACCGCGGCCGTGACGCCAAGGCCGAGTGGGAGAAGAGCTTCGCCGCCTGGCGGACCGCCAACTCCGAGCGCGCCGCCGAGTTCGACCGCATCGCCTCGGGTGAGCTGCCGGCCGGCTGGGAGGAGAAGCTCCCGGTCTTCGAGACGGGCAAGGGTGTCGCGACGCGTGCCGCGTCCGGCAAGATCCTTCAGGCCCTCGGCCCGGTCATCCCCGAGCTGTGGGGCGGCTCCGCCGACCTCGCCGGCTCGAACAACACGACGATCGACAAGACGTCGTCGTTCCTCCCGGTGGGCAATCCGCTCCCGGAGGCCGACCCGTACGGCCGTACGATCCACTTCGGTATCCGCGAGCACTCGATGGCCGCGGAGATGAACGGCATCGCACTGCACGGCAACACCCGCATCTTCGGCGGCACCTTCCTGGTGTTCTCCGACTACATGCGCAACGCCGTACGCCTCTCCGCGCTGATGCACCTCCCGGTGACGTACGTGTGGACGCACGACTCCATCGGCCTCGGCGAGGACGGCCCGACGCACCAGCCGGTCGAGCACCTGGCCTCGCTGCGTGCCATCCCGGGCCTGAACGTCGTGCGCCCCGCGGACGCGAACGAGACGACCGTCGTGTGGCGCGAGATCCTCAAGCGCTTCACCAAGGAGTACGGCAAGGGCGCCCCGCACGGCCTCGCGCTGACCCGCCAGGGCGTCCCGACGTACGACCGCGAGGTCACCGAAGGCGCGGCCAAGGGCGGTTACGTCCTGTTCGAGGCCGACGGCGGCGCTCCCGAGGCCGTCCTCATCGGCACCGGCTCCGAGGTGCAGCTCGCCGTCGAGGCACGCGAGCAGCTCCAGGCCGCGGGCGTTCCGACGCGTGTCGTCTCGATGCCGTGCGTCGAGTGGTTCGAGGCACAGGACCAGGGGTACCGCGACAGCGTCCTTCCGCCGTCCGTCAGGGCGCGCGTGGCGGTCGAGGCGGGCATCGGCCTGACCTGGCACCGCTTCGTGGGTGACGCCGGGCGCATCGTCTCGCTGGAGCACTTCGGTGCGTCGGCCGACGGCAAGGTGCTCTTCCGCGAGTTCGGCTTCACCGCCGACCACGTGGCCGCAGCCGCCCGGGAATCGATCGACGCCGCACAGCGCTGACGCCGACATACGAACGAAGTAGGAGATGTAACCCCCATGACAGACGCACTCAAGCGCCTCTCCGACGAAGGCGTCGCGATCTGGCTGGACGACCTGTCGCGCAAGCGGATCACGTCCGGCAACCTCGCCGAGCTGATCGACCAGAGCCATGTGGTCGGTGTCACGACGAACCCGTCGATCTTCCAGAAGGCGATTTCGCAGGGCGACGGCTACGACGCGCAGCTCTCCGACCTCGCCACCCGCGAGGTCACGGTCGAAGAGGCCATCCGCATGATCACGACGGCGGACGTCCGTGACGCCGCCGACATCCTGCGCCCGGTGTTCGACGCGACGGGCGGCCAGGACGGCCGCGTGTCGATCGAGGTCGACCCGCGCCTGGCGCACAACACGAAGGCCACGACGGCCGAGGCCAAGCAGCTCGCCTGGCTGGTGGACCGTCCGAACGCGCTCATCAAGATCCCTGCCACCCAGGCGGGCATCCCGGCGATCACCGAGGTCATCGGCCTCGGTATCAGCGTCAACGTCACGCTGATCTTCTCGCTCGAGCGTTACCGCATGGTCATGGACGCGTACATCGCGGGCCTGGAGAAGGCCAAGGAGCGCGGCCTCGACCTCTCCAAGATCCACTCGGTGGCGTCCTTCTTCGTGTCCCGTGTGGACACCGAGATCGACAAGCGCCTCGACGCCATCGGCACGGACGAGGCCAAGTCCGCCAAGGGCAAGGCCGCACTCGCCAACGCCCGCCTCGCCTACGAGGCGTACGAGGAGGTCTTCTCCTCCGACCGCTGGGCCGCCCTCGACAAGGCGCAGGCCAACAAGCAGCGTCCGCTGTGGGCCTCGACCGGCGTCAAGGACCCGGCGTACAAGGACACCCTGTACGTCGACGACCTGGTCGCGCCGAACACGGTGAACACGATGCCGGAGGCCACTTTGGAGGCCACCGCCGACCACGGTTCGATCACCGGCAACACGATCGCGGGCACCTACGACCAGGCGCGTGCCGAGATCGCCGCCGTGGAGAAGCTCGGCATCTCGTACGACGAGGTCGTGCAGCTCCTGGAGGACGAGGGCGTCGACAAGTTCGAGGCCTCCTGGACCGACCTGCTCAAGTCGACCGAGGCCGAGCTCAAGCGCCTCGCTCCTTCGAAGGGCTGACCACTTTGTCAAGCAGCAATCCGCTGCGTGACGCCGCAGACCGACGGCTCCCGCGTATCGCGGGGCCGTCGGGCCTGGTCATCTTTGGCGTCACGGGCGATTTGTCCCGTAAAAAGCTGATGCCCGCTGTGTACGACCTCGCCAACCGAGGGCTTCTGCCGCCGGGCTTCTCACTCATCGGCTTCGCGCGTCGCGACTGGGAGGACGAGGACTTCGCCCAGGTCGTCCACGACGCGGTCAAGGAGCACTCGCGTACGCCGTTCCGCGAGGAGGTCTGGCAGCAGCTCATCCAGGGCATGCGCTTCGTCCAGGGAAACTTCGACGACGACGCCGCCTTCGAGCAGCTCAAGGCCACCATCCAGGATCTCGACAAGGCGCAGGGCACGGGCGGCAACTTCGCCTTCTACCTGTCGGTGCCGCCGAAGTTCTTCCCGCAGGTCGTCCAGCAGCTCAAGAAGCACGAGCTGGCGGACGCGCCCGAGGGTTCCTGGCGCCGCGCGGTCATCGAGAAGCCCTTCGGCCACGACCTGGCCTCGGCCAAGGACCTCAACTCGATCGTGCACGAGGTGTTCGCGCCGGACCAGGTGTTCCGGATCGACCACTACCTCGGCAAGGAGACCGTCCAGAACATCCTGGCGCTCCGCTTCGCCAACCAGATGTTCGAGCCGATCTGGAACCGGTCGTATGTGGACCACATCCAGATCACGATGGCCGAGGACATCGGTATCGGCGGCCGTGCCGGTTACTACGACGGCATCGGCGCCGCCCGCGATGTCATCCAGAACCACCTGCTCCAGCTGATGGCGCTGACCGCGATGGAGGAGCCCGCCTCCTTCGACGCGAACGCGCTGGTCGCCGAGAAGGCGAAGGTCCTGGGCGCCGTGCGGCTGCCCAAGGACCTCGGCGAGAGCACGGTCCGCGGTCAGTACGCCGCGGGGTGGCAGGGCGGCGAGAAGGCCGTCGGCTACCTCCAGGAAGAGGGCATCGACCCCAAGTCGAAGACCGACACCTACGCGGCCATCAAGCTGGAGGTGGACAACCGCCGCTGGGCGGGCGTCCCCTTCTACCTCCGCACCGGCAAGCGCCTGGGCCGTCGCGTCACGGAGATCGCGGTCGTCTTCCAGCGCGCGCCCCACTCCCCCTTCGACCACACGGCGACGGAGGAGCTGGGCCAGAACGCGATCGTCATCCGCGTCCAGCCCGACGAGGGCATCACGGTCCGGTTCGGCTCGAAGGTGCCCGGCACCTCGATGGAGATCCGTGACGTGTCGATGGACTTCGCGTACGGCGAGTCCTTCACCGAGTCCAGCCCGGAGGCGTACGAGCGCCTGATCCTGGACGTCCTGCTCGGCGACGCCAACCTCTTCCCGCGCACGGAGGAGGTCGAGCTGTCCTGGAACATCCTCGACCCGATCGAGGAGTACTGGGACAAGCACGGCAAGCCCGCGCAGTACCCGTCCGGGACCTGGGGCCCGTCCGAGGCGGACGAAATGCTCGCACGAGACGGACGGAGCTGGCGTCGCCCATGAAGATCGACCTTACGGACACCACGTCCAGCAAGATCAACAAGGCGCTCGTGAAGGGGCGCAGGGCGATCGGCACCCCAGCCGTCGGCATGGTGCTCACCCTCGTCATCGTCACCGACGAGGAGAACGCCTACGACGCCCTGAAGTCCGCCAACGAGGCGTCCCGCGAGCACCCCTCGCGCACCCTGGTCGTCATCAAGCGCGCCGCGCGCTCGCCCCGTGACCGCACGACATCGCGCCTCGACGCGGAGGTACGGGTCGGTGTCGAGGCGGGCACCGGCGAGACGGTGGTCCTGCGGCTGTACGGCGACGTCATCAACCACGCCCAGTCGGTCGTCCTGCCGCTGCTCCTTCCCGACGCACCCGTGGTCGTGTGGTGGCCGGTCAACGCGCCGCTCGACCCGGCCAACGACCCGCTGGGCGCGCTCGCCCAGCGCCGCGTCACGGACACGTACGCCGCGGAGCAGCCGATCCACGAGCTGACCGCGCGCGCCGAGGCCTACCACCCCGGCGACACGGACCTCTCCTGGACCCGGATCACCCCGTGGCGCTCGATGCTCGCGGCGGCCCTCGACCAGATCGCCTGCAAGGTGACGTCGGTCGAGGTGGAGGGCGAGGAGTTCAACCCGAGCTGCGAGCTGCTCGCCATGTGGCTCGCGAGCCGGCTCAACGTCCCGGTCAAGCGCTCGCTTTCGGCGGGCCCCGGCCTGACCGGCGTACGCATGGACACCGACTGCGGTCCCATCGTGCTCGGCCGGGCCGACGGCTCGCTGGCGACGCTCTCCATCCAGGGACAGCCCGACCGTGCGGTGGCGCTCAAGCGCCGCGAGACGGCCGAGCTGATCGCCGAGGAGCTGCGCCGCCTCGACCCGGACGACACCTACGCGTCCGCGCTGAAGTACGGCGTGGACCGCCTGGGTGAGCCGGCTGAGCGCAGCGCGGTCCCCGCGGTGGAAGAACCGGCCGAGGCGGCGAAGAAGTCCGCCCCCGCCAAGAAGACCGCGGCCAAGAAGGCGGCGGCGAAGTGAGCGCGGCCCCACAGCTGGTCGTGCACCGCGACAAGGAGCTGATGGCGCAGGCCGCGGCGGCCCGCCTCATCACGAAGATCGTCGACGCGCAGGCCGCCCGCGGCTACGCGTCGGTGGTCCTCACCGGTGGCCGCAACGGCAACGGCCTGCTTGCCGCGCTGAGTTCGGCTCCGGCCAAGGACGCGATCGACTGGTCGCGCCTCGACCTGTGGTGGGGCGACGAGCGCTTCCTGCCGGACGGCGACCCGGAGCGCAACTACACCCAGGCCAAGGAGGCACTGCTCGACTCGGTGCCGCTGAACCCGGCCCGGGTGCATCCGATGCCCGCGTCGGACGGCGCGTACGAGGTGGACGCGGCGGCCGAGATGTACGCCGCCGAGCTCACCGCGGCGGCGGGGCCCGAGGACCACGGTCCGGTCCCGACGTTCGACGTGCTGATGCTGGGCGTCGGCCCGGACACCCATGTCGCCTCGCTCTTCCCGGAGTTGCCCGCGGTCCGTGAGACGGAGCGGTCGGTGGTCGGCGTGCACGGCGCGCCCAAGCCGCCGCCCGTCCGCATCACGCTCACGCTCCCGGCGATCCGGGCGGCACGCGAGGTGTGGCTGCTCGCGGCGGGCGAGGACAAGGCGAACGCCGCGGCGATGGCCCTGTCCGGCGCGGGCGAGGTCCAGGCGCCCGCGGCGGGCGCGTACGGCAGGTCACGGACGCTGTGGCTGCTCGACGCGGCGGCGGCCTCGCAGCTGCCGCGCGACCTGTATCCGCCGGCTTCTCCCTGAGCCTGAGCGGTTCACACAGCAGTACGGCCCGGTCCGCCTCTCGGCGGGCCGGGCCGTACTGTTCAGCGGCTCAACGCCCGCGGAGCGTCCGGTACTTGGCGACGAGCGCCTTCGTCGACTCGTCGAGGCCCGGCACGGTGGCACCCTCGGTCAGCGCGGGCTCGATGCGCTTGGCGAGGACCTTGCCGAGCTCGACGCCCCACTGGTCGAAGGAGTCGATGTTCCACACGGCACCCTGCACGAACACCTTGTGTTCGTAGAGCGCGATGAGCTGACCGAGGACGGACGGCGTGAGTTCCTTGGCGAGGATCGTCGTCGTCGGGTGGTTGCCCTGGAACGTCTTGTGCGGGACGAGCTCCTCCGGCACTCCCTCGGCGCGCACCTCGTCGGGCGTCTTGCCGAAGGCCAACGCCTGCGTCTGCGCGAAGAAGTTGGCCATCAGGAGGTCGTGCTGGGCGACCAGGCCCGGCAGCAGATCGGCGACCGGCTCGGCGAAGCCGATGAAGTCGGCCGGGATCAACTTCGTACCCTGATGGATGAGTTGGTAGTACGCGTGCTGCCCGTTGGTACCCGGCGTGCCCCAGACCACCGGGCCCGTCTCCCAGTCCACCCGCTCGCCGTCACGGCCTACCGACTTGCCGTTGGACTCCATGTCCAGCTGCTGGAGGTACGCGGTGAACTTGGAGAGGTAGTGCGAGTACGGCAGGACGGCATGCGACTGGGCGTCGTGGAAGTTGCCGTACCAGACGCCCAACAGGCCAAGCAGGAGAGGCACGTTGGACTCGGCGGGGGCCGTGCGGAAGTGCTCGTCGACGAGGTGGAAGCCGTCGAGCATCTCGCGGAAGGCGTCCGGGCCGATCGCGAGCATCAGCGAGAGACCGATCGCCGAGTCGAACGAGTAACGGCCGCCGACCCAGTCCCAGAACTCGAACATGTTGGCCGTGTCGATGCCGAAGTCGGAGACCTTCCCGCCGTTCGTCGACAGCGCCACGAAGTGCTTGGCGACCGCGCTCTGGTCGGCGCGCAGGCCGGTCAGGAGCCAGTCGCGCGCGGAGGTCGCGTTCGTGATCGTCTCGATTGTGGTGAACGTCTTCGAGGCGATGATGAACAGCGTCTCCGCCGGGTCCAGGTCCCGCACGGCCTCGTGCAGGTCGGCGCCGTCGACGTTCGACACGAAGCGCACGGTGAGGTCCCGGTCGGTGAACGCGCGGAGCGCCTCGTACGCCATGGCGGGACCGAGGTCGGAGCCGCCGATGCCGACGTTCACGATGTTCTTGATGCGCTTGCCGGTGTGCCCGGTCCACTCGCCGGAGCGGACCTTGCCGGCGAAGGCGGCCATCTTGTCGAGCACGGCGTGCACGGCGGGCACCACGTTCTCGCCGTCGACCTCGATCACCGCGTCCCGCGGCGCGCGCAGCGCCGTGTGCAGGACCGCGCGGTCCTCGGTGGTGTTGATCTTCTCGCCGCGGAACATGGCGTCCCGCAGGCCGAAGACATCGGTCGCCACGGCAAGCTCGCGCAGGAGCGTCAGCGTCTCGTCGGTGACGAGGTGCTTGGAGTAGTCGATGTGCAGGTCACCGACCTGGAGCGTGTACCCCGTGCCGCGCGCCGGATCCTTGGCGAACAGCTCACGCAGCTGCACCTCCCCCAGCTGCTCCCGGTGCTTGCTGATCGCCGCCCACTCGGGCGTCCGGTTGAGCCTGGCGCGGCTTTCTGCGTTCATCTCGGACTTCAGCCTTCTCTCGTACCTGTGTACGTACCTTGCCCCGCTGCACGTTCCAACCTAATTGATCAGGGCCCGGTATGAGATGTCTGCAGCTGTCTGTCCGGACACGTCACGGTAAACGTCACGTGAAAGGCGGACAGGTCCGGAAAAGCACAGCGGCCGGACACCCTTAGATGTCCGGCCCCATCGCAAGTCCTAGATCTCGCCCCGCAGTTTGGCGAGCGCCTCCGCGAGAATCGCCTCGCCGTCCGCGTCGGTGCGCCGCTCACGCACGTACGCCAGATGCGTCTTGTACGGTTCGGTGCGGGGCGGGTCCGGCGGGTTGTCCCTGTCCTGACCGGCCGGGAAGCCGCAGCGGGGGCAGTCCCAAGTATCGGGAACCTGCGCGTCGCTGGCGAAGCTGGGCTGCGTCTCGTGCCCGTTGGAGCACCAGAAGGAGATGCGCAGACGCGGCGCGGACTCACCGCGCTCGGCCTCGCCCATCGGCCCCGCCCCGACCCGACTTCCTCGGATCGCGTTGCCACTTGCCACGGTCGTAACTCCCTGCGTGATGGTGCTGCTGCGGGCGCCTCAGTCTACGTAAGGCCCAACGCGCGTCCAGTGTTCGGAGTTACACCCTCACCCCGACACGCAAGCCCCATGATAATCCGCGCTTGTGAGCGCGCACCGTACATGGGGCTTTAAGCGAAGCTTTAGCAAGGTAGCAATCAAGCCGCTTTCGCGGTCAGTTGTTCACCTTCATCAACAGGCCGAGCACGACAATGCACGCGAACCACAGAAGACCGACCACGACGGTGATGCGGTCGAGGTTGCGCTCGGCGACCGACGAGCCGCCGACGGAGGACTGCATGCCGCCACCGAACATGTCGGAGAGACCGCCGCCCTTGCCCTTGTGCATCAGCACCAGCAGCATCATCAGCCCACTGAAGACGATCAGGGCGATCGAGAACCCCATAACCACGGCTGGACCAACTTCCTCGGATCTGGATCGACGACGGGGGCCGGTGCCTCGTGGTACGAAGCCGCCCGGCCCCCGCAAGGGTACGACGTATCGGCGCTACCGCATACTCACTGGTCGCGGAACCGGACGATCTTGACGAACTCGTCCGTGTCGAGCGCGGCGCCGCCCACGAGGGCGCCGTCGACGTCGGGCTGCGCCATGATCGCGGCGACATTGCCGGACTTCACGGAGCCGCCGTACTGGATGCGCACCTTGTCGGCGAGCTCCTGGGAGTACAGCTCGGCCAGACGGCCACGGATCGCACCGCAGACCTCCTGGGCGTCCTCGGGGGTCGCGACCTTGCCGGTGCCGATGGCCCAGACGGGCTCGTAGGCGATGACGATGGACTCGGCCTGCTCGGCCGGCAGGTCCTTGAGGCCGCCGTCGAGCTGGGCCAGCGTGTACTGGATCTGCTGGCCGGCCTCGCGGATGTCCAGGCCCTCGCCGATGCAGAGGATGGGGGTCAGGCCGTGCTTGTAGGCGGCCTTCACCTTGCCGTTGCAGATCTCGTCGGACTCGTCGTGGTACTGGCGGCGCTCGGAGTGGCCGACGGCCACGTACGTGCACTTCAGCTTGGCCAGCATCGGGCCCGAGATCTCGCCGGTGTACGCACCGGAGTCGTGCGCCGAGATGTCCTGGGCGCCGTACTTGATCTTGAGCTTGTCGCCGTCGACCAGGGTCTGCACCGAACGCAGGTCGGTGAAGGGGGCCAGGACGGCGACCTCGACGGCCTCGTAGTCCTTGTCGGCCAGGGCGAAGGCGAGCTTCTGGACGTGCGCGATGGCCTCGAGGTGGTTGAGGTTCATCTTCCAGTTGCCCGCCATCAGCGGGGTACGCGTAGTCATCAGGTGTCAGTTCTCCAGTGCGGCGAGGCCGGGGAGCGTCTTGCCCTCGAGGTATTCGAGGGAGGCGCCGCCGCCGGTGGAAATGTGGCCGAATGCGTTCTCGTCGAAACCCAGGGTCCGGACGGCCGCGGCGGAGTCGCCACCGCCGACGACCGTGAAGGCCGGGGAGTCGAGGAGGGCCTGGGCGACCGCCTTGGTGCCCTCGGCGTAGTCGGGGTGCTCGAAGACGCCCATCGGGCCGTTCCAGAAGACGGTGCCCGCGTCGGTGAGCTTCGAGGCGTAGAGCTTGCGGGTCTCGGGTCCGATGTCGAGACCCTCCTGGTCGGCCGGGATGGCGTCCGCGGCGACCGTGGTGGGGTGGGCCGGGGCCTTGGTCTTCAGGTCCGGGAACTCGGTGGAGATCAGCACGTCGACGGGGAGGACGAGCTCGACGCCGTTCTTCTCGGCGCGCTTCATGTACTCCTGGACGATCGGGACCTGGTCCTCCTGGAGGAGGGAGATGCCGACCTCGTGCCCCTGGGCCTTCAGGAAGGTGTAGGCCATGCCGCCGCCGATCAGGAGGCGGTCGGCCTTGCCGAGGAGCTGGTCGATGACGGCCAGCTTGTCGGAGACCTTGGCGCCGCCGAGCGCGACGACGTACGGACGCTTCACGTCCTCGGTGAGCTTCTTCAGGACGCCGACCTCGGTGGCGATGAGGTAGCCCGCGTAGTGCGGAAGGCGCGCCGGAAGGTCGTACACGGAGGCGTGCTTGCGGTGCACGGCACCGAAACCGTCGCCTACGTAGACGTCGGCGAGGGCGGCGAGCTTGTCGGCGAACTCGCCGCGCTCGGTGTCGTCCTTGGACGTCTCGCCCGCGTTGAAGCGCAGGTTCTCGATGACGGCGACCTGGCCGGGCTCAAGACCGTCGACCGCTTCGTGTGCGGCGGGGCCGACGGTGTCCTGGGCGAACGCCACGGGCTTGCCGAGGAGCTCGCCGAGGCGCTCGGCGGCGGGAAGCAGCGAGAACACCGGGTCCGGGGCGCCCTTGGGGCGGCCGAGGTGCGAGGCGACGATCACCTTGGCGCCGGCTTCGGCGAGCTTGGTGATCGTCGGCAGGACGGCGCGGATGCGGCCGTCGTCGGTGATGGTGCCGTCGGCGAGCGGCACATTGAGGTCGGCGCGGACGAAGACCCGCTTGCCTTCGACCCCGTCGGCGAGTAGTTCGTCGATCGTCTTCATGGCTGGACTCCAGGACTCCTTAGGAGGGCTGACGTGCAAGAAGGTCCGGACCGCGTGACTTTACGCGGTCCGGACCCTGTGCTCACATCGAGGTGTCTGCTCCGCTGATCAGAGCTGACCGCCGACGAAGACCGTGAGGTCGACGAGGCGGTTGGAGTAGCCCCACTCGTTGTCGTACCAGCCGAGGATCTTCACCGTCTTGCCCTCCTGGACCATGGTCAGGGAGGAGTCGAAGGTGCAGGAGGCCGGGTCGCCGACGATGTCCGAGGACACGATCGGGTCCTCGGTGTACGTGAGGAAGCCCTTGAGGTCGCCGTCGTCGGCGGCCTTCTTGAACGCGGCGTTGACCTCGTCCTTGGTGACGTCACGCTGCAGGTCCACGACCAGGTCGGTGGCCGAACCGGTCGGGACCGGGACGCGCATCGCGATGCCGTCGAGCTTGCCCTTGAGCTGCGGCAGGACCAGGGCGGTGGCCTTGGCGGCACCGGTCGTGGTCGGGATGATGTTCTCGGCGGCGGCGCGGGCGCGACGCAGGTCCGAGTGCGGGAAGTCCAGGATGCGCTGGTCGTTCGTGTACGCGTGAACCGTCGTCATCAGGCCCTTGACGATGCCGAAGTTCTCGTCGAGAACCTTGGCCATCGGCGCCACACAGTTGGTGGTGCAGGACGCGTTGGAGATGACGTGGTGGTTCGCCGCGTCGTACTTCTCCTGGTTGACGCCCATCACGATCGTGATGTCCTCGTCCTTGGCCGGAGCCGAGATGAGGACCTTCTTGGCGCCGCCCGCGATGTGCTTCTCGGCGTCGGCCTTCTTGGTGAAGATGCCCGTCGACTCGATCACGATGTCGACGCCGAGCTTGCCCCACGGAATGTCGGCGGGGTTGCGCTCGGACAGCACCTTGATGGTGTGGCCGTCGACGGTGATGGTGTCCTCGGTGTGCGACACCTCGGCCTTGAGACGGCCGAGAATCGTGTCGTACTTCAGCAGATGCGCTGTGGTCGCGGTGTCACCCAGGTCGTTGACAGCCACGATCTCGATGTCAGCACCCTGCTCAAGCAGCGCGCGGAAGTAGTTACGACCGATGCGGCCAAAGCCGTTGATGCCTACGCGGATCGTCACGAAACCGATCTCCTCGTTGGTACGCCGGTTTTAGACGCCGGCGAGTTGTATGGGATGTCCCCGACCGCCTCCGACCCTACCTCTCTGAAGGCCTTGGGGTGACATCGACAGGGACCGTGATCGACGCGATGGCCCGTACCCCCGAGTAGGGGGCACGGGCCACCGGGACCTAGGTCGTGATTACGCAGCGTCAGCGGCGCAGATGTGCAAGGGATGCGCCCATAAGAGCGGCCCGTTCGGCACTTCCGGGCACATGCTCGAACCCGAAGCCGAGCAGGACACTGTCACGCGCTGTGACGGCCGCGTGGGGCTTGTAGAGCTCGCCCGTTTGCGCCCAGTCGCCGGTGATGTTGGGGCTTCCGGCGGGTGCCGGCGAGACCGCCCAGGTGCCGAGACCGGCTTCGAATCCCTCCGTCTCCGTCGCGTTGCCGCTTATCACAAGCTGCGCGTTGTCGGCAAAGAAGCCGCGGCCTCCGCTGGAGGGGTCGGTGATGGAGCTGAGCGACACCTCGACCTTCTTGCCCGCGTAGGCGCTCAGGTCGAAGGCGACGGTCTTCCAGCCGCCGGATGACCCGGTGAAGCTGTTCCAGGCGCCGCTGGTGCCGGACGCCGTGCAGCCGGTCGCCGACTGCGTCAGGTAGTGGCGCAGGAAGGGGTGGCCGTTGATGAAGAACCCGGCCCCGCACTCCGCGGGCACGGCGGTGGAGGAGTTGCCGTTCAGGTCGGGGAGCGTGGTCCAGTCGTCGGCTCCGGTGGTGTGCGCCTCCAGGACGCCGTGGTCGTAGCCGGGCTCCAGATTCCAGTTGAGCGCGGACCGCAGCTCCGGCTTGGCCGCGGCCGAGACCCCGGTCAGGTCGATGGTGCGGGTCAGCCGCTTCCAGTCCTGGTCTGCGTGGGTCGCCGACGCCATGCCCTGGCCCGCGAAGGGCGCGTACGGATTGGCGAGACCGGGGTAGGTGCCTGCCGCCGCGCTCTTGAACTGCGGGAACTCCTCGGCGGGCAGGGTGTCGGACGTGACGGTGTAACGGCCCGCCCGGTCCAGGGGGTTGGTGTCGGCGGCGGCGAGTGGCGTCTGGACGCCGTTCAGCGCGCCGCTGCCGGTGAAGCTGGTGGCGCCGGGTGCGGAGAGGCGTTCGTACGCGCCCAGGTAGTACTGCGCGAAGTCGTCGGTGAGTGCCTCGCCGAGGTCCACGTTGCCGCCGGTGCGCTCACCGGACTCGATCAGCTTGCCGCCCTCGTTGAGGTAGGCGCGCAGGGCGAGCTGGGTGGCCGCGCCGGGCACCGGGTCGCCGGTGTAGTGCACGACCGCGGAGAAGTGCGACAGGACGCCGAGCGGGTGCGGGGCGCCCTGCTTGGCGACGTCCCAGACGACGGCCGGGCGCCCGTTGGCCTTCAGGGCGTCGACGTACTTCTGGGCCTGGGCCGCGGTGGCTCCTTCTTCGGCCACGACGAGGGTGTTCGCCTTGGGGCGTTCGGTGACGGTGTACGTGAAGTGCTCGCTCTCCGAGCGCGCCTTCTCCGCGTTCTTGGTGCGGCCGGTGAACCACACCTCGACCTTGTCGCCCACACGCGCGCCCTCGACGTCGGCGCGGTACTGGTCGAAGTGGAGGTTGTCCTCACCGCCGTACGTCTCGCCGCCCTTCCAGGCCTTGAGGCTCTCGTCGTGCGTACGGCCGCCGTTGACGCGGTAGTTGAGCTCCTTGTCGCGCACCGACTTGCGGGCGGTGACGGCGACTTCCTGGTCTCCGCCGCGCGCGTACGACGCGGTGAAGGCGTCAGGGGTGAAGTCGGGGGCGTCGATGCCGTTGACCGAGACCGGCTGGTCGGGGTGGAGCGCCGTCTCGGCGACCGCGAGCGCGTAGGGGACGTTCTTGATGAACTCCTGCTGGATCAGCTTCTCGTCGTCCGGGAAGGTGAAGATGGAGGCGCAGTCCTCGGGCTTCCAGGCGTCGTTCGGGTCGATGTTGGAGGCCGTCTGGCAGGTGGACATCTCCGGGGTGAACATCGACATGCCGTTGACGTTGCCCGCGTGACCGTCGGCCTCGCCGTTGGTGGTGTAGAGCTCGGAGGAGACCTGCGGGTGGTATCCGGGGACGGCGGGCTTCTCGGGAGTGCCGTTCAGCGCCTTGTACAGGACGTCGTCCGGGCTCGGCGTGGCTACCTGCCAGCCCACTCCGTAGAGGAGCAGTTCGGCCGCCGAGTGGTAGTTGACGCCGTACTCGAAGCCGATGCGCTTCTCGAAGCGGTCGAGGGCCTTCGTCTCGGGCTCGGACATGGGTCCCGTGCCGCGGTACGTCTCCGATGAGGGCTCCGGGGACGAACCCTCGTTGTCGTAGCCCCACTTGTAGGTGAAGTTGCGGTTGAGGTCGACGCCGTCGCCCGCGGCTATCTTGCCGTCGCCGTCGATGTCGCGGAGGTTCTTGCGCCACTGGCGATCGCCGTCGGGGGCGTGCGTGAAGTCGTAGCCGTCGGGGTTGGCGGAGAGCACGAACCACAGCTCGGTGGAGTCCACTAGCTTGGTGATGCGCTGGTCCTTGCCGTAGTTGTCGAGGTAGTGGTGCATCAGGCGGCGGGTCATCTCGGGGGTGATCCACTCGCGCGCGTGCTGGTTGGACATGTACAGCGTGGAGGGCTTGGAGCCGTCCTTGGACTTGCTCGCGCCCTTGGAGAGCTTCAGGGCGAGGATGTCCTGGCCCTTGAGCGTCTTGCCGATGGAGACGACCTTGGTGAGGCCCGGGTGAGCCTGCCCGGTCTTGACGATCTCTTCCTTCAGGCCGCCCTTGCCGCTGTACGGCCGGAAGACGCCGTCCCCCGCGGCCTTGAGCTTCCGCTCCGTCGTGGCGGACACCTTCTGCTCGGTGAGCTCGACGCCCTCGCGCTCCACGCCCTTGGCCTGGGCCTTGGTCAGATAGACCTCGACGCGGGCGGTGCCGCGCTCGGGGGCCTGTCCGGCGAGTTCGTGGGCGTCCTGGCCCGCCTCGATGAGGATCGGGATCTGCTTCTTGGTGACCTCGGCCTCGTAGACCCTCACGGCCGCCGGATCATCGGCGGCCGGGGCCTTCCCCCCGCTGTCGGCCTGCGCCTGCGGCACGGCGATGAGGCCGCCGACGAGCAGCGCGCCCGCGGCGACGACCGATCTGACCCCGGCTCTGGATCTCACTCTTCGTCTCATGAGCCCCCCTTGCGGTTGTCCGGCACATTTGTGCGCGAACGCCAGGCTCGTGACAATTCATGATCATGTCAATATGGCGTGAGGGGCCGGGTGCGAAGAGCGCGAAGAAGCCGCCGGTGCCTGGGGGCACCGACGGCTCCGGAGAATACGAGGACCTCAGACGGCCATGTTGTCGGCCAGCTCCTCGCTCAGGTTGGACTCCGTACCCGGAATCCCCAGGTCCTGCGCTCTCTTGTCCGCCATGGCGAGCAGCCGGCGGATACGGCCCGCGACGGCGTCCTTCGTCAGCGCGGGGTCGGCGAGCGCGCCCAGCTCCTCAAGGGAGGCCTGCTTGTGCTCCATGCGCAGCCGTCCGGCCGCCGCGAGATGCTCGGGAACCTCGTCGCCCAGGATCTCCAGGGCGCGCTGCACACGGGCGCCGGCGGCGACGGCCGCGCGGGCCGAGCGGCGCAGGTTGGCGTCGTCGAAGTTGGCCAGGCGGTTGGCGGTGGCGCGCACCTCGCGGCGCATCCGCCGCTCTTCCCAGGCCAGTACGGACTCGTGGGCGCCGAGCCGGGTGAGCAGGGCGCCGATGGCGTCTCCGTCCCGGACGACCACGCGGTCCACGCCGCGCACCTCACGGGCCTTGGCCGCGATCTGCAGCCTGCGCGCGGCGCCGACCAGGGCGAGCGCCGCCTCGGGACCCGGGCAGGTCACCTCCAGGGAGGAGGAGCGCCCCGGCTCGGTCAGCGAGCCGTGCGCGAGGAAGGCCCCGCGCCAGGCGGCCTCGGCGTCACAGGTGGCCCCCGAGACCACCTGTGGCGGCAGCCCCCGGATGGGGCGGCCGCGGCCGTCCACGAGGCCCGTCTGACGGGCCAGCTGATCGCCGCCCGCCACTACTCGTACGACATAACGCGAACCGCGCCGCAGCCCGCCCGGGGCCATCACGATCAGCTCCGAGCTGTGCCCGAAGATCTCAAGGATGTCCCGCTTCAGCCGCCGCGCGGCCATCGCCGTGTCCAGCTCCGCCTCGATCACGATGCGGCCGCTCACCAGGTGAAGGCCGCCCGCGAACCGCAGGATCGCCGAGACCTCTGCCTTCCTGCAGCAGGTCCGGGTGACGGGGAGCCGGGAGATCTCGTCCTTCACCGCTGGCGTCATCGCCATGGGCCGATCCTTCCATGCATCCGAAAAATACGGTCGTACGCGGTGGCCAGAAGCTCCGGATCGTGCCTCGGAGTGCCATCGGGCCTGGCCACCGGCGCCAGCTCGACCGTGGCGCCGAGCCGCTTGGCGGCATCGGTGAGCGACTCACGGTCGGGCACGGCGGCGTCGTCGGCCAGCACCACGTCCAGGGCGAGTTTAGGGGCGTGTCGGGCCAAAACCTCCAAATGACGCTGCGGAGAGAACCCATCGGTTTCACCGGGTTGCGGCGCGAGGTTGAGCGAGAGCACCCTGCGGGCCTTCGTCTGGATGAGCGCGTCGAGCAGTTCGGGGACCAGCAGATGGGGGATCACAGAGGA
Organism: Streptomyces sp. NPDC048436; assembly: GCF_043200355.1. Classification (NCBI taxonomy): domain Bacteria; kingdom Bacillati; phylum Actinomycetota; class Actinomycetes; order Kitasatosporales; family Streptomycetaceae; genus Streptomyces; species Streptomyces sp. NPDC048436. Next base: position 167,517 of record NZ_JBICXP010000001.1, read on the forward strand.
GAACCACGAGCCGGGGCCGAGCACCACCCAGTCCGCGTCGAGCACCGCGGCGACCGCTTCGGGCACGGCCGGCGGGTCGTTCGGGACGAGGTGCACGGACTGCACCTCGCCGCGGGTGAGCGCCACCGTGGCCTGCCCGCGCACCGTGTCCACGTCGTCCGGGCGCTCCGGGTCGTGCCCCTTGACCAGGGCCTGGAGCTCCAGCGGGACCGCGGACATGGGCAGCACACGGCCGTGCGCGCCGAGCAGCCTGCCCACCAGGTCCAGGGCCTGGACGTGGTCGCCCAGCTGTTCCCACAGGGCCACGATCAGCAGATTGCCGACCGCGTGTTCGTGCAGGTCACCCTTGGACTGGAACCGGTGCTGGATGACGCGGGCCCACGTCTGGCCCCAGTCGTCGTCGCCGCACAGGGCCGCGAGCGCCTTGCGCAGGTCGCCCGGCGGCAGGACGCCCAGCTCGTCGCGGAGCCGCCCGCTCGATCCGCCGTCGTCGGCGACGGTGACCACGGCGGTGAGGTCACCGGTGATGCGGCGCAGTCCGGTGAGCGAGGCGGACAGGCCCATCCCGCCGCCGAGCGCCACGACCTTGGGCTGGGTGCCCCGCTTGCGGCCCAGGCGGTTCAGCCGCAGGGAAGCCTTCACTCTCGCCCCATGTCCCGGTGGACGATGACGGTCTCCACGCCCTCGGAGACGAGGCGCGCCGCGAGCTTCTCCGACATGGCGACGGAGCGGTGCTTGCCGCCCGTACAGCCGACCGCGATCGTCACGTAACGCTTGCCCTCGCGGCGGTAGCCCGCGGCGATGAGCTGGAGCAGCTCGGCGTACCGGTCGAGGAACTCCTTGGCGCCCGGCTGGTTGAAGACGTAGCCGGAGACCTCTTCGTTGAGCCCGGTGAAGGGGCGCAGCTCGGGGACCCAGTGCGGGTTGGGCAGGAAGCGGCAGTCCACCACGAGGTCGGCGTCGACCGGCAGGCCGTACTTGTAGCCGAACGACATGACCGTGGCGCGCAGCTGCGGTTCGTCGTCGCCCGCGAACTGGGCGTCCATCTTGGCACGCAGCTCGTGCACGTTCAGGCTGGAGGTGTCGATCACCAGGTCGGCGTCGCCGCGCAGCTCGCGAAGGAGTTCACGCTCGGCCGCGATGCCGTCGACGATGCGGCCGTCGCCCTGCAGCGGGTGCGGGCGGCGGACCGACTCGAAGCGGCGCACCAGGGCGTCGTCGGAGGACTCCAGGAAGACGATCCGCCGGGTGACGCTCTTGGCCTCCAGGTCCGCGAGGGACTGGCGCAGATTGTCGAAGAAGCGGCGGCCACGGACGTCGACGACGACCGCGATGCGGGCCACGTTCCCCTGCGAGCGGGCGCCGAGCTCCACCATGGTGGGGATCAGCGCGGGCGGCAGGTTGTCGACGACAAACCAGCCGAGGTCCTCCAGACACTTCGCCGCGGTGCTGCGTCCGGCGCCCGACATGCCGGAGATGATCACCAGCTCGGGGATCGCCACTTCGGCGGCCTCACCTGGCGTGATGGTCGTGCCCGTACCCACTTGCTCGCCGCCTTCGTCGTGCTCGGTCATGTCTCCTGCCCCCGTCGTTCCTCTGAGGCGCCCGCGGACACGGACTCCTCGCCGTCGCTTGAGGATCCCGCGCTCACGGGCTCCTCTTCTTCAATGATCTCTCCGGTCGCCGTGTTCACGGCGGGCGCCGCGGGAGCCGCGGCGGCGAAGGCCACGGCGATCGCCTCGGCGGTCTTGCGGCCTATGCCCGGAACTTCGCAGATCTGGTCGATTGTCGCGGATCGCAGCCTCTTGACCGAACCGAAGTGCTTGATCAGTGTCTGCTTGCGCGCGTCGCCCAGGCCCGGCACGTCGTCCAGCGGCCCGGCCTTGAAGCGCTTGGCCCGCTTGGTCCGCTGATACCTGATCGCGAAGCGGTGCGCCTCGTCGCGTACCCGCTGGAGAAGGTACAGGCCCTCGCTGGTGCGGGGCAGGATCACCGGGTCGTCGTCGCCCGGCACCCAGACCTCTTCGAGACGCTTGGCGAGGCCGCACACCGCGATGTCGTCGATGCCGAGCTCGTCGAGAGCCCGCTTGGCGGCCGCGACCTGGGGCTGGCCGCCGTCGACGACGACGAGCTGGGGCGGGTAGGCGAAGCGCTTGGGGCGGCCGTCCTCCTCGGTGAGGCTGTTCACCTCGGGGGTCAGGTTGTTCACCTCGGGGCTCACCTCGCCGTTGACCTCGCCGCTCTCCGGGCCCGTCTCCTTGGGGTCCCACTCCCCCGTCTGCTGCTTGTCGGAGAGATAGCGCTTGAAGCGGCGTGTGAGCACCTCGTGCATGGAGCGGACGTCGTCCTGCCCCTCGAAGCCCTTGATCTGGAAGCGCCTGTACTCGCTCTTGCGTGCGAGGCCGTCCTCGAAGACGACCATCGAGGCCACGACGTCGTCGCCCTGGAGGTGCGAGATGTCGTAGCACTCGATGCGCAGCGGGGCGCTGTCGAGTTCCAGGGCCTCGGCGATCTCCTCCAGAGCGCGGGAGCGGGTGGTCAGGTCGGAGGCGCGCTTGGTCTTGTGCAGCACGAGCGACTGCTGGGCGTTGCGCGCCACGGTCTCCATGAGCGCCTTCTTGTCGCCGCGCTGCGGGATGCGCAGCGAGACGTTCGAACCGCGGCGCTCGGTGAGCCACTCCTGGACGGGCCCCACGGGGTCGGGCAGCGCCGGGACGAGGACTTCCTTCGGTACGGTGTCGCCGCTCTCCTCTCCGTACAGCTGCTGGAGAGCGTGTTCGACGAGGTCGCCGCTGGTGACCGCCTCGACCTTGTCGGTGACCCAGCCGCGCTGGCCTCGCACCCGGCCGCCGCGGACGTGGAAGATCTGGACGGCCGCCTCGAGCTCGTCCTCCGCGAGGGCGATGAGGTCGGCGTCCGTGGCGTCGGCGAGGACGACGGCGCTCTTCTCCATGGCCTTCTTCAGGGCCCCCACGTCGTCCCGCAGGCGGCCGGCCTTCTCGTACTCCATGTCCTCGGCGGCGTCAGCCATCTGCCGCTCCAGGCGACGGATGTAGGCGCCCGTGCGCCCCGTCATGAACTCGCAGAAGTCCTCCGCGAGTTCACGGTGCTCCTGGGGCGAGACCCGCTCCACGCAGGGCGCCGCGCACTTGCCGATGTAGCCGAGGAGGCAGGGGCGGCCGGTGCGCTCGGCGTTCTTGAAGACTCCCGCGGAGCAGGTGCGGACGGGGAAGACGCGCAGGAGGAGGTCGACGGTGTCGCGGATCGCCCACGCGTGGCCGTAGGGCCCGAAGTAGCGGACGCCCTTCTTCTTGTGGCCGCGCATCACCTGGACGCGCGGGAACTCCTCGTTCATCGTCACCGCGAGGTACGGATAGCTCTTGTCGTCGCGGTATTTGACGTTGAACCGGGGGTCGTACTCCTTGATCCAGGAGTATTCGAGCTGCAGCGCCTCGACCTCGGTGGAGACGACCGTCCATTCGACGGAGGCGGCCGTGGTCACCATCGAGGCGGTGCGGGGGTGGAGGTTCGTCAGGTCCTGGAAGTAGCTGGCCAGGCGCTGGCGCAGGCTCTTCGCCTTGCCTACGTAGATCACCCGGCGGTGTTCGTCGCGGAACCTGTAGACCCCCGGCGAGTCGGGGATCTGTCCCGGCTTGGGGCGGTAGCTGGAGGGGTCTGCCATGTCGCACAGCCTACTGGCGGGCGCTGACAGTCAGGGGGCCAGCCACCGTGTCCCGCCGCCCTGAGGCCCACCCGCCCTGAAGGGCGGGTGGGCGGGGAAGCGCCCGGCCGGAGGCCGGGTCAGGTCAGCCGTGCTGCCGGGCGCGACGTCGCAGGACCGCCACCCCGGAGAGGCCGAGGGCGACCAGGGCCCCCGCCCCTGCCACGGAGGAGGCAACCGTGACGGGGCTCTCAGCCGAAGCCGCCGGGGGTGGTGCGATCCGCTCCTTCGGGGCGAAGCCCCCCGCCTTGCCGGACTTCGCGTACGCGGAGCCCGGCAGCTTGTCGCCGTACGCCTTGTGGACACGCTTCTGGTAGACGGCGACCGAGACCCCGCCCGAGCCCACGGCACGCACCGCGTCCGCGTCCAGCGGAAGCACCCGCCCCCGGCCCTGTACGTACCAGGCGTCGATCTGCGGCTCGCGGAAAACGGTGCCCCCGGGGAGCTTGTCGGCGCCCACGCGCGCGTAGCGCGTCTCGTCGTCCCCGGTGGCGATGTTCACGACCTTCCAGGAGCCCCCCTGCTTCACGGTCCACAAGGAGGCCTCCTGCCCGTCGGCGGAGACCGCCTTGCTGGCGAGGAACTCCACACGGGCGACCGGAGCGCCCTTCTCACCGGCCACGAACTCCGGGGAGAGGTAGCGCACGGGTACGGCCTCGCCCCGCACGCGCGGGTCCGCGGCGGCCTTGCTGACGGCCCCCTCCCGGGCGAAGAAGCGGGAGAGCGTGTCGAGGGTCTCGGGAGCGGCGGCGGCCTTGTGCGCCGCTTCCCGTGCGGCGGCCGACGGCCCGCCGTCCGCCGACGCGTGCGGCGCTGCGAGGCCGAGCAGCAGGGTGGCGGAGCAGCCGGCGAGCGCCGCCCGCAACAGATGGCGCGGAAGGTGACGGTGAAGGTGACGGGTCATCGCGCTCACGCCCCGATCCGGTACAGCGAGTGGGTCCAGGAGAAGGTGTTGTTACTGACGTACCAGCTGTGCGAGGCCCAGTTGTAGCGGTCGTTGGAGGGCCAGGGGTCGCCCCAGTAGACCCAGCTGCTCGCATCGTCGTACCCGTAGAGGACGTGCATGTGGCCGCCGCCGTTCGACCACTGGATGCGGGTCTCGACCGGGCGGCCCGCGTTGATCTCGGCCTGCACCGTCGGATAGCGCAGCCAGCCGCTGACGTACGAACCGGCGTTGATGCCCGCCCAGTCGAGGCCGTCCTGGACGTTGCCGAGCGTGGCCTGCGAGTTGGGGCACTCGGTGTTCTGGCTGCGCCCGAAGGCCGCGTTGCAGAACTGGTTCTGGCTGTACCGCTTGCCGTAGAAGGTGGCGATCGTGTTCCCGCCCGCGGCCCAGCACCAGTTGGTCTTCTGCTGCGCCTGCATGGTGATGTTCAGGCGCTTGGCGGCGAGAGCGGACGGGTCGTCGGGGGCGGCCGAGGCCGTGGCCGCGGGCGCGGCGACCAGGGCCGCCGCCACCAGGGCGAGCGCGGACAGCCGTCTGCGTCCGCTGTGTCTGCTGATCCGATATCTGCTGCTGCGATATCTGCTGATTCGATGGCGCATCGCGATCCTCCCAAGCGGGGGGTGAGGGGTGGAGGAGCGCGTCCGGACGCTGCGATTGAGCATCGAGTGTTGTCGGGTGCAGGTCAACACGGTTCAATGCGGAATCACCTGGGCCGTGAACGGCGGCGTACGGATGTGAACACCCCTCGTACGCCCACCTGGTGGCCCGCTCCGACCGGCGCGTACGCCCGGACGGCCGTTGTGAATGTTCACAGAAGGGCCTTGTGATGCGGCACGGCACACAGCTCGCGGACGGCGCGCCTGCGGACCTGGAGGCCGCCCTGCGCACGGGCCCCTTCCATGTCGCGCTGCGCGCCGCGATCGCCGCACGGCGCCTTCCCCTGCAACGCGTACGGCACCATCTCGCACGCCAGGGCGTCAACGTCGGGGTGACCAGCCTGAGTTACTGGCAGCAGGGCGTGCGCCGCCCCCAGCGCACCGAGTCGCTCCGTGCCGTGCGCGCCCTGGAGGAGATCCTCGAACTCCCCGAGGAATCACTGATCCGGCTGCTCGCCAAGCCGTCCGAGCACCCCGACTGCGAACGCCCCGCAGCCCGCTCCTACCGCTCCCTGCTCGAAGCGTCCGACGTCCTCCAGGAGCTGATCGCCGAGCTGGAGTCACCGCTCGACGGCGGCCTGCACACCATCGGCCACCACGAGCGCGTACGGATCGGCGGGCGCCGCGAGCTGCTCGGCCGCGACTCGCAGCACGTCGTGCGCGCCCACCGGGACAATGTGGACCGCTACCTCGCGATCTACCACGGCGACCCCGGCTGCGTACCGGAACGCGTCGCGGTCCACGCCCTGGAGAACTGCCGGACGGGACGCGTGCGGTGGCACCACGAGACGGGGGTGCTCGTCGCCGAACTGCTCTTCGACGCGCGGCTGCGCGCGGGCGACACGCATCTGTTCCGCTACGGCTTCGAGGACGGCACGGCGGGGGCGGCCACCGAGTACTTCCGGGGCTTCAGCTTCGCGGGCGGGCAGTACGCGCTTCAGGTCCGGTTCGACGAGAGGGCGCTGCCCGTACGCTGCCACCGCTTCGCCCAGCATTCGGCCGCCGCACCGCGCGGCGGACGCCAGGAACTGACGCTCAGCGGAAGCCACCGGTCGGTGCACCTCGTGGAGCCGCAGGTGCGGGCGGGGATCCTGGGGATCGCCTGGAACTGGGAGTAGGCCGATCGGGCCCGTCAGGCCCCGGGGCCCGCGACGATCTTGCCGCCCTCGACCTTCACCGGCAGCTCGGCGAGCGGCTTGACGGCGGGGTCGTGCAGCACCTTGCCGTTGGTGGCATCGAACTGACTGCCGTGGCAGGGGCAGATCAGCTTGTGCCCTTCGAGCTTGTTGATGGGGCACTGTCTGTGCGTGCAGATGGTGCTGAACGCCTTGTACTCGTCGTCCGAGATGCGGCTCACGACGACGTTCTCGTCGGTGTAGAGCTTCGAGGCGCCGACCTTCACCTCGTCGGACGCGCCGAGGTCCACGGGCGCGGTCGGCGCGGACCGGTTGGAGCCGCCGTCGTCGCCTGACGAGCAGGCCGTGATCCCGAGCCCGGCGGCCGGGACGAGGGCGGCGGCACGCAGCACGGTGCGGCGGGCGGGGGGTGGCGTGCCGGGCATGGAGTCTCCACAGGTCAGGCGCTTCGGTGACGGATCAGACCATACCGGCGCGAGAGCCCGCGCCCGCGTTGGGCGCGGCCGTGCCCGAGTGCCGCCCGTGTCGGGCCACGGCCGCCGGGAGGCTCTAGCCTGTGGCGGAAGCCGGGGGCACGACCGCAGAGCCGAACCGCAGAGCCGAGAGGAACCACCGTGATAGTCGTCGCCGGAGAGGCCCTGATCGACCTCGTCCCGCAGGATTCCGCGGACTCCGCGGACTCTGCGGATGTCGCGGATGCCGCCGGTGCCGGGCTGACCCCGCTCGCCCCGCGGCTCGGCGGCGGGCCGTACAACACGGCGGTGGCCCTCGGCCGCCTCGGCTCCCCCGTGGCCTTCTGCTCGCGGATTTCGCAGGACGCGTTCGGCGAGGCGCTGCTCGACGGGCTGCGGGCCGCTGAGGTCGACGTGGCGTACGTCCAGCGGGGCGCCGAGCCGACGACGCTCGCCGTCGCCTCGATCGGCGCCGATGGCTCCGCCGGTTACTCCTTCTACGTCGAGGGCACGGCGGACCGGCTCTTCGCGGTACCGCGGCGGCTGCCCGACGACGTACGCGCGATGTCGTTCGGCACCTGCTCGCTCGCCTTGGAGCCGGGCGCGAGCGCGTACGAGGAGCTGATGCGCCGCGAGGCGGCGCGGGGCGTCTTCACGGCACTCGACCCGAACATCCGGGCGGGACTCATCCCAGACGCGGACGCCTACCGGGCCAGGTTCAAGAGCTGGCTGCCTTCGGTGACGCTGCTCAAACTGTCCGAGGACGACGCGAGCTGGCTCGGCGGCACCCCACGCGAGTGGCTCGCGTCCGGTCCCGCCGCCGTGGTGATCACGCGGGGCGGCGAGGGGCTCACCGTCTTCACGCGGGAGGGCGACGAGTGGTCCGTGCCGGGTGAGGCGGTCGACGTGGTGGACACCATCGGCGCGGGCGACACCGTCAACGCGGCTCTCCTGCACGGGCTTTGGGCACGGGACGCGCTGTCCGCCAAGGCCCTGGCCGGGTTCGGCGCGGACAGCTGGGGCGAGGTGCTGCGCTTCGCGGCGCGCGCGGCGGCGGTCACCGTGTCGCGGGCGGGGGCGGAGCCGCCGTACGCGGCAGAGCTGGTGTGAGGGCGGTCAGCCCGACACCGCGCGCAGGCCGCCCGGCCGGCGGCCGTTGAGCCGGTCGAGCGCCACCGAGGAGGCCTCGTCGGCGGGCAGTTGGACGACCAGGCGCTGGTCGTCGGCGTCGGGGAGCGTCAGCGTCTCGTACGACAGCCGCACCGGTCCGACCTCCGGATGCGTCAGCCGTTCGACGCCGCTGCGCCGCGGCAGCCGTGGCACGGCCGCCATGCGGTCGGTGAACGCGGCACCGGCTATGACGGTCAACTCGTCGGCGAATCCCTGGGCATGGGGGTCGGTGAGCATGGACTCGGCCCGGAACGAGGCGACTTGGTCGTCGGCGACGCTGTCCCATTCGGGGTAGGCGGTGCGGGCCCGCTCGTCGGCGAACAGGAAGCGGATGAGGTTGGGCCGCTCGCTGTCGAGGAGTCCGATGGGCCCCACGATCCGTTCATAGCCGTCGGTGTACGCGAGGACGTCGCTGAGCCGGTTGAAGAGGACCGCGGGGGTGGGCTCCAGGCGTTCGATGAGCGCCCGCACGGTGGGGCGCACCGTCTGGGCGGGCGCGCTGGCCGTCGGGCAGCAGGGGTCGCCGCCGTTCGATTCCTTCTCCAGGCGGCGCATATGGATGCGCGCCTCGACGGAGAGCCGCAGGGCGTCCGCGAGCGCGCCCATCACCTGCGGGGACGGGTGGCGGTCGCGGCCTTGTTCGAGCCGGGTGAGGTACTCGACGCTGACTCCGGCGAGCGTGGCGACCTCGGAGCGGCGAAGGCCCGGCGTACGGCGGCGGGGGCCGGTGGGAAGCCCCACCTCGGCGGGCGTGACCGCTTCTCGGCAGGTGCGCAGGAAGGTGCCAAGCTCGTTGTCGCTCACCGGCCGAACGTACCAGCCGCCGCCGGACCGGATCGTGGCCCTGTCACTACCAGTCTCAGCCCGGCCTTCCTCCCGTGCCGGGGCCCGCGCATCGTGGACGGCATGACTTCTGACACGAGCACGAGTGCCCCCAGTGCCACGACCGCGCTTCCCCTCCCCGCCGGGAGCTGGGATCTCGACCCGTTCCACTCCGCCGTGAACTTCACCATCCGCCACCTCGGCATCTCGAAGGTGCGGGGGCGGTTCGCGGAGGTGACGGCCGGTCTGGTGGTGGGTGAGAGCGCCGAGACCTCCGCGGTGACGGCCACCATCGAGCTGGCCTCGATCGACACCGGCAACAAGGACCGTGACGCGCATGTCCGCGCGCCGGATCTGCTGGACGTGGAGCGCCGTCCCACGATGACGTTCCGCTCGACGCGGGTCCACGGCAAGGAGGACGAGTGGACCATGGAGGGCGAACTGGCCATCGGCGACGTGACGAAGCCGGTCTCCCTCGCCGTCGAGTTCGGCGGACTGCAGGCCTTCCCGGGCAGCCCGCGCCGGCACGCCGGCTTCGAGGCCACCGGGGAGATCCGCCGCAGTGACTACGGTCTCGACTTCGGGGCCGGGTTGCTCGGTGACGTGGTGAAGATCCAGCTGGACATGCAGTTCCTGGAGCCGGAGGCCGCGGCGCCTACGGAGAGCTAAGGCTTGCCGCCCGCGAAGGAGCCGTGCCGCCCCTCCCCCGCGGCGAACCTGGCCGCGCCGTCCGCCGCTTCGGTGAGGGAACGCAGACCGTGGCGCAGTTCGCCCGCCATCGCCTCCTCCTCGCTCAGACCACCCTGTTCCTGTACGGAGCGCCGGTCGTTGCGGAGGCACGTCTGCGGGAACGCGGCGATCTCCGCGGCGAGGCGTTCGGCCGCGGCCCGGGATGTGCCCGGCGGCACGGTCCGGTTGACCAGGCCCATGGCCAGCGCTTCAGGGGCGGGGACGGGGCGGCCGGTGAGCACCAGGTCCATGGCCCGGCTCTCGCCGATGAGCCGGGGCAGCCGCACGGTGCCGCCGTCGATGAGCGGGACGCCCCAGCGGCGGCAGAAGACGCCGAGCACCGCGTCCTCGTCGGCGACGCGCAGATCGCACCAGAGCGCGAGTTCCAGGCCGCCGGCCACCGCGTGTCCGGAGATCGCCGCGATGACGGGCTTGGACAGCCGCATCCGGGTCGGCCCCATGGGCCCGTCCCCCGCCTCGGTCACTTCGTTCCCCGCCGGTGTCCCGATGGCCTTGAGGTCGGCGCCGGCGCAGAAGGTACCGCCTTCGCCCCACAGCACGGCGACGTGCGCTTCGGGGTCCGCGTCGAAGGCACGGAAGGCGTCGGCGAGTGCACGGGCGGTGGGCCCGTCAACGGCGTTCCGCGCGCCGGGCCGTGACAGCACGACGGTGGTGACGGCACCTTGGCGTTCACTGCGTACGGGCATGCGCCCACCGCACCACGCCAACGGGCCGCCGGACAAGGGAAATCCCGTCCGACGGCCCGTTGGCGCGCCCCCGAAGGGGCGCGGGGCTGTGCCATCTGCGGCTCCGCCGCGCGGGCGCCCCCGAAGGGGCGCGAGGAACTGCGCGAGCAACCACGACGCACCCGCAGATGCGCACCGCCCGGTCAAGCCTTACGAGCCCTGGTCACCTTCTTCGGAGCAACCTTCTTGGCAACGGCCTTCTTGGCGGTGGCCCGCGCCACCGCAGGCTTCTTCGCCGCAGCCGCGGCGGAAACCCTCTTACGCCCCTGCGAGGGCAACGCCTCGCTGATCCGGTCCGACGCGAGGATGTCCGCAAGGAACTTGCCCGTGTGGCTCGTCGCGACCCCGGCGACCTCCTCGGGCGTGCCCTCGGCGACGACCAGACCGCCGCCGTTGCCGCCCTCGGGGCCCATGTCGACGACCCAGTCCGCGGTCTTGATGACATCGAGGTTGTGCTCGATGACGATGACCGTGTTGCCCTTGTCGACCAGGCCGGAAAGCACCGTGATCAGCTTGCTGATGTCCTCGAAGTGCAGACCCGTGGTCGGCTCGTCCAGGACGTACACGGTCCGTCCCGTCGAGCGCTTCTGGAGCTCGCTCGCCAGCTTCACGCGCTGGGCCTCACCACCGGAGAGCGTCGGCGCGGACTGACCGAGCCTGACGTACCCGAGACCCACGTCGTTGAGCGTGCGCAGGTGACGGGAGATGGCGGGCACCGCCTCGAAGAAGTCGAGCGCCTCCTCGATCGGCATGTCCAGGACCTCGGCGATGGACTTGCCCTTGTAGTGCACGTCCAGCGTCTCGCGGTTGTACCGAGCGCCGTGGCAGACCTCGCACGGGACGTACACGTCGGGCAGGAAGTTCATCTCGATCTTGATGGTGCCGTCACCGGAGCAGTTCTCGCAGCGCCCGCCCTTGACGTTGAAGGAGAAGCGGCCGGGCAGATAGCCGCGGACCTTCGCCTCCATCGTCTCCGCGAAGAGCCTGCGGACGTGGTCGAAGACTCCGGTGTACGTCGCCGGGTTCGACCGGGGGGTGCGGCCGATGGGCGACTGGTCGACGTGCACGACCTTGTCGACGAGGTCGTCGCCCTCCACGCGCGTGTGCCGCCCGGGGACGGAACGGGCGCCGTTCAGCTCGCGCGCCAGGTGCGTGTAGAGGATGTCGTTGACGAGCGTCGACTTGCCGGAGCCCGAGACGCCGGTGACCGCGGTGAGGACACCGAGCGGGAAGGAGACGTCGATGTCCTGGAGGTTGTTCTCCCGGGCGCCGTGCACCGTCAGCTGACGGGTGGGGTCCGCGGGGCGGCGCAGGTCCGGCACCGGGATGGCCCGCTTGCCGGACAGATACTGCCCGGTGATCGACTTGGGGTTGGACAGCAGGTCCTTCAGGGAGCCGCTGTGCACGACCTTGCCGCCGTGCTCACCCGCGCCGGGGCCGATGTCCACGACCCAGTCGGCGACCTTGATGGTGTCCTCGTCGTGCTCGACGACGATGAGCGTGTTGCCCATGTCGCGCAGGCGTACGAGGGTCTCGATGAGACGGTGGTTGTCGCGCTGGTGCAGGCCGATGGACGGCTCGTCCAGGACGTAGAGCACGCCGACGAGGCCGGAGCCGATCTGCGTGGCCAGGCGGATGCGCTGGGCCTCGCCTCCGGAGAGGGTGCCCGCCGCGCGGTTCAGCGAGAGATAGTCCAGGCCGACGTCGACCAGGAACCGCAGTCGTTCGTTGACCTCCTTCAGGACGCGCTCGGCGATCTTCTTGTCGCGGGCGCCCAGCTTCAGCTGGCCGAGGAAGTCCGCGCAGTCGCTGATCGACATCGCGGAGACCTCGGCGATGGACCGGCCCATGACGCTGACGGCGAGGACGATCGGCTTGAGGCGCGTGCCCTCACAGGTGGGGCAGGGCACCTCGCGCATGTAGCCCTCGAAGCGCTCGCGGCTCGAGTCGCTCTCGGCCTCGCTGTGGCGGCGCTTGACGAAGGGGACGGCCCCTTCGAAGGCGGTGGTGTAGACCCGCTCGCGGCCGTACCTGTTTCGGTAGCGCACCTCGATCTGCGTCTTGTGGCCGTTCAGGAGGGCCTTCTTGGCGCGCTGCGGCAGGCCCGCCCAGGGCATGTCGGTGGAGAAGCCGAGGGCGTCGGCGAGCGCTCCGACGAGCCTCGCGAAGTAGTCCTTGGTGTGGCCGTGCGACCAGGGGTGGATGGCGCCTTCGTCGAGCGACTTGTCCTCGTCGGGGACGATCAGCTCGGGGTCGACCTCCATGCGCGTACCGATACCCGTGCAGTCCGGGCAGGCGCCGAAGGGCGAGTTGAAGGAGAAGGAGCGGGGCTCGAGCTCCTCGAAGGACAGGTCGTCGTACGCGCAGTACAGGTGTTCCGAGTACATGCGCTCACGCTCGGGGTCGTCCTCGGGGAGGTCGACGAAGTCGAGGACGACCATGCCGCCCGCGAGACCGAGCGCGGTCTCCACGGAGTCGGTCAGGCGGCGCTTGGCGCTGTCCTTCACCGTGAGGCGGTCGATGACCACCTCGATGGTGTGCTTCTCCTGCTTCTTCAGCGCGGGCGGCTCGGAGAGCTGGATCGTCTCGCCGTCGACCCGGGCGCGGCTGTAGCCCTTGGTCTGGAGGTCGGCGAAGAGGTCGACGAACTCGCCCTTGCGCTCGCGGACCAGCGGCGAGAGGACCTGGAAGCGGCTGCCTTCCGGCAGCTCCAGGACCTTGTCGACGATGGCCTGCGGCGACTGCCGGGCGATGGGACGCCCGCACTCGGGACAGTGCGGCTTGCCGATGCGCGCGAAGAGCAGACGGAGGTAGTCGTAGACCTCGGTGATGGTGCCGACCGTGGAGCGCGGGTTGCGCGAGGTCGACTTCTGGTCGATGGAGACCGCGGGCGAGAGGCCCTCGATGAAGTCGACGTCCGGCTTGTCCATCTGGCCGAGGAACTGCCGGGCGTACGACGAGAGGGACTCGACGTAGCGCCGCTGGCCCTCGGCGAAGATCGTGTCGAACGCGAGCGAGGACTTGCCCGACCCGGAGAGCCCGGTGAAGACGATGAGGGAGTCACGCGGGAGGTCGAGCGAGACGTTCTTGAGATTGTGCTCGCGCGCGCCACGGACGATGAGACGGTCGGCCACGCCGGTCCGCACCTTTCTTGAGAGAAGTGACAGGGGCTGAACCCCCATCGTTCACAGACTAGGGCGAGCCACTGACAACGCCGGGCGGCTTCCCTGGTTCACAACACACCCGGAGCGCCAGAAATGCCCGATGCCGCACTCGACCATATAGCACGCGCATTCGATTTGCGGTGCTGCTCGAATGCCTTCACCCGAACGGGTGGCGCGGCTATCGTCAGACGCATGATTGATCATGTGCGCGACCTGGCGTCTGTACGTGACGCGACCGGCCGGCTGCTCACCGCAGTCGCGAAACTGAACAACGATTCGACCGCCGAGCCGTCACGCCTCCCGGGCTGGACCCGCGGCCATGTCCTCGCCCACCTGGCGCGGAACGCGGACGCTCTGGTGAATGTGCTCGCGGGTCGGCCCATGTACGTCAGCGCCGACGCGCGGGACGCGGACATCGAGCGGGACGCACCGCGGGGGCTTGCCGAACAGCTCGACGACCTGCGCGAGAGCGCGGCACGCTTCGAGGCGCGGGCGGAGATCCCCGCGGACTGGTCCCGCACCATCGAGATGCGCAACGGAGTCACCGACTCCGCGTCACGGGTGCCGTTCCGGCGGTGGGTCGAGGTCGAGCTCCACCATGTCGATCTGGGCGTCGGATACGAGCTGGAGGACCTGCCGGAGGAGTTCGTGCGACGGGAGATCGCGTTCCTGGCGGCGCGCTTCTCGGGCAACCCCGATGTGCCGCCCACTCGGATCACGGACGGCACGCACGCGTGGAGCACCGGCCGCGACGGTGAGCCGGAGGTCACCGTCTCCGGGCCCGCGCCCGACGTGGTGGGCTGGCTCTCAGGCCGCCGCCCAGGCACCGCGCTGACGGCCGAAGGGGGCCTCCTGCCGGTCCTGCCGCCGCTATAGGCTGAGGCACATGACGTACAGCGGAGCAGTGAAGGTCGGCGGCGGTGCGGATGTGCACGAGTTGCAGGACCTGATGATCTCGAAGGTCGCCGTCGGCCCGATGGACAACAACGCCTATCTGCTCCGCTGCCGGGCCACCGGCGAACAGCTCCTGATCGACGCGGCGAACGATTCCGCGACGCTGCTCACGCTGATCGGTGACGACGGCATCGCGTCCGTCGTCACCACCCACCAGCACGGCGACCACTGGCAGGCCCTCGCCGCCGTCGTCGCCGCGACCGGCGCGCGGACCTACGCGGGCCGCGAGGACGCCGACGGCATCCCGGTGCCCACGGACGTGCCGCTCGTGGACGGCGACACCGTGAGCGTCGGCCGCGTCTCCCTCACCGCGCGCCACCTGGTGGGCCACACGCCCGGCTCGATCGCAATCGTGTACGACGACCCGCACGGCCACCCGCACGTCTTCACCGGCGACTGCCTCTTCCCCGGCGGCATCGGCAACACGCACAAGGACCCGCGGGCGTTCGCGAGCCTGCTGGACGACGTCGAGACGAAGATCTTCGGCGCGCTCCCCGACGAGACCTGGGTCTACCCGGGCCACGGCAACGACACCACGCTGGGCGCCGAGCGCCCGTATCTGCCCATGTGGCGTCAGCGAGGCTGGTGAGTCCGAGGGTCAGGCGTCGCCGAGCAGCGCCGCGACCCGCTCCACGGCGAACGCGTACCCCTGCACACCGCACCCCGCGATGACGCCGTCGGCGCGCTGGGAGACGTACGAATGGTGCCGGAACTCCTCGCGCTGGTGGATGTTGGAGATGTGGACCTCCAACACCGGCATTCCGTCACAGGTGTTGAGCGCGTCCAGGATCGCGACCGACGTGTGCGAGTAGGCGGCCGGGTTGATGACGATGCCCGCGTGGTGCTCGCGCGCCTCGTGGATCCAGTCCACCAGCTGACCCTCGTGGTTGCTCTGCCGCAGGTCCACGGTGCCGCCGTGCGCGGACGCCGCCTTGGCGCACAGCGCCTCGACGTCGGCGAGGGTGTCGGAGCCGTAGATCTCCGGCTGGCGCTGACCGAGCAGGTTCAGGTTGGGGCCGTTGAGGATCATGATGGGGGCGTTGGCCAGGGTGCGCGTCATGCCGCCAGCGTACTGAGCCGTGTCTGAGGGCCCCCGCACGCCCCGGTGACCGTCCCTCATGGGGTGACCGCGAGCTCCAAGTAGGCCGCGAACAGCACCAGATGGACGCCGCCCTGCAATGGGGTGGCGCGTCCCGGCACGACGGTGAGCGAGCCGACGATCACGGTGAGAGCGAGCAGCACCATGTGGGTCGGGCCGAGTCCGAGCACCAGCGGCCCGGAGAGCCAGACGGATGCGACCGCGACAGCCGGGATGGTCAGGCCGATGCTGGCCATCGCCGAGCCGAGGGCGAGGTTCAGGCTGGTCTGCACCCGGTCGCGGCGGGTCGCGCGTACGGCCGCGATGGTCTCGGGGAGCAGCACGAGCAGCGCGATGATCACGCCGACCACGGCGTGCGGCATTCCCGCGCTCTCCACGCCCGACTCGATCGTCGGTGAGACCCCCTTGGCGAGACCGACCACTCCGATCAGGGCGAGGCCGAGCATGCCAAGGCTGACGAAGGCGGCCCGGCTGGTCGGCCCCTCGTCGTGTTCGCCCTCGATCACCTCGCCCTTGCGGGTGATGGGCAGGAAGTACTCGCGGTGGCGCACGGTCTGTGTGGTCACGAACAGCCCGTACAGGACGAGCGAGCCGACGGCGGCGAAGGCGAGCTGGCTCGTGGTGAACTCCGGGCCCTGCTTGGTGGTGGTGAAGGTCGGCAGGACCAGGCAGAGGGTGGCCAGCGTGGCGACGGTGGCGAGGGCGGCGCCGGTGCCCTCCGGGTTGAAGACGGCGACGCGGTGGCGGATGGCGCCCACAAGGAGGCAGAGGCCGACGATGCCGTTGCAGGTGATCATCACGGCGGCGAAGACCGTGTCGCGGGCCAGCGTGGCGCTCTTGTCGCCGCCATCGGCCATCAGGGTGACGATCAGGGCGACCTCGATGATCGTCACGGCGATCGCGAGGACGAGGGAGCCGAAGGGTTCTCCGACGCGGTGCGCGATCACCTCGGCGTGGTGCACCGCCGCGAGCACGGCCCCGGCGAGCACGAGCGTCACCAGGGCGACGACCGCCCCCGGCACGTCGCGGCCCCAGGTGAAGGCGAGCAGCACGACCGCGAGCACCGGTACGACCGCGGTCCACTGGGTGACGAGGGTCCGGTGCCAAGGGATCATGCCTCCGATGCTGCACCGGGCGCCGGGGCCCCGCGACTTCAGTTCCGTCGCCTGACAGCAGGAAGGGGTGTGGGCCGCCGGGGGGGGCCCCGGGGCCCCCCCCCTGGGGTTCATTAATCGCCACCCACACGCCTAGTTTCAGTGCATAGAACTCTAGTGGGTACCCACGGACGCGGCCCCCCTGTAGGGA
>NZ_JBICXP010000001.1:184426-650079 GCF_043200355.1 Streptomyces sp. NPDC048436
GGGCCAATGGTATCTGCCCCCCGAGGGTGCCCGGGGCGCGGGGCCCCCGCGACTTCGGTCCCGGCCCCTCACCGCTGGAGGGGGTGGGGCCCGGGGCGGAGCGCCGGGGGCCACACCCCTTGCTGTACTTACTGCGCCACCGTCAGGCTTCGATGCTGTCCTTCGAAGTCTCGTCGGACGCCTGCTCGGCGGCCTCCTTCTCGGACTGCTTCTTGGAGGCGATGAGGCTGGTGATCGTCGTGATGATCAGGACACCGCAGATGACGCCGAGCGAGACCGGGATGGAGATCTCGGGGACGTGCACGCCGTTCTCGTGCAGTGCGTGCAGGACCAGCTTCACGCCGATGAAGCCCAGGATGACCGAGAGGCCGTAGCTGAGGTGGACCAGCTTCTTGAGCAGTCCGCCGATGAGGAAGTACAGCTGGCGCAGACCCATCAGGGCGAAGGCGTTCGCCGTGAAGACGATGTACGGGTCCTGGGTGAGGCCGAAGATCGCGGGGATCGAGTCCATCGCGAACAGGATGTCGGTGGTACCGATGGCGAGCATGACGACCATGAGGGGCGTCAGGATCTTCTTGCCGTTCTTCTCGATGAACAGCTTGGTGCCGTGGTACCGGTCGGCGACGCCGAACTTCTTCTCGACCGTCTTCAGGAGGCGGTTCTCCTCCCACTCCTCGTCCTCGTCGTCAGCGCGCGCCTCCTGGATGAGCTTCCAGGCGGTGTAGATCAGGAACGCGCCGAAGATGTAGAAGACCCAGGAGAAGTTGGCGATGACCGCGGCGCCGGCGGCGATGAAGATCGCCCGCAGGACGAGCGCTATCAGCACACCGAAGAGCAGCACCCGCTGCTGGAGATGGGTCGGCACCGAGAACTTCGCCATGATCAGGATGAAGACGAAGAGGTTGTCGACGCTGAGCGACTTCTCGGTGATGAAGCCCGCGAAGAACTCGCCGGACGCCTGGCTGTTACCCCAGATGAGCAGGCCCACTCCGAAGAGCGCGGCCAGCACGATCCAGACGATCGTCCAGGTTCCGGCTTCCTTGATGGATACGTCGTGCGGCTTGCGGCCGATGAAGAAGTCGACCGCGATGAGGGCACACAGACCAAGAATGGTCAGCACCCAGAGAGTCATTGAAACGTCCACTGCGCCTCCGGCGTCGTACGGCTACTGATCAGCGTCGTCGCTGCCGGAGGTCTCTTCCACCCGAGGCGGCTCACCGCCCCGCGGGCCGACGCCCCGGGACCGATGGCGGTCCGTATTGACGGGTACGTCGCGTTCGGGAGTACTCCCCTCCGCTGTATGAAGAGTACGCGAAACACCAAGGTTTGGTAAAGCTGGTGGCAAATGAAAGCCAAAAGTCCAGGTCAGCGGCTACCCGTGCGGCGGGCGCGCGCGACTTGGCCGAGGACCTGCCGGAGCACCTGGCTGCCCGGCGGTGTCATCGGCGGTTCGTACGTCCACGCATGACCGACCCAGGGGTCGGAGAGGTGATCGTCGGCCACCGGCGTCAGGCGCAGGAGCGCGCGCCAGAGCGGATCGAGCAGCGGGCCGTACTCGGCGGCGTCCTCGCGGTCGGCGACCATCATGAGGTGCACGCCGACCGCGGGGCCCTCGTCCGCGAGGTAGCGGAGCTGGGTCACGGCGCGGTCGTCGAAGCCGTGCGGGAAGTCGTTGACGATCAGGAGCTGCTCGGCGGTGTCCAGGTCCGGCGGCAGCGCGTCGGCGGCGCCCGCGCGGATCGCCATCTGCACCAGGTCCACCCGCTGGGTGAGCTTGGCGAGGACCGCGGAGACGCCTGCCGCGCCGGAGGCCGGCGGCTCGGCGAGCACTCCGGCCGCCGTGAGCGGGGTGAGCGCGCCCGCGGCGGAGCCCGCCGCGTCGATCACATGCACCGTGAACTCGCCCGCCGGATAGACGGCGAGCAGCCGCGCGGCGTGCGCGACCGCGCTGTCCATGGCGAGGCGGCGCAGTTGGTCGCCGTCGGCCAGGGAGTCCGTGCCGGATGAGCGGCCGCTGTCGATCCACAGGCCGCGCTCCAGGGGAAGCCTGACAAGGAGCGGGATGTGCAGGCCGGGGCGCTCGGGCAGGTGGAGGTCGCCCAGGCGCAGGGCCATGGGGATCTCCATCGGGGTGCGGTAGGCGTGCCAGACGGGGCTGTCCCAGCCCGCGTACGCCATGGGCAGGGCGGGCTCGACGACGTCGGACTCGGTGGCGAGCTGGGCCAGGTCCCGGTCGAGGGCGGCCCTGGCCTGGTCGACGAGGAGGCCGTGCTTGGCGCGGGCGGCCTCGCGCGCGGTGTCCCCCGTGTTGCCGATGCGGCTGCGGGGGTCGGAGAGGACCTTGTCCAGCTCCTGCTCCATGCGGGACTCGGCGAAGTCGACGGCGCTGCGGTACGCGGCCGTGGTGCGGGCCAGGTCCTCGAACATGCCCCAGACCTGGTTGTAGAGCCGCTCCTCCATGGACCAGCCGGTCGCGTCGCCCGCCACGGGCTGGGCGGCCTTGCCCGGCTCGGCGGGGGCCGCGGTCGGCGGGGGCGGTGGCGGGGCGGTGGTCTGGCGGCTGGGGTGGGTGTAGTTGACGGGTCCTGCGGCGGCCGTGCTGCCGGTGGCGGCCGGCTGGGGCGTGGGTGGGGCGGGCTGAGCGGGCGGGGGCGGCTGGCCGGCCGCGCTGTCCGGGCCCGGCGCTGCGGGGGCGGGGCCTGGGGCAGGGGCGGGGGCGGGGGCGGCCTGCCCCGTCGTCCGTACGCGGGTGTCGTCCGAGGAGCGGGGTGGCGGCGCCGCCACCGAGCGGGCGAGGCCCTGGGCCACCGCTTCGTTGATCGCGCCCGCCAGTTCGCGCGCCTGCGGCAGGCCCTGGTCGGTGAGCATGTCGGCGAGGCCGCCCGCGTACCCCTGGCCGACGGCGCGCACCTTCCAGGCGTCCTGCCGTCGGTAGAGCTCAAGGGCGACGACGGCGGACTCGGCGTTCAGGTCGGTGATGGTGTAGCTGGCGACCTCGGAGCCGTCGAGTCCGGTGACGGCGACGAAGGGGGCGGCGAGGGCGCCGAAGCTGATCGGCCCCCCTACGCCGACGGGCAGCGCGAGCAGCACATTGACCCGGTGCACCGCTTCGGGGACGGCGCCGAGGTCCACCGCGAGGCGGTGGTCGGCGGCGGCCTGGCGGGGCACTTCGAGGCCGGGCAGCGTGGGCGAGCCCGGGTGGGCCACCCATTCCGCGCCCCGGACCTTGCCCTGGTCGTCGCTGAGCGTCACCCCGGCCACGATCGGCTTGCCGACCGAGACCCTGATCTCCAGACGGGTTCCGGGAAGCGGGTGGTTCTGCCCCCGGACCAGCTCGGCCGTCATCGCCTTCGTCCCCCTCGTGCCCTCTGTACTTATTGGTGCCGTGTATCTACAGCTGCGGCAGGATCGACGGCATCAGGTCCTGGAAGGTGCGGCCGTTGGCGGGAGTGCCGATGGCCGTCATCTGCCAGCCCGCGCCCGCGCGGTGGACCTTCGCCA
Source organism: Streptomyces sp. NPDC048436 (assembly GCF_043200355.1). NCBI lineage: Bacteria > Bacillati > Actinomycetota > Actinomycetes > Kitasatosporales > Streptomycetaceae > Streptomyces > Streptomyces sp. NPDC048436. The sequence goes on from NZ_JBICXP010000001.1 coordinate 187,928, forward strand.
TGATCTGCGCGGTGTACTGACCGCCGCCGTCGAGTGTGTAGCGGGCGAGCTCCTGGCCGTTGGTCTCGTCGACCAGGCGGCAGAACGCGTTCTGCACTTCCTGGAACGTCTGTCCCGTGAAGGAGTTCACCGTGAAGACGATCTGGTCGATGTGGACCGGGATCCGCTGCAGGTCTACGAGGATCGCCTCGTCGTCGCCGCCCTGGCCCACGCCGCCGACGAGGTTGTCACCGGTGTGCCGGACCGAGCCGTCGTCACTGACGAGATGACGGAAGAACACGACGTCCACCGGCTGCTTGTCGGCGAACAGGACCGCCGACGCGTCCAGGTCGACCTCACGCGTGCGCGTACCGAACAGGCCGCGCCTCGGGGCCGCCTGCCAGCCGAGACCCATGCGCACCGCGGTCAGGGCGCCCCCGTCGTCCTTCTGCAGACTGATGGCCTGACCCTTGGTCATGTTGACCGTCACGCGCTGTCCCCTCTCGAACTGCCTGGGCAACCGCCGGTCTGTGCGGTTGCCCAGCACCCTACGCAGAGCCACGGACAGTGCCGCACTGTGGGCGGCACTTTGTGTCGGTCTTGCAACACACCAGGCAGTACGCCTAGCGCTGCCCCGCCTCCCTCATCTGCCTGAGCTCCTTCTTCATCTCTGACACCTCGTCACGCAGCCGGGCGGCGATCTCGAACTGGAGGTCGGCGGCGGCCGCGCGCATACGGGCCGTCATCTCCTCGATCTGCTCGGCCAGTTCGGCCGCGGGCCGGTCGGTGGGCACCTTCTCCGCGGCCTTGCCCTTGGCGGCCTTGCCCGCCTTGCCGCCGAGCGCGGGCACCGGCGCCTTGGCGGCTGTTCCCGCGTCGGCCCCCTTGCCCTTGCGGTAGTCGGTACCGAGGAGCTGTTCGGTGTCGACCTCTTCGCGCGCGATCGCCGACACGATGTCGTTGATCTTCTTGCGCAGCGGCTGCGGGTCGATCCCCTTCTCCTTGTTGTACGCGATCTGCTTCTCGCGGCGGCGGTTGGTCTCCTCGATGGCCTGCTCCATCGCCGGAGTGACCTTGTCGGCGTACATATGGACCTGGCCGGAGACGTTGCGCGCCGCGCGGCCGATGGTCTGGATCAGTGAGGTGCCGGAGCGCAGGAAGCCCTGCTTGTCGGCGTCGAGGATCGACACCAGGGAGACCTCGGGCAGGTCGAGGCCCTCACGCAGGAGGTTGATGCCGACCAGGACGTCGTACTCACCGGCGCGCAGCTCGCGCAGGAGCTCGACGCGGCGCAGGGTGTCGACGTCGCTGTGCAGATAGCGGACCTGGATGCCCAGTTCGAGGAAGTACTCGGTGAGGTCCTCGGCCATCTTCTTGGTGAGCGTGGTGACCAGGACGCGCTCGTCCTTCTCGGTGCGGGTGCGGATCTCGTGCACCAGGTCGTCGATCTGCCCCTCGGTGGGCTTGACCACGACCTGCGGGTCGATGAGGCCAGTGGGGCGGATGATCTGCTCGACGAAGCCGTCGCCGCGCGAGAGCTCGTACTTCCCCGGGGTCGCCGAGAGGTAGACGGTCTGGCCGACGCGGCCGAGGAACTCCTCCCACTTCAGCGGGCGGTTGTCCAGCGCGGACGGCAGCCGGAAGCCGTGGTCCACCAGGGTCCGCTTCCGTGAGGCGTCGCCCTCGTACATCGCGCCGATCTGCGGGACCGTGACGTGCGACTCGTCGATGACGAGGAGGAAGTCCTCGGGGAAGTAGTCGATGAGGGTGTTCGGCGCGGAGCCGGGCTCGCGGTCGTCGAAGTGCATCGAGTAGTTCTCGACGCCGGAGCAGGAGCCGATCTGGCGGAGCATCTCCAGGTCGTACGTCGTGCGCATGCGCAGGCGCTGGGCCTCCAGCATCTTGCCCTGCTTCTCCATCTCGGCGAGGCGCTCGGCGAGCTCCTTCTCGATGTTGGTGACCGCCTTCTCCAGGCGCTCGGGGCCCGCCACGTAGTGCGAGGCCGGGAAGACGTAGAGGTGGTCGTCGTCGCTGATGACCTCGCCGGTGAGGGGGTGCAGCGTGGAGAGCGCCTCGATCTCGTCGCCGAACATCTCGATGCGGACGGCCAGCTCTTCATAGACCGGGAAGATCTCGATGGTGTCGCCGCGGACCCGGAACGTGCCACGGGCGAAGGCCACGTCGTTGCGGGTGTACTGGATCTCGACGAAGCGGCGCAGGAGCTGGTCGCGGTCGATCTCGTCGCCGACCTTGAGCGACACCATGCGGTCGACATATTCCTGCGGGGTGCCGAGGCCGTAGATGCAGGAGACGGAGGCGACCACGATGACGTCACGCCGGGTGAGCAGCGAGTTCGTCGCGGAGTGGCGCAGGCGCTCGACTTCCTCGTTGATCGAGGAGTCCTTCTCGATGTACGTGTCCGACTGCGGGACGTACGCCTCGGGCTGGTAGTAGTCGTAGTACGAGACGAAATACTCCACCGCGTTGTTCGGCAGGAGCTCTCGGAACTCGTTGGCCAGCTGGGCGGCCAGCGTCTTGTTCGGCGCCATCACGAGGGTGGGGCGCTGGAGCTTCTCGATCATCCACGCGGTGGTGGCCGACTTTCCGGTGCCGGTCGCGCCGAGCAGGACGACATCCTTCTCACCTGCGCGGACGCGCCGCTCCAGGTCGGCGATGGCCGCCGGCTGGTCGCCGCTTGGCGTGTAGTTGCTGACGACCTCGAAAGGCGCCACCGTGCGTTCGATCTTGGATACGGGCCGCATGGAATCCACCGTACGACCCCGCACTGACAACGGGGTCCGGTCACCAGCTCTGCGGGGCCCTCGGACCGGGTCGCTGCGGGGGCCTGCGGCCCGCCCGGGGGTCGTGCCGGTCGCCGGAGCGCGGGACGGGGTAGGGGGCGTGCGGCCCCTGGGCGGAGCTCTGGAGGTCGGCCTTGCCCATGACCATCAGCGGGTCGAACATCACGATCACGCCCGCGAGGAGCAGGAAGGCCAGCGGGCCGATCATCATGGGCGCGAGCAGCTCGGCGGGCGAGTCACCGGTCGGCGTCGCGGTCGAGCCGTGCAGATGGACCCTCATCGCGGCCATCCCGGTGTAGTGCATACCGGTGACGGCCAGGCCCATGACGAGGCTCGCGCCCAGGCTCCAGAGGAATCCTCTGACCTGTGCGGCCGCCCAGAGGGCGGCGGTCGCGGCGACGACGGCGATCACCACGGACGCGGAGACGGTGAGGGTGTTGTACTCCAGCGTCCCGCGCAGACGCATACCGGCCATTCCCAGATAGTGCATCGAGGCGACGCCCAGACCGGTGATCGTGCCGCCGGTGAACAGGGCCGACCCGGTCGCGCCCCGGTAGCCGACGATGAAGATCCCGATGCCGACCATGAGGATGGCGACGGCGAGACTCGCGAAGGTCAGCGCCTTGTCGTAGTGGATCGGGGCTTCCTCGACGGTGAAGCCCATCATCGCGATGAAGTGCATGGTCCATATGCCGGAGCCGATCGCCGCGGAGCCGAGCGCAAGCCAGCCTGGACGCCAGGAGTGCGCGACAAGGAGCGACCTGGTGGTGCACCGCAAGCCGAGCGCTCCCCCGAGAAACGCCATGAGGTATGCCGTCACCGGTGTGACAAGTCCATAGCTGAAACCGTCGATCGTCCCCTGCATGCGCGGTAGCCCCTCCGCCTAATGTGTCTGATTGCCGGGATTACCCCCAAAAAGCCCCAGCAGACTGTCTACTGACAGGCCATGAGCTGACGCAGAGAGTAAAGCTCACTCCGGAACTTACGAACGATTTTCCGGGAAAGAATCCCGGCTGCCCCCGTTCAACCTGTGGCCATCCTGCACCTGTCTCGCGTTGGCCATGGACTGTCACTCTCATCCGGTCCGTGACCACACACATCGCGAGGAGTCACCGTTGTACGCACGCGTTGCCGCTGCCACCACCGCCGCTCTTCTGGGAGCCGGTGCACTCGCCCTTCCCTCCGCCACCGCTCACGCCGCGGACCGGTCTTCGGTACAGAAGGCCACCCCGACGTCCGCACGGCACGACAGTCCCTTGGTCGTCGCGCACCGGGGTGCTTCCGCCTACGCCCCCGAGAACACTCTTTCAGCCATCGACAAGGCGGCTGACATGGGGTTCCGCTGGGTCGAGAACGACGTACAGCGCACCAAGGACGGCGAGCTCGTGATCATGCACGACGACACGCTGACGCGGACGACCGACGTCGAACAGGTCTTCCCCGACCGCGCGCCGTGGAAGGTATCGGACTTCACCGCGGCGGAGATCGCCAAGCTGGACGCGGGCAGCTGGTTCAGCCCGAAGTACGCGGGCCAGCGGGTGCCGACGCTGAAGCAGTACATGAACCGCGTCTCGCGCAACCACCAGAAGCTCGTCTTCGAGTTCAAGAAGCCGGAGCTGTACCCGGGCATCGAGAAGCAGGGCCTGGCCGTCCTGCGCAAGACGGGCTGGCTCGACCGGCACCACGTCAAGAGCAAGCTCGTCATCCAGAGCTTCAGCGCGGACAGCGTCAAGAAGGTGCACAAGCTGCGGCCCGACATCAAGACGGGCTTCCTCGGCACGCCCGCGGTCGCCGAGCTGCCCGAGTACGCGGAGTTCGCCGACCAGATCAACTCGTCGCACACGACGATCTCCGACAAGTACGTCGCCGCGATCCACGCGTTCAAGGGGCCGCACGGCAAGCCCCTGGAGATCTTCACCTGGACCGTGAACGACGCGGCCGCCGCGCAGCGGGTGGCGGGCTTCGGGGTGAACGGCATCATCACGAACAAGCCCGATGTCGTGCGTGAGGCGCTCTCCGACTAGTGGCGGGGCTGCCGCGTACGCGCTCGCGGCGGCGTTGTCAGTGCCCGGTCGTACCGTGGTCGACATGAACGCCAAAGGGCAGCACGAGCAGCTCGGGCAGGTGGTGTGGGGCGTCGTCGCGAGCGACATCGGTCCACTGCTGCTCGCCGCGACGGACGAAGGCCTGGTCAGCGTCGTCTTCCACGCGACGGACGAGGTGCGCGACAAGGCAGTGGAGCGGCTCGGTTCCCGGCTGGGGGCCGAACCGCTCGAAGCGCCCGGCTCACCTCTTCTCGCCGAGCCCATACGCCAGCTCGCCGCCTACTTCGCGGGCGAGCGGCACGCCTTCGAGCTGCCGCTCGACTGGTCGCTGATCTCCGGGTTCAACCGCCAGGTCCTGCGCGAACTGACGACCGTTCCGTACGGCGCGGTCGTCGGCTACGGAGACCTGGCCCGTCGCGTGGGCCAGCCAGGCGCGGCCCAGGCGGTCGGCATGGCGATGGGCGCCAATCCGCTGCCGGTCGTGGTGCCGTGCCACCGGGTGGTCGAGAGCGACGGCGGCATCGGCGGTTTCGGGGGCGGCGTCGAGACGAAACGGCAGCTGCTGGCCCTGGAAGGGGTGCTGCCGCAGCCGCTGTTCTGAACCTCCGTCGTACGCCTCGCATGCCGCGGACAACTCTGTTTCCCCCGGGACGGCGTCCTGGCACACTGCGCCAGTGACCTCGACCCTCGACGCCCCTGACATACCCACGCCAGAGGCGCTGCCCGCCCTGCGCCGCCGTACGACGGCGGTGCTGATCACCAGCCAGATTCTGGGCGGGCTCGGGGTGCCGATCGGTATCGCGCTTGCCCCGATGCTCGCGACCGACGTGAGCGGGACTGAGGCGCTGTCCGGCCTCGCGCCCACCGCGTCCGTGGCCGGCACGGCCCTGTTGTCGCTGCCGCTCGCCGCGGTGATGACGTCGCGCGGGCGGCGGCCGGGGCTCGTCCTTGCGTATCTGATCGGCGCGCTGGGGGCCGGGCTCGTGGTCCTCGCCGCGGTCGTCGACAGTTTCCCCCTGCTGCTGCTCGGTATGGCGGGCTTCGGCGCGGGATCGTCGGCCAATCTGCAGGCCCGTTTCGCCGCGGCCGATCTCGCCGAGCCCGACCGGCGCGGGCGTGCCATCTCCCTCGTCATCTGGGCCACCACCGTCGGCTCGGTCCTCGGCCCGAACATCGCCGCGCCCACCAGCCGCCTCTTCTCCGGCACCGCCATACCCGAGGCCGCGGGCCCCTTCCTCTTCGCCGCCGGAATCTTCGCCGTCGCAGGGCTCGTGGTGGCGGTGCTGCTGCGCCCCGACCCGCTGCTCACCGCCCGCGCCCTCGCCCCGGAGGAGAACCACTCCGCTCAGAGCCGCTCGCTGCGGGCCGGTGTGGCCGCGGTGGCCGCGTCGCCGATGGCCCGGCTCGCCCTGGTGACGGTGGCCGCTTCGCACACCGTGATGGTCTCGATCATGGTCATGACCCCGGTGGACCTGGGGCACCACGGGGCGAGCCTGCAACTGGTCGGCCTCGTCATCAGCGGCCACATCGCGGGCATGTACGCGCTCTCGCCGGTGATGGGCTGGCTCGCCGACCGCTTCGGGCGGCTCTCCGTGATCGGCCTTGCCGTCGGGCTCCTGGGCTGCGCCGCGCTGCTCGCCGGCACGGCCGGACCCAGCCACGGCCAGACCGCCGCCGGTCTCTTCGTCCTCGGCCTCGGCTGGTCCGCGGGCCTTGTCTCCGGCTCCGCGCTGCTCACCGACTCGGTGGCGCAGCCCGCCCGGGCCGCCGTGCAGGGTCTGTCGGACCTGACCATGAACACGGCGGCGGGCATCGGCGGCGCCGCGGCCGGCCTGATCGTCGCGCGGGCGAGCTACGGCTGGCTCAACCTCATCGGCGTGTGCGTACTGCTGCCGATGGCGGCGCTCGCACTCCTGCGTACGCTCAAGAAGGCCTGAGCCCGCAGCTCCTGAGCCCGGCGGTCAGGGCAGCGTGATGTGGTACGCCTTGCGCAGCGTCTCGTGCACCGTCCACGTCGTACGGTCACCCTCACGCAGGACGGCCGCGTCGCCGGGGCCGATCTCCAGGACGTCGCCGCCCTCCACCTTGACGGTGGCGCGCCCGCTGACGACCACGAAGAGTTCGTTGGCCTCGGTGTCGGTGACCACGCCGGGCGTGATCTGCCAGATGCCGCGCAGCTGCTTGCCGTCGGCGGACTCCCACAGCACCTTGCCGGTGACCTCCGGGGTGCCGGAGACGATCTGCTCCGGGTCGAGCGACTCCGCCTCAAGATCGGCGTCCGGAATGTGCACGGCGAACGAGGCGGCGGCTTGATCATTCGTAGTCATGGCGGGTCACCCTAATCGCGCCCTCCCAAGGCGTGCGCGCCGGGGCGGGGCGCACGGGGTTTGCGGACGGGTCCCGCCCGCCAGGGATGAGGGGAGACCCGACAGGCAGGAGGCAGGCCCGTGTTGGTGGTGTCCGACGAGGTACAGGCCGCTGTGGCGGAGAGGCGGCCGGTCGTCGCCCTGGAGTCCACGATCATCGCGCACGGGCTGCCGCGCCCGCGCAATCTCCAGGTGGCGCGTGAGCTCGAAGAAGTCGTACGCGAGGAGGGCGCGGTCCCCGCGACGATCGCCGTACTGGACGGGCGCCCCCATGTCGGCCTGGACAAGGAGCAGTTGGAGCGGGTCGCGAACGAGGACGGCATCCGCAAGCTGGGCCACCGCGACCTGGCGCTCGCCGTCGCGGCGGAGGCGAGCGGGGCGACGACCGTGTCCGCTACGGCGCTGCTCGCCGCCCGCGCGGGCGTGCGGGTGTTCGCCACGGGCGGGCTCGGCGGGGTGCACCGGGAGTGGACGGTGACGCAGGACGAGTCCGCCGACCTGGGGCTGCTGGCGCGAACGCGCATCACGGTCGTCTGCGCGGGCGTGAAGTCGATCCTGGACGTGCCGGCGACGCTGCAGCGCCTGGAGACGCTTGGCGTCGCGGTGGCCGGGTACGGGACGGACCGCTTCCCCGGCTTCTACCTCACCGACTCCGGGCATCCGGTGGACTGGACGCTGCGTACGCCCGCGGAGGTCGCCGCGGTGATGCGGGCCCAGGACGCGGTCGGCGGCCCCGAGTCCGCACTGCTCGTGGCCAACCCGGTGCCGGAGTCCGAGCAGCTCGATCCCGCGCTGCACGCGCGCGTGCTCGCCGAGGCGTTGGAGGCGTGCGCCGAGCGGGGCATCACCGGGCAGGCGGTCACGCCGTTCCTCCTGGACCAGCTGGTGCGGCGTACCGACGGCGCCTCGCTCGGCGCGAACCTGGCGGCGGTCCGGGGCAACGTACGGCTCGCGGGGCGGATCGCGGCGGCCTGGGCGGGGCGGTGACCTCGCGGGGCGGGGCCCTGCTGGTCGTCGGCGACATCGTGACGGACATCGTCGCGCGGCACCGCACACCGCTGGCACCCGGCACGGACACGGCGGCGGCGATCCGTACGGTGCCGGGCGGCGCGGGCGCCAACGTCGCCTGCTGGGCTGCTGATTGGGGCTGCCCGGACGTACGCCTCCTGGGGCGGGTCGGCGCGGAGTCGGCGAGGTGGCATGAGGAGGCGCTCACGCGCGCGGGGGTGCGTCCCCGACTCGTCGTCGACCCCGAGGCGCCTACGGGGACGGTGATCTGCGTGGTCGACGGGGGCGCCGGTGCGGAGCGGACGTTCCTGACCGACAGCGGCGCGGCCCTGCGGCTTTCGGTCTCCGACTGGTCGCCCGCGCTCCTGGAGGGCGTCGGGTGGCTGCACTTGTCGGGGTATTTGTTCTTCGCGGAGCCGAGCCGGGCGGCGGCCGGGGCGGCACTCGCTTCGGCACGCGCGCGTGGAGTGCCGGTGAGTGTGGACCCGGCTTCGGCGGGGTTCCTCACGGCTCTCGGGGTGGACCGTTTCCTGGCGGCGACGGACGGAGTGGACGTACTGCTGCCGAGCGAGGACGAGGCGCGGCTGCTCACGGGCGCTCCGGACCTGGCGAAGGCGGCCACGCAACTGAACCGCAGATACCCCACGGTGGTGGTCAAGCGAGGCGCGGCGGGCGCACTGGCCGCCCAGGACGGCGAGGTACGGGCCGAGACCCCCGCCCGGTCCGCGACACCCCACGACACGACGGGCGCGGGCGACGCGTTCACCGGAGCGTTCCTCGCCTCGCACCTGGGCGGCGCGGGGCTCGGCGAGGCGGTGGCGGAGGGGTGCGGGGCGGGGGCTCGGGCCGTCGAGGTGGTTGGGGGAAGGCCTGAGTCGCGGGCCCCCGCGGAGGGAGCCCCTACCCCTTCCTCCCCCACGCCGAGATCAGCGGCGCCGTCGCCAAGTCCATCGGTTCTGCCGCGATGTTCGCCAAGTGGGCGGTGATGTCGTCGTCGGTGGCCAGGCCCGCGGTGGTCAGGGCCGTGCGGGACTGCTGGATCATGGCCGCCTCCAAGGCCGTGCACGCCGGTGACGTCAGGGGGAAGTACGCGTCGGCCTCCACCTGGCGCAGGCCCGCCGCGCGCAGCAGGCGGGGCAGGCCGCGGCCGTACGCGAGGTCGGTGCCGCGCTGGGTGATGAGCGCGTGCCGCAGGCGGTTCGCCAACTGCTGCGCCGGGCCGTGCTCGTCCGGGCAGGACAGCGGCTGCAGCGCGGGGTCGGCCTCCTCGATCAGCAGGCGGCCCCCAGGACGCAGGGCCCTGATCATCGACCGCAGCGCGGACTCCTGGTCCGGCACCCCCGCGAGGACCCGCCGTGCGTGCACGAGGTCGAAGCCCCCGGAGGGCGGCCCGTCCACGCCCACGTCATGGACGCGGACCTCGACCGGCGTGCGCGCGGCCGACGTATGCCAGGAGATGTCCGTGTCGGTCGCGAGGACCCGTCCCGTGGGACCGACCCGCTTCGCGAGCCAGGAGACGACCGAGGTGCCGCCCGCCCCGACCTCCCAGCAGCGCCACCCCGGACCGATGCCGAGCCGCTCGATGTGCCGGAAGGCCGTGGGGTCGAAGAGCGCCGAGAAGGCGTCGGAGCCGGGCCGCTGCCCCGCGCCTGCCTCTGCGTTCCGATTCCTGTTTCCGGTGAGATAACCGTCGATGAGCGTCATGTGCCGATCATTCCAGTTGTCCCGCTTGCTCCGGGGAGGGCGCCCCGGAGCGGGCTGCGGCAAGCCGGAGCGGAGCCTTCCGTTCCCACAGGGCGAGGCGGCACTGTCGGAACGTACTGGCAGACTGGCACGTCACGTCACCAGGACTAGGAGCCACGCATGTCGATGGCAGGCAACCTGCGGAAGGTAGGCAACCTCCGGAAGGTGGGCAGCCTGCGGAGAGTCGCGCGGGTCGCCCAGTTCGTACGCAAGAACACCCGCGTCGACCTGAGCCACCCCGCCCGCTCCCCGCTGGGCTCGGCGGTGGTGAAGTGCGTGACGTACCGGGGCGGCGTGCGCCAGGAGGGCGGTCATGACCTGGTCGAGGAGGTCGGGCGCGTCCGCAAGAGCGGTGACGGGTTCGTCTGGCTCGGGCTGCACGAGCCCACGGAAGAGGAGTTCGCCGGCATCGCCGACCTCTTCGACCTGCACCCCCTCGCCGTGGAGGACGCGGTCCACGCCCATCAGCGGCCGAAGGTGGAGCGGTACGACGAGACGCTGTTCGCCGTCTTCAAGACCGTCTGTTACGTGGAGCACGCCGAACTCACCGCGACCAGCGAGGTGGTGGACACCGGCGAGATCATGGTCTTCGTCGGCCCGGAGTTCGTGATCACCGTGCGGCACGGGCGGCACGGTTCGCTCGGCCCGCTGCGCGAGGAGCTGGAGTCGGCGCCCGAGCAGCTCGCCCAGGGTCCTGCCGCCGTGCTGCACGCGCTGGCCGACCACGTCGTGGACGACTACCTCGCCGTGGCGGACGCGGTGCGGGCCGACATCGACCAGGTCGAGATGGATGTGTTCTCCAAGGAGGGGGAGCGCGCCGACCCCGGCCGCATCTACCAGCTCAAGCGCGAACTGCTCGAACTGAAGCGCGCCGTGGCGCCCCTCGCCCGGCCGTTGCAGACCCTCGCCACCCAGCCGATGCGGGCGGTCGCCCCGGAGATACAGGCGTACTTCCGGGACGTCGACGACCATCTCAAGCGGGTCACGGAGCAGGTCGCCTCCTTCGACGAGCTCCTGAACTCCATCCTTCAGGCCCATCTCGCACAGGTGACGGTCGCGCAGAACGAGGACATGCGGAAGATCACCGCCTGGGCCGCCGTCATCGCCGTACCGACGATGGTCTGCGGTGTGTACGGGATGAACTTCGACCACATGCCCGAGCTGCACTGGAAGTACGGCTACGGCCTGGTCATCGGCGTGATCGTCACGACCTGTTTCGCGCTCTACCGGGGGTTCCGGCGCAACGGCTGGCTCTGATCCGCACGGGCCCTGCGCACGGCCTGGGGGGTCAGCTCTTCGCGTAGACGCTCTCCACCCAGTCCGCGAGCTGCTCCTCGGTGAGGTGAGTGGCGAGGTCCGCCTCGCTGATCATGCCGACCAGACGCTTGTTCTCGATGACAGGAAGCCTGCGGATCTGACGGCCCTTCATCTCGCGCAGGACCTCGCCAACGTCCGCGCCCGAATCGATCCAGCGCGGCGTGCCCTTGGCCATCTCGGCCGCGGTCACCTTGGACGGGTCGTGCCCCATCGCCACGCACTCGACCACGATGTCGCGGTCGGTGAGGATGCCGCAGAGCCGCTCGTTCTCGTCGCTGATGGGCAGTGCGCCCACGTCGAGCTGGCGCATCAGTTGTGCGGCGCGGTCCAGGGTCTCGTGTGCGGGGATCCACTGGGCGCCGCTGTGCATGATGTCTCCGGCGGTGGTCATGTGATGCCTCCCGGTGCCGGGGTGGCCGGCGCGGCGCGGGGGCGCCGCTAGTCCCGGCCCCCTCATTCTCTCCGGGCCCCCGCGGGCCCGCACGCCGGAGAGGGGGCAGCCCCGAGGGCCTGGGCCTCAGGCGGAGAAGCCGATGACCTTCTCCGGGGTGATCCTGATGATCACCCGGGTCTCCTCGTCCTTCTCGCCGGGCGGGTCGATGCCCAGGTACTTGTGCGAGAGCTCGCGCGGGAGCCGCTTGTGCGGGTCGGGGAGGATCTCGGCGACGCCGCGGATCTCGGTGGAGGTGTACGGGTTGGCCAGGTCGTAGACCGAGACGCTGATACGTGGATCGCGTTCGAGGTTGCGGACCTTCTGGCGCCGCGCCGTGGAGGAGAACAGCACGGTGTCACCTTCCCGTTTGATCCACACCACCGAGTTCTGGGGGGCGCCGTCGGGGCCGAGGGTCGCGATGCTGGCGAAGTTCTTGCCGTCGAGGAGAGCGCGGACGGATTCACTGAAGTTGATCGCTGCCGTTGTCATGCCCAGACTCTAACTACATGCACGTGCATATATAAGGGGTTTCGGTGTTTCGGTACGTCCGTCGCCCTCTTCTTTAGCGAATCACTTCCCTTCGTCGAGTCTCACTCCCCCGGGTCCGTCCAGCCGCTCCACGCCGGGTGCCGCGGATCGTCCGCACGTACGACGACGTCGGCCGCCGCACCGGGGTCCGTCTCCGTCTCGTACCGCTCGAAGGCGGGCAGCGTCCACCGCTCGCCCTCTTCGGTACGTCGCCGCAGGGCGCCCGGCGAAAGGCTGGTGTGAACCGTCAGGTCGAAGGGGAACCAGTGGCCGAGCAGCAGCGGCCCGTGCAGCAACAGGAAGGTACCTGGCCGGAGTTGGACGTAGGGGCTGCGGGTCGCCCGGTCCGCGGCCGGGTCCCAGAGATCGGGGAGCACGCGTCCCGTGCCGCCCGGATCCAGCGGCCCGAAGACCTCGCGCCAGAGCGCGCCGGTGTCGAACCAGCCGCTGTAGTACGCCTCCACGTCCTCACGCCCGTATTCGAGGCGCAGCGACGCGGGGCGCAGGAAGCCCTCCGTGCCGACGACGAGTGAGGATCGCCCGCGCACCCGTAGCGCGTCGGCCACGCGCCCGGCCAGCTCTCCGGGTCTGCCCGCCGGGGCCCCGTCGAAGGCGATGCGGGGCCAGGGGCTTTCGTCGGCCGTCTTCAGGTCGAGCAGCCGGTCGGCGAGGACGTCCGTGAGCCGGTCCCAGGTGATCGCTTCGAGTCGCACGGGTCCCATGATGCAGGGTCGGCCGTCCCAGGATGCCGGGCCCCGCATCCCGTACCGCCGGCTTCTCCCGCCCCTCCCCCACGATGGCCCCCACGGTGATACGCACCCTCCGCCCGGGGAATGAACCCTGCATGGCAGCTCCAACTCCCCTCCCCCGCCACGCCCTTATCGCCATCCAACCCCTGAAGCGCCGCCACTGCGCGGAGTGCCGCGGCGGGCCGCTCTCCCTGCTGGTCATCGAGGATGGGGAGCCGCGCTGCCTGGACTGCGCCGACCTGGACCATCTCGTCCTCCTGCCGCGCGGGGACACCGCGCTGACACGGAGGGCCCGCGAAGGGAGCGGCCTCTCCGCGGTGGTCGTCCGCTTCAACCGGCGTCAGGGGCGGTACGAGCGGCAGGGTGTCCTCGTCGAGGAGGGGGCGCTCGCACGGGCCGAGGAGCGGTGCCTGGCGGACGCGGAGGCACGGGCACGCCGCCGGGCGCGGGACGCGGCACGCCGGGCCACGCAGGACGTCCGCTTCACCGCGGCTTTCGCGGACGAGATACGTCGCCTCTTCCCCGGCTGCCCCGGGGAACGCTCCCGGGCGATCGCCGCGCACGCGTCGGTGCGGGGCAGCGGCCGGGTGGGCCGGAGCGCGGCGGGCCGAGCCCTGTCCGCCGCCGCGGTGACGGCGGCAGTGGCGGCCGCCGTCCGCCACACGGACACGCCGTACGACCGCCTCCTGATGAGCGGAGTCCCCCGCTGGGAGGCACGACGCCGGATCGCCCCCACGGTGGAGGAGACACTGCGGGCCTGGCGGGGAGCTGGGCGGGAGGAGGTGGCGGTCTGAGGGTGGGAGGGGCGCGGGTGCGGCGGGGTCGGTCCGCAACGCGGGGTGGCAGGCGGGCAGGCGGGCAGCCGGGGGGGAATCCAGGACACCGCTGCGACGCCCCCGTATGTTCCCGCGACCCCCGCACATGGCCTCGCACCCGCTCCGGGCAATTCACTTGTGGTGTGCCGCCGCGCCATGGAGGATCACTCGCGGCTCGCTCATCTGAGGCTCACCTCACGGCTGCCTTACTCAACGCGGGAGTTGCCATGATCGAGGGACCGTACTTCGTGCTCGTCGTCCTGGGCGCGCTCGCCTGCGGCCTGGTCGCCGGAGCGTTCGTCGCCTTCTCGACGTTCGTGATGAAGGGCCTCGCCGCCCTGCCCCCGGCGCAAGGCATCGCCGCGATGCAGTCGATCAACGTCAAGGCGGTCACCGCCGGGTTCATGGCCGTGTTCATGGGCGCCGCAGGACTCACCGCGGTCGTCGCCGTGGTCACCTTCGTGCTCTGGCCCGACGAGGGCACCGTCGAGCTGCTGCTCGGCAGCGCGCTGTATCTGTTCGGCTCGTTCGGGGTGACCGTCGCCGCGAACGTCCCCCGCAACGACGCCCTCGCCAAGCTCGACGCGCAGGCGCCGCAGAGCGCGGATCACTGGCGTACGTACGTCAGTGAATGGACCATGTGGAACCACATCCGCGTCGGCGCCTCGCTGGCCGCGTCGGCGTCCTTCATCCTCGCCCTCACCTGAGCGACGGGGCGAGGCGAGGGAAGCGGGAGCCTCACGACAGCAGGAAGTCCGCCTCCCCCGCCTTGGCTCCCTGGATGAACGCGTTGATCTCGCCGTACGTGTAGATCAGCGCGGGACCGTCCGGATCGGCCGACTGGCGGACCGCGACCCGGCCGTCGGCCAGCTTCATGGCCTCCAGGCAGTTGCCGCCGTTGCCGCCGCTCCACGGCTTGTGCCAGCCCTCGCTGCCGAGTTCACGGGCGGGCATGCCGTTGTAGATCCGGGAGTCGTCCCGGGACTCGGGGCGGGACCCGGCTCCGGGCTTGGACCCGGGTCGCGTGCCGGCTCGGTGTCGATCCATTCACAGCTCCTTGCGGAGATCCCGGAGGATCTCCTTTGTGCGATGTGCCGTCGCGGCTTGCGCCGCCATGCGGTCCATGACCTCGAGGTGGGTCGCCACCTCGGTGCGCGCGTCCAGATAGACCGCGCCGGTCAGGTACTCGCTGTAGACCATGTCCGGCAGTTCCGCCATGGCGAAGCGGAAGAGCACGAACGGCCCGTACGTGCCCGGGTGCGGACCCGCCGCGAACGGCGCGATCTGCAGGGTCACATGAGGAAGTTCGACGGCTTCGAGCAGCTTGTCGATCTGCTCTCGCATCACATCGGGACCGCCCACGGGTCTGCGCAGGGCGGTCTCGTCCATCACGATCCAGACCCGCGGCGCGTCCTCGCGGGCGAGCAGCGACTGCCGCTCCATCCGCAGGGCCACGTACCGCTCGATGTCATCGGGGTTGGTCTGGCCGATCGCTCCGGAGCGCATCACACCGCGTGCGTACTCCTCGGTCTGCAGCAGCCCCGGCACGAAGTGCGGTTCGTAGGACCTGATGAGGCTGGCCGCGCCCTCCAGGCTGACGTACATGCTGAACCAGCCCGGCAGGATGTCGTGGAAGCGCTGCCACCAGCCCGGCTTGTTCGCCTCCTCGGCGAGCGTCACGAAGGCGTCGGCCTCGTCGTCGGCGACGCCGTAGGACTTCAGGAGCAGCTGGAGATACGGGATCTTCAGCGCGACCTCGGCCATTTCCATGCGGCGGACCGTGGCGGGGGCCACGCGAAGGATCCGCGCGGCCTCCTCTCGTTTGAGGCCTGCGCGCTCACGCAGGTCCTGCAAACGACGGCCTAGGACGACCTGGCCGACGGTCGGCGCGGACCGCGGTTCGCTCACGTCCTACCTCCACGTACTCCAAGACATGCCAATTCACTCCGCAGCTGGAGCCGTTGCGAGCAGTGTGCCATGTGCCGTCCCGAAGGAACACGCCACTGTGCACTTTTCAGAGTGGGTCTTGCCAAGGTGTTCCCGGCGGGGCGATAGTGGATGCTGTGACTCCGCCCGCGCCGTTACATACAGCAGCCGCCGCTCCCCCTGTCGGTATCACCGCCGACGCGTGGGCCGAGGGCGACTCCGAGCTCTGTGTCAGCTTCGCGCTCGTGCCACGGCCGGGCTCGGCGTCGCAGGCCAGACGGCTGGCGAAGGCGCAGCTCGTGGGCTGGGACATCGGTGAGGACACCCGTGACGCCGCGGCCCTCGTGGTCTCCGAGCTGGTCACCAACGCGATCGTGCACACAGCGAGCCACCGGATCATCTGCGAGCTCTGCACTGGCCCGGGGAAGCTGCGGATAGCTGTGCGTGACGACGGCTACGGGTCGGGTGTCCCGCGCCCTCCCCAGGAGGGACCCGACGCGGACGAGGAGCACGGGAGGGGATTGCTTCTCGTCGAGGCGGTGAGCACCGCGTGGGGCGTCCGGGACAAGGGCCCCGGGGCCGGGCTCACCGTGTGGGCGGAACTGCGGGCGTGAGGTGACGGTGGGTGTGGGCGTGAGGACGACGTGGGCAGGAGGCGTGTGAGCGCGGTGACGGTACGGCGGCTGTTGGACCTGGACACGCTGGTACGCCTTGAACGGGGCCGGTCCGCCGCCTCCCCTGCACTGCCGCCGACGCGGCTCGCCGTCCCGGACGGGATGTCGCAGCCCCTGGGGTGCGACGCGGTCTCCGTCCCTTCGGCGTTCGGACCCGAGCTGATGGCGCGGCTGCCACGGGCCGGATGTGTGTACGAAGATGTAGAGGCGGCGCGGTGGTGGTGGATCGTGCCCGCTGATTCCGACGTCGCACTCGAATGGCCGCCCCCCGCGTACTACGCCGCAGGCGCCGTGATCCCCGGCGCCCACCACTCTCCCCCGCTGATCCACTCCCCCGCGGGCGGCGAGGTGCCCTATACGCCGCCGATCCCGCTGTACCTGGCCCTGTGCAGGGTGACGGGGACAACGCCGGAGTGGTCCAGGGCAGTTCGGGCGTAATCCTCTCGGCGCTCGCCCTCGAAGTGGCCGGTTGAGGTGTCCGGAGCGTGTCGGTCACGGAATAACTCCTTTGCCTGCGCGGGTGCGGAGTCGGCTGCATGGGGTATGGCACTGCTCTCCCGGTGAAACCGGCAACAGTTGCCCGGGGTTGCAGACCGCAGACGACGTACGCACTCGGAGAAGGGGAAGCAGACGAGCGAAAACCCGAGCAACTCAAGTAAACAGGGCCGGACTTCCGACTCGGAGTCGCTGCTCTTCGGCGGTCCGCTGCGGTACGACACCGGCTGGGCCCAGTACGAGGAGGCCTTCCTTCAGCTGGGGTTCCGGTCCATGGTGAAGCGCCTTCCGGTGCTCCTCGCCGCCAGCTTCCGGCTCGCCTGGCAGGCCGACCGGCAGGCCGCGCGCCTCGTCATCGGCGCCGAGCTCGGCCGTGGCCTCGCGCAGGCGGTCAGCCTGCTGGCGGTCAACAGCGTGCTCGGGCGGCTGCTGACGGACGCCCCGGTGGCCGACCGGCTGCGCGGCGCGATCCCCGCCCTGGTGACGGTGGCCTCCGTCCTCTTCGTCGCCGCGCTGCTGCGCGCCGCGTCGACGTACGCAACGGGCCGTCTCGAACCGAAGGTCGAACGGGTCGCCACCGAGCAGTACTTGCGGAAGGCGGCGTCCGTGGAGCTGTCGGCCATCGAGGACGACGCGTTCCACAAGCTGCTCGACACCGCGCAGTACGGCGCCGCGTCCGCCCGTCGCATGGTCGGCATCTCCACCCGTGTGGTGAACGCGCTGATCTCACTGATCGCGGCCGCGGGCGTGCTGACCGTCCTGCACCCGTTGCTCCTGCCGCTCCTGACGACGATGACCCTGCCGAGCGCGTGGAGCGCCCTGACGATCGCCCGGCGCCGGTACGTCTCCTTCCACGCCTGGGTGCAGCACGCCCGCGCGGGACGCCTCATCGGCAGCCTGCTCACGGACACGGGAGCGGCACCCGAGATCCGCGTCCACGGCGTGGCTCCTTTCCTGCTGCGGCACTTCCGGTCCATGTCGGAGGCCGCGGAGGAGGAGCAGGCGCGCCTGGCACGGCTCGCCGCCCGTACGGGTCTGTTCGCGGCGGCCTGGACGGGCATCGCCACCGTGGCCACGTACGCGACGCTCGGCGGTCTGCTGCTGGCGGGAGCGATGGCGCTGTCCGTCGCGGGCACCGCCGTCATCGCGATCCGCACCGGTGCTTCCAACCTCGACACGCTCGTCGTCGAGATCAACTCCCTGCACGAGGACGCCATGTTCGTCGGCGACCTGGAGCGGCTCTTCGTGGAGGCGGAGCAGCGCGCGATCCCGGTCGGCGGGAGCGAACTGCCGCCGGATCCACGGGAGATCAGGTTCGAGAACGTCACCTTCCGCTATCCGGGGACGTCGGGCAGGGACGCACTCAGCGATGTCTCCCTCACCCTGCCCACCGGAAAGATCGTCGCCCTGGTGGGTGAGAACGGCTCCGGCAAGACCACCCTGGTGAAACTGCTCGCCGGCCTCTACCCGCCGGGCGAAGGGCGGATCCTCTGGGACGACGTCGACGCGGCGGGTGCGGACCGGCACCAGCTTGCGGAACGCATCGCGATGGTGGCGCAGGACTTCAAACGGTGGCCGTTCACGGCGCGCGTGAACATCGCGATCGGCCGGACCTCGGTGCCGCTCACCGACGACCGGATCGGTACGTCCGTCGGGGAGGCCGGCGCCGGGGGTGTCGTGGCCGATCTGCCGCGCGGCCTCGACACGCTCCTTGCCCGCGCGTTCACCGGCGGGCACGAGCTGTCGGGCGGCCAGTGGCAGCGGCTCGGGATCGCGCGGGCCGCGTACCGGCGCGGCTCCATCCTCATCGTGGACGAGCCGACGGCGGCGCTCGACGCCCGCGCGGAGCTGGAGGTCTTCGAGAAGATCAGGGCCCTCGCTGGGACGGGCCAGACCGTCATCCTCATCACCCACCGCCTGGCGTCGGTGCGCCACGCGGATCTCGTCCATGTCCTGGACGGCGGGCGCCTTGTGGAGTCGGGCACGCCGGACGAACTGCTGCGGACGGGCGGCCTCTACGCGGAGCTGTATGCCTTGCAGGCCGACCAGTTCACGGCGAAGATTCCGAAGGGCCCGAAGGGCCCTGAGAGCCCGAAGAGCCCGAAGGTCCCGTCACCGAGCGGTCACGCCGAGCGCTGAGGTCCTATGCCGCGGCCGCCACCTCGACCTGGTCCTCGCGCACGATCACCAGGAAGGCATCGGAGACGAGGTCCATCACGACCTCCGCCTGCTGGCCCTCCTTGCGGCGATCCCTCGCGAACTCCTCCGCGGGCCATGAACCTCGCGGACCACCGGCCGGAAAGCGTTCCAGTACTACTCGACTGTTCATCATGTTCTTTCTGCTCCCCCGTTGGCAGTCCGTCGTCGGACTCTTGTGCAGTACAACGCGCCGGGGGCGGAAAGGGCTCGCAACGTGACGGACGTGACATCGAGTTGCGCCAGTTCCTCACCCTTCGTAATGCTCGGTCCTTCAACTCGGTCCTCGTGCTCAGTCCTCGTGCTCAGTCCTCGTACTCGTCGTGGTACCGCACCCGACTGCTGCCCGCCGGAGCCCCGAGCCCTGTCGACCGGCCCCTCGGCTCCTCCCACTCCTCCTGCCGCCCGAGGGCCGTGAGGTCGAGGAGGCTGGAGTAGGAGGCGATCCAGTCGACGCCCCGGTCGTACGTCGAGTACGTGTGGAAGACGCGGTCGCCGTCCCGCAGGAAGCAGCTGATGCCGGGCTGCTCGGCGGTGCGGTCCCCGTCGTCCACGTCGTCCACGGTGGCGCGGAAGTCACGGTTGAAGTCGCTGCCGTTCGAGGAGTACCAGGGCACGGTCCAGCCCATGCGTGCCTTGAAGGGCAGGATCTTGGTGAAGGGGGCGCGGGAGACGGCGATGAAGTTCGTGCTGCGGGCCCGCAGATGCGCGAGGTGCCCGATCTGGTCGAGGAAGGCCGAGCAGCTGGTGCAGCCCGCGTCCCACTCCGGGGCGAACATGAAGTGGTAGACGATGAGTTGGGCGTCGCCGTCGAACAGGTCGAAGAGCGTCGCCTTGCCGTCGGAACCGTCGAACAGATACTCCTTGCCGATCTCGACCATCGGGAGCCTGCGCCGCTCGGCGTTGAGCGCGTCACGCGCCCGGGTCTCCGCCTTCTCCTTGGCCAGCAGCTCCTGGCGCGCGGCGAGCCACTCCTCGCGCGTGACGATGTCGGGAAGTCCCATGGTCCCTCAGTCCCTCCTGCGGACCCGCCCCTCGGATCCATGCTTCTGCGAGGGGTGACCTGCGGGCTCACCGGAACTCATCGGTCGCGGCGAAGAATTCTCGAAGAATTTTTAAGAGTCCTTGAGAGTCCTTGAGAGTCCTAAGAATCGTCGGAACCCTGAGAGACCCAGGAATCCTGGAAGAGCGAGCCTCAGCCCTCGTACTCCTGGATCCGCTTCCCGTGGCTCCGGTCGATCAGCGCGGGCAGCTCGGCGCTCAACTCCCGGACGATGTCCGGGACATCGAGCGTCAGCAGCCGCCGGTCGCGCATCAGGACCCGGCCGTCGACGATCGTCGTGGTGACGTCGGCCGAGCGTGCGCTGTGCACGAGCGTGGCCGCGAGGTCGTGCACGGGCTGGGTGTGCGGCCCGGCGAGGTCGACGAGGACGATGTCGGCGCGGCGCCCCGGTGCGAGGCTGCCGATCTCCTGCCCCAGGCCGACGGCCCGCGCGCTCTGCAGCGTGGCGTGGTCGAGGGCCTGCCGTGCGGTAAGCCAGGCCGGGTCGCGCTGCGTTGACTTCTGTACGAGCGCGGTGAGCGCCATGGACTCCCATACGTCCAGGGTGTTGTTGGACGCGGCGCCGTCCGTGGCAAGGCCGACGGGGATGCCGAGGTCACGCAGGGCGCGGATGGGCGTGGTGTCCCAGCCGAACTTGAGGTACCCGCGTGGCGCCGACGCCACGGCGATGCGTCCGGTGCCCTGCCGCAGGACGGGCAGGTCACGGTCGAGGATGCCGGTGCCGTGCGCGATGAGGACGTCGACGTCGAGCAGGCCGGTGCGGTGCAGGATCTCGATGGGGGTGCGGCCGTGGCGGTCCAGGCTGTTGTCGGTCTGGGCACGGTTCTCCGAGGCGTGCAGATGGACCAACAGGCCGTGCTCGCGGGCGAGTTCGGCGGTCGCGGCGAGGTCAGCGTCGTCGACGGTGTACGGGGCGTGCGGCGCGAGCGAGGTGGTGATCCGGCCGTCGGCGGCGCCGCGCTGCCGCAGCGCGAAGTCCAGGGAGGCCTCGCGTCCCGCGGGCCCCTGCGAGGAGAAGAAGGCCGCGCCGAGATTGGCGCGAAGTCCGCTCTCCGCGACGACGGCGGCGACGGTGTCCATGGCGAAGTAGTGGTCGGCAAAGGTCGTCACCCCGCCCCGGATCATCTCGGCGCAGGCGAGCCGCGCGCCGAGCGCGACGACGCGTTCGGTCAGGTTGGACTCGATGGGCCAGATCCACTCGTTGAACCACTCGTGCGCCGGCAGATCCTCGGCGAGGCCGCGCAGGGCCACCATCGGCGTGTGCGTATGGCAGTTGATGAGCCCCGGCAGGGCTGCCTGGCCACGCGCGTCGATGCGCTCGGTGGCCGGGAGCCCGGCCACGACGGGGGTGGTGGTGACGGCTTCGACGCGTCCGCCGTGTACGACGATGGCCGCGTCGTCGAGGAATCCGATCTGGTCGTCCTCGTCGTGGACGAGGGCCGTACAGCCCGTGATGACGAGATCGGCGGGGCCGTGCGCGGGAGGCGGCGTCATCTCTTCACGGTACGGGGAGTGCGCATCCCGTGCCCTGTCGCGTCGCGCGTTTCGCGAGCACGCTGGCGACAACCCCCACACGAGAGCCTCACACGACACCCCCACACGACAACCCACCCGCTGCGCGAGAACAGTTGGAGCCCGCCATGCTCCTCGGCACCTGGAACCTGGAGAACCTCTACCGGCCCGGCGGCAAGTTCGGGCCCGACGACAAGGCCGCGTACGAGGCGAAGCTGGCCTCGCTGGCGGCGACGATCACGGCACTGAAGCCGAGCGTCCTCGGCGTCCAGGAGGTCGGCGATCCGCTGGCCCTCGCGGATCTGGCGGGGATGCTTGACGGCACCTGGCACACCACGCTCTCGGAGCACGCGGACGAGCGCGGCATCCGCGTCGGCTTCCTCAGCTCCCTGCCGGTGTTCGTCGTGGCCGACGAGGACCGCTTCCCCGAACCGCTGCGCCCGGTGCAGTCCGGTGACTCGGGCAGGCCGGTGGCACGGGCGGGCCGGTGGCACGGGCGGGCCGTGGGGTGCTCGCGGTGACGGTGACGACGCGGGCCTTCTCCTTCGACGTGGCCGTGTGCCATCTGAAGTCGAAGCTCCTGTCGTACGGCAACGGCCGCTTCCAGCCGCGGGACGAGGGCGAACGGGCCCGCTTCGGGGCGTACGCGCTTTACCGGCGCACGGCGGAGGCCACGCTGGTGCGCTCGCTGGCCGACCGTCTCCTGAAGGGCGACGGACGCGAGCATGGCGTCGTGGTCCTCGGCGATCTGAACGACGAGGCTCCGGCGGCGACGACCCAGATCCCGCTCGGCCCGCCCGGCTCCGAGATCGGCACCCCCGGCTTCGACAAGCCGGACAAGGGCGACGCGAAGCGGCTGTGGAACGTCGCCCCGCTGATCCCGCCGGAGCAGCGCTACTCCCGCATCCACGCGGGGCGCCGCGAGCTGATCGACCACATCCTGATGAGCCGGAGCATCCTGAACCTGGTCAGGGCGGCGGGCACGGGCATACCGGGATCCACCGCGACCGCGCTGCCTTCGGTCGGGGACGAGGATCCGGCGGAGCGGAGGAACGCGACGGGGTCGGACCACGCGCCGGTGTGGGTGCGGATCGAGCGGTAGGCACCCGGCCGATCGGCCGGGCAGTGGCCTCAACCCTGCCCCGAAGTCGCCAACTCCTGGCGCTGCCAGGCCTGTTGCAGCCGCAGCGTGTCTTCGAGCACCGTGTCCTCGACCATCCGCCCCCAGCGGATCCTGGCCCACTGGACGCCCTCGTTCTCGTACGGACTGCCGTCCGCGAGGGTCGCTTCGACGCGCAGCCGGACGACGACGGTGGTGTTCCACGGCCAGCCCTTGACGATCACGTCGGTGAGGCTGAGCCGCATGCCGGGGAAGCACCGGCCTGCCTGCTCGAACCAGTCGGCGAACGCTTCGGGGCCGCGCAGGTCGGCGCCGAGGATGCTGTCGCCGATGAAGCGGAACCGCAGGTCGGGGGAGGCCATGGCGACGGCGGGGTGGTAGTTGCCGCTGCCGTCGCCGGTGATGCGCCAGAGCGCTCGGACCTTCCTGCGGACGATGGCGTGGTACATCGGAGCACCTCCAGTGAGGGGGGTGACGCGCAAGTGACGTGCAAATGACGCGCAGGTCACTTGCAATACGCAAGGGACTGTCCACTCGTCACCCTAGGGCGGTCCCTTGCAAACCACAAGCGAGTACCGTGGGCGCCATGAGAGGCGAACGCTTTGCCCGGATGCACTGCTCGGTGGCGCGCGCGGCGGCCGTGACGGCCGACCAGTGGACGGTGCTGATCCTGCGCGACCTGTTCCTCGGCCTGAACCGCTACGAGGATCTCCGCGCCGACCTGGGCATCGCGACGAACATCCTGGCGGACCGCCTCGACCATCTGACCGCAGAGGGCGTCGTGGAGCGCCGGGCGTACCAGGACCGTCCGGTGCGCAACGAGTACGTACTGACACCGGCGGGACGCGAGCTCTACGGCACCGTCCTCACCCTCATGACCTGGGGCGACCGCCACCGCTCCGACGGCGGCGGCCCTCCCCTGCTGCCCGTCCACGACACCTGCGGCCACCCGGCCGAGCCCCGGGTGACGTGCGCGCACTGCGGCGGGGAGCTGACGCCGGGGACGGTGACGCATACGCCGGGGCCCGGCGGGCGGACGGCGCCGGGGACCGCGCTGGTGCATACGGTGCTGCACGCCGCCCCTTAGGGCCTGTCCGGTGGATCATGGCCGGGGCCGCGGCGCCTAGCCCCGCGGAACGACCGTCGAGAGAACACCCGGCAGCGGATACCAGTCCGACGACACGATGCTGGCGTGGTCGCGCGCCAGCAGGGCGACCCGCTCCCGGGCCTGCGCCTCGGTCGGGTTGACTGAGTCGATGGCCGGGGCGACGTTGTGGGCGTCGGACATGACGACGAGGTAGCGCCGGTCGGCGTACCACTTGGTGTCGATGGTGCCGCCCGCGTAGGCGGAGGCGTCGCCGTCGAACAGGACGAACCAGGGCCGGATCGCCGCGTCCGCGTACCGGCCGCGCGGGTCGCCCGCCTCGGCGCCGAGCACGGCGGGGAAGGCGGCGGCCTCCCCGAGGCGGCCGGCCGCCGCGCGGTCCCGCAGATGCGTGGCGTACTCGCGGTCGGTCCACAGGGTGTCGGCCGGGTTGCCCTGCTCGACGGTGCCGGGTATGAGCTCGACGATGAACTTCCCCGCGAGGGCACCGCGTTGGGGCCAGCCGTCCGCCCGTACGGCTTCGTCGAGGGTGGCGTGTGCGCCGGTGAGCTGGGCGGGGCGGTAGACGGCGTCGCCGAGCTTGCTCGTCAGGAGGGTGTCCAGGTCGGCGGGCCCACGCCCGTTCTTCCCCTGGAAGCCGTCCTTCAGCTCGACCTTCACGAGGATGGGGCGGTGGCCGGGGTGGGCGTCGTGCCAGCTCCTCATGTCGGCGAGGCAGCCGGCGAGGCTCTGATTGCGGGACTTGGTGCGCAATTCGGCCGGAGTCGCGGCGTTCTCGCAGTTGTTGTCGTTCCCGACCGGGTTGCTGTGCGAGACGCGCCATCCGCTCCCGAACACATTGGTCCACACGTCGAGTTCGAGCATCCCGGCGCCGGAGTCGAGCGCGTCGGCGAAGTACGGGTACTTCGACTTCTCGTACGCGTTGTGGACGCCGACGCCTGTGGTGGACGCGTACGGCGACTGCGGTGCCGGATCGCCGGCGGCGGGGGCGGTGCCGCTCGCGGATCCCGGGGCCGTGAACGCGAGTGCGCCCGCGGTCGCGACCGCCGTCGCGAGGCCTGCCCGTGTACGTACTCTCATCCCACCGTCACCCTTCACCGCTGCGGCCAAGTCCAGCGCAACGTAAGGGAGTTGTGTGGCGAAAGGGAAGACGGCGACTTACCGGCGGGGAGAGGGATCCAGCCGAGCCGGGGAAGGACGGGCGACGGGGACACCGCGTGTCCGCTACCGTCTGCGCCCGTTATGGATCAACGTACTGACTGATCGGCGTCAGAAAGGGATCAATCCGCCATGCCCGTCACCCTCTCCCGCACCTCCCGCACCCGCCTCGCGGTGGCCGCGGCCGCCACCGCCGTCCTCGCGGTCGGTGCCCCGGCCGCGTACGCGGCGTTCGACACGGACACGCACGCCCCGAGGACGACCACGACGACGCAGGTGTCCCGTGGCGAGGCCTACACCGAGACCCGGCTCTTCTTCGGCACCGAACGCCCCGATGGCGGACCCGACGTGACCGACAAGCAGTTCATGAAGTTCATCGACGACGAGGTGACGACGTCGTTCCCCGACGGGCTCACCGTGCAGGACGGCCGTGGCCAGTGGCGGGACTCGAACGGCAAGATCGAGCGTGAGCGTTCCTACGAGCTGATCCTGCTGTATCCGACGCCGCAGGCGCACAAGCGCGACGCCCAGATCGAGGAGATCCGCGAGGATTACGTGAAGGAGTTCGCGCAGGATTCGGTGGCCCGTCTGGACGATCGGGCGCGGGTGGACTTCTGAGGGCGGCTGAGCCGGGGGCCGGGGTCAGGCCTCCGGCTCACGCCACCGTGGTGAGCTCCGCGAGCAGGGCGTCGATCCGTTCCGCGTGCCGCCGCGGCAGCTGCCCCGTGTCGTCGACGTGTACCGCGCAGGCGGTCGTGGTGTCGACGAGGCGTTCGAGGGTGGCCGCCACTTGCTCCGAGCCCGCGGAGTGCCGTGCCAGGGTGGGGAGTTCGGCGGCCGCCAGGTCGATCGCGGCGCGTGCCTCGGCCAGCGTCCGATAGGCCTCGCGCCGCAGGGCCCACCGGGCGGCGCGGTCTTCGGCGGCCGGCGGCCCGCTCTTGTCGGCGTCGCTCAGGACATGCCGCAGATAGGCGTGCGCGGACTCGCGGGCGGCCAACAGCCGGTCCTGTACGCGACCGCCGCGCCGTACCGGCCACGGCAGATGCCCGACGAGCAGGACGATCCCGCAGGCGAGCAGCGTCTCGCCGATCCGGCCCCAGGCGGCCTGCGGCTCACCGCCCACCATGACGAGGGCGAGGACGAGGACGGTGACGACGGCGGTCTGGGCGGCGAAGTGACGGGTGGCGACGGGTATCAGCGCGCCGCACACGGCGACGACGGCGATGAGCCCGGCGGGCCGGGGCAGCAGCGCCGCGAGCCCCGCGAAGAGGACGGCGCCGAGGACGGTGCCAAGGGCGCGGCACAGTACGCGTGAGGCCAGCGGCCCGAGGTCGGGCTTGACCAGGAAGACGGCGGTGGCGGGGAGCCAGTACCAGTGCTCGTGGTGCAGGGCTTGCGCGACGGCGGCGCTCGCCCCGAAGCAGAGCGCGACGCGCACGCCGTACTCACGCCCGCCGGGACCGGTGGCTGTGCGCAGCAGGTCAAGGGGCCGCGGGCGTCGGGCGCGCGGCGGCTTCGGCGCCCTGTTGCTCCCTCTGTCGAAGACTTCGGCGGCGCACAGGAGGGCGTCGTCGAGGGCGCGGAGCCCGGCGCCGGAGCGGGCGGGGGCGGGCAGCGGGCCGCTGGGGACTCCGTCGCGGACGGCGGCGGCGAGGCGGCGCGGCCCCTCTCCAGCACGCGGCGGCAGCGGCTCCCCGGCCCAGGCGAGCGCGGTCGCGGCCTCGCCGAGCGGCAGTGCGGCGAGGTACTGCGCGTGCAGCCGCCGCTCGGCGGCCGAGCTGGCGCGCCGCCCCAGGAGCGGTCCGGAGAGGGCGTCCTGTGCCTGGTCGAGTGCGGCGGTGAGGGCGACGCGGCGGTCGGTCGCGCGCGGGGTGCCGACCGCGTCGAGGAGCGCGGCGACGGCTTCGTAGACGGCGGACACGGCGGCGCGCTCGCCGTCGAGTCGGTAGGGCCCGGCAGCACCCATACGGCTGTCGGGCGAAGGCAGCACGAGCCGCAGCGCGAGCAGCCACCCCGCTCCGGCCAGGAAGCACAGGGCCCGCAGCCACCCCGGCTCGGGCAACGGCATCCCGGCCCCGATGGCGGCGGCGACGAGAAGCTGCGTACCGCCGGCTGAGGCGACGGGCCCGACGGCGCTGAAGGCTCCGGCGAGGAGTCCGAGGACGGCGAACGCCAGGGGCAGCAGGGAGGGCTCTGCGCTCACTCCGGCAACGTAGGCCCCAAAAACCACCCCGCCCGCGCCGGCGAACGCGGGCGCTCCGAGCCGCCGCACGGCTGCCCGGCGGCTCCCCGGCCGGTCATTGATCCCGGCGAGCATGGCCCCGAGCGCGGCGATCACCCCCACGGAGGCCCGCCCGGCGACCACGCCCACGCACAACAACGGCCCCGCGGCCAGCACACCCCGCAGCACGGAGTACCACGGCACGGGTCCACGCTGCGTACGCAGGGCATGGCCGAGCCAAGGCGGAAGAGAAGCAACGCGCGGGATCACCGGGCTCACCGTTTCCTGTCGTCATCGGGACGGGTACGTGCCGCCGGACGACTTCGGCCTGGGCTTGTGATCAACGGTAAGCGGTGATTCTGGAGAAAAAGGAACGTGCGTGTTTCGGCGGTGTGACGGTTCGCGGACGCTGGGCGGGTGAGGGGCTCGCGGAGGGTGGCGTCTGGGGGTCACCATGCAGGTATGAACAGCGGCGCCGGAAACACGCCTTCGCCTCCACCGCCTCCGCCCTTGCCGCCGGCAAAGCGGCGCAACACGGTGCTCAAGCTCTACGACGCGCCCCTCTACCGGGACTGGGCTGCCTGGACAACGGCTTTCATGGTGGTAATGACGGCTTTCGCCATCGGGACGAGCGACGACCCGCGCGGCATGCCCGCGTGGCTGGACACGTTGCTGGCCACCATCACGTTCACCGTGCTGTTCGGGGTATTGCCGACGTGGATTCGCCTCCGGAACAGGCGGCGAAGATGGCGTGCGCAGGACAGCCCGGCAGCGGCGCGTCCGAAACATTCGCTCTCGCGTTCGCAGGCCCAGGAGATGCAGAGCCCGGCGCAGCAGGCGGAGCCCGGAGTACGCCTGAAGGCGCCCCCCACTCACGCGCCGACCCTCACACACGCGCCTACACCCATGCCCACCGTCACATCTGTGCCCCCACGGAGACCCGCCCCCGACCCGGTGGACCCGTCCCGGGTGTTGACGCACGCACGGCAAACACTGCCGCACCCGGTCGCCCGCACCATCCGCGCGCTCCAGCAGGCGGACACCCCCAGGGACCAGTACGAGGCGATGCTCGACGCAGCCGAGAGCCTCTCCCTCACGGTGTGTGTGACCGCGGCCGCGCTGCTGCACAAGCCCGGGACGGATTCAGGGTTGGGTGTCCTGTCGGTACTGAGGAGCGCCTACCTCGGACCGGGCACCACGTTCGGCACCTGGACGGTCGGCCTGGACCAGGTCTGCGTCACCGCCGAGGAGCACCCCCAGCTGCTGCCCACAGGATTCTCCGCAAACGTGGTCGGCGTGATCGATGACCTCAAGGCCCTGAAGCGCGAACGCAATCGCACGGCTCACGGCGACAAGCCGCTCAGCCAGCCCGAGTGCGCGCTGCGGGTGGCAGAGAGCAGGCAATTCCTCGAACAAGCTCTCTCCACAGCACGATTCCTCGAGGAATTGCCGTGGCTGTGCATCGCGTCGTGCGACTACCGGCAGAGAACGGGAGACTTCCATGTCGTAGCACGGAACGCCACGGGCGACCACCCGGTTTTCGAACGCCAGACGTATGAATGGGACCAGCCGGTGTCTACAGACGGGTTCTACGTACTCGCGCCGGAAGGACGAGTACCTCTGTCGCCCTTCATCACGTATACGTTCTGTACTCAATGCAGGGATATGGAGATCTGTTACACCTCACGCGTCCCGAAACGAGAGAGCTACGCGACGGTCAAGAGCTTCAGCAGGGGCCACGAAATCCATGTACCGGAGCTGGAAGAGGAAATCCGGGGGTTGCCGAGCCGACACTGAAGCCCGGCATTCCGCTGCGGGACAGCGCCGACGACCAGACCGCCCTCCTCGGGGGTCCACCCCACCAGCACTATGATGAGCGTAGGCTTTAACCCTACGTAGGTGGTACTGATGAAGAGGACAGCGATCGGCCTGCCCCCGGAGCTGGCCCGCAGGGAGAATCTCGTGCTGCGCCCCAAGGACGCGGCCGATGTCTACGCCCACCCCCGTCCCGAATTGGCGCGCCTGGTCAAGAACGGGGCCGCGCGCCGCCTGGCCGCCGGCTATTACCTCCTCGTACCGGGCCGTCATCTCGGCGACGACACCTGGCGTCCCGACCTCCACGCGGTCGGTCTGGGTATCGGGCAGGCGGATTACGGCCGGGACGGCGCCGCCCTCATGGGTATCGGAGCGGCCCGCCAGTTGGGGGCCGTCCCGCGCGAGATCGCCGCTACTTTCATTGCCGTGTCGAAGCAACGCCCGCCGCTGGTAACGGAGTTCGGGCAGGTCGTCTTTGTCCGCAGGGACGTGGCAGGCCTTGACCTGGAACGGATCGAGACCGAGGTGACCCTCGGATGGGTGACCACGGCGGAACAAACCCTCCTGGACATCGCCGCCCGACCTACGCTGGGCGGCCTGCCCGCCGAAGCGATCACCGAGGCACTCCGCGCACTCTGGCCGCGGGTCGACACCGACCTGGTGACCGAACTGGCGGCTGGGCAGCGCAAGACGGCCGCTCTGCGGCGGGCACGGCAGCTGATCGAGGGGGCCTAAATGCTGGACCGGAGTGATCTCGCGCGCGTCGGCGCGGAGTACGGTGCCGCCGAGGGGCAGGTGCGCAGGGACCATCTGATCAGCCACGTGCTGTGGGCGCTGGCCTCGCTCGACCTGCCGGTGGTGTTCTTCGGGGGCACTGCGCTCTCGCGCACGTACCTCACCACAGCCCAGTCCGGCGGCAGGCTGTCCGAGGACATCGACCTCTTCACGGAGAACCGTCCGGCGGTCGCCGAGGCCATCGGCTCCAGCATCCCCCGCCTGCTCCGGCGCGAATTCCCCCGCTCACGCTGGGAACCCGCACTCTCCGACGTCCGCGGGGTGGATCCCGCCCAGTTGGTCACCGGCGACGGCCTGCGCCTGCGTGTCCAGCTCCTCGCCACGAACAGCGGCCACTCCGTATGGAAGCGCTGGCCCATCGAGCGGCACAGCGTCGAGCTGCGCTACCGCGACATCCCGGGCCCTGCCGTACTGAGGGTGCCTACGTTGGCCGCGTTCGTCGCCATGAAGGTGTCCGCGTACTGCGACCGCCACGCACCGCGCGATCTCTTCGACCTGGCGGCTCTGGCGCAGTCGGGCGCCATCAGTGCCGACGCGGCGGAACTCGTCCGCATCGCCACCGGCACGGCTCCCGCGCCGCATATGTTCAGCTCCAGCTCGCTGCCGCAGGTGGAGTGGGAGACCCAGCTCGCCCACCAGACGGGCTTTCTCCCCTCTGCGGAGGAGTGCCTCGACACGGTCCGGGCCGCCTTCGCCGACACACTCGACTGGCCACCGCCGTACGATCCCTTCGCCTGATGTGAGGGCTCACATCACCCAGAGAGGCCCCGCGCCTCAGTGATCGCCGTGCCCAGAGCAGGCAATGGCGCCGGCGACTTCGATGTGCCGGCCGCGTGGGGCGTAGTCGGACCGGGCCTACCGCAGGGTCGCCTTGGCCCGGCCCGGCCCAGCCCAGCCATGCTCCGCCGCACGCAACGTACGCCGCATCCGTACGCCCCGATCTTGTCGCCCCGGTGTCGTCGCCCCGAACCGCGGGAATCGATAACCCGGCAGCAACACGCCGGGCTAGGAGCAGAGCATGCGAGATCGGTCTCGGGCCCGCGCAGGTGCGGGAGTCGCCGTGTTATTGGCTGCCGTCCTGGTGCTCATGGGACCGGTGACGAATTACGCCAGCGCATCCGTACCTTCATGGGCCGGCCACGGCTGGGTGATCTGGCCGGTCTTCGGCACGCTGGCTCTTCTCGCCGTGGGACTGACGTGGTTCAGCAGCCGCCAGGACAGCGAGCCGGAACCGGCCCCGCCCACGCCCCTGCCTCCCGTTCCCCCACTCGCTACGGTTGGCCCAGCCTCCCTTCGCGCCCCGCACATCGAGGCGGAGCTGATGCACGGCCGGCAGCCGGAACTGGACCGTCTCGCTCATCTGCTGCGCACCCCGGCAGGGCACTTCGCCGTGCTGTGCGCAGGCGGCGGCATGGGGAAGACCACCGTGGCCGCGATGCTGTGCGCCGAAGCGGAGAAGACCGGATACAGCGTCTACTGGACCCGCTGGCAGAACATCGAGTTCCTCCAGGCACAACTCACCCAGGTCGCCATCGACTGCGGCCTCCCATCCGCTCTCCTGGACCAGGCCCGGGCCGGTCACGGCAACCTTGCGGACATCGTCTGGCTGCATCTCGCCCGTACCCGCAAGTGGCTGCTGGTCATCGACAACATCGACAATCCCGAGCCACTCACCCCCACCTCAGAAGAGCTCAGCCTCTACCGCGGTTGGATACGGCCCTACGGCGGCGGCCTCCTTCTCGTGACGAGCCGTGACACGAGCCAGGACAACTGGGGCCCGGCAGCCGAACTGCTGAGGATCCGGCCGCTGAACACGACGGCAGGAGGTCAGGTCCTTCTCGCTCTTGCTCCGGATTCGGGCACGTTGTCCGCGGCCGAATCGCTGGCGGCCCGCCTGGGAGGACTGCCCCTCGCACTGCGGGCGGCCGGCCGCTATCTCACCGAAGTCACCAGCCGCTACCGCGAGTTCACCACCTACCAACAGGCGCTGGACCAGGACCTGTCTCCTTTGCTCGGCCCGGAGCAGCCCGACGCGACCGACCCGGAAGTGGCCCGGCACGTGGTCCGCCATACCTGGGAGCTCTCCCTCAACCAGCTCGCCGAGGACCGGAAGCCGCTCGCGCGCCCCGTTCTGCGGCTGCTGTCCCTCTTCGCCGACGCGCCGATTCCCAGAGACCTGATCGGCGGTGACTTCGTCCAGGCGGTCATCGGCGAACCCGTCACCGAAGGTGCTCTCGACGCGGCCCTGTCCGGCCTGCGCCGTTACGACCTGCTGGAGACCACGGACACCGCCCACGGTGGTGGCCTCAGCAGTGACGTCACCGTCCCCTGCCTCGTCCTGCACCCGCTGGTGCGCGAAGTCAACGCGTACATCCTCTCCACGACGTCGGCGGACGTTCCCGCGTGGCGCCGGAAGGTCGCGCTGCATCTGATGTCCCGGGCCCGGGAACTGTCGGACATCTCGCAGTCGTCATGGAGCCGCGCCCGGCTCATCGCGCCCCACTTCGAGCTGGTGGCCGAGCTGGGCACGGACGGTTCGCTCCCCCTGATCGACGCCCGGGACGCCCTTGAGGATCTCGCGGCACTCCTCAGCGACGCGGGCGCGCATCCGCTCCAACTCACCCTGCGGCGACGCGCGTACGACATGGTCCGGCAGGTGCTGGGCGCGGACCATCCGGACACGCTGGAGTTCCTCAGCAAGTACGCTCGCGCGCTGCGTGCCATGGGGGACTACAGCGCGGCCATCGACCGGCACAGGGAGGTTCTTGCCGAGCGAACCCGTGTGCTCGGCCCGCGTCATCTCGACACGATCTCCAGCAGTCACCACCTCGCCAGGGCGCTTCGGTACATGGGTCGGCACGTGGAGAGCGCCGACCTGGCCAGGGACGCCACGAGCGCCCTGACCAGCGCGCTCGGCCCGGACCACCCCGAGACGCTGGCGAGCCGCGACGTCCTCGCGCTGGCCTTGGACAGCCTGGGGAGTCACGAGGAGGCGGCCGAGATCCATACCGCGGTGGCGCAGATCCGTACCCGGGTGCTGGGACCCACGCACCCTCGTACGATCTCCAGCTTCAACCACCTGGCCGACTCGCTGAACCGCCTCGGCGCGTACGCGCAGGCCGCTCGTCTCGCCCGCGAGACGGTCGGCAGAGCCCACGAGGCGCTCGGCCCCGATCACCCCCGCACCCTGAACGGCCGCCACGCACTCGCCACGGCCTTGCACGGCCTCGGCCATTACGGCGAAGCGTGCCGGATCCACCGAGACGTACTCCAGGCGAGGATACGAATCACGGACGACGCCGAACACCCGGAGGCAGTCGAAAGCCGAGAGGCTTTAGAACGCTCACTGGCAGCGCTGCGCGACGCAGGTCACTGAGGGGCCGGCGACGCGGCCCCACTCCCTGCAACCTCCCCTCGGCACAGCGGGCACCGATCCCTGCCATCCCACCTGGACCACCCGAACACCGCGGGCGTAAGGGACTGCCCGTCCAGCTCTTTGCGTACGGCGACCCGATAGCCCCAGACGCTGCCGATGTAGGGGTGGTAGGCGTCATGGAAGGCGGGCGAGGTGTGCGTGGCGCCCGTCGCGACCGTGCTCCGAAGTGCGCGCGAAGCCGCTCGAACATCACCTGCCCCGCGCCGACAACGGCGGAGCTGGCGTCGATGAACAGCCGTTCACGCACCTCATAGATCGCGGCTTCCGCCAGGGCCGTGCGCGTGACGGCGTCGAGGTCATCCTCCGCACCGGGCGCCTGCGCGATCTGCCGCAGCCGCGAGTGACACGCCTCGGCGGCACTGATGAACTCGATGTACACCGCCCGCCGCCGCTCACTGAGGCCACGACCCGCATCATGGCGATTGCGCAGGTGGTCGGCGAGAACGGTGCCGGTGATGGCGATGAACCCACCGCTCACCGCCGCGACGAGCGTCCCCCAGTCCACGATTCCCCCAACAGTGATCACCGCATCAAGGCCTGGAATCTACGCGTGGCGGGCCTCGGAGGACAGAGGCCGAGTCCTGCCGTCACGGAGACAGTCATCACGGAGACAGTGAGGCACCCGGCGTCCCCCACTCACTCGCCGACGGGCGATACAGAGGCAAGCCGGTCGTGTCGAGGTCGGCGCCGAGCCCGGCGGGCTCCTCCGCGGGGAGCGTGAACAGCGACCATGTTCCTGTGCGTGGGTCGATCTGCAGCAGCCGCGGGACACCTGCGGCGGCGTACCACGCGGTCTTCTCGTTGATCCCCTTGAGCCGCTCGTTCGGTGAGATGACCTCCACGGCCAACTCGACCGCGTCCGCGTCCAGCAGCCAGCCGTCGTCGTCCTTGAACGCCCGCGGGCCGATGGTCAGGTCCGGGGTCGCATAGTCGTCCGGATCGTCGGGCATCGGCACGGATACGTTCTCGAAGGCTTCCTGCGCCGCGGTCAGGGCTGGCCGGATGGCGTCGCGCAGGTCGATGACGATCCCGGCGTGCTTGGCGCTCGGGCTCGGGGACATCACGAGGGTTCCGCCGATGATCTCGACACGCATACCCGTGGCCTGCTCGATGCTCTCGGCGGCCTCGCGCAAGTGCCCCCGGCGGACCGGGATGGGGTGATGGGCCGGGCCGGCCAAGGCGCCTCCTCCTAGCCGCGTGGGCGAAGAACACTTCACGAAAGGGATCAGGCTGCGGCCGGGGCGTCCGTGCGGCAGTCGACGCACAGCTCAGTGGCGTCGTGGGTGCGGAAGGCGCGATCGCAGCCGTCGCAGGTCTGTAGAGGTGCCGCGCGCTGGGGTGGTGGCTCCGCTGTGGGGAGCGGGGGTGGGAGGAGTGTGGTGAGGCGGTATCCGAGGAAGCGCGCCGGGTGGTGGATGGGCGCCCGGTCGGGCGGGAGGTTCGTGGTGAGGGTGCGGGTGATCTGGGCGGGGGCGGCGTCGCGGGCGAGCCAGGCGTCGACGGCCGGGATGAGCATGCGTACGTCGGTGGCGGAGAGGAGCAGCCGGGGATCGGCCAGACGGAGGCGCGCGAGGAGGTCGGCGGCGGGCCCTACTGGCGGCGAGGGCGGTGGCGACTGCTTCGACGGTACGCGGACGGGGGTGCCGACTGGTGTGGTTCGGGCGGGAGTTGTGGGTGCCGGTCCGGGCTCGCCTCCGGAGACGGACTTCACTGCGGGCGTGCCCGATACGCAGCCGGGCTTGTCGAAGGAGAACGTACGGGTGGCAACGCGGCCCCCGCCGAGCGGAACGCGGCGCCGCTCCAAATAGCCCGCTTCCTCCAGCTCGTTGAGGGCACGGCGCACGGTCGTCTCCCCCTCGGGGAAGCGGAGCGTCAGCGCCTTCGCGGTGACGGAGGCGCCGTCGGGCAGCGACTGGATGTGCACGGCGAACCCGATCGCGGTCGCGGAGAGGCTCGGGTGCTGGGCGAGGTGGTTGCCGACGACCGTGAAGCGGTCGGTGTGCCGGTGCCGTACGTGGAGGACACCGGCGCGAGGAGCGTCATCGGGGAGCGGGTGCGCGGGCACGCCCGCGTTAGACTGCGGATCAGCCATCGGGAAGGGGTCTGCTTCCTGGTCGGTCAGGCCCTCGGTCAGGATTGCAGTCCTGCCGGGGGCCGTCTCTTTTGTTGTGAGGGTTGCGCTGTGCGTCTGTGTTGCGGCGACCGTACCTCACCCATCCGCATTCCGGACGCCAAGTCATCAGAACGTGTGACTGGTGGATTTGGGGCGGGAGTTGGGCCGCGAGGGAGGGTTTGGTCGGGTTGGTTTCTTTCCCGTTCCTTTAAAGGGCGGCGCGCCTCACCGGGGCGCGGAATCCCGCGCCCCGGTGCCGACCAGTCAAGTCAGCTGCCCGGTCATGCCACCCAGAACGAACGCATCCTGTCCCTCGCCCCGTCCGGTGCCGGCTTCCGTTCGAAAGTCCCCGACTCCACTTGGTATATGCAATCGATGCCGTAGTGGTGAAGGAGCGAAATCTCAGGAACCGCGGGCTCGACCGGGAACAATGCGCTGAGGCGCTCGACCGGCTCTGGGCTGAAGCGGGCGTAATCCAGGAGCTGAGCCAGCGCCTGCCGCACATGGTTCCTCGACGTCCCGCTCTTCGCCTCAATCACCTCCGCACTGTTCCCGTCCGCCGCTTTGATGTAGAGATCGCAGACCACTCCGGGGAAGAAGAAGCGGCGTGCGTCGGCGCCGGTCAACGTCTCTCGATAGGCGGTGACCAGCGTGCCCTCCCGACGCCTGACCAGTTGGGTGCCGGCGCTCCTCTCGTACGAGGTCTGCGAGGTTCGTGACTCTTCGGCAGCGGCCACCCGAACCGCGTAGCGCGCCGCCTCATCCAAGCCGGATGTCTCCGGGGCGACGATCGATTGCTGTACGGCGTGCCTGGTGGTGATGAGGAAGCCGTCCACCACCGCCGCCGCTCTGTCGCCCTCCAGCACAAGCTGCCCCGGGTACTGGAACGCACGGCTGTACCCGAGCAGTGAACTGAGTTCCCCGTACGGGATATCAGTGAGTTCGAACGCACTCAGGCTGTAGACGGTGTGCCAGCTCTCGCCACCGGCCTTCGGGGGCCACAACTCGTCCGCTAGGGCGGTGTTGCGGAAAACGGCCCCTATCTCGCCTACGGCTCGCACCTCGTTTCCGCCGGTGAAGAGAACCACGTCCCCGGCAGCGACTCCGGCCATCTTCTTGTCATGGGCTCTGCGCGCCCCCCAGAACCGCGCGGTGCCCTCGGGGTGTGCCACGAGAAGGGCACGCATCTCGTCGTCGGAGAGCAGGCCGCGGTAGCGCGCATGTGCGAACGGAATCTCTGTGTCGAGAGTGTCCCGCCAGTGTCGACGGGCCTCCGAACTTCCGTACGACGGAGAGACGAGAACACGCACCATGATTGGCTGCACCTCACTTGAGAGCCGGGCCCCACAACTGCCCTGCACGCTACTGCAGATGAGGTGAGCGGCCTGCTGGCCCCGGCTCCCCCGCGGCACGGTGGAAACGCGCAGCCCTAGGCCGACCCGGCGGCCTCAGCCGAGGCGTGGTTCTACGAGCCGAGCATTCCCGTCAGCGCCCCCACCGGATCCTCGTCCGCCTCCCCCTCCGGCCACCAGTCCTCCGCTCCCGGCTCGCTTCGGTACGGGTACCAGCGGGCGTCTCGGCCGAAGCGGAGTTGCAATGAGCCCGCCGCGTTCGTGAGGTGGTTTCTGCGGATGGTCATGCGGGGGAGGTCTGCCGCGATCAGTGCGCCTCTGGCTCGGTCGAACGGGCCCGCCGGGGGGTCCCAGGGGGTTTCCAGGGTCGACAGGCCCTCCTCGCCGCCCTGGCGCCATGCCGCCGCCGCTCGGGAGAGGCCCGTGGGAGTGCGGTCCACCGCCCTTGCAAGCTCGGCGAATTGGCGGCTGAACGTGCGGCGGCCCGTCAGGCCCGGGTGTGACGCCGCCAGGCGGACCGCGTCGTGCCAGGGGGAGGTCACGGCGAAGGGGTCCGTGCCCTTGGTGAGGTACGCGTGGGCCCGCGCTGCCGCGTCCGTTGCCAGGAACTCCAGGGATGCGGGGGCCGGGGCGCCGGGGACGTCGGGGAGCAGGGGCGGCTCGCCGGGGTGGGGCGGGGGTGGCAGTGGGGGCGGGAGCGCCGGGCGGTACTCCGTTGTCAGGGCCTCGCGGGCCGGCACACCCGGGCCGGGCCCCATCACCGAGGCCGGTAGAGCCTCGCCCTCCGGTGCCGCTGCCCTGCGCGCGTTCCTTCGCGCCAGCTCGTCCAGCAGGTCCGCCTCCTCCCCGCCCCGCAGGTACAGCAGCACGAACGGGTCCGCGTCCAGCAGGCGTGCCGTCTGGTAGGCGAGTGCCGCCGCGTGTTTGCACGGGCGGCCGTGGTCCGGGCAGGAGCAGGACGGGATCAAGTCACCTGTGCAGGGGAGTAGTTGGACCTCCGAGCGCTCCGATGCCTGAACCAACGCCTGCGGCATGTCCTTGTCCAGGAGTGCCGCGATGTGGGCCGGGTCCGCCGCCACCGCGTCCAGGAAGTGGTCCCAGTCCTGCGGAGTCAGCGTACGCAGTCGGATTTCCGCGCGGTACGGGCGCGGGCGGCTGCCGTGTACGTAGGCCACGATGCGGCCCGGTGTGATCGTGATCGTGTCCACCGAGCCCTCGCGCGCGTAGGCCCGCCCGCGTGAGAGGCGGGCCGCGTCCATGGAGGTCTCCTCCAGGGCGGTGATCCACGCGTTGCCCCACCATGACGTGGCGAAGGGGGCGTGGGGGGTGCTGTGGGTGGGGAGTTGGGGGAAGACCCGTGGTGCGCTGCCCGTACGGCTCACGTAGCTCATGCCGGCCTCCGCAGCGACACCAGGTCCGCCAGGTCCGCGTCCGAGAGTTCCGTGAGCGCCGTTTCGCCGCCGTCGCCGAGGACCGCGTCCGCCAACGCCCGCTTCGCGGCCAGGAGTTCGGCGATGCGGTCCTCCACCGTGCCCTCCGCGATCAGACGGTGCACCTGGACCGGCTGGGTCTGGCCGATGCGGTACGCGCGGTCCGTTGCCTGCTCCTCGACCGCCGGGTTCCACCAGCGGTCGTAGTGGATGACGTGGCCCGCCCGGGTGAGGTTCAGGCCCGTGCCCGCCGCCTTCAGGGACAGGAGGAACACCGGGACCTCGCCCGACTGGAAGCGGTCCACCATTTCCTCCCGTCGCGGTACGGGTGTGCCGCCGTGCAGGAGTTGGGCTCCGATGCCCTGTCGTGACAGATGTGACTCCAGGAGGCGGGCCATCTCCACGTACTGCGTGAAGATCAGGACCGCGCCGTCCTCGGAGAGGATCGTGTCGAGGAGTTCGTCAAGGAGTTCCAGTTTGCCCGAGCGCGAGCGGCCCCCGCGCGTCGCGATCTCGCCGTCCTTCAAGTACTGCGCCGGGTGGTTGCAGATCTGCTTCAGCGCCATCAGGAGCTTCATCACCAGCCCCCGGCGCGCGATGCCCTCGGAGGCCTCGATGCGGGCGAGGGTTTCCCGTACGACTGCCTCGTAGAGCGACGCCTGTTCGCGGGTGAGCGTGACCGGGTGGTCCGTCTCCGTCTTCGGGGGGAGTTCGGGGGCGATGCCCGGGTCGGACTTCTTGCGGCGCAGGAGGAAGGGGCGGACCAGGCGCGCGAGGCGCGCCATCGCCTCGTCGTTCTCGGCGAACTCGCCGCCCTCCACCAGGCGGGCGTGGCGCGCGCGGAAGGATTTGAGCGGGCCGAGCAGGCCCGGTGTCGTCCAGTCGAGCAGGGCCCAGAGTTCGGAGAGGTTGTTCTCCACGGGGGTGCCGGTGAGGGCCACGCGTGCCGCCGACGGGATCGTGCGGAGCGCCTTGGCCGTCGACGCGTGCGGGTTCTTGATGTGCTGCGCCTCGTCCGCCACCACCAACCCCCAGTCGGCTGCCGCCAGTTCGGGTGCGCTCGTGCGCATCGTGCCGTACGTCGTCAGGACGAAGCCGCCCGTCAGGTCGGACAGGGTGCGGCCCGCGCCGTGGAAGCGGCGGACCGGCACTCCGGGCGCGAAGCGTTCGATCTCGCGCTGCCAGTTGCCGAGGAGGGAGGCCGGGCAGACCACCAGGGTCGGGGCACCGGACCGCGTGTCGTCGCGGTGTGGTGTGCGAGCGGCCCGGTGCAGGTGCAGGGCGATCAGCGTGATCGTCTTTCCCAGTCCCATGTCGTCCGCGAGGCAGCCGCCGAGGCCCAGTGATGTCATGCGGTCCAGCCAGGCAAGGCCCCGCAGCTGGTAGTCGCGGAGGGGGGCGGCGAGGCCGGGAGGCTGGGGCGCGGGGGGAAGTTCGCCGGTCAGGCGTTCGCGCATGCGTGCAAGGGCGCCCACCGGCACGGCCTCGACCCGCTCGCCCTCCACTTCGGCCGCGCCGGTCAGCGCCACCGACAGCGCGTCCACCGGATCGAGCAGGCCCAAATCCCGTTTGCGTGCCTTGCGTACGAGATCGGGGTCGACCAGAACCCACTGGTCCCGGAGTCGCACCACCGGGCGGTGCGACTCCGCCAGAACGTCCATCTCCGCCTCCGTCAGGGGCTCGGGCTCGTCGCCGAGCGCCACCTGCCAGCGGAATTCCAGGAGTTGGTCCGTCTTGAAGAAGTCGAAGTTGTCCGCCGCCGTGCCCGGCGCGGGGCGTACGACCGCCGTCGCCGTCAGTGAGCGCGTGAGCTCCCGCGGCCAGTGGACGGCCACTCCCGCCGCGGCCAGTCTGGTCGCCGCGACACCGAGGAGTTCGTACAACTCCTCCTCGTTCAGGGGGAGTACGTCGGGTCGCGGGCGGTCGAGCAGTCGGGTGAGCGGGGGCCAGACCCGGGCCGCGCGGCGGATCGCGAGCACGGTGTCGACCTGGGCGCGCGGCCCGAAGTGGTCGGCGCCGGACCAGAGTTGGGCGGCGTCCACGATGAGGGTGGGGTCGGCGAGGCTGTGGACCTGGACCACCGCGGCGGCGGGGCTCTCGGCCGCCGCGTCGTCGTCCTCGTCGCCGGACGTGCTGTCGAAGAGTTCGTACGCCCTCAGGTCGAGGCGGAGCGACACCCGCACCCCGGCGTCCATCCCGGCCGCGACCTCCGCGGCCCACTCACGCGCTCCCGGCAGCCGCTGCGGCTCGCGGGCGGCGAAGGGGGCGCCGACGGCGTGCGCGGCGGCGGGCGTACGCGGGAGGGTGTCGATCACCGCGTCGACGAAGGCCCTGACCAGGGTGAACGGCTCGGGGAGCAGGAGGGGCCTGCTGCCGGGGAGCGGTACGGCGTGCGCCTCCGCCGGCATCGCCGCGGCGATGGCCCGCAGCTGCGTGACGTCCTCGGCGTCCAGCGGCCCGGCCCGCCACGCGTCCAGGTCACCGCCGGTCAGACCGGGCAGCAGCCTTCCGCGCGCGGCCAGGTGCAGGGCGTGCCGGGCGGCGGCGGCCCAGCAGGCGGTGGCGGGGTGGGCTTGGGGGGCCGGTGCGCCCGGAGCCGCCTGCGCCAGGAGCAGCGGCAACGCGTCCGCCATCGGGAGGATCACCGCCGGGACGGTACGCGTGCGTACTCCCTTGCCGTGTCGGCGTACGACGACGAGCTCATCGTCAGCTACGGCTTCGGTCCCGCCCCGGGGCTCGGCGGGCAGCCCCCCGTCCGGCGCCCAGAAGGCGACCCGACCCTCCCTCGGCACCTCGGCCGGCAGGAAGACGGCGGCGCACGAACGCACCGCCCGTTCCATGCTCGCGTCCACGTTCACCGCCTCGCTCATCCTCAGCCACCCGCGCGTCACTCCCGAACGCAACCCTAAGTCAGCACCTCTGCCCCCCTCCGCCACCTCGGGACGAGGGTCGACCGGAGCTAGTAGGAAACTTTCCTAACAATAATGCGTCCATCTTATTGACGCGGACATGTCGCCTCGACAAGATGCCTGCGGAACGGTCCCCACACCACCCACGGCCCCGCACCGCTCACGGCCCCCCACGCCGATCTAGGAGACGGACATGCCGCCCACCCCCCGCGCCACGAACTCCCGCGACACCTCCCCCATCACGTCCCGTACGAAGAAGGCCCGCTGGGCCATCCCCCTCGCCGCAGGCGCCTCCCTCGCCCTGGTCGGCGGGGTCCTCCTCTGGTCCCCGGCCGGCGAGGCCGACGCCGCGCCGAGCGGCCCGGAGACGAAGGCGGCGTTCACCGCCGTCGCCGCCGGAGACATCGCCGAACAGTGCACCTCCGACGACAGCGGCTGCGCGCACCCCAAGACCGCCGCGCTCGTCGAGAAGCTCGACCCGTCCTTCGTGATGACGATGGGCGACAACCAGTACGACGACGCCCGGCTGCGCGACTTCAAGGACTATTACGACACCAGCTGGGGCGCGTTCAAGGACAAGACCCGCCCGGTGCCGGGCAACCACGAGACGTACGACCCGGACGGCGAACTGGAGGGCTACAAGGCCTACTTCGGCAGCATCGCCTACCCCAAGGGCGAGAGCTACTACAGCTACGACCAGGACAACTGGCACTTCATCGCCCTGGACTCCAACAGCTTCGACGACAAGGCGCAGATCGACTGGCTCAAGGCCGACCTCGCCGCCAACTCCAAGAAGTGCGTGGCCGCCTACTGGCACCAC
This sequence comes from Streptomyces sp. NPDC048436, assembly GCF_043200355.1. NCBI lineage: Bacteria > Bacillati > Actinomycetota > Actinomycetes > Kitasatosporales > Streptomycetaceae > Streptomyces > Streptomyces sp. NPDC048436. Next base: position 229,852 of record NZ_JBICXP010000001.1, read on the forward strand.
CCGCTCTTCTCCTCGGGCGAGCACGGCAACGACCCGGTCAGCAGGCCCGTCTGGAAGCTCCTGTACGCCAACAAGGCCGAGCTCGTCATGAACGGCCACGATCACCACTACGAGCGCTTCGCCCCGCAGAACCCGGACGGTAAGGCCGACGCCAACGGCATCGTCGAGCTGCTCGGCGGCATGGGCGGCGCCAACCCGTACAAGATCGAGGAAGTCCAGCCCAACAGCCAGAAGCGGATCACCAAGACCTTCGGCGTGGTGAAGCTGAACTTCACGGACACCGGCTTCTCCTGGAACCTCATCAACACGAGCGGCACGACGAAGGACAGCAGCCCGTCCTACAAGTGCCGCTGAGCCGCCGCGATGTATCTGGCGTCAACGGACGCGGTCGCCAAGACCAAGAACAAGACCAAGGTCAAGGCCAACTCCCAGGCGGGGGCCGGAACTGAAGGAGAGGCCAAGTCCGGGCGCGTACGCGTCGCCGGACCCGTCCTCGCCCTCGGCGCGGTCAGCCTGGTCACCGACATCTCCTCCGAGATGGTCACGGCGGTCCTTCCCCTCTACTTCGTCCTCCAACTCGGTCTCTCTCCACTCCAGTTCGGATTCCTCGACGGTCTCTACAACGGCGTCACCGCCGTCGTACGGCTCATCGGCGGGTACGCCGCCGACCGCGGCGGGCGGCACAAGCTCGTCGCGGGCGGCGGCTACGCCCTCTCCGCGCTCTCCCGGCTCGGCCTGCTCCTCGCGGGCGGCGCCACGGCCGGGATCGGCGCGGCGCTCGCCGCGGACCGCGTCGGCAAGGGCGTACGGACCGCGCCGCGCGACGCGCTCATCTCACTCAGCAGTACGCCCGACACGCTCGGCCGGTCGTTCGGCGTACACCGCGCGATGGACACGACGGGCGCGCTGCTCGGGCCGCTCGCCGCGTTCGCGTTGCTCTGGGCGACGGCGGACGCGTACGACGCCGTGTTCGTGGTCAGTTTCTGCTTCGGGCTGCTCGGAGTCCTGATACTGGTCGCGTTCGTGCCGGGGCGGCATGGGGAGCGCGGGCCCGCCCCTGCGCCGCCGGGCTCAACGGCGGTGCGCGCACCGGTACTTGGCCTTCTTCGCGTCCCGGCCTTCCGGCGCGTCCTCGGGGCCGCGGCTCTCCTCGGCGCGGCCACCATCGGCGATGCCTTCCTCTATCTCCTCCTCCAGCGGCGGCTCGACTTCGCCGTCAGCTGGTTCCCGCTGCTCCCCCTCGGCTCCGCCGCCGTCTATCTGCTGCTCGCGGTGCCCGTGGGGCGGCTCGCCGACCGCGTGGGCCGCAGGGTCCCGTTCCTGGCCGGGCACGCGGCCCTGCTCGGCGGGTACGTCCTGCTGCTGGCCCCGACCAGTGGCTTGGCCCTGCTCATCGGCGTACTGCTCCTGCTCGGCATCTTCTACGCCGCCACCGACGGCGTCCTGATGGCACTCGCCACGCCCGTGCTTCCGCAGGGACGCCGGGCGAGCGGCATGGCGCTGCTCCAGACGGGCCAGGCGCTGGCCCGTCTTATCGCGGCGGCGGGCTTCGGCGCGGCCTGGACCCTGTGGGGCATCCGCCCGGCGCTGACGTGCGCGGTGCTCGCCCTGACGGTGGCGCTGGCCGGGGCGGCGCGGCTGCTTCCCCGCCTCGGAGCAGCCGCGTGCCACGAAACCCCTGCGACCACCTCGACCGCAGAGAGCGACGCGACCACCGAGACCACCGAGAGGCCGTCATGACCGCCCCACCTCCACCTCCGCCCCCTCCCCCACCTCCACGCTCTCTGCGCGCCCGGATCATCGCCGTCGCCGTGGCCGCCGCGGTCCTCGCCACGGTGGCCGTCGTCTACACCCTGCGCGCGGCGGACCGTGCCGAACCTGCCGCCGCCACCTCGGAGTTCGCCCTCGACGCGGGTCACGTCTACTTCCGCGGCACGGAGGCGGAAGCCGGCCGCGTGGCCCGCACCGCCACCCCCACCGGCAAGGGCCACCGCACCCTCGGCGGCCCCTCCTGCGAGCGCTTCTACGCCGCCGGGGGCACCGCGCTCTGCCTGCAGCGCCGCTCCGGGATCCCGCCCAAGTCGTACGCCCTGGTCCTGGACGACAAGCTCCGCGAGAAGCGCCGCATCGCCCTCACCGGCATCCCCAACCGGGCCCGGGTATCGGCGTCCGGTCGGATGCTGTCCTGGACGATGTTCGCGACGGGGGACTCCTACGCGGGCTCCTCCTTCTCCACCCGCACCTCGATCCTGGACACCCGCACGGGCTACCTCATCAAGAACATGGAGGAGATTCCCCTCACCCTCGACGGCCGCCGTCACCACTCCCCCGACGTCAACTACTGGGGCGTCACCTTCGCCAAGGACGACAACCGCTTCTACGCGACGGTCTCGACGAAGGGCAAGACCTACCTGGTCCAGGGCGACATGAAAAAGTGGGCGGCACGCGCGCTCCGTACCAACGTCGAGTGCCCCTCCCTCTCCCCCGACAACTCCCGCATCGCCTTCAAGAAGCGCGTACGCAAAGGGACTTCGGATCCCTGGCGCCTCTACGTACTGGACCTCCGCACGATGCGCGAACGCCCCCTCGCGGAGACCCGCAGCGTCGACGACCAGGCCGCCTGGCTGGACGACGACACCCTCGCGTACGCCCTGCCCGGAACAGGTGGCCGCAAGCAGGACATCTGGACCACGCGGGCGGACGGCACATCAGAGCCCAACCTGCTGATACGGGGCGGCACTTCACCGGCGGTGGTCCCCCGCGCCTCCGGCTGAATTCAGCTGCACATCACCACCCGCCTCCTGCAGGATCGGCTCATGACCACCACTCACCGCACCGTCGTCCCCACCCTCTTCCCGCCGCCCGGATACGCCCACTCCGCCGTTGTCGAGGCCGGTACCAAGCTCGCGTTCATGGCGGGCTCGGTGCCGCTCGACCCCGAGGGGAACCTCGTCGGGGAGGGAGACGTGGCCCGCCAGACCCAGCAGGTCATCGCCAATCTCGACGAGGCTCTGCGCGCGATCGGCAGCGATCTGTCTCGGGTGGTGGCAAGCACGGTGTACGTCGTGAGCGACGAACGCGGTGTCCTGAGCGAGGCATGGGAGGTCATCCGCGCCTCGGACCTGCACGCGGGCCCGCACACCTCGACGCTCCTCGGTACGACGTGCCTCGGCTACCCCGGTCAGCTCGTGGAGATCACGGCGACGGCCACCGTCCCCGAAACCGCCTGACTCCGGCGCCTTCCCCGGCGCCTCCCTGGGCGCCTCCCCCGGCGCCTTTCGGGGAGCCGCCCTCAGCCCTTGGCCCTGCTCGCCAGCCCCAGCGCGTACTCCGGCCACCACTGACCGGCCCGCGGCCCGCCCCGGCAGGTTCCGTCGGACTCGCCGGGGCGCTTGATCCACAGGTAGGCGTCGAGTGCCGGGGCGCCGGTGCGGGTGGTGGGCGGGGTTCCGAGGGCGCGGCCTGGCGGGTTGCACCAGGGCTGGACGCCGTCGCCGGCGTAGGGGCCGTTGCCGTTGCGGCTGCTGTCGACGACGAAGTGCTCGCCGCCGCCGAGCGCGGCGGAAAGCTGGTTGCCGTACTCCGAAGTCACCTCATTCGTCTGGTAGTTGGACACGTTGAGCGCGAAGCCGTCGGCCCGGGCGATGCCTGCCTCCCGCAGCGGGGCGACCAGGCGGCTCACGGCGGGAATCCAGCTGGAGTTGCCCGCGTCGAGGTAGACCCTGGCGTGCGGGCGCGCCTTGATGCGGTTGACGGCGTAGGCGAGCAGCCCGTACCGCTCGTAGGTGTCCGCCTTGGCGCAGCCGGAGACCCCCTGGGCGATGGCGTCCGGCTCGACGATGACGTACGCGGCTCGGTCACCGATCCCCTCGGCGAACTCGTCGACCCATTGCCGGTATTCCGCCGCGCTCGCCGCTCCGCCTTCGGAGTAGTCGCCGCAGTCGCGGTGCGGGATGAAGTACGCGACGAGCACGGCGGTGCGCCGCTCCGCGGTCGCCGCGACCGTGGCCGCGCGGACCGTGGGCCCGGGGCTCGGGCCGTACAGCCACACGCCCTGGGGGCGGTCCGCGATGCGCTCGATGAGCCGGGCGTCGTCGGTGCGGCCCTGGCTTCGCCACTCGGCGGCCTGGCGGGCGGCGGCGCTGTTCGGGTCGACCCAGAAGTCGGTGTCGGGGACGGTGTCCGCCGACGCGGAGGTGCCCGGCGAGCCGGGACCGGAGCCAGCCCCATCCGCGACGCCCCACACCGCACGACCCCCCTCCGCCGCCACGGCAGGCGCCCCGGCAGGCGCCCCCGCGCCCAGCATCAACGCGACGGCGAGGATCCAGGCGAGGCGGGGGCGGGGGGCATGGGGGTGCTGGCGGGGTCGGACGCCGCGGGGGTTCAGGCGGGGGCGAGGACCACGCGAGCCCAAGCCGCGGCGGACGCCACGGGGACTCAGACGGGAGCGGACGCCACGCAGACTCAAGCCGAGGCGGGCACCACGCGCGCCCAAGCCGCGGCGGACGCCACGGGGACTCAGGCGGGAGCGGACGCCACGCAGACTCAAGCCGAGGCGGGCACCATGCGCGCCCAAGCCGCGGCGGACGCCACGGGGACTCAGGCGGGAGCGGACGCCACGCAGACTCAAGCCGAGGCGGGCACCACGCGAGCCCAAGCCGCGGCAGACGCCACGGAGGCTCAGCCTTAAGCGGGCGCCACGAGAACTCAAGCCAAGGCGGACGCCACGGGGACTCAGCCGGAGGCGGACGCCACGGAGACGCAAACCGAAGCGGACGCCACGCGGGCTCAGGCCGGCTCGGCCACGTGATCGGAAGGACGGCTGCGACACCCGGCGCCTCCAGTCGCTCGGCGCCGGATGGGCCCGGCGCGTTCCCCGGAGTCTGCGTTCGCCCTGCCCCCGCGAAGCCTCGTACACCGCCGGACGGGTGGCAGATCCCCGGAAGATCACTCCGACGGCCGCACCACAGGCGACCGCGTCACAGGCGACCGCACCGCAGGCGGTCGCACCACAGGCGGCCGCCCCCAAGTACGGGACTTCGGCAGGGGCTTGGCGTAGCCGCCGACGCGGCTCGTGGTCAGGCCGAGGCCGACCAGCGACTCCGCGAGCTTCACCGCAGCGGCGACCCCGTCCACCACGGGCATGTCGAGCGCGGCGCCGTCCTTCTCCTGCAGCCCGGTCATCCCCGCGCAGCCGAGGACCAGGACCTCGACCCCCGCGTCGCGGGCCCGCTCCGCCGCGGCGAGGAAGGCACGGACGGTGATCTCGGAGTCCCCGAGGTCGAGGTCGAGGACGCCGAGCCCGGTCCCGACCACGGCGGCACAGTTCTGCGCGACGCCCGCCGCGTGCAGGCTGTCCTCGATCTGGCCGCGGGCCCGGTCGAGGGTGGTGACGACGCCGTACCGCCGCCCCAGCAGACAGGCCAGGTGGGCAGCCGCCTCGGTGATGTCCACGACGGGCACGTCGAGCAGCTCCCGGGCGCCCTCGCGTCCGTGCTCGCCGAAACCGGCCATGACGACGGCGTCGTACGACTCCTCGTATCCGCGCAGGGTGTCGATGACGGCGGCGGCCGAGAGATAGCTGTCGAGCCAGCCCTCGGCGGACTCGGGGCCCCAGGCGGGCGTGAGCCCGGCGATGGTGGTGCCGGGGGACGCCGCGTCCCTGGCGCCCCGCACGATCTCCTCGGTCATCGCCCGCGTCGTATTGCAGTTGGTGACGACGATGCGCGGCACTATGCCTCCACCTCGGCCGCGGGCCCCGCGTTCCGCTCGGAGCGGCACAGCACGGCGTACAGGAGTGCGGCGGTGGCCGTGCCGATGAACCAGGAGTACGGGGCGACGTAGTCGAAGAACGGCACCAGCGCGCACACCGCGGCGAACCCCGCCGTCGGCACGAAGGCCGCGAGCGCCTTCGGGTTGACGCCCTTCTTGTAGTAGTACGGCGATCCCGGTTCTGCCCTGAACAGCGCCTCGGTGTCGATACGCCCGCGCTTCACCCAGAAGTAGTCGACCGCGATGATCCCGAACAGCGGTCCGAGGAAAGCGCCGAGGCCACCCAGGAAGTAGTTGACGACGGTCGGGTTGGAGTAGAGGTTCCACGGCGTGACGAGCAGCGCGGCGACCGTGGAGATGATCCCGCCGATCTTGAAGCTGATCTTCTGCGGCCAGACGTTGGCCAGGTCGTACGCGGGTGAGACGAAGTTGGCGAAGCCGGTGATCAACGGTGTGCGCAGCTCCGGGGGGCCGGTGATCAACGGTGCGCGCAGCTCCGGCGCAGCCGGCGCTCACCGCGCCCGGTACCGATCCGTCGCCCTCACCAGCTCACCGGCGATCCCCCTCGCCCCCGCGTCATGCCCCACATCCCCGACAAGGACCAACTCGCAGTCCGGCCACGCCTCCCGCAGCCGCCATGGAACCCCCACCAAATTTCCGAAGTCGAGGCTCCCCTGCACCAGGGTCCCCGGGATCCCGGCCAGCGCCCCCGCATCCCGCAGGACGACCTCGTCGCCGCCCAGCCAGTGATCGTTGGCGAAGTAGTGCGTGACCGTCCGCGCGAAGCCCTCACGGAAGACGGCATCCTCGTACCGGGGAACGGACCGAGGCGGCTGCGACGCGAAGGCGGTCTCCCAGTCGGTCCAGGCCCGCGCGGCGGCACCCCGGACCTCCGCGTCGGGCGACTCAAGCAGCCGGTTGTAGGCAGCCGCGAGATCCCCGTCCCGCTCCCCCTCCGGAACCATGTCCCGAAACGCTTCCCACGCCTCCGGGAAGAGCCGTCCAAGCCCCCGCGTCAGCAGCTCGACCTCGCCGCGACTCCCCGTAGCGAGCCCCGTGAGCACCAGCTCCGACACCCGGCCCGGGTACGTCTGCGCGTACCGAAGCCCAAGCACGGACCCCCAGGACCCGCCCCACACCAACCACCGCTCGATGCCGAGATGCCGCCGCAGCAACTCCAGGTCGGCAAGCAGATGCCGAGTCGTGTTGACGCTCATGTCGGTACGGGGATCACTCGCGGGCGGCGTCGACCGCCCGCACCCGCGCTGGTCCAGGAGCACCACCTGATACGCCGCAGGGTCGAAGTACCGCCGGAAGAACGGCGTGCACCCCGACCCCGGCCCGCCATGCAGCACCACCGCCGGCTTTCCCAGCGGATTGCCACAGACCTCCCAGTAGACGCGATTGCCGTCGCCGACTTCGAGCATGCCGTGGTCGTACGCTCGATCTCCGGATAGAGGCCCACCGACCGAAGATAACCCGCTCACCACGCTCACCCCGCGGCCCCACCAGTTACCCCGCCTTCAGAATCCGCATCCGCCCGTACGCGTACACGCACCCCGCGAGCGCCAGATCCGAGAGCAGCATGAAGCCGATCGAGTACGAGTCCTTCGCACTGTAGATCGCGCCCATGACCAGCGGCGGCACGAAGCCTCCCAGGCCGCCCATCGCCCCGACGATCCCCGTCACGGATCCGACCTGCGCCTGTGGCGTCACCTGGGAGACGAGGGCGAAGACGCTGCCGCTCGCGGTGCCGAGGCCCGCCGCCATGACCAGGAAGCAGATCGTGCCGCCCGGGTTCAGCGTCGGTTCGAAGGCCTGCGCGATGGCGAAGAGCGCGACTACGGCCAGCGCGGCCGAGGTGACCGTGGCGGGGTGCAGCCGGTCGGAGAGCCAGCCGCCGATGGGCCTGAAGACGACCGTGACCAGGGCGAACCCGGCCGCCTTCGTGCCCGCGTCCGTGGGCGAGAGGTCGTACCAGGTCTTCAGATACGTAGGCAGATACACCCCGAAGGCCACGATGCCGCCGAAGCCGATCGCGTACAGCGCGGAGAGTTCCCATGTCACCCGCAGCCGTCCGGCCTCCCCGAGCCGCGTCGCGAGCGGGCTCGTCGGCACCGGCCGGTCGGGGCGGTCGCTGATCAGCAGTGCCCCGACCACCGCGAAGGCGGCGAGAGCGACCGCCACGACCAGGAACGGCAGGTTCTCGCCGTGCTTGGCGATCCGCGGCGTGAAGTACCCGGAGAGCGCCACGCCTCCCATGCCCATCCCGAAGACGCCCAGCGCGAAGCCCCGATGGGCGGGCGGGAACCAGGAGTTGACCAGCGGGATGCCGATCGCGAACGTCGTCCCGCCGAGGCCGAGCAGGAAGCCGACCGCCAGCATCGCCACGTAGCTGCCCTTGGCGGGGATGATCAGCAGCACCGGCACGATCGTGAGCGCCGAGACCAGCGGGAACATCAGCCTGGCGCCGTAGCGGTCGGTGAGAGCGCCGACCGGGACGCGGCCGAGCGAGCCGACGATGACCGGCACGGCGACCAGCAGCGACTGCGCGAACGACGAGAGCCCGAGCCGGTCCCCGAAGTCGCTGCCGAGCGGCGCGATCAGGTCCCACGCCCAGAAGGTGAGCGTGAATCCGATCGTGACGACCGCGAGATTCCGGTAGGCGGCGGCCGACGGCCGGGCCGCTCCACCTGGTGAGTTCGTTGTCATGTCAGCGCTGCTCCTACCGCCACAAAGGCGCAAATGAGTACGAAGAGGATGGCGAGCAGCGGCCACACGAACCGCAGGTACTTGTCGTAGCCGACCTTCGCCAGCGCGACGCCGCCGATGGTCACGGCCGTGGTCGGGACCCAGAGGTTCATCCAGCCGCTCGCCGCCTGCCAGGCCGTGACGACGACCGAGCGCGAGACCCCGGCGAAGTCGGCGAGCGGGGCGAGGATCGGCATGGCGAGGGTCGCGTGCCCGGAGGTGGAGGGGATCAGGAAGGCCAGCGGCAGGTTCACGACGAAGACGATGATCGCGAAGAGGCCGGACGACGTGCCCTTCACCACGCCCTCGATCGAGTGCAGGACGGTGTCGGTGACCTTCGCGTTGTTCATGATCACCGTGACGCCACGGGCGAGCACGATCACCAGCGCGGGCGAGATGAAGTCGGCCGCGCCCTGGATGATCGTCGAGCTGAGCTTCTGCTCCCCCATCCGCGCCACGACCCCGACCAGTACGGCCGCACAGAGGAAAAGCGCCGCCAACTGCGGGAAGGACCAGCCGAGTTCGAAGCCGTACGGCTTCGCGTCCGCGTTGCCCGTGAGCGCGCTCGACCAGGGCACCACGGAGAAGATCATGAGGGCGAAGACCAGGGCGACCAGGACGAGCACGGCCTTGTGCAGGCCCGTCAGCTCCGGCACCCCGTCGGTGTCGGCGTCCGTGTCCGTGTCCGTGTCCGTGTCGTCGGCGGTCTGCTCGCGGTCGCCGGGCAGGAACCCGGAGAGGGAACGTTCCGGGTTCTTCTGTACGCGCTTCGCGTAGCGGATGACGTAGGCGATGGTGACCGCGGTCAGGACGATCCACATCGCGAACCGCAGCACGATGCCGTCGCCCAGCGAGATGTCCGCGGCGGAGGAGGCGACTCCGGTCGCGAACGGGTTGACCGTCGAGCAGAGCACCCCGATCCCGGCCCCGAGGATGATCGCCCCGACCGCCACCATGCGGTCGTAGCCGAGGGCCAGCATCAGGGGCACGATCAGCCCGTAGAAGCCGAGCGTCTCCTCGGCGAACCCCTCGACCGTGCCGAGTACGGAGAAGACGACCATCACGCCCGCGATCAGCATCGCGCCGCGCTCGCGCAGCCGGTGGGCGAGGCGGCCGATGCCACGGTCGAGCGCACCGGTGGCGAAGACGACGGTGATGAACGCGCCGATGGCGAGCACGAACAGGAACACGCCCGCGCTGCCGTACAACTCGCCGGCCATGTCGGGCCCGACGACGCCGGACTTCTCGTCCTGGATCCCGTACAGGCCGTTCACCGGCGCGAGGAAGAGGTCGCTCAGCCGGTCGACGAAGCTCTGTCCCGAGTCGACGCGGTGGTAACTGCCTTGTACGGGGGCGCCCTTGTCGTTCCGGTCGTAGGCGCCGGACGGGATGAGGAAGGCGAGCAGCCAGACGGCCACGGTGACGATGGCGAGGATGGTGAGCGCGCTGGGGAAGGTGAACTTCGGTTTGTGCCGCGGTTCTTCGGTGCCGGGGTGGTCGGTCGTGGTGGTGCTCATGCGCGGCTCTCCCCGGTGCCGCCCTGGGCGGTCACGTCGGTCGCGGCGAAACCGTCGGCGTACTCGCGCACGAAGGCGGCCATGGCGACGACCGTGTTGCGCAGCTCGGAGAAGAGGACGCGCTCGTTCGGGGCGTGCAGATTGCACATGCTGTTCTGGGCCCCGAAGAGCAGGACCTCGGCGCCGGGTGCCGCCTTCGCGAGGCCGTTGACCAGGGGGATGGAGCCGCCGGTCGCGACGAAGGAGGCGTCCTTTCCCCAGGCCTCCTTGAGCGCGGCGCGGGCGGCGCGGTAGGCGGGGCCGCCGGTGGCCGCCTCGTAGCCGGGGCCGGTGTCGCCGGGCGTGACGGTGAGGTGGACGCCGAACGGCGTGAGCGAGCGCAGATGCTCGACGAGCCTGTTCTGCGCCTCCTTCGCGTCCTGGTGGGGGTGGAAGCGCAGGTTCAGCTTGGCGCGGGCGTAGGGCACGACGGCCGACGCCGCATGCTCGACGCCGGGCGCGTCCAGGCCGATGACCGTGATCGCGGGGCCGGTCCACAGCCGCTCGCCGAGGCTGCCGCTGCCGACTAGGGGCACTCCGTCCACCACCCCGGCCAGCTCGCGGAACTCGTCCTCGGTGTAGCTCGTGCCACTCCAGTCCTCGCGCCGCAGGCCCTCCACGGCCACATCGCCATGTACGTCGTGGAGGGTGGCCAGGGCCTTGAGCAGGACGAGCAGCGCGTCGGGCGCCGCACCGCCGAACTCCCCGCTGTGCCGCGGCTCGTCGAGGGTGCGGACCTCGACGACCACTTCGCAGGCGCCGCGCAGGGCGGTGGTCAGGGTGGGGGTGCCGGGCCGGAGGTTGCCGAGATCGGCGATGACCATGGCGTCGCAGGCGAACCGCTCCGGGTCGGATGGCGGATAGTCGTCGAACGCACTGCCGTACTCCTCCTGCCCCTCGACGACGATCTTGATCCCGACCGGCGGCCGTCCCCCGTAGGCCCGCAGCATTCCCAGGTGCGCGATGATGTTGGACTTGTCGTCCGCGATGCCACGGGCGCGCAGTCCGGCCTCGGTGCCCTCAAGGGGTGTCGGCTCGAAGGGCGGCGACTCCCACAGGCTCTCGTCGCCTGGCGGCTGGACGTCGTAGTGGCCGTAGAGCAGGACGGTCGGCGCATCGGGGGTGGGCGGTGGGATCTCCCCGTAGATCACGGGCGAGGTGTCCGGCAGATCGAGCCGCTCGACGGTCGGTACCCCTGCTCCCCGCAACAGCTCGACCAGCAGATCGTGCGCCTCCAGCACCGGTTCGGCCGGGAAACCCGGGAAGGCGATCGAGGGGATACGGGCAAGCCGCTCCAGGTCGGCGCACAACGTGCCCATCAGGTCATCGACGGCAGCTTCGAGCTTCATGGGCGGCACCCCTAGATCTACGTCCTGCTTTACGGCAATTAGCCCGAATTATCGGACTACGGGGCCAACCGTTCCCGAACGGCTCGCCGTGCGAGCGGGGATGCCGCACCGCTGCCGCACCACGGCGCACCGCTGCCGCACTACAGTCGGAGCATGGCTTCGGAGACTTCAGGCGGTGGCAGTGGTGGCGGCGGGACCGGCGGCGGTCCCGTGGGCGTGGGCGGCGGCGCGGGATCCGCGCGGGCCGACGTCTGGATCTGGTCCGTACGCCTGGTCAAGACCCGCTCCATGGGCGCGGCGGCCTGCAAGGGCGGCCATGTACGGGTCAACGGCGAGCGCGTGAAGCCCGCTTCCCCCGTCCACGTCGGCGACGAGGTGCGCCTGCGCCACGCGGGCGGCCACGAACGCGTCGTCATCGTCAAACGCGTGATCCGCAAGCGCGTCGGCCCTCCGGTCGCCGTCGAGTGCTACGTCGACAACAGCCCGCCCCCGCCTCCCCGCGAGGCCGTGGCCCCCGCCGGTATCCGCGACCGCGGCACGGGCCGCCCCACCAAGCGCGACCGCCGCGAGATGGAACGGCTGCGGGGCGGCGGGGCCTAGCGGGGCGCCGAGTCCGCCTGTGGGGTGAGAGGTCCGCCCGCCCGTGGGGTGACGGGTCCGCGGGGTGGCCGACAGCCCGTACGTACGTTGAGGGGCCACCCGGCAGTGCCGGGTGGCCCCTCAACGCGGAGAGTCGTGACAACTACGGAGAGTCGGCCGTAGCGACAACTCCCCTCCCCTTGGCTCCGTTTCACACCCTGCGGCGGACGAGACGGACCAGCTCCGCCGTCTGCCCGCGCCGCGCCCAGGCGATCCACGCCAGCGGCAGGATCAGGATGAGTGGCGTGGCCGCGTTCTCCCCGCCGAGAGCGGTGACGGTCACGATGGACGCACCGATCATCAGCCCGATGAAAGCCGTCGCGGCGACGGAACTGAGCACCGGGATCAGCAGCGCGATCCCGCCGAGCAACTCCAGCGCCCCGATCGTGTACATCCCCGCATCACCCCACCCGAGCCTCTCGAACGCCTCCACGGCCGTCGGGTGCGCGAACAACTTGGGCAGCCCGCTGGCGACGCCGAAGAACAGGCCGAGCAGCACCTCAAGCGAGCGCAGCGCGATGCGTGCGGCACGGGGGCGCGTGGAGGTGACGGCGGGGGTCGCGGTGGTGGTTGCGGTGGCGGCGGCGACGGTGTGCGACATCTTGGGCTCCTCGGTGCGTGGGCTGTTGTCTGGTTAGACAGCCCCGCCCCGCGAAACTCATCGGTCGCCCGCACCGAGGGGAGTTCCGGGCACCACGCATCGGCAGTGACACGGGGCACGGCCCACCGGCGGTCACCTCAGGAGATCGGCACCGCCCTCACCCAAATCCCGTCACTCGTCAGGTACTTGTCGACCCTGAGCCTCGCCTCCGCCAACGCCCCCTCGAACTCCTCCTTCGTCAGGGGCCGCGAGAGGAACGTCTGGGTCCACCGCGCGTCCGGGAAGATGTACTCCGCGTGCACCCGGTTCACCCCGTCACCGACCGGCTCCGCCGACACGATCCGTACCGTGTGGCCCGCGGGGTCGACACGCTCCCGTGGCAGGTTCGTGTGGTAGTCCGCGCCCTCCCGCTGGAACAGCACACAGCCGTCATCCGCGACATGGCGCCGGCAGGTGTTCAGCATGGCCCGCCGCACCGCCCGGTCTCCGTTGTGCACGAGGAACGACGCCAGCATCACCACGTCGAACGTCTCGTCCAGCTCCAGCGACTCGACCGCACTGCGCACCGTACGCACCGCGTCACCGGACCCGGCGGACCCGGCGGACCCAGCGGACCCGCCGGACCCGCCGGACCCGCCGGACCCGCCGGACCCGCCGGACCCGCCGGACCCAGGGGATCCGTCAGCCCGATAGAGCCGGCCGATCTCGTCGACCTTCTCCAGCATCTCCGCGGACTCGTCCACCGCCGTGATGCGGAACCCCCGCTCCAGCAGCGGACGCGTCACCCGCCCCGCCCCGCTGCCCAGCTCCAGAATGTGCGCCCCGGCCGGCACCGCTCCGGCGATGACATCGGGCTCGTCCCCGACGGACAAGCGGGCGTACAGGTCCACCGCGCAGCCGTCCGGCGTAATCGCTCCGGGGCCCGTCCCCTCGTATCCCTCACGCATCTCAGCAGCCATGCCCCGTCAACGAAGCGCTTCGAGGGCCAGTTCCCACCTCTCCCCGTGGCCCCACGGTCTACAGCGCGAACCAGCCACGCCCCCCATACCAGTGCCCTCCCGCCCGCAGATGGTCCCCCACGGCCCTCTCCACCCTTGTCCGCCTTGGCAGTTCGGCCACCGGCAGGTTCCCGTCACCGAAGACGAAGGCTATGGGCTCGCTGTCGTCCGGCTCCTTCTCATACCCGTCCGCCGGGCGGAAGCGCTCCTGGAAGCGGACGATGTTCGACTCCCCCGGCAGATACCGCTTCAGCTGCGGGTCGAGCAGCCAGGAGTGGCACACGGCTGTCTCATAACGCTCATCCGGGAAGTGCCGTGCGAAGAACTCCCGTGCCAGCTCTATCGACCGCTCGCACGCCTCGGCAGACAGCGGCCCCCGGAAGTCGGTGATGTGGAGGTTCAGGCACAGGTCGTCCTGACCCGCGGTATGCCCCGCCGCTGCCGCCGACCCACCCATCCGCTTCCCCAGCACGGCGCGCTGGAACTGCAGCCGCCCCAGTTGATAGAGCTCGCCCCGGAAATGCAGGGAGTTCCAGCTCGGGTGCAGCAGGCCGGGGCCGCCGCGCGCCCGGCGGTGCACCGCTATGTGCCGTCCGAGGTCGGCGAGCGTACGTCGTGAGACGTCGTCCGGGATGCCGTGGCTCCGGTGGTAGGCCCGCACGTACGGCAGGGACGCCACGAAGACATACACGTAGAAGAAGGATGCGAGGGCGCCCAACTCGGTTGGCAGAGGCGCGTATTGGGGGCTCGCTCCAATCTTCCCCATGTCCCGCACCGTCACGTCGACGCAGCGGTCGAGCAGCCACCGCGCGTCCGGGTCGCCCATCAGCCGCCCGCGCAACGCCACCAGGTCGTTGATGTCCTCATGTGGCACAGCCAGGTCGAGCAGCACATCCGCCAGCTCGTCGGCGGCCGGCAGCACCGCCTCGGCCCGCGGGGCCCCCGCGCCCTCGCCCGCCACCGGGTCCGCGCCCTCAAGATCCTTGAGCCACGCGGCGAGCCGCTCGTCCGTCTTCGCCCGGTTCCTTAATACGTCCAGCACAGCCATACCCCCGATCGACACATCTACGATCTTGAAGCCTCCGGCCCTTCCGGTCCACCACCCACGGGTGGATCCTAGAAGGTGGAGACTCGGTGGCATTGAGGGTGGAGAGGGTGGAGATGACCTCCCATGATGCGCACAGGCAGTGAGCCGGTGACCGCGCGCAGTCCCCTGCGCATGCGCTTCTGGCTCAGCATTTGGGGCCTGATCTGGGCCACGTTCGGCACCGTCGCCTTCGCCGTCACGGGACGCCCCGCATGGGCGGCGGCCTGTGGCGTGCTCTGGCTGATCGTCACCGCCGATATGGCGATGATCGTGCGCCACATCCACCAGGGCCCGCACTATCAGCCGGGCCGCGACGTCCCGCCGTACGATCCGCCGCGGGTTAGCTGAGCCGTCAGCTCATCCGCCGCAGGCCGGTTGAGCCGTCAGCTCATCCGCCGCGGACCGGTTGAGCCGTCAGCTCATCCGCCGCGGACCGGCTAATCCTCGGTCTCGGCTGCCTCAGTCCCGCTCCCGCCCTCGAAACGCGCCGCCGCCAGATACTCCGGCTGCGGATCGAGCGCCGCGGCGAGGCGGAAGTGGCGCCGGGCCTGGTCGGGCTTGGCCGCGCGCTCGTACGTGCGGGCGAGCGCGAAGTGGGCGAACGCGTTGTCCGGCTCGCGCTCCAGGACGATGGAAAACTCCAGTTCGGCAGCGCGCAGCTGAGCGGCGGCGAAGAAGGCACGGGCCCGCAGCAGCCGCGCCGCGGTGTTCTCGGGGTGAGCCGCGATGACCGTGTCCAGCAGCTTCACCGCACCTCGGGGATCCCGCGCGGCAAGGAGCTGCTCCGCCGCACGGAAGTCGATGACATGGGTCTCCGGTGTTATTTCGGGCACGCGTGACTCCTTCCCTCGCTGCTCGGTGTCAACGCACGTCACGCCGACACCTATTCCGCGCGAAGCCCTGCCTCCCGCACCGCACCGCAGCGCACCGCACCGCACCGGCCGGACTCGGACACCCCCATCACCCGTGTCCGCCCGCCCGCCGCTCAAGGTCCGCCCACACCGCGCGGACACGCTGTTCCAGGCCTTCGAGCGGGCCGTCGTTGTCGATCACGATGTCGGCGATCTCCAGGCGCTTCTCGCGCGTCGCCTGAGCGCCCATCCGCGCACGCGCGTCCTCCTCGCTCATGCCGCGCAGCCGCACCAGACGGTCCAGCTGGGTCTCGGGGGACGCGTCGACGACGACCACGAGGTCGTACAGCGGTGCCAGGCCGTTCTCCGCGAGCAGCGGCACGTCATGGATGACCACCGCGTCCTGAGCGGCGGCCTCCTCCAGCTCGGCGGAGCGGGCGCCGACCAGCGGGTGCACGATCGAGTTCAGTACGGCCAGCTTCTCGGGGTCGGCGAAGACGATCGAGCCGAGCTTCGGCCGGTCCAGGGAGCCGTCCGGCGCGAGGATCTCCCGGCCGAAGGAATCAACGACCGCTGCCAGGCCCGGAGTTCCCGGCTCCACCACCTCACGCGCGATCTTGTCGGCATCGATCAGCACGGCTCCGAACGAGACCAGGAGACGCGAGACTTCACTCTTGCCGGCGCCGATACCGCCGGTCAGGCCCACCTTCAGCATGACCGGCAGCTTAGGGGGTGGCGTTACGCGTCGCCTTCCCGTTCGGCGAGGAAGCGTTCGAATTCCTTGCCGATCTCGTCGGCGGAGGGGATGTCCACGGGCTCCGCGAGCATGTTGCCGCGGGCGTCGGCCCCTGCCGCCGCGTCGTACTGGTGCTCAAGCCCCTGGATGAGGGCGACCAGTTCCTCGTCGCCCTCCTGGATCTGCCGGTCGATCTCGGTCTGGGTGCGGTGCGCCTCGGTGCGCAGGCCGTGCGCGACGCTCGGCAGCACCAGACCCGTCGCGCCGGTGATCGCCTCGAGGACGGTGAGAGCGGCGTCCGGGTACGCCGAGCGCGCGATGTAGTGCGGGACGTGCGCGGCGACACCGAGGACGTCGTGGCCCGCCTCCAGGAGGCGGTACTCGACAAGCGACGCCGCGCTGCCCGGCACCTGCGCCTCGTCGAAGGGGCTGCGGTGTCCCGGGACCAGGTCGGTGCGGTTGCCGTGCGGGGTGAGGCCCACGGGGCGCGTGTGCGGCACGCCCATGGGGATGCCGTGGAAGTCCACCGAGAGGCGTACGCCGAGCCGCTCCACGATCTGCCGGACGGCCGCGGCGAAGCGCTCCCATTCGATGTCCGGCTCGGGGCCGGCGAGCAGCAGGAAGGGCGCTCCCGTGGCGTCCTGGAGGAGCCGCACCTCCAGGGTGGGCACTTCGTAGTCGGTCCAGCGGTCGCGCTTGAACGTGAGCAGCGGGCGGCGGGCGCGGTAGTCCACGAGCCGGTCGTGGTCGAAGCGCGCCACTACCTGGCCGGGCAGGCTGTCGGTGAGGCTCTCGACGATCTGGTCGCCGGTCTCACCCGCGTCGATGTAGCCGTCGAAGTGGTAGAGCATGACCAGTCCGGCCGACTCCTGGGCGAGCGCCATGTCGACGACCGCGAGGCCCTTCGGCTCCCATGCGTACAAATCCTGCGGATCAAGCACTGTGACCGCTCCTCGCCCTCTTCGTCGTGACTCGTACAGAAGAACGCGCCATGGAGCGCGGGCATTCCCGCCCGTGCCTGCCCGTACACACCTTGTGCGCACCGATCGCCCGGGGCAGCGCCTTCGGTATCCGGTCCATGACGCCGACCGGCTGGAACATCAACGTCGCCTGGTCGAAGCCGAACTCGAAGGAGCAGCAGCGTGAACACCCCCAAGGGGACGCCGAGTTCACGGCAGTAGTCGAGGGTGCCGTCCACTGTGGCGGGCGTGCGGGTCGCGGGGTGACCGTCCACGGCGTCGACATGGAGGGCGTCCACTTCCGGAAGTCGAGCAGCGACCCGGAAACGCACTGCGGGCCCGCACCCCCGAAGGGATGCGGGCCCGCAGTGTTCAGCTGTTACCGCCTAGGGGCGAGCCTCAGCTCTGGCCACCCGCGAGCTTCTCGCGAAGGGCGGCAAGCGCCTCGTCCGACGCCAGGGCGCCGGAGTTGTCGTCCGACTCCGAGGAGTACGAACCGCCGCCGCTGCCACCGCTGCTGCCACCGGCAGCCGGGGTACCGGTCGAGGAAGCGGGAGCCGCAGCGCCCTCCGCCTCGGCCTGGGCGTCCGCCTCGCGGGACTTGATGACCTGGGCCTGGTGCTGCTCGAAGCGCGTCTGCGCCTCGGCGTACTGACCCTCCCAAGCCTCACGCTGGGTCTCGAAGCCCTCGAGCCAGTCGTTCGTCTCGGGGTCGAAGCCCTCGGGGTAGATGTAGTTGCCCTGGTCGTCGTAGGACGCGGCCATGCCGTACAGGGTCGGGTCGAACTCGACGGCCGACGGGTCGGCGCCGAAGGACTCGTTGGCCTGCTTCAGCGACAGCGAGATCCGGCGACGCTCAAGGTCGATGTCGATGACCTTGACGAAGATCTCGTCGTTGACCTGGACGACCTGCTCCGGGATCTCCACGTGGCGCTCGGCCAGCTCGGAGATGTGGACCAGGCCCTCGATGCCCTCGTCGACGCGCACGAACGCACCGAAGGGAACGAGCTTGGTGACCTTACCGGGAACAACCTGCCCGATCTGGTGCGTGCGGGCGAACTGCTGCCACGGGTCTTCCTGCGTCGCCTTGAGCGACAGGGACACGCGCTCGCGGTCCATGTCCACGTCGAGAACCTCGACGGTGACTTCCTGGCCGACCTCGACAACCTCGGAGGGGTGGTCGATGTGCTTCCAGGAAAGCTCGGAGACGTGCACGAGACCGTCGACGCCGCCGAGGTCCACGAACGCACCGAAGTTGACGATCGAGGAAACGACGCCGGAGCGGACCTGGCCCTTCTGCAGGGTCGTGAGGAAGGTCTGACGGACCTCGCTCTGGGTCTGCTCGAGCCAGGCACGGCGGGACAGGACCACGTTGTTGCGGTTCTTGTCCAGCTCGATGATCTTGGCCTCGAGCTCCTTGCCCACGTAGGGCTGGAGGTCGCGGACGCGGCGCATCTCGACGAGGGAAGCCGGCAGGAAGCCACGGAGGCCGATGTCGAGGATGAGACCACCCTTGACGACCTCGATGACGGTACCGGTGACGATGCCGTCCTCTTCCTTGATCTTCTCGATCGTGCCCCAGGCGCGCTCGTACTGTGCGCGCTTCTTGGACAGGATGAGACGGCCTTCCTTGTCCTCCTTCTGGAGAACAAGAGCCTCGATCTCATCGCCCACGGCGACGACCTCATTGGGGTCGACGTCGTGCTTGATGGAAAGCTCGCGGGACGGGATGACGCCTTCGGTCTTGTAACCGATGTCGAGCAGGACCTCGTCCCGGTCGACCTTCACGATGACGCCGTCGACGATGTCGCCGTCGTTGAAGTACTTGATCGTCTCGTCGATCGCGGCGAGGAAGGCTTCCTCGTTACCGATGTCGTTGACCGCTACCTGCGGGGTGGTGGAAGCGGTGGTCTCGGTGCTGCTCGTCATGTGGGTAAGGGCTCCGGTACGGACAGTGAGTCGTAGGTACTGCTAGCGCCGGAGCCGCTTTCGCTCTGAAGAAGCCGGACAGCCTGGGAAGCGCCGATTCCTGAGTTTCCGAAGAAACGGAAGGCGCCTCGACAACCGAGGGGACATGCAACAGATGCGAGCGCATCCTGCTAGGTCTGAGGACGGCAGGCTCGCAGCGCAACTTGTAGCATACGGGGGCAGCCGGACAGGGTCAATGCGCGAAGGCGCACACCCAGGGCGGAACGCCGCATACCCGGCACAAATGCTGTCGCATGAGGCCACACGGGCCGCACCGCGCCCTGTCGCGACCGCTTTCGACCAGCCCCGCCACCGCCCCACCACTGCCCCACCACTGCCCCGCTGCGACGAGTCGCGACAAGCCAGACGGAAGAGTACGACGATGGAGCCGATCATCCAAGAGTCCCAGCTGCCCGAGACGCCCGAGCCCGAAGCCACCCGGCGTGACGCCGACGTCACGGAGAGCAGTCGCGCCAATCGCGGCTGGTGGGACAGGAACGCGGACGACTACCAGGTCGAGCACGGCACCTTCCTGGGGGACGACCGGTTCGTGTGGGGACCCGAGGGCCTCGACGAGGTGGAGGCCGAGCTGCTCGGCCCGCCCGAGGACCTGGCGGGCAAGGACGTCCTGGAGATCGGGGCGGGAGCGGCGCAGTGCTCGCGCTGGCTCGCCGCGCAGGGAGCACGTCCCGTCGCCCTCGACCTCTCCCACCGGCAGTTGCAGCACGCGCTGCGGATCGGTGGCGGGGTGCCGCTGGTGGAGGCGGACGCGGGGGCGCTGCCGTTCGCCGACGGAAGCTTCGACCTCGCGTGCTCCGCGTACGGGGCGCTGCCGTTCGTCGCCGATCCGGTGCGCGTCCTCAAGGACGTACACCGCGTGCTGCGGCCCGGCGGCCGGTTCGTGTTCTCGGTGACGCACCCGATGCGCTGGGCCTTCCCCGACGAGCCGGGGCCCGAGGGCCTCTCGGTCGCGGCCTCGTACTTCGACCGCACTCCTTATGTAGAGCAGGACGAGAACGGAAACGCCGTCTACGTAGAGCACCATCGGACGGTCGGCGACCGGGTGCGGGACGTGGTGGCCGGCGGTTTCCGCCTCGTCGACATCGTCGAGCCGGAGTGGCCCGCGTGGAACACCCAGGAGTGGGGCGGCTGGTCTCCGTTGCGCGGGAATCTGATCCCGGGGTCGGCGATCTTCGTCTGCGTACGAGACTGAGTGCGTGATCCGTCTCCGTAACGACGCCCTGGACCTGCCCGTGAGCGGCGCGCTGCCCGCGCTGCGTACCGCTCTGGAGGGGCCGGGCAGCGCCGTGCTGTGCGCGCCGCCGGGGACGGGCAAGACGACGCTGGTGCCGCTGGCGCTCGCCGGGCTGCTCGGGGACGCGCCGGTACGTCGTGTGGTGGTCGCCGAGCCACGGCGCATCGCCGCTCGGGCCGCCGCGCGCCGGATGGCGTGGCTGCTCGGCGAGAAGGTCGGGGAGAGCGTCGGGTACACGGTGCGCGGCGAGCGTGTGGTCGGGCGCGACGCGCGCGTGGAGGTCGTCACGACGGGTGTGCTGCTGCAGCGGATTCAGCGGGACCAGGAGCTGGCGGGCGTCGACGTGGTGATCATCGACGAGTGCCATGAACGGCATCTGGACGCCGACACCGTGGCGGCGTTCCTGGTCGACGTACGGGCCGCGCTGCGGCCCGAGTTGCGGCTTGTGGCGGCGTCCGCGACGACGGACGCCGCGGGGTGGGCGCGGATCCTCGGGGACGCTCCCGTGGTGGAGGCCCACGGGGTCTCGCATCCGGTGGAGGTCGTCTGGGCGCCGCCCGCGCGCCCGGTGCGGCCGGCACACGGGATGCGGGTGGATCCGGTGCTGCTCACGCATGTGGCGTCGGTGGTGCGGCGTGCGCTCGCCGAGCGGGACGGGGACGTGCTGTGCTTCCTGCCCGGGGTCGGCGAGATCGCGCGCGTGGCCGGTCAGTTGGCGGACGTGCCGGCCGAGGTCCTACAGGTGCACGGGCGGGCGCCTGCCGCGGTGCAGGATTCGGTGCTCGCGGGCTCGGCGCCGGGCGCGCGCCGGGTTGTCCTCGCGACGTCGGTGGCCGAGTCCTCGCTTACGGTGCCCGGGGTGCGGGTCGTCGTCGACTCGGGGCTCGCGCGTGAGCCGCGCGTCGACCACGCGCGGGGGCTGAGCGCGCTGACGACGGTACGGGCTTCGCAGGCGTCGGGCCGGCAGCGGGCGGGCCGTGCGGGACGTGAGGCGCCGGGGGCCGTGTACCGGTGCTGGGCGGAGGCCGAGGACGGGCGTCTGCCGCGCTTTCCGGCGCCGGAGATCAAGCTGGCCGACCTTTCCGCGTTCGCCCTGCAGGCGGCCTGCTGGGGGGATCCTGACGCCTCCGGGCTCGCGCTGCTGGACCCCCCGCCGGGTGGGGCGATGGCCGCTGCGCGGTCCGTCCTGACGGCGGTCGGCGCGGTGTCCCCGGAGTCGGGGCAGGTCACGGACCGCGGGGCGCGGATGGCGCGGGTCGGGCTGCACCCCCGCCTGGCGCGGGCGCTGCTGGACGCGGCTCCCCTCGTCGGGGCGCGCCGCGCCGCCGAGGTGGTGGCCCTGCTCAGCGAGGAGCCCCCTCGTGAGTACGGGGATGACCTGGCGGCGGCCTGGCGCGCGGCCCGGCGGGGCGGTGACGGTTACGCGGCGCGTTGGCGCACGGAGGTGCGGCGTCTTGCCGCTGCGGGAGCGTCGCCTCCCGGAGCTGGTACCCCGGACCCGGCAGCGGCCTCTGCGCCCACCCGTATCCCCGGAGCAGACAAGCACGACAGGGGCGATGAACAGGTCGCAGGCCTCGTCGCCGCCCTCGCGTTCCCCGAGCGGGTCGCCCGGCAGGTGGGAGACGGGACGTACCTCATGGTGAACGGGACCCGCGCCGAGGTGCGGCCCGGGTCCGCGCTCACCGGCGCCGAGTGGATCTCCGTGGCCGTCGCCGACCGGCCCGTGGGCGCGGGGCACGCGCGCGTGCTGCTCGGCGGGCACATCGACGAGGACGCCGCCCGGAGCGCGGCGGCACCCCTGTACGGCGAAGGGGACGAGGTCGCCTGGGCCGACGGGGACCTCGTGGCGCGGCACATCGAGCGGCTCGGGGCCGTGGAGCTGACGGTGCGGCCCCTCAAGAAGCCCGCCCCCGGCCTCGTACGCGAAGGGCTCCTGGCGGGGCTCAAGGAGGAAGGGACCTCTCTCCTGCACTGGTCCCAGGGCGCGCGGGAGTTGCGCGAGCGGCTGGCCTTTCTGCACCGGCATCTCGGTGCGCCCTGGCCCGACGTGTCCGAAGACGCCCTGCACGCGCGCGTGGACGAGTGGCTGGAGCCCGAGCTTTCGAAGGCGCGGCGCCGGGCCGATCTGCGCCGCATCGACGCGGGCCAGGCGCTCAACCGGCTGCTGCCCTGGGCCACCGGCGAAGCCACCCGCCTCGACGCGCTCGCCCCGGAGCGGGTGACGGTGCCCAGTGGGTCCAGGATCCGGATCGACTACGCCGAGCCCGAACAGCCCGTCCTCGCGGTGAAGTTGCAGGAGATGTTCGGGCTCGCCGAGACCCCCCGCATCGCGGACGGCGCCGTGCCTCTCCTCGTGCATCTGCTGTCCCCCGCCGGGCGCCCCGCCGCCGTCACCGCCGATCTCGCGTCCTTCTGGAGGGACGGCTACCGGGCCGTGCGGGCCGAGCTGCGCGGGCGTTATCCGAAGCATCCGTGGCCGGAGGATCCGGCGGCGGCGCAGGCGACTCGGTTCACCAACGCGCGGCTCAGGCGTTGACCGGTTCCGGTTCGGGCGCCGCCGTGGGTTCGGGCTCGCCGGGCCTGCGGCTGCGGGCCTCGAGCCAGAGGGAGAGCGCGAGCAGGAGCAGGCCGAGACCGAGGAAGCCCCAGGGCAGATAGGACGTCATGAGGAGGACGAGGACGCGCTGGGACTTCACCAGGTCGACCGTGTCCTTGATGTAGTCCTCGCGCATCTTCACGTGCCCGGCGAAGACGGTGACCTTGTCGCGGTCGCCGAGGAGTGTGCCGCCGCGCAGCTCGTTCTTCTGGATCTCTTCTCCGTAGACGGGCGCCCCGGTGGTCGGCTCGACCCAGAACTTGCGGATGGTCGTGTACCAGCGCGTCGTGCCCGTCTTGTCGAGGGACTCCGGAGTGATGCCCTTGATGGGCATCGTCTTGGGCATGGGGACCTTGGTCCAGGGGATGGTCTGCTCGAAGTAGTAGACCTTCACGCCGCGGAACGTCTGGGTGCCCTTGTAATGGATGGGCTTGGTGACGCGGGCCTGGGCATCGAAGTACTCGTAGTCCCGCTTCTCGGTCAGGAAGGGCCACTTGAACTCGATGCCCTGGCGTTTGACCGCGTCGCCGTCGACCATCTCGCCGGCGGCGTGCACCGGTTCCTGGCTGTGCGCGTCGAAGATGTAGCGCTCGGGGACCTTGGAGACCATCTTGCCGTCGGGGCCCTGGACGTAGGAGAGGGCGTCCCAGACGACGACGTCGCGGGAAGAGTCCTCATCGGTCTTCTCGATCTTCTCCGAGGCCTCCACGTTGCCCTTGAGGGTCTGTACGACGGTGACCTTGGAGACCTTCTTGGCCGTCATGGTGCCGTAGTCGACGAGGGTGGGGTTCTTCGCCTCGAGCACCGCCTCCTGGTACTGGCTGGGCGGGATCTTGGCAAGGCGCGGGAAGGCGTACCAGCGCATCAGCGGGGACATCGCCGTGAAGAACACGGCGAAGGCGAGCAGGATCAGGCTGGCCTTGCGGCGCATCGCGGCGGCCCTCCCTACGGAGACGGGCGGTTGGCGGTCATGGGTGCCGGTGGACGGGCGCTCATGGGTGCTTGGGGACGGTGGTGAGCAGTGGCTCGGGCGATGTCTCGCCGGGCGGGGAGCCCATGGCCGTGATCGTCAGGACCAGGGCGAGGGCGACGGCAAGTCCGGTCGCGGCGGCGATGAGAGCGCGCATGCGGATCCTCCCGAGGCGGGAAAACGTTGACGGACCATGAGCTGACAGGGCGTCAGGGCTGGGGCACCGTAGCAACGCGGCGGCGAGATGAGAACACGTTGCACACAGACGAACGCCCCTGCGCCGGGCGGGCGCAGGGGCGTTGCATGCAGGACGTGCCTGTGCGGCTAGGCCGCCGGAGCCGCCACCTTCAGTTCGACCGTGAGCGTCGCGCCGCCCGCGGTGGTGACGCGGAGCAGGAACGTGCCCGCCGTGTCGTCGGCGTACATCTTCGGGAGCTTCAGCACGCCGTTCGCGTCCGTCTTCAGGGTCTTGAGGGTGCGGACGGGCTTGCCGTCCGCGTCCTTGAAGTACGGGCCCTTGTCGTTGGCCGTGGCGTCGCCCGCCGACTTGATCATGGTGGCGGTGGCCGCGACCCGGTCGGCGGCCGCTCCCTTGTACGTCGCCTTGACCTCCACCTGGTCGGCAAACTCGGCGCCCGGCGCGCAGGTCAGCGCCTTGTCGCTGGTCCTGGCCAGGGCGTCGGCCTGACGCGCGGTGACCGTTGCCGTGTAGTCGATGCCGGGCAGCGAACGCCCGACGACGGTGGCGCGCACCGTGAACTCGCCCGTCTTCTCCCCCGCCTTGAGCGCCGGCGCGGTGGCTTTGCCCGTGGCGCTCGTGGTGACGGTCGCGGTGGTGGCGCCGCCCGGGAAGCGAGCGTCGGTGTCGCCGACGATCGCGAACTTCACCTTGGCCTTGGCCACCGCCGAACCCGAAGTGGACTGCGTACGCACCTCGACACGCTCGGCGAAGGAGTCGCCCGCCGTCGCGGAGAGCTTGCCGGTGCCCGCGTCCTTCAGGCTCGCCACGCGCTCGGCGGGCGTGGGGGGCGCGGGGGTCTCGGAGCCGCCGCCGTTCGACGGCGGGGTCGGGCTGGTGCTGCCACCGCCGTTGCCGGGCTTGCTCGGTTTGTTCGGTTTGCCGGACCCGGACCCGGATCCGGAGCCGGGCGGCTTCGGCGAAGGGTGGGGCGAGGGCGAACCGGACGCCGGAGGCGTCGGACTCGGGCTCGCGCCCGGGGTGTTGACGTCGCTGCGGTCGGTCGGCAGGACGCCCGTGCCGTCGGGGATCTCGTGGGTGCCCTTGCGGTAGAACTCCAGCCACGTCAGGACCGTGTTCAGGTACTCCGTGGAGTGGTTGTAGCTCAGGATCGCCTTGTTGAGATCGCCCTGGACGGACAGATCGCGGTCGCCGGCGCAGAGATAGCGGCCGGCGGCGAGCGCGGCGTCGTAGATGTTGTTCGGGTCCTTCTTGCCGTCCGCGTTGCCGTCCTGCGCCCAGGTGTCCCACGTGGAGGGGATGAACTGCATGGGGCCGACCGCGCGGTCGTGCGTCTTGTCGTCGTCGTACGCGCCGTTGTCGGTGTCCGTGATCTTCGCGAAGCCGTTGCCGTTGAGGACCGGGCCGAGGATCGGGGCGAGCGTCGTGCCGTTCGCGTCCACACGGCCGCCGCGTGCCTGGCCCGACTCGACCTTGCCTATCGCGGCGAGCAGTTGCCAGGGGAGGTTGCAGCCCGGCTTGGAGGTGGCGAGGGACGCCTCGGCCTTCTTGTACGCGTCGAGGACGGTGGCCGGCAGGCCCGCGTCCTTCGCGTCGCTGCTGCCCTCCGGCGCTCCGGTCGGCGGGACCGGGCTTTTCAGCTCCGGCAGGTCGGTGTAGTACGGCGAGTTGCCGGTCGCGGAGTCCTCGGCCGGTGGCGTGGCGCCGGACGCTCCCGCCCGCTCGTCGCGAGGGATGTCCGTCACGCCCGGGGCCTGGGACGCCGCGAGCGCCGCCACCGCCGCCGCGGCGACCGCGGTGGTCACCGCTCCCCTGCGCAACCGCCTGCCGAATACCGCCGCCATGACCGTGGACCCCTCCCCTGGACGACTCTGCGTGCCGCCGCCCGCACTCTCGTGCTCCCCTGCGGGCCGACTCAGGCGACACTACGACAACTTCCAGCGCCCAGACACCCGTTCGCGCCCGATTTTCACCGGTTGGCCGAGTGTTGTTCGAGCGGTGTCCCGGGAGGGGCGTGGGCCCGCCCAGGCCCGACGCGGTCAGTGTGCGGCCGACTCCCAGTCCGCGCCCACGCCCACCGAGACATCCAGGGGAGCCCGAAGCGACGCCGCGCCCGCCATCTCGCGGCGGACGATCTCCTCGACCTGAGCGCGCTCGCCCGCGGCGATCTCCAGGACGATTTCGTCGTGGACCTGGAGCAGCATCCGCGACCTCAGATCCGCCTTCTGAAGCGCGCTGTCGACGTTCAGCATGGCGATCTTGACGATGTCCGCCGCCGTGCCCTGGATGGGCGCGTTCAGGGCCATCCGCTCGGCCATCTCGCGGCGCTGGCGGTTGTCGCTGTTGAGGTCGGGGAGATAGCGGCGGCGGCCCAGCATCGTCTCTGTGTAGCCCGTCGCGCGGGCCTCGTCGACGGCTCGGCGCAGATAGTCGCGGACGCCGCCGAACCGCTCGAAGTAGGTGTCCATCAGCGCGCGTGCCTCGCCCGCCTCGATGTTCAGCTGCTGGGAGAGACCGAACGCCGACAGGCCGTACGCCAGGCCGTACGACATGGCCTTGATCTTGCGGCGCATCTCGGCGTCGACACCGGAGCGCTCCACGCCGAACACCTGCGAGGCGACCGTGGTGTGCAGGTCCTCGCCCGACGCGAACGCCTCCAGGAGGCCCTCGTCCTCGGAGAGGTGGGCCATCACCCGCAGTTCGATCTGGCTGTAGTCCGCGGTCATCAGGGACTCGAAGCCCTCGCCGACCACGAAACCGCGGCGGATCGCCCGGCCCTCGTCCGTGCGGACCGGGATGTTCTGGAGGTTCGGCTCGGTGGACGACAGGCGGCCCGTCGCCGCCACCGTCTGGTTGAACGTGGTGTGAAGGCGGTGGTCCGCGGCGATCGACTTGAT
Source organism: Streptomyces sp. NPDC048436 (assembly GCF_043200355.1). Lineage (NCBI taxonomy): Bacteria > Bacillati > Actinomycetota > Actinomycetes > Kitasatosporales > Streptomycetaceae > Streptomyces > Streptomyces sp. NPDC048436. The sequence continues at coordinate 257,036 of NZ_JBICXP010000001.1, forward strand.
CAGGCCCTCGACCGTGACGCGGAGCTTCGCCTGCTCGCGGTGGCGCAGCATGATGACCGGCAGTTCGTTCTCGGTCTGGGCCGCGAGCCAGGCCAGGGCGTCCGCGTCCGTGGTGTACCCGGTCTTGGTCTTCTTCGTCTTGGGGAGGTTCAGCTCGCCGAAGAGGACTTCCTGGAGCTGCTTGGGCGAGCCGAGGTTGAACTCGTGCCCGGCCGCCGCGTGCGCCTCCTTCACCGCCTGCTGCACGGCGCCGGCGAACTGCTGCTCCATCGCCTCCAGGTGGGCGCGGTCCGCCGCGATGCCGTGCCGCTCCAGGCGGGCCAGGAGGATGGACGTCGGCAGTTCGATGTCCTTCAGGAGGTTGCCCGCACCGACCTGCGGCAGTTTCTCGCCGAAGGCCGTGCCCAGGTCGAGGATCGTGCGGGCCTGCGACATCAGCGCGTCGGCCTCGGCTTGGTCGTCCTCTTCTGTACCGAAGGAGAGCTGTCCGTCCGGCGCCGAAGCGGGGGCGAGCTCCCGGCCGAGGTACTCCAGCGAGAGCGCGTCAAGGGCGAAGGAGCGGCGGCCCGGCTTGACCAGGTACGCGGCGAGCGCGGTGTCCATGCTGACGCCGTTCACGGTCCAGCCGTGCTCGGGGAAGACCCGCATCACGGCCTTGGCGTTGTGCAGGACCTTGGGCTTCTTCGGGTCACGGACCCATGCCGCGAACGCGTTCTCGTCGGACTCGTCCAGGCGGGAGGGGTCGAACCAGGCCGCCGCTCCCCCGGCCGCCGCGAGGGCCACCTCGGTCACCGAGCCCGCGCCGAGCTGCCAGGTGTCGACCGTGGCCATACCGAGGACCGCCTTGCCGTGCTCGGCGAGCCAGGGGCCGAGCTCGCCCGCGCCGATCACGGTGCCGTCCAGCTCGACGCCGGGCTCGGCCGGGGTCTCATCGGCCTCCTCCGCGCCGGGGTCGACGGCGAGGAGGCGCTCGCGCAGCGAGGGGTTGCGGATCTCCAGGGTGTCGAGGACCAGGGCGAGGGCCGTGCGGTCGTACGGAGCGCGCTGGAGGTCGCTGATCGTCTTGGGGAGTTCGACGTCGCGCACCATCTCCGTGAGACGGCGGTTCAGCTTCACCGCGTCCAGGTGGTCGCGGAAGTTCTGCCCGGCCTTGCCCTTGACCTCGTCCGCTCGCTCGACGAGATCCGCGAACGAACCGAACTGGTTGATCCACTTCGCGGCGGTCTTCTCGCCGACACCGGGGATGCCGGGGAGGTTGTCCGACGGGTCGCCGCGCAGGGCCGCGAAGTCCGGATACTGGCTGGGCGTGAGGCCGTACTTCTCGACGACCTTCTCCGGGGTGAAGCGCGTCAGCTCCGATACGCCCTTGGTCGGGTACAGCACGGTCACGTGGTCGCTGATCAGCTGGAAGGAGTCGCGGTCGCCCGTGACGATCAGGACCTCGAAGCCGTCCGCCTCCGCCTGGGTGGCGAGCGTGGCGATGACGTCGTCCGCCTCGAAGCCGTCCACCGCGAACCGCACGGCGTTCATCGAGTCGAGCACCTCGCCGATCAGCTCGACCTGGCCCTTGAACTCGTCCGGGGTCTTGGAGCGGTTCGCCTTGTACTCCGGGAACTCCGAGGAGCGCCAGGTCTTGCGCGAGACGTCGAACGCCACCGCGAAGTGCGTGGGCGCCTCGTCGCGCAGCGTGTTCGCCAGCATGGACGCGAAGCCGTAGATCGCGTTCGTCGGCTGGCCCGTCGCCGTCGTGAAATTCTCCGCGGGCAGCGCGAAGAACGCCCGGTAGGCCAGGGAGTGCCCGTCCATGAGGAGCAGGCGCGGACGCTGCTCGCCACTCGGCTTCGTCGCGGTCTCGGACTTCTTCTTCGCTGCTTTTTCTGCCACGTCCCCGATCCTGCCACGCCCCACTGACACTCCGGTCCAACCCTCACCCGCCGCCGCACTGTCAGTGCCGCGTGGGAGGATCGAAGACGTAGCTCACGTACGTGCTCGAAGGGGAGCCGACCATGGCAAGCAAGCCGCCCAAGGGTGATCCGGTCCAGGACGCGCCGCAGGTCGCGCAGGCGCAGCACGCGGCGGCCGGCCTCCCCGCCATCGGTCACACCCTGCGCATGGCCCAGCAGCAGATGGGGGTGCGCCGCACGGCGCTGACCCTGCTGCGGGTCAATCAGAAGGACGGCTTCGACTGCCCCGGCTGCGCCTGGCCCGAGCCGGAGCACCGGCACAAGGCGGAGTTCTGCGAGAACGGCGCGAAGGCGGTCGCCGAGGAAGCCACCCTGCGCCGCGTCACCCCCGACTTCTTCGCCGCGCACCCCGTGGCCGACCTCGCCACCCGCAGTGGGTACTGGCTGGGGCAGCAGGGCCGCCTCACCCGCCCGATGTATCTGGCGCAGGGCGCCGAGCGCTATGAAGCCGTCTCCTGGGAGCGGGCCTTCGACATCGTCGCCGAGGAACTGGCCGCGCTGGACAGCCCGGACGAGTCCGTCTTCTACACGTCGGGCCGCACCAGCAACGAAGCGGCGTTCCTGTACCAGCTGTTCGCCCGCGAGCTGGGCACGAACAACCTCCCCGACTGCTCGAACATGTGTCACGAGTCGTCGGGCTCCGCGCTCACCGAGACGATCGGCGTCGGCAAGGGCAGCGTCCTCCTCGAAGACCTCTACAAGTCGGACCTGATCATCGTGGCCGGGCAGAACCCGGGCACGAACCACCCGCGCATGCTCTCCGCCCTGGAGAAGGCGAAGAATAACGGCGCGAAGATCATCACGGTCAATCCGCTGCCCGAGGCGGGCCTGGAGCGCTTCAAGAACCCGCAGACCCCGCAGGGCATGTTCAAGGGCACGGCCCTCACCGATCTCTTCCTGCAGATCCGCCTCGGTGGCGACCAGGCGCTGTTCCGTCTCCTCAACAAGCTCATCCTGGAGACGGAAGGCGCGGTCGACGAGGAGTTCATCCGCGAACACACCCATGGGTACGAGGAGTTCACCGGGGCCGCGCGCGGCGCCGACTGGGACGAGACCCTCGCCGCGACCGGCCTGGCCCGCGAACGCATCGAGGAAGCACTCGCCATGGTGCTCGCCTCCAAGCGCACCGTCGTGTGCTGGGCGATGGGCCTGACGCAGCACAAGCACGCCGTGCCGACCATCCGCGAGGTCGTCAACTTCCTTCTGCTGCGCGGCAACATCGGCCGCCCCGGCGCGGGCGTGTGCCCGGTGCGCGGGCACTCCAACGTGCAGGGCGACCGCACGATGGGCATCTTCGAGCGGCCCGCGCCCGCCTTCCTGGACGCCCTGGAGAAGGAGTTCGGCTTCGCGCCGCCGCGCGAGCACGGCTTCGACGTCGTCCGCGCGATCAGGGCGCTGCGGGACGGCGAGGCGAAGGTGTTCTTCGCGATGGGCGGCAACTTCGTGGCGGCCTCACCGGACACGGAGGTGACGGAGGCGGCGATGCGCAAGGCCCGCCTGACCGTCCATGTGTCGACGAAGCTGAACCGCTCGCACGCCGTCACGGGCGCACGCGCCCTGATCCTGCCGACCCTCGGCCGCACCGAGCGCGATCTGCAGGGCAGCGGCGAGCAGTTCGTCACCGTCGAGGACTCCATGGGCATGGTGCACGCGTCCCGCGGCCGCCTGGAGCCCGCGAGCGCGCACCTGCTCTCCGAGCCTGCCATCGTGTGCCGCCTCGCCCGCCGTGTCCTCGGACCCGGATCGGCCACGCCCTGGGAGGAGTTCGAGAAGGACTACGCCACGGTGCGCGACCGCATCGCGCGCGTCATCCCCGGCTTCGAGGACTTCAACACGCGGGTGGCGGACCCCGCGGGCTTCGCCCTGCCGCACGCCCCGCGCGACGAGCGCCGCTTCCCGACGGCCACCGGAAAGGCCAACTTCACCGCGGCGCCGGTCGAGTTCCCCGCCCTCCCCGAAGGGCGGCTGCTGCTCCAGACGCTGCGCTCGCACGACCAGTACAACACCACGATCTACGGCCTTGACGACCGCTACAGGGGCATCAAGAACGGCCGCCGTGTCGTCCTGGTCAACCCCGAGGACGCCCGCGAGCTGAACCTCGCCGAGGGGTCGTACGCCGACCTCGTCAGCGAGTGGAAGGACGGCGTCGAGCGGCGCGCGCCCGGCTTCCGGATCGTGCACTATCCGACGGCCCGTGGCTGCGCGGCGGCGTACTACCCGGAGACGAACGTACTGATCCCGCTGGACGCGACCGCCGACACCAGCAACACCCCCGCCAGCAAGTCCGTCGTCGTGCGCCTGGAACAATCGGGCACCGACTGAGCGTTCGCTCAGCCACAGGTGAGGACGACGAACGGAGCCGGGCCCGATGGGTGAGCAGCACAGCGTGAAGTTCCCGCAAGAGGTCATCGACGAGTACGCCGCGCTGGGCGTCGACCTGCCCGCCCTGTTCTCCGCGGGCGACCTCGGCACCCGGATGGGCGTCCAGATCATCGAGGCCTCCGCCGACCGCGTCGTCGGCACCATGCCGGTCGAGGGCAACACCCAGCCGTACGGCCTGCTGCACGGCGGCGCGTCCGCCGTGCTCGCCGAGACCCTCGGCTCGGTCGGCTCGATGCTGCACGGCGGGAGCAAGAAGCTCGCCGTAGGCGTCGACCTGAACTGCACGCACCACCGCGGCGCGCGTTCGGGCCTGGTCACCGGCGTGGCGACGCCCGTGCACCGGGGCCGCTCCACGGCGACGTACGAGATCGTGATCAGCGACGAGCAGGACAAGCGGGTGTGCACCGCGCGCCTGACCTGCCTGCTGCGCGACGTGGCGCCGAACGGCTCGGCGGGCTGATCCCGCAGGCGGTACGCCTCCAGCACAGAAACAGGCGGGACGCCTCCAGCACAGAAACACGCGGGACGCCTTCAGCACGGAAACAGGGCCGCGCATCACGGTGCGCGGCCCTCTGCTTTGCACAGGGCTCCTCGGCCGCCCCTCACCCTGCGTAACAAGCACGACATACGCCGGCCTCGATCACGTCATCGCACGCCGCGCCCGCCCGCACCCCGGCGCAGCCGCACGGGCTTCCGCGCCGCATCGGCCCATGTCAGTAGCAATACCGCCTCAAGCCCCTTAGCGGAACTGCAAGTTCTCACAACGTGGACACCTGGCGACGCCACTGGTGGTGTACGCCGTAGGTGGGGCCCCGCCCCGTTTCACCTCGGATAACAAGACAGTCACATCCTCTGCCAGCTTCTCCCCGAGCCCTTCACCTGCGTTTAGAGTCACGGCCAGTCACCGCGCCGCCGGGCGCGAACTGAATTGCACGGCCCTGTACCACCACCAGTACGGCCCGGCGATCTCCACGGCACCTCAGCAGAGGAGCCGCGCCAGGGAAAGGACCAATCGTGCGAAACCGTTCCGTGCTCCTCCTCACCACGGTATTGACCACCGGGGCACTCACCCTCACCGCCTGCGGCTCGCGCGACGACGACAAAAAGGACGGGGGCAGCGACGGGGACAAGAAGACCGTAGTCATAGGCTTCGACGCCCCCCTCACCGGTGACCTCTCCGCGCTCGGCATCGGCATGCGCAACTCCGCCGAACTGGCCGTCAAGAACGCGAACAAGGAAAACCTGGTCGACGGCGTCGAGTTCAAGCTCGAGCCCCTCGACGACCAGGCTCAGCCCTCCGTCGGCGGCCAGAACGCCCAGAAGTTCATCAGCAACAAGGACGTCCTCGGGGTCGTCGGCCCGCTGAACTCCAGCGTCTCGCAGTCGATGCAGAAGCCCTTCAACGACGCCAACCTCACCCAGATCTCGCCCGCCAACACGGGAACCGAGCTGACCCAGGGCGACGGCTGGAAGACCGGCGACAAGAAGCGCCCCTTCAAGTCCTTCTTCCGCACGGCCACCACCGACCAGGTCCAGGGCCAGTTCGCCGCCAACTACCTGTACAGCAAGGCGAAGATCAAAAAGGTCTACCTGATCGACGACCAGAAGACCTACGGCGCGGGCCTCGCCGCCTCCTTCAAGAGCACCTACACGGAGCTCGGCGGCACCATCGTCGGCAACGACCACGTCAACCCCGAGGACCGCGACTTCAAGTCCGTCGTCTCCAAGGTGAAGAAGACCGGCGCCAAGGCCGTCTACTACGGCGGTGAGTACCCCGCCGCGGCGCCCCTGAGCCAGCAGCTCAAGGAGACCGGCGCCAACATCCCGCTCATGGGCGGCGACGGCATGAAGAGCGACGAGTTCCCCAAGCTCAACAAGAAGGCCGAAGGTGACTTCGGCACCTCCGTCGGCGCGCCCGTCGAGCAGCTCGACTCCGCGAAGACCTTCATCTCGCAGTACAACAAGAGCTACAAAGAGAACATGGAGACCTACGGCGGCGGCACCTACGACGCCACGTGGTCCATCATCCAGGCGGTCAAGGTCGCTGCCGACGACAACGACGGCAAGCTGCCCGACGATGCCCGCGCCAAGGTCCTCGGCGCGATGAGCAAGGTCAAGTTCGACGGCGTGACCGGCGCCGTCTCGTTCGACGAGTACGGCGACACCACGAACACCATGATGACGGCCTACGAGATCAAGTCCAACAAGTGGGTTCCGAAGTTCAGCGAGGCGTACAAGAAGTAGGCGCACACCGTGCGGGCGGCCACGAAGTCTCCCCCGCCCGCACGACAAGGGCATTGACCACGACCGCGCGGGAGCGCTACGAGCGCTCCCGCGCGGCGCCATATCCGAACCACCCACACGGAGGCCCTGCGGTGCACGAACTGCCGCAACAGCTGGCCAATGGACTCATCCTCGGCGCGATGTACGGTCTCATCGCGATCGGCTACACGATGGTCTACGGAATCGTCCAGCTCATCAACTTCGCCCACGGCGAGATCTTCATGGTCGGAGGGTTCGGCGCTCTCACCGTCTTCCTCTGGCTCCCCAGCGGATTCTCTCTCCTGGCCGCGATACCCCTCATGATCATCGGCGGCATCATATGCTCCGTCGCCGTGGGCACCGCAGCCGAACGCTTCGCCTACCGGCCACTGCGCGGCGCACCCCGCCTCGCCCCGCTGATCACCGCCATCGGGCTGTCCATCCTGCTCCAGCAAGCAGTGTGGAAGTGGTACCCGGAAGCCAAGAAGGACCGTTCCTTCCCCCAGTTCTCCGGCAACGCCATCGACGTCTTCGGCATCAGCATCCAGCGCGGTGACCTCTTCCTGATCATCGCCGCACCCGTCTGCATGCTCGCGCTCGGCTTCTACGTCAACAAGACCCGCACCGGCCGAGGCATGCAGGCCACCGCCCAGGACCCCGACACCGCCAAGCTGATGGGCATCAACACCGACCGCATCATCGTCATGGCCTTCGCCATCGGTGCCGCGTTCGCCGCCGTCGCAGCAGTCGGATACGGCCTCCACAACGGCCAGGTCGGCTTCAAAATGGGCTTCATCATGGGCCTCAAGGCCTTCACCGCAGCCGTCCTCGGCGGCATCGGCAACATCTACGGCGCCATGCTCGGCGGCATCGTCCTCGGCGTCGCCGAATCACTCGCCACCGGCTACATGGCCGACGTACCCGGAATGGAACTCTTCGGCGGCGGCGCCTGGAAGGACGTCTGGGCCTTCGCGCTCCTCATCCTCGTCCTCCTCCTGAGGCCCCAAGGGCTACTCGGCGAACGCGTCGCGGACAGGGCGTGATACCCATGACCACGAAAACCGACACCACGCCCACGCCCGTCCTCCGGCTGCCCGAAGCCACCGCGCGACTCGGCGTCCTCATCGGCTCCGCCGCAGCCCTCATCGGCACCTTCCTCGCCTGGACCTGGACCAGCGCGTTCCCCGGCGACCTCACCGTCACCGGCTACCCCGGCGGCCTCCAGGTCATCACCCTCGCCGGCTCCGCGCTCGCCCTGCTCTTCACCCTCTCCGGATACGGCATCCGCGGCCTGAGCTGGCTCACCCCCGGCGGCACCAACAGCCCCGTGCTCTTCCTCACCCTCGGCGTCCTCGGCACCACCGGATACGCCATGGGAGCCATATCCCAGCAGCTCGGCGGCGTCGTCAACCTCGACCCCGGGGCATGGGTCTCCGGCATCGGCGCACTCATCGCCGTCATCGCCGCCCTCGGCCTCCCCGTCGACCTGCCCCCCGAGGCCGGAACCGGGGAGAAGGAGAACGCCTGGCAGCGCCTGCGCACCAGCCTCAAGGCACCGAATCCGCCACGCGCCAAAGAACTCCCGGCGTGGGCCGAACTCCTCATCATCGCCGCCTCGTTCGGCGTCGGCCTGTACATCTTCGCCTACGGCATCGACGCCTACTCCGAACTCTTCATCGGGTTCCTGATCACCACCTCCTTCGGCGCCACCGCACTGTTCCGAGCAGGCCTCATCGCCCGCCTCAACACGCTCACCGCCAAGCACCGCAACGTCACCCTCGCCTCGGCACTCATCGCCGCCGCGCTCTTCCCGTTCACCCAGACCGACGAGTCGTACGCCCTCATCGGCGTCAACATCCTCATCTTCGCGACCGTCGCCCTCGGACTGAACGTCGTCGTCGGCCTCGCCGGCCTCCTCGACCTCGGCTACGTGGCCTTCCTCGGCGTCGGCGCATACACCGCCGCCCTCGTCTCGGGCTCGCCCCAGGCCTACTTCGGCGTCCAGTTCCCCTTCTGGGCCGCCGTCCTCGCCGGCGCCGCCGCCTCACTCGTCTTCGGCGTCCTCATCGGCGCCCCGACCCTGCGGCTGCGCGGCGACTACCTCGCCATCGTCACCCTCGGCTTCGGCGAGATCTTCCGCATCACCATGAACAACCTCAACGGGAACAGCGGCCCCGACCTCACCAACGGCTCCCAGGGCATCCCGAACATCCCCGACCTCGAAATCTTCGGGTTCAACCTCGGAATCTCGCACGACGTCGCCGGATTCGCCCTCGGCCGGTCCGCCAACTACTACCTCCTGATGCTGCTGTTCACGGCAGTCGTCGTCCTGGTCTTCAGGCGCTCCGGGGAATCCCGCATCGGACGCGCCTGGGTCGCCATCCGCGAGGACGAGACCGCGGCCACCGCCATGGGCATCAACGGCTTCCGGGTGAAGCTCATCGCCTTCGCCCTCGGCGCGACCCTCGCCGGCTTCGCCGGCAGCGTCCAGGCCCACGTCTCCTACAGCATCACCCCCGAGCAGTACCTCTTCGCCAACACCGTGCCGCCCAACTCCGCCTTCCTGCTCGCCGCGGTCATCCTCGGCGGCATGGGCACCATCAGCGGCCCCCTCATCGGCGCGGCACTGCTCTACCTCATCCCGGCCAAGCTGCAGTTCCTCGAGGACTTCCAGCTCCTCCTGTTCGGGCTCGCACTGATCCTGCTCATGCGCTTCAGGCCCGAAGGGCTCGTCGCCAACAAGCGCGCCCAGCTCGAGTACCACGAGACCGGCCAGCTCGACGTACCGGACCAACAGCAACTGCCCGAAGGCACCGTCGGCACCAGCAAGGCGGGGGCGTGAACACCATGACCGCGACGACCACCACGGACACCGTCCTCGACGCCAGCGGTGTCACCATGCGATTCGGCGGCCTCACCGCCGTCCACTCCGTCGATCTCACCGTCAACAGCGGCGAAATCGTCGGGCTCATCGGGCCCAACGGCGCGGGCAAGACCACCTTCTTCAACTGCCTCACCGGGCTGTACGTCCCCACCGAGGGCAAGGTCTCGTACAAAGGGCGCGTCCTGCCCGCCAAGCCCCACCTCGTCACCGACGCGGGAATCGCCCGCACCTTCCAGAACATCCGGCTCTTCGCCAACATGACCGTCCTGGAGAACGTCCTCGTAGGACGCCACACCAGGACGAAGGAAGGCCTCTGGTCGGCCCTCCTGCGCGGACCCGGATTCAAGAAGGCCGAAGCCGCATCCCACGCCCGGGCCATGGAACTCCTCGAGTTCATCGGCCTCGCCCACAAGGCCGACCACCTCTCCCGCAACCTGCCCTACGGCGAACAGCGCAAGCTGGAGATCGCCAGGGCACTGGCCAGCGAGCCCGGTCTGCTCCTCCTGGACGAGCCCACCGCCGGCATGAACCCGCAGGAGACAAGGGCGACCGAAGAACTCGTCCTGTCCATCCGCGACCAGGGCATCGCCGTCCTCGTCATCGAGCACGACATGCGCTTCATCTTCAACCTCTGCGACCGCGTCGCCGTCCTCGTCCAGGGCAAGAAACTCGTCGAAGGCACCTCCGAAGTGGTCCAGGCCGACGAACGCGTCGTCGCCGCCTACCTCGGAACACCCTTCGAGGGCGCCCCCGGCGACGCCGAACTCGCCGAGGTGGAAGCCGCGGAGGCCAACGCCTCAGAGGCACAGAGCAACACCGGGAGCAAGACGACCGGTCCGGAAGGAGCAGCCCAGTGACCGCACTCCTCGAGGTCGAAGACCTCAGGGTCGCCTACGGCAAGATCGAAGCCGTCAAGGGCATCTCCTTCAGCGTCGAGGCAGGCCAGGTCGTCACCCTGATCGGCACCAACGGCGCGGGCAAGACCACCACCCTGCGCACCCTCTCCGGGCTCCTCAAGCCGCTCGGCGGGAAGATCACCTTCGACGGAAAGCCGCTCAACACGGTCCCGGCACACAAGATCGTCGCGCTGGGACTCGCCCACTCCCCCGAAGGCCGGCACATCTTCCCCCGGCTCACCATCACGGAGAACCTCCAGCTCGGCGCGTACCTCCGCGACGACAAGGCGGGCATCGAGAAGGACATCCAGCGCGCCTACGACCTCTTCCCCATCCTCGGGGAACGACGGAAGCAGGCGGCGGGCACCCTCTCCGGCGGCGAGCAGCAGATGCTCGCCATGGGCCGCGCCCTCATGTCCCAGCCGAAACTGCTCATGCTCGACGAACCCTCCATGGGCCTCTCGCCGATCATGATGCAGAAGATCATGGCGACCATCGCCGAGCTCAAATCCAACGGCACGACCATCCTGCTCGTCGAACAGAACGCGCAGGCCGCGCTCTCGCTCGCCGACCATGGTCACGTCATGGAGGTCGGCAAGATCGTCCTGTCCGGTTCGGGCAGCGATCTGCTGCACGACGAGTCCGTGCGGAAGGCGTACCTCGGCGAGGACTGAGCGGCTTCGTACGTATTCGTACGTATACGACAAGGCCCGCACCCCGGCTTCGGGGTGCGGGCCTTGTCGTACGACGTGAACCAGGGGCTACTGCCCCTTGGACGCCTTCTTCTCGTCGGCGTCCTCGATGACCGCCTCCGCGACCTGCTGCATCGAAAGACGCCGGTCCATCGACGTCTTCTGGATCCAGCGGAACGCGGCGGGCTCCGTCAGGCCGTACTCGGTCTGCAGGATCGACTTCGCGCGGTCCACCAGCTTCCGCGTCTCAAGACGCAGAGTGAGGTCGGCGACCTCCTTCTCCAGCGTCTTCAACTCCGTGAAGCGCGAGACGGCCATCTCGATCGCCGGCACGACGTCGGTCTTGCTGAAGGGCTTCACGAGGTACGCCATCGCGCCCGCGTCCCTGGCCCGCTCGACCAGGTCACGCTGCGAGAACGCGGTCAGCATGAGCACCGGGGCGATGGACTCCTCGGCGATCTTCTCGGCCGCGGAGATGCCGTCCATGACGGGCATCTTCACGTCAAGGATCACCAGGTCCGGCCGGTGCTCCCGGGCCAGCTCGACGGCTTTCTCCCCGTCTCCGGCCTCGCCGACGACGGTGTAACCCTCTTCCTCGAGCATTTCCTTGAGGTCGAGCCGGATAAGAGCCTCGTCCTCGGCGATGACGACACGGGTCGTCAGCGGAGGCACGTGCGACTTGTCGTCGTCATCGGCTACGGGCTGGGGCGACTCGGGGGAAGTCACGGGGGCTCCTTGTAACGGGCCGGGCAGGTACTGCTGCCTCTGCAGCCTACCTAGCTGCGGCGCTGTGCGGTGACCCGGTATAGTTCCGGCAGTGGCTGGCCGGGTTGGTGGAACGGTATACACGGAGGTCTCAAACACCTCTGCCTGAAAGGGCTTGCGGGTTCGAGTCCCGCACCCGGCACTTCAAGTGGAGGTCCACGTTCGCGTGGACCTCTCTTTTTTTATACGCGGAGCCACGGTCAGTCACGCAAAGTGGCCACATGATCTTCCATGGCACAGCGATACGGCAGAGGGCTCTCACTCTGCTCCGAGGCGGCACGAAGAACGCCGACGTGGCGCGCCTGCTGAACGTCCCGCACGGCACCGTGGGCTACTGGCTGCACATGGACCGCGCCAAGCGGGGCGAGTGTCCCGGCAGACCCGACCCCGAGTGTCCGCGGTGCGACGGCCGCCGGCTAGACGAGGCCGCCTACTCGTACTTGCTGGGGCTCTACCTCGGGGACGGGCACATCATCCAGTACTCGGGGCACCGCGTTCCCAGCCTCATGATCACCTGCGCCGAGTCATGGCCGGGCCTCATGGACGCCTGCGAGCAAGCCATGCGCGACGTCTTCCCCGAGAATTCCGTCTGCCGGGTCCGCAGGACCGGTTGCCGCAACATCAAGCTCTATTCGAACCACCTGTGGTGCATGTTCCCGCAGCACGGAACAGGCAAGAAGCACCAGCGCCGGATCGTCCTGGAGCCCTGGCAACAGGAGATTGTCGATGCCCAGCCGTGGGGCTTCATCCGCGGTCTCATTCACTCCGACGGATGCCGGAACATCAACTGGACGACCCGTCTGGTCGGCGGTGAGCGCAAGCGCTACGAGTATCCCCGGTACTGGTTCACCAACGTCTCGGACGACATCCGGAAGCTCTACACGGACACGCTCGACAAACTTGGCGTCGAATGGAAGCACTGCACCCGCCACGGCAGTCCGTACAACATCTCCGTAGCCCGCAAAGCCTCAGTAGCCCTCATGGACACCCACGTAGGCCCCAAGTACTGAGCCCTGCACTCCCCTCACACACAGTCGAGGGACCGCTCCCCCCGGAAGCGGTCCCTCAACACCCGTCTGCGATCGGCTACTTGGGGCTGTCGTCCTCGCCGATGTGGTGGATGCGTACCAGGTTGGTGGAGCCCGCGACTCCGGGTGGGGAGCCCGCGGTGATGACCACCACGTCGCCCCTCTCGCAGCGGCCGATCTTCAGGAGCAGTTCGTCGACCTGGTCGACCATGGCGTCGGTGGAGTCGACGTGCGGGCCCAGGAAGGTTTCCACGCCCCAGGTGAGGTTCAGCTGGGAGCGCGTGGCGCGGTCCGGGGTGAAGGCGAGGAGGGGGATCGGCGAGCGGTAGCGCGAGAGGCGGCGGACCGTGTCGCCGGACTGGGTGAAGGCGACGAGGAACTTGGCGCCGAGGAAGTCGCCCATCTCGGCGGCGGCGCGGGCCACGGCGCCGCCCTGGGTGCGGGGCTTGCTGCGCTCGGTCAGGGGCGGCAGGCCCTTGGCGAGGATGTCCTCCTCGGCGGCTTCGACGATGCGGCCCATGGTGCGGACGGTCTCGATGGGGTATTTGCCGACGCTGGTCTCGCCGGAGAGCATCACGGCGTCGGTGCCGTCGATGACGGCGTTGGCGACGTCGGATGCTTCGGCGCGCGTGGGGCGGGAGTTGTCGATCATCGAGTCGAGCATCTGGGTGGCGACGATGACCGGCTTCGCGTTCCGCTTGGCGAGTTTGATGGCGCGCTTCTGGACGATCGGCACCTGTTCGAGGGGCATCTCGACGCCGAGGTCGCCGCGGGCGACCATGATCGCGTCGAAGGCGGCGACGATGTCGTCGATGTTCTCGACGGCCTGTGGCTTCTCGACCTTGGCGATGACGGGGAGGCGGCGGCCTTCCTCGTCCATGATGCGGTGGACGTCTTCGATGTCGCGGCCGCTGCGTACGAAGGACAGGGCGATGACGTCGAATCCTGAACGCAGGGCCCAGCGGAGGTCCGCCTCGTCCTTGTCGGAGAGGGCGGGGACGGAGACGGCGACGCCGGGGAGGTTGAGGCCCTTGTTGTCGGAGACCATGCCGCCTTCGACGACGGTGGTGGTGACGCGGGGTCCGTCGACTCCGGTGACCTCCAGTGTCACTTTGCCGTCGTCGACGAGGATGCGCTCGCCGGGGGTGACGTCTTGGGCGAGGCCGGCGTAGGTGGTGCCGCAGGTCTGCCGGTCGCCTTGGAAGCCTTCCTCGACGGTGATGGTGAACTCGTCGCCGCGTTCAAGGAGTACAGGGCCTTCGCTGAAGCGGCCGAGGCGGATCTTCGGGCCTTGAAGGTCGGCGAGGATGCCGACGCTGCGGCCGGTCTCGTCGGCGGCCTTGCGTACACGCTGGTAGCGCTCCTCGTGCTCGGCGTAGGTGCCGTGGCTCAGGTTGAATCGGGCCACGTCCATTCCGGCTTCGACCAGTGCCTTGATCTGGTCGTACGAGTGGGTGGCTGGGCCCAGGGTGCAGACGATTTTTGCTCGGCGCATGTTTCGAGCCTAGGCCCTACCGACCGGTAGGGAATTGGCTGAGCATGACTACTCAACAACCTTTGCGTGAAGGGCTATTGACAAGAATTGAATGTGTGCGGGGCGCTGCTCCGATGAGCGGTTTACAGCTGGGGCGGTGCCATCGTGAAGCGTGCGTTGACCTGTGCGTACACGTGTTGCCGTTCGGGTTCGAGGTCGAGGGGCGCGGCCTGCTCGGTCATGTCGCCCGCGCCGCCGTAGGCGACGGTGCGCATGGAGGGGGCCGATGGGCCTCCGTAGCCGTAGGGCTGGGCGTTCTCGGCGCCGATGTCGGCGAGTTCGACGAGGGCGGCGAGGGTGGTCCCCAGTGCCTGGGCGTACTCCCGGCCCCGCTGTACCGCTTCCCGTACGGCCTGCTGGCGGGCCTGGCGGTGGGTGGGTGAGTCGGGTCGCAGGGCCCAGTAGGGGCCGTCGACGCGAGTGAGTTCGAGGTCGGCGAGGCGTGTGGTGAGTTCGCCGAGTGCGGTGAAGTCGGCGAGTTCGGCGGTGACGTGGACGCGGCCGTGGTAGGCGCGGACGCGTTCGGCGCGGCCGTGCTTGGTGAGTTCGGGGCTGATGGAGAAGGAGCCGGTCTCCAGCTTCTCGACGGCTTCGCCGTAGGTCTTGACGAGGTCGATGACGGTGGCGTTGCGGCGTGTGAGGTCGTTGAGGGCGTCACGTCGGTCGGTGCCGCGCGCGTTGACGGTGATGCCGATGCGGGCGATCTCGGGGTCGACTTCGAGGTGCGCCTCGCCCTTGACGGCCAGGCGGGGGAAGTCGGGGGTGCCGTAGGGGGCCGGGGCAGGGGTGGTCTCGTTCATGCGGCCACTCTCGCACCGGGGGGCGGCACCGGACAGTCATCGGATCGAAACCTGCGGGGTCTGTTGCGGGTGGGGTGACGGGGGTCAGAATCTACGCGCGTTACATCGGTCGACCAAGGAGTACGAAATGCCGCTGAACCGCCGGAAGTTCCTGGGCAAGTCCGCCGCCACGGGTGTGGGTGTGGCGCTGGTGGGCGGGGTGGCCGCCGCGCCGTCCGCGAGCGCGCGGGCAGCCGGGAGGCCCGCCAAGCGGAAGAAGCGGTACTCGTTCACCGTGATGGGCACCACGGATCTGCACGGCAATGTCTTCAACTGGGACTACTTCACGGACAAGGAGTTCGACGACAAGGACCACAACGACGTGGGCCTGGCGAAGATCTCGACGCTCGTGAACGAGATCCGCGAGGAGAGAGGGCGCCGCAACACGCTTCTCATCGACGCGGGCGACACCATTCAGGGCACGCAGCTTTCGTACTACTACGCCAAGATCGATCCGATCACGGCCGAGCACGGCCCGGTGCACCCGATGGCGCAGGCGATGAACAGCATCGGCTATGACGCGGCGGCGCTCGGAAACCACGAGTTCAATTACGGCATTCCGGTGCTGCGGAAATTCGAGGAGCAGTGCGACTTCCCGCTGCTCGGTGCCAACGCGCTCGACGCGAAGACGCAGAGGCCCGCTTTCCCGCCGTACTTCATGAAGCGTCTGCGCACCCCGCACGGCCACGACGTGAAGGTGGCGGTCCTCGGCCTGACGAATCCCGGTATCGCGATCTGGGACAAGGCGAACGTGCAGGGCAAGATGACGTTCCCGGGTCTGGAGGAGCAGGCGGCGAAGTGGGTGCCGAAGCTGCGCTCGATGGGTGCGGACGTGGTGATCGTCTCGGCGCACTCCGGTTCCAGCGGCACATCCTCGTACGGTGATCAGCTCCCGTACATCGAGAACGCGGCCGGTCTGGTGGCCGAGCAGGTGCCCGGCATCGACGCGATCCTGGTGGGGCACGCGCACACGGAGATCCCCGAGTACTTCGTTCAGAACAAGGAGACCGGCAAGAAGGTCGTCCTGTCCGAGCCGCTGAAGTGGGGCCAGCGCCTGACTCTGTTCGACTTCGACCTGGTGTGGTCGAAGGGCCGCTGGACGGTGGAGAAGGTCGGCGCGAAGGTTCTGAACTCCAACACGGCGGCGGAGGACAAGAAGGTCACCGGGCTTCTCGCCGACGAGCACAAGAAGGTCGTCGCGTACGTCAACCAGGTCATCGGCACGTCGACGCAGGCGATGAGCACGGCCGAAGGCCCGTACAAGGATGTCGCGATCATCGACCTGATCAGCCATGTCCAGGCGGAGACGGTGAGGGAGGCGCTGAAGGGCGGCCAGTACGCGGCGCTGCCCGTCATCTCCCAGGCGTCGTGCTTCTCGCGTACAGCGGGGATCCCGGCGGGTGAGGTGACGATCAAGGACGCGGCGGGGCTCTACCCGTTCGAGAACACTCTTGAGGCGCGGCTCATCACGGGCGCGCAGCTCAGGGACTACCTGGAGTTCTCGGCGCGCTACTACGTCCAGACGGCGGCCGGCGCGCCGGTGGACCCGGCGAAGCTGACCAACGCGAACAGCACTCCGGACTACAACTACGACGCGCTGTACGGCGTGACGTACGAGATCGACATCGCCAAGCCGGCGGGTTCGCGCATCGCGAAGCTGAGCTTCGACGGCAAGGAGCTCGACCCGAAGGCGGAGTTCGTGCTCGCGGTCAACAACTACCGGGCGAGCGGCGGCGGCAACTTCCCGCATGTGCCGGGCGCCAAGCAGTTGTGGGCGAACTCGGACGAGATCCGGAACACGATCATCCAGTGGGTGCGGGCGAAGGGGACGGTGGATCCCGCCCAGTTCGCCTCGGTGGACTGGAAGCTGACGCGGGACGGCACGCCGGTCTTCTAGGCCGTCAGGGGGCGTGAGGTCGACGGCGTCGCTGACGACCTCCTCGCCGACCGGGATGGTGATGGATGACGCACTCAGGAGTATCAGGGCGCGGCGCAGCAGTTGGCGGGTCCGTCAGTTCTTGAGGCGTACGAGGTTGCCGCGCTGCTCGCCGATCAGGCCGGTCGCGGTGTGCTGCTTGGGTTCCTGGAGGCCGAAGCTGGTGAACGCGGTGCGCCGCGGCAGCGGGTAAGGGGACGTTCCCGTAAGGGTGTTGAGGATGGTGGCGCTGCGCCAGGCGGCGAGGCCCAGGTCTGGGGCGCCGACGCCGTGGGTGTGGCGCTCGGCGTTCTGTACGTAGATGTCGCCGGTGACGGAGGGGTCGAGGACCAGGCGGTACTGCTCGTCGATGCGGGGGCGCTCGGCGGAGTCCCGGCGGATGTACGGGTCGAGGCCGGCGAGGAGCTGGTCGAGGGGGCGTTCGCGGTAGCCGGTGGCGAGGACGACGGCGTCGGTGGTGAGGCGGGAGCGGGTGCCTTGCTGGAGGTGTTCGAGGTGGAGTTCCACGCGGGTGTTGGCGACGCGGCCCGCGGTGCGCACGGAGACGCCGGGGGTGAGGACGGCGTCGGGCCAGCCACCGTGGAGTGTGCGCTGGTAGAGCTCTTCGTGGATGGCGGCGATGGTGTCGGCGTCGATGCCCTTGTGGAGCTGCCACTGGTGGGGGACGAGGCCGTCGCGCACGGACTGGGGCAGGGAGTGGAAGTAGCGGGTGTAGTCCGGGGTGAAGTGTTCGAGGCCGAGCTTGGAGTACTCCATGGGGGCGAAGGCCTCGGTGCGGGCGAGCCAGTGGATCTTCTCGGCGCCCGGGGGGCGGTGTCTGAGCAGGTCGAGGAAGACTTCGGCGCCGGACTGGCCGGAGCCGATGACGGTGATGTGGTCGGCGGCGAGCAGGCGGTCGCGGTGCAGGAGGTAGTCCGCGGAGTGGATCACGGGGACGGCGGGGGCGTCCGCGAGGGGCTTGAGGGGTTCGGGGATGAAGGGGGCGGTGCCGACGCCGACGGCGACGTTCTTCGTGTATGTCCGGCCGAGCGCCTCGGCTTCTCCGTCTGCGTCGAGCTGCGTGAAGTCGACTTCGAAGAGGTCACGTTCGGGGTTCCAGCGCACCGCGTCGACCTGGTGCCCGAAGTGCAGGGCGGGGAGGTTCTCGCTGACCCAGCGGCAGTAGGCGTCGTACTCGGCGCGCTGGATGTGGAACCGCTCGGCGAAGTAGAAGGGGAAGAGCCGCTCGCGGGTCTTGAGGTAGCTGAGGAAGGACCAGGGGTTCGCGGGGTCGGCGAGGGTCACCAGGTCGGCGAGGAAGGGCACTTGGAGGCTCGCGCCGTCGATGAGGAGCCCTGGGTGCCAGTGGAAGCCGGGGCGCTGTTCGTAGAAGGCAGCGTCGAGTCCGGTGAGGGGGTGGGCGAGGGCGGCGAGGGAGAGGTTGAAGGGGCCGATGCCGATGCCTACCAGGTCCCGGGGTTCCTCGGGTGTGGTGAGCGGCGGGGCGGGGTTGGCGTTCTGGCCGGTCATCGGGGGGTGGTTCCTTCCACGAGCTTCAGGATCCCGGCGAGGTCGCCGGACCTGGTGTGCGGGTTGAGCAGGGTGGCCTTGAGCCAGCGGCGTCCGTCGATCACGGCCCGGCCGAGTACGGCGCGGCCTTGGTTGAGCAGTTCGCGTCGTACGTACGCGATGTGGTCGTCGTCGGCGCCGACGGGCCGGAAGAGGACCGTGCTGAGGGCGGGCCGGTCGTAGAGTTCGAAGCCGGGGTGGGCGTCGATGAGCGCGGCGAACTCCAGAGCCTGGTCGCAGACTTGGTCGACGAGCGCGCCGATGCCTTCGCGTCCTAGGGCTTTGAGGGTGACGGCGATCTTGAGGACGTCGGGTCGGCGTGTGGTGCGCAGGGAGCGGCCGAGGAGGTCGGGGAGCCCGGCTTCGGTGTCGTCGTCCGCGTTGAGGTAGTCGGCGTGGTGGCCGAGCGCGGCGATGTCGTGCGGGTCGCGGACCAGGAGGAGCCCGGCGGCGACGGGCTGCCAGCCGAGTTTGTGCAGGTCGAAGGTGACGCTGTCGGCGCGCTCCATGCCGTGCAGGAGCTCTCTTCGTACGCCGCTGAAGAGGAGGGGGCCGCCGTACGCGGCGTCGATGTGCAGGCGGGCGCCGTGCTCGGCGCAGAGGTCGGCGATCTGGCCGAGGGGGTCGATGAGTCCGGCGTCGGTGGTGCCGGCGGTGGCGGCGACGAGGAACGTGCCTGGTGGGCCGGTGAGTTGGGTGAGCGCTTCGTCGAGTGCGGCGGGGTCGAGGACTCCGGCGGGCGCGGGCACGGTGACCGGGTCGGGCATGCCGAGGAGCCAGGCGGCGCGGCCGAGCGAGTGGTGGGCGTTCTCGCCGGTGAGGAGCTGGACGGGGCCGTGGGCGGCGGTGCGTTCGCGGGCGAGGAGGAGGGCGAGCTGGTTGGACTCGGTGCCGCCGGTGGTGACGAGGGCGTCTGCGCCGCCTTGGCCGGTGCCGTAGAGCTCTGCCGCGAGGGCGCGCGTGACCAGGGCTTCGATCTCCGAGGCGGCGGGGGCCTGGTCCCAGGAGTCCATGGAGGGGTTGAGGGCGCAGGCGGCCAGGTCGGCGGCGACGGCGAGCGCGAGAGGCGGGCAGTGCAGGTGGGCCGCGCACAGGGCGTCGGCGGGGTCGGCGGCGCCTTCGGCGAGCGCGTGCACCAGGGTGCGCAGGGCCGCTTCGGCGCCTTCGCCGCGTTCGGGCAGGACCTCTCCGGTGGCCTCGCGCACGCGGGCGGCGACGGCGGTGGGGCCGCCTGCCGGGAGCGGACCGCCGCGGGCGGCGGCGCCGGTGCGCAGGGCTTCCAGGGTGGCGGTGAGCAGCGGCCGCAGCGCTTGGGATCCTTGGGCGCCTCCGGCGAGGGGCGGCGGAGTGCTCATGAGGGACGTCCTTCGGGTGCGCGTGAGCGGGGGCACCAGCCTGTCTGCCGATCAGGCGGCACGCCCGGGGAGCTCAACGATCCGAACCCGAAAGTGGTACTGCCCTGCGGTGGGGGCGTGTTGGCGGGGCAGGGGTGTGCTAGGCGCTCCGCGGGGTGGGCGGCTTCCTGTCTCCGCGGGTTCGGCGTGGCTTGTCGCGCCGTTCCCCGCGCCCGGCCGCACGGCCCCGCGGGTTCGTCGGGCGGGACCAGGTCCGCGGTAGGGCCGCGGACCTGGTCCTCGCGCCGTCGGGCTAGGACCCTGTCGCCTCCCGGACGCTCAACGCCCTTGCCAGGTCGTCCAGTTGGTCGGCCAGCTTGCGGCGAAGGGCCGGGATGGGGGCGGCGTCGCGCAGGCACTGCTCGCCCAGGCGGAGGGTCTCGGCGTCGACCATGGGGGCGGGGAAGGCCCAGCGGCCCGCGACGTCGGCGATGGCGGGGCCGCGCCTGGCCGCGACGGCGACCGCGTCCTCGAAGTAGCGCGGGATGTACTCCCGGACGAGGTCGGCCTGTTCGGGCTGCCAGAAGCCCTGGGCGGTGGCCGTCAGGAGGTAGTTGGAGAGGTCGTCGGCGGCGAACATCTCCTCCCATGCGCGGCGCTTGGCCTGGGGGTCGGGCAGCGCGGCACGGCAGCGGGCCGCGCCTTCCTGGCCGGTGGCGCTGGGGTCGCGCTCCAGCTCGGCGGTGATCGCGTCCTCGTCGGCGGCGCCGAGGACGGCGAGGCGGGTCAGGGCGCGCCAGCGCAGCTCGGGGTCGAGTTCGGGGCCGCCGGGGACGGTGCCCTCGGTGAGCCATGCCTGGAGGGGTTCGGGCCGCGTCGCCACGTCGATGAAGCCGCGTACGGCGGTGAGCCGCAGCCCCGGGTGGGAGCCGTCCTCGGTGCGCCGGATCAGGTCGCGGCACAGCTCGGTGAGGGTGGCGAGGGCGGCGGTCCGCCCGGCGGCGGGGAGGTAGCGGCCCGCTACGTAGGTGGTGGCGAAGGCGAGGACGCCCTGGACGAGGGCGAGATCCGTCTCGGCGGGGAGGTGCGCGCGGGCGGTGTCCACATAGGTGGCGCCCGGGAGTTCACCGTCCCGGACCTGGTCGCGCAGGCCGTTCCAGAGGACGGCGCGGGTGAGGGCGTCCGGGACGCTGGAGAGGCTGCGCAGGGCCGTCTCCTGGGAGACCTCGTCGAGGCGGATCTTGGCGTACGTGAGGTCCTGGTCGTTCGGGACGATCAGGGCGGGGCGCCCGCCGTCGCGCGGCGCCACGGGGGCGGAGCGGGGCACGTCCGTCTCGTACCGCTCGCGCAGGACGAGGCTCTGGGCGTCGCCGAGGTCGCGGTCGTAGACCCCGACGGAGATGCGGTGGGGGCGGCTGCCTGCGCGGTCGACGGCGAGGCTCCACTCCCGGGCGGTGTGCGTGACCGTGGAGGTGAGTGTGTCGACGCCGGTCGTGCGCAGCCAGTCGGCGGCCCATCCGTGCACGTCGCGGTCGGTGGCGTGGGCGAGGGACTCGATGAAGTCGGCGAGGGTGGCGTTGGAGAACCGGTGCCGGGCGATGTGGGTGTTGATGCCGGCGAGGAAGTCCTTCTCGCCGAGCCAGGCGACGAGTTGGCGCAGGGCGGAGGCGCCCTTGGCGTACGAGATGCCGTCGAAGTTGAGCATCGCGGACGCGGTGTCGGGCACCGCGTCGGGGTCGGGCGCGACGGGATGGGTGGAGGGGCGCTGGTCGGCGTCGTACCCCCAGGCCTTGCGGGCGACGCCGAAGTCGGTCCAGGTGTCGGTGAAGCGGGTGGCCTCGGCGGTGGTCTGGAAGCCCATGTACTCGGCGAAGGACTCGTTCAGCCAGATGTCGTCCCACCACTTGAGGGTGACGAGGTCGCCGAACCACATGTGGGCCATCTCGTGGGCGATGACCATGGCGCGGGTCTGGCGCTCGGTCTCGGTGACGGCGGAGCGGTAGATGAACTCGTCGCGGAAGGTGACGAGTCCGGGGTTCTCCATGGCGCCCGCGTTGAACTCCGGGACGAACGCCTGGTCGTAGGAGTCGAAGGGGTAGGGCTCCTCGAACTTCTCGTGGTACCGGTCGTAGCACGCGCGCGTGACGTCGAAGATCTCGTCGGCGTCGGCGTCCATGAAGGGCGCGAGGGAGCGGCGGCAGTGGATGCCGAAGGGCAGTCCGCGGTGTTCGGTGCGGACCGAGTGCCAGGGTCCCGCGGCGACGGCGACGAGGTAGGTGGAGATCAGCGGGGTGGCCGCGGCCCGCCAGGTGCCGCCGCCGATGTCCTCGGTGACGCCGTTCGCGAGGACGGTCCAGTCTTCGGGGGCGGTGACGGTGAGCTCGAAGACGGCCTTCAGGTCGGGCTGGTCGAAGGCGGCGAAGACGCGCTGCACGTCTTCCATGAACAGCTGCGTGTACGTGTACGTCTCGCCGTCCGTGGGGTCGGTGAAGCGGTGCATGCCCTCGCCGGTGTGCGAGTAGCGCATGGCCGCGTCGACGCGCAGTTCGTGCTCGCCCGCGGTGAGTCCGGTGAGCGGGAGCCGGTTGTCGGCGAGGCCCTCCGGGTCCAGTGGCCGCCCGTCCAGGGTGACGGAGCGCAGCTCGGCGGGCTTGAGCTCGACGAAGGTGTCCACCGCGGCGGCGGGCTCGCCTAGCACCGTGAACCGGATGACGGTGCGGGAGTCGAAGGTCTCGGCTCCGCACGTCAGATCGAGCTCGACCGTGTACCGCTGGACGTCGATGAGCTGGGCTCGGGTCTGCGCTTCGTCGCGCGTCAGTACGGGCATGGGTCCATGCTGCCTGATGCCACTGACAACGGTGCGGGCGCCCGGAGATCGGGGCTCAGCCGTGAGCGATGGAGCGGGCCCGCGTCAGGCCGACTTGGCGATCGTCTCGTGGTGGCGGATGACCTCCGCGATGATGAAGTTCAGCAGTTTCTCGGCGAACGCCGGGTCCAGCTTCGCGCTCTCCGCGAGTTCGCGCAGGCGCTCGATCTGGCGGGCCTCGCGGGCCGGGTCGGCGGGCGGGAGGTGGTGGTCGGCCTTGAGGTGGCCGACCTGCTGGGTGCATTTGAAGCGTTCGGCGAGCATGTGGACGACGGCGGCGTCGATGTTGTCGATGCTGGCGCGCAGGCGGGACAGCTCGGCGCGCACGGCCTCGTCCGTGGCCCCGGCGCCGTTCGCGTCACTTGTGTGGCTGGTGGTCATGGGTCACGAGCCTACGTTGCCGGTCCGCCGCCGCCGACGGCGGAAGAGCGCACCATCGGCGGGTCGTCCGGATCGGGTATCTGTTGCGACCAGCCGCCGGGGACCGTGCGTCCTTGCTGGTCGCGGAAGCGGACGGGCGCCATTCCCACGCGGCGTGTGAAGAGCCGCGAGAAGTAGGCCGGGTCGTCGTAGCCGACGCGGCGTGCGACCGCCGCGACCGGGAGTTCCGTGGCGGCGAGCAGCTCCTTGGCGCGTCCGAGCCGGATGCCGAGGAGGTAGTCCTTGGGGCTGCAGCCCGCGCCGCGGCGCACCGCCGTGCGCAGTTCGGCGGGGGTCATGCCGTGCCGTGCCGCGTGTTCGGCGACGGAAAGTGGCTGGAAGGCGTCGCGGGCCAGGGCTTGCAGCACGGGGTCGCCGTCGGGGGCGATGTCGGCGCGGGCCCGGCGCAGCGCGACGAGCAGTTCGTGGACCGCGGCGCCTGTCTCCACCTCCAGGAGGGGGTTGCCGCGGCGTGCCGCGCGCGCGATGCGCCCCACGGCGGCCCGGGCGCCGGTCGCGTCGGAGAGCGGCACGACGTGCCGGGTGGGTTCGATGTAGCCGAGTTCGGTGTACGTCGATGTGGCGGGCCCGGTGAAGTCGACGAAGCACTCGTCCCAGCCGGTCTCCGGGTCGGGCCCGTAGTGGTGGCGCACTCCGGGAGTGAGCCAGATCAGCGCGGGCGCCGTCACCGTCGTACGCCTGCCGTCAGGCCCCTGGAACCAGCCGCCGCCCGCGCTCACGACGACGGCGACGTGGTGGTCGAGGGTGCGCGGGCCCACAGTCGGCAGGGTGCCGTGCTGCAGGCCGACGCCGAGGCAGGCAAGGCCGAGGCGGTGGTGGGCCGGGCTCGGCGTGAAATACCGCATCCACGTGTGGTACATCCGCTTCTGCCCCTTCCGTCCGGGCCGCGGCCCGCTCGCTGCGTCCAACCCGCCTCGATCTTTGTCCATGGACCCCGCCGCCCGCCAGAGGTGATCGTGGCGAAGCAGTACGTGAGCGAGAGGGACACGATGGACGGCTTCAGGGTGGGCGAGGACGACTTCGAACTGGACGGGCGGCCCGTACGGCTGCTCTCCGGGGCGCTGCACTACTTTCGGGTGCACGAGGCGCAGTGGGGGCACCGCCTGGCGATGCTGCGGGCGATGGGGCTCAACTGCGTGGAGACGTACGTCCCGTGGAACCTGCACGAGCCGCGTCCCGGGGAGTTCAGTGACGTGGGGGCGCTCGGCCGCTTCCTGGACGCCGCGAGGGACGCGGGCCTGTGGGCGATCGTCCGGCCGGGCCCGTACATCTGCGCCGAGTGGGAGAACGGCGGCCTTCCGCACTGGGTGACGGGCGCGGTAGGGGCACGCGCGCGTACCCGCGATCCGGAGTATCTCGGCTACGTAGGCAGCTGGTTCGGCCGCCTCCTGGGGGAGGTCGTCCCGCGTCAGCACGACCGGGGCGGCCCCGTGATCATGGTGCAGGTGGAGAACGAGTACGGCAGCTACGGCTCGGACCAGGTCTACCTCCGCCGCCTCACGGAGCTGCTGCGCACCGAGGGTGTGACCGTGCCGCTTTTCACCTCCGACGGCCCTGAGGACCACATGCTCACCGGCGGCTCCATCCCCGGTGTCCTGGCCACGGCCAACTTCGGCTCGCAGGCCCGCGCGGGCTTCGACACGCTGCGCGTGCACCGCCCCAAGGGGCCGCTGATGTGCATGGAGTTCTGGTGCGGCTGGTTCGACCACTGGGGCGCGGAGCACGTCGTACGGGACGCGGGCGACGCGGCGGAGGCGTTGCGCGAGATCCTGGAGTGCGGAGCTTCGGTCAACCTCTACATGGCGCACGGCGGCACGAACTTCGCCGGATGGGCGGGGGCGAACCGGGGCGGCGGCGCCCTGCACGACGGGGTCCTGGAGCCGGACGTCACCTCGTACGACTATGACGCGCCCATCGACGAGTACGGGCGCCCCACGGAGAAGTTCTGGCGCTTCCGCGAGGTGCTCGCGCGGTACGCGGAGGGGCCGCTACCGGATCTGCCGACGTCGCCGCCTTCGCTCGGGGAGCACGCTTCGGTGGAACTGACGCGGTGGGCGCCGCTGTCGGCCGTCATGGAGTCGCTCGGCGGCCCCGTGGCGGAATACGCCGTACCGCCCACCTTCGAAGAGCTCGACGTGGACCGCGGCCTGGTCCGGTACACGCTGACCGTGCCGGGTCCGCGGCGGCCGTACCCCCTGAGTGTGCGGGGGCTGCGGGACCGGGCCGTGGTGTACGTGGACGGGGTGCGGGCGGGTGTCCTCACCGAGGAGGAGCCGACGCTTCCCGAGCCTGTCGCGGGCCACGCGCGCGTGGAGCTGTGGGTGGAGTCCCTGGGGCGGGTCAACTACGGGCCGCGGACCGGGGAGACCAAGGGGATCACGGGCGGGGTGCTGCATGAGCGGCAGTATCTGCACGGGGTGGAGGCGGCGGGGCTGCGGCTCGACTCGTTCTCCGAGGCGGAGAAGGTGCGGGGGGTGCTTGGCGAGGGCGGGTCCGGCGGCGGGTCCGTCGGTGGGCGTCCCGGGCTGTACGGGGGTCAGATGGAGGTGCACGGGCCGGGCGACGCGCTGATTGAACTGCCGGGTTGGGGGCGGGGGTTCGTGTGGGTGAACGGCTTCAATCTGGGGCGCTACTGGGGGGTGGGGCCGCAGTTCTCGCTGTACGTCCCTGGAGTGGTGCTGCGGGAGGGGAGCAATGAGGTGTGGGTGCTTGAGCTGGAGGGGGCGGGTGAGGGAGCGGCCGGGATGGGGGCTGTTTGCCTCTCCCCCATCCCGGCCCTCCCCTAGGCGGCCCCTAGACCTCGCGTACGTCGAAGGCGTCAAGGACGAATTCCGCGGTGCCGTCGTCCCCGCTCTTGCGCAGCCCGACCCATGCCTCGCCCTCGGTGGGGGCGGTGAACTCGTAGGAGATGAGGGTGGGTTCGACGGCTACCGGCAGCTCCTTGCGGTCGAGTTCGCGGGCCGCGGGTTCGTCGACGGCGGTGATCCAGGCGTACTGCCCCGCCTTCTCGTTCTCGTACCGGAAGGAGACGCGGTAGCGCTTGCCCGCCTCGAAGCGCGCGGTGTGCGGGACGGTGCGGTAGACGAGGCCGGTGTTCTCGCCGCGGGACTTGAGCGACTGCGAGCCGTCGACGACGTCGTCGATGGCCTTGCCGTTCCAGCCGCGCTGCGTGAAGGGGGCGTGGCGTTGCGCGATGTGCGTACGCGGGTCGGTGACGGCTCCCGAGTCGCCCTTGACGAAGGGCCCCCAGCCCTGCGGGACGTGCTCGAAGTTCTCGGAGACAATCCGGCCCTCTACGGGGGCGCCGTCACGCACGGAGGGGACGATGCGCACATTGTCGAAGCGCACGCGCGCGTGGCCCTCGCCGGCCCGGAGCGTCAGCTCGGCCGACCCACCGCCCGGGGGGACGGTGAAGCGCACGAACATGCGCTGGAAGCGGGTGCCGTGCTTGCGGTCGGCCGCCACGTAGTTGCCCGCCGTGGAGGTGCGCGTCCAGTTGGTGGCGGTGACACCGTCGGCCGTACGCACTTCGAGGGAGGCCCTGCGCTCCTCACCGGCCTTCTCCCCGACCTCGACCTGTACGGAGGCCACATACGCCCCGGCCTTCAGCCGCCGCAGTCGCTGACCGACGGAGGCCTTGCCACCCGCGGCGACGACGAGTTCGTGGTCCCCGAGCTCACTGAGCTCGACGGAGGCCGGCCCGGAGACCTTCCAGCCGTCCAGGGAGCCGGAGTTGAATCCAGGGTCGTACAGCGGGGTCGCCTGCCCCCAGCCGGGGTCGGGCAGCGCCGCCGTACGCCTGCGGTAGAGGACGTACGGCTGCTTGGCCTTGGCATCGAGGGTGACCTTGCCGCCGCGCACGGGAACGTCCGCGACGAAGACACGCCCTTGATCGGTGAGCCGGTACAACGCCACCTTGCCGAGCCCGGCCCACCCACGCGGCAGCCGCCAACTCCCCGAACCTCCCTCGGGGTTGTAGTGGTAGAGCTTGCCGGGGTCGGTGGCCTCGCGGGGCTCCCAGGGGAGCAGATAGCTGCCGCCGTCATAGACGACACGGCCGTCTGTGACGATGCGGCGGACACCTCCGGTGTCGGAGACCGCCGTACCGCCCTCCCCGAAGAAGGTGATCTCGTGCTCGCCCCAGGACTTGATGGGATGGGCCTGGAGATACTTTGCGGGCAGCGAATCGGTCCAGATCAGATCGTAGAAGTAATTCCAATCGGTCTTGCCGACCCACCCCTCGAAATTGCCCATGCGAGCAATGCCGAGAAGGGTCGGCCACTTGTCGGCGAAGACATCCTTCTGATGATTCCGGATGAAGCGGATCAGCCGGGAGTTGATGCCCCGTGACGTATCCGGCCCGTAGTCCGTCTCCGTCGCCCAGTGCGACCAGAGGGAGGAGCGCTCGAAGCCGTGCCCCCATTCGCTGGTGACGATCCAGCCCTGCTCCCGAAAGGCGCGCTGCAGCCGGTCGGATGTCCACCCCGACTCACGGAAGACGTCGATGTAGAGGGCGTTGAGCGCACCATCGGCCTCGCCCCGCAGATCGGCGAACCGCTTGATGATGTCGCCGGACACCAGGTCTCTTCGCTGGTCGATGCGGTAACTCTGATCGAGCCAGTCCCACTGCTCATTGGCCTTGTCGACGAGCTTTTCGGAGAAGGCGTTCGCGACGGGATAGGACTCGGTGGCATTCACATGCACACTGAAATCACTGTTCCACTTCTTGCCTTCTCTGACGAGGATATTGAGATCACTCAGCCCGCCCGCGCGCGTGTTGTAGTTGCCCGCGTAGTCGGGGTGCGCGGAGTCATGCCCCTCGGACTGATATCCCTTGAGCAAGGTGTACTGCCGCAGCCCGTCCGTGGCCAAGTGGATCCGCTTGACGTTGTCGAGGGTCGCGAGGAACGGATTGGTGGCCTGCGACGCGAAGTTGAAGGGAATGTGCGGGACGACCCGCAGATGCTGCTCGTCGGCGCCGAGCGGCTTCACCATGATGTCGCGGAAGGCGATGGCGGCGTCCTGCCAGTCGACCTTGCCGTCGCCGTTGCGGTCACCGGTGATGACGACCGTGGCATAGGGCAGCGGCTCGGTGTCGTCGACGCCTGCGGTGGCCGCACGGTGCGTCCACTGGCCGGGGGCCAACCGCGCCTCCACGTACCCGCTCTTCCTGACGGTCTCCCGCCAGAGCCGCCCGTTGTCCCAGGTGGTCCCGGCCTGGCTGGTGGGCTTGTCGTAGACGGTGTTGGTCTCGACGGCGCCAGCGAGCGTGTCGTGTGCGACGACGGCGTAGGCGCATCCGGTGGCCACCTCGGCGGCGGTGTCCGGTGTCAGCTTGACCTCGGTGTCGCCGCTCTTGGCCTTGTCGAGCTGAACCTTGGCGGCGAGGAGGGTGGCACCGGGCTGATCGCTGCGTACGGAGAGGAGGGCGAGGCCCGGAATGCGGAGTGTGCCCACGCGCAGGGCGTCGGTGTCGTCGATGGCTGTCACCCGCCACTGGACGTGGCGGCCCTTGAGGGAGATCTCGACGGCGATGGTGGTGCCACCGGCAAGGCTGAGGGTGTACGCGACGCGGTCGTCCCCGGCGGTGTGGGTCACGGCGGGGGTGTGTGTCTTGTCGTCCACCACAAGCGTGGCGACGGCTTCCGAGGCGGCGTGCAGGACGGCGCCGGTCACTCGGTCGGTGTACGAGACGATGCGAGGAAAGTCGGTGGCGACGCGCACGGCCAGGTCACCGGAGCGAAGAACGACCTCCTCCTCCCCATCCGCCTCCCCCGCCTTTGCCGAGGCGGTTCCGGCGCCGAGGCCGATGAAGGCGCCCGCTCCGGCCAGCGCTCCCGTGGCGACGACGGCTCTGCGGCTTGGGCCGGACGTGTCTGACGGCTGCTGCATGGCACCCCTCCGTGGGACGGATCTCGGTGCGGTCACCCTGCGCCGGGAGGGAGTTCTGCGCCCATGGACAAAGGGGTGACAGGTCTTGGACTAACCGCACCCGGCACGTGCCGGCACCGAACAGGCCCTTCCCGCCCACCCGCCCGTTCACCCCGCATCCAGCCCTGGACGAACAAGCTTTCCCGCCCACCCACCCGATTGCCCCGCAGCACAACCGATTGGCTGCAGTCGGCAGCGCTCGCGAGGGGACGTGTCGGTATTTCCGCCCGGAGCACGGTTCGCGGCACTCCGGGTGCCGCAGCACCCACGCAGCCACCGGACGATGGCGAGGACGGACATACCGGCGCGGCCCCGCCCCCACAGACGAACAGACACCGCACGACCGCGGGCCGAATCAGGAAGGACCGCACCGCACGACCGCGGGGCCGAACCAAGATCTGGTCCGGCCCCGCGCCCAGCGGAACCTCAGAGCTCCGACGCCGCCTTCTCTATGTCACCGGCGAACGTCGACACCTCGGTGTACACCCCGGGGAACTTCGGCTGCGCACAGCCGTTGCCCCAGCTCACGATGCCCACCTGGACGTACTCGCCCGCCTCGTCCTTGCGGAACATGGGCCCACCGGAGTCACCCTGGCAGGTGTCCGTGCCGCCCTCCGCCAGGTTCCCCGCGCAGAGCTCCTCGCCGGGCGTGAGGTCCGCCCCGTACGCGGCTTCGCAGTCCGCGTCGCTGACGAACGGGACCTTCGCCTTGAGGAGGTAGCGCTGCTGCTCGCCACCCTCCTTGTCGGCACCCCAGCCGGCGATGTCGAACTCGCCCTCGTTGTACTTGGTGTCCTTGGCGATCTTCAGCGTGGGCTGGTCGATCGGCTTCTCGAGCTTGATGAGCGCCCAGTCCTTGCCCTTGCCGTTGTAACCCGGCGCCTGCAGGACCTTCGTGGACTTCACCTTGATCGCGTCCGCGCTCTCCAGGTCCACGACACCACCGGTGGCGGTGATGCTCGTGTTGTCGCCCGAACCGTCCACACAGTGGGCGGCGGTCAGCACGATGTCCTTGGCGTACAGCGCGCCGCCACAGCCCATCGACAGACGGACCATGAACGGGAACTCACCCTGCTCGGCGGGGGTACCGCCGACCACGCGCTCACCCGGAGTGGGGCCGGGGTGCGGGGCCGCGGAGGCGGCGACGGGCTGGAGACTGACGGCGGCGAGGGCGATGGCACCGAGGGTTGCGGCTCTCTTGACTCCACGCAGCTTGGTGTTCAACGGGGTTCCCTTCGTGGGGGGTTCGTGGGGGGTTGTGGGGGTTGCACGCGACGGCGGACCCATCCCCTCCCCGCGACGAACGCGAGAATGGCATGAGCCCGCCAAAGCGTTGTTGCGGATTATGGAGATCGGTGTCCGCATAGAGCAAGGGGCGGTTTTCGGCCAGCGACCCCGTATGGCCTGGTTCCGTCAATCGGAGCGACCTTGGCGACCGCCTGAGCACCCGCCTGAGCACCCGCCTTACAGTGGAGGCGAGTTGAAACGTCTCCAGGGGGGTACTGGCGTGACGGACGGCGGACCGGTGGTACATGGCTATCCCCACCTGGAGACGGTGCGCTCCGCCATCACCGCGCTCTACAAGCGCCTCTCGTACGACACCGTCCACACCTTCGACACCAGCATCGCCCCGGCCGACGTCGCCTTCTGCGACCAGGACGATCTGCATCTGGGCGTGCAGCGGGTGGCCCGCGAGATGGTGCGGCACCTCCGGCTGCCGGACGCCCGCATGATCGTCAGCTTCCGCGAGATGGAACACGCGGCGTACGTCGAACTCGCCGCGGGGCCCGAGTACTTCATCGAACTCAACGACCGGTTCCGTACGCACCGCAGGGACATCGGCGCGGCGCTCGCCCACGAAGTCATGCACGTGTATCTGCACCGGCTCGATCTGGCATTCCCCGGCACGCGCGACAACGAAATCCTCACCGATACCGCCACGACCTATCTGGGGGCGGGCTGGCTACTGCTCGACGCCTATCGGGAGGACGGCGTCTCGTCGCAGAAGCTCGGCTATCTCACGCCGGAGGAGTTCGGATACGTACTCGCCAAACGGGCCATTGCCTTCGGTGAGGCACCGGAGACGTGGTTCACGAGCGCGCAGGCGTACACCGCCTATACGAAGGGCCTCGCGCAGGCCCGGCGCGACGAGCAGCAGCCGCCGTTGACGGCTGCGGGGTGGGCGGGGCGGAGGCGGTACGCGAAGGATCGGCGGTCGGCGGAGGGGCGGGGCTCCGGTGGAGCGGCGGCGGGGGCCTCGCTTCGGGACGGCGGGGTGTACTCGTTCTCCCGCGGGCCAGGCGGGGCCGCCGAGCCTCTGCGGGTCTCGTTCCCCTGCCCTACGTGTCAGCAGCGGATCCGGTTGCCTGCTCAGGGGCGGGTGCGGGCGCGGTGTGGGGTGTGCCGGACTGTGCTGGAGTGCGATACGTAAGCCCCTGGCTTTCTGCGGCCTTGGTTCCCCTCAGGCCCAGTGCTCTCAGCCCCAGTGCGCGGGGCGGGCCAAGGACGGCGGCAGTTTCGTCTCCGCGTCGCCCTTTGCCGCGTTCACCTGCGACTGGGTCAGGAAGATGCTGCCGGTGAGATCGGCGCCCCGCAGGTCCGCGTCCCGGAAGTCCGCGCCGATCAGGTCGGTCTCGCGGAGGTCCGCGCCGCGGAGGTCGGCGGCGATGAGGTACGCGCCGCGGAGGGTGACGCCTCGGAGGTCGGCGCCCTTCAGCCTGGCGCCGAACAGGTCGGCTCCCCGGCGGTCCTTCTTCTTCCGGCGGATGCCCTCGCGGACGAGTTCGCTGGTGCGCAGGAGGAGGACGTTGACGTCCTCGCGGTGCGTGGCGACGTCCGTCTCGGCGATGGCGGCGGGGGTGCCCTGGGTGAGTCGCTCGGTCTTTTCCCGTGCGCGGCTGAGTTCCGCTTCGATCGGGCCGGTCTGTGGGAGCGTGAGCGCTTCCGTCAAGTACCAGAGCAGTTCGTGGAGTTGGCGCATCACCGGGAAGACGTCGAACATCTGGCGGGCGGTGTCCGGGTCCTGTCGCCAGTCGGTGCCGTCGAAGGTGGTCTGGGAGACCTTCTGGCCCGCGCCGAAGCAGTCGTAGACCGTGCAGCCCGAGAACCCCTTCTGGCGGAGGTTCTGATGGATGCCGCAGCGGGAGTCCTGCTGGAGGTTGATGCAGGGGGTGCCGGCGGGCTTGTTGACGGGGAAGTCGGCGGACTTCGAGAGGGTGAGCGCTACGCAGCAGAGGCCGAAGCAGTTGCCGCAGTCGGCGCGGAGGTCTTGGCGGTCGTCGGCGGCCAGGGGTAGCAGCGTGCGCTCGGGCTGACGCTCGCGCTCACGCGGGGGCTTGTGCCGCGGCTTCGACTTCTCGGCCATGGGGGGCCTCCTCCTCTGTGCTCCGGTTACTGGTGGCGGATCCCCCGCCGACGCGGCCCGTCTTGGGGGCGGGGCCGGGGTGCGGGGTGACAGGGGTGCGGGGTGACCGGGGTGCGGTGCCTGTTCGCCTGTGGGGCGGGGCCGCGCCGGTATGTCCGTCCTCGCCATCACGGTCCGAACGCCGGGCCACTCCGGCTCCGGAGTCCGGCTCACCGTGCTCCGGGCAGACATACCGACACGTCCCCTCGCGAGCGCTGCCGACTGCGACCGGGTGGGGGCTGCCCGCCCGCGAGCACCGCGGGGCAATCGGGCGGGTGGGCGGGAAAGGTCTGTTCGGTGCGGGTGGATGCGGGGCAATCGGGCGGGTGGGTGGGAGAGGCCCGTTCGGCAGGACAACCCCCGGGAGCTGAAAATCCCGGCGGCACCCCCGCCCCCGGGGCTACGCGGCCCGGCGCCCCGCGCCCCCGCGGCCACGCCCGCCCCCGGCACCGGCACCGCTGCCGCCGCCCTGCGGCTGGGACCTGGACTGGCCCTGGGACTGGGACCGGGTCCTGGACTGACCCTGACCCTGGCCCTGGGACTGCGAGCGAGTCCTGGACTGACCCTGGCCCTGGCCCTGGCCCTGCGAGGCCTGGCCCTGGGTGGTCGACCCCTGGGGGCGGGAGCGACGCTGGCCCCCACCACCCTGCCCGGCAGGACGCCGCCGCCCCCGCTGCGGCGAAGCCTGCTGCTGCTGCGGGACGTCGATGACCACCGGCACCCCGGACGGCTCCCGCGCACCCGTGATCCGCGAAAGCTCCTCGTCCGTGGACTTCACCCGCGCCGTCCTCGGACTGATCTCCGCGTCGGACATCAGCCGCGTCATCTCGCGCTTCTCGTCCGGCAGGACGAGGGTGACGACGCTGCCGGACTCCCCCGCGCGTGCCGTACGGCCGCCGCGGTGGAGGTAGTCCTTGTGGTCGGTCGGCGGGTCGACGTTCACGACCAGGTCGAGGTCGTCGACGTGGATGCCGCGCGCCGCCACGTTGGTGGCGACCAGCGCGGTGACCTGCCCGGTCTTGAACTGGTCAAGGGTCCGGTTGCGCTGCGGCTGCGAACGGCCGCCGTGCAGACCGGACGCCCGCACACCAGCGGCCAGCAGCCGCTTGGTGAAGCGGTCCACGGCTCGCTTGGTGTCC
This sequence comes from Streptomyces sp. NPDC048436, assembly GCF_043200355.1. Taxonomy (NCBI): domain Bacteria; kingdom Bacillati; phylum Actinomycetota; class Actinomycetes; order Kitasatosporales; family Streptomycetaceae; genus Streptomyces; species Streptomyces sp. NPDC048436. The sequence continues at coordinate 290,880 of NZ_JBICXP010000001.1, forward strand.
AGGAAGAGGATCACCCGGCCCTCTCGGGCGGCGATACGGAGGGCCACTGCCTTCTTGTCGGTCTCGTCGGCGACGTACAGAAGGTGGTGTTCCATCGTCGTGACCGCGCCCGCGGACGGGTCGACCGAGTGCACCACCGGGTCCGTCAGGAACATCCGGACCAGACGGTCGATGTTCTTGTCGAGCGTGGCGGAGAAGAGCATCGTCTGGCCGCCCTGCTCGACCTGCTTCAGAAGCGCGGTGACCTGCGGCATGAAGCCCATGTCGGCCATCTGGTCGGCCTCGTCGAGGACCGTCGTGCGCACCTGCGAGAGGTCGGCGTCGCCGCGCTCGATGAGGTCCTTGAGGCGGCCGGGGGTCGCCACCATGATCTCGGCGCCGCGGCGGAGCGTACCCGCCTGCTTGGTGATGGAGAGGCCGCCGACCACGGTCGACATCCGCAGGTTCACGGACGTCGCGTACGGCGTCAGCGCGTCCGTCACCTGCTGCGCGAGCTCACGCGTAGGAACCAGGACGAGGGCGAGCGGAGAGCGCGGCTCGGCGCGGCGGCCCGCGGTGCGGGCGAGGAGCGCGAGGCCGAAGGCGAGGGTCTTGCCGGAGCCGGTACGGCCGCGGCCGAGGATGTCACGGCCGGCGAGGGAGTTGGGGAGCGTGGCTGCCTGGATCGGGAAGGGCTCGGTCACGCCCTGCGCGGCCAGCGTCTTCAGGAGGGCCTCGGGCATGTCCAGGTCGGCGAACGCCTCGACCGCGGGGAGTGCGGGCGTGGTGCTCTCGGGCAGCGCGAATTCACCGCCGACGGGCTTGGCCTTGGCGCGGCCGGGCTTCTTCGCGGCGCCCTTCGCCTGGCCGCCTCCGGCCACCGGGGCCTTTCCGCGTGCGTTCGTGGAGCGCCCGCGGGCAGGACGTGCGGGGCGTTCGGAGCGATTCATACGGAAATGCCTTCCTGGACCTGGTGACAGCACAAGCCGGGACCCGCACCTTCCTGGTGCGGGCCCCGGCTATGAGGTTCGCGTGCTACGACGATCAGGCGGGAACGATGTTCTCGGCCTGCAGGCCCTTCTGGCCCTGCGTGACGTCGAAGGAGACCTTCTGGCCCTCGAGGAGCTCACGGAAGCCCGAGGACGCGATGTTCGAGTAGTGGGCGAAGACGTCGGGGCCGCCGCCGTCCTGCTCGATGAAGCCGAAGCCCTTTTCAGCGTTGAACCACTTAACGGTGCCAGTTGCCATGTCAATCTCCTCAACAGGGGCAGAAAAGGAAAACCACGGAATTGTGGATTTCCAGCGCTGCAATGACCCCCATCCCGGAGAGACCGGAAGAAAACAATAGTGCGCCCTCGGAGCGTTCCCGTCAGGCGCACACAAAGTTCATGGGTACCAAAACTGCGACGCATAAGCCTAACACGGACGAGGGACGCGATGCTTCCGGGCCTCTCGCGCCGCATGGGGGCCGAAGCGGAGCCCCTTACTCCACTCGGCAGCACCACCCCCGGCCAGATACCTGCCCCACGCATCTTCCCTGTGTCAGGGCGCCCCGCTACCTTCCAACCAAACAATCGCTTGGTTGAGCGACGAGTGGCCATGGCGACCGCTACCGAGGAAGGCGGCCCAATGCGCATCACCCGCACCCGTACGGCAGTCGGAGTCGCGATCTCCGCCCTCGCCCTGGGCACCCTGCCCGCCTGGGCGGCCCACGCCGAACCCACCGCTCCCGAGCGAAGCACGGCGCGGCACGCACCGCACCACTCCCGCCCCGCATCCGACGGGGTACGCCTCATCCCTCTCCAAGGCGCCGTGAACGTAAGGGACTTGGGCGGCTACCGCACCTACGACGGCGAGCGCGTCCGCTACGGGCAGGTGTTCCGCGCCGATGCCCTTGCGAAGCTCACCGACGCCGATGTCGCCACCCTCGCCGGGCTGCGTCTGAAGAAGGTCGTCGACTTCCGGGTGCCCGCCGAGGTCCAGTACGACGGGGCCGACCGGCTGCCCGCCGGGCTCGCCGTGACGTCACGGGCGATCAGCGACAACGGCCTCTTCGCGACGCTGATGACCGTGATCGGCTCCAGGGACCCGGTCAAGCAGGAGGAGATGCTCGGCAACGGCAAGGCGGACGCTTTCATGCGCGGCGTCTACCGCACCTTCGTCACCGACGACTCGAACCGCGCGCAGTTCGCGGCGACCCTGCGCGACATCGCGCGCGGCGGCGACTCGTCACCGCTGCTCTACCACTGCACGGCCGGCAAGGACCGTACCGGCTGGACCAGCTATCTGCTGCTGCGCGCCATCGGCGTCCCCGAGCAGACGGTCGTGGGCGACTTCCTGGCGTCCAACACCTACCGGGCCGCGTACGACGCGAAGGTGCGCGACGGCCTGAGGCAGGCCGGTCTGATGCAGAATCCCGATCTGCTCATCCCGCTCCAGGAGGTCCGCACCGGCTATCTGGAGGCGGCGCTGACCGAGGTGAGGCAGAAGTACGGCAGCCTCAACGGCTATCTGACGAAGGGGCTCGGACTTGACGCACGGACGATTCTCGCGCTGCGGGAGCGGATGGTCGGCTAGGGCGTGAGCGAGGCTGGAGGGGTGACGTGATCTCTTACGGACTTGAGGGCAAGGCTGTCCTGATCACCGGCGCGGGCCGGGGCCAGGGGGCCGCGGAGGCGCGGCTCTTCGCCGAGGCCGGGGCGCGGGTCGTGGTCACGGACGTGCGGGAGGAGGAGGGGCGCGAGGTCGCCGAGTCCCTTGGTTCGCAGGGCCTTTTCGTACGTCATGACGTCACGGACGCCAAGAGCTGGTCGTCGGCCGTGGCGGCCGGGGTGGAGGCCTTCGGCCGCCTGGACGCCCTCGTCAACAATGCCGCGCTGTGGCGGACGGCTTCCGTGGAGCACGAGACGTACGAGAACTTCGAGACCCTGCTCCGGGTCAATCTGCTGGGTCCCTTCCTGGGCATCCAGGCGGTGCTGCCCGCGCTGAGGGAGGCGGGCGGCGGTTCGATCGTGAACGTGTCGTCGACTGCTGGGCTCGTGGGGATACCGGGGCATGCGGCGTACGGTTCGACGAAGTTCGGGCTGCGGGGGCTGACCCGGTCCTCGGCGCTCGACCTCGCGGGGTACGGGGTGCGGGTCAACTCCGTTCACCCCGGGGCTGTTGACACCCCGATGATTTCCGCGGCCTCCGCGGGGCGGGACTGGTCCCATCTGCCGCTGGGCCGGATGGGACGCCCCGAGGAGGTGGGGGAGCTGGTCCTCTTCCTTGCCTCGGAGGCGTCGTCGTACATCACGGGGGCGGAGTTCGCGGTGGACGGGGGGTCGACGGCGGGGTGAGGGGGCGGACGGGCTGGTTCTCAGCCCGTCCGGCGTTTGAGGACGAACTCGGCGGAGCCGGTGATGACGGCATGCAAGGCTCCGGGCCTACGCCTGCCCCTGAAACGCCGGCAGCTCAAAGATCCGCGTCTTCGCGTCGTCGTCCATCAACTCGACCAGCGGCATGACCAGTTCCCACAGGTCCCGCTTGTCCACCTCCAGGGCAAGCGCGTCCAGGTCAGCCGCGGGCAGCGCCCCCGCAGCGTCGGCGACCACCTTGCGGGACTCCTCCGGCAGCAGCTCCACCAGCGGCAGGAACTCCGCCCACAGCCCCGTCACCACCACCGCCCGCACGACCCCGCCCAGCACCTCCGCGTCCCGCAGCGAAGGAAGCACCGCGACCGCCCGGCGTTCCTCCTCCCCGAGGAGCGCGACCAGCGGCAGCAGTGACTCCCACAGGTCCTGTTCCGAAACCGTCGTGACCAGCGAGTCGAGCCGGTCCTGCGGCTGCGCCGCCGCAAGCGAGGCGATGCGGGAACGCTGCTCTCCCGTCACCATGCCGGCGACGGCCAGCGCCTCGGGCCACAGCCCCTCCCCCGACGCCGAGGCGATGACCGAGGCGAGCCGCTCCGCGCCCATCAGCTCGATGATCTGGCCGAGCCGTTCGGGGACGTCGATCGTGAAGCCGGTCCGCAGGACCGCGGCATCGTCCACCTGCGGCAGGATCCGGCTCAGCGCGGAGTCCCGGAGGTAGCCGACGAACCGGCCCATCGTCAGGTAGTCGCCCCGCTCGGCGAGCGCCACCGCGATCCGCACGACCAGGCCCTCGTCGAGCCGGTCGACGATGCCCTTGATGCGGCGCGGGTCGAGGTGTCCGCACGACTCGGCGGTGAAGGCCACCGGCAGTTTCTCGATGATGTCGGCGGCCCGCGTCGGTTCGAGGCGCCCTGCGACCCCGGCGGCGAGCCGCGGGCCCAGGGCCTTCTGCGAGATCGCGGCGGCGACCCCGGCGGGCACCAGCTTCGTCGCGGACGCGATGCGGTCCAGCATCTCGGGCGTACGGTCGAAAAGCGCCGCGACGCATTCCTCGCGGAAGCGGCGTACGTCGTCCACAGGCAGCGTCTGGAGGAAGGCGAGCTCGGCCGGCTCGACGTCCAGCAGACGGGCGATCTTCAGGGTCTCCGCCCTGCCGCGTAGCTTGTCCATGGCCCACTGCCTCCCTATCGGAACAGAATCCGGCGGACCGGACCGCGTGCGAGCGCCGGCACCAGTTTCAGCGCCTCCTCGGCGGCTTCGTTGAGGCCTGCGGCCCGCTTCTGGCGCTCACGCCGCAAGGCATCGGCGAGCGTGGCGAGCTCTTCGGGCGCCAACTGGCCGAAGGACTCCGGTGGTTCGTCCCGCAGCTCCTTGCCGAGCTGCTCCCGCGCTTCGGTGCTCATAGGGCCTCCCATGACCGGGTACGGCTCCCGAGACTGATGCGAAATTGACTATTAGTCAATAGAGCAGGATCCGGAAGGCGCGCTACCGCACAACCGCACGTAATCTTGGCCGAATGAAACGTGCAGGCCTCCTTCTTCTCGCCGTCGCCCCGCTCGCCACGGTCGCCGTCTACCTCATGGGCGGGGACTCGGACAGCGGTGACGCCGCGGGCGGCCAGAAGGCGCCCGGCACCCAGCGGCCCTACGACAAGGACAAGTCGTCGGCCGAGATCAAGGCCGACGACGAGCTGATCGCGGACCTCCCCGCGGGGCTCGCGGCGCCCGCGAAGAAGGATCTGGCCCAGAAGCTGATCGCGAGCGCGGAGAACTCCACGCTGAACTGGCGCGGGCAGTACGGCTACATAGAGGACATAGGCGACAGCCACGGCTACACCGCGGGGATCATCGGCTTCTGCACCGGTACGCACGACCTGCTCACCCTCGTCGAGCGGTACACGAAGGACCACCCGGACAACGGCCTCGCCCGCTATCTGCCCGCCCTGCGCAAGGTCGACGGCAGCGACTCGCACGAAGGCCTGGACCCCGGCTTCACCAAGGCCTGGAAGGCGGAGGCCGACAAGCCCGCGTTCCGCAAGGCCCAGAACACCGCGCGCGACCGCATCTACTTCGACCCGGCGGTCCGTCTCGCCAAGCTCGACGGGCTCGGCACGCTCGGGCAGTTCATCTACTACGACGCGATGGTGCTGCACGGCCCCGGCACCGGACCGAACGGCTTCTACGGCCTGCGCGAGAAGGCGCTCAAGGAGGCGAACACTCCCGCGCAGGACGGCAAGGAGAAGGCGTACCTCGACATCTTCCTGGACATCCGCCGCACGGCGATGAAGTCCGAGAAGGCGCACCACGACACGACACGCGTGGACACGGCGCAGCGCCAGTTCCTCTACGACGGCAATCTGGCCCTGAAGACGCCACTGACGTGGAAGGTGTACGGGGAGACGTTCAGGGTTCCGTAACCAGACCCGTGGCCCTGAACGCCCCCCCGGGGCTCAGCCCTTCACCGCTCCCGCCGCCAGGCCCGAGCCCAGCTTCCGGTGCACGATCACGAAGAAGATCATCACCGGCACGGTGACCAGCGTGGAGCTGGCCATGACAGGACCCCAGGCCGTGGAGTTCTCACCGAAGAACTGGTAAATGCCCACGGCCGCTGTGTATTTGTCGCTGCCCTTCATGAAGGTGTAGGCGAACACGAACTCGTTCCACGCCGTGATGAACGCGAAGATCGAGGTCGCGACAAGCCCGGGCGCCACCAGCGGAAGCAGCACCGACCGGAACATCCGGAACCAGGACGCCCCGTCGATGTACGCCGCTTCCTCGACCTCCTTGGGCACGGTCTGGACGAACCCGCGCAGGGTCCAGATCGCGAAGGGGAGCGATAGCGCGATGTAGACGATGGTCAGGCCGATCAGGGAGTTGAGCAGTTCGTAGTCCCGCATCTGGATGAAGAGCGGGATGACCAGGGCCTCAAGCGGCACCATCTGCACGATCAGGACCATGATCAGTACGGAGGTGCGGAACCGGAACTTGAAGCGGGCCACCGCGATGGCCGCGAAGAGCGAGAGCACCCCGGCCGCCAGGACCGTGCCGAAGCCGACGAGCGCCGAGTTCAGCAGGTACGTACCGAAGTTGCCCTTCTCGAACACGTAGGTGAAGTGCTCGAAGCTGAGGCCGCTCGGCAGCACGTCCGAGCCGCGCGTGACGGCCTTCGGGTCGAGTGCCGTGGAGATCATCCAGTACACGGGGAAGAGCGTGAAGAGCAGCAGCGCGGCGACCGCCACGGGCAGTCCGACGCGTGCGGCGGGTGTCGTACGGCGGGCCGTCACAGGTCCTCCTCCCCCTGGCGGAACAGCGTACGGATGTAGACGACGGTGATGAGCAGGAGCAGCAGCGTGAGCAGGACGGCGGCGGCCGCTCCCGTGCCGTAGTCGTTCTTGGCGAAGGCCTGGATGTAGGAGAAGACGCCCAGGTTGTAGACCTCTTCGTTGGAGCCGTCACCGCCCGGCATCAGATAGATCTGGGTGAAGACCTTGAAGTCCCAGATGGTGGAGAGGATGGTCACCACGAGGAAGACGGGCTTGATCGTCGGCAGCGTGATCTTCCAGAACCGCTGCCAGGCGTTGGCGCCGTCCAACTCCCCTGCTTCGTAGAGTTCCTTGGGGATCGTCATCAGGCCCGCGAGGACGGTGATGGCGACGAACGGGAAGCCGTGGTGGACGACGTTCAGGGTCGCGATCGCGTAGAACGGTCCGCGTTCGGTGAACCAGTTGGTGGTCTCCGGGTCGATCAGGCCCATCGAGCCCGCGATCTGGCTGACCATGCCGTCCTGCGGCTGGAAGAGCCAGATCCAGACGTACGTTCCGGTGACGGCAGGCATGGCCCAGGCCGCGAGGATCGCGATGGAGCAGATCAGCCGCCATACCGGGCCCAGGCGGTTGAGCAGCAGCGCGACGAGCGTGCCGATCGCGACGGTGAGGCCGACGCAGGCGATCGCGAAGAACGCCGTGTTGGGCAGCACCGTCTGCCACAGGAGTTCGCTCGTGAGCAGGTCGGAGTAGTGCTCGAATCCGATGTACGTGCCCACGCCGCCGCCGAACTTGACGGCGTAGTCCTGCAGCGAGAGCTTGCCGACCTGGATCAGCGGCCAGAGCAGCAGGCCCGCCAGGACGAGGAGGGAGGGGGCGAGGAGGACCCAGGGGCGGGTGAGGGTGATGAGTTTCTTGCGGCGGCGGGCCGCCTCGGCTCCGCCGTCCGCCTGCCGGGTGACGCGGCGGGCCGATGTCTTCGGCCCGCCGTCGACGAGCGTGTCTTTCACAGTGCCGACTCGTCCTTGCCTACTTGTCCTTGGCGAAGATTTCGTCCATGTCCTTGGCGGCCGTGTCCGCCGCTTCCTTGACGGACGACTTGCCGGTGAGGATCGACTGGACCATGCGGGGGATGACCTTCGACGCCTGGATCTCTCCGTACGCCTTGGTCTTGGGGACGGTCGCGCCGGCCTCCAGCATCTGCTTGGCGAAGGGCTCGACCAGCGGGTCCTTCTTCGCCTCGATCTTCTTCAGCTCGGAGTTCTGACCGGGGAAGTAGTTGGTCTGTTCGGCCCACTTGGCGGCGAACTCACCGGTGGTCAGCATCTTCACGAACTCCCAGGCGAGTTCCTTCTTGTCCGTGTTGAACGTGGACAGGTAGGAGCCGCCGAGGAAGGACTTGCTCATGCCGCCGTTCTCACCCGGGATCGGCACCGCGCCGAGCTTGCCCTTGAGGTCCGGCTTGGCCTCGATGATGGCCTTCGGGGTCCAGTTGCCGTTGACGGACATCGCGATCTCGCCCTTGCCCCAGGCGTCGCCGACCTCCTTCTCCGTCCAGGTGTTGACCTTGGCCGGGGAGACCTTGTCCTTGGTGGCGAGGCCCGTGTAGAACTCGATGCCCTTGATGGCCTCTGGCGAGTTGATGCCGGACTTCCACTTGCCGCCGGACTCGGTGGCGAGTTCACCTCCGGCGCCCCAGATGAAGGGGGTCGCGAACATCTCCGCGCCGCCCGCCACCGGGAAGGAGACCATCTTCGGCTCCTTCTCCTTCAGCGTCTTGGCGGCCGCCTTGAGCTCCTTCCAGGTGGTCGGGGGCTTCAGGCCGTGCTTCTCGAAGATGTCCTTGCGGTAGACGATGCTGCGTACGCCCGCGTACCAGGGCATGCCGTACTGCTTGCCGTCCAGGGTGCCCGCGTCCTTGAGGCCCGCGACGAGGTCGTCGTTGAGGCCGGACTTCTTGACCTCGTCGGTGACGTCGACGAGGCCGCCCGTCTCGGCGAACTGCGGCACCCAGGTCGTGCCGACCTCGGCCACGTCGGGGACCTGGTCCTCGCCGCCCTCGATGGCGGTCGTGAACTTCTTCTGCGCGGTGGCCCACTGCTGGTACTCGACGTGGATCTTGGCGCCGGTCTTCTTCTCGAAGGCCTTCCCGGCCTCGTTGAAGAAGGGCCTGGCGTCGGGGTTGGTCCCCTCCATGATCCATACGGTGAGGGTCTTGCCCTTGCCGTCGGTGGCCTTGCCGCCGCTGTCGCTCCCGTCATCGCTGCCGCATGCCGTCGCGGTCAGTCCGAGCGTCATGGCGATACCTGCCGCGATGACCCGTCGCTTCATGCCGGCCCCCTCATGGGTACGTGCTGCTTCCTGCGCCGATCCGTTTGTGGGAGCGATTGTGGGCACAGGGGCTCGGCGCGGTCTAGACCCATTCGGCTAAGGGGGCCGAAACGTAATTTGCGTTGCACGCAATGAACGTTGCACGGGGCGGCGGCCCGGGAACGCCACGACGCCCGCCCCAGTCCGGTCGGGGACAAGGCGGGCGTCGCATCAGTTCCGTACGCCGTTGTACGGGACGTATGAGGGGTTGTCGTACGAACTCTACGAAACCTGGATCAGACTGTCAGAGAACGGTCCGTCGGGCGGATCGGGGAGTGAAGATCACTCGCACCGGTGAGGAAGGTGTCCACTCCCCGCGCGGCCGAGCGCCCTTCGGCGATCGCCCAGACGATGAGCGACTGGCCGCGGCCCGCGTCACCGGCGACGAAGACGCCGGGCACGTTCGTCTGGAACTCCGCGTCGCGCGCGACGTTGCCGCGCTCGTCGAGGTCCAGGGCGAACTGCTCGACCAGGCCGTTCTCGCGGTCCGTGCCCGTGAAGCCCATGGCGAGGGTGACCAGCTGGGCCGGAATCTTGCGCTCCGTGCCGGGCTTCGGGGTCAGCTTGCCCTCGATGAACTCCACCTCGGTGAGGTGCAGGGACTGGACGTTGCCGTCCTCGTCGCCCTCGAAGTGGGTGGTCGAGACGGCGTAGACCCGCTCGCCGCCCTCCTCGTGCGCGGAGGTGACCTTGTAGAGCATGGGGAAGGTCGGCCAGGGCTGGTTGGCGCTGCGCTCCTCTCCCGGCCGCGGCATGATCTCCAGCTGGGTCACGGACGCCGCGCCCTGGCGGTGCGCCGTGCCCACGCAGTCCGCGCCGGTGTCGCCGCCGCCGATGACCACGACGTGCTTGCCCTCGGCGGAGACGGGCGTGGTGACGTAGTCGCCTTCCTGGACCTTGTTGGCCAGGGGCAGGTACTCCATCGCCTGGTAGATGCCCTTGAGCTCACGGCCGGGGACCGGGAGATCACGTGCCATCGTGGCGCCCGCGGCGATCACCACCGCGTCGTAGCGGCGGCGCAGCTTGGCCGCGTCGATGTCGCGGCCGATCTCCACACCCGTACGGAACTTGGTGCCCTCCGCGCGCATCTGCTCGATGCGGCGGTTGATGTGGCGCTTCTCCATCTTGAACTCGGGGATGCCGTAGCGCAGCAGGCCGCCGATGCGGTCGGCGCGCTCGTACACGGCGACCGTGTGTCCTGCCCGGGTCAGCTGCTGGGCGGCGGCAAGGCCGGCCGGGCCCGAACCGATGACCGCGACGGTCTTGCCGGAGAGCCGCTCGGGCGCCTGCGGCAGCACGTCGCCGGTGTCCCACGCCTTGTCGATGATCGAGACTTCGACGTTCTTGATGGTGACGGCGGGCTGGTTGATGCCGAGCACGCACGCCGACTCACAGGGAGCCGGGCACAGGCGCCCGGTGAACTCAGGGAAGTTGTTCGTGGCGTGCAGCCGCTCGGAGGCGGCCGACCAGTCCTCGCGGTACGCGAAGTCGTTCCACTCCGGGATCAGGTTGCCCAGCGGACAGCCCTGGTGGCAGAACGGGATACCGCAGTCCATGCAGCGCGACGCCTGCTTGGAGATGATCGGGAGGAGGGAGCCGGGAACGTAGACCTCGTTCCAGTCCTGGACGCGCTCACCGACCGGGCGGGTCTGCGCGACCTCGCGGCCGTGATTCAAAAAGCCCTTGGGATCAGCCATTGATCGCCGCCTCCATCATCTTCTCGGTGATCTCGGTCTCGGAGAGACCGGCTCGCTCGGCGGCGTCCTTGGCGGCGAGCACTGCCTTGTACGTGCTGGGGATGATCCTGCTGAAGCGCTCGACGGAGGTCTCCCACTCGGCGAGCAGCTTCTCGGCGACGGTCGACCCCGTCTCCTCCTGGTGGCGGCGCACGACGTCGTGCAGCCACTTCTTGTCGGAGTCGTCCAGGGGTTCGACGGCGCCCACGTTGCCGGGGTTGACGTTGTCCCGGTCGAGGTCGATGACGTACGCGATACCGCCCGACATACCGGCCGCGAAGTTACGGCCCGTCTCGCCGAGTACCACCGCGTGGCCACCGGTCATGTACTCGCAGCCGTGGTCGCCCACGCCCTCGGACACGACCGTCGCGCCGGAGTTGCGGACGCAGAAGCGCTCGCCCGTGCGGCCACGGAGGAACAGTTCGCCACCGGTCGCGCCGTACGCGATGGTGTTGCCCGCGATCGTCGAGTACTCGGCGAGGTGGTCGGCGCCGCGGTCGGGGCGGACGACGATACGGCCGCCGGAGAGGCCCTTGCCGACGTAGTCGTTGGCGTCGCCCTCCAGGCGCAGCGTCACACCGCGCGGCACGAAGGCGCCGAACGACTGGCCCGCCGAGCCGGTGAAGGTGATGTCGATGGTGTCGTCGGGCAGGCCCGCGCCACCGAACTTCTTCGTCACCTCGTGGCCGAGCATGGTGCCGACCGTGCGGTTGATGTTGCGGATCGCGACCTGCGCGCGGACCGGCTGGGCCTCGGTCGCGCCGGACGCGGAGAGCGCGTCGGCGGCGAGCTTGATCAGCTCGTTGTCGAGCGCCTTCTCCAGGGCGTGGTCCTGGACGGCGATCTGGTGGCGCGCCGCGCCCTCGGGCAGCGACGGCACGTGGAAGAGCGGCTCCAGGTCCAGGCCCTGCGCCTTCCAGTGGTTCACGGCCCGCTCGGTGTCGAGGAGTTCGGCGTGACCGACGGCCTCCTCGATGGTCCGGAAGCCAAGATCGGCGAGGATCTCGCGGACCTCTTCGGCGATGAACTCGAAGAAGTTGACGATGTACTCGGCCTTGCCGGAGAACCGCTCGCGCAGCGCCGGGTTCTGCGTGGCGATGCCGACCGGGCAGGTGTCCAGGTGGCAGACGCGCATCATGACGCAGCCGGAGACGACGAGCGGCGCGGTCGCGAAACCGAACTCCTCGGCGCCGAGCAGCGCGGCGATGACGACGTCACGGCCGGTCTTGAGCTGGCCGTCGGTCTGTACGACGATGCGGTCGCGCAGGCCGTTGAGCAGCAGCGTCTGCTGGGTCTCGGCGAGGCCGAGCTCCCAGGGGCCGCCCGCGTGCTTCAGGGAGGTCAGCGGGGATGCGCCCGTACCGCCGTCGTGGCCGGAGATGAGGACGACGTCCGCGTGCGCCTTGGAGACACCGGCGGCGACCGTGCCGACGCCGACCTCGGAGACCAGCTTGACGTGAATCCGCGCCTGCGGGTTCGCGTTCTTCAGGTCGTGGATCAGCTGGGCCAGGTCCTCGATGGAGTAGATGTCGTGGTGCGGCGGCGGGGAGATCAGGCCCACGCCCGGCGTCGAGTGACGCGTCTTGGCGACCCACGGGTACACCTTGTGTCCCGGCAGCTGGCCGCCCTCGCCGGGCTTGGCGCCCTGGGCCATCTTGATCTGGATGTCGTCCGCGTTGACCAGGTACTCCGAGGTCACACCGAAGCGGCCGGACGCGACCTGCTTGATGGACGAGCGGCGGGCCGGGTCGTACAGGCGGTCCGCGTCCTCGCCGCCCTCACCGGTGTTGGACTTGCCGCCCAGCTGGTTCATGGCGATGGCGAGGGTCTCGTGCGCCTCTTGGGAGATCGAGCCGTACGACATGGCGCCGGTCGAGAACCGCTTGACGATGTCGGCGGCCGACTCGACCTCGTCGATGGAGATCGAGGGGCGGTCCGACTTCAGGTTGAACAGGCCGCGCAGCGTCATCAGGCGCTCGGACTGCTCGTTCACGCGGTCCGTGTACTTCTTGAAGATGTCGTAGCGGCGGTTGCGCGTGGAGTGCTGCAGGCGGAAGACCGTCTCCGGGTCGAAGAGGTGCGGCTCGCCCTCGCGGCGCCACTGGTACTCACCGCCTATGTCGAGCGCGCGGTGCGCGGAGGCCACGCCGGAGACCGGGTAGGCCTTGGCGTGCCGGGCGGCGACCTCCTGTGCGACGACGTCGATGCCGACTCCGCCGATCTTGGACGTCGTACCGACGAAGTACTTCGCGACGAAGTCCTCCTGGAGGCCGACGGCCTCGAAGACCTGCGCGCCCCGGTAGGAGGCGACGGTGGAGATGCCCATCTTGGACATGACCTTCAGGACGCCCTTGCCGAGCGCGTAGATCAGGTTCCGGATGGCCTGCTCGGCCTCGATACCCGGGAGGAACGTGCCCGCGCGGACCAGGTCCTCGACGGACTCCATCGCCAGGTAGGGGTTGACCGCGGCGGCGCCGTAGCCGATGAGGAGGGCCACGTGGTGGACCTCGCGGACGTCGCCCGCCTCGACGAGCAGGCCCACCTGGGTGCGCTGCTTCGTACGGATGAGGTGGTGGTGGACGGCCGCGGTGAGCAGCAGCGAGGGGATCGGCGCGTGCTCGGCGTCGGAGTGCCGGTCGGAGAGCACGATCAGGCGGGCGCCGGCCTCTATGGCGGCGTCGGCCTCGGAGCAGATCTCGTCGATGCGGGCGGCGAGCGCGTCGCCGCCGCCGCCGACGCGGTAGAGGCCGGAGAGGGTCGCGGCCTTCATGCCGGGCATGTCGCCGTCGGCGTTGATGTGGATGAGCTTGGCGAGCTCGTCGTTGTCGATGACCGGGAAGGGCAGCGTGACGCTGCGACAGGTCGCCGACGTCGGCTCCAGAATGTTGCCCTGCGGGCCCAGCGAGGAGTGCAGCGACGTGACGAGCTCTTCGCGGATGGCGTCAAGGGGCGGGTTCGTGACCTGCGCGAACAGCTGCGTGAAGTAGTCGAAGATCAGCCGCGGGCGCTCGGAGAGTGCCGCGATCGGCGTGTCCGTGCCCATGGAGCCGAGCGGTTCGCCACCGGACTTGGCCATCGGCGCGAGGATGATCCGCAGCTCTTCCTCGGTGTAGCCGAAGGTCTGCTGGCGGCGCGTGACGGAGGCGTGCGTGTGCACGATGTGCTCGCGCTCGGGCAGGTCGGAGAGCTCGATCTCGCCGGCTTCCAGCCACTCCTGGTACGGCTTCTCGGCGGCGAGGGCGGCCTTGATCTCGTCGTCCTCGACGATGCGGTGCTCGGCGGTGTCGACGAGGAACATGCGGCCGGGCTGCAGACGGCCCTTGCGGACGACCTTCGCGGGGTCGATGTCGAGGACGCCGACCTCGGAGCCGAGGACGACGAGGCCGTCGTCCGTGACCCAGTAGCGGCCGGGGCGCAGACCGTTGCGGTCGAGAACGGCGCCGACCTGGGTGCCGTCGGTGAAGGTGACACAGGCCGGGCCGTCCCAGGGCTCCATCATCGTGGAGTGGTACTGGTAGAAGGCGCGGCGGGCCGGGTCCATCGAGCCGTGGTTCTCCCACGCCTCGGGGATCATCATCAGGACCGAGTGCGGAAGCGAACGTCCACCGAGGTGGAGGAGTTCGAGCACCTCGTCGAAGGACGCGGAGTCGGAGGCGTCCGGCGTACAGATCGGGAAGACGCGGTCGAGGCTTCCCGGCGTCTCGGCGCCGCCGAAGAGGTCGGAGGCGAGCTGCGACTCACGGGCCCGCATCCAGTTCCGGTTGCCCTTGACCGTGTTGATCTCGCCGTTGTGCGCGACGAAGCGGTACGGGTGCGCGAGCGGCCAGCTCGGGAACGTGTTGGTGGAGAAGCGCGAGTGGACGAGCGCGACGGCCGTGGCGAAACGGCGGTCGGACAAGTCGGGGAAGAAGGGTTCGAGCTGGCCGGTGGTGAGCATGCCCTTGTAGACGATGGTCCGGGCGGAGAGCGAGGGGAAGTACGTCCCGGCCTCACGCTCGGCACGCTTGCGCAGCGTGAACGCCTTGCGGTCGAGCGCGATGCCGGAGTTCTCGCCGTCGGCCACGAAGATCTGCCGGAAGACCGGCATCGTCGAGCGGGCGGTGGCGCCGAGCAGCTCGGGGGCGACGGGAACGTCGCGCCAGCCGAGAACCGTCAGGCCTTCATCGGAAGCGATCGTCTCGATCTGTGAGACGGCGGCGTCGACGGTGCCCGCGGTGTCGACCGGCAGGAAGGCGATGCCGACGGCGTAGGAACCGGCCTCGGGGAGGGCGAAATCAGTGGCCTCGCGCAGGAAGGCGTCCGGCACCTGGAGCAGGATGCCCGCGCCGTCGCCGGAGTCCGGCTCGGAGCCGGTGGCGCCGCGGTGTTCGAGATTGCGCAATACGGTCAGCGCCTGTTCGACCAGCTCATGGCTGGCTACACCGGTAAGGGTGGCCACGAACCCGACACCACAGGCGTCGTGCTCGTTACGGGGGTCGTACATGCCCTGGGGGGCGGGGCGACCATCCATGGGCGACCAGGCGTGCGTACGCATTGGCTCTCCCGTCGTCGTCGTGGAGGGGGGTACTACCTCCCAGGCCCTTGGGGCTCTGGGGGCGCATGAGTGAGGGACGACGTTGGCCCTGGCAAAATTTCGTGCAGGTTACATGATGGAACGCTTCTCGAAAAGCGGATAGCTCATTCCACCATGTGGACACCGCTCAAGTCTGTGGAGAGCGGCAAGGAAGGGACCGATGCGGACAGATCCATGACCGAGGGCCCGACAGCGGCACAGGCCTCATTGCCCGCAGCGCTTACGGCTCATGCCCGCTGGTTAAGGACTCGAAACCGCCGAGTAACGACTACTTATGCATGGCCCCGCATAGGACTGCAAGAGTTCATCCTACGGCGGTACCGAACAAGCTGCCCAGGGCGTACGTCACACCCGCCGCCGCCCCGCCGAGCGCCAGCTGCCGGAGTCCGCTGAACCACCAGGAACGCGCGGTCACCTTCGCCACGACCGCACCGCAGCCGAAGAGCCCGACGAGCGCGAGCAGCAGCGCGGGCAGGAACGTGTCGGCGCCGAGCAGATACGGCAGCACAGGCAGCAGGGCGCCGAGCGCGAAGGCGCCGAAGGAGGAGACCGCGGCGACGGCCGGCGAGGGCAGATCGCCGGGGTCGATGCCGAGCTCCTCGCGGGCGTGGATCTCCAGGGCCTGCTCGGGGTCCTTGGACAGCTGCTTGGCGACCTCGCGGGCGAGCGCGGGCTCGACGCCACGGGACTCGTACAGCTCCGCGAGCTCCCGCTCCTCGTCCGCGGGGTGCTTGCGCAACTCGCGGCGCTCCACGTCGAGTTCGGCCTCGACGAGCTCGCGCTGCGAAGCGACGGAGGTGTACTCACCGGCGGCCATGGAGAAGGCGCCCGCAGCGAGGCCGACCAGACCCGTGACGACGATGGTCTGCTGGGCGACGGAGCCGCCGGCGACGCCGGTCATCAGGGCCAGGTTGGACACCAGGCCGTCCATCGCGCCGAAGA
Organism: Streptomyces sp. NPDC048436; assembly: GCF_043200355.1. Lineage (NCBI taxonomy): Bacteria > Bacillati > Actinomycetota > Actinomycetes > Kitasatosporales > Streptomycetaceae > Streptomyces > Streptomyces sp. NPDC048436. The sequence continues at coordinate 307,095 of NZ_JBICXP010000001.1, forward strand.
CGGCGGGGCGCAGCCAACCACCGTTGACGTCGCGGTGGGTGTGGTTGTCGCGATGCGCCTCGTGCAGCGCCGCTTCGGTCTCGATGATCGCCATGGTGATCCCCCTCAATACTTGGACGATCTCGAAAGTACGCGCGAAAAATCGCTCTCGCCAGCAAGGAAGGCCGTACTTACCTACGCCAGAACCTGGGGCCTTCCGGGGCTTGGGAGGGTGTCGAAGGAGTGATGTCGGCGCCGCGGTGCTCGCGTCGGGGGTGGTGCGTGGCAGGGATGCAGACAGAGACGCCGGCAGCCGCAGCCAGCGATGCGGGCACACGTCTCGGCACCAGGAGGCACAGCATGACGGGCTTGACGGGTGTGACAGAAGTGACGGGCCTCAGAGAGCGGGCGCGCGGCGCGCTGCTCGGCCTGGCGGTGGGGGACGCGCTGGGCGCGCCCGCCGAGAACATGAAGCCTTCCGAGATCCGACGCCGCTGGGGGCGCATCACCGGGTACGTCGCCGATCGCCCGGCGGGCACGGACGACACCGAGTACGCGATCTTCTCGGGGCTGCTGCTCGCGCGGCACGGTTCGGCGCTGACCGTCGCGCACGTGGAGGCGGCCTGGCACGAGTGGATCGCCGACCTCGACGAGGGCCCGTTCCGCGGCGCGGGCTTCAGTGAACGCGGAACGCTGGAGAACCTGCGGAGGGGTCTCGCGGCGCCGATCTCGGCCCAGCACCGGCACGCCTGGAGCGACGGCCTGGCGATGCGGGCCGCTCCCTTCGGGGTCTACGCGGCGGGCCGGCCCGCCGAAGCGGCCCGGCTCGTGGCCATCGACGGCTCGGTCAGCCATGACGGGGAGGGCATCTACGGCGGGCAGGCCGTGGCGGCGGGGGTCGCCGCGGCGATGTGCGGTGCGCCGGTGGACGCCGTGGTGGACGCCGCCCTGTCCGTCATCCCGGAGGACTGCTGGACCTCGCGTTCGCTGCGGCGGGCGGTGGCGGTGGCCCACCGGGGAGAACGCGCGGTGCGCTCCGCCGTGGTGATCGGGGGCTACCCCTGGACCGACCTCGCTCCCGAGGCGGTGGGCCTGGCCTTCGGGGCGTACGCGTCGGCGGCGGGGCGCTTCTCCGAGGCGGTGCTGATGGCCGTGAACATGGGGCGGGACGCGGATACGACTGCCGCGGTGGCCGGGGCGCTGGCCGGGGCGATGTGCGGCGCATCGGGCGTTCCGCCGCGCTGGGCCGCGGCGATCGGGCCTGCGCGGGGGAGCTGCCTTCCCTCTATGCGGGGGCAGCATGTGCTGGACGTCGCCGAGTTGCTTGCTTCTGACCTGGGGGTCTCGTGAGCACCGACTACGCTGCCGCGTCTTGGCCGGGAGTCGCCACCCCCGCGAACAAGCCCGCCGCTTCGCGGCGGATGCCTCCCGCCCACCCGCCCGTTCACCCCGCGGCTGCCTCCGCCACGAAGATCGAGGGGCTCCTCCTCGGCCTCGCCGCGGGCGACGCCGCCGGTTGGCCCGCTGCCAGGCACCGCGCCGCCCGTATGCCCGAGTGGACCCGCAGGCTCACCCGGGAACTGGACACCTTCGCCGAACAGAACGCCACCACCACCCTCCCCGTCCCCATCGCCCTCAACCAGCCCCCGGAGCCCCTGCGCCTGGGCCCGTCCGACGACGCCGAATGGGCCGCCTTCACCGCGGAGTCCCTGCTCCGCGCCGCGGACGGCACCCTCAGCGCCACGCTGAGCCCGGACCGCCGGGTCCGCGCGGCCATCGACCTCGCCTGGTCCACCCTCGCCTGCGAGATCGCCGCGGCGGCGGCCCGCGCCCCCGAGGTCGAGTCCGCCGTGCTCCCCCTCCGTGCCCGCATCTCCGTACGCGCGGGACTCGGCAACCTCGCCACGGGCCTGCGCCCGCCCGCCACCGGCCACGACAACCCGCACTTCTTCGACGACGCGGCCTGCGTACGCGCCTGCGTCCTCGCCCTGGTGCACCCCGGCGACCCCCAACAGGCCGCCGATCTCGCCGAGTTCGACGCCCGCTACACCCAGGACGGCGACGGCGTGCACGGCGCTCGCGCCATGGCCGCGGCGATCGCCACCGCGCTCGGCGGCGCGGATGTCGACGCGACCGTGGACGCCGCTCTCGCCCAGCTCCCCGAGCACACCGAGATCGGCCGCAACGCCTGGCACGCCGTCAAACTCGCCCGCGCCCAGGCAGAGGACGGCGCCTTCGGTCTCGTCCCCCTCCTTGAGCACCAGATCGTCGACCACGTCTACAGCTATGGCATCGCCGCCGCCGAGACCGTCCCCGTCGCCCTCGCCCTGACCACCGCGGCCCGCGGCCACATCCGCGAGGCGGTGCCCTCCGCCGCCTGCCTCTCCCGCGTCGCCGACTCCGCGCCCGCCCTGGCAGGCGCGCTCACCGGAGCGCTCGGCACGGCCGCCGCCGTACCCGAAGCGTGGCGGGACGCCTGCCGCACTCTCTCCGGCTGCGCGCTCCCCCGCCTCGCGGGCACCGACCTGGTGGAACTCGCCGGGCACCTGGCAGCCACGGAACTGACCGCTCCGGGAGGACAATTCAGGCATGACGCCACAGATGCCGCAGACGCCTCCGCCCCTGACGTCCCCTCCCCCGACATCCCCGTCGCCGACACCCCCCTCTCCGACAGCTCCCTCCCTGGCGCTTCCGCCCCCTGACCTGCCGCTGGCCGAACGCGTCACCGCCTGCCTCGTCGGCGCGGCCGTCGGCGACGCCCTCGGGGGTCCGGTCGAGGGCTACTCCCCCGACCAGATCGTCGAACGGCACGGCGGACGCGTCCACGGCATCGTCGGCCCGTGGAACGGCGGCCACTGGCGCACCGCCCGCCCCATCGCGCCGTACCACAAGGGCGACGGAAACGTCACCGACGACACCCTGATGACGCACGCGCTCATCCGCGTCTACGCCGCGGTCCGCGACCACTTGGACGCCTACTCGGTCGCCGACCATCTGGTACCCGACCTGATGACGATCCCCCGCTGGATCCCGGAGCTCGAAGCGGAGGCCATCCCCCTCCACCGCGTCTTCCTCGCCGAGAAGTGGATCGTCGCCCGCATCCACTACGGCCACGTCGACCCGCGCGAGGCGGGCACCGGGAACATCGTCAACTGCGGTGCCGCGATGTACATGGCGCCGGTCGGCCTGGTCAACGCGGCGAACCCGGCAGCCGCGTACGCCGAGGCCCTCGACATTGCGGGCGCCCACCAGTCCTCGTACGGGCGTGAGGCGGCCGGAGTCTTCGCGGCCGCGGTGGCCGCGGCGTGCGCGCCCGGAGCGACGCCCACCTCGGTGATCGACACCGCCCTGTCCCTCGCGAAGGACGGCACGCGGGCCGCGATCGAGTCGGTGGCCGAAGCGGCGGCCCATCACCATGACTTCGAGTCGGCCCTTGAGCCCCTGCGCACCGCGGTCTCCCCCTTCGACACGGTCGGCCAGGACTACCGCGCCCCGTCCCTCGGCGCCCGCCGCCCCTCCCGCCTGCACGCCATCGAGGAACTCCCGATCGCCCTCGGCATGCTCCTGGTGGGCGAGGGCGACTACCGCCACACGGTCCTCGGCTCGGTCAACTACGGCCGTGACTGCGACTCCATCGCGACGATGAGCGGCGCGATCGCGGGCGCCCTTGGCTCCGGCGCCCCGCCCGAGTGGTCCAAGGCGGTGGCGGAGGCGAGCCGCCTCGACCTGCACGCCCCCGCGGCGACGCTGACGGAGGTCACCCAGGAAATCTTCACCCGAGACGTACGCCGCCGCCGCGCCCACGAGGCGGCGTACACGGCCCTGACGGCAACCCCGTGATCCGCCTGACCTGGGTCCAGCCGGAGGACTTGGTGGGCCACGAACTCCGCCAGGCGGAGGAGGAGGGCAAGGACGCAACCTCCGTACGCACCCGCTGGCTGACAGCGGGCGGCCACCTGGCCCCCACCAGAGCAGGCGCATCCCCGACACCGCCCTCCCCCCACCTACGGGCCTTCGCGGAAAAGCTACTAGCAGAGCTGTCCCAACTACCCGTGTTGTGGGCAGGCGTTCCGCAAGGCGGAACGGGTGGGCACAACACCACGAACCGGCCCGCACCGGAGAACAAGGCCCCGCGCCAAGCGGTTTCGGGAAGGGGCGGGGTTGGGGAAAGAAACGCCCTACGCCACCGCCTCCACACCGCCTGGCTAGGCAGAGCAGCAGGCTGCCTACTGGGCAAACCGGTAGAAAAGCTCCCCCTGACCGGCATCAGAAGCCTCGCCAAAGCAACAGGCAACTGGCCCCTCACCACCTGGTTCACCGCAAAGGGCCTCCCCCCGGAGCTAGCAGCGGCCCACCCCTGGAACAAGCGCTCCGCAAAAACCTCCCTCGCCGAAAACATCAACGGCATGCCCGAGGACGACGACCTCAACTACCCCCTCCTCAACCTCCGCCTACTCCAACGCCACGGCCGGGACTTCACCACCGCGGACGTGGCAAGGCTCTGGCTGGACGAGCTCCCCGCGGCCCGCACCTTCACCGCCGAACGCATCGCCTACCGCAACCTCCTCAACGGCATCGAGCCCCCGCACACCGCCACCCACCAGAACCCCTTCCGCGAATGGATCGGCGCCCTGATCCGCGCCGACGTACACGGCTGGACCAACCCGGGCGCCCCGGCGGCGGCAGCCGACAGCGCGTACCGCGACGCGTGTCTCACCCACACCGCCAACGGCGTGTACGGGGCGATGTTCGCGGCGGCCACCATCGCCGAGGCCGCGGCGGGCACCGGAGACGTCCACCACTGCCTCCGCACCGGCCTCACCGTCGTACCCGAAGATTCACGCCTGTCCCGCGCGGTCCACCACGGCATCCAACTGGCGCACAGCACAACGGACTTCGACCAAGTTGTGGACGACCTGCACGCCACCTACGGCCACCACCACTGGGTCCACGTCATCCCCAACGCCGCCCTCCTGGCCGCCGCCCTCACCCACGCCGACGGCGACTTCAGCGGCTCGATCACCCGCGCGGTCTCCGGCGGCTGGGACACCGACTCGAACGGCGCGACCGCGGGATCGATCGCGGGCCTGCTCGCCGGGCACCCGGACGCGCTCCCCGACCGCTGGACGTCCCCGCTCCACAACCGCCTCGCCAGCTCCGTCCCCGGTTTCGACGACGCCGGCTTCGACGCCCTCGCGGACCTCACCACCGAACTCGCCCAGGAGACCCAGGAGACCCCCCTCCCATGACCCACATCGCCGTGCTCGGCAGCACGAACATGGACCTCGTCGCGTACGTCGCCAAGGCCCCGCAGCGCGGAGAGACCGTCACCGGGCGCGAGTTCCGTACGCTCCCCGGCGGCAAGGGCGCCAACCAGGCCGTCGCCGCGGCCCGCGCGGGTGCCGACGCCGTGTCGATGATCGGCGCCGTCGGCACCGACGCCTTCGGCACACAGCTCCGCGCCGCCTTCGACCACTCCGGAGTCGACACCGACCTGCTGCGCACCGTCGAGACCGCCACCGGCACCGCGCACATCGTGGTCGACGACGAGGGCGGCAACGCCATAGTCGTCATCCCCGGCGCCAACGCCACCCTCACCGCCCTCACCCCCGGCGACGAGGGCCTGATCGCCTCCGCCGACGCCCTGCTGCTCCAGCTGGAGATCCCCGTCGAGGGGGTGCTCGCCGCCGCGCGGGCCGCCCGCCGCCACGCAGTGCGCACCGTCCTCACCCCGTCCCCCGCCCAGCCCCTGCCTCCCGAACTCCTGGACGCCATCGACCTGTTGGTGCCCAACGAGTACGAGGCGGCCACCCTCACCGGCCTCACCGACCCGCACGACGCGGCCAAGTCGCTCCTCTCCCAGGTCCCCGAGGTCGTCGTCACGCTCGGCTCGCGCGGCAGCCTGTACGCGGCCCGGGGCGCCGAGCCCGTCATGGTGGCGGCCCCCCGGGTCACCGCCGTGGACACGACCGGGGCGGGCGACACGCTGGTCGGCACCCTCGCCGTGGCCCTCGCGGAGGGCGTCGCCGTGCCGGAGGCGCTCGCCTGGGCGTCGTGCGCGGCGGCGCTCTCCGTCCAGCGCCCGGGAGCGTCGGCGTCCATGCCGTACCGCGCGGAGATCGACACGCAGGCGCACGGCGCTCAAGGCGACGGCGCCCCGCAGAAGGGCAAAGCGTCATGACGGCACCGACACATGAAAGAACGGCACCCGCGCCCCTCACCGGCCTCCGCGTCCTCGACCTGGCGACCCTCTTCGCGGGCCCGCTGGCCGCCACGATGCTCGGCGACTTCGGCGCGGAGGTCATCAAGGTCGAGCATCCGAGCAAGCCCGATCCGTCCCGGGGACACGGCCCGTCGAAGGACGGCGTCGGCCTCTGGTGGAAGCTCCTGGGCCGCAACAAGCGCACGATGACCCTCGATCTCTCCACACCCGGCGGTCGCGAGACGCTCCTGCGCCTGGCCGCCACCGCGGACGTGATCATCGAGAACTTCCGGCCCGGCACCCTGGAGAAGTGGGACCTGGGCTGGGAGGAACTGAACGCGGCCAACCCCCGCCTCGTCCTGACCCGCGTCACGGGCTTCGGCCAGTTCGGCCCCTACTCCCGCCGCCCCGGCTTCGGCACGCTCGCGGAGGCGATGAGCGGCTTCGCCGCGGTCACCGGGGAGCCGGGCGGGCCGCCGACCCTGCCGCCCTTCGGGCTCGCCGACTCGATCGCGGGTCTTGCGACGGCGTACGCGGTGATGACGGCGCTCGCGGCCCGGGACAGGACAGGCGCGGGGCAGGTGGTGGACATGGCGATCATCGAGCCGATCCTCACGGTCCTCGGCCCGCAGCCGCTCTGGTACGACCAGCTGGGCCACGTACAGCCCCGCACGGGCAACCGCTCCACCAACAACGCGCCCCGCAACACCTACCGTACGGCGGACGGCAGTTGGGTCGCCGTCTCCACATCGGCCCAGTCGATCGCCGAGCGCGTGATGCGCCTGGTGGGCCGCCCGGAGCTGATCGCCGAGCCCTGGTTCGCGACGGGCTCGGACCGGGCGGCCAACGCGGACGTACTCGACGAGGCGGTCGGCGGCTGGATCGCCCGGCACACCCGCACCGAGGTGATCGAGGCCTTCGAGAAGGCGGAGGCGGCGGTCGCCCCGATCCAGGACGTACGCGACGTCATGACGGACCCCCAGTACGCGGCCCTGGACACCGTCACCACGGTCGACGACCCGGAACTGGGCCCGCTGCGGATGCAGAACGTCCTGTTCCGCCTCTCCGAGACCCCGGGCTCGATCGGCTGGGCGGGCCGCCCGCACGGAGCGGACACGGAGGCGGTACTGACCGAACTGGGCCTGACGCAAGAAGAGATCCGGAATCTGCGCAAGAAGGGCGCACTATGAGAACCACACCCCTGACCTGGCTGTACGCTCCCGGAGACCGGCCCTCCGTAGTGGCGAAGGCGCTGCTCGCGGGTGCCGACGTCGTCATCATCGACCTGGAGGACGCGGTCGGCCCCGACCGCAAGGAGTATGCGCGCGAGGCGACGGCCGAACTCCTTGCCCAGCCGCAGCTCACCCCGGTCCACGTCCGCGTGAACGCCCTCGACGGCCCCCTCGCCGAGGCCGACCTCCGCGCGATCGCCCATCTCCCCGGCGTCAGCGGCCTGCGCCTGCCCAAGGTGACAGGGCCCGCCGACATCGTCCGCGTCGCGGAGCGATCCGCCCCTGCGGACGGCGGCGCCCTCGCCCTGCACGCCCTCATCGAGTCGGCCGTCGGCCTGGAACGCGCCTTCTCGATCGCCACCGCGCACCCGTCCCTGCGCGGTCTCTCCCTCGGCGAGACGGACCTCAAGGCGGACCTGGGAGCGAGTGACGACGCCGGTCTCGACTGGCCCCGCGCCCGTGTCGTGGTCGCCGCCAGGGCGGCGGGTCTGGCCCCGCCCGCCCAGTCGGTGTACCCCGACATCCGTGACCTGGCGGGCCTGGCCGCCTCCTGCGCGCACGGCCGTTCCCTGGGCTTCCTCGGCCGTGCGGCGATCCACCCCCGCCAGCTCCCGGTCATCGAACAGGCCTATCTGCCGACCCCGAAGGAGATCGAGCAGGCCGAGCAGATCATCAAGGCGTCCTCGTCGGAGTCGGGCGCGCTTGCCCTGCCGGACGGGACCTTCGTGGACAAGGCGGTGGTGGAGGGGGCGCAGCGGGTCCTGGCGCTGGCACACCGCGACGAGTGAGCGCATGCGACAGGGCCGCCGGATCGAAGTCCGGCGGCCCTGTCGTGGCGTACGAAGTGGCGTACGAAGAGGAAGGAGCCTCAGCCCTTCTTGGCGGATTCGGCCCCGGATTCGGATTCGGCTTCGGCTTCGGCTTCGGCCGCAGCCCCGTCCTTGTCCTCGTCCTTGTCCTTGTCCTTGTTTTTGTCCTTGTCGCCGTCCTCGCCATCCGGTGCGGGCTCGACGATCTCCTCGCGCCCGGGGCGCTTCTTCGCCGAGAGGACGAAGTAGACGACCGCGAGGATGAACACCGCGATGGCAGTCCAGACGTTGAGGCGCAGGCCCAGCACATGGTGGGCGTCGTCGACGCGCAAGTACTCGATCCAGCCGCGTCCGGCGCAGTACGACGCGACGTACAGCGCGAAGGCCCGGCCGTGGCCCAGCTTGAAGCGGCGGTCGGCCCAGATGACCAGGAAGCCGACGCCGATGCACCAGAGGGACTCGTACAGGAACGTCGGGTGGTAGGTGCCGGGCACGCGCCCGTCCTCCGCCGACGTGATCTTCAGCGCCCAGGGAAGATCCGTGGCCTTGCCGTACAGCTCCTGGTTGAACCAGTTGCCCCAGCGGCCGATCGCCTGGGCGAAGGCGATACCGGGGGCCAGCGCGTCGGCCCAGGCCGGCAGCGGAATGCCGCGGCGGCGACAGCCGATCCAGGCACCGACCGCGCCGAACGCGATCGCGCCCCAGATTCCGAGGCCGCCTTCCCAGATCTTGAAGGCGTCCACCCAGTCACGGCCCTCGCTGAAGTACAGCTGGTAGTCCGTGATCACGTGGTAGAGCCGTCCGCCGACGAGGCCGAACGGCACGGCCCAGACGGAGATGTCGGCCACGGTGCCTGGTCGGCCTCCGCGAGCGATCCACCGCTTGTTGCCGAGCCAGACGGCGACGAAGACGCCGATGATGATGCAGAACGCGTAGCCGCGGAGCGGGATGGGTCCGAGTTCGACCACACCGCGTGACGGGCTGGGAATGAAGGCAAGGTCCATGGCAGGTCCGACGCTACCGTGCCGGGCGGTGCCCGAGGCAACCAGCCCGGCTACGTCTCCATAACAGGCGCCCCATGGTGGGGAGCCGCGCCGGCCCACGCTAGCCCTTGTTCGCTTCCTCGACCTTCGCCTTGAGCTTCGCCGGGGTCAGCGGGTTCTTCTGGTCGCCGAAGATGTTCTTCCCGTCGAGGAGCACGCTCGGCGTGCCCTGGAGGCCCGCGTCCTGGAAGGCCTTGTTCGACTTGGTGGCCCAGCTGTCGTGCTTGCCGTCGTTCACGCACTTCTTGAAGGTGGCTGTGTCGAGGCCGTCCACCTGACCCGCGAGCTCGATCAGCTTGCCGTTCTTGGCGAAGGCGTCGTCCGTCTCGGCGGGCTGGTTCTTGTACAGCACGTCGTGGTACGAGGTGAACTTCCCGGCGTCCTGGGCGCAGGCCGCCGCGTTGGCGGCGCGCAGGGAGCCGCTGCCGCCCATGTTCCCGTCGATGATGGTGGCCAGGTGATACTCGACCTTGAGCTGGCCCTTGTCGGTGAGTTCATGGATCGTCGCGCGGTACGTGTCCTCGAACTGCTTGCAGGCGGGGCAGCGGAAGTCCTCCCAGACGGTGAGGGTGGACTTGGCGCCGGCCTTGCCGACGGGGATCGCGAGCCGGTCCTTGCCGGTCGCCCCCTCGGGGGCGGACAAGGGGCCCGAAGTGTCCTTGTCGTCGCCCGAGTTGGCGGCGACCAGGCCCGCCACGGCGGCCAGGGCGAGCACGCCCACGACAGCCGCGCTCACGATCAACACCCTGCGCTGCTTGTCCCGCGACTTCTGCCGCTCTCGCTCTTCCGCCAGCCGGTCGCGGGCCGCGCGCTTTCCCTCACGGTTCTTCTCGCTCACACCCCGGCCAACGAACCGGGGAGGCACGAGCAGCCTCCCCGGTCCCAGGTCCACCCATACGAGTTACACGTTGCCGCGGACTCCCTGGGCGAGCTCACCCGCGAGCGCGCGGACGGCGGCGAGGCCCGCGGTCTCGTCCTCGGCGTCCAGCATCCGCTGGACGAAGGCGGAACCGACGATCACGCCGTCGGCGAAGCCCGCGACTTCGGCGGCCTGGCGGGCGTTGGAGACGCCGAGGCCCACACAGACCGGCAGGTCGGTGGTGGCCTTGGTGCGCCGTACCAGCTCCTGCGCCTGCTCACCGACGGACGCGCGGGTACCCGTGACGCCCATCAGCGACGCCGCGTACACGAAGCCGGAGCCGGCCGCCGTGATGGTGGCGAGGCGCTCGTCCTTGCTGCTCGGCGCGACGACGAAGACCGTCGCGAGGCCGTGCTTCTCGGCGTGCTCCCTCCACAGGCCCGACTCCTGGACGGGCAGGTCGGGCAGGATGCAGCCCGCGCCGCCCGCCTCGGCGAGTTCGGCGGTGAAGCGCTCGACTCCGTAGCGGTCGATCGGGTTCCAGTACGTCATGACGAGCACCGGCTTCCCCGTCGCCTCGTATGCCTCGCGCACCGTGCGCATCACGTCGGCGATCTTCAGGCCCGCCTTGAGCGCGATGTCGTCCGCGGTCTGGATGACGGGACCGTCGAGGACGGGGTCGCTGTGCGGGAGGCCGACCTCCACGACGTCGGCGCCGCCGTCGAAGACGGCCTTGATGGCCGCGATGCCGCCGTCCACGGTCGGGAACCCGGCCGGGAGGTAGGCGATGAGGGCGGAGCGCCCCTCGGACTTCGCGGCTGCGAGGGTGTCGCCCAACAGCTGGATGTTGCCGCTCACTTGGCGTCTCCCTCGATCTCCGCGCCGCTGCCGGCCGCGTCCGCCTCTACGGCGGCGTCCGTGTCGTACAGGCCGAAGTAGCGCGCGGCCGTGTCCATGTCCTTGTCGCCACGGCCGGACAGGTTGATGATCATCAGCCCGTCCTTGCCGAGCTCCTTGCCGAGGTCGAGCGCCCCGGCGAGCGCGTGCGCGCTCTCGATGGCCGGGATGATGCCCTCGGTGCGCGACAGGAGGCGCAGGGCCTGCATGGCCGCGTCGTCGGTGACCGCGCGGTACTCGCCGCGCCCGCTGTCCTTGAGGAAGGCGTGCTCGGGGCCGATGCCGGGATAGTCGAGTCCGGCGGAGATCGAGTAGGGCTCGGTGATCTGGCCCTCCTCGTCCTGGAGGACGTACGAGCGTGAGCCGTGCAGGATGCCGGGCTCGCCGGCGGTCAGCGTGGCCGCGTGCTCGCCGGTCTCGATGCCGTGGCCCGCGGGCTCGCACCCGACGAGGCGGACACCGGCGTCCGGGATGAAGGCGTGGAAGAGCCCGATGGCGTTGGAGCCGCCGCCCACACAGGCGACGGCGGCGTCGGGCAGCCGCCCGGCCCGCTCCAGGATCTGGCGGCGTGCCTCCACGCCGATGACGCGGTGGAAGTCGCGGACCATGGCGGGGAAGGGATGCGGTCCCGCGACGGTCCCGAAGAGGTAGTGCGTGCGGTCCACGTTGGCGACCCAGTCGCGGAACGCCTCGTTGATGGCGTCCTTCAGGGTCCTGCTGCCGGACTTCACGGCGATGACCTCGGCGCCGAGCATGCGCATGCGGGCCACGTTCAGGGCCTGGCGCTCGGTGTCGATCTCGCCCATGTAGATGGTGCAGTCGAGGCCGAAGAGCGCGCAGGCGGTGGCGGTGGCGACGCCGTGCTGTCCGGCGCCGGTCTCCGCGATGACGCGGGTCTTGCCCATGCGCTTGGTGAGCAGGGCCTGGCCGAGCACGTTGTTGATCTTGTGCGAGCCGGTGTGGTTCAGGTCCTCGCGCTTGAGGAAGACCCGTGCGCCACCGGCATGTTCGGCGAACCGGGGCACCTCGGTGAGGCTGCTGGGGCGGCCGGTGTAGTTCACGAGGAGGTCGTCGAGCTCGGCGGCGAAGGCTGGGTCGTTCTTGGCCTTCTCGTACTCGACGGCGACTTCGTCCACGGCGGCGACGAGGGCCTCCGGGATGAACTTGCCGCCGAACGCGCCGAAGTAGCCCTCGGCGGTGGGGACTTGACCCTCGGGGTCGGGGATGAAGAACTGGCTGGGCATGGCGGATACCTCCCTGGGGCGTTGCGGAGCCCCGGGTCTGGGATGGACGTCTGGCATGGGTACGCCCTGGCGCCGTTGCTGGTCAGGTTTCTATCGCGGCTGCGGCCCGTCCTGGGCTGGTCGCGCCCACGCGGCGGAGCCGCAAATAGACACAGTCCCGCGCCCCTAAAAGAAGGGGCGCTTCAGCTCGCGGCGGCGGTCAAGGCGCCGCCCTGCCATCGCATCCCAGGGATCTGGCCCGGTTCTGCCCCGATGTGGTACCGCACCCGCCTGCCCCGCACGCGTCGCGCGGGCGCCCGGCAGCCGCGGGGGCGGCAGCCGGGTGCGAGGCGGGCGGCGAGGGACATGGGTGAGGTCAGCTCCGTCCGTGCCGCAGCGCGGGGTGCGCGCCGGCGGCCACCAGGTCGGAGACCGCGGACTTCGGGTCGCGGCCGGTGACGAGGGACTCTCCGACAAGCACCGCGTCGGCGCCCGCGTTGGCGAAGGCGATGAGGTCGTGCGGGCCTCGCACACCGGACTCGGCGATCTTGACGATGCTGTCCGGCAGCTCGGGCGCGACGCGCTCGAAGGTGGAGCGGTCGACCTTCAGGGTCTTGAGGTCGCGGTTGTTGACACCGACGACCCGCGCGCCCGCGTCCACGGCCCGCTCGGCCTCGTCCTCGTCGTGCACCTCGACGATCGGCGTGAGGCCGATCGAATGGGCACGCTCGATGAGCGACTCCAGGGCGGGCTGCTCCAGGGCGGCCACGATCAGCAGGGCGAGGTCGGCGCCGTAGGCGCGGGCCTCCCACAGCTGGTACGAGGTGACGATGAAGTCCTTGCGGAGCACCGGGATGTCGACCTTGGCCCGGACGGCCTCCAGGTCGGCGAGCGAACCGCCGAAGCGGCGCTCCTCGGTGAGCACGGAGATGACGGCGGCGCCACCGGCTTCGTAGTCGGCGGCGAGCCCCGCCGGGTCGGCGATCGCGGCGAGAGCGCCCTTGGACGGGCTGGAGCGCTTGACCTCGCAGATGACCTTCACGCCGTCGCCACGCAGCGCGGCGACCCCGTCCTTGGCCGCAGGAGCCTTCGCCGCGCGCTCCTTGAGCTCGTCGAGGCTGACGCGCGCCTGCCGTTCCGCGAGGTCGGCACGGACTCCGTCGATGATCTCGTCGAGCACACTCACGCGAGCGGCCCCCTTCCCTGACGGTGAAGCTGCTGTTGCACCTCAAGCTGTTCGGCTGCCTGTTCAGGCATTCCGATGGTCACTTGCGATGGTATCCGCAGGAGGGCGAAGGGCTCGCATCCGGTTGACGCCAGTCCCACGTCCTGGACACCCGATACCGCCTCTGCCTGCGCTTTCTCGAAATATCAGGGGTGCAGCCATGCCCCGAACGGCAGATTGCGTACGAGGGTGAACACCGCGATCAGCACCCCGATCCCGTACAGCTGCGCGGTCCCCAAGTCGATCCGCAGCCGCTGCCCGCGCGCCGCCCGCACCGCCCAGAGGGTCCACACGACCACGAAGAGGCCGTACCCGGCGACGGCGAGCGCGTTGGCGCCCAGTGCCGTCGCGAAGTCACCGTGGATGAACGCGTGGGCGCTGCGCAGTCCGCCGCAGCCGGGGCAGAACACGCCGGTGAGCCGCAGCAGCGGGCACGCGGGGTAGTGGCCCGGTTCGTTCGGGTCGACCGTCCCCACGTAGGCGAAGGCGGCGGCGACCGAGGCGAGCACGCCGACGGGCACGGCGAGCCGTCGCAGGGCGGGGCCGACGGGTGGTGCCGCGCTCTCGGGTTCAGCGTTCACCCGATGCATTGTGCCCCTCGGCGGCGGCCTGCGCCCGGCAGGGAAACACGAAAGAAGGCGGCCCCGGCCACCGCCGGTACCGCCTTCCACGTACGTCTGCGGGAACTCAGCCCTCGGAGTGCGCGAGCTGCCCCTTCGACTGCGCCGTGCGCTTCTCCTGGCCGAGGCCCGCGGCGCGCATGGCCATGCCCACGACGCCACCGATGGCGATGATGACCATTCCGGCCCAGAAGCCCATCGGGTTGGCCATCACCATGAAGGCACCCGATACGCAGAAACCGACGAAGGCGATGATGACACCGGTCCAGGCGGCCGGGGTGTGTCCGTGGCTGTTGCCCGCCATGACTTGCTCCTCGTTGCTGTATGCATGGTGGTGAGTCGAACACTCACCGGTCCATTGTCCCGTACGCGCGCCCGTGGGTGAGCGCGGGGTCATGCCTCGCGGGTCGGGTCCTCGCCGCGGTCGAGGGCCTTCCACAGGTCCTCGGGCCGGTCCGGGTCCACCGTGGGCGGCGCCTTGCGGGGGCGCGGCGCGCCGTCGCGTTCGTAGCGGCCCGACATGGCGGGCCAGGACTTGCCGTACGTCAGCGCCAGCAGCCCGGCGATCAGGATCAGCGCGCCGGCGGCGGCCGCCGCGTACGGCCAGCCGGTGTGGCTGAGATCACCGATCGTGGCGGCGGTGTCGCCGGAGGCCTCGGCGGCCTTCTCGTCGAGCGCGCCGCTGTCGTCGGCGGCGAGCAGGGCGGCGGCCACGGTGCCCGCGCCGCTCAGCGCGAGCAGCAGCGAGACGAGCATGCGCCCTGCCCTGCGGACCGCGAAGACGGCGACGAGCGAGGCGAGGCCCACTATCGCCAGGGCCGCGGGCACGCCCGTGACGTCGCTGCCCGTGGCGCTCAGCGGCAGTTCGCCGCCCGCCACGGTGGCGGTGCCGTTGGCCCACGTCTGGCGGGACGCGAGCAGCGCGAGGGCCGCGCCGACGGCACCGAGCAGCAGGGCCACGGCGATGCTGCGCCGGCCGCTGCGCTGGGCCCGGGTCTCGGGCTCGGCGTCGGGCTCGACGGCGTCGGCAGCCTGGGTGCGGGGCGGTGGTACGGCTGAAGTCACCCCTCCACTATCCCTCACGTCCATCGGTGCGCCGCAGCCGGTTCGCCGTGTGGATGGCCCGCAGGACGGCCGCCGCCTTGTTGCGGCACTCGGTGTCCTCGGCCACGGGGTCGGAGTCGGCGACCACCCCGGCGCCCGCCTGGACGTACGCCGTGCCCTCGCGCAGGAGCGCGGTGCGGATGGCGATGGCGGTGTCGGAGTCGCCCGCGAAGTCGAGGTAGCCGACGCAGCCGCCGTACAGGCCGCGCCGGGAGGGCTCCAGTTCGTCGATGATCTGCATCGCGCGGGGCTTGGGGGCGCCGGAGAGGGTGCCCGCGGGGAAGCAGGCGGTGAGGACGTCGAAGGCGGTGCGGCCTTCGGCGACCTGTCCGGTGACCGTCGAGACGATGTGCATGACGTGCGAGTACCGCTCGATGGACATGAAGTCGACGACCTCGACCGAGCCGGGTTCGCAGACGCGCCCCAGGTCGTTGCGGCCCAGGTCGACCAGCATCAGGTGCTCGGCCCGCTCCTTGGGGTCGGCGAGCAGCTCGTCGGCGAGGGCCTGGTCCTCCCGCGGGGTGGCGCCGCGCGGCCGGGTGCCCGCGATGGGGTGCACCATGGCGCGCCCGTCCTCGACCTTGACGAGGGCTTCCGGCGAGGACCCGACCACGTCGAACCCGTCGAAGCGGAAGAGGTACATGTACGGCGACGGGTTGGTGGCCCGCAGCACGCGGTAGACGTCAAGGGCGCTCGCGTCACAAGGGGTTTCGAAGCGCTGCGAGGGGACGACCTGGAAGGCCTCGCCCGCGCGGATGCGCTCCTTGATGTCCTCGACGGCCTCCTGGTACTGCTCGCCGCCCCACAGCGCGGTGTACTCCGGAAGCTCTGAGGGCGGGAGCGCGGCCGGGGGCTGGGAGAGCGCCCGCGACAGGTCGGCCTCCATGGCGTCGAGCCGGGCGACGGCGTCGGCGTACGCCTCGTCGACGCCCGTCTCCAGGTCGTTGTGGTTGATCGCGTTGGCGATCAGGAGCACGGAGCCGTCCCAGTGGTCCAGGACGGCGAGGTCGCTGGTGAGGAGCATCGTCAGCTCGGGCAGCTGGAGATCGTCCCGCTCCCCCGGGCCGATCTTCTCCAGGCGCCGCACGATGTCGTACCCGAGATAGCCGACCATGCCTCCGGTGAAGGGCGGCATCCCGGACGCCAGGTCGTGCGGGGTGTGCAGGGCCTCGACGGTGGCGCGCAGGGCGTCCAGCGGGTCGCCCGTCGTGGGGACGCCGACGGGCGGGGTGCCCAGCCAGTGGGCTTCGCCGTCGCGGGTGGTGAGGGTGGCGGCGCTGCGGACGCCGACGAAGGAGTAGCGGGACCAGGAGCGGCCGTTCTCCGCGGACTCCAGGAGGAACGTGCCGGGGCGCTCGGCGGCGAGCTTGCGGTAGAGCCCGACGGGAGTGTCACCGTCCGCGAGGAGTCTGCGGCTGACGGGGATCACTCGGCGGTCGGTCGCGAGCTTGCGGAAGGTCTCGACATCCATGGGGAGGAGCTTACGGCCGTGCGGGTGGGAGGCTGTGTTGCTGGTCGGTTCGTGGAACGCGAGCCACTAGAAGTGGACGGTGACGACTATGAAGCGCCGTACGGTGCCTGCCCTCGCCCTCCTCCTCGCCTCGACCGCGTTCGCGGCCGCCGCCCCCGAACCCGTGGTCTGGCCCGCCCCCAAGGACGTACCCGAGAGGGTCAAGGCGGCCGGTCTTGAGATGCTCGACTCCGAGGCGATGGACATGCACATCCACACCACCCTGAAGGTGTACTCGGACGGGCGTCCCGTCACGGTCCCCGCGGACATCGGCATCGACCGCTCGGGCCCGAAGCCGCGCTACAGCCCGCTGCACACGCACGACACGACCGGCACGCTGCACGTGGAGTCGGAGAAGTGGCGGGACTTCACGCTGGGTCAGTTCATGACGGAGTGGGGCGTCAGCGGCGTACGGGAGAAGTGCCGCGGCGATGTCGCCGGGCGCCGCTGGGCGGGCGACCCGTCCCGCATCGTGCTGCGGGACGGCGAGACGATCACGCTCCGGTGCCGGTGAAGGTGACCGTGAGGGAGTCGGCGTCGAAGCACGTGCGGGTGCCGGTGTGACAGGCGGCGCCGACCTGGTCGACCTGGACCAGGACGGTGTCCGCGTCGCAGTCGAGGGCCACGGACTTCACGTACTGGAAGTGCCCGGAGGTGTCGCCCTTGACCCAGTACTCCTGGCGGCTGCGCGACCAGTAGGTACAGCGTCCCGTGGTGAGCGTGCGGTGCAGCGCCTCGTCGTCCATCCAGCCCAGCATCAGCACCTCGCCGGTGTCGTACTGCTGGGCGATGGCGGGGACGAGTCCGTCCGCGCCGCGCTTGAGGCGGGCGGCGATCTCGGGGTCGAGGCTGCTGGGCGGGGGCGTGGCGGTCATTGGGCCATTGTGCCGCGCTCTTGGGGGCCGCAGGCCCGCGTCTACTGGGCGGACGGGGTATGCGGTCGTAGGGTGGATGGCATGTCGACCCATGCCAAGCGTGAACGACTTCTCCTCGCCGACCTGTTGGAGGCCGAGGGCCCTGACGCCCCGACCCTCTGTGATGGCTGGAACACCCGTGATCTCGCGGCCCATGTGGTGGTCCGCGAGCGCCGCGCGGACGCCGCGGGCGGGCTTCTCATCAAGCAGCTCGCCTCGCGCCTCGAACGGGTGCAGGCCGAGTTCGCCGCGAAGCCGTACGAGGAACTGATCCAGCTGATCAGGACAGGACCGCCCCGCTTCTCGCCCTTCTCCCTCAAGCAGATCGACGAGGCGTCCAACGCCGTCGAGTTCTACGTCCACACCGAGGACGTGCGCCGCGCCCGGCCCGACTGGACGCCGCGCGAGCTCGACCCGGTCTTCTCCGACACCCTGTGGTCCCGCCTTGAACGGATGGCCCGCCTCATGGGCCGCAAGGCGCCGGTGGGCATGGTCCTGCGGCGCCCGGACGGCCAGACGGCGGTGGCGCACCGGGGCACGCCCGTGGTGACGGTGACCGGCGAGCCGTCCGAGCTGCTCATGTTCGTCCACGGACGGCAGGACGCGGCGAACGTCGAACTGGACGGCGACAAGGACGCGATCGCCAAGCTGCACGAGACGAAGCAGCTGGGCATCTGATGATCCGGGTCGCGATGACCGGCGTCTATGTCGACGACGTGGCGAGAGCGCACGCCTTCTACACGGACGTACTGGGCTTCGAGACCCGGCATCACGTCGTACCGGGGGGCGGAGAGCCCTTCGTCACGGTGGGCACGGCGGGCGGTGGGCGCAACGACGCCGAGCTGCTCCTGGAGCCGGGCGACGGACCCATCGCGGAGCCCTATCGCAAGGCTCAGTACGAGGCGGGGATCCCCTGCATCGTCTTCGGGGTCGACGATGTACGGGCCGAGCATGAACGGCTCGTCGGCCTGGGGGTGCGGTTCGCGCAGGGGCCTGAGGAGCAGGGGCCGGTGATCACGGCGGTGCTTGATGACTCCGTCGGGAATCTGGTGCAGTTGATGCAGGGGCTGCCGTCCGGCGACTAGCCGCCTCCCTCAGCGAGGCAGCTCGGCGTGGCGCAGGGCGCCGGAGCAGAGGCCGAGCACCCCGCCCGCTGCGCTCACCGCCGCGCTTGCCGCGAAGACCGGCTCGATGCCCCAGGCGCCGATGGCCGCGCCGGCCACGGGGTAGGTCATGGGGGCGATGCCCACCGTGAAGAGCGTCGCCACGGAGGTGACGCGGCCCAGGTAGGCGGGCTCGGTGACGGTCTGGACGAGGGCGGCGATCAGCGCGCCGCCGAGGCCGGTGCAGAGGCCGACGCAGAGCCCGGCCACCGCCGCCATGGCGACGGAAGGGGCGAAGCCGATCGCGGCGAGCGCGACGGAGCCCACGACCACTCCCCAGGCCTGTACGGCTCCGGCCCGCCCTATGCGCCCCCGCACGGCGAGCAGCAGCGCCGCGGCGCCCGCGCCGACACCGAAGCCGCCCACGGTCCACGCCATGCCGGGCGCGCCCCATCCCCGCTCCTCGGCGAGCAGGACGACGCCGATGTTGGCGGGCCCGGCGAAGCCCAGCTCCATCACGGCGGCGACGAGGAGCAGCGGGGCGAGCACCTGGTGCCTTCGGATGTACCGCAGGCCGCCCACGAGCTGGCTCCGGACGCCGTCGGCCGCGCCCGCCCGCTCGTCCGGGGGCAACTCGTGGACGCGGACCGCCATCAGCAGCACCAGCGACACCGCGAACAGCGCCCCCGCCACGCCGAACCCGGCAGCGGGCCCGCCCAACGCCACCGCGAAACCGCCCAGCGGCGCGGCGGCCACCGTGGCGACGCGCTGCGCGAAGCCCCGCATGCCCTGCACCCGGCCGAGCTGGCCCGGAGCGGTGATGCGGGGCGGCAGGGCACCGACGCTCGGCAGGAACAGCGCGTCGACGGCGCCGAAAACCAGGGCGACCAGGACCAGGAGCCAGATCCCGGGAGCGGTCACCAGGAGCAGCGCGGTCACGGCGAGGATCACCGCGCAGCGCACCGCGTCGCTCCCGATGACCACCCTGCGCGGTCCGAACCGGTCGGCGATCACGCCGCCGCCGAGCATGAGCGCGGCCCGCGGGACGGAGCCGACGGCGAGGACGAGTCCTGCCTGGGCAGGGCTGCCGCCGCGGGTGGCGGCCCAGGAGAGCGCCACGAAGTAGACGCTGTCGCCGACCATCGAGGCCGTGTAGGCGCTGAGCCAGCGCAGGACGTTGCCGTCGCGGTGAGCGGGCTTCTCGGAGACGGGAGCGGGAGCCGTGCGTATGCCGGTGGTGGTCACAAGGGTCAGCCCTCTCAGAGCCGGAACGGGAAGCTGGCCAGATGCAGCGCGACGTTCTCGCGCCCCTCGGTGTCGCCCGCCGCCTCGGCGGCCTTGCCCTGCTCCTCGTACGTCTTGATCAGGGCGTGGATCTCGGCGTTGAGGCGGGTGAGTTCGGCGGAGTTCAGACGGGCGAGGAAGTCCGACTGGTCGGCTGCCAAGCGCCACTGCTCGCCCCAGGCGGCCTGCTGGTCGAGGTAGGTCTCGTACTGCTCGTGGCGCCGCGCGATAAGCGTCCGGATGACCGACGTGTGCACGGCGGCGCCCTCCGGGGTGTCCTTGAAGTCCTCGTGGCGGAAGCTCAGGTTGTCCTGCGCGGCCCGCCACCACCGCTCCCGCGCGTCCCCGCTCTGCGCCTCGGCCTCCTCGATGAGGCCGTGCTCGGCGAGCTTGCGCAGGTGGTAGCTGACCAGGGAGACCGCCTCGTCGACCTGGGCGGCGACCTGTGAGGCGGTCGACGGACCCGAGACGCGCAGGGTGCCGTAGATCTTCAGCCGCAGCGGGTGTCCGAAGGCCTTCAGCGTGCCGACGTCGGTGATCCGGCGGTTCTCGCGGGGCGGAGGCTCCTGCTTGTCGTTCATGCTTCGACCGTAGATACAAAAGGAAACTTGCGCAATATAAATTGCGCAACTTTCCCTTCCCAACTGGGCAACGCGAAGCCCTGGCCACCCAGTGACCAGGGCTTACGCGAAAAGCGGGAAGAGCAGCTCAGCGAACCGGGTGGCCCGCCTCCCGCAGCGTGTCCTTGACCTCGCCGATCCGCAGATCCCCGAAGTGGAAGACCGACGCGGCGAGCACCGCGTCCGCGCCCGCCGCGATCGCGGGCGGGAAGTGGTCCAGGCGGCCCGCGCCGCCGGACGCGATGACCGGGACGGTGACGTGACGGCGTACCGCCGCGATCATCTCGATGTCGTAGCCGTCCTTGGTGCCGTCCGCGTCCATCGAGTTGAGGAGGATCTCCCCCGCGCCGAGCTCGGCGGCCTGATGCGCCCACTCGACGGCGTCGATCCCGGCGGACTTTCGGCCGCCGTGGGTCGTCACCTCGAAGCTTCCGGAGGGGGTCCGCCTCGCGTCCACAGAGAGCACGAGCACCTGACGGCCGAACCGCTCCGCGATCTCGCGGATCAGTTCGGGGCGCGCGATGGCGGCCGTGTTCACGCCCACCTTGTCCGCGCCGGCCCGAAGGAGTTTGTCGACGTCCTCCGCCGTGCGGACGCCGCCGCCCACCGTGAGCGGGATGAAGACCTGCTCCGCCGTGCGGCGGACCACGTCGTACGTCGTCTCGCGGTTGCCGGAGGACGCCGTGATGTCCAGGAAGGTGAGCTCGTCGGCGCCCTCGGCGTCGTACACCTTGGCCATCTCGACGGGGTCGCCCGCGTCCCGCAGGTTCTGGAAGTTGACGCCCTTGACGACGCGGCCGTTGTCCACGTCCAGGCAGGGGATGACTCGTACGGAGAGCGTCATTCCACGCCTCCCCGTGCCCCGGGGCCGTACGCCTCGACCTCGACCTCGACGACCAGACTCGGGTCGATGAAGCCGGAGACGATGAGCATCGACGCGGCGGGGCGGACGTCGTCGAAGAGCTCCTTGTGGGCCCTGCCGACCTCCTCCACGTCGCGCGCGTGGGTCAGATACATGCGGGTGCGTACGACGTGCTCGCGGCCGAGGCCCAGCTTCTTCAGCGCCTCGATGGCGACGTGGAAGGCGTTGGCTGCCTGCTCGTAGGGGGTTCCCGCGTCTATGACGCCGTCCACCACCGACGTGCAACCCGACACCAGGACAAGGCCGTTGGGCAGCTCGACGGCGCGGGAGTAGCCGATGGCCTCTTCCCACGGTCCGCCCGAGCTCACCCTGCGGACGAGGTCACTCATGACGTCGCCACCGCGGCGAGGGCCTCTTCGAGCGTGAAGGCCTTCGCGTACAGCGCCTTGCCGACGATCGAGCCCTCGACGCCTTGCGGGACGAGCTCGGCGATCGCGCGCAGGTCGTCGAGGGACGAGACGCCGCCCGACGCGACGACCGGGCGGTCCGTGACCGCGCAGACGTTGCGCAGGAGCTCCAGGTTCGGGCCCTGGAGCGTGCCGTCCTTGGCGATGTCGGTGACGACATAGCGGGCGCAGCCCTCGGAGTCGAGGCGCGCAAGGGTTTCGTAGAGGTCGCCGCCGTCGCGGGTCCAGCCTCGGCCGCGCAGCGTCGTGCCGCGCACGTCGAGGCCGACCGCGATCTTGTCGCCGTGCTCGGCGATGACCTTGGCGACCCACTCCGGGGTCTCCAGGGCGGCGGTGCCGAGGTTCACGCGGGTGCAGCCGGTGGCGAGGGCCGCGGCGAGCGTGTCGTCGTCGCGGATGCCGCCGGACAGCTCGACCTTGATGTCCATGGCGCCCGCGACCTCGGCGATGAGCGCGCGGTTGTCGCCGGTGCCGAATGCGGCGTCCAGGTCGACGAGGTGCAGCCACTCGGCGCCCGACCGCTGCCAGGAGAGGGCGGCCTCCAGCGGGGAGCCGTAGGAGGTCTCCGATCCGGACTCGCCATGGACGAGGCGTACGGCCTGGCCGTCGCGGACGTCGACGGCGGGGAGGAGTTCGAGCTTGCTCACAGAAATCCCTGACATCCCTAGAGGGTTCCGATCCAGTTGGTGAGGAGCTGGGCGCCGGCGTCGCCGGACTTCTCGGGGTGGAACTGCGTGGCCCACAGGGCGCCGTTCTCGACGGCGGCCACGAAGGGCTCGCCGTGCGTGGTCCAGGCGACCTTCGGGGCGCGGAAGGCGGGGTTGCCGGCCTCGAAGTCCCAGTGGTGCACGGCGTACGAGTGCACGAAGTAGTAGCGGGCTTCGGCGTCGAGGCCCGCGAACAGCTGGGAGCCCTCGGGCGCCTCGACCGTGTTCCAGCCCATGTGCGGGACGATGTCGGCCTTCAGCGGCTCGACGGTGCCGGGCCACTCGTCGAGGCCCTCGGCCTCCACGTCGTGCTCGATGCCGCGTGCGAAGAGGATCTGCATGCCGACGCAGATGCCCATCACGGGACGGCCGCCCGCGAGCCTGCGGCCCACGATCCAGTCGCCGCGCGCCTCCTTGAGCCCCTGCATACAGGCGGCGAAGGCGCCGACGCCGGGGACGAGGAGGCCGTCGGCGTTCATGGCCGTGTCGTAGTCACGGGTGATCTCGACGTCGGCGCCGGCCCGCGCGAGGGCGCGCTCGGCGGAACGGACGTTCCCGAAGCCGTAGTCGAAGACGACGACCTTCTTCTGGGGAGTGCTCATGTCGCGTACGTCCCCTCAGTTCCAGTAGTCGAGCCGCATGATCCCCGCGACGAGGCACATGGCCGCGCCGATGGAGAGCAGCGTGATCAGGCCCTTGGGCATCCCCTGCTTGACGAAGGAGATGATGCCGCCGATCAGGAAGAGGCCGACGACGATGAGGATGGTGTTGAGACCGGTCATGGCTTTACAGCGCGCCCTTCGTGGAGGGGAGGATCCCGGCGGCGCGCGGGTCGCGCTCGGATGCGTAGCGCAGGGCGCGGGCCAGGGCCTTGAACTGGCACTCCACGATGTGGTGGGCGTTGCGGCCGTAGGGAACGTGCACGTGCAGGGCGATCTGGGCCTGCGCGACGAAGGACTCCAGGATGTGCCGGGTCATCGTCGTGTCGTACGTGCCGATCATCGGCGCCATGGTCTCGGGCTCGGTGTGCACGAGGTAGGGGCGGCCGCTCAGGTCGACGGTCACCTGGGCGAGCGACTCGTCGAGCGGGACCGTGCAGTTGCCGAAGCGGTAGATGCCCACCTTGTCGCCGAGCGCCTGCTTGAAGGCGGCGCCCAGGGCGAGGGCGGTGTCCTCGATGGTGTGGTGGGTGTCGATGTGCAGGTCGCCCTCGGTCTTGACCGTGAGGTCGAAGAGGCCGTGGCGGCCGAGCTGGTCGAGCATGTGGTCGTAGAAGCCGACACCCGTCGAGACGTCGACCTTGCCGGTGCCGTCGAGGTCGATCTCGACGAGGACCGACGTCTCCTTGGTGGTGCGCTCTGTTCTTCCGACGCGGCCATCGCGAGTCATGCCAGCTGCTCCTTCTTCAGTTCGCGTACCGCATCGAGGAACGCGTCGTTCTCTTCCGGGGTTCCCGCGCTGACGCGCAGTCGGCCCGGTACTCCGTTGTCCCTGACCAGGACGCCTCGGTCGAGGATCCGCCGCCAGACCGCGTGGGCGTCTTCGAATCGCCCGAACTGGACGAAGTTGGCGTCCGAGTCGGTCACTTCGTAGCCGATCGCCCGCAGCTCGCTCACCAGACGGTCGCGCTCCCGCTTGAGCTGCTCGACGTACTTCAGGAGCGTGTCGGTGTGCTCAAGGGCGGCGAGCGCGGTCGCCTGGGTGACGGCCGACAGGTGGTAGGGCAGGCGTACGAGCTGTACGGCGTCGACCACCGCCGGATCCGCCGCGAGATAGCCGAGCCGGAGCCCGGCCGCGCCGAAGGCCTTCGACATGGTGCGGGAGATGACGAGGTTCGGGCGTCCCGCGAGCAGCGGGAGCAGCGAGTCGCCGTGGCTGAACTCCACGTACGCCTCGTCGACCACGACCATCGAGGGATTGGCGGCCTGGGCGGCTTCGTAGAGCGCGAGGACCGTGTCGGCCGGGACGGCGTTGCCCGTGGGGTTGTTGGGCGTGGTGATGAAGACGACGTCGGGTTCGTGCTCGGCGATGGTCTTCACCGCCACGTCGACGTCGATCGTGAAGTCCTCGCCGCGGGGGCCCGAGATCCAGCCGGTGCCGGTGCCGCGTGCGATGAGTCCGTGCATCGAGTACGAGGGCTCGAAGCCGATGGCGGTGCGTCCGGGGCCGCCGAAGGTCTGCAGGAGCTGCTGGATGACTTCGTTCGAGCCGTTGGCCGCCCAGACGTTCGCGAGAGTGACCTCGTGGCCGCCGGTGCGGGTGAGGTAGCGCGCCAGCTCGGTGCGCAGCTCGACCGCGTCCCGGTCCGGGTAGCGGTTGAGGTCGCGGGCCGCCTCGCGCACGCGCTCGGCGATGCGCTCGACGAGCGCTTCGGGGAGCGGGTAGGGGTTCTCGTTCGTGTTCAGGCGTACGGGTACGTCCAACTGGGGCGCGCCATAGGGGGTCTTGCCGCGCAGTTCGTCGCGTACGGGGAGATCGTCGATGCGTACGGTGCTCACTGGCCCGGCACCTTCCATCCGAACCGCGCCTTGACGGCCGCACCGTGCGCCGGCAGGTCCTCGGCCTCGGCGAGCGTCACCACGTGGTGCGCGACGTCGGCGAGCGCGTCGCGCGTGTAGTCGACGATGTGGATGCCGCGCAGGAACGACTGGACCGAGAGGCCCGAGGAGTGGCAGGCGCAGCCGCCGGTCGGAAGCACGTGGTTGGAGCCCGCGCAGTAGTCACCGAGCGAGACGGGGGCCCAGGGGCCCACGAAGATCGCGCCCGCGTTCTTGACGCGCTCCGCGACGGCGGCGGCGTCCGCGGTCTGGATCTCCAGGTGCTCGGCGCCGTACGCGTCGACGACACGCAGCCCCTCGTCCAGGCCGTCGACCAGGACGATCGCGGACTGGCGGCCGCTCAGGGCCGGGACGATCCGGTCCTCGACGTGCTTGGTCGCCGCGACCTGCGGTTCCAGCTCCTTGGCGACGGCGTCGGCCAGGGCCACGGAGTCGGTGACGAGGACGGCGGCGGCGAGCGGGTCGTGCTCGGCCTGGCTGATCAGGTCGGACGCGACGTGCACCGCGTCGGCGGTGTCGTCCGCGAGGACCGCGATCTCGGTCGGGCCTGCCTCGGTGTCGATGCCGATGCGTCCGGTGAAGTAGCGCTTGGCGGCGGCGACCCAGATGTTGCCGGGCCCTGTGACCATGTTGGCGGGGGCGCAGGTCTCGGTGCCGTACGCGAACATCGCGACGGCCTGGGCGCCGCCCACCGCGTACACCTCGTCGATGCCGAGGAGGGCGCAGGCGGCGAGGATCGTGGGGTGCGGCAGTCCGTCGAAGTCGCTCTGCGGCGGGGACGCGAGCGCCATCGACTCGACGCCCGCCTCCTGCGCCGGGACCGCGTTCATGATCACGGAGGACGGGTAGACGGAGCGGCCGCCGGGTGCGTAAAGGCCGACGCGCTCGACCGGTACCCACTTCTCGGTGACGGTGCCGCCGGGCACGACCTGGGTGGTGTGCGGGGCGCGGCGCTGCTCGCGGTGGACGACGCGGGCGCGCCGGATGGACTCCTCGAGCGCCTCGCGTACGAGCGGGTCGAGGCCGGTCAGGGCGTCGGCGATGGCGGCTGCGGGCACGCGGACCTGCGTAAGGCCTACGCCGTCGAACTTCTCCGCGTACTCGATCAGCGCCGCGTCGCCACGATGATGCACGTCCTCGCAGATGGGCCGCACCTTCTCCAGGGCGGCCGCGACGTCGAAGTCGGCACGGGGCAGCAGGGCGCGCAGGGCGGGGCCCTCGGGGAGGGCGTCGCCGCGCAGATCGATTCGGGAGATCACAGGGCCAATTCTCTCAGACCCGCATTCACGGTCGGACGCCCGTATCACTGGCTGATATATCTCCCGGCAGACCACGTTCACCACTAGCGTTCAGCCCGTCACCGAGCGGGCATGAACAGGTGTACGAGAAACAATCGCATCGCAGTACGGGGAGGACACCAGCAGTGGTCGACGACACCGGCATCGGGGATCCGCCGGATGGACTGACCGCCGCGGAGCACGGCATGTGGCAGGCCTTCCGCAACGGCAGCGTCTACGACCTCCGGTCGGGGGACGCGATGGCGGACGATCCGCACGGCGGCCACCCCTGGGGACCCGAGCGCAGCGTGCGCGCGCGCATCGTGTGCATGCTCCTGCTCGACGGGCCTCCCGCGCTCTCCGGCCGCGTCTCCTCCCTGAAGCTCGCGGGACTGCAGATCACGGACGTACTCGATCTGGCGGGCGGCGAGGTGCTCCCCTACGCCGAGCTGAAGCACTGCCGCTTCGAGAAGGAAGTGCTTCTGCCGGAGGCGAAGTTCACGACGCTGCGCCTGGTCAACTGCTCGATCCCGCGCGTGGAGGCGGCCCGGGTGCACACGGAGGGCGATCTGCATCTGCCGCGCTGCCGGATCCACAACGGGATGCGGCTCACGGACGCCCAGATCGGCACCGACCTGCTGATCAACCAGGCCGTGATCTACCGCGACCGGCGAGGCCGTTCGATCATGGGCGACGGGCTCTCGGTCGGCCAGGACCTCCAGGCCGAGATGATGGAGTCGCACGGCGAGCTGAGCCTGCGCGGCGCGAAGATCGGCGTCTCCTTCAGCCTGCGCGGCAGCAAGCTCGCCAATCCGTACGGCCGCCGGGCGCTGAACGCCCCGCAGATGACCGTGGAGCGCACGCTCTACATGACGCCCGCCGCGCTGGGCGATCCGCCCATGACCAGCGGCACGACCCCCGCGCGCGGCACCCGCGTCCAGCGCTTCGAGTGCCAGGGCGGCATCCGGCTCGACGACGGCCGCTTCGGCGACGCCGTCGACCTGGCCCAGGCCCGCTTCGTCCTGGAGAACGACCAGGAGGTGTCGCTGCGCCGGGTCCAGACCCCCGAGCTGCGGTTCCTCGGCGAGGCACCGGAGCGCGGAAAGATCATTCTGTCCGGCGCCAAGGTGGTCAACCTCATCGACAAGTCGACCAGCTGGCCCGGCCCCGGCGGCCTCCAGATGGGCGGCTTCAGCTACGAGAACCTCGTCCCCCTCGGCAGCTTCCCGCTGGCCCGGCGGCTGAGCTGGGTGGCGGCCGCGACCGCCGAGTACAACCCCGAGCCGTACGAGAAGCTGGCCACGGTCCTGCGCAACGGCGGAGAGGACGCCGACGCCCGTGAGGTGCTGCTCGCCAAGCAGCGCAGGCGCCGCGAGACCCTGCCGATCGCGGCGAAGCTCTGGGGCTTCGCCCAGGACTGGACGGTGGCCTACGGCTACCGGCCGGGGCGGGCCGCCCTGTGGATGGCGGTGCTCTGGGCGGTGAGCGCGGTGGCCTTCTCGCGCGCCGACCACCCGGCGATCAAACCGGGCGAGCATCCGAACTGGAACCCGGCGCTGTTCTCCCTCGACCTGCTGCTGCCGGTCATCGACCTCGGCCAGGACAGCTACTGGCAGTTGCGCGGCGGCTGGCAGTGGTTCGCGGCGATCCTCATCCTGCTCGGCTGGGTCCTTGCCACGACGGTCGCGGCGGGGGCGACGAGACTGCTGCGGAGGAACTGAGGGGGCGGAACTGAGGGGGCGGACCGCACACAGGGGGCGGGAGATTTTACCTTCCCTTGACCGTGTGTCAGGCAACCGAACGACCGATACGAAAGCGTCACCCGCTACCCCCTGACACAGCCCCCACCTGCGGCTTTCAATACCCACACCATGGCACTCCTGCGCGCTCTGATCCGCACCGCACGCATGGTCAGGAACACCCCACTCCTGGCCGTCGGCCTGACCCCCGACGACGAGGTCCTCCTCGACGCGCCCGACGACCGGCTCGGCCCCGCGCTCGTCGCCGCGGGCCGGGGCGACTACGACCCCGCGGCCAAGCTGCTCGCCACCACCCGCGAGGGCAACGAGTGGGAGAACCGCGACCGCTACACGACGCGCCTCGCCGCCTTCGCCCGCTCCCGCTCCGAGTGGTTCGACAACTGGCGGTGCGCCGCGCCGCACGACCCGGACGCGCTGCTCGTCAAGGCCGAGCTCGCGGTCGTCCGCGGCTGGGAGTCGCCCGCCCGCGCCGAACTCCTGCGCGAAACGGCGCCCCTGCTCACCGCCGCCGCCGAGGCCGACCCGCGTGACCCCGTGCCGTGGCGGATCGCCCTGGACCACGCGCGCGGCACCCATGCCCCGCACTCGGTCTTCCACGAGATCTGGACCCAGGCGGTGCACCGCTCCGCGCACCACTACGGCTGCCACGCCTCGGCCCTGCAGTACCTCTCCGCCGACTGGTACGGCTCGCACCGCCAGTGCTTCGACTTCGCCGAGCGCGCCGCACGGGACGCGCTGCCCGGTTCGCTGATCCAGGCGCTGCCGGCGCGGGCGGCGTTCGCGTATCTCACCAGCGCTTCGGGGAGCGTGCCGCGCGAGCGCCTGGACGCCGCGGCCGACCTCGGGATCGCCCTGTCCGCGGAGTACGACGCCGGGGACCCCTGGCCCGCGGAGGTCCGCAATCTCCTCGCGTACGTCCTGGTGCGCCTTGAACGCTGGGCCGACGCCCTCGAGCAGCTGCGCCTCATCGGCCCCTACGCGACGTCCTTCCCCTGGGAGCGGATGGCCGACGATCCGCTGGGCCAGTTCCTCGAACTGCGTGACGGCGTGCGCATCGAGGTGGCGTCCACGACCCCGCTGCGCACCGGTCGCGGACGTCCGCACTCCGGCGACCATTAGGCTTGAGGCTCGTGACCACCGTCCGGCTTCCGCTCTTCCCGCTCAACTCGGTGCTGTTCCCGGGACTCGTGCTCCCGCTGAACGTATTCGAGGAGCGATATCGCGCCATGATGCGCGACCTGCTCAAGACTCCCGAAGAGGAGCAGCGCCTCTTCGCGGTAGTCGCGATCCGCGACGGCCTGGAGGTGGCGCCGAGCGCTCCCGGCCTCCCCGACCCGACCGCACAGCCGGAACAGGGGCCGACCGCCGGCTTCGGCGACGACCCGCTCAAGGCGTTCCACGCGGTGGGCTGCATCGCGGACGCGGCGACGATCAGGGAGCGCGCCGACGGCGGCTTCGAGGTCCTGGCCACCGGCACCTCACGGGTGCGCCTGCACTCGGTGGACGCCTCGGGAGCCTTCCTGACCGCGGAGGTCGAGGAGCTGCCCGAGGAACCCGGCGAGGAGGCCGGCACGCTGGCCGAGGGCGTCCTGCGGGCGTTCCGCGCCTACCAGAAGCGGCTCGCGGGGGCGCGCGAGCGGTCGCTGTCCACGGGCGCCGAGCTGCCCGACGACCCGTCCGTGGTGTCGTATCTGGTCGCGGCGGCGGCCGTCCTCGACACCCCCACGAAGCAGCGGCTCCTGGAAGCACCGGACACGGCGTCGCGCCTGCACGAGGAGCTGAAACTCCTTCGCGCCGAGACCGCCATCATCCGTAATCTGCCCTCGCTGCCCGCGACGGACCTCACGCGCGGCACCACAAGCCTCAACTGACGTAAGGCGCGAGCGCTTTGGCGAAGAAGCAGAAGAAACAGCAGAAGCAGTCGGGCGCGGGCGGCACCCCCGCGACGGTCGCGCTGACCGCGGCGGGCGCGGCCTACACCGTCCACGCCTACGAGCACGACCCCGCGCATCCCTCGTACGGCGAAGAGGCGGCGCAGGCGATGGGCGTCTCGCCCGAGCGGGTCTTCAAGACTCTGGTCGCGGACGTCGACGGCGAGCTGACGGTGGCCGTGGTCCCCGTGGCGGGCACCCTGAACCTCAAGGCGCTGGCCACGGCGGTCGCGGGCAAGCGGGCGGTGATGGCGGATCCCGCGGCGGCCGAGCGCGCCACGGGGTACGTCCGCGGCGGCATCTCTCCCCTGGGCCAGCGCAAGAAGCTCCGCACGGTCCTGGACGACTCGGCGTCGGCCCACGCCACGATCTGCGTCTCGGCGGGCCGCCGAGGCCTTGAGGTGGAACTGGCTCCCGGCGATCTCGCGGGCCTCACCGGCGCGGTACTGGCCCCGATCGGGCGCGAATAGGCCCTCGACGGCGGCCCGGGGCTCGACTAGTACCAACCCCATGTCGAAGAAGACGCGCAAGCGGAAGTGGCGGGCCAGGAAGGGCAAAGCGAACCACGGCAGGCGCCCCTCGTAGCCGCCACCCGTACCGTCAGACGGCGCCCGGGGACTCCGGGCCGCCCTCAGAACGCCCCGGATCCCCGTAGTCGAACGGGTAGGGCTCGGGATCCCGGGGCCCGAAGAGGCCGGTAAGGCCCAGGTGCACGAGCAGCGCGGCGACCGGCCAGGCAAGGAGCGCCCCCTTGGCCTTGAGCTCCAGGGGCGCGTCGAACGCCACACCCTTGCCCACGGACTTCGCGTGCGCGGCGACATCGGTCTCGGGGCCCAGGAAGATCCCGAGCCGCCAGCCGATCACCGCGGCGAGCAGCGCCCCGGCCGTCAGCCCGACCACCAGGGGGATCCCGCCGCGCTTGCGCAGCAGGAACACCACGACCCCGCTCACCACGCCGAACGCAAGGGCGAGCAGAGTGAACGTTCCGTCGACCCCGATCGCCTGCTCCCCCTCGGTGTCCTTGAGGTACACCGCCTCGCCGTCGGCGATCAGCGGGACCCTGGGGGACAGCCACATCCAAAGCAGGCCGAGCAGTACGCCGCACACGGCCACCGCGACCGTGATCACCGCGGCCTGCCGGACTTCGGTCTTCATGCCGGGTCCGTCCTCCTCGTACGCCGGAGAGGCTCCGGACGGCTGAGCGGCTTGCCAGGGGTCGTGCTGGGGCCGGTCGTGGGGCGGCTGGGAGGGCGTCAGCGGTGCAGTCACCCACACATGGTGCCAGGCCCGCCTGTCACCCGCGTCACCGCACAGCCGCACGGCGGTACGCCCAGGTGGCGATCGCAAGCGAGGCGACGCCGACCCCGGCGCAGACCCCGAGGTCCAGGGCCACGGCCGCCCAGTCGGGATGCGGCCCGAAGGTGCGGGCGAACGCCTCGACTCCGTACGTGGAGGGCAGCAGGTCACGCGCGTACTGGAGGAATTCCGGCATCCGCTCGGCCGGGAGCACACCGAGCAGAAGCGCGGCGGACATGCCCAACTGCCCGAGCAGCGTGGCCAGTTCGGGGCGGGGAGCGAGCAGCCCGAGGGCGGCGCCGAGCCCCGCGAGCGCGGCACCGGCCAGCGGGATCACCGCGGCGAGCACCCACAGGTTCGCCATCGGAAGCCCGAAGAGGCCGCACCCGACGACCGCGGTGACCAGCGTGCCGGGCACGGTGAACGAGGCGTAGGCCGCCGCGGCGCCGAGGACCACCGACGCGGGCGGCACGGGCAGCGTGGCGTAGTGGTCGAGGCCGCCGTCGGCCCGCAGCTGCCCGAAGTACTGGGCGAGCAGGTTGAGCGCGACGAACGCGACGACGAGCACGGAGGACCCGGCGACGACGGCACGCGCCTCGCCACCTCCGTCGACGACGCCCCGCATCAGGATCATGATCCCGACGGACTGGAAGGTCGCCACGAAGAGCAGCGGGATCCGCGCGACCCGGGCCCGGGACAGCTGCGCCCGGTAGACGGCGGCGAGCGCGGGAAACAGCCGCGCACGGGGTCCGAGCGGCGCGGCGGCGTCGGACCGCCACTCGCGGTCGTCGGTCCGCACCGCGGCTTCCAGGGGAACGGCACTCACCGAACGACCCTCCTGTTGCTGTTCGTTCGCCGGGGGAAGGTCACACCTTGGAAGGTCACGCCTTCACCAGCCCTTCGCCGTTGCCGCCCAGTGCCAGATACACGTCCTCCAGGCTCGGGGTGGCCAGGGTGAAGTCGTCGAGCGCGGAGAAGGCGGCCCCGCCGGTGACGGCGGCGACCGCGGCACGCGCCTCGTCGGGAGCCAGGCGCAAGGACCACTTCCGGCCGGACTCGACCGCGGAGGAGCGCAGGGCGGCGACCTCGGGGACGTCGAGCGGCGCCCGCTCCCGCCACACGAGCTCCACCCGCACCTCGCCCGCCACCTGTTCCTTCAGCCCCTGGGGGCTGTCGCAGGCGATGACCTTGCCGTGGTCGAGGACGGCGACGCGGTCGAGGACCGTCTCTGCCTCGATCACGTTGTGGGTGACGAGCAGCACGGTCGTGCCGCGCTCGGCCCTGCGCCGGTCGACGGCGCCCCAGACGGCGCGCCGCGCGATGGGGTCCATGCCGGTCGTCGGTTCGTCGAGGACGAGCAGCGGCCGCTCCCCCACCAGCGCGGTGGCGAAGCAGGCGAGCCTGCGCTGCCCGCCGGAGAGCTTCTTCAGCGGTCGCGGGGCGAGCTCCGTGAGCGCGAGTTCGTCGAGTACGGCGTCCCGCTCGGCCCGCGCGGCGCGCACATCGAGGCCGCGCAGCCGCGCGGTCGTCTCGACGGCGAGGGAGACGGTCAGTTCGTCGAGCGCGGTGGACTCCTGCCCCAGGTAGGCGAGGATCCGCGCGGCCCGCTCGGGGTGGCGCAGGATGTCGTGCCCGAGGATCTCGACGCTCCCGCTGTCGGGCCGCATCAGACCGGTCAGCTGGCGTACGAGGGTGGACTTGCCGGCGCCGTTGGGCCCGAGGAGGCCGAAGATCTCGCCGCGCCTCACCTCGAGGCTGATGCCGTCGGTGGCGCGCACCTCGGGCGTCGCGGGTGTGCCGCGCCTGCCGCGGGCGGCGGGATATGTCTTGACGAGGTCGCGCACCGCGCAGACGGCATCGCTGCCGTGACCCTGTCGGAGCCCCTGTCGGACTGCCTGTGCCGAGCGCGTACTCACGAAGGACGAGGGTACGGGGTCGCGTGCCCGGTACGACGCCCGGGGCGCCCCGTACGCCCCGTATCAGTCATCTGCGGACGTGTCCGGGCACTCTCCTGCGTACCTGTCCCGTCACTCGCCGGACCGGTCGCCCACCGGCGCGTGCTCCACGGCCGTGTGGACGTCGATCTCGCGCCAGAAGCCCGCCCGGATCGCGTACCGGTCGTGCTCGTCGATCTGGTCGTCCTTGTGGGCGAGCAGGCCGAAGCGGGCCGCGTACCGCAGCAGCTCGCCGTCGACGCGGTGCGGGATGCGCGGGTACATCGTCGAGAGCTTCTGCAGGTTGTGCTGTTCGGGCAGGCGGCCCATCCAGCGGCGCGCGAACACCTGCCCGACCTCGAAGGGGTCACCGCCGACGGTGGTGATGTCCTCCTCGCGGTCGGCCCAGCGCTGCTCGGCCGTCGTGAGCTGGGCGAGGGTCGGCAGCGCCGCGGCCTCCGGGCTCTCGGGGGCGCCGCCGGGCCGCTCGACCCAGCCCTTGTCGGAGGACCACCGCAGCGTGGCGTTGGCGGGGTGCTGGGCCGGATGCTGGGCGGGCGGTGCGCCGGGGCCGCGCAGGGCGGCCAGGTCCTTGGGGGTGGGGACGCCTTTGCCGGGGGTGTGGTGGGGCTCGCCGCTGTCGCCGTTGGCCGTGGCACCGACGTGCTCGCCGTGCCCGCCGTGCTGCCCGTTCTGGCTGCCGGCGGCCTCGTCGGCCCGCTGGACGCTGGCCGCGAGCGCGGACTCCGGCAGCGGCGCGGAGAGGATCGCGGCGATCTCGGGGCGGGGCGCGGGAGAGGGCGCGCAGACGCCGGTGAGCTCCTTGGGCCGTACGGCCTTGGTGATCCAGGCCCGGTCCAGGACGCGGCGCTCGTCGGCCTCGGCGACGAGGTCCTCGGACTGGTTGTAGTCCCCGTCGGCGGCCTGCACGGCCCACAGGTGGACGGCGACGCCGTGCTCCTTGGCGGCCATCATGCCGGGCAGCAGGTCCCCGTCGCCGGTGACGAGCACGATGTCCGAGCAGGCGCGGTTGCGGGCCAGCTCGGTCAGCTCGGCGTGCATGGCGGCGTCGACGCCTTTCTGGGCCCACCGTCCGTCGCTCCGGGTCAGGGCGCCGAGGCGGACCGTCACCCGCGGCATGACGCGCAGCCTTCGGTGCTCGGGCTGGGGTACGCGGTCGGGGGCGCCGTCGAACCAGTAGATCCGCAGGAGCGGGCGCTCGGTGTCGGATTCGGCGCGCTCACGGATGCCCTGGATCAGGGCGGTGTGATCGACGGTGATCCGGGAGCGCGACGGCTCGCCCGCGAGGAGGCTCGCGGCCGCACCCAGCAGATACCCGGCGTCCACCAGGACGATGCAGCGGTCCACGCGATCCACCCTCTTTCCCTGGAGATTCCCTGGAAGTAATGGTTCGGGTTTCCTTCGAGTCTGCCCGACCCGGCGGAGGTTAACGGCCGGAACTCGATCTTCGGCGTGGCGTACCGCGACTTCACTCCCCGACAGGGCTTATTACGCACGGTAATTCTCTGAAATGCGCCGCTTGTCGCGGTATGTGAATCTGGTCGCGTCCTGGCCCCCAGATCCCCTTCAGGAGGAAGATCACCATGGCCAAGAACAAGAACCGCAAGCAGGGCGACGATCAGAACCGCGCTTCGGCCGCGGAGCAGGCGTCGGAGCAGGCCAAGTCGTCCGCGGAGCAGGCCGAGCAGCGAGTGCAGTCCTCTGTGCAGTCGCAGGGCAGCCCGGCCGAGGTGGCCCGCAAGCACCAGCGTCGCTTCGGCCACAACTGACGCGTACACAGGCGCATATGTGTGAAGGGGCGCACCCGGATTTCCGGGCGCGCCCCTTCTCTCGGATATGTCCGGTCTACCCGGCCAGGCAGGACGGGCCGAGCAGCACCTTCAGGTCACCGAAAAGGGCGGGATCCGGCTGTACGCGGTGCCGGTCGAGGCGCAGGACCGTCGTCTTCTGCGTCCCCTGGAGCTTGATCCGCACCTCGCTGTTGCCCCGGTGGTGGCTGAGGATCTCACCGAGGCGGCTGACCATCGGCGGGGTGACCTTCACCGTTGGGATGGTGATCAGGACGGGCGCGTTGGTGCCCGCGTTCGACAGGTCGGGGACCTGGAGCTCCATCGCGACCAGGCGCGGCACGTCCTCGCGCTTGTCGAGGCGGCCCTTGACGAACACCACGGCGTCCTCGACGAGTTGGGTCGAGACGAGCTGATACGTCGCCGGGAAGAACATGCACTCGATGGAGCCCGCGAGGTCCTCGACGGTCGCGATCGCCCAGGCGTTGCCCTGCTTGGTCATCTTGCGCTGGAGGCCGGAGATGATGCCGCCGATGGTGACGATCGAGCCGTCCGAGTAGTCGCCGCCGGTGAGCTGTCCGATGCCCGCGTCGGCCTTGTCGGAAAGGACGTGCTCCAGGCCGAACAGCGGGTGGTCGGAGACGTACAGGCCGAGCATCTCCCGCTCCTGGGCGAGGAGATACGTCTTCTCCCACTCGTCGGTGGAGAACTCCACGTCGAGCCCGAAACCCGGCTCGTCCCCGCCTGACTCGTCGCCCATGCCCCCGAAGAGGTCGAACTGCCCTTCCGCTTCCTTGCGCTTGACCTGCACCACGTTGTCGATCATGGGCTCGTACTGCGCGGTCAGGCCCTTGCGGGTGTGCCCCATGGTGTCGAAGGCGCCCGCCTTGATCAGCGACTCCGTGGTCCGCTTGTTGCAGGCGGCGGCCTCGACCTTGTCGAGGTAGTCGGGGAAGGAGGCGAACTTCCCCTTGGCCTTGCGCGAGCGGACGATCGACTCGACCACGTTCGTGCCGACGTTACGGACGGCCTCCAGGCCGAAGAGGATCACGTCGTCGCCCTGGGCGGCGAAGTTGTGCACGGACTCGTTCACGTTGGGCGGCAGGACCTTGATGCCCATGCGCCGGCACTCGTTCAGGTAGATGGCCGACTTGTCCTTGTCGTCCTTCACCGAGGTGAGCAGCGCGGCCATGTACTCGGCGGGGTAGTTCGCCTTGAGGTAGGCGGTCCAGTACGTGACGAGGCCGTACGCGGAGGAGTGCGCCTTGTTGAAGGCGTATCCGGCGAAGGGGACCAGGACGTCCCACAGGGCCTGGATCGCGGCGTCCGAGTAGCCGTTCTTCTTCGCGCCCTCCTGGAACAGGACGAAGTTCTTCGCCAGCTCGTCGGGCTTCTTCTTGCCCATCACGCGGCGCAGGATGTCGGCTTCACCGAGCGAGTAGCCGGCGATGATCTGCGCGGCCTTCTGCACCTGCTCCTGGTACACGATGAGGCCGTAGGTCAGGCCGAGCGTCTCCTTCAGGGGCTCTTCGAGCTCCGGGTGGATCGGCGTGATCTCCTGGCGGCCGTTCTTGCGCTCCGCGTAGTTGATGTGCGAGTTCATGCCCATCGGGCCCGGCCGGTAGAGGGCCGAGACGGCGGAAATGTCCTCGAAGTTGTCGGGCTGCATCTGGCGGAGCAGCGAACGCATCGGGCCGCCGTCGAACTGGAAGACGCCGAGGGTGTCACCGCGGCAGAGCAGTTCGAAGGTCTTCGCGTCGTCCAGCGGGAGCGAGAGCATCTCCAGGTCGACGCCCTTGTCGTTCCTCACCATCTTGACGGCGTCGTCCATGATGGTCAGGTTGCGCAGACCCAGGAAGTCCATCTTGAGCAGGCCGAGCGACTCGCACTGGGGGTAGTCCCACTGCGTGATCGTCACGCCGTCGGTGTGCCGCGTCCAGAGCGGGGCGTGGTCGACGATCGGCTCGCTGGACATGATCACGCCGGCCGCGTGCACGCCCATCTGCCGGACCAGGCCCTCCACACCCTTGGCGGTGTCGATGACCTTCTTCACGTCCGGCTCGTTCTCGTACATCCCCCGGATCTCGCCCGCCTCGCTGTAGCGCGGGTGCTTGGGGTCGGTGATGCCGGAGAGGTCGATGCCCTTGCCGAGGACGTCGGCGGGCATCGCCTTGGTGAGGCGGTCGCCCATCGCGTACGGATATCCGAGCACGCGCGCGGAGTCCTTGATGGCGTTCTTCGCCTTGATCTTTCCGTACGTACCGATCATGGCGACCTTGTCGGCGCCGTACTTCTCCGTCACATACCTGATCACCTCGACGCGCCTGCGCTCGTCGAAGTCGATGTCGACATCGGGCATGGAGACGCGCTCGGGGTTGAGGAACCGCTCGAAGATCAGGCCGTGCGTGATCGGGTCGAGGTCGGTGATGCCCATGGCGTACGCGACGATCGAGCCGGCCGCGGAGCCACGGCCAGGGCCCACCGCGATGCCGTTGTTCTTGGCCCACATGATGAAGTCGGCGACCACGAGGAAGTACCCCGGGAACCCCATCTGGATGATGATGTCCATCTCGTACTCGGCCTGCTTCTGCCGGTCATCGGGGACACCGCCCGGGTAGCGGCGGTTCATGCCGACCCGGACCTCCTCCTGGAACCAGGTGACTTCGGTGAAGCCGTCCGGGATCTCGAACTTGGGCATGAGGTCGCGCTTCTCGAACATCCCGGTGGTGTCGATCTGCTCGGCGACCAGCAGGGTGTTGGCGCAGCCCTGCTGCCAGGCGTCGGAGGAGTCGATGGCGTACATCTCGTCCGTGGACTTCAGGTAATAGCCGGTGCCGTCGAAGCGGAAGCGGTCGGGGTCCGAGAGGTTCTTGCCGGTCTGGATGCAGAGCAGGGCGTCGTGCGCGGTCGACTCGTGGGCGTACGTGTAGTGCGAGTCGTTCGTGACCAGGGGCGGGATGCCCAGCTCCTTGCCGATCTTCAGGAGGTCGTCGCGGACCCGGCGTTCGATCTCGATGCCGTGGTCCATCAGCTCCAGGAAGTAACGGTCCTTGCCGAAGATGTCCTGGTACTCACCCGCCGCCTTGCGGGCCTCCTCGTACTGCCCGAGGCGCAGCCGTGTCTGGAGCTCTCCCGACGGGCAGCCGGTGGAGGCGATCAGACCCTCCGACCACTGGGAGATCGTCTCCTTGTCCATACGCGGCCACTTCTGCAGCCAGCCCTCGGCGTACGCGTCCGAGGAGAGGCGGAAGAGGTTGTGCAGGCCCGTGCTGTTCGCCGCCCAGATCGTCTTGTGGGTGTAACCACCCGAACCGGACACGTCGTCCCGCTTCTGGTGCGGCTGCCCCCACTTGATCTTCCGCTTGTTACGGCGGGACTCCGGCGCCACATACGCCTCGATGCCGATGATCGGCGTCACGCCCGCCTTCTGCGCCGAGTGGAAGAAGTCGTACGCCCCGTGCAGGTTGCCGTGGTCGGACATGGCGATGTGTGTCATGCCCATCTCATTACAGGCGTCGAACATGTCCTTCAGCCGCGCGGCACCGTCCAGCAGCGAGTACTGGGTGTGGACGTGGAGGTGCGTAAAGGGCGGCTTGGTCACGGCGGGAGGCCTCCGGAGAACAGTCGGTGACAGGCTGCGGGCAGTCTGGGGGGACAGCGGGGAAGTCTAATCCGGAGCACTGACAGACGTTGGGCACTCGGGGGTACCGTCGTGCGTTGGACAGGTCGGAACCCCTGTCTCAAATGTCATGCACCACCTGGCACCACCTGTTACCTGGAGGCACCCCGCGATGTCGGACCCGCAGCCCACCGCTGAGCAGCGCGGCGAGCAGATCCTCGCCGTCTTCGACACAGCGTTCGGCGAGCTGCTTGCCGCCGACCCCGCCGCGTTCCGGGTGAAGTTCCGGAAGATGGCCGCCTCCGCCTTCGCGTTCTACCGCGGCACGGCCTGCCTCTTCTACGGCGACCTGGAGCGCGAGCAGCACGGCGGCCCGTACCTCGACGACCGCACGGGCCGGGTGTGGATCCACGGCGACCTGCACGCGGAGAACTTCGGCACGTACATGGACGCCCAGGGCCGTCTGATCTTCAACGTGAACGACTTCGACGAGGCGTATGTCGGGCCCTTCACCTGGGACCTGAAGCGCTTCGCCGCCTCGGTGGCCCTGATCGGGTACACGAAGGCGCTCAGCGACGAGCAGATCACCGATCTGGTGCGGATCTACGCCGCGGCGTACCGCGAGCGGATCCACGACCTGGCGACCGGCGCCAAGAGCGACGAGGTGCCGCCCTTCACCCTGGACACCGCCCAGGGCCCGCTCCTGGACGCCCTGCGTGACGCGCGCTCGCTGACCCGTTTCGGGCTCCTGGACTCGATGACGGAGATCCGTGACTTCGAGCGCCGCTTCGCCTCCGGGGGCGGCTCGATCGAGCTCGACGCGGCCACTCGCTACAAGGTCCTCGCCGCCTTCGACGGCTATCTGGAGACCCTCCCCGAGTCCTCACTGACCCGGCCCGACTCCTATCGAGTGAAGGACGTCGTCGGGCGCCGAGGCATCGGCATCGGCTCCGCGGGACTGCCCTCGTACAACATCCTCCTGGAGGGCAACAGCGACGCGTTGGAGAACGACGTCGTGATCTACCTCAAGCAGGCCCAGACCCCGGCCGTCTCGCGGCACATCACCGACGGCGCGATTCGTGACTACTTCCAGCACGAGGGCCACCGCACGGTCATCTCGCAGCGCGCGCTCCAGGCGCACGCCGACCCGTGGCTCGGCTGGACGGAGCTCGACGGCTCCGGGCAGCTGGTCGCCGAGGTCTCTCCGTACGCCGTGGACCTGGACTGGTCGGACATCGACGACCTGGACGAGATCGCCGCGGTCGTCGCCGACCTGGGCCGCGCCACCGCCACGATGCACTCCGCGGCGGACGACGAGAGCGGCCACTCGGACCTGGTGCCGTTCTCCACGGAGCGCGCGATCGACGCCGCCATCGCGGCCGACGAGGAGGGCTTTGGAGACCTGCTCGTGGACTTCGCGCACGAGTACGGCGCACGTGCGCGCCGGGACCACCAGATCTTCGTCGACCTGTTCCGTAACGGCCGGATTCCGGGGCTGCGGTCCATCGTGTAACTCATAGGCACCCTTTAGGGCTGCCTTATGGGAGCACATGGCACACTCGGCTGCGCGATGGACATATCCGGGACCCAGCTCAGAGCCGTGCGCGCGGCACTCTTCACGGCGCTCGTCGTGACGCTCTCCGCCGCGTCGCACGTCCTGCTGTCCCGCGCCCCGCTGCCGCTGACCACCGTCGCCGCGCTCGCGGCGGCGGTCTTCGTCATCGCGTACGCACTGGCGGGGCGCGAGCGTGGCTACGGCCGGATCGCCGCCCTGCTGATCCCCCTTGAGCTGGCTGCCGACACTGTGTTCACCGCGGGCCAGCACGTCTGTTACGGCCAGGCGGGCGGCCCCGTCGCGGGCCCGCTCCGCTCCGTCGGCTTCGACGTGCTGTGCGGCGGTGGCGGCGTCGGCACCCCGCTGGCCCGGATGACCGGCGGCGAGGGGCACCGCGGCGCGGTGCTGCTCGCCGACGCCGAACCGGGCGCCGCCTGGCTGCTCCTCGGCGCGCACATCGGGGTCGGCCTGCTCGCGGCGGCCTGGCTACGGCGCGGTGAGCGCGCCCTGGCCCAGCTGCTGCGCGCGGTGGCCGCTTCCACCTTCCGGCCGCTGCTCATCGCGGTCGCCGCGGTGAGCGTCCGTCCGCGGCCCATGCGCCGCCTGCCGCGCCCCGCGCGCCGGGTACAGGCCGCGCGGACGCGACTGCTCGTGCACTTCGTGGGACGGCGTGGACCGCCGTGCTCGGCCGTCTTCGCCTGAGCACCACCGTCACCACGTACGTCACGTATGCCACCCCTACGGAGAACACCATCATGAGCAAGCGCAACAGCCAGGCGGCCAAGTCGGCGGCCCGCGAGCGGATCCGCGCCCAGCAGGAAGCCGAGCGCAAGCGGGAGAAGCGGAAGCGGTCGATGATCGTCGGCGTATCCGTCATCGCGGTCCTGGCGATCGCGGGCGGCGTCGGCTACGCCGTCATGCAGGCCAACAAGCCCGACCACTGGGAAGCGGCCAAGGACGAGAAGCTGGTCAAGCCGGCGAACTCCACGGGCACGGACGGCACGACCGTCGTCATCGGCAAGGACAGCGCCAAGAAGACCCTCAAGGTCTACGAGGACCCGCGCTGCCCGATCTGTGCCAGCTTCGAGCAGACGGTCGGCCCCACGGTCGAGAAGGACGTCGAGGACGGCAAGTACAAGATCCAGTTCATCGGCGCCTCGTTCCTCGACCGCAACCTCCAGGGCGAGGGCTCCAAGAACGCGCTCAGCGCTCTCGGTGCCGCCCTGAACGTGAGCGACACGGCCTTCCTCGACTACAAGAAGGCGCTGTTCTCCAAGGAGAACCACCCCGAGGAGACCTCCGACAAGTTCAAGGACGACTCCTACCTGCTGAAGGTCGCCGACGAAGTGCCCGACCTCAAGAAGAGCGCGGCCTTCAAGAAGGAGGTCAAGGACGGGACGTACGACCGCTGGGCCCTTGAGATGTCGAAGAAGTTCGACGACAACAAGGACGGCGTCGACGGCACGCCCTCGTTCGTCATGGACGGCAAGAAGCTGACCGGCGCCGACAAGAAGAACGCCCCGACGACGGTCGAGGAGTACAAGACGGCCATCGACGCGGCGCTCAAGGGCTGAACCGACTGAACCACCTGAGAAGAGCGGGCGAACTTTCCGCGGTTCGCCCGCTCTTGGCGATTACTGATCAGTAAGGTGATCGTCCGTGACCAGTCGAATCAACGCCCAGAGATCGCCCAACTCCCCGGCCCCGCGCCGCCGAACGGTCGTCAAGGCCGCTGCCGCCACCGCGGCCCTCGCACCGCTCGCCGCCACTCCCCTCGCGCACGCCGCCGAAGGCCCCGCGTTCCACCACGGAGTCGCCTCCGGTGACCCGCTGCCCGACGGGGTGCTGCTGTGGACCCGCGTGACGCCAATACCGGAGGCCACGCCGGGCTCCGGCAAGGGGCCGGACACCGCGGTGAGTTGGGAGATAGCCAAGGACAAGGGCTTCACCCAGGTCGTCGGCCACGGCAGCACGACCGCGCGGGCATCGGCCGACCACACGGTCAAGGCCGACGTAAGGGGCCTGAACCCTGCCACCACCTATTACTTCCGCTTCTCCGCGGGCGACGCGCACTCCCCCGTAGGCCGCACCCGCACGACTCCCGCGCACGAAGCAGCGGCCCCCGGTGTCCGGTTCGGCGTGGTGTCCTGCGCCAACTGGGAAGCCGGTTACTTCTCCGCCTACCGCCATCTCGCGGCCCGCACCGAACTCGACGCGGTCCTGCACATCGGCGACTACATCTACGAGTACAAGAGCGGCGAGTACCCGGCCGCCAAGTACGGGGTGCGGCAGCACGAGCCGCGGCACGAGATCGTCAGCCTCGCCGACTACCGCGTCCGGCACGGCGTCCACAAGACCGACCCCGACGCACAGGCAATGCACGCGACACACCCCGTGATCGCGATCTGGGACGACCACGAGTTCGCCGACAACGCCTGGTCGGGCGGCGGCGTGAACCACTCCCCCGAGACCGAGGGCGGCTGGGCGCAGCGCATGGCGGCCGCCAAGCAGGCCTACTTCGAGTGGATGCCCGTACGTCCTTCTACTGAAGGCACCGTCTACCGCCGCATCCGCTTCGGCAAGCTGGCCGATCTGCACCTGCTCGACCTGCGTTCCTTCCGCTCCGAGCAGGCGGGCTTCGGCAGCGGTGACGTCGACGACCCGGACCGTACGATCACGGGCCGCGCCCAGCTCGACTGGCTGAAGGCGGGACTCGCCTCGTCCGACGCCTCCTGGAAGCTGGTCGGCACCTCGGTGATGATCTCGCCGGTCGCGTTCGGCTCCGTACCGGCCCATCTGCTCGAACCCATCGCTGAGTTGCTCGGCCTGCCCAAGGAGGGCCTCGCGGTCAACGGCGACCAGTGGGACGGCTACACCGACGACCGCAAGGAGCTCATCTCGCACCTGGTCGACAACGCCGTCCGGAACACCGTCTTCCTCACCGGCGACATCCACATGGCCTGGGCGAACGACGTGCCGGTGAAGGCGGCCACGTACCCCGGATCGCCCTCCGCGGCCACGGAGTTCGTGGTCACCTCCGTGACCTCCGACAACCTGGACGACATCCTGCACGTCGCCCCGCACACCGTCTCGCTGGTCGCGGTGGGCGCGGTCAAGGCGGCCAACCGCCATGTGAAGTGGCTGGACATGGACTCGCACGGCTACGGCGTCCTCGACGTCACCGCCGAGCGCTCGCAGATGGACTACTACGTCCTGTCCGACCGCAAGGACCCCAAGGCCACGTCCCGGTGGGCCCGTTCGTACCGCACGCTCAGCGGCACGCAGAAGATCGAGCGGGCGGACTTCCCGGTGCGCTGACCGGGCCTGCTAAAGGGATTCCAGGAAGCCGATCGCCGTACGCCACGTCGCCTCGGCCGCGTCGGCGTCGTAGTCGTCGAGGCCGGGGTCGGTGTAGATGTGGCCGGCGCCCGCGTAGCGGTAGACCTCGACGTCGGCGCCGGCCCGCTGCATCTGCAGATACCAGGCGCTCAGCCAGTCGTCCGTCTCGAACGGATCCGGCTCGGCGACGTGCAGCTGCACCGGCAGCTCGTCCACCTTCGTGTTCTCCGCGATGTCGGATGTGCCGTGCAGGAGCAGCAGCCCGCGGGCCTTGTCGTCCCCGAGGGCGAGGGTCTGCGCGGTGGCGGCGCCTAGGGAGAAACCGGCGTAGACGAGACCCCGCTCGGAGTAGGGCGCGGCGGCCAGAATGGCGCGCTTGAGGAGCTCGTCCTTGCCGAGCTCGTCCTTGAAGGCCATGCCTTCCTCGACGGTCTCGAAGGTGCGCCCGTCGAAGAGATCGGGCGT
The DNA here is from genome assembly GCF_043200355.1 of Streptomyces sp. NPDC048436. Classification (NCBI taxonomy): domain Bacteria; kingdom Bacillati; phylum Actinomycetota; class Actinomycetes; order Kitasatosporales; family Streptomycetaceae; genus Streptomyces; species Streptomyces sp. NPDC048436. The sequence goes on from NZ_JBICXP010000001.1 coordinate 351,297, forward strand.
CCACACCTCGTGGCCCGCCGCCCGCAGCCGGTCGGCCGCCGCGTGCACCGCGGGCCGCAGCCCGTAGGTCGAGTGGATAAGCATGATGTTCATGAGGCCATCGTGCCACCTACCCTCGGGGGCATGGAGAACGTACTGCGTCCGTTGATCGTGGTCGGCGGCTCGGTCGTGCTCACGCTGGCCGTGGTTTGGCTGGCCGACGTGCTGCTGCGCCGGACCGACGACCGCCACCGCGACACCCCACTGTGGGGGCTGCTGCGCCGTTGTCGGCTGCCACTTCAACTTTCCCTCTGTGCCGCCCTGCTGCGCGGCTCCTTCGAACAAGCGGAGATCGCCAAGGACCATTCGGCGGGCATCGCGCAGACCCTGACCTTGGTGCTCATCGGGTCGGTGGCCTGGCTCCTCGTCCGCATCGCGACGGCCATCGTCGAGTCCACGTACGCGCGCTACGCCAATGCCCACCGCGATCCGGCCCGGGTCCGCCGGGTGCGTACGCAGGTGACGCTCATCCAGCGGGTGGTCACCGCGATCGTCGGCGTCGTGGCCGTCGGCGCGATGCTGCTGACCTTCCCCGCCATGCAGACGGCCGGAACGTCACTGCTCGCCTCGGCGGGCCTCCTCGGCATCGTCGCGGGCGTCGCCGCACAGTCCACGCTCGCCAACCTCTTCGCGGGACTGCAGATCGCCTTCGGCGACATGGTGCGCATCGGCGACACCGTCGTGGTGGACGGCGAGTGGGGCACGATCGACGAGATCACCCTGACGTTCCTGGCCGTACGGACCTGGGACGAGCGCAGGATCACCATGCCGGTGTCGTACTTCGTGTCGAAGCCCTTCGAGAACTGGTCGCGCGGCGGCTCCCAGATGACCGGCACGGTCTTCTTCCAGCTGGACCACACGGCGCCCGTCACCGAGATGCGTGAAAAGCTCCAGGACGTCCTGCGCGAGTGCGCGGCCTGGGACGGCAGGGACTGGGGGCTCGCGGTCACGGACACGACGCCGAACACGATCCAGGTGCGGGCCCTGGTCACCGCCAAGGACGCCGACGACATCTGGACGGTACGGGTCGTGGTGCGCGAGCACCTCGTCCGCTGGCTGGCCGAGCACCATCCCTACGCGCTGCCGCGGGTCAACACGGCCTGGGCCGAACTGCCGCCGGAAGGCGACCGTCCGCACCCGCAGCCGCCGATCGTGCCGCGCACGGGCCGGGGCTGAAAGCACCCCGGCCCGGCCCGCTGCCCGCGTCAGGGAGACCGCAGGCTGCGCACGTCGAGGTGGTGCAGCACCCGGTCGACGATCTCGGGGTCGGCGCCGGGCTCGCTGCGCGCGGCGAGCACCTCGTGGCGGGCGGCCGACATCATGTCGCGCTGGATGCGCTGGACCGCCTTGAGGCGGTCGACGCGCTTGGAGAACCGTTCACGCCGTTCGTCGTCGACGATGTCGGGGCTGATCCTTGCGCCGATGTCGAACGCCCCGCGCAGCAGCCGCTCCGAGAGATCCTCCGGCAGTTCCTCGACCTCTTCGATCTCCTTCAGGCGGCGCTTGGCCGCCTTGGCCGCCCGGATGGCGAGCTCCCGCTCGATGGCCCGCTCGGCGTCGGTGTCCGCCCGCACCCCGAGCTTCTTCACCAGCCAGGGCAGGGTGAGCCCCTGGACGACGAGGGTCGCCATGATGACGCAGAACGCGATGAAGATGATCTCGTCCCGGGCCGGGAAGGGATCCCCGTTCTCCGTCTTCAGCGGAATGGCCAGGGCCAGGGCGACCGACGCCACCCCGCGCATCCCCGCCCACCACATGACGACGGTCTCGCGCCACGTCGTCGGGATCTCCTCGTCGTAGTCCCGCAGTTTGTGCAGCCGCTTGGCCAGCCAGGTCGCGGGCAGCAGCCACAGCAGTCGTACGCCGATGACGACGGCGACGACCGCGCCGCCCCAGCCGACCATCCGCAGCTCACGGCCGTTCGCCGTACCGAAGACGTTGTGCAGCTCGAGCCCGATGAGCCCGAACGCGATGCCGGTGACCAGCGTGTCGACGATCTGCCAGAACGTCTGCCCGGTGATCCGCCCCAGCACGTCGTCCGCGTCGGCGTTGTGCTCGGCGAGATAGAGCGCCGTGGTCAGCACGGCGAGCACACCTGAGCCGAGCAGTTCCTCCGCCAGTACGTAGCTCGCGAAGGGCACGAGCAGCGTCAGACCGGTCTGCAGGGTGGCGTCGCCGAGCAGCCCCATGAGCTTGTTGGTGAGCCAGCCGAGCGCGAGCCCCACGACAACGGCCACCACCGCCGAGAGCACCAACTGCCCTACCGCCGCGGGCCAGGAGAAAGTCCCGCTGACCGCCGCCGCGATCGCCACGTGGTAGAGCACGATCGCCGTGACGTCGTTGAACAGTCCCTCCCCCTCCAGGATCGACACGAGCCGACGCGGCAGCCCGAGCGATCCGGCGACGGCGGTCGCGGCGACCGGGTCGGGCGGCGCCACGAGCGCACCCAGCGCCACGGCCGCGGCGATCGGAAGCCCCGGGACGACCGAGTTGGCGATCGCCGCGACCGCTGCCGTCGTCACGAAGACGAGGGCCACCGCCAGCAGGAAGATGGGGCGTCTGTTGGCCGTGAACTGCCGCCAGGAGGTGCGCTGAACCGACGCGTACAGCAAGGGCGGAAGGATCAGCGGCAGGATGTAGTCCGGCGGGATCTCGATGTTCGGAACCCAGCTCACGAAGGCGAGGACGATCCCGGCCAGCGTCATGAGCACGGGCGCGGGCAGCCCGAGCCGCTCCCCCAGCGGCACCGTCACCACCGCTCCGAGCAACAGAACAAGCAGCAGCGCCAGTTGGTCCACGGTGCGCCCTCCGGCGGTTCGAGACTCGGTCGATCAAGACCTCAACCCTGCCACGCGTTCCACCTGAACCGGGCCAATGCCCTTCCCGGCACACCCGGAGTCATGATCGGCTGCGGGGCGCGACCGCGGTGGTCACGCCGCGCGGCGGTCAGGTGTCCGATGGGCCAGTGGGCGCGGTGGGGGCTGCCTGAGCCGCAGCTTCCTGGCCAAGGGGCTTCCGCATAGCCCGGTGCGGCATTCCCGCGTCCGGGAACTCCGGGCCGTAGGCCACGTATCCCAGTCGTTCGTAGAACCCCAGCGCGTGCGTCTGCGCGTGGAGGTCGACCCCGGTGAGGCCACGCGCGCGTGCCGCGTCCTCGATCGCCCGGACCAGGGCCGCACCGACGCCGAGTCCGCGCGCCGCCTGTGTCACCGCGAGGCGGCCCAGTGAGCCCACCTCGGTGTCGCCGCCGTTCTTGGCTGCGGCGGCCGCACCGGACAGCAGACGCCCTGTGCCCAGTGGCAGTCCGTCCTCGCGGACCGCCAGGACGTGGACCGCCCCGGCGTCGTACTCGTCGTACTCAAGATCCTGGGGGACCTGCTGCTCGACGACGAAGACTTCCTTGCGGACCGCGAAGCAGGCCTCCAGGTCGTCGGCGCCCTCGGCGACCCGGCAGCTGACGCCGACGCTCACGAGCTTTCCGCCCGCACCCGGTCGAGGGCCTGCTGGAGGTCGTCGGGGTACTGGCTCTCGAACTCCACCCACTGGCCGGTCCCGGGGTGTTCGAAGCCGAGCCGCACCGCGTGCAGCCACTGGCGCTCGAGGCCGAGCCGCTTGGAGAGAGTCGGGTCCGCGCCATACGTCAGGTCGCCCACGCACGGGTGCCGGTGGGCCGCCATGTGCACGCGGATCTGGTGGGTGCGCCCCGTCTCCAGCTTGATGTCGAGCAGCGAGGCCGCCCGGAACGCCTCGATGAGGTCGTAATGCGTGACGGAGGGCTTGCCCTCGGCCGTGACCGCCCACTTGTAGTCGTGGTTCGGGTGGCGGCCGATGGGGGCGTCGATCGTGCCGCTCATCGGGTCGGGGTGGCCCTGCACCAGCGCGTTGTAGCGCTTGTCGACCGTGCGCTCCTTGAACTGGCGCTTCAGGGAGGTGTACGCGCGCTCCGACTTGGCGACCGCCATCAGGCCGGAAGTGCCCACATCGAGGCGGTGCACGATGCCCTGGCGCTCGGCGGCACCGGAGGTCGAGATGCGGTACCCGGCCGCTGCCAGGCCGCCGATCACCGTCGTGCCGGTCCAGCCGGGGCTCGGGTGGGCGGCCACGCCGACCGGCTTCACGATCACCAGGATGTCGTCGTCGTCATGGATGATCTCCATGCCCTCGACGGGCTCGGCGACGATCTGCACCGGAGCGGGCGCCTGCGGCATCTCCACCTCCAGCCAGGCGCCACCGTGCACACGCTCGGACTTGCCGACCACGCTGCCGTCGACCATCACCTTGCCTGCCGCCGCCAGCTCGGCGGCCTTCGTGCGGGAGAAACCGAACATACGGGAGATGGCGGCGTCGACGCGCTCGCCCTCCAGGCCGTCCGGCACGGGCAGGGTACGGATCTCGGGAATCGTGCTCACCCATTGAGTATGCAGGAGGCCACTGACACTCCCGCACCACGAGGCCCTTCGCCGGGGGCCGAGGGCCCGAGGGCTCAGTCCTTGTGGACGGTCCCGTCCGGGTCCAGGCCGCGGAAGGACAGGATCACGATCAGGAAGCCGCCGCACACGATCGCCGAGTCCGCGAGGTTGAAGACCGCGAAGCCCTTCGGCGCGATGAAGTCGACCACCGCTCCCTCGAACACTCCGGGGGCGCGGAAGATCCGGTCGGTGAGGTTCCCGAGGGCGCCGCCGAGCAGCATGCCGAGCGCGATCGCCCACGGCAGGCTGTACAGCTTGCGCGCCAGGCGGGCGATCACCACGATCACGGCCGCGGCGATGCACGTGAAGATCACGGTGAACGCCTCACCGATCCCGAAGGCGGCGCCCGCGTTCCGGATGGCGTTGAACTGGAGCCAGTCACCGATGATCTCGATCGGCTCGTGGTGCTCGAGCTTCGCGACGACGATCATCTTGCTGATGAGGTCCAGGGCGTACGCCAGCACGGCCACCGCGAACAGGACGAGGATCTTGCGCTTGCCCTTGGACCGCTTGTCGCCCGGCGAGGGCGTCTCGTCGGACGAAGCCTGCTCGTCCGACGCCGCCTGCTCCGGCTCGTCCCCATCCGTCTCAGGGATATCCGGCGTACCGATGATGCGCTCCGCCTCTGCCACGTGAGTCCCTCAACCTAGGTACCTGACTGGGGACGAGGGTACGGCACACACGTACGGCACCAGGCGGCCAGGCCGCGTTCAGTAGCGCCGTTCCTGCTTCTGCTTGCAGTCCATGCACAGGGTCGCGCGGGGGAAGGCCTGCATCCGCGCCTTGCCGATGGGATTGCCGCAGTTCTCGCAGATGCCGTACGTCCCGGCGTCAAGCCGTTCCAGGGCGCGCTCGGTCTGTTCGAGCATCTCGCGCGCGTTGGCGGCCAGCGACATCTCATGTTCCCGCGTGATGTTCTTGGTCCCGGTGTCCGCCTCGTCGTCGCCCGCACCGTCCCCGGAGTCCCGCATCAGACCCGCCAGGGCGTCCTCGGAGGCGGCGATCTCGCTGCCGAGCCGCAGCGCCTCGCTCTGCAGCTCGGTGCGCGCCTCCTCGACCTCCTCCGGAGTCCAGGGGTCCTCACCGGGCCTGACCGCCAGCTCACCGGGTTCCGCAGCGGCGACACGCGCCTTGGGCACCGCCGTCGGCTTCTCCGCCGCCGTCGCCGTGCCCGGAGTCTTCTTCGCGACCACTGTCGTGGCTCCCGTCGTCTCCGCGGCCTGAGCCGCACCCTCGGCCGCTGCCGCGGCCGTCTTCTTGGCTGTGCTCTTCTTGGCCGTGCTCTTCTTGGCCGTGCTCTTCTTGGCAGCTGTCTTCTTCGCCGCGGCGGCCTTCTTCGGCCCGGGAGCCTTCTTCGCCGCGGCGGCCTTCTTCGCTACGGGGGCCTTCTTGGCCGCGGAGGACCCCTCGGCGGCATCCTCCCCAGCGGCTGTCTTCTTGGCGAGCGCTTTCTTGCCGACCGTCTTCTTGGCCACGGTTTCCTTGGTGGCCGCCTTCTTGGTGGCCGCCTTCTTGGCCCCGTGCGCGCCGTGAGAACCGTGCGTCCCGTTGGCTCCCCGCTGCGTGGCCGCGCCCGTGGATCTGCCCGACGCCGAACGCTGTACGGCGGTCTTCTTCGCCACCATGGCCGCGGCCCCTTCACATTTTGTGATCTTGCTCGCGAATCGTGCTGGGACGATAAATCGACTCAGAGCCCGCGGCAACGGGGCACGCCGCCCGATCCGCCCGCCCCACGGGTGCCGTGCGGCAAGCATGCAAGCGTTGTGCCCAACTCCCCGCCGGGTAATCCGCCCGGCGCACCGGCCCAGGATCCGGACAACAGCCATGTCGCCATTCGGGTCAGTCCCGGTGTCTCGCCGGCCTCGGACACGAACCAGCCCATAGGCCGAAAATGAGGCATAAGCTGAGAAATAACCAAGAAGGTGCGATATGCGCAAGACAGCCGACTGCAGAGAATTCCCGAGCGAGACGAACTGCACTCTCGCCATCTCCGGTGAAGAGGAAGAAGTGGTCCGCGCCGCGAGCGAGCACGCCGTGTCCGTCCACGGCCACACCGACAGCCCGGAGCTGCGGAGGATGGTCCGCGAATCCCTCAGGGACGAGGTGCCCCAGCACGCCTGAGAAACCACGGATAACCGGTCGGCCCCCTCCGCCCCGGCCCCGTACACTGGGCGGAGCGAGAAGCGTGGATGGGGACGAGTAGCGGCGTACGCGGCCATGAGCGACCCGGGGACGGTGAGAGCCCGGGGGCAGGCGCGACGCGAAGATCACCCCGGAGCCGCCGGAAGAACCGTCCGCAGCGGGCCTGGCCCGAAGCGGACCAGTAGACCCGGCATCGCGACCCCAATGAGGGGGCTTTCCCCGCGCAACCGCGCATCGGGAAGGCCAAGGAGGGTGGTACCGCGGGAGCGCGACAAGCGGCTCTCGTCCCTCCGACGGAACGGAATCGTCCGCCGGAGGAAGCGCGTTGAACACGCAGCCGTTGAGTACGCAGCCGCAGTACCGCCAGGTGCCCGCCCAGGTCGACCTGCCCGCCCTTGAGCACGCCGTGCTCGACTTCTGGCGCGAGCAGAAGATCTTCGCCAAGAGCCTCGATCAGTCCGAGGGACGCCCCGAGTGGGTGTTCTACGAGGGCCCGCCGACCGCCAACGGCATGCCCGGCGCCCACCACATCGAGGCCCGCGTCTTCAAGGACGTCTTCCCGCGCTTCCGCACCATGCGGGGCTACCACGTCGCCCGCAAGGCCGGCTGGGACTGCCACGGCCTCCCGGTCGAGCTCGCGGTCGAGAAGGAGCTCGGGTTCAACGGCAAGAAGGACATCGAGGCGTACGGCATCGCCGAGTTCAACGCCAAGTGCCGCGAGTCCGTGACCCGGCACACCGACGCCTTCGCCGACCTCACGACCCGCATGGGGTACTGGGTCGACCTCGACGACGCGTACCGGACCATGAACCCCGAGTACGTCGACTCCGTCTGGTGGTCCCTGAAGGAGATCTTCAACAAGGACCTCCTGGTCCAGGACCACCGCGTCGCCCCCTGGTGTCCGCGCTGCGGCACCGGCCTCTCCGACCACGAGCTCGCGCAGGGCTACGAGACGGTCGTCGACCCGTCCGTCTTCGTCCGCTTCCCGCTCACCTCCGGCCCCCTCGCGGGCGAGGCCGCCCTCCTGGTGTGGACGACGACCCCCTGGACCCTGGTCTCCAACACCGCTGTCGCCGCGCACCCGGACGTCACGTACGTCGTCGCGACGAACGGCGAAGAGAAGCTCGTGGTCGCCCAGCCGCTCCTCGAGAAGGCCCTCGGCGAGGGCTGGGAGGTCACCGGCCAGATCTTCACCGGCGCCGAGATGGAGCGCTGGAACTACCAGCGCCCCTTCGAGCTCGTCGAGTTCCCCGCCCCCGCGCACTACGTGGTCAACGCCGACTACGTGACCACCGAGGACGGCACCGGTCTGGTCCACCAGTCCCCCGCCTTCGGTGAGGACGACCTCAAGGTCTGCCGCTCGTACGGCCTCCCGGTCGTGAACCCGGTGCGCCCCGACGGCACCTTCGAAGAGGACGTCCCGCTCGTAGGCGGTGTCTTCTTTAAGAAGGCCGACGAAAAGCTCACCGAAGACCTCCAGGACCGCGGTCTGCTCTTCCGGCACACCCCGTACGAGCACAGCTACCCGCACTGCTGGCGCTGCCACACGGCGCTGCTCTACTACGCGCAGCCGTCCTGGTACATCCGCACCACGGCCATCAAGGACCGCCTCCTCCAGGAGAACGAGAAGACCAACTGGTTCCCCGACTCGGTCAAGAACGGCCGCTTCGGCGACTGGCTGACCAACAACGTCGACTGGGCGCTGTCCCGCAACCGCTACTGGGGCACCCCACTGCCCATCTGGCGCTGCGAGGAAGGCCACTTGACGTGCGTAGGTTCGCGCGCCGAGCTCTCCGACCTGACGGGCACCGACCACTCGGAGCTCGACCCGCACCGCCCGTACGTCGACTCGGTGACGTTCCCCTGCCCGACCTGCCAGGAGACCGCGACGCGCGTCCCCGAGGTCATCGACGCCTGGTACGACTCCGGTTCGATGCCGTTCGCGCAGTGGGGATACCCGTACAAGAACAAGGAGCTCTTCGAGAGCCGCTACCCGGCGCAGTTCATCTCGGAGGCCATCGACCAGACCCGTGGCTGGTTCTACACGCTGATGGCGGTGGGCACGCTCGTCTTCGACAAGTCGAGTTACGAGAACGTGGTCTGCCTCGGCCACATCCTCGCCGAGGACGGCCGCAAGATGTCCAAGCACCTGGGCAACACCCTCGAACCGATCGCGTTGATGGACCAGCACGGCGCCGACGCGGTGCGCTGGTTCATGGCGGCCGGCGGCTCCCCCTGGGCGGCCCGCCGCGTGGGCCACGGCACCATCCAGGAGGTCGTCCGCAAGACGCTCCTCACGTACTGGAACACGGTCGCCTTCCAGGCCCTGTACGCCCGTACGTCGCAGTGGGCCCCCGGCGAAGCCGACCCGGCGCCCGCCGACCGCCCGCTCCTGGACCGCTGGCTGCTCAGCGAGCTGCACGCGCTCACCGACCAGGTCACCCAGGCCCTGGAGGGCTACGACACCCAGCGCGCGGGCAAGCTCCTGTCCACGTTCGTCGACAACCTCTCCAACTGGTACGTACGCCGCTCCCGGCGCCGCTTCTGGCAGGGCGACAAGGCGGCGCTTCGCACCCTGCACGAGGTCCTGGAGACGGTCACGCGCCTCATGGCCCCGCTGACGCCGTTCATCACGGAGCGCGTCTGGCAGGACCTGGTGGTGCCGGTCACCCCGGACGCCCCGGAGTCGGTCCACCTGACGTCCTGGCCCGAGGCCGACCTGACGGCGATCGACCCGGAGCTGTCGAAGCAGATGGTTCTCGTACGCCGTCTCGTCGAGCTGGGCCGGGCCACGCGCGCGGAGTCGGGCGTCAAGACCCGCCAGCCGCTGTCCCGCGCCCTGATCGCGGCCACAGGCTTCGAGTCGCTCAACCCGGAGCTGCACGCCCAGATCACCGAGGAGCTCAACGTCTCCTCGCTGGCTTCGCTCTCCGAGGTCGGCGGCTCCCTGGTCGACACGACCGCGAAGGCGAATTTCCGTGCCCTGGGCAAGCGCTTCGGCAAGGGCGTCCAGGCGGTCGCCAAGGCCGTCGCGGACGCCGACGCGGCCGCGCTGTCCCTGGCCCTGCGCGAGGGCACGGCGTCGGTCGAGGTCGACGGCGAGACGGTGACGCTGGCCCCGGATGAGGTCATCATCACGGAGACCCCGCGCGAGGGCTGGTCGGTGGCGTCCGACTCCGGTGCCACGGTCGCCCTCGACCTGGAGATCACGGAGGAGCTGCGCAGGGCAGGCCTTGCCCGTGACGCGATCCGCCTGATCCAGGAGGCCCGCAAGAACAGCGGCCTGGATGTCGCGGACCGGATCGCCCTGCGCTGGACCTCCACGGACCCGGCGGTGATCACGGCCCTGTCCGACCACTCCGGTCTCATCGCGGACGAGGTCCTCGCCACGTCCTTCGAGCAGGGCGAGGCCGACGGCGCGTACGGCGAGACGTTCACGGACGAGTCACTGTCGCTCACGTTCCGCCTCCGCAAGGCGTAGCCACACCGGGAAGCAACGAAGGCCCGGCCCCGCCAGAGATCTCTGGCGGGGCCGGGCCTTCGGCGTTGTGGGGACACGTGTGCCCGCACAAAAGGGCGAGGCCCCCAGAAGAACTGGGGGCCTCGCCCTGAACGCTGCCGACGCCTAAGGCGTGGAAACGGCCGTCAGTTGTCGTCCTCGTCGATGAGGAAGCCACGCATCGGCGACGGAGCCTGCTGCATGGGCTGCGGGGCCTGCGGCCGCACCGGCGCCATCGGCTGGGTCATCGCCGGTGACATCTGCTGCTGGCCGCCGTAGGACGGACCGGCGGTGGGCTGGTTGCCGCCCATCGACTGCTGGCCGCCGTACGACGGGGCGCCCGCGCCGGCCGGTGCCATGGAAGGCGCCGGGGACGGCGGAAGGGAAGCCGTCGCCGGAGTCCGCGGCGGAGCGAGCGAGTCGTCGGCCTGGGTCTCCAGCTGACGGAGCTGCGACTCCAGGTAGGACTTCAGACGCGTGCGGTACTCGCGCTCGAAGCCTCGCAGGTCCTCGACCTTGCGCTCAAGGGTGGCGCGGGCGGACTCCAGGGAGCCCATCGCGACGCGGTGCTTCTCCTGCGCGTCCCGCTCCAGAGCGTCGGCCTTGGCACGGGCGTCACGCTCGAGGCCCTCGGCACGCGAACGGGCCTCGCCGACGATCTTGTTGGCCTCGGAACGGGCCTCCGCGATCGCCTGGTCGGCGGTCTGCTGAGCAAGGGAGAGCACGCGCGCGGCGCTGTCGCCACCGGGGCCCTGACCGGGCTGCGGCATCTGCGGACCGTGGCCGCCCATGGGACCGCCCATGGGGCCGCCCATCGGACCCTGACCCATCGGGCCCGGGCCCTGCGGACCACCCTGCTGGCCGTGCCCACTGGGTCCCGCGGGAAGCTGCGGCGCGCCACCGGGCAGCTGGGGCGGACCGCCCATCTGCTGGTGCTGCTGATGCTGCTGTGGGTGCTGCTGCTGCGGCGGCACCGGCTGCGGACCTGATATTGCGGCGGGCACGGGGGCGCCCGGACCGCGCTGGTCCTGCGGTTCCGGAGGCTTGCGCATGCCGCCCTGCTGCTGGTTCTGCGCAGCGGCGCGGGTGGCTGCGGCCAGTTTGGCGCGCAAGTCCTCGTTCTCGCGGAGCAAGCGAGTCAGTTCGGCTTCGACCTCATCGAGGAAGGCATCGACCTCGTCCTCGTCATAGCCTTCTCGGAGGCGGACGGTCGTGAACTGCTTGTTCCGCACGTCCTCGGGGGTCAACGGCATCTCTTCACCTCAACGTAGTCGTCGGCATTCGGCAAGACCGTATCGTTCACAGCCGGCTCACGACGGAGATCAGGATGTAGACGATGATCATCAGTACGAAGAAGGACAGGTCGAGCGCCACGCCCCCGAGACGCAGCGGCGGAATGAACCGCCGCAGAAGCTTGAGCGGTGGATCAGTGACAGTGTAGGTGGCCTCCAGAACGACCACCATCGCCTTGCCGGGTTGCCATGAGCGGGCGAACTGGAAGACGTAGTCCATGACCAACCGGAAGATCAGCACGATGAGGAAGCACATCAGCGCGATGTAGAGCACCTGCAAGACCACGCCCATGTTCGCGGTTCCCTCTCCCCTGTTAACTCGTGCTTCTTAGCCAGTCCTGCGTTACTGCGTCACTTACATCTCAGCTCTGGTTGAAGAACCCGCCCTCTGCGATGCGAGCCTTGTCCTCCGCCGTTACATCGACGTTAGCAGGCGACAACAGGAACACCTTCTGCGTCACTCGTTCAATGCTGCCATGGAGACCGAACACCAGACCGGCGGCAAAGTCGACAAGTCGCTTCGCATCCGTGTCGTCCATCTCGGTCAGATTCATGATCACCGGAGTGCCTTCGCGGAAGTGTTCCCCGATGGTACGGGCCTCGTTGTACGTCCGCGGGTGCAGCGTGGTGATGCGGTAGGGCTCCCGCTCGGACACGACCTTGGGCATGATCACCGGTGCGTTCTTCTCCAGGCTCTGGCGTTCAGGTGTGATGGATGCCACGGGGGCGATACGTGCCGGACGTCCGGATTCCGCGGGTAGCGAAGCGGAATGGGCGACTGGCTCACGCTGTGCGGGGGGCTGCACCACTCGTACCGATTCGTCCCGATCAGACACGTGTGCCTGGCGGGACTGGTGCGACTGATGTGGCGGCTCATGCCGCCGGCGGTCCCGCTCGGGCTCCGGCTCGGGTTCGAACTCGTCATCGGGGTCGAACCCCGGACCGTCGTACCCATCGTCCTCCACGAGGCCGAGGTAGACCGCCATCTTGCGCATCGCGCCGGCCATGCTCTGAGTCCTCCGCTCTGTGGTGGATCGGCTGTCGTCACCAACTGCCCGCGATCCACGAGGTATCCCCGCCCAACAGCGAGAATGACCATATTTTCTGCTGTGGTCCGACTTCTTGGCGACGTTACCCGAGCCCGGGTCGGACTCCGAGTACCGCCGTTCCGACGCGCACATGTGTCGCCCCGGCCGCGACGGCCTGTTCGAGGTCCGCACTCATCCCTGCCGATACCATGTTCGCAGCCGGATGAGCCGCGCGCATGAGGGTTGAGAATTCCATCAGCCGCTCGAACGCCGCCTGTTGCCGGCCCGCGTACGGTCCGGTCAGCGGTGCGACGGTCATCAGACCGTCGAGCCGCAACCCCGGGGCCTCGGCCACGAGCCCGGCCAACTCCCCGATTCCGCCAGGGCCCACGCCCCCGCGCTCGCCCCGCCCGTTCTCCTCCGCGTCCAGTGCCACCTGGATCAGGCAGCCGAGCTCCCGCCCCGCGCGCACGGCACCCGACGAGAGCGCCGTGACGAGCTTGGGGCGGTCCACAGACTGCACTACATCGGCATAACTGACCACGGAGCGGACCTTATTGGTCTGCAATTGACCGACAAAGTGCCAAGTAAGGGGAAGATCGGCACAGTCGGCGGCCTTGGGAGCCGCGTCCTGGTCGCGGTTCTCTGCGACATGACGCACACCGAGCTCCGCCAGGATCCGCACATCGCTCGCGGGATAGGTCTTGGTGACCACGATGAGGGTCACCTCCTCCCGCTTCCGGCCGGCCGCCGCGCACGCGGCGGCGATCCGCTCTTCGACCTTCGCCAGGTTCGCGGCGAGTTGAGACTTGCGTTCCGTCATGCCCTATCAGTCCAGCCAGACATAGCCCGCGAGACGACCGGTGGTCCGGTCGCGGCGGTACGAGAAGTGGTCACCGGATTCCAGGGTGCACACCGGCGACTGCTCCCGGTCGCGCACCCCCAGACGCTCCAGCTGAGCGTGCACCCCCGCGGTCACGTCGACCGCGGGCGTACCCCAGCTCGTCTCGGCGTACGCCGCGGGCTCGACGGCGGCGACTTCGGCGCGCATCGCCTCCGGCACTTCATAGCAACGCCCGCAGACGGCGGGTCCGGTGCGGGCGACCACGCGGGCCGGGTCCGCGCCGAGCTTCACCATGGCCTCGACGGCGGCGGGAACGACCCCGGCGATCATGCCGGGCCGCCCCGCGTGAGCCGCGGCGGCCACCTTGGCCACCGGGTCGGCGAGCAGGACGGGCGTGCAGTCGGCGGTGAGGACCGCGAGGGCGAGGCCCCGGCGTGCGGTGACCACCGCGTCGACGGCCGGGATCTCGGCGTCGGAGCCCCAGGGCCCGTCGACCACGACGACGTCGGGGCCGTGGACCTGGTTCATCCAGACGACGCGTGCCGGGTCGACGGAGAGCGACTTGGCGGCAAGTTCGCGGTTCGTCCGCACGGCCTGCGGGTCGTCGCCGACCGCGCCGCCGAGATTGAGCTCTTCGTACGGAACGGCGCTCACCCCGCCCCACCTGTCGGTGAAGGCGAAGTGCGCGCCGCTCACGGTGCTGTGCCGGTCTATCACTTCAGGAAGTCCGGCACGTCCAGCTCTTCGGCCTGGCTGTCCTGGTACGGACGGGCCGGCGGAACCTGCGGCGGGGTCACGGGGGCGGACGGGGCTTCGTTCGCCGGAGTCACCTCGACGGGCTCCGGGGCCGACGACTCGTCGTGCGACGTGACGCTGCCGAGGCCGCCGTAGGGCGAGCGGGACTCGGCCGGACGGCTCGGGGCCGCCGGCTGCTCGTCGCGCGGCTTGTTCGACGAGGCCGAGTTGAGGACGGTGTCCCGCTTGGACGGCGGCTGTCCGCCGTCGAAGCCCGCCGCGATGACGGTGACCCGGACCTCGTCGCCCAGGGCGTCGTCGATGACGGCGCCGAAGATGATGTTGGCCTCGGGGTGGGCCGCCTCGCTGACCAGTTGGGCCGCTTCGTTGATCTCGAAGAGGCCGAGGTCCGATCCGCCGGAGATGGAGAGCAGGACTCCCCGCGCTCCGTCGATGGACGCCTCGAGCAGGGGCGAGGAGATCGCCATCTCGGCGGCGGCCACCGCGCGGTCGTCGCCGCGCGCCGAGCCGATGCCCATGAGGGCCGAACCGGCCTCGGACATGACCGACTTGACGTCGGCGAAGTCGAGGTTGATCAGACCCGGGGTCGTGATGAGGTCGGTGATGCCCTGGACACCGGAGAGCAGGACCTGGTCCGCCGACTTGAAGGCGTCCAGAACGCTGACCTGCCGGTCCGAGATGGACAGGAGCCGGTCGTTGGGGATGACGATGAGGGTGTCGACCTCTTCGCGCAGCTCCGCGATCCCGTCCTCGGCCTGGTTGGCGCGACGACGGCCCTCGAAGGTGAACGGCCGGGTGACGACGCCGATGGTCAGGGCGCCGAGGGAGCGTGCGATGTTGGCGACGACAGGTGCGCCGCCGGTGCCGGTGCCACCACCTTCGCCGGCGGTGACGAAGACCATGTCGGCCCCCTTGAGGACCTCCTCGATCTCCTCGCGGTGATCCTCGGCCGCCTTGCGGCCGACTGCCGGGTTGGCTCCGGCGCCGAGTCCACGGGTGAGTTCACGGCCGACGTCGAGTTTGACGTCGGCGTCGCTCATCAACAGGGCTTGCGCGTCGGTGTTGATGGCGATGAACTCGACGCCCTTGAGACCGACCTCGATCATCCGGTTGATGGCATTGACACCACCGCCGCCGACACCGATGACTTTGATGACTGCGAGGTAGTTCTGCGGTGCTGCCACGTCGAAGGCCTCTCGCCTCGAGTTACGTGTCGCCGCCTCGCGGTCTCGCGCCGCGACGACTGATGCCGAATGGGACGGTCCGAACGCCGACCCGAACCCTAACGTTGAAGTTTAGGGTTACCAGTGTGTCTGTTCCTTGGACTCTCCGAACAGGACACTAAGTCGACAAGTGGCGCACGTTCAACGAACACGCCGAACCTCCCGTTTTTCTTTTCACCCTATGTGATCAGCCGTAGCGCTGCTGAACCAGGGTGCTGGCCTGCGACGATATGCGTCAACTCGCCGATGAAGCAGGGGCCGTGGGGACACTCACATCGAAGTGCCTTGCCTTCGGGGCGGCTTTCATGAGGGCAGTGAGTGTGCTCGCCTTCGTCCGGCCCTTCTCGCTGCTGCCCCACGCTACGGTGCGACCGCCCCTCAACTCCAGCGAGATCGAGTCGTACGAACGGACCTTGACGACCCGGGTATCGCGGGCCACCGCCTCGGGAAGCGCGCCCGCGACCCGTACCGACTCGCGCCGAAGACGGTCGGAGCCGAAACGGCGCAGACTCGACTCCGCCTTCTCCTGATCCGGTGTCAATTCAAGGAGGGGAACGCCCTTGGGCGCGTGTCCGACCGTGGCGAACCGCACTCCGTCGGCGTCCACTTCGACGAACTTTCTGCCCTTTTCGATAAGGAGAACCGGCTCACGTTCGGTCACGTTCAGAGCGATTTCGTGCGGCCAGGAACGGACGACGTCGACCGAGTCGATGCGCCGAAGTTTCTTGCGCAGCCGCTCCTCAAGGGCCTCGGTGTCGACGGAGACCAGGGGGGCCCCGACCGGGGCGGCGGCGGCCTCACGTACCTCTTCGGGCGTCAGGATCCGGGTCCCCGAAGTCGTCACGCGCTCCACGCGCAGCCACTGCGAGCCGTAGAGCAGCCAGACGCTTCCCGCCCCGATCAGCACCAGTGCGATCAGCGAGAGGACCAGGGTGCGGGTACGCGGCAGGCGTACGCGGGAGCGCGGAGGGCGGGGCGGGCGGGACCCACCAGAAGCAGCCTTCTGCCGTTCGGCGGTGGTCGGTCCGGCCACGGTCCCCTGCCTTCTATGTGCCTTCTAGTTCCGTCTCATGCCGTGTCACCCGTTGCGGCGCGACGCGATCGCCTCGTACACCATGCCGACGAGGAGGTCGTCGGCATCCCTGCGGCCGAACTCCGATGCCGCGCGGGACATCTCGTACAGCCGGTGCGGATCGGCGAGCACCGGGAGGACGTTGCCCTGGACCCACTCGGGCGTCAGTTCGGCGTCGTCCACGAGGAGTCCGCCGCCGGCCTTGACCACCGGCTGGGCGTTCAGCCGCTGTTCGCCGTTGCCGATGGGCAGTGGGACGTACGCGGCCGGAAGCCCGACGGCGGAGAGTTCGGCGACGGTCATCGCGCCCGCGCGGCAGAGCATCATGTCGGCCGCGGCGTACGCGAGGTCCATCCGGTCCACGTACGGTACCGGGATGTAGGGCGGCATACCGGGCATGTTCTCGACGTACGGCATTTCGTTCTTCGGGCCGACCGCGTGCAGGATCTGGATCCCCGCGCGCTGCAGGACCGGAGCGATCTGCTGGACGACCTCGTTGAGCCGCCGGGCACCCTGCGAGCCGCCGGAGACGAGCAGCGTCGGCAGGTTCGGGTCGAGGCCGAAGGCGGCGCGCGCCTCCGGGCGGACCCGGGCCCTGTCGAGCGTGGCAATGGTGTGGCGCAGCGGGATGCCGATGTAGCGGGAGTTGCGCAGCTTACTGTCCGGTGTGGCGACGGCCACCCCGGCGGCGTACCGCGAACCGATCTTGTTGGCGAGGCCGGGACGCGCGTTGGCCTCGTGCACGACGATCGGCACCCCGGCCCGCTTGGCCGCGAGATAGCCCGGCAGTGCGACATAGCCGCCGAAGCCGACCACGCAGTCCGCCTTCGTACGCTCCAGGATCTGCTCGGCCGCCTTGATCGTGCCGCGCAGCCGCCCCGGGACGGTGATCAGCTCAGGGGTGGGCTTGCGCGGCAGCGGTACGGCCGGGATCAGCGCGAGTTCGTAACCCCGCTCCGGTACGAGCCGGGTCTCGAGTCCACGCTCCGTGCCCAGGGCCGTGATGCCCACGGTCGGGTCCTGCCTCCGCAGGGCGTCCGCGAGGGCGAGCGCGGGCTCGATGTGGCCGGCGGTCCCCCCACCGGCGAGTACGACATGCACCGAAATTCACCGCTCTCCGGACGAACGCGCCTTGACGCGCCGTCTCATCGTGTTCCATCTCACCCGAGGTTGCCGCATGGCCAGGGCCGCCTTCGCCGCCGGGTCCTGCCGCGCGAAGGCGATGAGGAGTCCGATGGCGAACATGGTCGGCAGCAGGGCCGAACCCCCGTACGAGAACAGCGGGAGCGGGACACCGGCGATCGGCAGCAGGCCGAGCACCGCACCTACGTTGATCACGGCCTGAGTCGTGATCCAGGTGGTCACACCTCCCGCGGCATATCTCACGAAGGGGTCCTCCGTGCGTCCGGCCACGCGGATACCCGCATAGCCTAGAGCCGCGAACAGAGCGAGCACCGACAGTGTCCCCGCCAGGCCGAGTTCCTCCCCCGTGATGGCGAAGATGAAGTCGGTGTGCGGTTCCGGCAGTTGACCCCATTTTTCCACACTCGCGCCGAGCCCGGAACCGAAGAATCCGCCGGAGGCCAGAGCGTAGATCCCGTGTACGGCCTGCCAGCACTGGTCGCCGGGACCGGGATCCGTCGCGCCGATGCAGGCGAGCCTCGCCATGCGGTTGGGGCTTGTTTTGATGAGGATCACGCCGAGCAGGGCCGCGATCGAGAGCACCCCGGCGAAGAGCCGCGTCGGCGCCCCCGCCAGCCAGAGCAGGCCGAAAAGGATCGCCGTGAGAATGATCGCGGTGCCCATGTCGCCGCCCAGCATGATCAGTCCGAGCAGCATGAAGGCGACCGGGACGAGCGGCACCAGCATGTGCTTCCACTGGGTCAGGAGCCGTTTGTCCTGCTTGCGGGCGAGCAGGTCCGCGCCCCACAGGACGAGGGCGAGCTTGCCGAACTCGCTGGGCTGGAGCTGGAAGGGGCCGCCCAGATAGATCCAGTTCTGGTTGCCGTTGACGCTGCGCCCTATCCCGGGGATCTGCACGAGCACCATCAGGAAGACGGTCACCGCGAGCATCGGGTAGGCGAGCGCCCGGTGCAGCTTGACGGGCATGCGCATGGCGACGAGCAGCAGGATCGTCCCGAGGATCGCCGCGACGAACTGCTTGCGGAAGAAGTACGAGGCGGGCAGGTCGAGCTGCAGCGCCTGGATCATCGACGCCGAGTAGACCATCACCAGGCCGAGCACGGTGATCAGCAGGCTGCTGCCGAAGATGAGGTAGTACGCGGTCAGCGGCCGGTCCCAGGCCTTGCGGACACGGGTGCGCAGCCGCCGCAGGGAACCGTCGCGCGGCGGGCGCGGCGCACCCGCGGAACGGATCGGCGCGGGCCTCTTGGCGAGGCGCGTGGGCGCGCGCCCGCTACCGCCGGCCATCTAGGCCCCCGCCCAGCCACCACGACGCTGCCACGTGCCCTCCTCAGGGTGCCGGGCGCCCCCGGACCACAGGGGCCCGCGTCAGGCGCTACGCGCCGAGTTCGCGGACCGCGTCCGCGAACGCGTCACCACGCTTGTTGTAATTGGTGAACATGTCCATCGACGCACAGGCCGGAGCCATCAGTACGGTGTCCCCCGGCTCGGCGAGCCGTGCCGCCTGTCGTACCGCCTCGGACATCGCCCCAGTGTCGGTCCGGTCGAGGTCGACGACCGGGACCTCGGGGGCGTGTCGCGCGAGGGCTTCGCGGATCAGCGCGCGGTCGGCGCCGATCAGGACAACTCCCCGCAGCCGCCCCGCGGACTTGGCGACCAGCTCGTCGAAGGTGGCGCCCTTGGCGAGCCCGCCCGCGATCCAGACGATCGATTCGTACGCGGCCAACGAGGCTTGTGCGGCGTGGGTGTTGGTGGCCTTGGAGTCGTCGACGTACGCCACTTCGGCCACGTCGGCGACGTGCTCGATGCGGTGGGCATCGGGACGGAAGGCGCGCAGACCGTCGCGTACGGCCGTCGCCGGCACTCCGTAGGCGCGCGCGAGAGCTGCCGCGGCCAGGGCGTTGGCGATGTTGTGCGGCGCGGGCGGCTGGACGTCGGAGATCTCGGCGAGCTCCTGGGCCTGCTTCTGGCGGTCCGGCACGAAGGCACGGTCGACCAGAATGCCGTCCACGACGCCCAGTTGCGAGGGCGCGGGCGCGTTCAGCGTGAAACCGACGGCGCGGCAGCCCTCTTCGACGTCGGCCTCGCGGACCAGGTCCTCGGTCGCCTTGTCGGCCACGTTGTAGACGCAGGCGACCTGATTGCCCTCGTAGATACGGCCCTTGTCGGCGGCGTACGCCTCCATGGAGCCGTGCCAGTCGAGGTGGTCGGGCGCGAGGTTCAGGACGGTCGCGGAGTGGGCGCGCAGTGAGGGCGCCCAGTGCAGCTGGTACGAGGACAGCTCGACGGCGAGGACGTCGTACGGCTCGTCGCCGGTGACCACGTCGAGCAGCGAGATCCCGATGTTGCCCACGGCGGCGGTCCGCAGACCGGCCGCCTCCAGGATCGAGGCCAGCATGCGCACGGTCGTGGTCTTGCCGTTCGTGCCGGTGACCGCGAGCCAGGGCGCGGCGTCGGGGCCGCGCAGGCGCCACGCCAGCTCGACGTCGCCCCACACCTCGACCCCGGCAGCCGCGGCGGCCGCGAAGAGCGGCTTGTCCGGCTGCCAGCCGGGCGTGGTGACGATGAGTTCGGTGCCTTCGGGCAGGCTGGCCCCGTCGCCGAGGCGGACGGTGACGCCGAGCGCCTCGAGGTCCGCGGCCTGCGTACGGGAGCGCTCGTCGTCGCCGTCGTTGACGACCGTGACGACGGCTCCGAGGCCGTGCAGCACACGGGCCGCCGGGATCCCGGAGACGCCGAGACCGGCGACGGTGACGTTCTTGCCTGCCCAGGTCATTACTTCTTCGCTGCCCATCCTGCGTAGAAGAGGCCGAGTCCGACGATCACGCACATGCCCTGGATGATCCAGAAGCGGACCACCACAAGGACTTCGGACCACCCCTTGAGTTCGAAGTGGTGCTGCAGTGGCGCCATCTTGAAGACCCGCTTGCCGGTCATCTTGAAGGAGCCGACCTGGATCACGACGGACATGGTGATCAGGACGAAAAGGCCGCCGAGGAGCGCGATGAGCAACTCCGTGCGGGAGCAGATCGCGAGGCCGGCGAGCGCGCCGCCGAGGGCGAGCGAGCCGGTGTCGCCCATGAAGATCTTGGCGGGCGAGGTGTTCCACCACAGGAAGCCGAAGCAGGCGCCCATCAGCGCGGAGGCCACCACGGCGAGGTCGAGTGGGTCTCTGACCTCGAAACACGCCTGTGGGTTGGTCAGCGTGACCGCGTTGGCGCAGGACTCCTGGTACTGCCAGACACCGATGAAGGTGTACGCGCCGAAGACCATCACGGAGGCGCCCGTGGCGAGGCCGTCGAGGCCGTCGGTGAGGTTCACGCCGTTCGACATCGCCAGGATCATGAACAGCGCCCAGACCACGAAGAGCACCGGGCCGATCGACCAGCCGAAGTCCGTGACGAACGACAGCTTGGTGGAGGCCGGGGTCTGGTTGCGGCTGTCCGGCCAGTTCAGCGCGAGCACGGCGAAGCCGATGCCGACGATCAGCTGGCCCGCCATCTTCGCCTTGGCGCGCAGGCCGAGCGAGCGCTGCTTGACGATCTTGATGTAGTCGTCGAGGAAGCCGACGAGGCCCATGCCCGCCATCAGGAAGAGCACGAGAAGCCCGGAGAGCGTGGTCTCCGTACCCGTGATGATCTTCGTGAGGAAGTACGCGATGAGCGTGGCCAGGATGAAGGCGATACCACCCATGGTCGGCGTACCGCGCTTGCTGTGGTGCTCGCGCGGGCCGTCGTCCCGGATGAACTGGCCATAGCCCTTGCGGGCAAGGAACTTGATAAGGAGCGGGGTTCCGACCAGGGTCAGGAAGAGCCCGATCACACCCGCGAAGAGGATCTGCCTCATCGGCCGGCGACCTGCCCCTCGGAAGACGCGGCGTCATCGAGCAGCGCCGTGGCGACCCGCTCGAGACCGACCGATCTGGAAGCCTTCACCAGCACGACGTCTCCCGGGCGCAGCTCGCTGCGCAGCAGGTCGATCGCCGCCTGTGCGTCGGACACGTGCACCGACTCCTCACCCCACGAACCCTCGTTGTATGCGCCCAGTTGGAGCCAGGACGCTTCCCTGCCCCCGACTGCCACGAGCTTGCTCACGTTCAGCCGGACGGCGAGCCGCCCGACCGCGTCGTGTTCGGCGAGCCCCTCGTCACCGAGCTCGGCCATGTGACCGAGCACCGCCCACGTACGACGTCCCTTGGCCATGGCCGCGAGCGCGCGCAGGGCGGCTCGCATGGACTCGGGGTTCGCGTTGTAGGCGTCGTTGACGACCGTCACGCCGTCCGGGCGCTCGGTGACCTCCATCCGCCAGCGGGACAGCGTGCCCGCCTCGGAGAGCGCGCGGGCGATCTCGTCTGCGGACATGCCCAGCTCATGGGCGACGGCGGCCGCGGCAAGCGCGTTCGACACATGGTGCTCACCGTACAGCCGCAAGGTCACGTCGCTGCACCCGGAGGGTGTGTACAGCGTAAAGTCAGGCTGTCCGATCTCCGTGAGCCGGACATTCTCGGCACGTACGTCGGCGTCGGCGGCCTCTCCGAAGAGCAGGACGCGCGCCTTCGTGCGCGAGGCCATGGCGCGCACCAGCGGATCGTCGGCGTTGAGGACGGCGGTGCCCTCCGCGGGGAGCGACTCGACGAGTTCACCCTTCGCCTGTGCGATCTGCTCGCGTCCGCCGAACTCGCCGATGTGGGCGGTGCCGACGTTGAGCACGAGGCCGATCTTCGGCGGGGTGAGGCCGGTGAGGTAGCGGATGTGGCCGACGCCGCGGGCACCCATCTCCAGGACGAGGAACTTCGTCTCGTCGGTGGCGCTGAGCGCGGTGAGCGGCAGGCCGATCTCGTTGTTGAGCGAGCCCGGCGTGAAGACCGTGGGCGCCTTGCTCCGCAGGACCTGGGCGAGCAGGTCCTTGGAACTGGTCTTGCCCACGGAGCCGGTGAGCGCGACGAGCGTCGCGCCGAGCCGCTCCACGACGTGCCGTGCCAGGGCTCCGAGCGCCGCCTGCACATCGTCGACGACGATGGCGGGTACGCCGACGGGGCGCGAGGCCAGGACGGCGGCGGCGCCCGCTTCGACCACGGCGGACGCGTAGTCGTGGCCGTCGACGCGCTCGCCGGCGAAGGCGACGAAGAGGCTGCCGGGCTCCACTTCACGGGAGTCCCTGACGACCGGTCCGGTGACCTGGACGGACGGATCCGGTATGTCGTACGTCTGCCCGCCGACAACAGTGGCGATCTCGGCGAGGGAGAGGGCGATCACAGATTCATCCCTGGGTTTGCTGGATAGCTTCGCGAAGTACCTGGCGGTCGTCGAAGGGACGTACCACCCCGGCGATGTCCTGTCCCTGCTCGTGCCCCTTCCCCGCGACGAGCACGGTGTCGCCCGGTTCGGCCCGGGCGACGGCCGCGCGGATGGCGGCGGCGCGGTCCTCGAAGACGGCGACGTCACCGCGCTCGTGGGAGGGCACGTCGGCGGCGCCGGCGAGCATCGTGGCGAGGATCGCGAGGGGGTCCTCGCCACGGGGGTTGTCCGCGGTCAGTACGGCGGTGTCGGCGAGCCTGGCCGCTGCGGCGCCCATCGGCATCCGCTTGGTCTTGTCCCGGTCGCCGCCGCAGCCGAGCACGATGTGCAGCTTGTTCTCGGTGACCTTGCGCAGGGCGCGCAGGACCGATTCGACGGCGTCCGTCTTGTGGGCGTAGTCGACGACCGCGAGGTAGGGCTGGCCCACGTCGACGCGCTCAAGGCGGCCCGGGACGCCCGCCACCGCGCCGACGCCGTCGGCTGCCTGCTGCGGGTCGATCCCCGCGACGGCCAGCGAGACGATCGCGGCGAGCGTGTTGGCGACGTTGAAAGGACCGGCCAGCGGGGACTTGGCGGTGATCCGCTCCCCCTTCGGACCGACCGCGACGAACGTGGAGTCGAACAGCCGGACGTCGACGTCCTCCGCGCGCCAGTCGGCGTCGGGGTGGCCCTCGGCGGAGAAGGAGGTGACGGGCACCTCGGACTCCGTGATGAGCCGGCGCCCGTACTCGTCGTCGTAGTTGACCACTCCGACCTTGGAGCGCTGCTTGGTGAACAGCTGCGCCTTGGCCTGGAAGTAGTCCTCCATGCCGGAGTGGAACTCCATGTGCTCCGGGCTGAGGTTGTTGAAGACGGCGACGTCGAAGACGCAGCCGTCCACCCGGCCGAGCACGAGGGCGTGACTGGAGACCTCCATGGCGACGGCCTCGACGCCGCGCTCGCGCATCACCGCGAACAGCGCCTGGAGGTCGGTCGCTTCAGGGGTCGTACGTTCGGACTTGATCCGCTCCTCACCGATGCGCATCTCCACCGTGCCGATGAGCCCGGTCGACCGGATGCCCTTGAGACCGCCTTCGACGAGGTACGCCGTGGTGGTCTTGCCGGACGTACCGGTGATGCCGATCTGCAGCAGATCGCGCCCCGGGTGGCCGTACACGGTGGCCGCGAGCTCGCCCATGGAGCCGCGCGGGTCGGCGACGACCAGGACCGGCAGCCCCGTGGCGGACGCGCGGTCGGCGCCCGTCGGGTCGGTGAGGATCGCGGCGGCACCGAGGTCGGCCGCCTGGGCGACGAAGTCGGCGCCGTGCAGCCGGGCGCCGGGCAGCGCGGCGTAGATGTCGCCTGGCCGGACCGCGCGGGAGTCGTGCGTGATGCCGCTGACCTCCCCCGTGCCCGGGGCGGCGACGCCCAGCTGATCGGCGATCCTGGCGAGCGGCGTCGCGGAGACCTGGACCGGCCGCGGCGGTCCCGGATATGTCACGGGAACGCCCTTCTGGGTGGTTTGGGACTGATCGGCGTGTGGCACGGCGGTGAGCGTACCGGGCGCACCGGCCGTAGAGCGAAGCGGGCGGTGTGGCGGGGACTGGTTCCCCGGCTCCGGAGTGATCGTTGTCACGGGTATGTCCTGGTGGGGCTCAGGGTTCGAAGGAGACGGGCAGCCGGGCCGGGCCCTTGCCGGTGGGCGGGACCTGGAGCGTCTTGAGGGCGAACTGCATGACTTCCTTGTAGATGGGACCGCAGATCTGGCCGCCGAAGTAGCTGCCCTTGGTGGCGTTCTGGATCGCGCAGTAGACGGTGACGCGCGGCTTGTCGGCGGGCGCGAACCCGGCGAACGACGAGGTGTAGCCCTTGTACTTGCCGGTCTCGGGGTCGACCCGGTTGGCCGTACCCGTCTTGCCCGCGACCCGGTAGCCGGAGATGCGGGCCTTGGTGCCCGTGCCCTCTTCGTCGTCGACGACGGACTCCAGCATCCGCGACACCGTCTTGGCGGTCTTCTCGCTCACCACACGGGTCTTCTTGGGCTTGGCCGCGGGCGTGAAGCGGCCGTCGGGGCCCTTGGTGCCGCGCACCAGCGTGGGCTCGATGCGTACGCCGCCGTTGGCGATGGTCGAGTAGACCGAGGTCGCCTGCATCGCGTTTATCGAGACGCCCTGGCCGAACGGGATCGTGTACTGCTGCGAGGTGGACCACTTGGCGGCCGGCGCGAGGATGCCGGACGTCTCGCCGGGGAAGCCGAGCCCGCTCTCCCTGCCGATGCCGAACTTGCGCAGATACGAGTAGAGCTTGCCGTTGGCTTCCCGCTGGGTCTTGCCGAGCTCGCCGGTGGCCAGGATCGTGCCGATGTTGCTGGACTTGGCGAGCACGCCGCTGAGCGTGAGGTGCCAGGTCGGGTGGTCGATGTCGTCCTTGAAGAGCCGGTCCCCGCGGTGCAGCCGGTTGGGGACCGTGACGTGCGTGGCGGGCGTGGCCGCGTTCTCCTCCAGGACGGCGGCCATCGACATGACCTTGGCGGTCGAACCCGGCTCGAAGGCGTCCTGGAGCGCCGCGTTGCCAAGCGCCGTGCCGTCGGCCTGCGAGAGGTCGTTCGGGTCGAAGCCCGGGGAGTTGGCCATCGCGAGGACTTCGCCGGTCTGGTTGTCCTGCACTATCACGTAGCCGCGGTCCGCCTTGGACTTCTCCACCTGCTCGGTGATGGCGTTCTGCGCGGCCCACTGGATGTCGCGGTCGATGGTGAGCTCGACGTCCGAGCCGGGCACAGCGGGCGTCTCGGTGCTGCCCGCCGTCGGCACCTGGCGGCCGCCGGACTGGGCGTACCTGATCTTCCCGTCCTTGCCCGCGAGCTTCTTGTCGAGCTGCTGCTCCAGGCCGCCCGCGCCCTTGCCCTCGGCGTTGACCCAGCCCAGTATCCCGGCGCCCAGGCTGTCGTTCGGGTACACGCGCTTGCTGCTGGGGTCCTGGAAGACGCCGGCGAGGATGTTGGCGCTCTTCTTGTCAGTGCGCTCCTTGTCGGCGAGCGCGCCGCGCAGGTCCTTGATCTGCTTCCAGACCTGCGGGGTCTGCCGGCGGGCGAGCAGGACGTAGCGCGTCTTGGGGGTCTTGAGCTGCTCGGTGAGCCGGTCGACGTCCTTGTCGAGGATCGGGGCGAGGAGCGCCGCCGCCTGTTCGGGCGCGTCCTTGATCCCCATCTCCTTCGCCGTGAACATCGTGGGGTCGGCCGTGATGTCGTACGCGTCGACGCTGGTGGCCAGTTCGACGCCGCCGCGGTCGGTGATGCCCCCGCGCTCGGCGGCAAGGACATGGCTGAAGTAGCGGTTCTTCTCGGCCTTGGCGGTGTACACGCTCGCGTCGACCGCCTGCACCTGGAGGAGGCGTACGACAAAGGCCAGCATCACCAGGGTCAGACCGAGGCTCACCATGCGAAGCCGGGGCCGCGGGCTGCCGAGCCGGATGGTGCGGGCCTTGGGCCTGGCGGCGGGGCGCGGGCGGCGGGCGGCGGGGCGGGAAGCCCCTGACCCCGAGCGGCGCTGTTCGCCGGGGCGGGCGGGGCGCGAGGGCCGCGCGGGACCCGGGACCCTGCGTCGCGGCGGTTGGCGGTCCGTCACTTACGTCACCTGCCGGAGGTCGTGGGGCCGGGCTTCGCGGAGGGGGTGGGCACGGGCGTGGTGAGGGCCGAGGGGGCGGCGGAGGGCAGCGGGGACGCGGGCGCGGGCGACACCGGGATCGAGACCGAGGGCGCCGGGGAGGCCACCTCCTGGGGGCGCGGCGCGGGCTCCCACAGGGCGGAGGACCGGGAGGCGGTTCCGGGAACGCCGCGGACGGTGCCGTTCGGGTTCAGGAAGGCCGGGTCGCCGCCGGGCACCATGCCGAGCTCACGGGCGCGCTGCTGCAGGGCGTCGGGGGCCGCGTAGGCGTCCACGTCCCGCTGGAGCTCCTGCTCCTGGTCGGTGAGCTCCGTGGTCTCCCTCTTGAGCTCGCTCAGCTGGAAGGAGCCTTCGTTGAGCGAGGAGTTCAGGATCAGCAGTGTGATCAGGCCGCCGCCGAGCAGCAGCACGACCAGCAGCACGAAGGGCGTGCGCGCGGCCTGGCTCGGCCCCGACGACGGCAGCAGCCGCGCGAGCCGGGCGGCCCGCCCGCGCAGCTCGGGCTTCTTGCTCATGGGGCCTCCTCGCGGGCGCCTGTCACGGAGCCTCCTCGCGGATGCGCTGCGCACCCCGCAGCCGTGCCGGGGCCGCCCGGCGGTTCTCGGCGACCTCTTCCTCGGTGGGGAGTTCCGCGCCGCGCGTGAGCAGCTTGAGCCGGGGCTGGTAGCGCTCGGGGACGACGGGCAGGCCGGGCGGCGCGGTCGTCGCGGCGCCGGCCGCGAGCACCTGCTTGACCAGCCGGTCCTCGAGCGAGTGGTACGAAAGGACAGCGATCCGGCCGTCGACGGCGAGCGCCTTCACGGCCGCCGGGATGGCGGCCTCCAGGACGCTCAGTTCGCCGTTGACCTCGATGCGCAGGGCCTGGAAGGTGCGCTTGGCGGGGTTGCCACCGGTGCGCTTGGCCGCCTGCGGCAGGGAGTCACGGATCAGCTCGACGAGCCGCGCGCTGTTGCTGAACGGCTCCTTCTCGCGCTCGCGCACGACGGCGCCGACGATCCGCTTGGCCTGCTTCTCCTCGCCGTACTGGCGCAGGATCCGCACCAGTTCGCCCGGTGCGTACGTGTTGAGGACCTCGGCGGCGCTGATGCCGGTCGTCTGGTCCATGCGCATGTCCAGGGGCGCGTCCTGCGCGTAGGCGAACCCCCGGTCCGCCTCGTCGAGTTGCATGGAGGAGACGCCGAGGTCGAAGAGGACGCCCTGGACCTTCGCGATGCCGAGCCGGTCGAGCACGTCGAGGATCTCGTCGTACACCGCGTGCACCAGCTCGGCCCGGTCGCCGAAGGGGGCGAGCCGCTCTCCGGAGAGCCGCAGCGCCTCCTTGTCGCGGTCCAGGCCGATGAGGCGGGCCGACGGGAAGGTGGAGAGCAGCGCCTCGCTGTGGCCGCCGAGTCCGAGGGTGCAGTCGACGACGACCGCGCCCGGCTGGGCGAGCGCGGGGGCCAACAGGTCCAGGCATCGCTGGAGCATCACCGGGACGTGTCGCTGACTCAAAGGGCCCTCTCAGGTCCGGCGCTAAGAGCGATGCGCACGGCCGGGTCCCCGCCCGCTCGGGAAGGGGAATGGCCTGCTGGCGCCGGGGAAGTGGCGTCAGCCGACCGGGAGCGGGAGGAGGCCGAGCCGTACGTACGCGCCGCGCACGTGGGGAAATTCAGGGAATCTCCGGGTGAACAGTCCAGCGGGGAGCAGGTCACGGCTCCCACTTCGCGTCACTTTAGTCCACCCTGTCGCCCGGTCAATCAACTGGCCTGCGCGTCGCGGACGGGTCGTCACGGGAGCCGCGAATCGGGTTCCGTCACCCGTTCGGGTGAGCCGCTCCGCGCCTGTGGGTTACCTCACAACAAGACTCATTGACGTTCTTTGTCCCTTCTCACAGCGGGCCCGCGCGATCAGTGCCGACTAACGTCATAGCCATGTCGACTTCCGCATCCCCTACGGGCCTCCCCGCAGAGCCGATCGGTGACATAGCCACCGGTGGCACCGTCACTGACCGCCTCGTGGAGGCGAACAAGCAGTACGCCTCCGGCTTCACCGATCCGGGGATGGACGCCCGCCCCGTCCTGCGTGTGGCCGTCGTCTCCTGCATGGACGCCCGCATCGACCTCCACGACGCGCTCGGCCTCGAGCTCGGCGACTGTCACACCATCCGCAACGCGGGCGGCGTGGTCACCGATGACGTCATGCGCTCCCTGACCATCAGCCAGCGCGCGCTCGGCACCAGGAGCGTCGTACTGATCCACCACACCAGCTGCGGTCTGGAGAGCCTCACCGAGGAGTTCCGGCACGAGCTCGAGCTCGAGGTCGGGCAGCGGCCCTCCTGGGCGGTGGAGGCCTTCCGCGACGTCGATCAGGACGTACGGCAGTCGATGCAGCGCGTGCGGACCTCGCCGTTCCTTGTGCACACCGACGATGTGCGGGGATTCGTCTTCGACGTGACCACCGGTCTGCTGCGGGAGATCGACCCCGCCTAGCCAGGCCCGGACCGGGACCTTTCCGGACCGGATCGGCGGTCAAAAGGCCGTAAGACCCGACATATCGCCGCCAGTTGTCCACAGGCGAGTGACACAACCCGGTACACCCAACAAGAATGCGGGGTGGGCATCACGCGGAACCATTCCCGCGTGATGTCCGTGATTCGGGGTGGGCCGGGCCGCACACAGAAGCTTCGGCCCGGAGAACGTGTCCGAGGAGGGCCGGGTGACGACCTATGACGATCGAGCGAGCCTCACAGATCTGACCACCACAGCGGAGCGTGTCCGCAGCTCAATCGAGGGTGTGATCGAGGGCAAGCCAGAGGTCGTACGGCTGTCGCTGACCGTGCTCCTCGCCGAGGGGCATCTGCTGATCGAGGATGTGCCGGGCGTGGGCAAGACCATGCTCGCCAAGGCACTGGCGCGGTCCATCGACTGCTCGGTGCGGCGCATCCAGTTCACGCCTGATCTGCTGCCGTCGGACATCACCGGTGTGTCCATATTCGACCAGCAGCGCCGGGACTTCGAGTTCAAGCCCGGCGCGATCTTCGCGCAGATCGTGATCGGCGACGAGATCAACCGCGCGTCTCCGAAGACGCAGTCCGCGCTCCTGGAGTCCATGGAGGAGCGCCAGGTCACCATCGACGGGCAGACCTACGAACTGCCGAGCCCCTTCATGGTGGTGGCGACGCAGAACCCCGTCGAGATGGAGGGGACCTATCCCCTGCCCGAGGCGCAGCGCGACCGCTTCATGGCGCGCGTGTCGATCGGCTATCCGAACGCGGAGGCCGAGCTGCAGATGCTGGACGTGCACGGCGGTGTCTCGCCGCTCGACGACCTCCAGCCGGTGGCGCACGCGCACGAGATCTTGAAGCTCATCGACGCCGTCCGCACGGTCCATGTCGCCGACGCCGTACGGCGGTACGCGGTGGACCTGGTCTCCGCGACCCGTAACCACCCGGACCTGAGACTCGGCGCGTCACCGCGCGCGACGCTGCATCTGCTGCGGGCCGCCAAGGCCTCCGCGGCGCTCAGCGGCCGGGAGTTCGCCCTGCCGGACGACGTACAGGCCCTGGCCGTGGCGGTGCTCGCGCACCGGCTGCTGCCCACCGCGCAGGCCCAGTTGAACCGGCGTACGGCCGAATCGGTCGTCCTGGAGATCCTCCAGCGGACTCCGGTCCCGGCCGCCGCCCAGCCGAGCACCGGCTACTTCGGCCAGCAGCCGCCCGGGGCGCGGAGGCTGTGATGACGGACGGGGGGCCGCAGCCGGCGCAGCCCGAGGAGGGCAAGGGCGGGCTGCGGACGGCGCTCGCGGGGCTGACCACGCGCGGGCGTTCGTTCCTCGCGGCCGGAATCGCCGCCGCCGTCTGCGCGTACGTCCTCGGGCAGAGCGATCTGCTCCGCGTCGGACTGCTGCTCGCCGTGCTGCCCCCGGTGTGCGCGACGGTCCTCTACCGCACCCGCTACCGCGTCGCGGGCAGCCGAAGGCTCTCCCCCGCGCGCGTGCCCGCAAGTTCGGAGGCCCGCGTCCATCTGCGCATGGACAACGTCTCACGGCTCCCCACGGGGTTGCTCATGCTCCAGGACCGGGTGCCCTACGTCCTTGGGCCGCGGCCCCGGTTCGTGCTCGACCGGGTGGAGGCCGGGGGCCGCCGGGAGGTGTCCTACCGGGTCCGCTCGGACCTGCGGGGGCGGTATCCGCTGGGGCCCCTCCAGCTGCGGCTTACGGACCCCTTCGGCATGTGTGAACTGACCCGCTCCTTCTCGACGTACGACACCTTGACGGTCATCCCGCGCGTGGAGGCACTGCCTCCGGTGCGGCTCACCGGCGAGGCCAAGGGGTACGGCGACGGACGGCACCGCTCGCTGGCCCTCGCGGGCGAGGACGACGTGATCCCCCGGGGCTACCGGCACGGCGACGACCTGCGCCGCGTCCACTGGCGCTCGACGGCTCGCTACGGAGAGCTGATGGTGCGCCGCGAGGAGCAGCCGCAGCGGGCCCGCTGCACGGTGCTCCTTGACACCCGGGCGCACGCCTTCAGGGGCGCGGGCCCGGACTCGGCCTTCGAGTGGGCGGTGTCGGGCGCGGCGTCCGCGCTTGTGCACATGCTCGAACGCGGCTTCTCGGTGCGGCTGTTGACCGACACCGGCAACTCCGTGCCCGGCGAGGGCTCGGACGGGTTCGCCGGTGCGAGCCAGGAGTCGGCGGACGCGGCAGGACTGATGATGGACACCCTCGCGGTGATCGACCACTCGGACGGCGCGGGGCTCTCCCCGGCGTACGACGTGCTGCGCGGCGGCAACGAAGGCCTGCTGATCGCCTTCCTCGGCGACCTCGACGAGGAGCAGGCGACCGTGGCCGCCAAGATGCGCCAGCGGACCGGCGCCGCGGTCGCCTTCGTCCTGGACAGCACGGGCTGGGCCCAGGGCCCCGGCGGCGGGCCGTCGGGCCCCGGCGACGAGCGGGTCCGGATGCTGCGCCAGGCGGGCTGGACGGCCGTGGCGGTCCCTCCTGGGGTCGCGCTGGCGGACCTGTGGCGCCAGGCGGACCATCTGCGCGCGAGCACGGGCCCGGCTCCGGCCACGGGGACGACCACCGGGGGCTGGGGATGAGCGGCGGCCGGCCCGGCAGGACCACGGGCACGACAACAGGGGGACGTTCATGAGTGGGCGCGCGCGACTCGCGCTCTGTGCCACGGCGGCGACGCTGATGGCGTCGGGGGCGCTGCTGCCGCTCGTCGATCCGGCGACGTGGTTCGTCCAGGCGGCGATCCTGCTCGCGCTGCAGAGCGGCGTGGGCGCGCTGACCCGGCGGGTCCCGCTGGCCCGGCCGGTCACGGTCGCGGTGCAGGCGTTGGTGACCTTGCTGCTGCTCACGCTGGTGTTCGCCCGTGAGCAGGCGATCGCCGGGATCGTTCCGGGGCCCGACGTGTTCCGGGAGTTCGGGCTGCTGCTTCAGGCGGGCGGCCAGGACGTCGGGCGGTACGCGATACCGGCGCCGCTCAGCGACGGCATCCGGCTGATGATGGTCGGCGGCGTCCTGGTGATCGGCCTCGCGGTGGACGCCCTCGCGGTGACGTTCCGTACGGCGGCTCCCGCGGGCCTGCCGCTGCTCGCGCTCTACTCGGTCGCCGCCGGGCTCTCCGGGGACGGCGCGGGCTGGCTGTGGTTCCTGCTCGCCGCGGCCGGGTATCTGCTGCTGCTCCTTGCCGAGGGCCGGGACCGGCTCTCCCAGTGGGGACGCGTCTTCGGGGGCGCGGCGCGGGCGCCCGGCCGGATCGCGGGGGGCCTGGAGAGCGACACCGGGGCCATCGCCCCGGTCCGCACGGGGCGGCGCATCGGCGCGGTCGCGCTGGGCATCGCCCTTGTGGTGCCGCTCGCGCTGCCCGCTCTCGACGGTGGTCTCCTCGACGGTTCCGGTGGTCCCGGAGGCTCGGGTTCCGGCGGCGGTGGCACGATCTCCGCGGTGAATCCGCTGGTCGCGCTCCAGGACAGCCTGAACGAACCGGAGGACCGCGAGGTCATCTCGTACAAGACGAACGCCAAGCAGACCGACAACCTGTACCTGCGGATCGTCTCCCTCGACCAGTTCGACGGCACGACCTGGAAGACCACTGTCCGGAGCATCAGGGACGTGCCTTCGCGCCTCGAGGACCCGCCCGGGCTCTTCCCCGACGTCCGCAGGAGCGAGATCCAGACCAACATCTCGGCCGCCGACGGCTACGCCCAGAACTGGCTGCCGATGCCCTACCCGGCGAGCGAGGTGAAGATCAACGGCCGCTGGCGCTACGAGCCGGTGGGACGTGCGCTGGTCGGTGACCGCGGGCAGACGACACGCGGTGCGCAGTACGAGGTCAAGAGCCTGATCGTGGAGCCGACGGCCACCCAGCTGGCCAACGCGTCCGCGCCGCCCAGGGACATCGCCCGGGAGTTCACCAAGGTGCCGGGCTCGCTGCCGCCCGTGGTGGCGGCCGAGGCCCGCAAGATCACCGAGGGCTCGGCGAACGACTACGAGAAGGCGGTCAAGCTCCAGGACTGGTTCGCGTCGGAGGGCGGCTTCACGTACAACACGCAGGTGCGCGCGGGCAGCGGACCGGCGGCGATAGTCCGCTTCCTGGAGCAGAAGCAGGGCTTCTGCGTCCACTTCTCGTTCGCCATGGCGTCCATGGCGCGGACCCTCGGCATCCCGGCGCGCGTCGCGGTCGGCTTCACGCCGGGCACCGCGCGGGCGGACGGTTCGATGTCGGTCGGTCTGCGGGACGCGCACGCCTGGCCCGAGCTGTACTTCGAGGGCGTGGGCTGGACCCGCTTCGAGCCGACACCCAACCGCGGCACGGTCCCTGACTACACCCGCCCGGACACCCCGTCCGACGGCGCGAGTGATCCGGCCGCGCCCGAGCCGACCTCGTCGACCGCGCCGTCCAGCGAGCCTTCGGCCTCCACCGCCTGCCCACCCGACCAGCAGAAGCAGGGCGGCTGCGCGAGTACGATCCCGCAGCTCGCGGGCGGGTCCGGGGGTGACGGACCGCCGATCGGCTGGATCGTGACCGTGATCCTCGGGGCGCTCGTGGTCATCGGTGTGCCTTTGCTGCCGATGCTGTGGCGCAAGCGGATCCGGGCGGTGCGCCTGGGCTCGACCGGGCGTACGGAGGCGGACGGGGCGGCGCGCACCCTTGCCGCCTGGCTCGAGGTGACCGACACGGCCTGGGACCACGGGATCACGCCGGACGAGTCGCAGACCCCGCGCAAGGCGGCGGCCCGGATCGTACGGATCGGTGAGCTCGGTACGGCGCCCGCGGAGTCCGTCCACCGGCTCGCGGCCGCGGTCGAGCAGGTCCTCTATGCACCGCGTCCCCAGCCGGTGGCGGGCCTGGCCGACGACGTACGCCGGGTGTGCGACGGGCTGCGGGCCACGGCGGGCCGTGCGGGCCGGCTGCGGGCGGCCTTCGCCCCGCGTTCCGCCGCCCGGGTGGTGTGGGCGGCGTCCGAGCGCTGGGCCGGGGTCAAGGAGCGGTGGTCCGAGCGGATCGCGAAGCGGTGGGCGGCGCTGCGGAGGCCTTCGGGACCGTCGCAGCCATCGCAGCCGTCGCAGCAGGAGGGCTGAGGCACGCGTAAGGGGTAACCGCTATGGGCGGTTACCCCTTACTGACGTACTGCTGAGAAGCTCAGAAGTTCATTGGCCCTGTTCGTCGCGGCGGCGCTGCCAGCGCTGCTCGATCCGGTCCATCATCGACTTGCGTTGCCTGGTCTGCCGACGGGCCGGGGCGCTGCCCGGTGCCGTGGGCGTGCCGGCTGCCGGCTGCTCACCCGGCTTGGGCGCTTTGCGCCATCCGGTGACCGCGAGCACCGCACATCCCAGCATGACGAGGAATCCCACCACGCTCACCCAGATCTGCTGGGCGACCATTCCGGCCATGAGAAGGGCGATACCCACAAGGAAGCCCGCGACCGCTTGGTAAACCCGTCGCCGGGTGTACGTACGCAGCCCGCTTCCCTCGAGCGCTGTCGCGAACTTGGGATCTTCGGCGTACAGCGCTCGCTCCATCTGCTCGAGCATGCGCTGCTCGTGCTCCGAGAGCGGCACGGAGTCCTCCTCATCGTGCAGTCGCCGGGGCGACCGGGGGTCCCCTTCAGGATAGGCAGGGAATCGCCCCCGTGAAACCCGCCCCTCTGCGCCAACTTCGCCAAACCGGACCACCCTGTCGCTCCGGCTCGCTGAAGCGTGCATTCCCCAGCGGCCGGCCCGGCATGCCGGGCGGTCTGCCTCGATCATACGGCGCCCATAGCCCGTTCGGGGGGTATGTGCCGTACTCCATGTGCCGCTGCGCTGCTGATCAGCGGGGCGGCCAGGGCGAATGTCAGCCCTCGTCGGCATCCCGCGTCTCGCCCAGCACATGCAGTTGGGTGGCCACGGAGTGGAACGCGGCGAGCTCGGCTGCGGCCGCCTCCAGCTTGAGGAGGGCCTCCAGGGCGCCGGGCTCGGTGTCCACCAGGACGCCGGGAACGAGGTCGGCGAAGACCCGCACTCCGTGCACCGCGTCGACCCGGACTCCCGCGCCCTCGACCAGTTCGGTCAGTTGCTCGGCGGTGAAGCGCCGGGGCACGGGGTCGCCGTCGCCCCAGCGTCCCGCCGGGTCGCTGAGCGCCTGCCTGGCCTCGGTGAAGTGCCCGGCGAGCGCCCTGGCGAGCACGGCTCCGCCGAGGCCCGCGGCGAGCAGGCTGAGGGTGCCGGACGGCCGCAGCGCGTGGACCGCGTTGCGCACGCCCTCGGCGGGGTCGTCCACGTACTCCAGGACGCCGTGGCACAGGACGGCATCGAAACCACCGCGCTCCACGACGTCGAACAGGCCGTGTACGTCGCCCTGGACGCCGCGGACCCGGTCGGCGACGCCCGCCTCGGCGGCCCGGCGCTCGAGCGCGAAGAGGGCGTTCGGGCTGGGGTCGACGACGGTGACGCGGTGGCCGAGGCGGGCGACGGGCACGGCGAAGTTGCCGCTGCCGCCTCCGGTGTCGAGCACGTCGAGGGAGTGTGACTCCCGGCCCGTGGCCTTGACCCTGCGGTCCAGGGCGTCCTTGAGGACCTCCCAGACCACGGCGGTACGGAGAGAAGCGCGGGGGCGCATCGGGTCCGACACGGCAGTTGACTCCTCGGCGCGTCCACCGCATGGTCCGCGGCGGAGCTAGGGGGTTCCCTCCGCCTGCTCGTACGGCATCTCGTACGGCGTGGAGGAGGGTGCGGGCGCTCCCACCCTATTGCCTGCGGCCGACTGCCCCGAAACCCGTCTCAGCTCGCGTCCGGCGGCTCCTGCCTGGGCTGGGGCAGCACGGGCTGCAGCACCAGCATCCGCTCGACGATGCGCAGGAACATCGCCACGTCACGCAGCAGGTCGCCCGCGTCGCGGCTGGTGGCCGCGCCCTGTATGCCGGCCTCGGCGCGGGCCCTGCGCGGCGCGCCGGAGGCGAACAGGGCGCTCCACTCGGTCAGTTCGGGTGCTATCTCGGGGAGCACTTCCCAGGCGCTGCGGATCCGCTGCCTGCGCCGCGGGGTCGTCTCGGGACGGCCGCGGGCGGCCAGGACGGCGGCGGCGGTGCGCAGGGCGGCGAGATGGGCCGTGGCGTAGCGCTCGTTCGGGGTTTCCAGGTGCGCGGCCTCGTCGATGCCGGCGCGGGCCTGGGCGAGCAGTTCGAGTGCGGCGGGCGGGGCCGTTGCCCGGCGCAGGACGGGGTGGACGTCGCTCGCGGCTGCTGCGGAAGTGCTGGCCATGACGAACCTCCTGTCGTCGCGTAACGGCGCGGTGGCCGTATGTGCACATCGTGGAGTACGCCACTGACAATCGGCTCTGACCTGCGCCTTTGCCCCGACCGATGGTTCGCGTTAGTTTTTGCACTGACCAGTCAGTTCAAAAAGTGGGTGCGAGGGGGAACGGTGGACGGTCCGACCGACGGTGCGCGGGGAGCCGCCGTCACAGCGGAGGGGTTCGGGCTCAAGGGACCGCGGGGCTGGGCGTTCCGCGGGGTCGGCGTCGACGCCGGCCCCGGGTCGCTGATCGCGGTCAAGGGCCCTTCGGGGACCGGCCGCACCTGTCTGCTGCTCGCGCTCACCGGGCGGATGCGCCCCACGGAGGGCGAGGCGGCGGTGGGGGGTTTCCGGCTGCCCAAGCAGCTGGCGGCGGTCCGCCGGATCAGCGCGCTCGGGCCCGTGCCCGGCGTGACGGATCTCGACCCGGCACTGACCGTCGCCGAGCATCTGCGCGAACGGGCGCTTCTGGCGCGGCGGTTCGACGGCTCACTGCGGGACCTCCTGAGGCCGCGGGCCGAGCGGGCGGCCGAGGCACGGCTGCGGGTCGACACCGCGCTGGCCGCCGCCGGGCTCGACATGGAGTCGCTGCCCAAGGGGCGGCGGACTTCCGTACGCGATCTGGAACGCCTCGAAGTGCTGCGGCTCTCCGTGGCCCTTGCCCTGATCGGCCGGCCCCGTCTGCTGGGCGTCGACGATCTCGACCTCAAGCTGTCGGACGCCGAACGGGCAGAGGCCTGGGCCCTGTTGAGGTCCATCGCCGACAGCGGCACGACGGTCGTGGCGGTGTGCAGCGAGGTGCCTGACGGTGTGGACGCCGTGTCGGTGTCGACGACTCGGACTCCCGAAAACGACGACAAGGAGACGGCTGATGCGCTCGCCGAAGCTCGCCTCGCTTGAGCTCAGGCGCTTCGGCAGGGGAAAGATGCCGCGCGCGGCCCTGGTCGCGCTCCTGCTGCTGCCCCTGCTGTACGGCGCGTTGTACCTGTGCTCGTTCTGGGACCCGTACGGCCGTCTCGACCGCATACCCGTGGCGCTCGTGAACGACGACAAGGGCGCCACGGCCGCGGGCAAGAAGCTCGCGGTGGGCGACGGCATCGTCGACGGCCTTGAGGACAGCAAGACGTTCGACTGGCATGAGGTGAGCTCCGCCGAGGCGCGTGAGGGCGTCGAGGACGGGACGTACTACCTGTCGCTGACGATGCCGTCCGACTTCAGCAAGCGCGTCGCGTCGAGTTCGGGGGACAGCCCGGAGACAGGCGCGCTCCAGGTCCGTACGAACGACGCCAACAACTACATCGTCGGGCAGATCTCGCGGACGGTCTTCTCCGAGGTGCGCACGGCGGCTTCCACGAAGGCCTCACGTTCGTTCCTCGACAAGATCTTCATCTCGTTCTCCGACATCCACGGGGCGACCGAGAAGGCGGCCAAGGGCGCCGACAAGCTCGACAGCGGCATCGGGGAGGCCAAGAAGGGCTCCAAGAAGCTGGCGAGCGGCCTGAAGGACGCCAAGGACGGCAGCAGTGACCTGGCCGGGGGCGTCAAGAAGCTCGACAAGGGCGCGGGTGATCTGGAAGACGGTTCCAAGCGCGTCTCGGACGGCACCCAGAAGCTGGCCGACAAGGTCAACGGCACCGCGGACCAGGTGCGGCCCTTCCTGAAGGACAACGGCAAGACCATCGGGGACACCGCCCAGCTGGTCGCCGACTCCTCCAAGGCCATGCGGCACAACCTGGACACCTGGGTGAAGCTCGCTCCCGTGGCGGCCAAGGGGGCGGCTGACGGCTCCAAGGTCATCGGCGACCTCTACACGGAGCAGTGCGAGACGGCCCCTCTTCCCGCCCCCTTCTGCCCGAAGCTCAAGGAGGCCAAGAAGTCCGCGGAGAACGTGTCGACCATCGCGGACGACATGAACACCTTGATCAAGGACCAGAACAGCGACGTCAAGGCGCTCGACAAGCACCTCGCCACGCTGCGGAAGAAGTCGCAGGCGCTCGCCGACCGCGCGCCGCACCTCGACGAGGACCTGAACACGGCCGTCACCCAGATCAACGACCTCAACAAGGGCGCGGGCAAGGTCGCCAAGGGCGCCAAGAAGCTGCACACCGGCCTCGGCACCGCCAAGACCGGCGCGAAGGACCTCGACACCGGCATCGGCAAGCTCAAGACGGGCGCGAGTGACCTCAAGGGAGGCCTGTTCAAGCTGGCCGACGGATCCGGAAAGCTGGCGGGCGGCCTGCACGACGGCGTCGGGAAGATCCCCGACTACGACAAGAAGGACCGCGATCAGCGCACAGACGTCATGGCCGACCCGGTGCAGCTCGCCTCCCAGTCGATGCAC
Source organism: Streptomyces sp. NPDC048436 (assembly GCF_043200355.1). NCBI lineage: Bacteria > Bacillati > Actinomycetota > Actinomycetes > Kitasatosporales > Streptomycetaceae > Streptomyces > Streptomyces sp. NPDC048436. Next base: position 389,848 of record NZ_JBICXP010000001.1, read on the forward strand.
AAGGCGCCCAACTACGGCACTGGCTTCGCCCCCTACTTCATCCCGCTGTCCCTGTGGGTCGGCGCGATGGTGGCGTACATGCTGATCCAGCCGCTCAACCGGCGCGCGCTCGCCGCGGGCGCCTCCGCCTGGCGCATCGCGTTCGCGGGCTGGCTGCCGGTCGCCGCCCTCGGTGTACTCCAGACGGCGGCCCTGATGTCGGTGCTGCACTGGGGCCTTGGTCTGCAGATGGCGCGGGCGGCCGGCACGGTGGGCTTCCTCTGCCTGGTGACGTGCTGCTTCGCGGCGATCGTGCAGTGGCTCAACGCGCGCTTCGGAGCGGCCGGGCGGATCCTCGTCCTCGCGGTACTGATGCTGCAGCTGACGTCGGCCGGCGGCACGTACCCCGTCCAGACGAGTCCGTCCTTCTTCGGCGCGATCCACCCCTTCTTGCCGATGAGTTACGTCGTCGACGCTCTACGGAGGCTCATCACGGGCGGCGGTCTCGGCCCCGTCTGGCAGGCGTGCGTGGTCCTCACGGCCTTCACGGCGGGCGCCCTCGCGCTCACCGCGCTCTCCGCGCGCCAGAAGCAGGTGTGGACCCTGGACCGGCTGCATCCGGAGCTGAGCCTGTGAGAACCGAAAGACCTGTGACAATCAGGCCCATGGACAGCAGCGCAACCAGCACCCGGCGCGAGGCCACCCGGCAGAAGCTCTACGAGGCGGCCGTCACGCTCATCGCGGAGCAGGGCTTCTCGGCCACGACGGTCGACGAGATCGCCGAGCGGGCCGGGGTCGCGAAGGGCACGGTCTACTACAACTTCGCGAGCAAGTCGGTCCTCTTCGAAGAGCTCCTGCGGCATGGCGTCGGACTCCTCACCGCCTCCCTGAAGGAGGCGGCGGAGAAGGCCGCGGAGAGCGGCGGCAGCAAGGTCGACGCGCTGGACGCGATGATCCGGGCGGGCCTGGTCTTCATCGACCGCTATCCGGCCTTCACCCAGCTGTACGTGGCCGAGCTGTGGCGCACCAACCGCGCCTGGCAGTCCACCCTGCTGGTGGTCAGACAGCAGGCGGTCGCCGTCGTCGAGGACGTGCTGCGCGCTGGCGTCGAGAACGGCGAGCTCAGCGAGGAGATCGACATCCCCCTGACGGCCGCCGCGCTCGTCGGGATGGTCCTGGTGGCTGCGCTCGACTGGCAGGCCTTCCAGCCGGAGCGCTCCCTGGACGATGTGCACTCGGCGCTGTCCCGGCTGCTGCAGGGCAGGGTGAGCGGAGGGCGCTGAGCGCCCTGAGGCGTGAACGAAAGAAGCGCCGGTCCGGTGGCCTCCTGATCTCCAGGCGGCACCGGACCGGCGCTTCTCGCGTTCCCCCGAACTCCCCCGTTCGGTCCCCAGGGCGGTCATCCCCTGAGCCACCCCCGTGACCCCCGTGTCTCACTCCCGCCTTCGGCGGGGCGGGAGGAGCGGCCAAGGGCGCCGCGCCGTTCCGCCGCCCCGTGTCGGCGGTACGGTCGCTGCGCCCTTCTCCGTGTCCCTCACTCTTCCGTCTTCGCAGGTCGGGCCCCATCCGCGCTGGTACTCATCTCCATCACTAGGTACGGATACTCAGACCTGGGTGCTCATCCCCAGGCCGCCCGGTTCGCAACTGGTTACGATCGCGTCCGTGTCCGTACTCCCCCTGGTCTTCACCAGCGGCTGGGCAAGCGGGATCAACGCGTACGCCGTGGTCCTGCTGCTCGGTGTCTTCGGCGCGACCGGAATCTCCGACGAGGTGCCCGAGGCGCTGCAACGTCCTGATGTGCTGATCGTCGCCGGGGTGCTCTTCGCCTGTGAGGCCGTCGCCGACAAGATTCCGTACGTCGACTCGGTGTGGGACACCGCGCACACGGTGATCCGGCCGGTGTCCGGCGCGGTGGTGGGGGCGCTGCTCGCGGGCCAGAGCGGTTCGCTGCCCGATCTGGCCGCGGGCGCGGTGGGCGGTTCGACCGCGCTGGCCAGCCACTGTGTGAAGGCCGGGACGCGGATGGCGATCAACACCTCGCCGGAGCCGTTCAGCAACATCGTGGTGAGCATGGCGGAGGATCTCGGCGTCGCGGGGATCGTCAGCTTCGCGATGTTCCATCCACAGGCGGCGGCGATCATCGCCGCCGTGCTGCTGATCACCGGCTTGGTGCTGCTGTTCTTCCTGGTCTCGCGGATCCGGCGCTTTCTGCGCCGCAGGGCCCAGCGGCGCGAGGAGAAACGCCTGGCGGCGCACGCGGGCCGGCGGCCGGACTGAGGGCTCCCGGCGTGACTGTCAGTGGTGGCCGATAAAGTCCCTGGCATGGCACGGATTGTGGTGATCGGCGCCGGGATGGGCGCGATGGCGGCCGCCGCCCGGCTGGCCGTCGCGGGCCACCGGGTGGTGGTGCACGAGCGGTCCTCGACGTACGGCGGCTCGCTGGGCGGCGTCGAGCGGGACGGGTTCGTCTTCGACACGGGCCCCGGCCTCCTGCACCTCCCCGCCGTCTACCGCGACTTGTTCGTGAAGACGGGCAAGGAGCCCCTGGAGAAGTGCGTCGAGCTCTCCCAGGTGGAGCCCGCGGTGCGGCACGTCTTCGCGGACGGCACGGCGGCCGATCTGCCCAACGCCTCGCGCGCGGGCGTCGGCGAGGCTCTCGACGCGGCGCTCGGCGGCGGCGCGGGCGCCCGCTGGTCGGCGTACATGAACCGAGCTCGCGAGGCATGGGACCGCACCCGGCGCCCGCTGCTGGAAGAGCCGCTCTGGCCGAACTGGCAGGTCCTCGCCGACCGGGAGCCCTACCCCTCGGTGCCGCACAAGCGGCTGCTGCGGCGCGAACGGCGCGCGAGCACCCTCACCGAAGTCGGCGAGTGGGAACTGGGCGGCGACGCTCGGCTCCTCGCGCTCCTGGAGCAGTTCGCCCTCGCGCACGGCCTCGACCCGCGGACCACCCCGGCGAGCGCCGCCGTCCTGCCCTACCTGGAGCACACCTTCGGCGCGTGGTCCGTGCGCGGCGGGATGCGCGCCCTCGCGCGGGCCGTGTACGAGCGGTGCCTGGCCCGGCGGGTGGAGTTCGCGTTCGATTCCCCCGTCACGCGGATCGTCGAGAAGGACGGCCGCGCGGCGGGCGTCGAGCTCGCGGACGGTTCGACGCGGGAGGCGGACTTCGTGGTCGCCGGTCTCGCGCCCGGCGCATTCGACGGCTTGTTGTCCGGTGTATCCGGCTTGTCCGGCCCATCCGGTCTGAACATACGAGCGGAGGGTGAGGTGCAGGCCCGAACAGGACTCCCCAGCCGTCTCACGCTCCTGCTCGCGCTCCGCGGCGCCCGCCCGGACGGCACACCTCACCGCACGGTGCTGCACACTCCCGACCGCCAGGACGAGCTCGACCGGCTCTTCGGGGACCGCCCCGGGGTGCCCGGCGCCCCCACGCTCACGGTGCTGCGCCCGGACGATCCGGCGCTCACGCCCGACGCCGGGCACGAAGCGGTGACGCTGACGGCCACGGTGCCCGCGCACGCGGAGGTCACCGAGGCGGACGTGGAGCGGCTGCTGATACGCGCCGATTCCGTGCTGCCCGGGCTGCGGGAGCGGCTCCTGTGGCACGAGGTGCGCACCCCCGCCGACATCGCCGAGGCCACCGGCGCCGACGGCGGCGCGGTCCCGCCTCCGTCCCTCGCGGCGGGCGAGGGACGGCTGCTCCACCCGGCCAACAGCACGCGCCTGCCGGGGCTCTACGCGGTCGGCGGCTGGGCGCACCCCGGCGGCGGGCTTCCGCACGCGGGCATGTCGGGCGCGCTGGTCGCCGGTCTTGTCGTGGAGGGACCGGACTTCCGGGGCTCGCAGTAGGGCGCGCGGTCAGTACCGGTACTGCTCGTTGTACCCCGCGTCGTACCCGTTCCCGGGGGCCTGCTCGCCCTGGTACGGATACGGCTGCTCCGGCGGGAGTTCGCCGCCGTACTGCCCGTAGGGGTCCTCGACGCTGCGCTGCTGGGGCACCCAGACCCCGCCCGGCGGCGTCTCGTTGTACGTCCCGGCCTCGCTGCCGTACGGATCGGCGGCGGGGTAGGAGCCGTACTGCTGCTGGTCGCCGTAGGTGTCGTAGCCCTGCTGGCCGCCGTACGTCTGCGTGCCGATGTACGGGTCGGAGTACGCGGCGTACTGCTGCTGCCCCGTCTCCCCGTACGCGTAGGGCTGCTGGGGGTCATAGCCCGCGTTGGAGTACGTGTCGGAGTACGTTTCGTAGCCGTAGCCGCTGTCCGCCGCGGCGGCCTGCTGCTGGGCGTACGCCGCGTCGCTGTAGATGCCGTACTGCCCGGTGTCGTCGGGCATGGGCTCCGGGGCGTAGACCGCGTCCGGGGCCTGCTCCGGAGGAGGCGGACCCAGCGGGCTCGCCTGGCCGGCCTCTTCGTACTCCAGGTCCGAGACCTGGAGCGTCGGTTCCTGGGGGGCCGCGGCGCCCCGCTGCGGCGTCCTGCGGCGCTTGCTCAGGCCCGGCTGGCCGCCGAGCGCCCAGCCGGTCGAGAAGCCCCTGCGGAACGACAGCGTCACGTACGTCTGCCCCGTGGCGAAGGCGATCGCGCCCGCGCCGATGACCCACACCGACGGCAGCAGCACGCCGATGACCACGCCGAGGAAGCCGCCGAAGGCGAGCAGCCGCCAGCGCAGCCTCGCCTTGTACTGCAGCAGCACCTCGCCGAGCAGCCACAGCGCGACGCCGCCGAACGCGATGTAGAGGACCGTCCAGCCCATGTACGCCCCTCTCCCCACGGCCGCCGCCCCCTGGGGTACGGCCGGTCAGGCCTGGTGTTGATGCAGGCCCAGATTCTCGTAGATTTCCAGCGTCGCCGTGGAGTTGTTCAGCGTGATGAAGTGCAGCCCCGGCACACCCTCGGCAAGGAGACGCGCGCAGAACTCCGTCGCGAACTCGATGCCAATGGAGCGTACAGCCGCCGGATCGTCTTTGGCTGTGAGGATGCGCTCTTTGAGCGCCGGCGGGAAGCTCGCGTTGCTGAGCTGGGGCAGCCGCTCCAGCATGCGCACGTTCGTGACGGGCATGATCTCCGGGATGATCGGCGTCGAACAGCCCGCCGCCTCGACCCGGTCGCGAAGGCGCAGATACTCCTCCGGGTAGAAGAACATCTGTGTGATCGCGTAGTCGGCGCCGGCGCGGCATTTGTCGACGAAGTGCCGGACGTCGGCGTCCCAGTCGGCCGAGCGCGGATGCATCGCGGGGAAGGCCGCGACGCCCACGCAGAAGTCACCCGACTCCTTGATCAGCTGAACGAGTTCCGCGGCGTACGTGAGGCCCTGGGGGTGCTTGACCCAGTCCGCGAGCGGGTCGCCGGGCGGGTCGCCGCGGACCGCGAGCATGTTCCTGATCCCGGCGTCCGCGTACTGCCCGATGATGTTGCGCAGTTCGGCCACGGAGTGGTCGACCGCGGTCAGGTGGGCGACCGGCGTGAGCGTCGAGTCGGCGACGATCTGCTCTGTCTCCTTGACCGTGCCCGCACGCGTCGAGCCGCCCGCCCCATACGTCACGGAGACGAAGCTGGGGGCCACCGCCTCGACCCGGCGCAGGGCGTTCCACAGGTTCCGCTCGCCCTTCGGGGTCTTCGGCGCAGAGAACTCGAACGAGTACGTCGTCTTGCCGGTCGCGAGCATGTCACGCACGGTGCGTGCGCGATCAGTTCTGGTGGAAGCAGTGCCTAGGGCCATACGGGCAGGTTAGCGACGGGGTGCCGCTACCGGCCAATCTCCGTCCAACCTGCGGACAGCCGCCCCGAAAGTTGGCCGAAGATCGACGATCAGGCCGTACGCAGCCGCTTCGCGAAGTCGGCCGCGGCGGCGCCCGGGTCGTCCGCCTCGGTGATCGCCCGTACGACGACGACGCGGCGGGCGCCCGCTTCGAGCACCTCGTCCAGATTGCCCGCGTCGATGCCGCCGATCGCGAACCAGGGGCGGGCCGTGCCGAGCGAGGCCGTGTACCGCACGAGGTCGAGCCCGGGGGCGTGCCGGCCCGGCTTGGTGGGGGTCGGCCAGCAGGGGCCGGTGCAGAAGTAGTCGACGCCGTCCTGCGTGGCCGCGGCGGCGGCCTCGCTGTCGGCGTGCGTGGAGCGGCCCACGAGCACGTCCTCGCCGAGGATCGCGCGGGCGGCGGGCACGGGCAGATCGCCCTGGCCCAGGTGCAGCACGTCGGCACCGATGGCGTGCGCGACGTCCGCGCGGTCGTTCACGGCGAGGAGCTTGCCGTGGCGGCGGGCGGCGTCGGCGAAGACCTGGAGGTGTTCGAGCTCCTCGGCCGCCTCCAGGCCCTTGTCGCGCAGCTGCACGATGTCGACGCCGCCCGCGAGGACGGCGTCGAGGAACTCCGGGAGGTCTCCCTGGCGCTTGCGGGCGTCCACACACAGGTAGAGGCGGGCGTCCGCGAGCTGCTCGCGGGCAGGCTTGGTGGCCATGGAGAGGTCCCCCCGGTTTCGGTGGCCCACGGGCCGCGCGCCCCGAAGGACGCGCGGCCCGTACGCCGGACGGTTTTCCGTTTCGGTCAGACGGCGAGCGCCTGGGCGCGGCGCTTCACCTCCGTGCCGCGATTCTCGCTCAGGGCCTGCGCGGGGGTGCCGGGCAGGGTCGGGTCAGGAGTGAAGAGCCACTCCAGCATTTCTTCGTCGGAGAAGCCGTCGTCCCTCAGGAGCGTCAGGGTGCCGGTGAGGCCCTTGACGATCTTGTCGCCGTCGATGAAGGCGGCGGGCACCTGGAGCGCGCGGTTCTCACCACGGCGCACGGCGATCAGCTGGCCTTCCTTGACCAGCTGGCGCACACGCGTCACCTCGACGTCGAGCATTTCTGCGATGTCGGGGAGGTGGAGCCAGGCGGGGACGAGAGCATCAGTCTTTGCGTCAATCTCGGTCACGGGGTCAAGCGTATCGCTGGCCACCGACAACGGCCGTGGAGCGGGCTCCCTCCTACGCCGGTGCCGCCTTCTTCAGCGGTACCGCGGGGTCCGACGCCGCCTCCGGGGAGAGGCGTGCGCCCGCCTCGATCAGCTTGCGGCCCTGCGCCAGGTCCCGGGGGCGGCCCACCGCCAGGACCGCCACCAGGACCCCGGCCCGCAGCCAGCACACGGTCCAGGCCGCACTCGCGGGGTCGCCCCGCCACACCAGCTCGTCGGCGGAGGCGTGGTGGCCCGCGTACTGCACGAAGCGGCCGAACTGCTCGGACCAGAAGTACGGGACGGGGTCGTACGCCGAAGGGGTCTCGCCGATGATGTTCGCCGCCACCGTGCGCGGGCCCTGGAGCGCGTTGTCCCAGTGATGGACGAGAAGACGCTCGCCATACCTTCCCGAAGGGAAGGAGGAGCAGTCGCCGACCGCGTACACATCGGGTTGCGACGTCCTCAGGTGGTCGTCGGCGAGTACCTCCCGGTGGGCACCCAGGGTGATGCCGGAGCCCGCGAGCCAGTCCGTGGCGGGGCGGGCGCCGATGCCGACGACGACCGCGTCCGCGGGCAGGCGCGTGCCGTCGTCCAGGAGGACGCTGCCGGGCTCGACGCGCCGCACGCGCGCGTGGGTGCGCAGTTCGGCCCCCGAGCCCGCGTACCAGGCGGCCATCGGCGCTGCGACCTCAGCGGGCAGCGCCCCGGCGAGCGGCCGTCCGGCGGCCTCGACGACGGTGACGGCGCAGCCCGCCTCGCGTGCGGCGGTCGCGAACTCGGCGCCGATCCAGCCCGCGCCGACGACCACGATGCGGTGCTGCTCGGCGAGCACGGGCCGCAGCCGTTCGGCGTCGTCGAGGGTGCGCAGGAGGTGGACGCCGGGGACCCCTTCGGCGCCGGGCAGCAGGATCGGTTCGGCGCCGGTGGCGATGACCAGGGCGTCGTAGGGCACCGGGCCGGTGGCCGTGTCCAGCTCGTGGTCGGCCGGGCGCAGGCCCGTGACCTCGTGGCCCAGGCTCAGTTCGATGCCGAGCGCCTCGAAGTCGATGTCGAAGGCGGAGCCCTCCGCCTTGCCGAGCAGCACGGCCTTGGACAGCGGCGGCCTGTCGTACGGCTGATGCGGTTCCGCGCCGATCAGGGTGAGCGCACCGGCGAAACCCTGCTCGCGCAGGGCCACGGCGGTCTGCACCCCGGCCATCCCCGCACCGACGATGACAACCTGCTGTCCTGCCTGCCTCTGCTCGATCACCAGCTCACTCTAGGACGGCGGAAGGTGCCGGTCTCAGGGCGCGGCAGGGAGATCTCTGACACACCGTCACTGCCCGTGCACGGGCAGCTCCCCTACTGCCGTCGGAGGCGACGCGTTAAGGTGGCCGGTGCAGAGCACTCGCGGGAGCCCGGACGCACCGGGCTGAGAGGGAGGCTGGGACGGCCTCCGACCGTACGAACCTGATCCGGGTCATGCCGGCGAAGGGAGGGGCTGGACGCCCATGCATCCATCTTCACCACCCCGTACGACGACTACGGCCGACGTCCTGGTCGTCGGGGGCGGCATCATCGGCCTGGTCACGGCCTGGCGGGCGGCCCAGCGCGGCCTGTCCACCGCGGTCGTGGACCCCGAACCGGGCGGCGGCGCGGCGCAGGTCGCCGCGGGCATGCTGGCCGCCGTCACCGAGCTGCACTACGGCGAGCAGACGCTGCTCGGCCTGAATCTCGCCTCCGCGCGGCGCTATCCGCGGTTCGCGGCGGAGCTGGCCGAGGCGAGCGGCCACGATCTGGGCTACCGCGCGTGCGGCACCCTCGCGGTCGCGCTCGACTCCGACGACCGCGCCCACCTGCGCGAACTGCACGCCCTTCAGCAGCGGTCGGGGCTGGAATCGGAGTGGCTGAGCGGGCGCGAGTGCCGCCGCCTGGAGCCGATGCTCGCGCCGGGTGTACGCGGCGGACTGCGCGTCGACGGCGATCACCAGATCGATCCGCGCAGGCTCGCCGCGGCCCTCCTGGTGGCCTGCGAGCGGGCGGGCGTGGTCTTCCACCGCGCGTGGGCCGAGCGCCTGACGGTCGCAGGCGACCGGGCCACCGGAGTCGTCCTCGCCGACGGCACCGCCCTGGAGGCCGGTCAGACCGTGCTCGCGGCGGGCAGCCTCTCCGGGCGGCTCACCGGCGTCCCGGAGGGCGTCCTGCCGCCCGTTCGCCCGGTGAAGGGGCAGGTGCTCCGGCTCACGGTGCCGGAGCGGTACGCGCCGTTCCTGAGCCGCACCGTGCGCGCCGTGGTGCGCGGCAGCCATGTCTATCTGGTGCCGCGCGAGAACGGCGAGCTCGTCATCGGCGCGACCAGCGAGGAGCTCGGCTGGGACACGACGGTCACCGCGGGCGGCGTGTACGAGCTGCTCAGGGACGCCCACGAACTCATGCCCGGCATCACGGAACTGCCCCTGACGGAGACCCGCGCGGGCCTGCGCCCCGGCTCTCCGGACAACGCGCCGCTGCTCGGCCCGACCGCGCTCCCCGGCCTCCAGCTCGCCACCGGCCACTACCGCAACGGCGTCCTCCTGACGCCCGTCACCGGCGACGTCATGGCGCACGCCCTGACCACCGGCGAACTGCCCGACGAGGCGCGGGTGTTCACTCCCCTGCGCTTCGCCGGCACCCCCCGTACACAGCGCTTCATGGAGCAGCCCGCATGACTCTCCCAGCCGTTACCGCCGTCTCCGTGAACGGAGAAGCACGCGACGTGGCAGCGGGCACCACGCTCGAAGCCCTCGTCGCCACCCTCACCGCGGCCCCGTCAGGCGTGGCCGCCGCGCTCAACGAAACCGTCGTCCCGCGCGCGCGGTGGTCCACCACCCCGCTCGCCGACGGGGACCGCGTCGAGGTCCTCACCGCGGTCCAGGGAGGCTGATCCGACCATGGCAGACGACCCCTTCTTCATCGGCGGGCTCACCCTCTCCTCCCGCCTGATCATGGGTACGGGCGGTGCGCCGAGCCTCGACATCCTTGAGCAGTCCCTCGTCGCCTCCGGGACGGAGCTGACGACGGTCGCGATGCGCCGCCTCGATCCCGGAGTCCAGGGTTCCGTGCTCTCCGTCCTCGACCGGCTCGGCATTCGCGTCCTGCCGAACACGGCGGGCTGTTTCACCGCGGGCGAGGCCGTCCTGACCGCCCGGCTCGCGCGCGAGGCGCTCGGCACCGACCTGGTGAAGCTTGAGGTCATCGCGGACGAGCGCACGCTGCTTCCCGACCCGATCGAGCTCATCGACGCCGCCGAGACCCTGGTCGACGACGGCTTCACGGTCCTTCCGTACACGAACGACGACCCGGTGCTCGCCCGGAAGCTGGAGGACGTGGGCTGCGCGGCGATCATGCCGCTCGGCTCCCCCATCGGCTCCGGGCTCGGCATCCGCAACCCGCACAACTTCCAGCTGATCGTCGAACGCGCGGGCGTGCCGGTGATCCTGGACGCGGGCGCGGGAACGGCGTCCGACGCGGCGCTCGCGATGGAGCTGGGGTGCGCGGGCGTGATGCTCGCCTCGGCCGTGACGCGGGCCCAGGAGCCGGTCCTGATGGCCGAGGCCATGCGGCACGGCGTCGAGGCGGGGCGCCTCGCGTTCCGGGCCGGGCGCATTCCCCGGCGGCACTTCGCCGAGGCGTCGTCCCCCTCCGAGGGGATGGCCCGGCTGGACCCGGAGCGGCCAGCGTTCTGAGCGTCCCGCGCCTGTTACAGCTCGGCTGCAGTCGAGGCCCGAGTCCGACCGGGCGGGCGACCCTGTCAGCGGTGGCTCGTAGACTCCCTGCGTGGACACGACCCTTCAGGACCCGCTCGTCGGCCAGGTGCTCGACGGCCGCTACCGCGTGGACGGGCGGATCGCGGTCGGCGGGATGGCCACGGTCTACCGGGCCGTGGACACCCGCCTCGACCGCGTGCTCGCGCTCAAGGTGATGCACCCGACACTGGCCGCCGACGCCTCGTTCGTCGACCGCTTCATCCGTGAGGCGAAGTCGGTCGCCCGGCTCTCCCACCCGAACGTGGTGGGGGTGTTCGACCAGGGCGCCGACGGCGCGTACGTCTATCTGGCGATGGAGTACATCGCCGGGTGCACGCTGCGTGACGTGCTGCGCGATCGCGGGGCCCTGCAGCCGCGGGCCGCGCTCGACATCCTGGAGCCGGTGCTCGCCGCGCTCGGTGCCGCGCACCGGGCCGGGTTCGTGCACCGCGACATGAAGCCGGAGAACGTCCTCATAGGGGATGACGGCAGGGTCAAGGTCGCCGACTTCGGGCTCGTACGCGCGGTGGACACCGTCACGAACACGACCGGCACGGTCCTTGGGACCGTCTCCTATCTCGCGCCCGAGCAGATAGAACACGGCACGGCGGACACCCGTGTCGACGTGTACGCGTGCGGTGTCGTGCTCTACGAAATGCTGACCGGCGCCAAGCCGCACTCCGGTGAGTCGCCCGCCCAGGTGCTCTACCAGCACCTCCACGAGGACGTACCGCCCCCTTCGGCGGCCGTCCCCGGGCTCGCCGTCCAGCTCGACGAACTGGTGGCCTCCGCCACCGCTCGCACCCCGGACATCCGCCCGTACGACGCGGTGGCGCTCCTCGGGCTGACCAGGGAGGCGCGGGCCGCGCTCTCCGTGGACCAGCTGGACGCGGTGCCGCCGCAGGCGCGGGCGGCCGAGGACGGACACGACAACTCCGCCGACCGTACGAGCGTGATTCCGCGCGCGGTGCGTTCCGTGCAGCTGTCGCTGCCCACGGAGGGCAGCCAAGAACAGGACCAGCAGGACCAGCTCAACCGGACGAGCATTCTGGCGACGCCTCCGCACACTCCCCCGGACACCGCACCCGACCGAAGGCGCCGCTCCAACCCGCGCCGCGGCGTGCTGGCGCTGGTCGCCGCCGTACTGCTCGCCCTGGGCCTCGGAGCGGGCGTCTGGTACATCAACTCCGGCCAGTTCACGAAGGTCCCGCCGCTCCTGGCGAAGACCGAGTCGGCGGCCAAGGGGCGCCTCGGCGAAGCGGGCCTCGACGTGAAGGACGTCAAGCGCGCGTACAGCGACACGGACAAGCGCGGCACGGTCATGGCCACCGACCCCAAGGCGGGCGAGCGCATCCGCAAAAACGACGGGGTCACACTGACCGTCTCCAGGGGCCCCCAGATCGTGAAGGTCCCCGGCCTCGAAGGCACCCCGCTGGCCAAGGCGAAGAGCGAGCTCAAGAACGCGGGCCTCGCCCCCGGCATGACGACCAAGGCCTTCAGTGACGACGTCCCCAGGGGCTCCGTGATCAGCACGGACCCGGAGGCGGGCACCAAGCGCAAGGCGGGCTCCGCCATCGCCATGGTCGTCAGCAAGGGCGCCCAGGTCGAGGTCCCGGACGTCACGGGTGAGTCCAAGGCCGACGCGACCGCCGACCTGGAGGACGCGGGCCTCAAGGTCAAGATCGCCGGCACGCGGGTCCACTCCGACGAGGACAAGGGCGCCGTCGCCCGGCAGTCCCCCGGCGAGGGCAAGACACTCGCCGAGGGAGACACGGTCACGCTGTCGCTCTCCAAGGGCCCCGAGATGGTCGAGGTCCCGGACGTCGAGGGCATGAGCGTCGACGACGCGACGCAGGAGCTGAAGGACGAGGGCTTCGGGGTCGAGAAGGACCGCGGTCTGCTGGGCCTCTTCGGAGACACGGTGAAGGGGCAGTCCGTGGAGGGTGGCGAGGAGGCCCCCAAGGGCTCCACGATCACCATCGAGATCCGGTGATCCGGTAGTCACCGGCGGGGGCCCACGGCCCCCGCCCACCAGGATCCGCCGACGAGGCACCCCCGCGCGCGTGCCACCCTTGACCACGTGAGCAGCAACAAGTCCCCCCACGCCGCGACCAGCGGCTTCGCGTCCCGTAACCCCGTCGGCGGCCATGTCCCGGTGGCCGGCGGTCTCGCCTCCGTAGGGCTCTCCTACGCCCGCGACCTGGGCGCCGAGGCCGTCCAGGTCTTCGTGGCCAACCCCCGCGGCTGGGCCACGCCGCCCGGCAACCCGAAGCAGGACGAGGAGTTCCGCGCGGCCTGCGCCGCCCAGGGGATTCCCGCATACGTCCACGCGCCCTACCTCATCAACTTCGGCTCGCACACCGAGGCGACCGCCGAGAAGTCCGTGGACTCCCTGCGCCACTCGCTGCGCCGGGCCCGCGCGATCGGCGCGCTCGGCGTCGTCGTGCACACCGGCTCGGCGACCGGCGGCCGGGACCGCGCCGTCGCGCTGCGGCAGGTGCGCGAGCGGATGCTTCCGCTGCTCGACGAGCTGACGCACGACGACGACCCCTTCCTGCTCCTGGAGTCGACCGCGGGCCAGGGCTTCTCGCTCTGCTCCCGCACCTGGGACTTCGGCCCGTACTTCGAGGCACTGGACGCCCACCCGAAGCTGGGCGTCTGCCTGGACACCTGCCACATCTTCGCGGCGGGCCACGATCTGGCCGGGCCCGGCGGCATGAAGCAGACGCTCGACCTCCTTGTCGACACCGTCGGCGAAGGCCGCCTGAAGCTGGTGCACGCCAATGACTCCAAGGACGTGGTGGGCGCCCACAAGGACCGTCACGAGAACATCGGCACCGGGCACATCGGTGAGGAGCCCTTCCGCGAGCTGATGAGCCACCCCGCGACGGAGAACGTACCGCTGATCATCGAGACGCCCGGCGGCAAGGAGGGGCACGCGGCGGACGTGGCGCGCCTGAAGGAGCTCAGGAGCAGCTAGAGACCTCTTGAGGAATACCCCCTGGGGGTATACGGTTCTTGTCAGGCGACAGGAACCGCTATCCGACGTTGGGGGATTCTCATGCAGCACGGCCACGACACTCACGCCGAACACGAGCACCACGCTCACGAGGGTCATCACGGCATGGGCAAGGTCAGCTGGCGCATGGCGGCCCAGGCCACCCTGCACTGCCTCACCGGGTGCGCCATCGGCGAGATCCTCGGCATGGTCATCGGCACCGCGCTCGGCTGGGGCAACATGCCGACCATGATCCTCGCGATCGTCCTGGCCTTCTTCTTCGGATACGCCCTGACGCTGCGCGGCATCCTGAAGGCGGGCGTCGATTTCAAGACTGCGTTCCGGGTGGCGCTCGCCGCGGACACCCTGTCCATCGCGGTGATGGAGCTCATCGACAACGGCGTGATCGCGCTGTGGCCCGGCGCGATGGACGCGCACCTGTCGGACGCGATGTTCTGGTGGATCCTCGCCATCTCGCTGGCCATCGCGTTCGTGGTCACCACCCCGGTCAACAAGTGGATGATCGGCCGCGGCAAGGGCCACGCGGTGGTGCACCAGTACCACCACTGATCAGGCGGAGAGGCGAAAACTCAGAGCTCGGGGCCGTCCCCGGGCTCTTCCTGGTAGGAGTAGCGCTGCTCGGTCCAGGGGTCGCCGACGTTGTGATAGCCGCGCTCCTCCCAGAAGCCGCGGCGGTCGGCCGTCATGTACTCGATGCCGCGGACCCACTTGGGGCCCTTCCAGGCGTAGAGGTGGGGCACCACGAGCCTCAGCGGAAAGCCGTGCTCCGCGGTCAGCAGCTCGCCCCCTTTGTGGGTGGCGAAAATCGCGCGCTCGGACATGAAGTCCGCCATCCGCAGATTCGAGCTGAAGCCGTACTCGGCCCAGACCATCACGTGGGTGGCGTCGGGCGCGGGCGGCGCCAGTTCGAGGAGCGCGCGCACGGGCACACCGCCCCATTCGGCGCCGAGCATGCTGAACTTCGTGACGCAGTGCAGATCGGCCACCACGGTGTCGTACGGAAGAGCCGAGAACTCCTCGTGCGTCCAGCAGTGCTTGTCGCCGTCGGCGGTGGCCCCGAAGACCCTGAACTCCCAGCGTTCCGGGCGGAACTTCGGCACCGGGCCGTAGTGCGTCACCGGCCAGCCACGCTGCAGTCGCTGCCCCGGTGGGAGCTCCGGCTCCACTGCTTCCCGAGATGCGCGATCCGCCGGCTGACCCATGTCTCCATCCTGACAGACCCGGGGCGGTGGACGTGACCAGGCGGCCACCGACGGGCGCCGCCCGGAAGGTGATTGGGGCAACTCCTACTAAGCATGCACTTACTGGACGGTCTCTCGCGCCGGTGCGAGGATGCGCGCAACCTGCCCAGCCACCATGTGGAAGGAGCCTCTGCGATGCAGGGCGACCCCGAGGTCATCGAGTTTCTCAATGAGCAGCTGACGGCCGAGCTCACGGCGATCAATCAGTACTTTCTCCACGCCAAGATGCAGGAGAACTTCGGCTGGCCGAAGCTCGCCAAGTACACCCGGTCGGAGTCGATCGATGAGATGAAGCACGCGGAGATCCTGACCGACCGGATTCTCTTCCTCGACGGCCTGCCCAATTACCAGCGGCTCTTCCATGTACGCGTGGGTCAGACCGTCACGGAGATGTTCCAGGCCGACCGGCAGATCGAGGCGGAGGCGATCGACCGCCTCAAGCGCGGGATCGAGGTGATGCGCGGCAAGGGGGACATCACTTCCGCGAACATCTTCGAGTCGATCCTCGAGGACGAGGAGCACCACATCGACTATCTCGACACGCAGCTCGAACTGGTGGAGAAGCTGGGCGAGCCGCTCTACATCTCGCAGCTCATCGAGCAGCCGGAGAGCTGACAGCGGGCTAGGCGGCCTCGTTCAGGCCTGAATCCAGGCCTGAATCCAGGCCGGTGAGGACGGGCCGACCCTGGTCGAGCTGCTCCCTGCGGGGGCACGCGCCCCGGCCGAGGAGCGCCTGGATGCTCCGTACGCACGAACCGCAGTCGGTGCCCGCCTTGCTGGCGGACGCTATCTGGCGGGGTGTGCAGGCACCGTCCGCCGCGTGCTGCTTCACCTGCGCCTCGGTGACACCGAAGCAGTTGCAGACGTACACGCGGTTCACCTCCCGGGCAGGATTCATCGGCGGCGCCGTCCCGACTAATCGGTGAGGCTAACCTAACCTTACCCATCGCCCCGGGTCCACAAAAGCCCCGATACGCCGGTGGGGCACGGATCACATGGATCCGTGCCCCACCGCCGCGTATCTCGGGAATACCTACTGGTCGCGGTACATCTCCGCGACCAGGAACGCCAGGTCCAGGGACTGGCTGCGGTTCAGGCGCGGGTCGCAGGCCGTCTCGTAGCGCTGGTGCAGGTCGTCGACGAAGATCTCGTCGCCGCCGCCCACGCACTCGGTGACGTCGTCACCGGTGAGCTCGACGTGGATGCCGCCCGGGTGCGTGCCCAGGGCCTTGTGGACCTCGAAGAAGCCCTTGACCTCGTCGAGCACGTCGTCGAAGCGGCGGGTCTTGTGACCGGATGCCGCCTCGTAGGTGTTGCCGTGCATCGGGTCGGTGATCCAGGCGACGGTCGCGCCGGAGGCGGTGACCTTCTCGACCAGGTCGGGGAGCTTGTCCCTGACCTTGTCGGCGCCCATGCGGACGATGAAGGTCAGCCGGCCGGGCTCGCGGTCCGGGTCGAGGCGCTCGATGTACTGCAGCGCCTCCTCCGGGGTCGTCGTCGGGCCGAGCTTGATGCCGATCGGGTTGCGCACCTTGGAGGCGAACTCGATGTGCGCGCCGTCCAGTTGACGGGTGCGCTCACCGATCCAGACCATGTGGGCCGAGGTGTCGTAGAGCCGCCCGGTGCGCGAGTCCACGCGGGTGAGGGCCGACTCGTAGTCGAGGAGCAGCGCCTCGTGCGAGGCGTAGAACTCGACGGTCTTGAACTCCTCCGGGTCCGTCCCGCAGGCGCGCATGAAGTTGAGCGCGTTGTCGATCTCACGCGCGAGCTGTTCGTAGCGCTGGCCCGAGGGGGACGACTTCACGAAGTCCTGGTTCCAGGCGTGCACCTGGCGCAGGTCCGCGTACCCGCCGGTGGTGAAGGCGCGCACCAGGTTGAGCGTCGACGCGGAGGCGTTGTACATCCGCTTCAGGCGCTCGGGGTCCGGGATCCGGGACTTCTCGTCGAAGTCGAAGCCGTTGACCGAGTCGCCGCGGTACGTCGGCAGGGTCACGCCGTCGCGGGTCTCGGTGCCCTTGGAGCGGGGCTTGGAGTACTGCCCCGCGATGCGGCCCACCTTCACGACGGGCACGGAGGCCGCGTAGGTCAGGACGGCGCCCATCTGGAGCAGCGTCTTCAGCTTGTTGCGGATGTGGTCGGCGGACACGGCGTCGAAGGCCTCGGCGCAGTCGCCGCCCTGGAGCAGGAACGCCTCTCCCTTGGCGACGGAGGCCAGTCGGGCGCGCAGCTGGTCGCACTCGCCCGCGAAGACGAGCGGCGGATACGACTCGAGGTCCGCGATCACATCGCGCAGAGCCTCGGCATCGGGGTACTCGGGCTGCTGCGCCGCGGGAAGGTCTCGCCAGGTGTTGCCACCGGTAGGGGTGGTCTTAGCGTTCACGGTCACCTCGACAACATTACGGGGTGATGTCCGCCGTCCATTCACCCGCTCACCAAGTGAGACGGACCCGACACAGCCGAGCGCCTGCGCTCCAGCTCCCGCTCCGCCGCGTTCGGCGCCCGGAGGGCTAGCTCGCGGTGGGTGCGCCGCAGCATCAGGCGGGCCATGAAGGGGTGGACGCGCTTGACGACGCTCCAGTAGATCCGGCCGCGCGGGGTGTCGGCCCGCACGGCGGTGCTGAGCGTGACGTGCCGGTCGTCGACCAGGATCGAGGCGCGGGCGGTCAGGCCCGAGGTGTTGATCTCCAGGAGGAGTTCGTCCCCCTCGCGGGCCAGGACGGGGAAGGCGTCGCGCAGGATGCCGGTCCACGCCTCGGGATCGCGCGGCTGGCCCGGCAGGAGCTTCATGCGGTACGCGTCCTCGTAGGCCGGGCGGTCCAGGGCTTCGCGGATCAGGCGGGCCGCTTCCGGGGTGTCGACGCTCTCGGGCCTGAGCCACAGGAGGCGGTTCAGGAGGCGCAGCCTGGGTGACCACGTGACGGGGCGGGCGACGGCGCCTGTCGCGACGTGCTCGATGTTGTCGAAGATCTCCTCGACCATCGAGTCGTGCACGGGCCGCACGACGGTGGGCCACAGCAAGCGGTGCACGCCGCGCGGCCGGGTCCGCAGGACATGGCGCACGCGGCAGCGCCGCTCCCCCATGGGCTCGACCGTCATCTCGTGGTAGCCGTGGCCCGGCTCGACGAAGGTGAAGCGGACGCGGCGCCCCGGTTCGTACGCGGTGACGCTGTAGCGGACCCGGCCGTGACCGCCGGTCGCGCCCACGCCGAGCGGGCGGTCGAAGGTCATCGCCTGCCACGCCGGGGTCGGGAAGACGGGGTCGTCAGCGGCGGAGAGCCGGTCGAGCAGGGCGCCGACCACCTCTGCCGGAGCCTTGATCACGCGCTCGTGTTCGTCGAGGACCGTACTCATCCCGTACCTCCATACGCTGGCGTATGGAGGACCATACGGTACCGTACGGTCATGGTGCAACGGCAGCAGAAGAAGCCCGCGGCGAAGCCCCGGCTCACCGCTCAGGACTGGGCGGACGCCGCCCTCGCCGCGATCGGCGACGGTGGTCTCGCGGCCGTCGCCGTGGAACCCCTCGCCGTCCGCCTCGGCACCACCAAAGGGAGCTTCTACTGGCACTTCGCGAACCGTGACGCGCTCATCGAGGCCGCCCTGAACCGCTGGGCCGAGATCCACACCGAGGGGACGATCCAGGTGGTCGAGGCCGAGCCCGACCCCCGGCGGCGCATCCGACTGCTCTTCCGCGAGGCCATCGCGTCGACCATCTCCGACCCCTTGGAGGTCGCCCTCCTCGCGACCGCGTCGCACCCCCAGGTCGCCGAGGTCATGCGCCGCGTGACCGAGCGCCGGGTGGCGTACGTGGCCGAGCTCTTCGCCGGGCTCGGCTTCCCCGAGCCGGAGGCGCGACGCCGCGGGCTGCTCGCGTACACGGTGTTTCTGGGGCACGCGCAGCTCGGGCACGCGGTGCCTTCGGCGCTGCCCGCCGCCGACGAGTTCGGCGCGTATCTGGACGAGGCCCTGGACGTCCTGATGATGCGCTAGGGTGCGGAACATGCACGCGCAGACAACCCGTAACTGGTGGTGGCCCGCTCATCCGGCGGCCCACTGATTCTGCGCGTATCGAGACTCGCGAAGGCCGCCCGAGGGGCGGCCTTCAGTGTTTTCCGGACCATGACCTCCGGACGCGGGCCGTTCCTCTCCGAGTGAGAAGGAACAGAACCGATGGACTCCCACACCCACCGCACGCACCACACGCACCTGCTCGATCTCATCGACGACGACCGCCCGTTCGCCGTCCTGCGCCGCCGCACGCCCGGCCACGACCACGACACGGTCGAGGTCCTGATCGGCGCGGTCGGCACGTACGACCGGCTCGCCGACATCCCCGACGAGGGCCTCGCGCTCATCCCCTTCCGGCAGATCAGGGAGCGCGGTTTCGACGTACGCGACGACGGCACGCCGCTCACGGTCCTGACGCCCGATGAGACGTACGAACTCCCGCTCTCCGAGGCGCTGCTGTCCCTGCCCGCCCATGATGTGCGGGTCGAGGGCGGGGCCTTCGACGTCGACGACGCCGCGTACGGGGAGATCGTCGGGCGGGTGCTGCGCGAGGAGATCGGGCGGGGCGAGGGCGCCAACTTCGTCATCCGCCGGACGTACGAGGGTGAGATCCCCGGCTTCTCCAGGGCGGACGCCCTGGCGCTCTTCCGCAGGCTCCTCGTGGGCGAGCGCGGCGCCTACTGGACGTATGTCGTGCATACCGGGGAGCGGACCCTGGTGGGGGCGAGCCCCGAGGTGCATGTGCGGATGTCCGGCGGGACGGTGGTCATGAACCCGATCAGCGGGACCTACCGCTACCCCGCCGAGGGCCCCACGGCGGAGGACCTGCTCGGCTTCCTCGCCGACGGCAAGGAGACCGAGGAGCTGTCGATGGTCGTCGACGAGGAGCTCAAGATGATGTGCACCGTCGGCGACATGGGCGGTGTCGTCATCGGCCCGCGGCTGAAGGAGATGGCCCATCTCGCGCACACCGAGTACGAGTTGAGGGGCAAGTCGTCGCTCGACGCGCGCGAGGTCCTCAAGGAGACGATGTTCGCGGCGACCGTCACCGGCTCGCCCGTGCAGAACGCCTGCCGCGTCATCGAGCGCCATGAGGCCGGCGGGCGCGGCTACTACGCGGGCGCCCTCGCCCTCATCGGCCGTGACGCGGGCGGCGCGCAGACCCTCGACTCGCCCATCCTGATCCGCACCGCCGACATCTCCGCGGAGGGGAAGCTGCGGGTCCCGGTCGGCGCGACGCTGGTGCGCGGCTCGGACCCGGCGGGCGAGGTAGCCGAGACCCATGCGAAGGCCGCGGGCGTCCTCGCCGCCCTCGGGGTACGTCCTGGGCGCCCCCGCCACGAAGACGTACGCCCCGCCCTGGCGGACGATCCGCGGGTGCGGGCGGCCCTCGA
Source organism: Streptomyces sp. NPDC048436 (assembly GCF_043200355.1). Taxonomy (NCBI): domain Bacteria; kingdom Bacillati; phylum Actinomycetota; class Actinomycetes; order Kitasatosporales; family Streptomycetaceae; genus Streptomyces; species Streptomyces sp. NPDC048436. Next base: position 410,184 of record NZ_JBICXP010000001.1, read on the forward strand.
CAGCAGGCGGGCCGGGCTCGCGCCGTTCTGGCTGCGGATGCAGGAGCCGACGGCGGAGCTGACCGGGCACGCCCTGGTGATCGACGGCGAGGACACGTTCACGGCGATGCTGGCGCATCTGCTGCGCTCGTCGGGGCTCACGGTCTCCGTACGCCGCTACGACGAGCCGGGCCTGCGCGAAGCGGTCCGCGCACACGAGGGCCCGCTCATCCTCGGCCCCGGCCCAGGCGACCCCGCGGACCCCGCCGACCCGAAGATGACCTTCCTGCGCTCGCTGGCCGCCGAGGCGCTGCGCGAGCACCGCCATGGCGTCCTCGGCGTCTGCCTCGGCCATGAACTCCTCGCGGCCGAACTGGGCCTGGACATCGTCCGCAAGGAGGTCCCCTACCAGGGCGCCCAGACCCGGATCGATCTGTTCGGGCGCCCGGAGACGGTCGGCTTCTACAACAGCTTCGTGGCCCACTGCGACGAGGAGACGGCGGCGGAACTGGCGGCGCACGGCATCGAGGTCAGCCGGGACACGGCCACCGGTGAGGTGCACGCGCTGCGGGGCCCGGGGTTCGCGGGCGTGCAGTTCCACCCGGAGTCGGTGCTCTCGCTGCGCGGGACGGCGATCGTGCGGGAGCTGCTGTCCGGCGTCCTCGTCTAGGGCGTGGGGGCCGCCGGGACGAGTACGTTCTCGCTGCGGCGGCCCTCCCTGTAGTCCAGGACGTTGCGCACGGTGGTGTCGATGATCTGACCGACCGCGTCCACGGTGTAGTACGCCTGGTGCGAGGTGACCACGACGTTCGGGAACGTCACCAGGCGCGCCAGCGTGTCGTCCTCGACGGCTTCGAGGGACTTGTCGAGGAAGAAGAGCCCGGCCTCCGCCTCGTACACGTCGAGTCCGACACCCGTGAACCGGCCCCTCCGCAACTCCCCGACCAGGGCGTCGGTGTCGATCAGGCCGCCGCGGCTCGAGTTCACCAGGATCACGTCGTCCTTCATCATCCGCAGTGCGTCGGCGCCGATGAGGTGCTGCGTGGCGGGGAGCAGCGGGACGTGCAGGCTGATCAGGTCGGCGTCGGCGAAGAGCTGTTCCTTCTCGACGTACTTCATGCCGAGCTCGACGCAGGCGGGGTTCGGCGCGACGTCCCAGCCGAGGAGATTCATGCCGAAGCCGTGCGCGATCCGGGTGAACGCCTCACCGATCTTCCCGGTGCCGAGCACGCCGACCGTGCGGCCCCGCAGGTCCCGGCCCATCAGACCGTCGAGCCGGAAGTCGAAGTCACGGGTGCGGTTGCTGGCCCGGACGATGCGGCGGTTGACGGCCATCGCCAGGGTCCAGGCGAACTCGGCGACCGAGTACGGCGAGTAGTACGAGACGCGCGCGATGGTGAAGCCGAGACGTTCGGCGACGTGGAGATCGATGTTGTTGAACCCGGTCGAGCGCTGGGCGATCATCCGCGTGCCGCCCGCGGCGAGGGTCTGCAGGACGCGGTTGCCGAGGTCGGCGTTGACGCTGGTGGAGACGATCTCGTAGCCCGCGGCGATGGGGGCGGTGTCCTCGGTGAGGAAGACGTCCAGGCAGCGCACGTCGTGCTGCCCCTCGAAGGCCTTCTCGATCAGCGGCTTCTCGTCGGCCTGCACGCCGAAGGCGAGGATCTCCATGGCGGCGAGTCTATGTACCGCCTGGTGGGACGGCACCCGGAAGCCGATGCTGGCCGGGGGCCGTCCCGTCGTGATTCTTCTACCGCTTGTGGTGGGCTGGGCGCGCCCACGCGGCGGAGCCGCACATGTCTCGGCCCCGCGCCCCTTCGGGGCGCTTCCCTCAGCCGAAGAACACCCCGACCTCGGCGTACAGCTTCGGGTCCACCGTCTTCAGTTTCGACGTCGCGTCAGCGATCGGCACCCGGACGATGTCCGTGCCCTGGAGCGCGACCATCTTCCCGAAGTCACCGTCCCGTACGGCTTCGATCGCGTGCAGGCCGAAGCGCGTGGCGAGCCAGCGGTCGAAGGCGCTGGGCGTCCCGCCGCGCTGGACGTGCCCGAGGACCGTGGTCCGGGCCTCCTTGCCGGTCCGCCCCTCGATCTCCTTGGCCAGCCACTCGCCCACGCCGGACAGCCGCACATGCCCGAAGGAGTCCTGCGTCCCGTCCTTGAGGACCATCTCGCCGTCCTTGGGCATGGCCCCTTCCGCGACGACCACGATCGGCGCGTACGAGGCCTTGAACCGCGAGGTCACCCAGGCACACACCTGGTCGACGTCGAAGCGCTGCTCGGGGATGAGGATGACGTTCGCGCCACCGGCGAGCCCGGAGTGCAGCGCGATCCACCCCGCGTGCCGCCCCATCACCTCGCAGACCAGGACCCGCATGTGCGACTCGGCGGTGGTGTGGAGCCGGTCGATCGCCTCGGTGGCGATGCCGACCGCGGTGTCGAACCCGAAGGTGTAGTCCGTGGCGGACAGGTCGTTGTCGATGGTCTTCGGTACGCCGACGACATTGATGCCGTACTCGTCGGTGAGCCGCGCCGCGACGCCGAGCGTGTCCTCGCCCCCGATCGCGATGAGGGCGTCGACCTCGCACTTGGCGAGGTTCTCCTTGATCCGGCGGACACCGTTCTCCGCCTTGAGCGGGTTGGTGCGCGAGGAGCCGAGGATGGTGCCGCCACGGGGCAGGATGCCCCGCACGGCCGGGATGTCGAGCTGGACGGTGTCGCCCTCCAGGGGACCGCGCCAGCCGTCCCGGAAGCCGACGAAGTCATAGCCGTACTCCTGCACGCCCTTGCGGACGACGCCCCGGATGACGGCGTTGAGCCCGGGGCAGTCGCCGCCTCCGGTCAGTACTCCGACCCGCATGAAAACGTCCCTTCCCTCAGTGACCTGTATGCGAGTCACGCTAATGGTGATCCAGGTCACTCAGGGACGGTCCGGATGGTCAATTCCTGTCCGGAAAAGGGGAGTTGATCACGCGGGTTCACCCGTACGAGGGTCTCCCGCAGGGTCACTCGTCGTCGAGACCCCGCTCTATCGCGTACCGCACGAGCTCCACGCGGTTGTGCAGCTGGAGCTTGCCCAGGGTGTTCTGCACGTGGTTCTGCACGGTGCGGTGCGAGATGACCAGGCGCTCGGCGATCTGCTTGTAGCTCAGTCCCTTGGCGACCAGGCGGAGCACCTCGGTCTCGCGGTCGGTGAGCTGCGGCGCCTTCGGCTCGTCCGGGGTGCCGGGCGCCGGATCGGACGCAAGGCGGCGGTACTCACCGAGGACCAGGCCCGCGAGGCCCGGCGTGAAGACCGTGTCGCCGACGGCCGTGCGGCGCACCGCGTCGGTCAGCTCGGCGGTGGAGGCCGACTTCAGGAGATAGCCGGTGGCGCCGGACTTGACCGCCTCAAGGACGTCGGCGTGCTCACCGCTGGCCGACAGGACGAGCACGCGCAGGGCCGGGTTGGCGGCGACGAGCTCCTTGCAGACCTGGACGCCCGGCTTCAGGGGCAGGTTCAGATCGAGTACGAGGACGTCGGGCGCCGCGGCCTGTGCGCGGCGTACGGCCTGTTCACCGTCACCGGCCGTGGCGACCACGTCGAAACCGGCCTCCGCGAGGTCGCGGGCGACGGCGTCCCGCCACATCGGGTGGTCGTCGACGACCATGACCCTGACCTGGCCGTCGCCGTCCTGCTGGTGCTGCTGGTGTGGCTCGTTCATCGTTCCCTGCCTGCCTTCCCCCGTGTGCTGCGTACGTTCATCGAGTCCCCTGGGCCGCGCGGGACCCTCAGTTCGACCTCCGTGCCCTGACCCGGCACCGAGATCAGTTCGGCCGTGCCCCCGATGTCCCGAAGCCGCCCCCGGATGGACAGGGCGACACCGAGCCGCCCCTCACCCTCGGCCTCCGCGAGACGGCCCTCGGGGATGCCGGGGCCGTCGTCCCGTACCGTCACGATCACCGCGTCGGGCTCGTCCTCGACCAGGATCCAGGCCCCGGCGTCCGGGCCCGCGTGCCGGTGGACGTTGTCCAGGGCGGCGCCGACCGCGGCGGCCAGCTCACGGGCCGCCTTCGGCGCGAGGCCGACCGGGGCGCCGGGCTCCGAGACGGTCACCTTCGCGCCCGCGTACGGGAAGAGCAGCGACCGCAGGTCACAGAGCTCACCGTCGTCCACGGCCGCGTCGGGTTCCTCCACCGCGCGGACGACGGCTCCGAGCGAGGCGTCCTCCGACTCGTGCGACGTGCGGACCAGGCCGCCCGCCACCAGCGTGCGCAGCGCGACCTCCTGCTCCCCCGCCATCCTGCCCAGCTCCGCCGCCTCGCCGCCGAGCGCGCTGCCGCGCCGCTGCACCATCGCAAGGACCTGGAGCACGCTGTCGTGGATGTCGCGGGCGAGGCGTTCGCGCTCGCGGGTGGCGGCCTCGATCTCCAGGGCGCGGGCCAGGGTGCGCTCGGAGGCGCGGGCCACCTCGACGACGTATCCGATGGCGATGGACGCGATGCAGACGAGCAGGACGTTGTGCAGGGTGTCCTGGGTGGGCCTGCCGCGCTGCGCGATGTTGGCGACGCCGACGAGCGCCGACGCGAAGGCCGCCCACCGCCAGCCGCCCTTGATCGCGAACGCGAGGACCGCACCCGCCGTCCATATCGACGGCAGCGTGGGGCCGTCGTGGACGATGCGCTGGTGCGAGTCGGCGACCGGCGTGAGCAGGATGCCGACCAGGGCGACGGTCAGGTCGGTGACCAGGAACCGCTTGGTGCAGCTCGCGGCGTTCGCGACCTTGGGCAGCGTGGCCAGGGTCCAGCCAGCGAGCACCACGTAGTACGCGACGGCCACCAAGGGGCGGTCGAAGTTCTCGCGCGCGGCCACGAAGAGGCCGATCGCGTACAGCATCGTCAGCACGCGGTAGCCGGTCAGCGCACGCCACAGCGGCTGCTCGACCGACATCCTCATGACGCGTACGCGCTTGGCCATCTCCCCCACCCCTTGAGGACCCCCGTCGGCTCCCCCTTGCACCGCTCACCCTTGAGCGACGCGATTACCCGCCGGACCGTTCCTTCTCGGCCGCCGCGGCTGCCTTCTCCGCCTTCTTCTCGGCTTCCTTCTCGGCCTTCGCGGCGTCCGCCATCCTGCGCTTCGCGGCGGTCGCGTACTCGTCGACGTACTCCTGGCCGGACAGCTTCATGATCTCGTACATGACCTCGTCGGTCACCGCGCGCAGGACGAACCGGTCGTGCTCCATGCCGTGGTACCGGCTGAAGTCGAGCGGCTTACCGATCTTGATGCCGGGCCGCATGAGCTTCGGCATCACCTTGCCGGGCGGCTGGATCTTCTCGGTGTCGATCATCGCCACCGGGAGCACGGGCGCCCCGGTGGCGAGCGCCACGCGCGCGAGGCCACCCGGCTTGCCACGGTAGAGCCTGGCGTCGGGCGAACGCGTGCCCTCCGGGTAGATACCGAAGAGCTCACCGCGCTCCAGGACCTCGATGCCGCTCTTGATGGCCGCCTCGCCCGCACCACGTCCGCCGGAACGGTCCACGGGCAGCTGGCCGACACCCTTGAAGAAGGCCGCCGTGAGCTTGCCCTTCACGCCCGGCGACGTGAAGTACTCCGCCTTGGCGATGAAGGTGACCTTGCGGTCCAGGACCGCGGGCAGGAAAAAGGAGTCCGAGAAGGACAGATGGTTGCTCGCCAGGATGGCCGGGCCGTCGGCGGGTACGTTCTCAAGGCCTTCCACCCAGGGCCTGAAGCCGAGCTTCAGGGGCCCTCCGATGGCGACCTTCATTGCGCCGTAGATCAAACCGAATGCCTCCTGTTACGTGTGGATCAGACCTTAACCCGCAGTAAGGCCAAAGGGCCCGACGGCCCTGGTCGGTGTCAGTCCGGTCGCGTACGGTGAAGTACTCCTCGAAACTCCGCGAATCTCCTCGCAACCCCGCTGCCACATCTCACGAAGGAGACCGAAGTGCCGGTCCTCCCCGGAGCCGAGCCGTACCGCCACGAGGGCGGCGAGGTCGGCGTCCTCCTCTGTCACGGTTTCACCGGAACCCCCCAGTCCCTGCGCCCCTGGGCCGAGTACCTCGCGGACCGCGGTCTGACCGTCTCGCTCCCGCTGCTGCCCGGGCACGGCACACGCTGGGAAGACCTCCAGGTCACCGGCTGGCAGGACTGGTACGCGGAGGTGGACCGCGAGCTGCGCGGACTCCTGGAGCGGTGCACGGAGGTCTTCGTCTTCGGCCTCTCCATGGGCGGCGCGCTCGCGCTGCGGCTCGCCGCGAAGCACGGCGACGCGGTGCGCGGCGTCGCCCTGGTGAACCCGGGGAACAAGGTGCACGGCCTGGCGGCGCACGCGCTGCCGGTCGCCCGGCATCTGGTGCCCTCGACGAAGGGCATCGTGAGCGACATCGCCCTCGAGGGCTCTCAGGAGGTCGGCTACCACCGGATTCCGTTGCACGCGGCGCACTCCCTGCGCCGGTTCTTCCACCGGGTCGACGGTGAACTGCCGCAGGTGACGCAGCCGTTGCTGCTGCTGCACAGCCCGCAGGACCATGTGGTGCCTCCTGCCGACTCGGCCAGGATCCTCAGCCGGGTGTCGTCCACGGACGTCACCGAGATCCTCCTGGAACAGAGCTACCACGTCGCGACGTTGGACCACGATGCGGACCGGATCTTCGAGGAGAGCTACGCGTTCATCGGCCGGCTCGCCCCCAGTGTCGGTAAGGAAGGGACGGCCACCGGTGGCTGAGCAGGACCGAATCGAACCCGACGGCGACGAGAGCCGCGAGCCCGATGAGCGCAAGACGCCCGGCGAGGGCGTGCCGCTGGACGAGGACGCGGCCTGGCAGGCGATCGTCGCGGGGTACGGCCAGGAACCCGCGGACCCGCCCGGCGCCAAGCCGTTCAAGTCCATCGAGGATCTGGCGCTGCTCGAACCGGAGACGAACGGGGCGGCGGGGCCTGGCGGCAAGGGTGGCGCGGGCAGCGAGGGCGCCGAGAGCGACAAGGGTGCCAAGAACCTGACGGCCCCCGAGGACCCGGACGACTCCGGGTCCAAGAAGTCGCTCGGCGGCTCCGTCTCCTTCGCCCCCGGCGTGGGCGGCCCGCGTGACTACACCGCGCCCGAGCCGTCCGACGACGACCTGGACGCGGACGACGAGGGCCACTTCGTCCCGCCTGAGCCGCCGCCGCTGCCCGACGGGGACGTCACGGCGAAGTTCGCCTGGCTCGCCGTGCTCGGCGGCCCGCTCCTTATGCTGCTCACCGTGCTCCTTGGCTGGCAGATGACGTGGTGGCTCGCGACGGTCAGCATCGGCGGCTTCCTCGGCGGCTTCGCCACGCTGGTGGCGCGCATGAAGGGCGACGACGACGAGGAACACGACGATCCGGGCCGCGGCGCGGTGGTCTGAGTGACGTCCCGCTAAAGAGCGGCGGCAGGAATCCTGAGGGCGGCGAGCACCGGCAGATGATCGGTCGCCGCCCGCAGATCGGCCTCGCTCACCCCGTCGAGCTCCAACGGCACTCCGCAGCCGATGACTTCGATGCCCGAGGTGGCGAAGATCGCGTCGATGCGCTGATGCGGGTCACCCGGCGTCGAGGTGTTCTCGCCACCCCAGGGCGCCGTCGCCCAGCAGTCCCGCAGCTCCGTGGCGAGCCTGTCGAACGTACGGCCCTTGGGGCGCTCGTTGAGGTCACCGCCCGCGACGGCGTGCTCGACGCCCATCCCGGCGAGCCGGTCGAGCAGCATCCCGCCCTGCGCGTACCGCTCGTCGGTCTGCAGGCTCAGATGGCAGCTCAGCACGCCGAGCCTGGCGCCCCCGAACCGTACGACGGCGGTCGCGAAGCCGCGCCGGTGCAGACCGGGCGTCAGCGGAAGCAGCACGTCCTCGGTCCGCTCGACGGTCGCCCGCAGCGAGCAGAGCAGCGCGGGCCCCGAAGCGGTGGCCCCGCCCGAGAGCACCACCAGATCGGCGGCGCGGGCGAGCCGCGCCAGTTTCTTGCGCCACCGGAAGAAGCGGGGCGCCTCCTGGACGAGTACGAGGTCGGGCGCGCAGGCGGCGATCACGCGGGCCAGTGCGTCGGTGTCGTCCCGCATGGACCGGATGTTGTAACTGAGCACCCGGATCACGGCTGAACCGTCGTCTTCGGTCCGGGAGTTGGGCAGCGTCACCATGGGGATCAAGATACGCGCTGCGAGGTGGTGTCACGACGAGGCCCGCCGCCCCGGAAGGGGACAGCGGGCCTCGTTCGAGATCAGCAGCAGATCAGCGGGGACTAGCCCTGCCGTGCCAGGTCGGCGGCTCCCACGAGCCCCGCCTTGTTGCCGAGCTGCGCCGCGAGCACCTGCGCGTGCGGACGCCACTGGCCGCCGATGAGCCACCGCCGGAACGACTTCCGGATCGGGTCGAGCACGAGCTCGCCCTCGTCCGAGAGGCCGCCGCCGACGATGAAGGCGGAGGGGTCGAAGAGCGAGGCCAGGTCGGCGAGGCCGGCACCGACCCAGCGGGCCAGCTCGCGGTAGGAGTCGACGGCGACCGGGTCGCCCTGGCGCGCCGCCTCGCTGATGTGCTTGCCCTCGATGCCGTCCACCGAGCCGTCGCCGAGGCCGAGCAGGATCTCCGCGGCCTCGGGCGTCGCGTTGGCGCGCTGGCGTCCGTAGCGCAGGAGGGCACGCCCTGAGGCGTACTGCTCCCAGCAGCCCTGGCTTCCGCAGCCGCACAGCAGGCCGTCCGGGACGACCCGGATGTGACCGAACTCGGCGGCCACACCGAAGCGTCCGCGCCGCAGCTTGTTGCCGATGATGATGCCGCCGCCCAGGCCCGTGCCCAGGGTGATGACGATGACGTCCTCGTGGCCTTGGCCCGCGCCGAAGCGGTACTCGCCCCAGGCCGCGGCGTTCGCGTCGTTCTCGACGACGACCGGCATGCCGACCCGCTGCTCGACCTTGTCCTTGAGCGGCTCGTGGCGCCAGTCGATGTTCGGTGCGAAGAGAACGGTGGCGCGCTTGTCGTCGACGTAACCGGCGGCGCCGATGCCGACGGCCTCCACGTCGTTCCCCTTGCCGGCGCCGGAGACGGCGGCACAGATCGCGTCCACGATGCCTTCGGCGGTCGGCGGCGTGGGCACCGTGTGCGTGTCGAGAATGGTGCCCTCTTCGTCGACCACTCCGGCCGCGATCTTCGTGCCGCCGATATCGACGCCGATGGTGAGTCCCATGTGTCCCTCAGTTTCGGTCGAGCCCCGCTACGGGCAACCGTACCCGAGGGGTGTTCAGTCCAGGTCGATGTGTTCGGCGGGACCGGGGCCCTCGTCGCGGGGATCGGGGCCCTTCGCCGCGTCGCCGCCGCGGGTCCAGCGGCCTTCCTGGCTCTCGACGGCGGAGCGGTAGGCGGCGAGCAGTTCGCTGCCGGCGGCGGCGAGATGGTCGAAGACGTCGGGGTTGCGCTCGATGACCGGTTCGACGGCCGCCTTCGCCTGCTGGACGACCTGCTTCACGGTCTGCTCCACGGCGCCCTGCGCGACCGCGCCGAGCAGCGGCGTCTGGAGCCCGGACAGCTTCTGGGACACGGCGTCCATGAGCTTGCGCAGTTCCTCACCGGCGGATCCGGGCTGCGGCCCGTACTGGGCGCGGCGCCGGGCCTTCTCCGCGGCGAGATCCTCGGCGCACGCCTTCGCCCACGCGTCGGCGTCGGTGTCGGCCGGTTCGGGCACTTCGCGCTCGGTGGCATCGCTCATGACGGTCAGACTCCTGCGCAGGCGGCCTATGGATTCGTACTCTCGACGTTACCCGAATGGCGGTGGCACGTTCACCGTGTCCGCGGCCACAGATCCGGGTCCGGCGCGAACCGCACCCGCAGCTCGCCCTCGCGCAGCCCGGCCCCCTCGACCGTGCAGCGGCGCAGGGCCGACGGCAGCGTGACGATGCGCCGGAAAGGGCCCGTGCCGACGACCAGTTCGTCACCGCGCCGGATCAGTGAGAGCTCTTCGCGTACGGCTCCGGGGAGCGGGATGTGCCAGATCAGTACGCCCTCGTCGGCGAGGGCGTCACGGACCGGCCACCGGACGGGCTCCGGCGCCGCGGCGGGGGCGGGCACGCCCAGAGCGGCCAGGTCGTCGGCGCCGCGTGGGTCGCGTCCCAGGTGCGGGAGCGTGCCGAAGGTGTCTCCGTACGTCTGTGCCCACTCGGTCAGCGTCTTGCGCTGCTGGGCGACGAGCCCGGAGAGCCAGATGTCGGCGGTGTCGTCCGGGAGGACCTTGTTGGCGCTCACGGCGTCGACGCGCAGGCCCTGCAGGGCGAGGCCGGTGGCGGCGGCGCGCACGGCTTCGGCGCCCGCGGGTCCCGGCTCGGCGACCAGGCGGACCGTCGTGCCCGGGGCTTCGATCACGGCCTGGGCGGCGGCGAGTTCGGAGTCCCAGCGGGCGGCGGTCTCGTACAGCCAGGCGGCGGGCATCGGGACGCCCGCGATGCGCCCGAGCATGGGGCGCAGGGCGCGGGCCGCCTGCCGCTCGGGCGGAAGCAGCCTGCGCAGATAGCGGCGGAGCTGCTCAGGGAGGGCGAGCAGTGCGAGGGCACGGGGCGTCGGGGGCAGGTCCACGACGACGGTGTCGTACGCGCCCTGTCCCGCGTCGCGCAGGGCCCGCAGCAGGGCCAGTTCGTCGCTGCCGGGCAGCGGGGTGAGCTCCTCGCCCTCCAGGCGCCCGGCGCCGAGCAGGTCGAGCGCGGACCCCGCGCGCTTCTGCAGGGAGAGGAGGTCGTCGCGGAACTCGTCGCCGGGGGTCAGCCGCTGGACGGTGAGGCCCGGCTCTTCACCGCCGAGAGGGCCCGTGCCGCCGGCGGAGATGAGCAGAATGCGGCGCCCCTCGCGGGCGGCGGACAGCGCGGTGGCCGCGGCGACAGTGGTTCGGCCTGAGCCGCCGGGGCCGACCAGCAGAAGGGTGCGCATAAGGGTCAGGCCTGAGCGCCCGACTCCACTCGCTTCTTCAAGCCCGCAAGCGCCCGGTCGGTGATGACCTTCTCCGCCTTGCGCTTGATCATCCCGAGCATGGGGATCTTGACGTCGACCGTCAGCTGGTAGGTGACCTCGGTCCCCGTGCCCGCGGGCTGCAGGAAGTACGAGCCGTCGAGCGACCGCAGCATCTGGGACTTCACGAGGGTCCAGCTGACCTCGTTGTCGCCGGTCCAGGTGTAGCCGAGCGTCTGGTCGTCCTTGATGGCGCCCGCGTCCATGACGAGGCGGACCTGCTTGGCGCGGCCCTGGTCGTCGGTGTCGAGGACCTGGGCCTCCTTCACCTCGCCCGTCCAGTCGGGGTAGCGCGCGAAGTCGGCGATCACCCCCATCACCTCGGCCGGTGCCGCCTCGATCGTGATGCTCGAGCTGGTGTGTTCCGCCATCGCTGTGGCTCCTCCAGATGCGGTCAGGTGCGGGGATCGTTCTCTACGTGTGTGCCGCGTGAAGGCTACCGCGCACGGGCCGCGCGGCTTTCACCACTCCAGGGCCCATGGCCTGCCCGAGCTCGCGAAGTGCCCCACGTTCACACACTCCGTCGCGCCGATCCTCATCCGCCGGGTCAGCGGCTGATGGACGTGGCCGAAAAGTGCGTATCGCGGGCGGGTCTTGTGAATGGCGGCCAGCAGCGCCCGGCTGCCCCGCTCGAAGCGGCGGGCGACGGTGTCGTACACCAGCTCGGGGACGTCCGGCGGGATGTGCGTGCAGAGCACGTCGACCTCGCCGACGGCCTCGATCTTGGCCGCGTACTCCTCGTCGCTGATCTCGTAGGGCGTCCGCATGGGCGTACGAAGGCCGCCGCCGACGAACCCGAAGACACGGCCGCCGATCTCGGCCCGCGTGCCGTCCAGGACCGTGGTGCCCGGGCCCGCGTACTCGGACCACAGGGTCGGCATGTCGACATTGCCGTAGGTGGCGTACGTCGGTGTGGGGAAGGCGGCGAAGAGCTCGGCGTACTGCTTGCGGACCGCCCGCTCGATGGCGGGCCCGCGGTCTATGCCCGCCCACAGCCGGGCGCCCAGCTCCCTGGCCTCCTCGAAGCGGCGGGCGGTGCGCAGTTCCACGAGACGGTCGGCGTTCTCCGTACCGAAGAGGTCGGGGAAGATGCCGCGCGAGTGGTCGGCGTAGTCAAGAAAAAGCACCAGGTCACCGAGACAGATGAGCGCGTCGGCTCCCTCGCCCGCGCGGGCGAGGTCCTTGGTGTTGCCGTGCACGTCGCTGACCACGTTGACCCGGAATCCTGGCATGCCGATCACCCTAGAACGAGCGGGCAAAGGTGGGTAGAGGCATCGAGAAGGGGGCGGACCTGCGGTTACTTCCGAGTCGGGAATGGCGTGGCGTACTGTGCGGTTCAGACCACAACGTCGTGTGACGCACCGAACATCTGGCCCGGACCCCCTACCGAACAAGCCATACCCATGGGTAACGTCCGGGCAGTCCAGTAGTGCTCCAGCTGTCTCTCCCCCCATATTCCCCGGAGCACCTGCCCGATCTTGGACCGCACCGTCGCATCGCACAACGTCGTGGCGCCGGCGCCCTATGTAGGAGCAGCAGTCTTGCGCGAGTTCAGCCTTCCGGCCCTGTACGAGGTCCCCACGGACGGCAATCTGACCGACATCGTCCGCAGAAACGCCACGCAGCATCCGGATGTCGCCGTCATCGGCCGCAAGGTGAACGGCACCTGGCAGGACGTCACCGCCAAGACCTTCCTCGCCGAGGTCCGCGCCGCCGCGAAGGGGCTCATCGCCTCCGGTGTGCGCCCCGGTGACCGTGTCGCCCTGATGTCCCGCACCCGCTACGAGTGGACGCTCCTCGACTTCGCGATCTGGAGCGCGGGCGCGGTCACCGTGCCGGTGTACGAGACGAGCTCGGCCGAGCAGATCCAGTGGATCCTCGGCGACTCCGGCGCCGTGGGCATCGTCGTCGAACTGGACGTGCACACCGCGGCCGTCGACTCCGTGCGCGACCGGCTTCCCGACCTGGTCAACATCTGGCAGATCGACCGCGGTGGCGTCGAGGAGCTGAACCGCGCGGGCGCCGACGTCTCCGAGGAGACCGTCGACGAGCGCAGCGCGGTCGCGGGAGCCGACGACCCGGCCACCATCGTCTACACCTCGGGCACCACCGGCCGCCCCAAGGGCTGTGTCCTCACGCACCGCAGCTTCTTCGCGGAGTGCGGCAACGTGGTGGAGCGCCTGAAGCCGCTCTTCCGCACCGGCGAGTGTTCGGTGCTCCTCTTCCTCCCCGTCGCGCACGTCTTCGGGCGGCTGGTCGAGGTCGCCGCGCTGATGGCGCCGATCAAGCTGGGCCACGCGCCCGACGTCAAGAACCTCACGGACGAGCTGGCGTCGTTCAGGCCGACCATGATCCTGGGCGTCCCGCGCGTCTTCGAGAAGGTCTACAACTCGGCGCGCGCCAAGGCGCAGGCCGACGGCAAGGGCAAGATCTTCGACAAGGCAGCGGAGACGGCGATCGCGTACAGCCGCGCGCTCGACACCCCGAGCGGCCCCTCGCTCGGCCTGAAGATCAAGTACAAGACGTTCGACAAGCTGGTCTACAGCAAGCTGCGGGCCGTACTCGGCGGTCGCGGCGAGTACGCGATCTCGGGCGGCGCGCCGCTCGGCGAGCGCCTGGGCCACTTCTTCCGCGGCATCGGCTTCACGGTCCTTGAGGGCTACGGCCTCACCGAGTCCTGCGCGGCCACCGCCTTCAACCCCTGGGACCGCCAGAAGATCGGCACGGTCGGCCAGCCGCTGCCCGGTTCGGTCGTCCGGATCGCCGACGACGGCGAGGTGCTGCTGCACGGCGAGCACCTGTTCACGGAGTACTGGAACAACGAGGGCGCGACCGAAGAGGCGCTTGCCGACGGCTGGTTCCACACCGGTGACATCGGCACGCTCGACGAGGACGGCTACCTCCAGATCACCGGCCGCAAGAAGGAGATCATCGTGACGGCGGGCGGCAAGAACGTCGCTCCCGCGGTGATCGAGGACCGTATCCGCGCGCATGCGCTGGTCGCGGAGTGCATGGTCGTGGGCGACGGGCGGCCCTTCGTGGGCGCGCTCGTCACGGTGGACGACGAGTTCGTGGGCCGCTGGGCCTCGGACCACGGGAAGCCGGCGGGCTCCACGGCTGCGTCACTGCGGGAGGACGTGGACTTCCTCGCGGAGATCCAGAGCGCGGTGGACGATGGCAACGCGGCCGTCTCCAAGGCGGAGTCGGTGCGGAAGTTCCGTGTCCTGTCCTCCCAGTTCACGGAGGAGTCGGGGCATTTGACGCCGTCTCTGAAGCTGAAGCGGAATGTTGTCGCCAAGGACTACGCGGACGAGATCGAGGCAATTTACCGCGGGTAGCGTTTGCGGGGTCGCCCACTCGCCGTGGGGGGCCATGTTCGTTGGCGACTTGCGGTCGTGGCTGGTTGCTCGCGCAGTTCCCCGCGCCCCTTAAGGGGCGCGGGGAACTGCGCGCTCAGCCGACGGCGGCGGTCAGTCGCGCAACAACCCCCAGCGGCACCCCATCAGGCGCTAAAGCAACTCCCGCAGCCTCTCCGCCAGGAGATCCCAGCGCCACCGTTCCTCCACCCACTCCCGGCCCCGCTCCCCCATCCGCGCCCGCAGCTCCGCGTCGCCCAGCAGGGTGACGATCCGGTCCGCCGCGTCCTCCGGGGAGCCGCCCCGGACCACCCACCCGGTCTCCCCGTCCAGCACCGCGTCCGGCGCCCCGCCGGAGTCACCCGCGACCACGGGAAGGCCGGTCGCCGAAGCCTCCAGGTACACGATCCCGAGGCCCTCCACATCAAGCCCGCCCCGCCGCGTCCTGCACGGCATGGCGAAGACGTCCCCGGCGCCATAGTGCGCGGGCAGCTCCGCCCACGGCACGGCCCCCGTGAACCGCACGGAGTCCGAGACACCCGTCTCGGCCGCCAGCTTCCGCAGTTCCTTCTCATAAGGGCCGCCCCCGACGATCAGCAGCACCGCCTCAGGCGCCCCCGCCAGAATCCGCGGCATCGCGAGAATCAGCGTGTCCTGCCCCTTGCGCGGCACCAGCCGTGAGACGCACACCACGACCGGCCGGTCGCTAAGCCCGAGGCGGGCACGGACCGCGTCACCGCCCGAGCCCGGGTGGAAGGTCTTCTCGTCGACGCCCGGCGGCAGTTGGACCATCCGCCCCGCGGCCTCGGGCGTCAGCGCGGCGGCGATCCGGGAGCGGGTGTACTCGCCCAGATAGGTGATCGTGTCCGTCGAGTCGCCGATCCGGCGCAGGAGTTGGCGTGCGGCGGGCAGCTGCGCCCACCCCGCCTCGTGGCCGTGCGTCGTGGCGACGAGCCGCCGCGCCCCGGCCTTCCGCAGCGCCGGCGCCATCAGCCCCAGGGGCGCCGCCGCCCCGAACCACACCGACTCGCAGCCGTGTTCCCGCAGGAGCGAGACAGCGCGCCCGGTGACCCGCGGGGTCGGCAGAAGCATCGTCGTGGAGTCGCGTACGACGGTGAAGGGCTGCTCCGCGTCGAAGGCGGCCGTCGCCTCCGCGCCCTCGCGCCCCCGCTTCCATGTGGAGGCGTAGACGACGAGCTGCTCGGGGTCCAGGCGCAGCGCCATGTTGTGCAGGAACGCCTGGATGCCACCGGGCCTGGGCGGGAAGTCGTTCGTGACGATCAAGGTCTTGTGCATCGTCGCCGACAGTACCGAAAGCCCGGCGAAGCGCGGCACGGCCCCGCCCTCCGAACGGCCCCGCCTCTTGGCCCATCCACAGCCGGGCCCGGCATCATGGCTGACCGAATCACGATGAAACAGCCGAAATGGGGCGTGGTGCGCATGGCGCGGATCCTGACCGTGTGGGTCCTGACCAGGACCGTCCTGCTGCTCTGCGTCTTCAAGGTGCTCACCGCCCCCGGCCCCGACGTGACCAGCGACGTCACCGTCATCTACCACGGCTGGTACGAGGTCCTGCGCACCGGCACCTTCCCGCTCGACGACGTCACCTGGCAGTACCCGCCCGCCGCCGCCCTCCCGGTCCTCTCCCCCGCCCTGCTGCCCTTCCTGGACTACGCCTCGGCGTTCTTCGTACTCGCCCTCATCGCCGACGCCCTGGTCCTGGGACTGCTCCTGTACGCGGGAGGTCGGCCCGGCAAGTCGCCGCGTGGCGCCTGGGTGTGGGTCGCGGGCGTGGCGCTGCTCGGGCCCACGGTGTACGCCCGCTACGACGTGATGGTGACGGCCGTGGCGGTCGCCGCGCTGCTCGCCGGGGGCCGCCGCCCCCGTGTGATGGGGGCGCTCGCGGGGTTCGGCGCGCTGCTCAAGGTGTGGCCCGTACTGCTCCTCGTCGGAACTCCACGCGGACGCGTCACGCGCAGTGCGTGGGGCGCGGCGGCCGTCACCGCCTTCGGCCTCGCCCTGGCCTTCCTGGTGACCATGCCCGGCGCGCTCGCCTTCCTGACCTTCCAGCGCGACCGCGGCACCGAGGTCGAGTCGCTCGGCGCGCTCGTCTTCCATGTCGCGCGCCACCTCGGCTGGCAGGGCGACGTACAGCTCAACTACGGCTCGGTGGAGTTCCTCGGCCCCTGTGTCCCGCTGGTCAGCACGGTGGCCCAGGGGCTTTCGGCGGCGGCCTTCTGCTGGCTGCTCGTGTGGCGGCTGCGCGCGCGTGTCTGGTCGCCGGGCACCGTCGCGGACGCGGCCTTCGTCGCCGTGCTGCTGTTCACGACGACGAGCCGGGTGATCAGCCCGCAGTACCTACTGTGGCTGGTCGGGGTCGCCGCCGTGTGCCTGGCGTTCCGCGCGAGCCGCATGCTGCTGCCCGTGCGTCTGGTGCTCGCGGCCACGTTCGTCACGTTCCTGGAGTTCCCCATCTGGTTCTCGCACGTGGTGCGGAGCGATCCACTGGGCATCGCCCTGCTCTTCGTACGCAATGGTCTGCTCGTCGCGGCGGCCGTGCTCGCCTGCCGGAATCTGTGGCGGCGGACGGTGTCCGAACCCCGGGCCCGTGAGCGCGATTCGGCGCCCGGAGGGGTCAGCCGAGCTCCGTGCGCAGATACGTACGCCACCGCGCCGTGAACTCCTCCGGAGTGGTGTCCAGGACCTCCCTCATCGCGTCCTCCACTGCACCGGGCCTCTTCTTGTGCACACCGACCGCTTCGTAGAAGGCCGTCAGCTTCGCCTCGCCCCACTGGTCCGCGACCATCCGGCAGGCGAGCCACGCCCCTTCATAGGCCTCGGCGAGCTTCCCCGCGTCACCGCTGAAGCCGAAATCGTCGTCCTCGGGGAGCGCGCCGGGCGGCTGCTCACGCTGGAGCGCGCGCCGCAGCTCGGGGGCGGCCTGCGCGGCGGTGCGGCCCGTCCCGCGGTAGCCCACCCAGTCGGCGAAGCCTTCGGAGAGCCACAGCGGGGTCGCGGGGGAGGTGTGCGCGCGGGTCGCGACGTGGGTCGTCTCGTGGGTGAGGACGACCTGCTTGCCGAAGTCGCCGAGCACGCCGTACGCCTCGGGGTTGACGATGATCCGGTCGGCCGGGGCTTTCCCGGAGCCGCCCGTCTCCCCCGTGGTCACCGCCGCGATCCCCTGGTACCCGGACGCCGGAGCACCGAGGAGCCCGGCCATCCCGTCCAGGGACTTGGGCACCAGGACGACGACCCGCTCCGGCCACTTCCCGTGCCAGGCGTCCCGCACCAGGGGCACCGCGCGGTCGGCGAGATCCGCGTACTCGCGCAGCGTCTCGTCGTCCCGCCGGTCCCCCTGGCCCCGTCCGACCCCCAGCACGAGGCTGTGAGCGCCCCGTACGGCCTCGACGGGTCCCTGGTCCCAGAGTTGCTCCGTGGCCTTCCTGGCGGGCCTCTCAGCGGTGACGTACCAACGCCCCTCGCGTTCCTCCAGCGTGAGCGCGAGGGACGTGGTGAGCGGCTCGCTGTCGTAGCCCTTGATGCGGTAGCGGAGGTCGGCGGTCGCCGTGGCCCGCTCGCCGTCGCGGTCGAAGGCGGTCAGGCGGTACTGCCAGGACTGGAGCGGCACCTCACGGAGGTTGTCGTAGGCCTTGGCCGACCGGCCCGTCTCGCGGTACTCCTTCGCGTCCCGGTCGAGCACCGCCTCAGCTCGCCGGTCGAGCAGCCTGCGCACGTCGCCGGGCGCGGCATCGGGCGCCGAGGGACCGCCGCACCCCACGAGCAGGGCGACACAGATCCCCAGCACCCCCGACCCACGCCCGCGACCAGCCACGTTTCAGATCGTACGGGCAGCGGGCGGCGGGGCGCCGGTCAGATCCGCGTCACGGACGACACCGGCATCATGCCCACCGGGTCGTAGCGCACGGGCGCTCCCGGGTAAGGCGCGTGCACGACCTGGCCGTTGCCCATGTACATCCCGATATGACTGGCGTCGTCGCGGTAGGCCACGAGGTCACCGGGCCTGGCCTGGGAGAGGGGCACCTGCCGCCCGGCGTACCGCTGGGCCTGGGAGGTGCGCGGCAGTCCTACGCCCGCCTGCGCGTACGACCACTGGGTGAGGCCCGAACAGTCGAAGGCGGAGGGCCCGTTGGCGCCCCACACGTAGGGCCGGCCGACCACCGAGCGCGCCGCGGCGATGGCGGCTGCGGCCCGCGGCGAGGACGGCGCCGCGCTCCCGAGATCCGGCAGCCCGCCGCGTCCCGAGCGCGACGCCCTGTCGTAGGCCTCACGGTCCTGCGAGGGCAGCGAGTTGAGGAGGCGGCGCGCGGCGGCGAGCTTGTGCTCCACGCTGCGCTTGTGGCGGGCCACGGCGGTGCGGCTCTTCTCCAGCTCCGCGAGTTTGTGACCGGCCTCCGCGCGTTCCTGGGAGAGGCGGCGCTGGGCCTTTCGCAGATCCGTCAGTTCACCGGCCTGCCGGGCGCCGATGCGGTCGAGCGTCGCCACCTTGTCCAGATAGCCGTCCGGGTCGGAGGAGAGCAGCAGGGACAGCGAGGGGTCGATGCCGCCCGAGCGGTACTGGGCCCCGGCGAGCGAACCGAGCGCGCCGCGCATCGTGTTGATGCGCTCCTGGCCGCGGGCGACGCTGTCCGTGGCCAGCCTGACCTGCTCGCGCAGGGTGTCCGCGCGCTCATCGGCCTTGTTGTACGACTCGGTGGCCTTCTCGGCCTGCTCGAAGAGGCGGTCCACCTTGGCCTTGGTCTCGGCCGGGGTGTCGTGCGGCGCCGCCCCGGCCGGTGCGGTGAAGGCGGCGGCAGCGGTGGCCGCCGCGACGGAAAGCACGGTGACCCGGGTGCCACGCGCACCCCGGTCGGGTCCGGAATCTGCGGGACGACGATGGGATCCCAAGGGAAGCCGCTCTCCTCTACCGCCGGCGCCCCCGACGGTCGGGGAATGCGCGCGAGACTGACGTGCCCGACGGCCGGGGCCTGACGGACAGCGCGCAAGCTATCACGCAGCGCGACGGTGATCGCCCGCGCACAGCCGGACGCCCCGCCATCGACGCAGGTCGAGGACGGGGCGTTGAGTCAGCGGGAGTTACCGGAATTCACCCGTGCGGGCGGCGCTCCGGTCGATTCAGATGCGGACGCCGAACTGGAAGGAGCCGACGGTGGACATCGACTCGTAGCGCACCACGGCACCGGGCTTCGGTGCGTGCAGGATCTGGCCGTTGCCCGCGTAGAAGCCGACGTGCGCGAGGCTGTTGAAGAAGACCAGGTCGCCGGGCTTCAGCTCGCCGCGGCCGATCTTCGTGCCGTCGTTCTGCTGGGTGTACGTGGTGCGGGTGATCTGCACACCGGCCTGGTTGTACGCCCACTGCGTGAGGCCGGAGCAGTCGTAGGAGTTGGGGCCGCTGCCGCCGGAGACGTAGGGCTTGCCGATCTGCGTCGCGGCGGCGCTCAGGGCGGCCTGGCCGCGCTGCGAGGCCGGGACCTCCTTGCCGAGGTCCACGCGGTCGCCTGCGCTGCGGCTCGCGCGCTGCTCCTTGGCGGCGAGGTCCGCCTTCTCCTTGGCGGTCAGGGTGTTGAGCAGCTTCTGGGCGGCGCCGAGCTTGCTCTGGACTTCCTTCTTCTTCTTGCCCAGTTCCTTGCGCGTGTCGGCGAGGTCCTTGAGCTTGTCGGAAGCCTCCTTGCGCTCCTGCGCGAGGGTCCGCTGCTTCTCCTGGACCTTCTTGAGCGCCTCGACCTGCTGACTGCTCAACTGGTCCATGGTGGACGCCTTGTCGAGGTAGTCGTCCGGGTCGGAGGAGAGGAAGAGCTGGACGGAGGGGTCGATCCCGCCGGAGCGGTACTGCGCGCTGGCCATCGAACCGAGACCGTCACGCAGGTCGTTGAGGTCCTCCTGGCCGCCGGCGACCTTGTCCTGAAGCTCGCCTATCTCCTTCTCGAGCTTCTCCTGCTTCTCCTTGGCGCCGTTGTACCGGTCGGTGGCCCGGCCGGCGTCCTCGTAGAGCTTGTCAACCTTGGACTTGACCTCGTCCTTGCTCGGCTTCTCGCTCGGCGCCGCGTTGGCCGCCTGGGAGGTGAGCGCCACGGCAGCGGCGGCGGTCGCGGTGAGCACAGTCACGCGGGCGCGGCTCGGCTGCTTGGGTCGACGGTGGGACGCCACGAAGGCGGCTCCTTCTTCCTCCAGCCGCCTACCGAGACCCGGTCGGCGGGTACCACCGCTGTCACCCCGGATGGGTGATCAACCGAGCGGAGGTTCGAGGCGTGACCTTAGTGACCTTCTTGTGATCAGTTCAAATCCTGACCGGCAAAAAGTGGGGTGCGGGACGCATATTTTACCGATAACGCACAGGCGGTGATGGTCGATTGACGCTACGTCGCGCAGCCGAGGCCCCAATTCGGGCATAGCGAACAGGAGTTACCGAGGCACCTTTAGCCCCGCGAAAGCGGCGTACGTCAGCCCCGCGAAAGCCGCTTCAGGAGGACGACCGAAGCGACCGGCCGCGCACCCGCCTTCGCGATCCCGTCGGCCACTTCGCGGTCGGTCGATACGACGACCACGGGACGCCCCGGAGGCTCGGCGCGCACCAGCTGGCGGATGAGCTCATCGGCCGTGACGCCCGGCTTGGAGAACAGCACCCGCACCCCGCGCGGCGGCGCGAGCAGTACCGGGGCGGCGAGTTCGGCCCCGTCGAAGACGCAGGTCATCTCGGCGCCGGTCTGCGCGGCGAGCTGCGAGAGCGAGCCGAGCAGCCGCAGCCGCTGCTTCTCCAGGGGCATCGTCGGATAGCCGGTCTTGGTGACGTTGTAGCCGTCGACGACCATGTGCGCCTGCGGAAGGGCGAGCAGTTGGTCGAGGATCGCCGGATCGTTCTCGGAGAGCGCGCGGGCCGCGATGTCCTTCGGCGTCATCCGCCCCGGCTCGACGGCGTCCACGGTCTCGGCGGGCCGCACGGAGACGGGCGGCAGCGCGAGCTCGCGGCGCAGCCCCTGCGCCGACTCCAGGACCGTGTCGAGCAGCAGCCGCACCCGCATGTCCTCGACACTGCGGCCCTCGCGCGCCGCCCTGCGGCTGGCTTCGAGGGCCGCCTCGGTCTCACTGAGCCGGGCCTTGAGCCGCCGGGTCTCGCTCTCGGCGGCGGACAGCTGCGCCTGGCCCTCGGCGCGTGCGGCATCGGACTCGGCGGCGGCTTTACGCAGGGCCGCCTCGCCGCGCTTGACGTCACTGAGGGCGCCGCGCAGCTTGCGATGCATCGATTCGGCTTCCTTCTTCGCCGATTCGAGTTCCGTGCGCAGCCGTTCGGTCTCGGCCTTCGTCTGGCCGCGCGCCGCGGCCAGCTCCTCGCGCAGCCGTTCGAGCTCGGCGCGGTTCTCCTCCTCGACGCGCTCGGCGTCCGCCCGCAGGGCCTCCTCGCCCGCGGCGGTCACCAGCTTCACCCAGCCGGTGGGGCGCAGCACATAGGCCGCGGCCGCCACGTCGAGCGGGTCCGCGGCCGGGGGCGGGGAGCCCGCGTCCAGGGCGCCGGTGAGCTCGGGCTGCGCCTCTCTGAGGCGTTCGCCGATGCGCTGCCGGAAGAGGGCGTCGCCCTCCAGGGCGGTCGCCATCGCGTTGCCCGCGAACTTCGTGCGCCGGGTCGGCGTGAAGCGGGCGTACTGTCTCAGCTGTGCGGGAAGTTCGCCGACCGTGAGGCCGCCGAAGCCGTCCGAGACGATCTGGACGACCCGCCGTCGCACTCCGTCGGGCAGCGGGCGGTCGAGCACCTCAGCGGCGCCGTCGTCCGGCTCCCCGCTCGCGCTCTCCACCATCCGTCACCCCACTAGCTGTGCGGGGCCCGCTCCGTCAGGAGCCGGCGCCCGGCCTGTCCACGAGTTCCACCTGGTCCACCGCGTTGCACCAGCGGCAGCGCACCGACTCGATGGTCTCACTGACCACCTCGCGTTCCTCGACGTTCGACTCACCGGCCAGGTCGAGGTGCACATACTCGACGACCTTCGACGTGCGGGTGACGTCGAAACGCGTGAGATTGCCGCAGAGCGTGCAACGCCACCGGGTGGTGTCGGTCGGCAGAGGAACCGTCATCGTGGCTGTTCGCTTTCCTTCGGAATTCCATGGTGCGTGGTGCCCGTAACCCTAAGGCCTGTAAGGGTCTCCATGCGGCGGCCTCTCACGCGGCGGGGCGCTCTGTACGATTTGCTGCCCTTACGTCATGCTCTGTGCATGATCAACACATGGGGCGCGACGGCGGGCCGGCTGATCAGAGGCCAGTCCGCCCCGGTGACGTACGGCCTGATCGCCGCATGCTCTCTGGTCTTCCTGATCTCCCCGGTGTCCGGGTTCAACCCCGTGTACGGCAGGGGCGATGGGCTACTGGCCGCCCAGCAGGCCTACTTCGAGCGCTGGGGCGTGGTCCCCTCCGAGCTGTTCAGCGGCGATCCGCGAGCCCTGCTCTCCCCGGCCACCGCGCTCTTCGTGCACGGCACCTGGCTGCATCTCCTGGGCAACATGCTCTTCTTGTACGTCTTCGGGGCGATGGTCGAAGAACGGATGGGTCACATCCAGTTCGCGCTCTTCTACCTCGGCTGCGGCTATCTCGCCCTGTTCGCCTACGCGATCGCGCACGCGGGCTCCGACCAGACCCTGGTGGGCGCGTCGGGCGCGATCTCCGCGGTGCTCGGAGCGTGTCTGCGCCTCTTCCCCAAGGCCCGGGTCACGAGCCTCTTCCCGTTCCTCTTCTTCCTGCCGCTGCGCTTTCCCGCGTGGGTGGTGCTGCCGTTCTGGGTGGCGCTGCAGTGGCTTGCGGCCCTCCAGGGCGGGCAGGGGCCGGGGGTGGCGTATCTGGCCCATATCGTGGGCTTCTCGCTGGGCTTTCTCTACGCGTGGGGCCGCTACAGACGGACGGCTAAAGTGAAGATGCCAGCACCGGTTACCGAGGGAGACAGCCAGCCGTGATCACCGCGATCGTGCTCATCAAGACCAGCGTGGACCGGATCCCGGAGATCGCCGAGTCGATCGCCGCCCTCGACTGCGTCAGCGAGGTCTTCTCCGTGACCGGGACGTACGACCTGATCGCCATGGTGCG
Organism: Streptomyces sp. NPDC048436; assembly: GCF_043200355.1. Lineage (NCBI taxonomy): Bacteria > Bacillati > Actinomycetota > Actinomycetes > Kitasatosporales > Streptomycetaceae > Streptomyces > Streptomyces sp. NPDC048436. The sequence continues at coordinate 433,602 of NZ_JBICXP010000001.1, forward strand.
CGTCGGGCGCCACGACGACCTGGCCGACATCATCCCCGGCAAGATCAGCAAGATCCCGGGCGTGGAGGGCACGGACACGCATGTCGCGTTCCGTACGTACTCCCAGCACGACCTGGAAGCGGCGTTCGCGATCGGCCTCGACTCGTAGGTCCCCTGCGCACCCGTGGGCGCCGGATGAGTGTTTCCTCATCCGCGGCTCATGCTGCCGCCGCCCCGCGCCCCGCACGCTCCCTCCCATGGTCTTCTCCCACCGCATGGCCGCCCTGGCCGCCGTCGTCGCGATACCCCTCGGCATCGCCGCCACCAGCTACGCCCTGACCGACAGCCCCGAGCCCCCCAAGGTGCCGCCCAAGGTGGAGCTGGAGAGCGGCTCACCCTCCACGAAGCCCGCCTCCCCCCGGCCGACGCCGAGCGACGAGACGGTGTCGCCTCCGCCGGTCAGCGAGAACCCTTCGGGCGAAGACGATGACGACGACGGCAGGGACGACAACGGCAACGACGACGACGGCCCCGGTGAAGACGGCTGAGTCCGCGCGCCGCTGGGTCTCCGCCCGCGTCCGCATCCTCCTGTGGCTGCTCCTCGTGATGGCCGTCGCGCTCGCCGCGGTGGCCGCCACCACCCGCTCGGTGCTCCTGCGCGACGTGGACGAACGCATCGACCGGCTGCTCGCGCAGGAGACCGGCGAGTTCACCAACTTCGTGGACCAGGGCGTCGACCCGCACACCGGAAAGAAGTTCACCGACCCGGACCCGCTGCTTCGCCTCTTCCTTGAGCGGCAGTACGCCGACCCCGACGAGGAGCTCCTCGGCCTGGTCGAACGCCCCGGCAAGGCCCCCGCCAAGAAGGAGCAGTCCCGCGAGCTGCGCATCGAGCACCCGCTCGCCAAGGACACCGCCGCACTGTCCGAGGTCTTCGGCTCCTCCGCCGCCACCGGCACCCTGCACCGCGCCCAGGGCGAGGTCCGCTGGGCGAAGGTGGCCATCGGGGCGAGTGGCGGCCGGCCGGCGGCAGCGTTCGTCGTCGCCTTCCACCCGGCGGGCGAACAGGCCAAGGCGGACGACGTGTTCACGATGCTGCTCGCCATCTCCGGGGTCGCGCTCCTGATGACGACCGGCATCGGCTGGGCCGTCGCCGGGCGCATCCTCAAGCCCGTACGCCTGGTGCGTACGACCGCCGCGCAGCTCACCGAGCAGGACCTGACCCGGCGCATCCCGGTGCAGGGCCGGGACGACATCGCGGCGCTCGCCGAGACGTTCAACGGCATGCTCGACCGCCTTGAACGGGCGTTCGCCGCGCAGCGCGAGTTCGTCGACGACGCGGGCCACGAGCTGCGTACGCCCATCACCATCGTCCGCGGCCACCTGGAGCTGATGGGCGACAACCCGGGCGAGCGCGAGGAGACGACCCGGATCGTGATGGAGGAACTCGACCGGATGAGCCGCATCGTCGAGGACCTCCTCCTGCTCGCCAAGGCCGAACGCCCCGACTTCGTCACCCCGGAGCCGGTGCAGCTCGCCGAGCTGACCGCGGACGTCTTCGTCAAGGCGCGGGCGCTGGGCGACCGCGACTGGCAGCTTGCCGAAGTGGCCGACGGCGAAGCCGCCCTCGACCCGCAGCGCATCACCCAGGCGATGGTGCAGCTGGCCCAGAACGCCGTGCAGCACACCGTCACCGGGCAGCGCGTCAGCATCGGCTCGCGCGGTTCGGCCGGGGAGATCGAGTTGTACGTCGCCGACAGCGGGCCCGGCGTCCAGGCGCAGGACGCCGCGGTGATCTTCGAGCGGTTCCGGCGCGGCACCGCACGGCGCGGCTCCCGCGCCACCGGCGCCGGGCTCGGCCTCGCCATCGTGCGGGCCATCGCCGAAGGACACGGCGGGCGCGTCGAGCTGCGGCCCACCGAGGGCGGCGGCGCCACCTTCGTACTCGTACTGCCGGAACAGGAATCGGGGCAGCAATGAACCGGATACTCATCGTCGAGGACGAGGAACGCATCGCGTCCTTCGTCGAGAAGGGCCTGCGCGCCAACGGCTTCACCACCAGCGTCGTCGGCGACGGCGAAGCGGCCTACGACTACGCCCTGACCGGCGGCTTCGACCTGGTCGTCCTGGACATCGGGCTGCCCGGCAAGGACGGCTTCACGGTCCTGCGCCAGCTGCGCGAGGCACGCGTGAGCACACCGGTCATCGTGCTGACCGCGCGCGACTCGGTCCGGGACACGGTGGCGGGCCTCGAAGGCGGCGCCGACGACTGGATGACCAAGCCGTTCCGCTTCGAGGAACTGCTCGCGCGGGTGCGCCTGCGGCTGCGTACGGCGACGGGGGCGCCGGAGGTGACGGTGCTGCGCGGCGGGGAGCTGACGCTGGATCTGCGCACGCGCAGAGCGCGTTCGGGCGAGCGGACGGTGGACCTGACGGCACGTGAGTTCGTGCTGCTCGAACTGTTCCTGCGCCATCCGGGCCAGGTGCTCTCGCGGGAGCAGATCCTGTCGCACGTGTGGGGGTACGACTTCGACCCGGGGTCCAACATCGTGGACGTGTACGTACGGGCGCTGCGCAAGAAGCTGGGGGCCGAGCGGGTGGAGACGGTACGCGGGATGGGGTACCGGCTGCCGGGATGAGCCTCGCCGGAGTCACGGTGAACTTCCTTTCATCCGCGGCTAATTGAAGGCTCACAGCAGGGCCCGAGGCTCGACGCGTGACCCTGAATCCCCGCCGAGCCATCACCCTCTGCCTGGCGCTGAGCCTGTGCGCGCTGCTTCTGGTGCCGGGCAACTTCCCCGGTCTGAGCGGCGACGCGCGGCTCACCCTCGCCGTGTTCACCCTGGCGACCTGCGCGTGGATCGGTACGCCGGTCGACGACACGTACATCGCGCTCGGCGCCGGGCTCGCGCTCACCGCGACCGGGGTGATCAGCAGCGACACTCTCTTCGGGACCCTCGGTGACGAGACGGTCTGGCTGCTGATCTGCGCCTTCGTGCTCGCGGCAGCGGTGGCACGCAGTGGTCTCGCGGGCCGGGCGGCGGCCTTTCTCGTCAGCGGGGCGCGCAGCGTACGGCAGTTGACGCATCTGACGACGGCGGCCCTGGTCGTGACGGCCTTCGCGGTACCGGCGACGTCCGGCCGCGCCGCGCTGGCGCTCCCCGTCTTCCTCGCTCTCGCCAAGGTCCTCGCCGACCGGAAGCGCCTCGTGGTGATGCTCGCGCTGCTGTTCCCGACCGTGATCCTGCTGTCCGCGGTCGCGACCCTGATCGGCGCGGGCGCCCACCTGATCACGGTGTCCGTGCTGTGGGAGGCCACCGGGGAGCGGATCGGCTTCACGCAGTGGATGCTGCTCGGCCTGCCGCTGGCTGTCGCCTCGTCCCATCTGGCCGCGGAGGCCGTCCTGTTGACGACCACGCGGCGCGCGGACCGCGAAGGCCCCGTCCACATCTCCGTCGAGCAGCTCCAGGAGCACAGCGAGCAGCCGGTCACCGGAGCCTGGGAGCCCGCCGAGACCCGCTGCGCGCTGTTGCTCGCCACGGTCGTCGCGCTCTGGTGCAGCGAGCCGCTGCACCAAGTTCCGCCCGCCGTCGTCGCGTTGATCGGCGCGGTCGTCGCCTCGTCCCCCGCTCTGGGCACCGTACGACTGAAGGACGCCCTGAAGACGGTGCCCTGGTCGCTGCTGCTGTTCATGGCGGCGACGATGGCGATGGGGGTCGCGCTCGCCGAATCGGGGGCGGCGAAGTGGCTGGTGGGCGGGGTTCCCCTGGATGTGCCGCCTTGGCTCTTCCTGGCCGTCGTCGTGGCGGTCAGCACGGCCGCCCACCTGGTCCTGCAATCCCGCTCGGCCCGCTCGTCCGTCCTGGTCCCGCTGGTCGTCGCGGCGGCCGTCGGAGCGGGCGTCAACCCGGTGGCCGCGGCCCTCGCCTCCACCGCGGCGGCCGGGTTCTGCCACACCCTGCCCGCGTCCGCCAAGCCCGTCACGCTCTTCGCCGACATCCCCGGCACCCCCACCTACACCCCGCGCGACCTGCTGCGACTCTCCGCGGTCCTGGCACCGCTGACCGCCGCGCTCGTCCTGCTCTTCGCCGTCACGCTCTGGCCGCTGCTCGGTGTGCCCGTCCGCTGAACCCGCCCTTGAATCCACTCTGGAGACCCACGTGCTGACCCACTTCGCCATCGCCCCCAGCGGCTTCAAGGAGTCCCTGTCCGCGCAGTCCGCCGCCGAGGCCATCGCCGAGGGAGTGCGCCGCGTCGTCCCCCGCGCCACCACCGACCTGATCCCCCTGGTGGACGGCGGCGAGGGCACCGCGCGCGCCCTGGCCACCACGGGCGGCGGCCGCCTGGTCGCGCTGCCCGCCACCGGCCCCGTCGGCCAGCGGATCGGCACGCACTTCGCCCTGCTGCCCGACGGGACGGCGATCGTGGAGATGGCGGCCGTGGCCGGGCTCTCCCTGGTCCCGCGCGGACTGCGCGACCCGGGCGCGACGACGACGTACGGCGTCGGCGAGCTGATCCGCGCCGCACTCGACGCGGGCGCCCGCCGCATCCTGGTCGGCTGCGGCGACTCCGGCACATCGGATGGCGGCGCGGGCGCCCTGCAAGCACTCGGCGCCCGGCTCCTGGACGTGGACGGCTGGGAACTCCCGCTCGGCGGCGGCGAGTTGACCCGACTGAGCCGCGTCGACCCCGCAGGCCTCGACCCCCGCCTCGCGGACACCGAGATCCGGGTCGCGTGCAACCCCTTCAACGTCCTGACCGGCGAGCAAGGGGTCGCCCGCGTCTTCGGCCCCCAGAAGGGCGCGACACCGGCCCAGGTCGAACAGCTGGCGGCGGGCCTCGAACACTGGGCGCGCGTCCTCACCCGCGACCTTCGCGCCACGCAGGACCTCGCCCTCGGCCCCGGAACAGGCGCCTCCGGCGGCCTGGGCGCGGGCCTCGCCGCACTCGGCGCCGAGCTGCTCCCCCGCTTCGACGTGCTGCTCGACCACCTGGACCTGGACGCGCGCCTGGCCCGCGCCGACCTCGTCGTCACCGCCGAGGGCGCCCTCGACCACCAGACGCCGCGCGGCAAGGTCCCCGCCGAAGTGGCCAGGCGCGCCAAGCGGTTCGGCCGCCCCGTCCTGGTCCTCGCGGGCACGATCGGCCAGGGCGCGCACCACGTACGGGCGGCGGGCGTGGACGCCTACAGCGCGATCCTGCCCGCGCCGGTCTCGCTCACCGAGGCGCTCGGCCGTGGGGCCGAGTTCCTCACCGACGCGACCGAGCGGGCCCTGCGGATGATCCTTCTGGGGTCACGTCTGAAGGGACGGACCAAGGCTCAGGCGGCGTTGGTGTCCGGCACGCAACGCCCGTCCTCCGTACGGTAGTTCCACCGCGCGCCGTCCGCCACGAGCTCCTTGACGGCGCGCACGAAACGCTCCACGTGCTCATCGGGGGTGCCCGCGCCGAAGCTGACGCGGATCGCGTTCAGGGACTTCTCGCCGGGCGCCGCCTCGGGCGCGCCGCACTCGCCCTGGGTCTGCGGGTCGCTGCCGAGCAGGGTGCGCACCAGCGGGTGGGCGCAGAAGAGGCCGTCGCGTACGCCGATGCCGTACTCGGCGGAGAGCGCGGCGGCGAAGTGCGAGCTGTTCCAGCCGTCGACGACGAAGGAGATGACGCCCACGCGCGGCGCGTCGTCACCGAAGAGCGAGAGCACCCTCACCGCGGGCACATCGGCGAGGCCCTCGCGGACCTTCGCGATGAGGTGGCGCTCGCGGGCGACGAGCTCGTCGAAGCCCGCCTCGGTCAGCGCCTTGCAGGCGGAGGCGATCGAGTACACGCCGATGACGTTCGGCGAACCGGCCTCGTGCCGCGCCGCGGTGTCGTGCCACTCGACGTCCACGCCGCCGTCCGTGCGCCGCGCGACCTTCCGCGAGGCACCGCCGCCCGCGAGGTAGGGCTCGGCTGCCCGCAGCCAGTCGGAGCGGCCCGCGAGGACGCCCGAGCCGAAGGGCGCGTACAGCTTGTGGCCCGAGAAGGCCACCCAGTCGACGTCGAGCTCGCTGATGGAGACCGGGTGGTGCGGCGCGAGCTGCGCGGCGTCCAGGACGATGCGGGCGCCGTGCGCGTGCGCGGCGGCGGCGAGCTCCTTGACCGGCCACAGCTCACCGGTGACGTTCGAGGCGCCGGTCACGCAGACCAGGGCGGGCCCGTAGGGGTCGCGGTCGGCGAGGGCGCGCTCCAGGGTGGCGACGGCCTGCTCGGCGGTGCGCGGGGCGTTCAGGTACGTCACGCGGGCGTCGCGCCAGGGAAGCAGCGAGGCGTGGTGCTCGGTCTCGAAGACGAAGACCTGGCAGTCGGCGGGCAGCGCGGCGGCGAGCAGGTTCAGCGAGTCGGTGGTCGAACGGGTGAAGACGACCTGGTCGTCCTCGCGGCAGCCGAGGAACTCGGCGACGGCGACGCGGCTGTTCTCGAAGAGGTCGGTGGAGAGCTGCGAGAGGTACCCGGCGCCGCGGTGCACGCTGCCGTAGTAGGGCGCGTAAGCGGCCACGTCGTCCCAGACCCGCTGCAGCGCCGGGGCGCTCGCCGCGTAGTCGAGCGCGGCGTAGGTCACCTCGCCGCCGGTGACGAGCGGCACGGTGACGTCACGGCCGAGCACCGGCAGCGGGGCCGCGCAGCAGGGGTCGGCGGACTCGGCGGAGGCGGAGGCGGAGGCGGAGGCGGAGGCTTCGGTGGTGGCGACAGAGCGTGCGGACATGGCGAACTCCCGTGGGAAGGCAGGCGAGTTCACTGCGAGAGCGCCCGTGCGGCGCCGCAGTGACGAAGAGAAAAGAGGGTTGCGGAAAAGGGGCCGGGAAGCCCTATCGCATTCGCTTGCTCACGAGACTGCTCCCTTGAGGACCAGGACCCCAGGGGTACGACACTCATCGAGTGCGCAGGGGTCCGCGCTTGCCATACGCCTTGCTGCGTACGGCCTGGTCTTCACCCGGGGCACCCCGCCACGGACGGAGGGTTGCCGGACAGCGAGCCGGGGCCTAATCGCTGTCACTCATGACCTGTGCAGCATCCTGCCATACGATCTTCGACGCGCAAGGCGCAGTCCAGAATCCGGACTGCGCCTCGCGTCACACTCGGGTCGCTCTCAGCGGTTGCTGGCCGCCACCCACCGCTCCAGGGCCTGCTTCGCGGCCCCCGAGTCGATCGATTCGGCCGCCCGGGCGATGCCCCCGCGGATCTGCTCGGTCAGGCTCCCCTCGCCCGGCGTCAGGGCCACGAGGGCCGCCGCGGAGTTGAGCAGCACGGCGTCCCGTACCGGGCCCTTCTCGCCGTCCAGGAGGCGGCGCGCCACCTCCGCGTTGTACGAGGCGTCGGCGCCGCGCAGCGCCTCCACGGGGACCAGGTCGATGCCGGCGTCCCGCGGGTCGAAGGACTCCTCGCGCACGGTGCCGTCCCGTACGACCCAGACCCGGGAGGTGGCCGTGGTCGTCAGCTCGTCCAGGCCGTCGTCACCGCGGAAGACCAGGGACGAGTGCCCGCGCTCGGCGAAGACCCCGGCCACGATGGGCGCCATCCGCGCGTCGGCGACCCCGACGGCCTGGGCCCGCACCCGGGCCGGGTTGGTGAGCGGACCGAGGAGGTTGAAGACGGTCCGGATCCCCAACTGGCTGCGCGCGGTCCCCGCGTGCCGCAGCGCGGGGTGGAACTTCACCGCGAAACAGAAGGTGATCCCCGCCTCCTCCGCGACCTCGACGACCCGCCGCGGGGTGAGCTCCAGGTTCACGCCGAGCTTTTCGAGGACGTCGGAGGCGCCGCTGGCCGATGAGGCGGCGCGGTTGCCGTGCTTGACGACCTTCGCGCCCGCTCCGGCGATGACGATCGCGGACATCGTGGAGATGTTGACGGTCTTGGCGCCGTCACCACCGGTGCCGACGATGTCGACCGTCGCCCCCGGCACCTCGATCACGTTGGCGTGTTCGTACATGGTGCGTACGAGACCGGAGATCTCCTCCACGGTCTCGCCCTTGGCCCGCAGCGCCACGACGAAGCCCGCGATCTGCGCGTCGGTGGCCTCGCCCCGCATGATGCGGTCCATCGCCCAGGCGGTGTCGTCGGCGCTCTGGTCGTTGCCGTCCAGCAGGCCGTTCAGCACACCGGGCCAGGAACGGGCCGCCGCGGTGTTGCCTCCTGCGGTGGTCACAGCGTTCATGGCCGCTCCTGGGTTCGTCAGCGTTCGTGGCGTAGGGATGGGACCACCTTATCCAGCGCGGAGAGCGGCAAAGAGCCCCGTCCATGCAGTGGAACGCATGGACGGGGCTCTCGCCGTGGCGACCTTGAGTCAGAGCTTCAGGGGATCAGTGGTGGCCGTGGCCGCTGGTGATCTCCTTGTACTCCTCGGTGGTGGGCTTGGGGATCTGGTTGTCCTCCCCGTAGTAGCCCTTGGAGAGCTTGGCCCTGAGCTTCTGCGAGCCGGACACCTTGCGCTCGACACCGTTCTCGTCGACCGACGGACCGATCTCGACCGGCGCGTACTGCTCGTGCGCGGTGAGCGTGTGCAGCTGCCCCTGGTCGAGCGGCTCGTGGACCTCGATGAACTCACCGTGCGGCAGGCGCTTGATGATGCCGGACTCGCGTCCGTGCAGCACCTTGTCCCTGTCACGCCGCTGCAGACCCAGACAGATCCGCTTGGTGATGACGAAGGCGATGACCGGCGCGACGAAGAAGGCGATGCGCACGAACCAGGTGATCGCGTTGATCGACAGGTGGAAGTGCGTGGCCCAGAGGTCGTTTCCACCACCGATGAGCAGCACCATGTACCAGGTGATCCACGCGACACCGAACGCCGTCCGGGTCGGGACGTTGCGCGGGCGGTCCAGGATGTGGTGCTCGCGCTTGTCCCCGGTGACCCAGGACTCGATGAACGGGTAGACCGCGATCGCGACCAGGACCAGCGGGAAGATGATCAGCGGGACGAACACACCCAGGACGAGCGTGTGACCCCAGGCGTTGATCTCCCAGCCCGGCATGACACGGATCAGGCCTTCGGAGAAGCCCATGTACCAGTCGGGCTGGGCTCCGGTGGAGACCTGGTCCGGACGGTAGGGGCCGATCGCCCAGATCGGGTTGATCGTGGCGATCGCCGAGACCACCGCGATGACACCGAAGACCAGGAAGAAGAAGCCTCCGGCCTTGGCCATGTAGACCGGGAGCAACGGCATGCCGACGACGTTCTTGTTCGTCTTGCCGGGGCCCGCGAACTGCGTGTGCTTGTGGTAGAAGACCAGGATCAGGTGCGCCACCACCAGGCCGAGCATGATGCCCGGCAGCAGCAGGATGTGCACCGAGTAGAACCGGGCCACGAAGTCGCCGCCGGGGAACTCTCCGCCGAACAGGAACATCGAGAGGTACGTACCCACGACGGGCACGGACAGGATCGCGCCCTGCATGAAGCGGACACCGGTGCCGGAGAGCAGGTCGTCCGGGAGCGAGTAACCGGTGAAACCGGTGAACATGCCGAGGACGAACAGCAGGAAGCCGAACAGCCAGTTGACCTCACGCGGCTTGCGGAACGCACCCGTGAAGAAGACGCGCATCATGTGCACGAACATGCCGGCGAGGAAGATCAGCGCCGCCCAGTGGTGGATCTGCCGGATCAGCAGACCACCGCGCACATCGAAGCTGATGTGCATGGTCGAGTTGAACGCCTCGGACATCAGCTGGCCCTGCAGCGGGATGTAACTGCCGCTGTACTCCACCTCGTTCATCGAGGGGTGGAAGAACAGGGTCAGGTACACACCCGTGAGGATGATGATGATGAAGCTGTAGAGGCAGATCTCACCGAGCATGAAGGACCAGTGGTCCGGGAAGATCTTGCGCATGTTGGCCTTGGCCAGGGAGTAGATCCCCAGGCGGCCGTCGGCCCAGTCGGCGACCCGCTCACCGGCGGGCGCCTCCTTCTTACGCGTATCGGTCGTCGTAGTGCTCATCCGCGCTCCCAGAAAGCAGGACCGACGGGCTCTTCGAAGTCGCCGAGCGCCTCGAGGTAGCCCTCGTCGTTCACGCCGATGCGCAGCTGCGGCAGTGCGTGACCGGCCGGGCCGAAGATCACTCGGGCACCGTCGGAGAGGTCGAAGGTGGACTGGTGGCACGGGCAGAGGACGTGGTGCGTCTGCTGCTCGTACAGGGAGATCGGGCAGCCCACGTGGGTGCAGATCTTGGAGTACGCGACGACGCCGTCGTGCGACCACTCGAGTTCGCGCTTGTCCTTGATGTTGTCCGGCTGGATCCGGACGATCATCAGGGCCGCCTTGGCGATCTCCTTCTGGAAGTCGTGGTCGTGCTCCTCCAGGCCCTCGGGCTTGGCGAAGGTCAGCGAACCGACCTGGACGTCCGAGGGGCGCAGCGGCTCGTTCGTGTTCATGTTCACGAGCAGCTTGCCCTTGCCCCAGAGCGTGTGCCGGAGCTTGTCCTCGGGCAGCGGACCGAGGTCACGCAGGAGGACGACGCCGGAGAGCGGCACCAGGGCCATCGCGCCGAACATCGTGTTGCGGATCAGCTTGCGCCGTCCGAACTGCGACTCCGCGGCACCGGCCTTGAAGTCGGCCATGACCTTGGCCTTGACCTCGGGCTCGGCCTCGATGGCGTGCCGGTCGTCGGCGACCTCCACGTCGGACATCAGGGTGCGGGCCCAGTGGACCGCGCCCGCTCCGATGCAGAAGAGGGCGATGCCGAGCGTCATTCCCAGCGAGAAGTTCAGCGCACTGATGTGGCCGATGGGGAAGATGTAGACGCGCTTGTCGACCGGGAAGGCCACGTACGAGGCGATGAAGGCGACCGTGGCCAGCATCGACAGGGTGAACAGGAAGGCGATCGCACGCTCGGAACGCCTGGCGGCCCGCTCGTCGATGTCCTGGACACGATGCTGGTGGGGCGGAAGCCCCGGGTCCGCGAACGGGTTCTCGTCCGCGACAGCTACCGAGCCGTGCTCGGTCTCCTGCACGCTGGGCAGGGTCTCTTCTGGATTCTCTTGGCTACTCATGACTTCTTGGCCTTTGCGGTCCGAGCGGCGACCCACACGGCGACCGCGATCAGCGTGCCGAGACCGAAGATCCAGCCGAAGAGGCCTTCACTGACCGGACCCAGTCCACCCAGCTTCAGACCGCCAGGGCTCTCGGTCTGCTCGCCGTTGACCGCGTCGAGGTACGCGATGATGTCCTTCTTGTTCTTCTCCGGCATCGTCGTGTCGGGGAAGGACGGCATGTTCTGCGGGCCGGTCTGCATGGCCTCGTAGATGTGCTTCGGGGAGACATCCTCCAACGAAGGGGCGAACTTGCCCTTCGTCAACGCGCCGCCCTCACCGGTGAAGTTGTGGCACTGCGCGCAGTTGGTGCGGAACAGTTCGCCACCCTTGGCGATGTCCGCCCCGTCCGGGCTGTACTGCTTCTCGGTGGGAACGGTCGGCCCCGCGCCCAGCGAGGCGATGTACGCCGCGAGCTGGTCGACCTGTGCCTGGTTGTAGATGGCCTTCTTCTTCGGCGCCTGGGCGCCCGGCTGCTGGAGCGGCATACGGCCGGTGCTGACCTGGAAGTCGACGGCGGCTGCGCCGACGCCCACCAGGCTAGGACCGTCGGTGGACCCCTGACCGCCGGTTCCGTGGCAGCTGGAGCAGCCCACGGAGTAGAGCTTCTTGCCTTCGTCGATGGCAAGTGACTGGGCGGTGTCGTCGGCCTGCGCCTTGTCCGCGGGTGCGAACGCGGCGTACAGCCCCCCGGTGGCCGCCAGCGCGAGGAGTAGGACGACGACCGCCGCCAACGGGTGGCGTCGTCGTGCGGAGAGCTTTTTCACGGATTACCCCGGTGTCAGGATCTTCAGCGTCGATGCTTCTGGAATGAGTCGGAACGTCGGGCCCTTCGCGAGGCCGGCCCCGGTTACTTGATCATGTAGATCGTGGCAAAGAGACCGATCCAGACAACATCGACGAAGTGCCAGTAGTAGGACACGACGATGGCTGCGGTCGCCTGCTCATGGGTGAACCTCTTGGCCGCGTATGTCCTGCCGAGTACCAGCAGGAAGGCGATGAGACCGCCTGTCACATGCATGCCGTGGAAGCCGGTGGTCAGGTAGAACACGGATCCGTACGGGTCGGACGAGAGCGAGAGACCCTCGTGCTTGACCAGCTCGGTGTACTCGAAGACCTGACCGCCGATGAAGACCGCACCCATGATGAAGGTGACGATGAACCACATCCGGAGCTTCTTCACGTCACCACGTTCAGCGGCGAACACGCCTAGCTGACAGGTGAGGGAGGAGAGCACCAGGATCGTGGTGTTCGTCGCTGAGAACGGGAAGTTCAGCGCGGACGCCATTTCCTTCCAGTGATCAGGACCTGTCACCGATCGCAGGGTGAAGTACATCGCGAAGAGGGCCGCGAAGAACATCAGCTCGGAACTCAGCCAAATGATGGTTCCGACGCTGGTGAGGTTCGGCCGATTGACCGGCGGGTGCGCGTGCCCGGTATCTACTGTCGTTGCTGTCGCCACGACCGACATTATGTCGGTCGCTTATCCCGCCCTCACCCCGGGGGGTGCCGTTCGGAGTGTCTGCGGGGTGTGTCCTGCCCGTATGGCCCATCGAAGGGCTGTCCGAACCGCTGTTGACGGGGTGTCCGGAGGAGTAGCATCCGCGCATCGGTTCCCGGCCGAACGCCCTCAACGAAGCGGAGGAACAATGCAGCCGACCGCCACGGTGCTGGTCTACAGCGACAACGCGAGCACCCGCGAGCAGGTCCGGTTGGCCACCGGACGCAGGCCGGCGGCGGACGTCCCCCCGGTCGAGTTCATCGAGTGCGCGACCCTGCCCGCCGTCCTGAAGGAGCTCGAGCGGGGCGGCGTCGACGTCTGCGTCCTGGACGGCGAGGCGCAGCCGGTGGGCGGCATGGGGGTCTGCCGCCAGCTCAAGGACGAGATCTTCCGCTGCCCGCCCGTGCTCCTGCTCATGGGGCGCCCGCAGGACGCCTGGCTGGCCACCTGGAGCCGTGCGGAGTCCGCGGTGACCCTTCCGGTCGACCCGGTGGAGTTCGCGGACTCTCTGGCCGCTCTGCTGCGCGCCAGGCTGGCCGTCCAGGCCTGACGCGGCACTTGGGCATACGAGAGGGGCCCGCGCGTGTGTGCGGGCCCCTCTCGCCGCTTCCCGGGCGTGTCCCGGCCGATCAGACCTGCGGCCGCAGCCGGGCCGCATCGACCGCCGTCGGGCCCTCCTTGGCGCCGCCGACGAGTTCGCTGCCCTTGCGCCACTTCTTCCAGTCGAGGTTCCAGTCGCCGTAGCCGTTGCCGAACGGATCCATGTCCGCGCCGGCACTGTTGACGACCTTGACGATGTCGCCCTGCCGGACGGTGTCGTAGAACCACGCGGCGTCGTCCGTGCTCATGCCGGTGCAGCCGTGGCTGGTGTTCTCGTAACCCTGTGAGCCGACCGACCAGGGCGCGGCGTGCACGTACTCACCGGAGTCGGTGACCCGCGTCGCGTAATAGACCATCTTGTCGTAGAAGTCCGAAGAGCCGATGCTGGCACTGGTCATGCGTACGGAGTACTCCTTGCCCAGCACCACCTTGACGCCGTTGCGCGTGGAGTAGCCGGGCTTGCCCGTGGTCACCGGCATGGAGTTGATCTCCTCGCCGTTGCGGTAGACCGTCATGTAGTGCGACCCGGCGTCCGTCACGGCCTCGATGCGGTCGCCGATGGTGAGCTTCAGCGGCTTGGACTCGCCGCCCCAGAGCTTGTCGCGGACCTTGATGCCTTCGAGGTTGCTCCGTACGTGGATGTGCGCGCCCGCGGGCCAGTACTCCTTGGGGCGGTAGTGCAGCGTCTTGCTGTCCACCCAGTGCCAGGCGCCCTCCGTGGCGGGCTGCGTCTCGACCTTCAGCGCGCGCTCCACGACGGCCCGGGCCTTCTTGTCCTTCACCTTGGCGCTGAGTTCGGCCGTGACGGGCTGTCCGACGCCGTACTTGCCCGACTCGGGGCCGAACGTGACGTCGAGGCGCCTCTTCTTGGCCGGGGCGTTCGTGTCGAAGTTCATGACCTTGCGGCCCGGCGAGCCTTCGTCGTCCTCGGTGCTCACCCGCACGGTGTAGTGCGTGCCTGCCGCCAGTGGCGACGTGCTGTGCCAGCGGGCGCCGTCGGCGCCGAGTTCACCGGCCACGTACCGCCCCATCGCGTCGGTGGCCGTCACGTCGGTGATGCGCCCGTCCTCGCCCTGGGCGGTGACCTCAAGGGGCTTGTCGGGATCCGCCTTCTGGGTGCCCACAGGGCCGTTGAAGGCGATCTGGCCCGCCGCGTCGTACGGCTTCGCCGAGAGCGGATGGCCGTCGGAGCCGCCACAGGCCGTGGTTCCCACCCCGAGGGCGGCCACCAGCAAGGTGCAGCTCAGTACCGTGCGGATTCGCGGTGAGTGGCTCATATGCACACGTTATGAACGTTTACCGGTAACGGCGCGCCGAGTGACCCGTACGAGGGGCGGACGCGACACGCCGAGGGGCCCGGACGCTCCGTCAGGAGTGTCCGGGCCCCTCGGTGAAACGGGAATCACAGACTCACTGGGTCTGGTTCTCGCCCCGGTAGTACTCGAAGACCCAGCCGAACAGGCCGATCATCAGGACCGGGAACGAGAAGTACAGCAGCCACCAGCCGAAGACGACGCCCATGAAGGCGAGCGCGCCACCGATGGCCAGTGAGAGCGGCTGCCAGCTGTGCGGGCTGAAGAAGCCCACCTCGCCGGCCTCGTCCGCGACATCGGCTTCCTTGTTGTCCTGTGCGGACGCGTCGACACGCCGGGCCGTGAAGGCCAGGTAGTAGCCGATCATGATGCACAGGCCGAAGGCCAGGAAGAGCGCGGTCGTACCGGCCGGCTCCTTCGACCACACGCCGTAGACGATCGCCATGGCGAGCACGAAGACGCTCAGCCAGATGAACATCTTGCCCTGGATCTTCACTTGGCGGCCTCCTTGTCGCCACCGAACAGCGCGGTGTCCTTCTGACCGTCGTTCTCGAGCTGGCCGATGGCGGCGATCTCCGGGTGATGCAGGTCGAAGGCAGGCGATTCACTGCGGATGCGCGGCAGCGTGAGGAAGTTGTGCCGCGGCGGCGGGCAGGACGTCGCCCACTCCAGCGAACGGCCGTAGCCCCACGGGTCGTCGACCTCGACCTTCTTGCCGTACTTGGCGGTCTTCCACACGTTGTAGAGGAACGGCAGCATCGACAGGCCGAGCAGGAACGAGCTGATCGTCGAGATCGTGTTGAGCGCGGTGAAGCCGTCGGCCGCGAGGTAGTCCGCGTAACGACGCGGCATGCCCTCGGCGCCCAGCCAGTGCTGCACCAGGAACGTGCCGTGGAAGCCCACGAACAGCGTCCAGAAGGTGATCTTGCCCAGGCGCTCGTCGAGCATCTTGCCGGTCATCTTCGGCCACCAGAAGTGGAAGCCGGAGAACATCGCGAAGACCACGGTGCCGAAGACGACGTAGTGGAAGTGCGCGACCACGAAGTACGAGTCGGAGACGTGGAAGTCCATCGGCGGCGAGGCCAGGATGACGCCGGTCAGACCACCGAAGGTGAAGGTGATCAGGAAGCCGACTGCCCAGAGCATCGGTGTCTCGAAACTCAGTGAGCCCTTCCACATCGTTCCGATCCAGTTGAAGAACTTCACGCCCGTCGGTACGGCGATCAGGAACGTCATGAAGGAGAAGAACGGTAGGAGCACGCCACCGGTGACGTACATGTGGTGCGCCCACACGGTCACGGAGAGACCCGCGATCGCGATCGTCGCGCCGATCAGGCCCATGTAGCCGAACATCGGCTTGCGGGAGAAGACCGGGATGACCTCGGAAATGATTCCGAAGAATGGTAGCGCGATGATGTACACCTCTGGATGGCCGAAGAACCAGAAGAGGTGTTGCCATAGCAGCGCGCCGCCGTTGGACGCGTCGAAGACATGGGCGCCGAATTTACGGTCCGCCTCCAGGGCGAACAGCGCGGCGGCCAGGACCGGGAAGGCCAGCAGGACCAGAACGGCGGTCAGCAGGACGTTCCACACGAAGATCGGCATCCGGAACATCGTCATGCCGGGTGCGCGCATGCAGATGATCGTGGTGATGAAGTTGACCGAGCCGAGGATCGTGCCGAAGCCGGAGAAGGCCAGACCCATGATCCACATGTCGGCGCCGACACCCGGCGAGCGGACGGCGTCCGACAGCGGGGAGTAGGCGAACCAGCCGAAGTCGGCCGCACCCTGCGGGGTGAGGAAGCCGGCCACCGCGATCAGCGAGCCGAAGAGGTACAGCCAGTAGGCGAACATGTTCAGCCGCGGGAACGCCACGTCGGGCGCGCCGATCTGCAGCGGCATGATCCAGTTCGCGAATCCGGCGAACAGCGGCGTCGCGAACATCAGCAGCATGATCGTGCCGTGCATCGTGAACGCCTGGTTGAACTGCTCGTTCGACATCAGCTGCGAGCCGGGACGAGCGAGTTCGGCGCGCATGAAGAGCGCCATGACGCCGCCGATGCAGAAGAACGCGAACGACGTGACCAGGTAGAGCGTGCCGATCGTCTTGTGGTCGGTGGTGGTCAACCACTTGATCACGACGTTGCCCGGCTGCTTGCGCCGTACCGGCAGCTCGTTCTCGTACGAGTCTTCCGCTGCCGCGGCACCCTGAGGTTCGTTGAGGATGCTCACAGGTTGTTCGTCTCCCGGTTCTTCTCGTGGCTCGTCTGCTCGATGCCGGCCGGGATGTATCCGGTCTGGTTCTTCTTCGCGAGTTCCTCGAGGTGCTTCTGGTAGCGCTCGGGGGAAACGACCTTCACGTTGAAGAGCATCCGGGAGTGGTCGACACCGCAGAGCTCGGCGCACTTGCCCATGAAGGTGCCCTCCTTGTTGGGAGTCACCTCGAAGGCGTTGGTGTGGCCCGGGATCACGTCCTGCTTCATGAGGAACGGCACCACCCAGAAGGAGTGGATGACGTCACGCGAAGTCAGTACGAAGCGGACCTTCTCGCCCTTGGGGAGCCAGAGGGTCGGACCGGGGTTGCCGTTCTGAGGGTTCCGCTGGCCGGGCGTGCCGACGTCGTAGACGCCACCGGCGTTGGACGGGAACGCATCACGGAACTTGTCCGGGATGGCCTCCAGCTCCTTGGCCGTCTTCGCGTCGCCCTTGTTGGAACCCTTCACGTCCTCGACGTAGTTGAAGCCCCAGCTCCACTGGTAGCCGACCACGTTGACCGTGTGGGCGGGCTTTTCGTCGAGGTGGAGGAGCTTCGACTCATCACGTGCCGTGAAGTAGAAGAGCACCGAGACGATGATGAGGGGAACCACCGTGTAGAGCGCCTCGATGGGCATGTTGTAACGCGTCTGTGGAGGTACCTCCACCTTGGTGCGGCTGCGCCGGTGGAAGATGACACTCCACAGGATCAGACCCCAGACCAGCACGCCCGTGGCGAGCGCTGCCGCCCACGAGCCCTGCCAGAGGGAGAGGATCCGCGGAGCCTCTTCCGTTACGGGGGTGGGCATACCAAGGCGGGGAAAGTCCTTGTATGTGCAACCGGTGGCGGTTGCAAGGATCAGGCCCGCAGTCAGCACCTGCGGCAGCTTCCGCCGCATCGGGCGCCGCGACGAGCGGTCGGAGCCGTTGGGACTCACGTAGCGCCTTCCCGAGAGTCTCGGCCCGCGCTTCGGCTGCGGCCTTCTCGGTGGTCGGTCGCCGCCCTGCGGCGGGCAGGGGTTTGGATGTTTATGCGGGCCAAACCTTACTGGACGCTATTTGGGGTCGCGCGGGGAGGGTGCCTAACGCGCCGCGGGTCACTCCGAAGGGTGGGGGCCCCTGCCCGCGGGGGCTTCTGACGGGGGGTCGGGGCGCCCAGCAGCTCGGCGGAACCTCGCCGTCCGCGACTGCGGGGCCGTCGTGGTTTCTCGCGCAGTTCCCCGCGCCCCTTCCGGGCGCTTAGCGTTGCCCCGTGTCCTACTTCGACGCGGCTTCGTCCGCTCCCCTCCATCCCGTGGCCCGGCAGGCCTTGCAGGCCTCGTTGGACGAGGGGTGGGCCGATCCCGCTCGGCTCTATCGCGAGGGGCGGCGGGCCAGGCTGTTGCTCGACGCGGCGCGGGAGGCAGCCGCGGAGGCGGTGGGGTGCCGCCCCGACGAGCTCTCCTTCACCGCTTCGGGCACCCAGGCCGTGCACTCCGGGATCGCGGGCGCGCTCGCCGGGCGTCGGCGTGTCGGGCGGCATCTGGTGGTGTCGGCGGTCGAACACTCTTCGGTACTCCACGCGGCGGCGGCGCTCGAAGCCGACGGGGGAACGGTGACGGAGATCCCGGTGGACCGGAGCGGTGCGGTCTCCCCGGCCGCGTACGCCGCCGGACTGCGCCCCGACACGGCGCTGGCCTGCCTCCAGTCCGCCAACCACGAGGTGGGCACCGAGCAGCCGGTGGCCGACGTCGCCTCGGCGTGCCGCGCCGCCGGGGTGCCGCTGCTCGTGGACGCGGCGCAGTCGCTGCCGTGGGGGCCGGTCGGCGGTGACTGGTCGCTGCTGGCCGCCAGTGCCCACAAGTGGGGCGGGCCCGCGGGTGCGGGGCTGCTCGTCGTACGCAAGGGGGTGCGGTTCGCCGCGCAAGGCCCCGCCGACGAGCGGGAGTCGGGCCGCTCCCCCGGCTTCGAGAACATCCCGGCGGTGGTCGCCGCCGCTGCTTCGCTGCGCGCGGTGCAGGCCGAGGCCGCCGCGGAGGACGCACGGCTGCGCGAGTTGACCGAGCGGATCCGGGCGCGGGTGCCCGGGAGCGTGCCGGACGTGGAGGTGGTGGGCGATCCGGTGCGGCGCCTGCCCCACCTCGTCACCTTCTCCTGTCTCTATGTCGACGGGGAGACAGTCCTGCACGAGCTGGACCGGGCCGGCTTCTCGGTCTCATCCGGCTCTTCCTGCACCAGCTCGACGCTGACCCCCAGCCACGTACTGAAGGCGATGGGCGTACTGAGCGAGGGCAACGTCCGCGTGTCACTCCCACGGGGGACGGAGGAAGCGGAGGTGGAGCGCTTCCTGGACGTGCTGCCGGGTGTGGTGGCCGAGGTCCGCGAGCAGCTGGGAGCGCCGGTGGCGCCCGTGAGGGGCGCGGAGTCGGCCTCCCTCGTCGTCGACGCGCTCGGCAAGCGCTGCCCGCTCCCCGTCATCGAGCTGGCGAAGGTCATCGGGGACGTGCCGGTCGGCGGCACCGTCACGGTCCTCGCCGACGACGAGGCGGCACGGCTCGACATCCCGGCGTGGTGCGAGATGCGGGGGCAGGAGTACCTGGGCGAGGAGCCGGCGGACCACGGTGCCGCTTATGTGGTCCGCCGGATCTCATGAGGGGGCTTGGGCAGACCTAGCCCAGGCGGGCCTGGACCTCGGACGCCGCCTCATCGCCGTACGCCTTGGTGAAGCGGTCCATGAAGTCGCTGCGGTGCAGCTCGTACTCCTGGGTGCCGACGCTCTCGATGACCAGGGTGGCGAGCATGCAGCCGAGCTGCGCCGCGCGCTCGTGCGAGACGCCCCAGGACAGGCCCGAGAGGAAGCCCGCGCGGAACGCGTCGCCCACGCCGGTCGGCTCGACCTTCGCCTTCTCCTCGGGCACCCCGACCTCGATCGGGTCCTGGCCCACGGACTCGATACGGACGCCGCGCGCGCCGAGGGTCGTGACGCGGTGGCCGACCTTCGAGAGGATCTCGGCGTCGGTCCAGCCGGTCTTGGACTCGATGAGCCCCTTCTCGTACTCATTGGAGAAGAGGTACGTCGCGCCCTCCAGGAGGGTGCGGATCTCGTCGCCGTCCATCCGCGCGATCTGCTGCGAGAAGTCGGCGGCGAAGGGGATCTTGCGGGAGCGGCACTCCTCGGTGTGGCGGAGCATCGCCTCCGGGTCGTCGGCGCCGATCAGGACGAGGTCGAGCCCGTCCACGCGGTCGGCGACCGCCTTGAGTTCGATGAGGCGGGCCTCGCTCATCGCGCCCGTGTAGAAGGAGCCGATCTGGTTGTGGTCGGCGTCCGTGGTGCACACGAAGCGGGCGGTGTGCAGCGTCTCGGAGATGCGGACCGAGGCGGTGTCCACGCCGTGCCGGTCGAGCCAGGCGCGGTACTCGTCGAAGTCCGAGCCGGCGGCGCCGACCAGGATCGGTCCCGTGCCGAGCTGGCCCATGCCGAAGCAGATGTTGGCGGCCACACCTCCCCTGCGTACGTCTAGGGCGTCGACCAGGAAGGAGAGAGAAACCGTGTGCAGCTGATCCGCGACCAGTTGGTCGGCGAAGCGGCCGGGGAAGGTCATCAGGTGGTCGGTGGCGATGGAGCCGGTGACTGCGATACGCACGACGGCATGCTCCTGTGGAGGAGAGGCAAGGGGTTGACGGTTCACGCTATCGGGTCGGGACACCCTTGCTGAAGAGGCCAAACTACCCGTTAGTAGGTCTTTTTTCGCGAGGTCCGCGGTGCGTACGGTTCCGTTATGGCCGTTATCTCGAAGCATGTCGTCACCGCACGTCCCGTCGAGCTGCCCTCCGACCCCGCGGAGAACATGGAGACGCTGCGCGGCGACTGCGCCCGCATGGCCCCGCACTGGGTGGCCCCCGCCGCGGTCGCGACCGCCCCGGTGTCGCCCGCGCTGATCCATGGCATCAGCGTCCCGCCCGCCTCCGCACGACTGATCGACGGCATGTCCGAGTACGGCGACTGAGGCGGGGGCCGGCCGGAAGACCGGCGCGGGGCATCGGCGCGCGCCGAGGGAACCGCGCGCTCCCCCGCTGCGTCCCACCGCTGTCCCCCGTCAAAGGGACGCGGGATACGAACGAGGCCCACCCACGGGTCTCCAGGGACAGCAGTGCAGTCGAAGGAGCGATGCGGTGAGCACCGAGCGATCCGTTCATGACGCGGCCGAGCAGCACCGGCGGCGTTCCCGCCTTGCCGTCGCGTCGGTGGCGGCCACGGTGCTGCTCGTCGGTGGCGGCGGCGCCTACTTCGCCGCGACGGCGTCATCGGACGGCGGCAGCGCCAACGGGAGTTCCCCCGCCGGGGACGGCGGCCCGCCTCCGCCCCTCGCCCTCGACGGATACACGGACGGCGACCGGCAGGAGGGCGGCACCGGAGGCACCGGGGACACCGGCGGCACCGAAGGGATCGCCCCCGGAGAGCCCGACCCGAGCGGCGCGACCTACCGCGCCGAGGGCAAGCTGCCCGGCGGCCCGGAATCGGCGGCCGTCTACCACGCACGGGGCACCGTCACCGAGGACAAGGTCACCGAACTGGCCAAGGCCCTCGGCGTCAAGGGCAGGCCCACCACGCAGGACGGCGCCTGGAAGATCGGCCCCGCCAAGGACGGTTCCGGACCCACGCTCCAGGTGAGCAAGCAGGCGCCGGGCACCTGGACGTTCTCGCGGTACACCACCGGTGGCAGCGACAACTGCCAGAAGGGCAAGCCCTGTTCGGAGTCGTCCACCGCCCCGAACGGCGAGGGCGACGCGGTCGGCGAGAGCGCGGCGAAGAAGGCGGCTGCGCCGGTCCTGAAGGCGGTCGGCCAGGACGACGCGAAGCTGGACGCGGGCCAGCTCATGGGCGCCGTACGGGTGGTGAACGCCGACCCGAAGGTGGGCGGCCTCCCGACGTACGGCTGGTCGACCGGCGTCCAGGTCGGCTCCGACGGCGAAGTGGTCGGCGGCAGCGGCCAGTTGAAGCCTCCGGAGAAGGGCGCCACGTACCCGGTGATCAGCGCTCAGGAGACCCTGGACCAGCTCAACAAGTCGGGCGGCGGCAACGGCCGCGTCGGCATCGGCGGCTGCGCCACACCGGTCCCTGAAGGCGCCTCGGCGGACGGCACCAAGGGCGACTCGGCGGACGGCGCGGCCGACGACACCACGCAGGCGCCGTGCGAGCCCTCCTCCGCGCCTCCGAAGCCGCAGCCGATCACGGTGAAGGGCGCCACGTTCGGGCTCGCCGTGCACTTCGTGGACGGGCGCCAGACTCTCGTGCCCTCCTGGCTGTTCGACGTGAAGCCGCAGGGCGCGCAGGAGAGCTTCACGGTGACGCACCCGGCGGTGGAGCCCAAGTTCCTGACCTCGCCGAGCTCCTCGTCCGCCACACCTGGGCCCACCGAGAAGCCGGGCACGAGCTCGGACCCCGCCATCCACGTCAAGTCCTACAGCGCGGACGGTAAGTCGCTGACGGTGAGCTTCTGGGGCGGCGTGTGCAGCGACTACGCGGCGTCGGCCGACGAGAGCAAGGACAGCGTGCGCGTGAAGGTGACCGAGACGCACAAGAAGGGCGAGGTCTGCGTCGCGATCGCCAAGGAGTTCACGGAGACCGTGACCCTGGACCAGCCGCTCGGCGACCGGAAGGTCGTGGACGCGGAGGGCGGCAAGACGGTGCCGCGGAAGTAGCCCCGGCACGGCGCGTACACACGAAGGCGGCCCCCGAAGAACTCCGGGGGCCGCCTTTCGCGTACTCGGATTTAGCTGAACGAGTCGCCGCAGGCGCAGGAGCCCGTGGCGTTCGGGTTGTCGATCGTGAAGCCCTGCTTCTCGATGGTGTCGACGAAGTCGATGGAGGCGCCGCCCAGGTACGGAGCGCTCATCCGGTCGGTGACGACCTTCACGCCGTCGAAGTCCTTGACGACGTCGCCGTCCAGCGAGCGCTCGTCGAAGAACAGCTGGTAGCGAAGGCCGGAGCAGCCGCCGGGCTGAACGGCGACGCGCAGCGCCAGGTCGTCCCGGCCCTCCTGCTCAAGAAGGCCCTTGACCTTGCCCGCGGCGGCGTCGGACAGGAGGATGCCGTCGCTCACGGTGGTGGTCTCGTCCGATACGGACATCTGCTTCTCTCCCGGGTTGTACGGAGACTGCTTGCCGACGATTGCAACCGGCAAGGCCGCGGATTCATTCCGGGCCAGGTGTTCTGTCTTTCCCTTCATGCTCGCACATGCCGACCCGTGGGGCACGGGCCCGTCGGAGGCGAACGCGTCACATCGACACTATGGCCATCGTCAAACTGACATGAAGGAGCTATGATAGATAACGTCAATTAGACGAAAAGTCGTCTGCAGAGAAGAAAGGGTGCGTGTCGTGACCACCGCCCAGTCCCCCGTGGACCTCGATGTCCAGCCCACGCCCCTCGCTCTCCTGCTGCTCGGCCGCGAAGCCGACCCCAAGAGCGAGCGCGGCGTGGAGTGCCCCGGCGATCTGCCGTCCCCCTCCGACCCTGACCTGGTGGAGCGCGCACGCGCCGCCAAGGAGAAGCTCGGGGACAAGGTCTTCGTTCTCGGCCACCACTACCAGCGCGACGAGGTCATCCAGTTCGCGGATGTGACCGGCGACTCCTTCAAGCTGGCCAAGGACGCGGCCGCCAGGCCGGAGGCCGAGTACATCGTCTTCTGCGGTGTGCACTTCATGGCCGAGTCCGCCGACATCCTGACGAGCGACGACCAGAAGGTCGTCCTGCCCGACCTGGCCGCCGGCTGCTCGATGGCCGACATGGCCACCGCCGAGCAGGTCGCGGAGTGCTGGGACGTGCTGGCCGAGGCCGGGATAGCCGAGCAGGTCGTGCCCGTCTCGTACATGAACTCCTCGGCCGACATCAAGGCCTTCACCGGCAAGCACGGCGGGACGATCTGCACCTCGTCCAACGCCAAGCGCGCCCTTGAGTGGGCCTTCGAGCAGGGCGAGAAGATCCTCTTCCTGCCCGACCAGCACCTGGGCCGCAACACCGCGGTCCGCGACATGGGCCTCACGCTGGAGGACTGCGTCCTCTACAACCCGCACAAGCCCAACGGCGGCCTGACGCCGGAGCAGCTGCGCGACGCGAAGATGATCCTGTGGCGCGGGCACTGCTCGGTGCACGGGCGCTTCTCGCTGGAGTCCGTGGCGGACGTGCGCGCGCGGATTCCGGGCGTCAACGTCCTGGTGCACCCGGAGTGCAAGCACGAGGTCGTGGCCGCGGCCGACCACGTGGGCTCCACCGAGCACATCATCCAGACCCTGGAGGCGGCTCCGGCCGGTTCCAAGTGGGCGATCGGGACCGAGCTGAATCTCGTACGCCGCCTGGCGAACCGTTTCGCCGCCGAGGACAAGGAGATCGTCTTCCTCGACAAGACGGTCTGCTTCTGCTCGACCATGAACCGCATCGACCTGCCGCACCTGGTCTGGGCCCTGGAGTCCCTCGCCGATGGCAAGCTGGTCAACCAGATCGAGGTCGACCGGGAGACCGAGCAGTTCGCAAAGCTGGCGCTTGAGCGGATGCTGGCATTGCCGTAGGCCTCCGTAGAGAGTCACGTAAGGGGCGTCCGCTACTGCGGGCGCCCCTTACGGCGTTCTACGGGAACGGCTAGACCTGGGCGGGCTCCTGGTCATCGGAGGACGTCTCCGCAGGGACCCCCGCCTTCCGGGCCCGCTTCGCCTCGCGCTTCGTACGCCTCTTCTCCTTGCGGAGCTCCACCATCGCGTACAGCGTCGGGACGAGCAGGAGGGTGAGGAGCGTCGACGTGATCAGGCCGCCGATGACGACCACCGCGAGCGGCTGGGCGATGAAGCCGCCCTCGCCCGTGACGCCCATGGCCATCGGGAGCAGGGCGAAGATCGTCGCCAGGGCCGTCATCAGGATCGGGCGCAGCCGGTGGCGGCCACCTTCGACGACCGCCTCGACGACGCCGTAACCCTGCCTGCGGTACTGGTTGATCAGGTCGATCAGGACGATCGCGTTCGTCACCACGATGCCGATGAGCATCAGCATGCCGATCATCGCCGGGACGCCCATGGGGGTGTCGGTGGCGATCAGAAGGCCGATCGCGCCCGTGGCCGCGAACGGGATCGAGACCAGCAGGATCAGCGGCTGGACGAGCGAGCGGAACGTCGCCACGAGCAGCATGAAGACGATCGCGATCGCCGCCAGCATCGCGAGGCCCAGCGAGGCGAACGCCTCGTCCTGGTCCTCGGAGACACCGCCGATGGACGCCGTGGCGCCGTCCGGCAGGTTCAGCGCGTCGAGCTTCTTGGTGAGGTCGGCGCTGACCGCGCCCGTGTTCTCGCCGGTCGGCTTCGCGGTGATCGTCGCGGCGCGGGCGCCGTCGATGCGGGTCATGGAGACCGGCCCGTCGACCAGTTCGACGTCGGCGATCTCTCCCAGCTTCACGGCGCCGAGGTTCAGCTTCCGCAGCTCGGCCAGCGTCTTCGCCGGCTGCGCCGACTTCACCACGACGTCGCGCTCGGTGTCGTCCAGGATCGCCTTGCCGCTCTCGGTGCCGCGGACCGCCTGGGCGACGGCCTGGCCGAGGGTGGTGTCGTTGAACCCGGCCGCCGCGGCCTTGGAGTTGGCCTTGACCGAGATCCGCGGAACGCTCTGCGACAGGTCGCTCTGGACGTCCGTGACGTCGTCGATCTTCGCGACCTCGTCCCGCACCTCGTCGGACGCCTTGCGCAGCACGTCACCGTCGGCGGCCTTGACGACCACGCTCAGGTCCTGGCTGCCGAAGCCGTCACCGGCCGCGATGGACGTCTGGCCGATGCCCGAGAGCTTGCCGAGCTCCTCCTCGACCTTGTCCTGCGTCGTGTCGTACGCCGCCTTGTCCTTGAGCGTCAGGGTGTACGAGGCCTGGTTGGTGTCCGTGGAGCCGCCGAAGGCCGCCATGAAACCGGAGGAGCCGACCGTGACCTGGTAGTCCTTGATCTCGTCGAGGCCGTCCAGCATCGTCTCGATCTTCTTCGCCGATGCGTCGGACGCCGCCAGGCTGGTGCCCGGCTTCAACTCCTGCTTGATGGTCAGGACTTCCTGCTCGCCCTGGTCGAAGAAGTTGGTCTTCAGGAGCGGCGCCATGCCGAACGTACCCACGAGGATCACGATCGCGAGGGCGAGGCTGGTGAAGCGGCGACGGGTCGCGAAGCGCAGGACGGGGACGTAGAAGCGCTGCAGCCTGCTCTTGGCCTCCTTCTCCTCGGCCTTGCGGCGGGCCTCCTCGGGGTCGGCGCCGCGCACGTCCTTGGGGGGACGCAGGAACCAGTACGAGAGGACCGGCACGACCGTCAGCGAGACGAGCAGGGAGGCCAGGAGCGCCGCCGTGACCGTCAGCGAGAAGGAGCCGAAGAGCTCGCCCACCATGCCGCCGGTCAGACCGATGGGGAGGAAGACGGCGACGGTCGTCAGGGTCGAGGACGTCACGGCGCCCGCGACCTCCTTGACCGCCGTGATGATCGCGGCCTCGCGCTCCTCGCCGTAGCCGAGGTGGCGCTTGATGTTCTCCAGGACCACGATCGAGTCGTCGACGACGCGGCCGATCGCGATGGTCAGCGCGCCGAGCGTGAGCATGTTGAGGGAGAGGTCCCGCGTCCAGAGCACGATCAGGGCGAGCACGACCGAGAGCGGGATGGAGACCGCGGTGACCAGCGTCGAGCGGATCGACGCGAGGAAGACCAGGATGACCAGGACCGCGAAGACCAGGCCGAGCGCGCCCTCGGTGGTGAGGCCGTCGATGGACTTGGAGACGGCCGGACCCTGGTCGCTCGCGACCGTCAGGTCGGAGCCCGCGCCGAGGTCCTTGCGCAGGTCGGGCAGCTTGTCCTTGACCGCGTCGGAGATGGCGACGGCGCTGCCGTCCTGGTCCATCGTGATCGCGACGGCGAGGCTGGGCTTGCCGTTGGTGCGCGTGATGGACGTGGCGTCCGAGGGCTGCTGCTTCACCGTGGCGAGGTCACCGAGGCGCACCGGCTTGCCCGGACGCTCCCCCGGCTTGGCCTCGGGGGTGACCATCAGGTCCTGGATCTGCTTCAGGGAGGTGTAGCCGCCGCCGACCTGGACGGTGCGGTTCTTGCCGTCCTCGTCGAAGGAGCCCGCGGGGAGCGTGGCGCCGCCGGCCTGGAGCGCCTGGCCGAGCGCGGCCCGGGTCAGGCCCGCCTTCGCCAGCTTCTTGGTGTCGGGGGTGACGTCGACCTGGAGATCGCGTACGCCGTCGACGCTGACCTGGCCGACGCCGTCGATGTCCTCCAGGGCGGGGACGACGGTGCGGTCGAGCCGGTCGGAGAGTGCCTGCTGGTCCTTGTCGGAGGTGACGGAGAGGACCACGGTGGGGATGTCGTCCGTGGAGCCCGCGATGACCTGCGGGTCGACGTCGTCGGGGAGCTGGGCCCCGGCGCGGTTCACGGCCTGCTGGACATCGGCGACGAGCTGCTTGGAGCCGCTGCCGTAGTCGAACTGGGCCATGATCACGGCGTTGCCCTCGCTCGCCGTGGAGGTGATGCCGGTGATGCCCTCGACCGCGTCGATCGAGGACTCGAGGGGCTCGACGACCTGCTTCTCCACCACATCGGGGGACGCGCCCTGATAGGGGGCCAGGACGGACACCATCGGCAGTTCGATGGAGGGCAGCAGCTGCTGCTTGAGCTGAGGGATCGCGATCGCGCCGAAAACCAGCGCGATGATGGATATCAGCCCGATCAGGGCCCGTTGGGCGAGGCTGAACCGGGACAGCCAGGACATGGTGGTCTCTCTCTGTGGCGTACTGCGCAGGAACGGGCACCGGCAGGCCGGTGCCCCCTACACGATCTGCCATGTCCAGAGCGGGAAACGTCACTCCGAGGACCCGTTCTTATGCGGCGCATACTGCGGGCGCAGTAGATCGCGCCCGCAATCACTCCACCCTTGGACGTACCAGGCCCGATTCGTAGGCAATGACGACGAGTTGCGCCCGGTCACGGGCGCCCAGCTTTGCCATCGCGCGGTTCACATGGGTCTTCACGGTGAGCGGGCTGACCTCGAGACGCTCGGCGATCTCGTCGTTGGAGTGCCCGCCCGCGACCTGGACGAGGACCTCGCGCTCGCGCCCCGTGAGCGCGTCGAGCCGTTCGCCGCGCACCGCGCCGTCGTCGTCCGAACCGTCTCCCTGCGCGAGGAACTTGGCGATCAGACCCTTGGTGGCCACCGGGGAGAGCAGTGCGTCACCGGCCGCCGCGATCCGGATCGCGCCGAGCAGTTCGTCGGGCTCCGCGCCCTTGCCGAGGAAGCCGGAGGCACCGGCGCGCAGCGACTGCACCACGTACTCGTCGACCTCGAAGGTCGTCAGCATCACCACGCGTACGTGGGCCAGGGCGGGGTCGGCGCTGATCAGACGGGTGGCGGCCAGACCGTCCGTGCCGGGCATGCGGATGTCCATCAGGACGACGTCGGCGGCGCTTGATTTGGCGAGCTCGACGGCCTCCGCGCCGTCCGACGCCTCGGCGACGACCTCCATGTCGGGCTCGGAGTCCACGAGCACCTTGAACGCGCTGCGCAGCAGTGCCTGGTCGTCGGCGAGCAGCACCCGGATCGTCACGCGGTGGTTCCTCCCTCTGCCGGGGTGACCGGCTTGGCCGTGACGGGCAGGATCGCATGGACGCGGAAGCCGCCTCCGTAGCGGGGTCCCGCGGTACAGCGGCCGTTGACGGCGCTGACGCGCTCGCGCATGCCGAGGAGACCGTGCCCGCCGCCGTCCGCGCTCTCCGGGGGCTTCGCGCTCTTGTCGCCGAGGCCGTCGTCCAGGATCGTGACCTCGACGTTCGGTCCTACGCGGATGACGCTGACCTCGGCCTTGGCGCCGCCCCCCGCGTGCTTCCGCACGTTCGTGAGGGCTTCCTGGATGATGCGGTAGGCGGCCAGGTCGACCCCGGCGGGCAGGTTCTCCACGGTGTCGCCGACGGCCACCTCCACCGGGAGCCCGGCATGCCGGAAGGTGTCGACGAGTTCGTCGAGCCTTGCCAGGCCCGGGGCCGGCTCGGTGGGCGCCTCGGGGTCGCCGCTCTGCCGCAACAGGCCGACGGTGGCACGGAGTTCGTTGAGCGCCGAGCGGCTGGCGTCACGCACATGGGAGAGGGCTTCCTTGGCCTGGTCGGGCCGCTTGTCCATGACGTGGGCGGCGACCCCCGCCTGGACGTTGACGAGGGCGATGTGGTGGGCGACCACGTCGTGCAGATCGCGGGCGATGCGCAGCCGCTCCTCGGCGACGCGGCGCCTGGCCTCCTCCTCGCGGGTCCGCTCGGCGCGCTCGGCCCGCTCACGGATGGCGTCCACGAAGGCCCGGCGGCTGCGGACGGCGTCGCCCGCCGCCGCGGCCATGCCGGTCCAGGCGAAGATGCCGAGGTTCTCCTGGGCGTACCAGGGCAGCGGGCCCGTGAGCATCGCGACGCCGGTGAGGCTGGTGATGGTGACCACGCCGACGCGCCAGGTGGTGGGGCGGTTGGTGGTGGCGGCGACGGTGTAGAGCGCGATGACCGCGCTCATGACGACGCTTCCGCGGAACTCGCCGGTGACCAGGTCGACGACGGTGAAGGCGCAGGTCGCCGCGAGCACGATCCAGGGGGCGCGGCGGCGGAAGACCAGCGCGGTGGAGCTGAGCAGCATCAGGACGAGGCTGAGCGTGCCCGGCGTGTGGGTGCCCCAGGTGGGGCCGCCGTTCTGGCCGTACGGCTCGACGAAGGAGCCGATGACCATGCATACGAGGACGGCCGCCGCCAGGGCGGCGTCCACAGCGAGGGGGTGCGCCTTGGCCCAGCAGCGGCCTCGCACGAGAGTGGTCACGCGCTAAACGGTACGGGGCCCTGCGGGCTGCTGGGGCCGGGTCTCTTCGCTCGCCCCTGCGGGGCTGTCGCGGGTCCTTGCCTCGCTCCGTCTTCGCGGGTGGCCTGTACCGGCGCTTCGCGCCGGAATCTTTCCCGCCCACCCACCCGATCGCCCCGCGTCTAGCCCGGGATCAAGCCGTCGTCGCTCAGCATCTGGCGGACCTCGTCCAGGGTCGCGTCCGGCCCCGGGAGGATCAGTTCCGAGGGCTCAAGGGCGTCGTCCGGGAGGGGTTCGCCCAGCTCGCGGACCTTGTCCAGGAGCGCGGCCAGCGTCCGGCGGAAGCCGGACTCGTCGCCGCTCTCCATCTCGGAGAGCAACTCGTCGTCCAGCTTGTTCAGTTCGGTGAAGTGGCCGTCGGCCAGCCTCACCTGCCCCTCCCCCATGATCCGTACGATCATGTCGCCCTCCTCGGACGTGAGCGATGTACTACTGCTTGTCGAAGCGCGGGGTGTCCTGCGGCTGCTGAGCCTGGGGCTGCCCCTGACCCGGCTCGATGGCCTGCTTCGACGTCGAGCCCCCGGCCAGTTCCGCCTTCATCCGCTGCAGTTCCAGCTCTACATCAGTACCACCGGAGAGGCGATCCAGCTCGGTCTGGATGTCGTCCTTCGCGAGCCCGGAGGAGTCGTCGAGGGCGCCGGAGGCAAGGAGCTCGTCGATCGCGCCGGCCCGCGCCTGGAGCTGCGCGGTCTTGTCCTCGGCGCGCTGGATCGCCATGCCGACGTCGCCCATCTCCTCGGAGATGCCGGAGAAGGCCTCGCCGATCCGGGTCTGCGCCTGCGCGGCGGTGTACGTGGCCTTGATGGTCTCCTTCTTCGTACGGAAGGCGTCGACCTTGGCCTGGAGGCGCTGCGCCGCGAGGGTGAGCTTCTCCTCCTCGCCCTGGAGCGTCTGGTGCTGCGTCTCCAGGTCGGTCACCTGCTGCTGCAGGGCCGCACGGCGCGAGAGCGCCTCGCGGGCCAGGTCCTCACGGCCGAGGGCGAGGGCCTTGCGGCCCTGGTCCTCAAGGGTGGAGGACTGCTTCTGCAGCTGGCTCAGCTGCAACTCCAGGCGCTTGCGCGAGGTCGCCACGTCGGCGACACCGCGGCGCACCTTCTGCAGCAGCTCAAGCTGTTTCTGGTACGAGTAATCGAGGGTTTCGCGCGGGTCCTCGGCCCGGTCAAGGGCCTTGTTCGCCTTCGCGCGGAAGATCATCCCCATACGCTTCATGACACCGCTCATGGGCTTCGCGCGCCCCCTTCTGACGGACTTCAGCTCCAGGTCCTGCAACAGAACCCACAGTACGGGCCCTGCATCCATTACCGCACTGTTCGCGAGCGGATGCGCTCATCCCCAAGGACGACTGCGTCCGGCTCCGCTCCGGCGTAGGGAGTAGGTGCACCCCCGGGAACGGCCCGGAAACCACCTTCAAACCGCACGGAACGTCCTCTTAGGCACATAATCAAGACGCCCGGTGTTGCCGGATCGTTCCCCATCCGGCGGAGGTCCATGCACCAGCACCCCGTACCCTTGGGTTTTGTGTTCCGTAGCCGATCCAAGGACGAGAAGGCCCCGGCGAGCAAGGCCCCGGTGACCGACTCCCAGCAGCCCCGTGACCCGCAGGCCCCGAAGGGCCGCCCCACGCCCAAGCGCAGTGAGGCCCAGACCCAGCGCCGCAGCGTGGCCAACACGCCTGTGACGCGCAAGGAGGCTGCGAAGCGGCAGCGCAGTGAACGCCGCGTCCAGATGGACAAGCAGCGCCAGGCTCTCGCCAGCGGTGACGAGCGTTATCTGCCCGCCCGCGACAAGGGTCCCGTGCGCAAGTTCGCGCGTGACTTCGTGGACTCGCGGTTCTGCATCGCCGAGTTCTTCCTGCCGCTCGCGGTGATCATCCTCGTACTGAGCATGGTCCGCATCCCGCAGCTGCAGAACATCGCGCTGCTGCTCTGGCTCTTCGTGATCGTTTTGATCATCGTGGACTCCGTGGCGACCGC
Source organism: Streptomyces sp. NPDC048436 (assembly GCF_043200355.1). Classification (NCBI taxonomy): domain Bacteria; kingdom Bacillati; phylum Actinomycetota; class Actinomycetes; order Kitasatosporales; family Streptomycetaceae; genus Streptomyces; species Streptomyces sp. NPDC048436. The sequence goes on from NZ_JBICXP010000001.1 coordinate 465,148, forward strand.
GATCCGCCTGAAGAAGCGCCTGAACGAGCGCTTCCCGAGCGAGAGCAAGAAGGGCGCCGTCGCCTACGCCCTGATGCGTACGCTCCAGATGCGCCGGCTGCGGCTGCCCAAGCCGCAGGTCAAGCGCGGAGAGCGGCCCTGAGCCGTCCGCGCCTGCGCGACGTGGTGCGTCAGGAGCTTGTGGCCCGGCAGCTCGACGAGCAGATAGCCGCGCGCTTCCCTGTGGGGCAGCGGCTGCGGGTGCTGGATGTCGGCATGGAGCGGGGCGCGCAGGCGCTGCGGCTCGCCCGTGCCGGGCACAAGGTGACCGGCGTCGAGCAACACCCTTCGCTGGTGGCCGCGGCCCGCGCCGCGCTCGCCGCGGAGCCCGAGGGGATCCGGGGGCGGGTGCGCATCATCGAGGGCGACGGCCGGGACACGGGAGTCCACTTCCTGCCCGGCAGCTTCGATGTCGTCCTCTGCCATGGCGTGCTGATGCACGTGGAGGAGCCGGACGCCCTGCTCGCGGGGCTCGCCAGGATGCTGGCGCACGGGGGGCTCCTCTCGCTGGTCGTCCGCAACGCGGAGTCGCTGGCGATGGGGCCGGGGCTCGGCGGGGACTGGCCGGGGGCGCTGGCCGCCTTCGACTCCACCCTGTACCGCGACCGGCTCGGCCAGGAGGCTCGCGCGGATCGGCTCGACGCGGTGAAGGCGTCCCTGGCGGGGATCGCGGCGCCGTTGCACGCCTGGTACGGGGTGCGGGTCTTCACCGACACCGTGCCGGAAGACGCGGCTGCTCCCCAGGACGCGGAGTTGGCGGCGCTGCTCGCCGCCGAGGAGCGGGCCGGGCGTACGGATCCCTATCGCCGGGTCGCGGCGTTGCTGCATGTCTGCGGCGTACGGGACTGAGGGGTAGCGAGGGGTAGCGCGGAGTACGCCGCCTCTGGAGTACCCCGCCTCCGCACCCCTGATCGGCCCTGTATTTCAGGGTGGCATACCGGGGTGAACGGGACACTCGGGGCATGAATGTCTCGCGTACCCGTGCCGTCACCGTGACCGCCTCCCTCGCCGCCGTACTCCTCGTCGCGGGCTGCTCAGGCTCCGGTTCAGGGAATTCCGGTGAATCCACCACTCAGGCCGCGCCCATGGCGCAGGGCGACCTCCAGGGCGACTACCAGAAGGTGATCAAGGACGTCCTGCCGTCGGTCGTGCAGATCGACGCCTCCAACAGCCTGGGCTCCGGCGTCGTCTACGACGGCAAGGGCCACATCGTCACCAACGCCCATGTCGTGGGCAAGGAGAAGACCTTCAAGGTGACGACGGCCACCGGCGAGCAGGCACTCGGCGCGAAGCTCGTCGCCGCCTACCCCGAGCAGGACCTCGCCGTCATCAAGCTCGACAAGGTGCCGGACGGGCTCAAGGCCGCGAAGTTCGCCGACTCCACCAAGGCCGAGGTCGGGCAGATCGTGCTCGCCATGGGCTCACCGCTCGGCCTGTCGTCCAGCGTCACGCAGGGCATCATCTCCGCCACCGGACGGACCGTCAGCGAGCCCCGCACGGAGGGCGCCCCCGGCGCCACCATCGCGAACATGGTGCAGACGTCCGCCGCGATCAACCCGGGCAACAGCGGGGGCGCCCTGGTCACCCTCGACAGCGAGGTCATCGGTATCCCGACGCTGGCCGCGACCGATCCGCAGATGGGCGACAGCGCGGCGCCCGGCATCGGGTTCGCGATCCCGTCCGCGATGGTGAAGACCGTCGCCGACCAGATCATCAAGGACGGCCGGGTCACCGACTCGGGCCGGGCGGCGCTCGGCATCACCGGACGCACGGTCCTCGGCGACGACTACAAGCCCGCGGGCGTCGCCGTCGTCGACGCGCAGAAGGGCGGCGGCGCGGCCAAGGCCGGCCTTGAGGACGGCGACATCATCACCGGCCTTGGCGGCTCCGAGATCACCACCATCACCTCGCTCTCCGAGGTCCTCGCCGGGGAGAAGCCGGGCGACAAGACGAAGGTGACGTACGTACGGGGCGGCTCCGAGAAGACCGTCGACGTCACGCTCGGCGAGATCTAGGCGCGGGCGAACGCGAGGGGGGTGGCCGCGTGTGCGGCCACCCCCCTCGCGTTCAGGCGTCGCTCACCCCTGCGCCGTGTCCTGCGCGTGCAGGCTCATCGGCCCATAGATCTTGTTCGCGTCCTCGAAGAGCGACACCTGGTCGGCGCCGCCCTCGGCGAGCTCTTTCCAGAACTCGCCGACCCACGACTCCGCGTCCCCCTGAGTCGTGAACTCCTCGGGCGTCAGCGCGGGCTGGACCTCCGTCCCGTCCGCCTTCTCGAACCGCCACGTCCATGCCGCCATGCCAGCCTCCCGATGGTCCGACAGCTGAGTGAAGCCCTTGGAAGCCTAGCCGGGCGCGCGGCTCTCGCGGTGACGCGGGAGGATCTTCCTGTGGAACTGACTCTGCTCGGCACCGGCGCCCCCGAAGGCCTGCCCCACCCCGGCTGCCCCTGCGCGGCCTGCGCGACCGCGCTCGGCGGCGCCGCGCGCGCCGCCACGGCCCTCCTGGTGGACGGCGTCCTGCTGCTCGACCTCACCCCCGGCGCCGCCCTCGCCGCCGCCCGCTCCGGGCACTCGCTCGGCGGCGTGCGCCAGGTTCTCCTCTCCCACCCGCACGACGGGCCTTCCGTCGAGGTCCCCGCGGGCCTTCCGCAGCCGGGCCGGGTGCCCGACGGGCGGGAGCTCGCGCTGCTCACGGGTCACCGGGTGCGGGCGGTGGCGATGGACGCCCCGGGCACGGGGTACGAGGTGAGCGGACCGGACGGGGAGCGGCTGCTGTATCTGCCGCCGGGCGGTGCGCCCGCGGGGCTTTGGGACGAGCTTCCCGCGTACGAGATGGTCCTCGCCGATGTGGTCGGGCGCCCCGACGCGCTCGCGAGGCTGCGGGCGGCAGGGGCCATCGGGCCCGCCACGGACGTACTCGCCGTCCACCTGGGCCATGACGTGCCGCCGGGCGCGGAGCTGGTCCGCAGGCTCGCCGCCGCGGGTGCGCGGGCCGTGCCGGACGGGACGACGCTGGTGGTCGGCGCCTATGAGGACGTACCGGACGTGCCGCGCCGCACCCTCGTCCTCGGCGGCGCGCGGTCGGGCAAGTCGGTGGAGGCCGAGCGGCGCCTGGAGGCCTTCCCCGAGGTGCTGTACGTGGCGACGGGCGGGACCCGGGGCGGCGACTCCGAGTGGGCGGACCGGGTGAGCGCCCATCGCGAGCGGCGGCCGGGGTCGTGGAGCACCACCGAGACCTGCGATCTCGTGCCGCTGCTCACCGAGAAGGGGGCTCCCCTGCTCATCGACTGCCTGTCGCTGTGGCTGACGTACGCCATGGACGGGGTGAACGCGTGGGACGACGACGAATGGGCGGGCGGTGGCGAGCGGGCGCTGCGCAAGCGGGTCGCCGAGCTCACGGACGCGGTGCGCGCGACGCGGCGTACGGTCGTCGCCGTCTCGAACGAGGTCGGCTCCGGCATCGTCCCCGCGACCGCGTCGGGCCGCCGCTACCGCGATGAACTGGGCCGCCTGAACGCGGCGTTCGCGGCGGAGTGCGAGCACGTCCTGATGGTCGTGGCGGGCCAGGCACTCGTCCTGCGGAGCTGAACTCGCAGGTCCAGGGCGCCGCTCACGCGTCAGCGTTCCTGCGGGCGATGACCCGGACGGCGTTGGCGAACCGGGTGCGGCTGACCAGGGGGGCGAGCAGCCGGTCGACGAGGGATGCGGCGATCAGCAGCGGAGCCGCGACGTACACGAGCGCCTCCTGCGTGAGCCGGACGCGGCCGAGGGCCATGGCGAGGCCCGCGGCCAGGGCGAGCGGGACGTGCGCTTCGCGGCGTTCGGTGGCCACGACGGTGTAGCCGAGGCTCTCCAGCTCGCGGCGGAGCGCGGTGAGCGGGATGCGGTGCGTGTACCGCGCCCTGACGTACGGCACCCGTGCCTTGCCGAGGAGCCGCGCGTACCGGCTCTCCGGGGCGGGGATCTCGATCATCAGATGGCCGCCGGGGCGCAACACCCGCCGGGCGGCGATGAGTTCGATGCGCGGATCGGCGCTGTGCTCCAGGTAGTGGAACATGCTCATCGCGTCGTAGCGCCCCGCGAGCCGCGGCGCGAGGTCGGCGAGGAACCCGCGGTGGGCCTCCTCGATCCGGCCCGCCTTGCGGCCTTCCTCGACCTGCTCGGACGCGTCGAGCCCGTCGAAGGCGGTGTACGGGTGCACCTGCTGGGCGGCGGCGGGGAAGAGCCCGCGCCCGGTGTCGAGGTCCAGCCAGCTCTCGGGTTCGATGAAGCGGCCCATGGCGCGGGCGCGGGCGCGGTGGCGGCGCGGGGAGTTCGGGGCAGCGAAGATCTTCCGGGCCTGGGCGGCGGCGGCCTGGGCGGCGTCCATGGGCGTGGCAGGCTCCTCTGTCGGTGCGGGCGGTACGGAAGCGAGTCTGTGTGACAAACCGGTGCAAACGGTACGTAAGGGGCCATCGGTACCGGCGCAGCGACACCGTGGAGAGGGCGCGTCACACGGTCCGCCGCCCGGGGCGGTGTCCGCTGCCGGGCCGTCCGATCCGGGCCCGGGCCCTGCCGGTACTGTTCGGCGAATGAGCTCGCTGAATCTCGACGACTTCACCGACCTGATCGAGCGCCCCGACGGCGGGGTGCGCCGCGACGCCGAGGAGCGCAGGGAGCGGCAGAGCGTGCCGCCCGGCGCGCTCGGCCGCCTGGACGAGCTCGGCGAGTGGCTGTCCGCGGCCCAGTCATCGGTGCCGGTCAAGCCGATCGAGCGACCGCGCGTGGTGCTCTTCGCGGGCGACCACGGGGTGGCCCGCCTCGACGTGTCCGCGCGGCCCGCGGGCGGCGCGGCCGACCTCGTACGTTCCGTGCTCTCCGGCGCAAGCCCCGTCGCCGTCCTCGCACGCCGCCTCGACGTGCCCGTCCGGGTCGTCGACATGGCCCTGGACTGCGACCCGGCCGAGCTCCCCGCGCAGGTGGCGGGGTACCGGGTGCGGCGCGGTTCGGGTCGCGTCGACATCGAGGACGCGCTGACGGCCGAGGAGGCCGAGGCCGCGGTGCGGGCCGGGATGGCCGTCGCCGACGAGGAGGCGGACTCCGGGACCGACCTGGTCGTGCTCGGCGATGTGAGCGTCGGCGGCACGACGCCCGCTGCGACGCTGGTCGCCGCGCTGTGCGGGACCGACGCGTCCGTGGTGACCGGGCGGGGCGGGGCGCCGATCGACGACCTGGCGTGGATGCGCAAGTGCGCGGCGGTACGGGATTCCCTGCGGCGGGCCAGGCCGGTCCTCGGGGATCAGCTGGAGCTGCTCGCGGCCGTGGGCGGTGCGGACATCGCCGCCATGACCGGGTTCCTGCTGCAGTGCGCGGTGCGTCGTACGCCGGTCATCCTGGACGGCGTGGTGGCTTCGGCTGCGGCGCTGGTGGCCCAGCGGGTCGCCTTCCGGGCGCCGGACTGGTGGCTCGCGGGGCACAGCAGCGGGGAGCCGGCGCAGGCCAAGGCCCTGGACCGGATGGCGCTCGATCCCGTGCTCGAGCAGGGCGTACGGGTGGGCGAGGGCGTGGGCGCGCTCCTGTCGCTGCCGATGGTGCGCGCCGCGGCGGCGCTCTCGGCGGAGCTGCCGGAGCGGAAGCCGGAGCCTGAGACCGAGCCGGAACCGGAGCCCGAGCCGGAACCGGAGCCCGAGCCGCAGTCGGGAACCAAGACGGGCTCCGCGGTCCCACCCAGGGCCGGGGACCCCGGAGTGGAATAGGCGGCGCGGCTGCGCGCAGCCGAGGACGGCCCGGCATGGCCCATATGATCCCTTTTCATGGGAGATGAGCAATCTGCCGCCGGGCGCCGTCAGCGTCTCGCCGCGGCCTTCAGCGTCTGGTACCTCCGCGCCGTCACCTTCATCAACTTCCTGAGCGCGGTCTGGGTCTCCCTGGGCCAGGACCTGCGACGGCACAACACCGAGAACTACTTCACGCCGTACCTCCTCACCGCGGGCTTCGCCTCCGGCGCGTTCACGATGTTCCTGGCGATCACGATGCGCCGCCGCAAACGTGCCGCCTGGATTCTCAACTTCGTACTCAGCGGGCTCTTTCTGCTGCTCTTCGCGTTCGCGATGTTCTTTCCGGAGATCCGCCAGTATCCGCAGAACTGGATCTCCCTCGCCCTGACCGCGGCCTTCGTCGCCTCGCTGACCGTCGGGCGGCGGGAGTTCTACGCCAAGGGCGACCGCTCCAATCCGAAGCTCGCGGCGGTCGTCGCCGTCGGCGGGCTGCTCGTGACCTCGCTGATCGCCGCGCTCCTGGTCACCGTCACCAACCGCGCGCACGACGACTACCGTTCGACCTTCCTCGACCGCTGGCGCTACGGCACGATGCGCCTGGTCTCGCTGGCCGCCGACGACGAGCGGTTCGAGGGCATCACCACGCCAGGCTGGGTCAACGTCTCCGTCAACGTGCTCAGCACGCTGCTCCTGTTGGCCGTCCTGTACGCCGCGTTCCGCTCGCGCAAGGCCGTCGACCCGCTCACCGAGGACGACGAGCACAAGCTGCACGCGCTGCTCGACAAGTACGGCGAGCGCGACTCGCTCGGCTACTTCGCGCTGCGCCGCGAGAAGAGCGTCGTGTGGTCGCAGAGCGGCAAGGCGGCGGTCGTCTACCGGGTGATCGGGGGCGTCTCGCTGGCTTCCGGTGACCCCATCGGCGATCCGGAGGCCTGGCCCGGCGCCATCGAGCCCTGGCTCGCCGACGCCCGCGAGCACGGCTGGCTCCCGGCCGTGATGGGCGCGAGCGAGGAGGCGGGCACGATCTACGCCCGGCACGGCCTCGACGCCCTGGAGCTGGGCGACGAAGCCATCGTCGAGACGGATGAGTTCACGCTGGAGGGGCGGGCCATGCGGACGGTCCGTCAGGCGTACAACCGGGTCAAGCGGGCCGGGCACGAGGTGCGGATCCGGCGCCACGAGGACATCCCGGCCGACGAGATGGCGTACCTCATCGGGCGGGCCGACGACTGGCGTGACGGGGCCACCGAGCGGGGCTTCTCGATGGCGCTCGGGCGGCTCGGCGACCCCGCGGACGGGCGGTGCGTGATGCTCGAATGCCGGGACGGGGACGGGGAGTTGAGGGCCGTCCTCTCCTTCGTGCCCTGGGGGCCGCGGGGGCTCTCCCTCGATCTGATGCGGCGTGACCGCGACTCCGACAACGGGCTGATGGAGTTCATGGTCATCGAGCTGCTCCGGCGCGCCTCCGAGATCAAGATCACTCAGGTCTCTCTCAACTTCGCGATGTTCCGTTCGGTCTTCGAACGTGGCTCGCGGCTCGGCGCGGGCCCGGTCCTGCGGCTGTGGCGCTCACTGCTCACCTTCTTCTCCCGGTGGTGGCAGATCGAGTCGCTCTACCGAGCCAACGCGAAGTACCGGCCGATCTGGGAGCCCCGCTTCCTTCTCTTCGAGAAGAGCGGTGACCTGCCACGCATCGGCCTCGCGTCGGCCCGCGCGGAGGGCTTCCTTGAAGCGCCGGGCCTGCCGAAGTGGCTGCACCGCAAGCACCTGGAGTCCAGACGATGAACACCCTGGCCCCCCGCCTCGCCCGGCTGGCCCGCGGCGAGTGGGGCGCGCTGTACGCCGCTGTGCGGTGCGGCGTCGCCGGACGGCAGTGGCGGGCGGCGCCCATGACGTTGGCCGCCGTCTGCCTCACCGCCCTCCTGCAGTACGTGCAGAACCAGCCCTGGGGCTATCAGTTCGTCCAGAACATCGGCTCCGTACGGGCCGAGGAGCCGCTCCGGCTCGCCCTGCTGCGTACCCCGCTCTCCCTCTTCGTGCCCGCCCTCGACCTGCCCGTCTGGGGCGCGCTCGCGCAGATCCTGCTGGTGTTCGGCGTCGCGGAGATCTGTGTCGGCTGGTGGCGCACGCTCGTCGTCGGCTACGCGGCGACCCTCGCCGGCACGCTCTACGCGCGCGTGGGCATCGCATGGGGGCCCGGGAACCCGCTCGGGCTCCCGGTGTCGGACGCTCAGGTCGTCGACACCGGGCCGTCCGCCGCGGTGGTCGGGCTCGCGGTGTACGTGTGCTGGCGTTACCGGGCCTGGTTCACCGCCGGGCTCGTGATCGCCGTGATGGTCATCGAGGTGTTGGTCAAGGACAACCTCGCGGGCAAGGAGCATCTGGCGGCGATCGCCGCGGTGCTTGTGCTCTGCCTGTTCTCGGCGGTGCGCGAGCGGCGGCTTCAGCGGCGGGGCCGGGGGCGCGTCAGTTCGGGGTCCGGTCTGCCGCCGATCCAGTCCTGAACCTTGCGGCGCGGGCCCGACCAGCGGCGGTCGTGGTGGAAGGCGCGCAGGGCGGCGCGGGCCCGGGCGCGGTGCCGCTTGCGGTAGAAGCGTCTGGCCCAGGCAGATCCCGGGCGGGCCAGGCGGACGGCGCCGATCAGGGCGACGAGCGGGATCACCATGCCGATCAGCGCGGTACGCAGCTTGCCCTTGGCCAGCGCCACCAGGGCGAAGCAGCAGTTGACGGCGACGTTCAGGGCGAGGCCCGCGCGGTTGCTCCGCTCCTCGGGCGTCAGGTCGTCCACGCCGAACGGGGTGAAGCCGGTCAGGATGAGCACGACCAGGGCCGCGGTGAGCATCACGACTTCCACGCTCTTGCGTCCCCGCTCGCTCCAGTAGACGTCGTCGAGGTAGAGGATCAGCGCGAACTCGTCCAATACGAGACCGGCGCCCGCCCCGAAGAAGACCGCCGCGAACGAAGCGCCCAGGCTGTGCTGTCCTGCCGCGACGGCCCAGAATCCGCCGACGAGCATGAGGAAGATGCCCGGTACGACGTGGTGGATGTGGACCTCTCCCGTACTGATGTTCCGGAAGGGGCCTTTGCCTGCGCGGATGAGGCGGGTGATCGTGCGGGTGATGAGAAAGGCCGCCACGAACGAGAGCAACGCGAGCAACAGCGGGAGCTTCCCCGGCTCCTCGATGTTCCGGTACCACCAGTCACCCATGGGGCCATCCTGCGGGGCGGGGAGTGTGGGCGCAGGTCGGGGCGGCGGGCGCAGGGGCCGCGGGTAGCCTCTTGTGGTGGTCAGAAAAACTGCTGGTGACGGCATACGTTTCGCCTTCGGCACCCTCACCGCGCTCCCGGTCAAGGTCACCCGCTGGGACCGCGAGGCCGCCCGCGGGGGAATGCTGTGCGCTCCCCTCGCCGGTCTGGTGGTCGGCCTGTGCGCCGCCGCGCTCGGAGCCGCGCTCATGGCGCTCGGGGCGGGCCCGCTGCTCGCCGCCACGGCGACCGCGGCGGCCCCCGCCGCGCTCACCCGGGGGCTTCATCTCGACGGCCTCGCCGACACCGCCGACGGCCTCGGCAGTGCCAAGCCCGCCGAGGACGCGCTGCGCATCATGAAGCAGTCCGACGTCGGGCCCTTCGGCGTCATCACCCTTCTCTTCGTCCTGATCGCCCAAGTGGCCGTTCTCTTCGAGTTGTACGACGCCTCCTGGCAGCGCGGAGCCCTCGCCGCCGTCGTCTCGGCGACCACCGCCCGCCTCGCCCTCACCCTGGCGGCACGCGACGGCGTCCCCCCGGCCCGCCCCGGGGGGCTCGGAGCCGCGGTGGCCGGGACAGTCCCGCGCGGCTCCGCCCTGCTCGCGGCGGCCCTCGTCACCGGCGTCGCCGCGGTTGCCGCCGCGCCCCTGGGAACGTACGGAGCCGTCCAGTACGCCGCCGCCGTCGTGGCGGCCCTCTGCGCCGCCGAACTTCTCCTGCGGCACTGCGTCCGCCGGTTCGGCGGCATCACCGGGGACGTCTTCGGCGCGCTCGCCGAGACGGCGGCCACAACGGCCCTGGTTGTCCTCGCCCTTGACTGAACCGCGGATGTTCCTGGCTGAAACATGAAAGCGTCGCCACGAAAGGATGAATCTCTCTCGGCACGATCGAACGGGCGCGACGCGCGTAGGCTCATGTTCGGCGCCTTTCCGGCCGGTTCTAGGCTGGCGCCGGGCCCGGTCGACCCACCCATCGGCCAAAGAACTCAACGGAAGCGAGAATTCACCACCGTGACTGCTCTGACTCTCAGCACCGCCGCCGCGTCCGGCCTCCGTGCCGACGCGATCGTCGTCGGCGTCGCCAAGGGCGCCAAGGGACCGGTTGTCGCGCCCGGCGCCGAGGCCGTGGACAAGGCTTACGACGGAAAGCTCGCGTCCGTCCTGGAGACCCTCGGTGCCACGGGCGCCGAGGGCGAGGTGACGAAGCTGCCCGCGCCCTCCGGCTTCAAGGCGCCGGTCGTCGTCGCGGTCGGCCTCGGCACGGTGCCGGAGAAGGACGAGACGTACGGCACGGACGCCCTGCGCCGCGCCGCCGGCACCGCCGCGCGCGCCCTGTCCGGCTCGAAGAAGGCCGCGTTCGCACTGCCCGCCGAGGACGCCGAGGACGCCGGTGCGATCGCCGAGGGCGCGCTGCTCGGCGCGTACTCCTTCGACGCCTACAAGGACAACGGCTCCGCGAAGGGCAAGGACGCGAAGTCCGCCAAGGACGCCAAGGGCCCCCTCGCCGAGATCGCCCTGCTCGGCGGCAAGCCCCGCGACAAGGCGTACAAGGCCGCCGTCGAGCGCGCCATCGCCGTGTCCGAGGAGCTCAACCGCGCCCGCGACCTCATCAACACCCCGCCGAACGACCTGAACCCCGAGGCCTTCGCCGCGGTCGCCACCGCGGCCGCCAAGGAGCACGGCATCAAGGTCCAGGTCCTGGACGAGAAGGCACTGGCCAAGGGCGGCTACGGCGGCATCCTCGGCGTCGGTGTCGGCTCCGAGGCCCCGCCGCGCCTGGTGAAGCTCTCGTACACCTCCTCCAAGGCGAAGAAGCACCTCGCCTTCGTCGGCAAGGGCATCACGTACGACTCGGGCGGCATCTCGCTGAAGCCCGCCGGTCACAACGAGACGATGAAGTGCGACATGGCCGGTGCCGCCGCCGTCTTCGCCGCCGTCGTCTCCGCCGCGCGCCTGGGCCTCGAGGTGAACGTCACCGGCTGGCTGGCGCTCGCCGAGAACATGCCGTCCGGCTCCGCGACCCGCCCCGGCGACGTCCTGCGGATGTACAGCGGCAAGACCGTCGAGGTCCTGAACACGGACGCCGAGGGCCGCCTCGTCCTGGCCGACGCGATCGCCAAGGCCTCCGAGGACAAGCCCGACGCGATCGTCGACGTGGCGACGCTGACCGGCGCGATGATGATGGCGCTCGGCAGCCGCACCTTCGGCATCATGGCCAACGACGACGCGTTCCGCGCCGCGATCCACGACGCCTCCGAGGAGGCGGGCGAGCCCTCCTGGCCGATGCCGCTTCCCGAGCACCTGAAGAAGGGCATGGACTCCCCCACCGCCGACATCGCCAACATGGGCGAGCGCATGGGCGGCGGCCTGGTGGCCGGTCTCTTCCTGAAGGAGTTCGTCGGCGAGGGCATCACCTGGGCGCACCTGGACATCGCGGGCCCGGCCTACAACGAGGGCGGCCCGTTCGGCTACACGCCCAAGGGCGGCACCGGCACCGCGGTCCGTACCCTGGTCCGCCTCGCCGAGCGCACGGCCGCGGGCGACCTCGGCTGACCAGCTGATCTGTCGTACGCGGGGCAGGGCCCGGACGTCCAGATGTCCGGGCCCTGCCTGATTTCGCCCTCAACGAAAACGCAACGAAATCCGTACGTTCATACGCCTGGGTACCGCCCCGACGTGGCGAATCAGACGTCTCACAGCCCGGCCCGCCGTCCCACCTCCCGCCGACAAGTGCGAAGATGGGTTCTCGGCAGGACAGGGCCCCCACCACAGGGCCGAAACAAGAGCGGCCGAATACCAGCCGACCGACCGGTCGTCCCCCGGGAAGAGCGGTCCGGCGTACGGCGCACATGCATGGAGGACGTGACGTGGCGAACGACGCCAGCACCGTTTTCGACCTAGTGATCCTCGGCGGCGGTAGCGGCGGTTATGCCGCGGCACTGCGCGCGTCGCAGCTGGGCCTGGACGTCGCCCTGATCGAGAAGGGCAAGGTCGGCGGTACCTGCCTGCACAACGGCTGCATCCCCACGAAGGCGCTGCTGCACGCCGGTGAGATCGCCGACCAGGCTCGCGAGGCCGACCAGTTCGGTGTGAAGGCCACCTTCGAGGGCATCGACATGGCGGCCGTCCACAAGTACAAGGACGACGTGATCTCGGGCCTCTACAAGGGCCTGCAGGGACTCATCGCCTCGCGCAAGGTGACGTACATCGAGGGCGAGGGCAAGCTTTCCTCCCCGACCTCCGTGGACGTGGATGGCCGGCGTGTCCAGGGCCGCCACGTGCTGCTCGCGACCGGCTCCGTGCCGAAGTCGCTGCCGGGCCTGGAGATCGACGGCAACCGCATCATCTCCTCGGACCACGCGCTGACCCTGGACCGCGTGCCGAAGTCCGCGATCATCCTGGGCGGCGGCGTCATCGGCGTCGAGTTCGCCTCGGCGTGGAAGTCCTTCGGATCCGAGGTGACCGTCGTCGAGGGCCTCAAGCACCTCGTGCCGGTCGAGGACGAGAACTCCTCGAAGCTTCTTGAGCGCGCGTTCCGCAAGCGCGGCATCAAGTTCAACCTCGGCACCTTCTTCGAGAAGGCCGAGTACACGCAGGACGGCGTCCGCGTGACCCTCGCCGACGGCAAGACCTTCGACGCCGAGGTGCTCCTGGTCGCCATCGGCCGTGGCCCCGTCTCCGCCGGCCTCGGCTACGAGGAGCAGGGCGTCGCGATGGACCGCGGGTACGTCCTGGTCGACGAGTACATGCAGACCAACGTCCCGACCGTCTCGGCCGTGGGCGACCTGGTGCCGACCCTCCAGCTCGCGCACGTCGGCTTCGCCGAGGGCATCCTGGTGGCGGAGCGTCTGGCCGGTCTCAAGACCGTCCCGATCGACTACGACGGCGTGCCGAAGGTGACGTACTGCCACCCCGAGGTCGCCTCCGTGGGCATCACCGAGGCCAAGGCCAAGGAGATCTACGGCGCGGACAAGGTCGTCGCCCTCAAGTACAGCCTGGCGGGCAACGGCAAGAGCAAGATCCTCAAGACCGCGGGCGAGATCAAGCTCGTCCAGGTCAAGGACGGTGCCGTGGTCGGCGTCCACATGGTGGGCGACCGCATGGGCGAGCAGGTCGGCGAAGCCCAGCTGATCTACAACTGGGAGGCGCTGCCCGCCGAGGTCGCCCAGCTCATCCACGCCCACCCGACGCAGAACGAGGCGATGGGCGAGGCGCACCTGGCCCTCGCGGGCAAGCCGCTGCACTCCCACGACTGACCTTCAGTTATCGGGCGCGACGACCACAGACTTCCCCATTTCGTAAGGAGCAACTGAAACCATGGCGGTTTCCGTATCCCTTCCGGCGCTCGGCGAGAGCGTCACCGAGGGCACTGTCACCCGTTGGCTGAAGGCCGAAGGCGAGCGCGTCGAGGCCGACGAGCCGCTGCTCGAGGTCTCGACCGACAAGGTTGACACCGAGATCCCTTCCCCGGCCGCAGGCATCCTGGCCTCCATCAAGGTCGCCGAGGACGAGACGGTCGAGGTCGGCGCCGAGCTGGCCGTCATCGACGACGGCAGCGGCGCCCCCGCTGCCGAGTCCGCCCCGGCCGCCGAGCCCGCGCAGGCCGAGGCTCCGGCCCCGGCTGCCGAGGCCCCCGCGGCCCCGGCAGCTCCGGCTCCCGCCGCTGAAGCCCCCGCCGCCCCGGCCGGTGGCGCCTCCGGTACCGACGTCACGCTGCCCGCACTGGGCGAGTCGGTCACCGAGGGCACCGTCACCCGTTGGCTGAAGGAGGTCGGCGAGGAGGTCGCGGAGGACGAGCCCCTGCTCGAGGTCTCCACGGACAAGGTCGACACCGAGATCCCCTCCCCGGCCGCGGGCGTGCTGCTGGAGATCGTCGTGGGCGAGGACGAGACCGCTGAGGTCGGCGCCAAGCTCGCCGTCATCGGCGCTCCCGGCGCTGCTCCGGCCGCCGCCGCTCCGGCTGCCCCGGCCGCTCCCGCCGAGGCCCCGGCCGCTCCGGCTGCCCCCGCGGCTCCGGCCGCCCCGGCCGCTGCCGCCCCGGCTCCGGCTCAGCCCGCGGCTCCGGCCGCTCCGGCCGCTCCGGCTCCCGCTGCCCCGGCTCCCGCCGCGCCCGCGCCCGCCCCGGCCAAGGCCGCCGCCCCGGCTCCGGCCGCTCCGGCTGCCCCGGCTTCCCCCGCGGACGAGGGCGCGTACGTCACGCCGCTGGTCCGCAAGCTGGCGGGCGAGCACAGCGTGAACCTGGCGGACGTCAAGGGCACCGGCGTCGGTGGCCGCATCCGCAAGCAGGACGTCATCGCCGCCGCCGAGGCCAAGAAGTCCGCCCCGGCCCCTGCCGCTGCCGCTCCGGCCGCCGCGTCGAAGGCCCCGGCCCTGGAGGTCTCTCCCCTCCGTGGCCAGACGGTCAAGATGACCCGCATGCGCAAGGTCATCGGCGACAACATGATGAAGGCGCTGCACTCGCAGGCCCAGCTGACCTCGGTCGTCGAGGTCGACATCACGAAGCTGATGAAGCTGCGCGCCAAGGCCAAGGACGGGTTCGCGGCCCGCGAGGGCGTCAAGCTCTCCCCGATGCCGTTCTTCGTCAAGGCCGCCGCCCAGGCGCTGAAGGCCCACCCGGTCGTCAACGCCCGGATCAACGACGACGAGGGCACCATCACGTACTTCGACTCGGAGAACATCGGCATCGCCGTTGACGCCGAGAAGGGTCTGATGACGCCGGTCATCAAGGGTGCGGGCGACCTGAACATCGCCGGTATCTCCAAGAAGACCGCCGAGCTCGCGGGCAAGGCCCGTGGCGGTGGCCTCACCCCGGACGACATGTCCGGTGCCACCTTCACGGTCTCCAACACCGGTTCGCGCGGTGCCCTGTTCGACACGGTCATCGTGCCGCCGAACCAGGCCGCGATCCTGGGCATCGGTGCCACGGTCAAGCGTCCGGTCGTCATCAACCACCCCGACCTCGGCGAGACCATCGCGGTGCGGGACATGACGTACCTGTCGCTCTCCTACGACCACCGTCTGGTGGACGGCGCGGACGCCGCCCGTTACCTGACCACGGTCAAGGCGATCCTTGAGGCCGGCGAGTTCGAGGTCGAGCTCGGCCTGTAGTTCCAGCGCCCTGTGCGGCTGTAACACTCGTCTCATCAGCGCGTACGCCCCCGTTCGGAGGTTTCCGGACGGGGGCGTCGCCGTATTGTCTAGGGGTCACAACGCCCTGGGGGCGCTGCCCCCGCCGGAGGAGCCCACATGAGCGCGCCCGTCGTTCACTCGCTGCGCGAACAGATCCGCGAGCACATCGTGGAGGGGATCGTCAGCGGGCGCTGGCAGCCGGGCGAGCGGATCGTGGAGCGACGCATCGCCGTGGAGCTGGAGGTCTCGCAGACGCCCGTGCGCGAGGCGCTGCGGGAGCTGGAGACGCTGCGGCTCATCGAGTCGGCGCCCAACAAGGGTGTGCGGGTGCGGAACTTGACCGCGGCGGACCTGGAGGAGAGCTATCCGGTCCGTGCGGGCCTTGAGGCCATCGCCGCCGAGCTGGCGGCCGAGAGCCTGGCCGAGGACTGCTCGGCCCTGGAGCCCCACGTCGCCGCCCTGTACGAGGCCGACCGGGCCGCCGACGGGACCTCCCAGGTGCGGCACACGGTCGGTTTCCACCGGGAGCTGGTGCGGGCCGCGCACAACTCCGTGCTGCTGCACACCTGGGAGGGCCTGGGCATCGAGGTCTTCACCGCGCTTTCGATCCGGTGGCTGGGGACCGTGCAGCAGTCGTACGCGGAGGAGCACGAAGCCCTGGTCTCGGCGTTCCGGCGGCGCGATCCGGCCATCGCCGAGCTGGTGAAGGCCCACGTCCTCGGCTGCGCGCCCCGCGCCTGACACCCCCGAGCACCCGGACACCGTAGGAGCATGAGGGCGCTCATACGTGCTCTCACCTGCGGCGATCCTTTAAATCGAAGGCACCGCGTGCCCGATTCTTTGGCACCGGATGCCTACTTTCTGAATATGAAGGAGTTTTCGCCTTCAACCCTTTGATCGATCATCGATCACGGAGTTACAGTCTTCGACGGGGTTGTGGCGGAGCCGCACAAACGACTCCGTAC
This sequence comes from Streptomyces sp. NPDC048436, assembly GCF_043200355.1. Taxonomy (NCBI): domain Bacteria; kingdom Bacillati; phylum Actinomycetota; class Actinomycetes; order Kitasatosporales; family Streptomycetaceae; genus Streptomyces; species Streptomyces sp. NPDC048436. Next base: position 481,284 of record NZ_JBICXP010000001.1, read on the forward strand.
CAGAGCCTCACGCCCTGTCCTGCCATAGACCTAGGGCACCCCCACCCCTTACCGAACAGGGGACCCCCTCCGACTCAGGAAGGCGGCGACATGACCGACCCCTCCGCAATCCAGCCGAGCGAGCTCGACCAGCTCCCGGACCGCGACCCCGAGGAGACCGCCGAATGGCAGGCCTCCCTGGACGCCGTTACCCAGGCGGCCGGGCCGCACCGTGCCGCGTACCTCATGCGGCGAACGCTGGAGCGCGCCGAGGGCGCGGGCCTGGCGCTGCCCAAGCTCCTTGAGACCGATTACGTCAACACCATCCCCACCTCCGCCGAGCCCGCCGTCGAGGGCGACGAGGAGATGGAGCAGCGGATCGCCGCGTGGAACCGCTGGAACGCGGCCGCGATGGTGACCCGGGGCAGCAAACACGGCGTCGGCGGCCACATCGCCACCTTCGCCTCCGCCGCCTGGCTGTACGAGACGGGCTTCAACCACTTCTTCAAGGGCAAGGAATCCCAGGAGTCCCCCGGCTCCGGCGACCAGCTCTACATCCAGGGCCACGCCTCCCCCGGCATCTACGCCCGAGCCTTCCTCGACGGCCGTCTGAACGAGACGCAGCTCGACAACTTCCGCCAGGAGGCGGGTGGCAACGGCCTGCCGTCCTACCCGCACCCGCGCCGCCTGCCCTGGCTGTGGGAGTTCCCGACCGTCTCCATGGGCCTCGGCCCGCTGTCGGCGATCTACCAGGCGCGCTTCAACCGCTATCTCTCCAACCGCGGCATCAAGGACGTCTCCGCCTCGCACGTGTGGGCGTTCCTCGGTGACGGCGAGATGGACGAGCCCGAGTCGACGGCAGCCCTCGCGCTCGCCGCGCGTGAGGGTCTCGACAACCTCACGTACGTCATCAACTGCAACCTGCAGCGCCTCGACGGTCCCGTCCGCGCCAACTTCCGCGTGGTGCAGGAGCTGGAGGCCCAGTTCCGCGGCGCCGGCTGGAACGTCATCAAGGTCCTGTGGGGCAACGCCTGGGACGAGCTGTTCCAGCTCGACACCACGGGCGCGCTCGTCCGCCGCCTGCGTGAGGTGCCGGACGCGCAGTTCCAGACGTACGCGACGCGCGACGCCGCCTACATCCGCGAGCACTTCTTCGGCTCCGAGCCCGCGCTCGTCGAGCTCGGCAAGCTGCTGAGCGACGACAAGATCAGCGAGTGTTTCCACCTCTCGCGCGGCGGCCACGAGGCCCGCAAGGTCTACGCCGCCTACCGTGCGGCGCTCACCCACAAGGGCGCGCCGACCGTGATCCTCGCGCAGACGGTCAAGGGCTTCACGCTCGGCAAGGGCTTCGAGTCCAAGAACGCCAACCACCAGATGAAGAAGCTGACGGTGGACGAGTTCAAGGACATGCGTGACCTCCTTGAGCTGCCGATCTCGGACAGCGAGTTCGTCGACGGCGTGGTGCCTTACGGCCACCCCGGCGCCGACTCTCCGGAGGTCCGCTACCTCCAGGAGCGCCGTGCCGCGCTCGGCGGTCCGGCCCCGGCCCGCCGCACGCAGCCGCTCGCGCCGCTGCCCGCCCCGGCCGACAAGTCGTTCGCCGCGTTCGACAAGGGCTCCGGCAGCCAGTCGATGGCGACGACCATGGCCTTCGTACGCCTGGTCAAGGACCTCGTACGCGACAAGCAGACCGGCAAGCGCTGGGTGCCGATCGTCCCCGACGAGGCGCGCACCTTCGGCATGGAGTCGCTCTTCCCCTCGCTCGGCATCTACTCGCCCAAGGGCCAGACGTACGAGCCGGTCGACCGCGACCAGCTGATGTACTACAAGGAAGCCAAGGACGGCCAGATCCTCAACGAGGGGATCACCGAGGCCGGTTCGATGGCGGACTTCATCGCCGCTTCGACGTCGTACGCGACGCACGGCGAAGCCATGATCCCGTTCTACATCTTCTACTCGATGTTCGGCTGGCAGCGGACCGCCGACCAGATGTGGCAGCTCGGCGACCAGCTCGGCCGCGGCTTCCTCGTCGGCGCCACCGCCGGTCGTACGACGCTGACGGGTGAGGGTCTGCAGCACGCGGACGGTCACTCGCCGGTGATCGCCGCGACGAACCCCGCCGCGCTGTCGTACGACCCGGCCTTCGCCTACGAGGTCGCGGCGATCGTCAAGGACGGTCTGCGCAAGATGTACGGCGAGGCGGCCCCGGGTGAGGACCAGAACGTCTTCTACTACCTCACCGTCTACAACGAGCCGATGCCGCAGCCCGCGAAGCCCGCGGGTGTCGACGAGGGCATCCTCAAGGGCCTGTACCGCTTCAACACGGCCGAGACGGCGGGCCTCTCCCCCGCCGCCAACGCCTCGCGCATCCAGCTGATCGGCTCCGGCACGGCCATCCACTGGACCCTCTCCGCGCAGAAGATGCTCGCCGAGGAGTGGGGTGTGGCCGCCGACGTGTGGTCCGCGACCTCCTGGACCGAGCTGCGCCGCGACGCCCTGGAGGCGGACGAGGCGATTCTGCGCGGCGAGGAGCGGATTCCCTACGTGCGTACGGCACTTGAGGGTGCGCAGGGTCCTGTGCTCGCGGTCTCCGACTACATGCGCCAGGTCCCGGACCAGATCGCGCAGTGGGTCGAGCAGGACTACTCCTCGCTCGGCGCGGACGGCTTCGGCCTCTCCGACACGCGTGACGCGGCGCGACGCCACTTCGGGATCGACGCGGAGTCCATCGTGGTGGCCTCGCTCGCGCAGCTTGCTCGCCGGGGCGAGGTGCCGGCGTCCGCGGTGAAGGAAGCTCGGGCGAAGTACGGTCTGTAGCTTTCTGTGGCCTTCGGCTTGATGCGGGTCCCTGCTTTCCCTCCGGGGGGGGGTGGGGGCCCGCTTTCGGTTGTGGGGGTTACTCGTAGTCGGGATACCTGTAGCGGGGTTACTCGTAGTCGGGTTACTCGTAGTGGCGGGCCATCTGGCTTGCCGCCCGGGCGAATCGCTCTCTCAGTGCCGCCGGTTCCAGGACCTCCAGCTCTGGGCCCAGCGCCATGAGCTGGGTGTACGCGACGGCCTCGTTCTCGACCGGGAGGGTCAGCGTCACCCAGCCCTCGTCGTCCGGCTCGCCCGCCTCTTCCATCGCCTCGCGCACGGACACGGCATCCGTGGCGTACGGAAGCTGCCGTATGCCGTCCTCCGAGACCCGCACCACGACCTCGGAGCGCAGGAGTGCCCGCGTGAACTGTGCGGCCCGCTCGTCCCAGAAGCCCGGCAGATCGAATTCCTCGTCGCGTACGAAACGGTCCTCGTCGGCGGCGATCGCGGTGAACCGGTCGATGCGGTACACCCGGAACGCCCCCGTGCCGACCGTGTCGGGCACCCGCGCGCACAGGTACCAGACACCGGCCTTCAGCACGAGCCCATAGGGCTCCAACTCCCGTTCCACCTCGGTGTCCTGGCGCCGGTAGCGGGCGGTGACGCGCCGGTCGTCCCACACGGCGTCGGCCAGCGGGGGCAGCAGTTCGGGCGCGGGCGTCTCCTTGAACCACCCCGGTGCGTCTAGGTGGAACCGCTGCGAGGCGTTCTGAGAGGCATCCCGCAGCGAGGGCATCAGCGCCGCCGACACCTTCAGGCGGGCCGCCGACGCCGCGTCCTCAAGACCCATCTCCCGCAGCGCGCCCGGCACTCCGGAGAGGAACAGGGCCTCGGCCTCGCTACGGCCGAGGCCGGTGAGGCGGGTGCGGTAGCCGCCGATGAGGCGGTAGCCGCCGGTGCGCCCCCGGTCCGCGTACACCGGGACCCCCGCCTCCGAGAGCGCCTGCGCGTCCCGCGTGATGGTGCGCTCGGACACTTCGAGCTCGCTCGCGAGTTCGGCGGCGGTCATGGAGGGGCGGGCCTGGAGCAGAAGCACCATCTTGATGAGGCGTGCAGCGCGCATGTGCCTATGATGCCGCGCGCCGGGCGGGCCTCGTCCCTCAGCGGTAGCCGGTGACGTCCGCGGTTTTGCCCTCCTGTTCGACCTCCGTGATGTAGCGCCAGGCGTCGGGGGCCGAGCCGTCCACGTCGGTGAAGCCGTACTCCTTGGCGAGTCCGCCGCTGGAGAGCGACGTGCCGTTCCAGCGGGCCACTTCGGGGTCGGAGGCGAGGGCGACGAGGGCCCGGCCCACGAACGTCGGGGTCTCGGAGATCGCGAAGTGCGGGTTCTGCTCGCAGCCCGCCTGCCAGTTGTCCTCGGTCACCTTGAAGTGGGTGTCGAGCATGGCTTCGGAGCGCAGCCAGCCGGGGGTGAGGCAGAGCGCCGTGCAGCCGTACTCCCCGATCTCCTCCGCGAGGGCGCGGGCCATGCGGAGGGGGGCGGCCTTGGCGAGGTCGTAGTAGAAGGGCTTGCGGTAGCGCTGGTTGTACTCATCGGTGCCGTCGGTCACCTCGACGACCAGGCCGCCGGGGTTCTTGATGAGCAGCGGCAGCGCGTACCGGCTGGTGACGATGTGGGTCTCGATGCCGAGGCGCATCAGGCGCAGGCCCTTGTCGAGGTCGTGCTCCCACATCTTCTTGTCCCACTCGACGTGGACATCGCCGCCCCAGATGTCGTTGACGAGGAGGTCAAGACGGCCCTGCTCACGGTCGATCCGTTCGACGAGCGCCTCGACCTGCTCCGGGTCCAGGTGGTCCGTGGGTACGGCGATACCGGCGCCGCCCGACTCCGACTCCTGTCCGGCCGCGGTGATCAGCTCCGCGGTCTCCTCGATGGTCTCGGTGGTGCGGCCGACCTCGCTGGTGCGCGCGCGGGTCGTCCGGCCCGTCGCGTACACGGTGGCTCCGGCACGGCCGAGCTCCACCGCCATGGCCCGGCCCGCGCCGCGGGTGGCGCCGGCGACGAGGGCAATCTTTCCGGCCAGGGGATGCTGGTGCGGGAGCGCGCGTGCGCTGTCCGTGCTGTTCGTGCTGTTCGTGGTCTCTGTGACGTCCATGCCATCGAGGCTGCCACCCAATGCCGACATCTGCTGTCGGGTTTTCCATGGGCATGTGCACGCATAACGAGACAGTCGCATCCGCCGCACTCCGCGTGCGTACCCACCCCCCAGGACCGATGCTTGTCCCGTGATGGACGAGACGGAGTTCTGGGAGATCGTGGACCGCACCCGCGTGGCCGCCGAGGGCGACCCCGAGGACCACGCCGACCTGCTCACCGAGAGACTCCTCGAACTCGAGCCGGACCTGGTGCTCGACTTCGCCCGTCACTTCGAGGCGCGCTACAACCGCGCGTACCGCTGGGATCTTTGGGGCGCCGCCTGGATCCTGCTCGACGGGGCGAGCGACGACGTCTTCGACTACTTCCGCTGCTGGCTGATCGGCCAGGGGCGTGAGGTCTTCGAGGGTGCCCTGCACGACCCCGACGCGCTCGCGGAGCTCCTCGACGACTTCGACGAGGAGATCGACGGGGACGGCGAGGAGCTCGGTTACGCGGCCGACGAGGCATACGAACAGCTCACCGGCGCGGTCACCCCCGACCTCGGCATCGCTCCCGCCCCTACGGAGCCGGCTGGGACACCGCTCGACTTCGAGAACGACACGGCGATGGCCGAGCGCTATCCGCAGTTGTGGGAACGTTTCGGCGGTGGCGGCTGAGGCCGAAACCGCCTCCCTCCACCCTGCCTTAGCCTCGCTCTACCTGCCTCTACCTGCCTTGTAGCCGGGCTGCCCTCTCCCTGATCGCGGGAAGCTCGGCCGACAGCGCCGCGCCCGGGCACTGGGTGTAGTAGCCGTCGTTGTGCCCCGAGACGGCATCGAACCGACCGCTCGTCCCCGCCGGATACTTGCTGAGGCTGTTCGACGACGCCAACCGCACCTCGGCACGCGGGTCCAGGCCCGCGAGCCCCAGCTTCCAGGCGGACAGCGCCGCCAGGGCGTCAGTCATCGCCTTCGGAACAGGCACTCCCGCCGTGAACGTCCCGATCGCCGCGACCCCCGCCGTCCCCTTGTTGAAGCCCTGCGTGTGCGCCCCGATCACGGGCCGGTCGATACCGCCCGCACGCCCTTCGTAGATGGTCCCGCACCGGTCGACGAGGAAGTTGTAGCCGATGTCGTCCCAGTGCCTGCCCTCGGTCTGACCGGCGTACAGGTAGCGGATGATGCGCGGGGCGTCGGCGCAGTCGTAGCTGTTCGGGGAGTCCGTGTGGTGCACGAACACCGCCTGGACCCGGCCCGCGTACCGGGCGGGCGGCGGAACCGGCTCCCCCTCGGCCATCCACCGTTCACGCCGTACGATGCGTGGCCGCGCCGCCGGATACCCCGCGGCCCGCCGCACCGGTGCGGCAGCCGCCGGCATCAAACCCCGCCGCCCGGTAACGCCGACCCCTGCCCGCTCCCCCACCCCCGCGAACGCTCCCTCACCCCCGGGCTCCCGCTCCCCCGACACCCCGTCCCCCACAAACACCGCACACGCCACGAGCATCCCTACAGCCACAGCCCCGGGGACACAGCAGAGCGCTCGGCGGACAGCGCGGGATATGGGAGTGGGGGTGGGGGCGGTGCAGGAAGCTCGGCCCGGTTGGGGAGCACGGGCAGGCCGTGGGGCGCTTACGGGGCGGGGGGAGCTTGTGGGCAGGGGTGCGCCGGTGGGTTGGGGCACCCCTTGGGTCCGGGACGCTCCTGAGGTGCGGGGCGCACGGGGGGTGCGGGGGGCTTCGGCTGCGCGGGCCTCTTGGGCGGCTGCGGCGTCTCGGGCAGCTTTGGCTGCGCGGGCGGCTTCGGCGGCGCGAGCTACTCGGTGGGCTTCGGCCACTCGGGAAGCCTCCGCAGCACGAGCAACCCGATGGGCTTCGGCGACACGGGAAGCCTCAGCAGCACGAGCAACCCGATGGGCTTCGGCCACTCGGGAAGCCTCAGCAGCACGTTCCGTTCGGGCAGCCTCGGCGGCTCGGGCCTCTTGGACAGCGCGAGGGTCTCTGCCAGAGCGAGCGGGGGCGGCTTCGGCAGCGGCGGCCTCGGCTGTGCGCGCAGCTTTGGACCTGCGGGCACTCTCGGCAGCACGGGCACCACGAGCACTCTCGGCAGCACGGGCACCGCCAGCACTCTCGGCAGCACGGGCACCGCGAGCGCCCTCGGCAGCACGGGCGGCCCGGGTGGCTTCGGCGGCGCGAGTCGCTTCGGACCTGCGCGCGGCTTGCCCGCGGACCGCACGGCTTACCGCGCGCACCGCCGCCGGTACGCGCGCCGCGGAGGCTCCACGGAAGACGCGCATGGTCCGACCCTCCGGCCCGCCCGCGCCGGCCGCGATCCGCGGTCCGCCGGATGGGTGAACCGGCCCCGCCGTCAGAAGTGCGTGCCGCCGTCGACCCTGACCTCGGTGCCGGTGATGAACTTGCCGTCCTGTGAGCCGAGCAGGGCAACCACCGAGGCCACGGACTCCGGGCCCGCGAAGCCCTGGCCGATGGCCGGGGCCAGCTTCGTGAACAGGGTCATGTCGGCGTCCTCGGGCAGGCCGGGGCCCACGCTCTGCTTGCTGGCACCGCTGCCGTCCGTCATGCCGCTGGATATGGAACCGGGCTGGACCGAGTTGAAGCGGATGCCCTGCTTGCCGTACTCGGCGGCCAGCGCGTGCGTCATGGACTGGATGCCGCCCTTGCTCGCCGCGTACGCCGCCATGTACGGGTGCGCGAACATCGCGGAGGTGGAGCTGAAGTTCACGACCGCGGCGTCCTCGCCCTTCAGCAGCGCGGGGATGGCTTCGCGGATCACCAGGAACGTGCCGACCAGGTTGACCTGGATGACGCGATTGAAGGAATCCAGGCTCGTCTCATGCGTGTGCGAGGAGCGGAGCACGCCCGCCGCGTTCACCAGGACGTCCAGGCCGCCCAGCGCGCTGACGGCGGCGGCGACACCCTCACGCACCGAAGTCTCCTCCGAGATGTCGACCACGAGAGTGGTGAGGCGGTCCGCATCCGCGCCCGCCTTCTCGGAGGTGTCCTTCAGGCCCGCCTCGCTGACATCGGCGGCCACGACCCTGCCGCCCTCCGCGAGGATCCGCAGGACGGTCGCCTGCCCGATGCCCGAGCCACCGCCGGTGATGAGTGCACGACGGCCTGCGTAACGGTTCATGAAATGCCTCCGATCAACTTCGGGCTCCCGGACCCGCCCATGGACCCCGGCTCTCCCGATCTGATTTCAATGTACGCCTCTCTGGCACGTTTTGTCACGGCGACAATTCATGTATCAGGGTGGTGAACGCGCGTAGGCTGCGAGGGTGAGCACGCAACCGCCGCAGGCATCGCCCCCTTCGCAGCCCCCGCAGCCCCCGCAGCCCTCCCTGACCGAGCGCCGCAAAGCGGCCACGCAGCTCGACATCGCCCGCGCCGCGGCCGAACTCTTCGCCGAGCGCGGGCCCGACGGCACCACAGCCGAGGAGATCGCGGGCCGGGCCGGAGTGGCGCTGCGGACCTTCTACCGGTACTTCCGCAACAAGCAGGACGCCGTCGCACCGCTCCTCGCGGGCGGCGCCGCCGAGTGGCGGGCCCACCTGGCGGATCTCGACCCGGCCGCCGGCGTCCCGACCGCCCTGGAGCAGTCCATCGCCGACGCGCTCACCGCGACGGACGACCGCGCCGCCGAGTCCCTGGAGTGGACCCGCGGCCTGCTGCGCGCCGCACAGGACGATCCGGCCCTGCGCGCCGTCTGGTACCGCGTGAACCAGGAGTCCGAGGAGCAGCTCGTCCCCGTGCTCGCCCGGCTGGCCGGGGAGAGCGCCGACACCGACGCGCTGGATGTGCGCCTGGCCGCCGCGGCCGCCACCGACGCCATCCGTCTCGCCCTGGAGACCTGGGCCGCCACGGACGCGCCCACCGAGGGGCCCGGTTCTCCCGCCGCTCTGGCGGTGCGCTGCCTGCGCGAGCTGGCGGGCGGCCTGCGGCTGCTGGACCCGACGCGGTGACGGCCGGCCTACGCCTGCCCCTCCCTCTCCGGCCCCGTGTCCAGCGAGAACGCCAGCAGCGCCACGTCATCCTTGGCCCCGCCACAGAACCGCCTCAGGTCGCTCCAGATCGCCGAGGTCAGCGCCGCCGGGTCGGCCAGTACGTCGGCGGAGAGCACCGAGAGGCGCTCGGCCAGCGGGTAGAAGGCGCCGGACGCGTCCCGCGCCTCGGTCACCCCGTCGGTCACCACAAGTAGCCGGTCACCGGGGCGCAGACCCACCGTCACCTCCTCGGGCGGGTCGATACCGGCGATCCCCAGGCCCAGCGGAGGGCCCGGCGCCACGGCGAGCTCCTCGACGGTGCCGTCGCGCAGCAGCAGCGGGAGCGGGTGGCCGCAGGAGACGATCCGCAGCTCAGCGGCGTCGCCCCGGAACTCCAGGAGCACGGCGGTGGCGAAGAGTTCGACATGACCGGCCTGCTCGGAGTCGACCACCAGACGGCGGTCGAGCCGGGCGGCGACCCCCTCCAGGCCCGGCTGGTCGAGCACCGCCTCGCGGAACGCGCCGAGCAGCGCGGCGACCGTACCCACGGCCGCGAGCCCGTGCCCCTGCACATCGCCCACCAGCGCGCGCACGCACGAGGGGCCCTTGCGTACGTCGAAGAGGTCACCGCCCACCAGCGTGCCGTGCTGAGCCGCGCGGTAGAGGCCCGCGCAGCGCACCGGGCCCACACGGTCCGGCAGCGGCGGAAGGACGGCGAACTGGGCGGCCTCGGCGACGGTGCGGACGGTGACGAGCTGGGCGTCGCGCCGGCAGCGTACCCAGGAGAAGACGACGCTCAGGACCGCCACGAAGGCGATCGTCAGCAGATCGCTGTTCCCGGGTCGGCCGAGCCCGAAGTCCGGCAGGGAGAGCAGCACCACCACGGTGCCGCCGAAGATCGCCGTGACGGAGGCGCCGTACGACAGCGCGGCCAGCGGCGGCACCGCCGCCAGCAGGAAGCTGAGGTCGAGTGTCTCCGGAGTGGACAGCTGGACGACGCAGATCACTACCAGGAGCACGGGCGGGGGCCAGCGCACCCACGGGGGCGGCGGCGCACCGCGTAGCCAGGCCGGACCGTCCGGGTCCCGGCGGGCGGCAGCAGCGGCCCTGAACATGGGTAGCGCTCCCTCCAGCTGACCCTCTCCACGCTCCTACGCGCGCGTGCCCACCGCACGCCGGGCAGGTCCGTCGGGTGCCTGAAGTGCTGGAAGTGCTGGAAGTGTCAGAGCGCGCGCCCCATCAGCACATCGTCCACGTACGAGCCGTCAAGGAAGAACTCACCCGGTAGCACCCCTTCGACCACGAAGCCCTCGGAGGCGTAGAGCGTCCGGGCCGGAGTGTTGTGGCCGAGCACCCGGAGCGTGATGCGACGCGCGCCCTGTCGGCGGGCCTCCTCGATCGCCGCCCTGACCAGCAGGCGGCCGACGCCCTTGCCGCGCGCCTCGTCCGCGACGGCGAAGCCCAGGATCTGGCGTACGTGGGCGTTGGCGAGGAGGGACGTGGGGAAACCGAGCCTTATGTAGCCGACGACGCGGCCGTTCTGCTCGGCGACCAAGTGGTCGCGGGGGCCGAAGCGTTCACTGAAGAAGGGCGGATACGGCGGCCACGGAGCCGGCTGGACCGCGTGCAGCGTGGACCAGGTGGCACGGTCTATGCGGCCGAGGGCTTCCTCGTCGTCCGGCAGGGCGTTGCGTATGTGCGTGTCCGGCATGGGCGTCACTGTACGACGGCCTCCTGAAGCCCCCGGGCGGGTTTTCGCGGCAGGATGGCGTCATGCAGCCCATCGAGCCCGAGCAGTCAGCCCCGTCCCCGCGACGGTCCCGCATCGCCGTGGCCGGCGCGTCCGGCCTCATCGGGACGGCGTTGACACGCGCCCTCGCCGACGACGGCCACGAGGTGGTGCGGCTCGTGCGGCGGGCGCCTCGTACGAAGGACGAAGTGCGGTGGGATCCCAAGAAGGAGTACGTCGACACGGCGGGCCTCGCGGGCTGCGACGCGCTCGTCAACCTGGCGGGAGCCGGGATCGGCGACCACCGCTGGACGGCCGCCTACAAGCAGGAGCTCCGGGACAGCAGGGTGCTCGGTACCCGGGCGCTGGCGACCGCGGTGGCTTCCCTGGACGAGCCGCCCGGGGTGTTCCTGTGCGCGAGTGCGATCGGTTACTACGGAGACACCGGTCAACGCGCGGTTGACGAAAGCGCGCCTCCCGGGGAGGGCTTTCTGCCCTCCCTGTGCGTGGAGTGGGAGGGCGCGGCTGCCGCAGCGCGGGAAGCCGGTATCCGGACGGTCTTCGCGCGCAACGGCCTGGTCGTGGCGCGCGAGGGCGGAGCCTGGGGGCGGCTGTTCCCGCTCTTCAAGGCGGGGCTCGGCGGACGCCTCGGCAACGGCCGCCAGTACTGGAGCCACATCTCGCTGCACGACGAGGTCGCCGCGCTGCGGCATCTGCTCGACACGGAGTCGCTGTCGGGGCCGGTCAATCTGACGGCGCCCGATCCGCTCACCAACCGTGAGGTGACGGCCGCTATGGGGCGGGTGCTGCACCGGCCCACCCTCTTCACGGCGCCGTCGCCCGCGCTGCGCGTCGTGCTCGGCGAGATGGCCGGTGACGTACTCGGCAGCCAGCGGGTGCTGCCGACCCGGCTCCTTGAGTCGGGGTTCTCGTTCGCGTTCCCGGGCATCGAGGAGTCGATCCGCGCGGCGTTGCGCTAGACGACGCCTCGGGGGTGTCGCGCCGGCCGCCGCCCCGGCGACGGGCACGGCATCAGGGAGCCCTCCCCCGAGCCCTCCCTCCGTCGCACGGCGGGCAGCCGAAGGCCGCCCGCGATCGTCTTCTTCGCGTCTGCGATCGCCGTGCGACCGCCGTGCGACCGTGCTCGGTCGATGCGCGACTGCCTCCGACCGTTTCGGCTCCTACCCTCGTCCGGAACTCGGTGATTCCGGAGCCCTGTTGAGGGCATGACGTCCCCAGCAGCCGCGCAAACCTCGGGGAGGGGCACGTGCTAGAGCCTGCGCACCATGCGGATGTCGTCATCGTGGGAGCGGGGGTCGCGGGACTGTCGGCCGCCCACCAGCTGACCAGCGCCGGTGTAACGACCGTCGTCCTGGAAGCCGCCCCTTACGTCGGCGGGCGCATGTCGACCGAGAAGGTCGACGGGTTCCGGCTCGACAGGATCGGGCAACTGCTCACCACGTCGTACCCCGAACTGCGCCGTACGCCGGGTCTCGACGCACTCGTCCTGCGCCCCTTCGTACCCGGCGTCCTGGTGCACAGCGACGGCCGGCACCACCGCGCCGTCGAACCCACGAGCGCCCGGCGCGCAAGGGGCGCACTCACCGCGGCGCGCGCCCTGGCAAGCGCCCCCCGGGTTCCGCGCGCGGCACGCACCGCTCCCCGCCCCGCGCCGCTCGGCGGCGCGCTCGACCAGGCCCGCCTCGGCGCGGCACTCGCCCGGCTCGCGGCGACGCCCCCCGAGCGCCTCCTCACTCGCCCCGAACTCCCCGCGGCCGAAGCCCTCTTCACCCGCGGCCTGCCCTCGCGCACCGTCAACGGCTTCCTGCGCCCACTGCTCTCGGCGCTGCTCTGCGACCCGGATCTGACGACGTCGAGCCGCTGCGCCGACCTCGCCCTGCGCTCCTTCGCGCGCGGGCGCCTGTGCCTGCCGGAGGGCGGCGCCGAGGTGCTGCCCGAGCTCCTGGCGGGCGCGCTGCCGCCGGGGACGGTGCGCACCGGCGTACGCGTCACGGGCGTCTCCACGACCTCGGTCACGACCGCGGACCACGGCGAACTGGGCTGCAGCGCCGTGCTGCTCGCCACCGACGCCCGCGCCGCCGCCGGCCTGTTGCCCGGCCTCCGTGTGCCGTCCTTCCACCCGGTGACCGTGCTGCACCACGCGGCCCCCGAGCCGCCGCTCGCCGAGCCCGCCCTGCTGCTGGACGCCGACCGTTCGGGTCCGGTCGCGCACACGGCCGTCATCAGCCATGTCGACCCCTCGCGCGCGCCCGCGGGCCGGGCGCTCATCTCGTCCACGGTCCTCGGTCCGCCGCCGGACGAACGCGCCGTCCTCACCCACCTCGCCGAGTTGTACGGCACATCGACCGCCCGCTGGGAGTCCCTCGCCGTCCACCACACCCGCGAGGCGGTGCCCGCGATGCCGCCCCCGCACGATCTGCGCCGCCCGGTGCGGCTGCTCTCGGGGCTTTACGTGTGCGGGGACCACCGGGACACCAGCACGGTGCAGGGGGCGCTGTACTCGGGCCGCCGCGCGGCGCGGGCCGCGCTCGCGGACTTCGGGGTGAAGCCCGCGGACGGGACGGGCCGACTGCCGATGGCGGCCTGACACCACCGGGCCGACAGCAGGCCAACGCCCCGGCTGATCCATCCGACCTATATGCCAACCCCCTGGAAGCCCCCGCGCCCCCACGCGGGGGCTTCCCCCTTCCCGGAGCACCTCATCGCACCCTGCAACCCCCCTTGCCACACCGGTATCCCACAGCTACGGTCCCACCGGATCGCCAAGCCGCGGGAGGACTCAGTGCGTCGCACCATGCCGGTGGTATCGCTCATCCTCGGCCTATTCATAGGAGGTCTGTCTTTGCCCACCGCAACAGCCGCCGCAACCGCCACAACCGCCACCGACGCCGCCCCAGCCTCCGAAGTCCCGTCCGTCATCCCCCGCCCCACCGACTGGACCGCACTCGACGGCCGTACGAAGCTCACCGAGCGCACCCGCATCCTCATCGACCCGCGCGCCGGATCCACCACCGCGCTCCCCTCGGGCCGCAGTGAATTCCCGGGCCCCGCACGGCAGTCCGTACACAAGCTCGCCACCCAACTCCGTACGGAGATCAAGCAGATCACCGGCATCACCCCCCGGATCAGCGGCAGCACCACGGACCGCCCGGCCGACGCCGACGACATCACGCTCGCTCTGACCGCCGAGGGACAACTGGGCGCCGAGGGCTACCGCTTCGACAGCGCGGGCCCGATCCGCGTCGAAGCCGCCTCCACCCACGGCCTCTACTACGGCACCCGCACCCTCCTCCAGCTCCTGCGCTCCACGGCCGACGACCGCCGCGCCGTCCCCCGCGCCCGCTCCACCGACCGCCCCGCGCAGGCCGTCCGCATGGTCCACCTCGACGCGGGCCGTAAGTACTGGAAGATGCCCTACCTGGAGAACCTGATCCGCAGGATGGGCGACCAGAAGCTCAACACCCTCTTCCTGCACCTCTCCGAGTCCGAGGGATTCCGCCTCTACAGCCCGAAGTTCCCGGGCCTGGCCGACCCCGGCCACAGCTACTCCCGCGCCGACATCGAACACCTGAAGGCCTTCGCCGCGCGCCATCACGTCCAGTTGATGCCCGGCCTCGAACTCCCCGGTCACGCCACCGCGATCAGCGACGCCTTCGGCATCGGCTTCGGGTCCGGCGAGGGCGCGTGCACCGGCGAGCACACGCACTCGCACCTCACGCCCGACTGGATCATCGACATGACCAGCGACAAGGCGATCGAGAAGTCGAAGGAGATCGTGGACGAGTTCGCGGGCTGGTTCGACGCGCCGCTGTTCTCGATCGGCGCGGAGGAAGTTCCCGGACAGCTCGCGCAGTGCCCGCGCGTGAAGAACCATCTGGCGGCATCGCCCGACGTGTCGACGCTCGGCGACCTCCTCAACCGCTACATCAACACCCTTGACGACGTGGTCACTTCGCACGGCAAGCGCACGGCCGTATACAACGGATCCGAACACCTGACCGCGCCCCAGCAGAAGGTCCACGCCCCGGTCGTCTTCCTCACCTGGGAGGGCACGGGCGCCGAGCCGGAGATCCCCGGTCACGACGAGATCGCCATCGGCCCGTTCTACGACACCCCGAACAACTACCACCACCTGTATCCGGACGAGCCCTGGATGTACGACAGCTGGGCCCCGAACACCGACCCCGACATGCTCGGCTCCGGCGTCACCAACTGGGCCGACTACAACTTCTGGGCGGATGACGGCTACTTCGAACAGAGCATGGCCGGCGCCCGCGCGATCCTCGCCGACCGCGCCTGGAACAAGTCGGCGACACCGGACACGCTCGCCGACTTCAGGGCCCGCGCCGCCCGCATCGGCGACCCTCCGGGCACGACGCCCGCACCGGTGCCACCACGGGTCGAGGGGCGTCCTAGCCACCACTGGACGTTCGACAACGCGTCGTACCCCAGTGGCTGGACGTACGCGGGCAGCCCCGGGAACACGATCATCGCCGAGGATGTGGCAGGTGACCTCTCCGGCACCTCGTACATCATCAACAACCCCACTCCCGTGGACGGCAGGGACGGCGGCGACGGCGTGCGCGGCCAGGCCTGGCGCTTCGACTCCGACCGGGACGGCGTGGGCTTCGGCGGTCTCGACGTCGCCGAGCCGTGGTCGGTCTCGGTGCAGGTCCGGCCGACGGCCAGGACCGGGGATCAGGTACTGCTCAGCTCCAAGGCGGGCGCACTGAAGCTGATGCAGCACGGCACCGGAAAGGTCGGCTTCACGCGGTACGGCGCGGCCGACTTCTCCTTCGACTACACAGTGCCGCTCGACCGCTGGACGCGGCTGACCTGGGTGACCACTTTGGGACACACCACTTTGTACGCCGACGGAAAGCGGGTCGGGTCGGTCGCCGCGTCGATCCCCCTCCCGCTGCGGTCCATCGGGACGGAGAAGGCGAGCCTGCGGGGCGACCTCGACGAACTCACCACGTGGGACGAGGCCTTGACCCCCGAGAAGGTCGCGCGATTGCGCTGAGCCGACCGGAACGGCCATGTGTAAGGGGCGGGCCTGCGCAGGCCCGCCCCTTACATCGCCCACCCGGGTGGCGCGTTTCAGCCCAGCGCCGCCACCCGGTCCCGATACCCCCGCACCGGCGCCGCGTCGCGGTACGGCTCAAGCCGCCGCTCGAAGTCGCGTACGTACTCGATGGCCCGCACCGACCGCATCTCCCCCGCCGCCTGCGCCGCCTCCGCGCCCAGCTGACAGGCCTGCTCCAGCTCGCCGAGGCCCAGGCGCGCGGTGGCCAGCACCACACGGCAGAACAGGCGGCTGCGGGCGTACCCGGGGGCGCGCAGCTGGAGCGAGCGCTCCGCGTGCTGGGCGGCCACGCGGTACTGCTGGAGGTCCCGGTGGCAGTGCCCGAACTCGTCCGAGAGCTGTGCCTCGTCGAAGAACCGCGCCCAGTAGGGCACTTCGTCGCCTGGCCGGGCCGTCTCCAGGGCCCGCTCGGCGCGCACCATCGAAGCCGTGCACGCCCGCACCTCGCCGATCACCCCGTGCCCGCGTGCCTCGACCGAGTGCAGCAGCGCCTGGACGACGGGCGGGGCCGACGACCCGACGCCCTGCTGAGCCACCCGGGCCAGCTGCACCGCCTCTCTGCCGTGCCCGAGGTAGACGGCCTGGCGGCTCATCGTGACCAGGACGTACGAGCCGTACGCGCGATCGCCCGCCGCCTGCGAGAGGCGCAGCGCCTGGACGTAGTAGCGCTGGGCGAGGCCGTGCGCCGCGATGTCGTACGAGGTCCAGCCCGCGAGCCGGGTCAGATCGGCGGCGGCCGCGAAGAGCCGCCGCCCTGCCTGCTCGCCGTAGGTGCCGCGCAGCATCGGCTCGGCCTCGTGCTCCAGATAGCGCACGAGCGCCTGCCGGGCGTGCCCACCGCCGTACGCGTGGTCGAGCGCGCGGAAGAGTTCGCCGACGGAGCGCAGGGCGGAGATGTCGCCGCTCGTCACCTTCGCCCCGACGCCCCGCTCGGGCTCCTTGCGCTGGCGGGGCATGACGGGGCGGCCCTGGATGGGCACCCGGCCGCCGTTCGGGCCGTGGTCGCCGCGGCCCACCCGGTCGTCGGCGCGGCCGATCAGCCAGTCCCTGCTGGGGACGACGAGTCCTGCCGGGGTGAAGGCGATCTTCCGCAGCTCGGCGTGGCTCCCGGAGTCCTTGCGCCAGAGGCCGCCGACGATGTCGATGGCCTCCTCGGGGCTGGCCGCGAACTCGAGACCGGCGTACACCGGCGCACACGCGTCGAGGCCGAGGTCCTGCGCGGAGAGACGGCGGCCTAACCGCCGGGTGAAGACCTCGGCGATGAGGGCGGGGGTGGTGCCGCGCGGCTGCTGCCCGCGCAGCCAGCGGGTCACCGATGTCTTGTCGTACCGCAGATCGAGACCGTGCTCGAGCCCCAGCTGATCGACGCGGCGCGCGAGCCCCGCATTGGAGAAACCGGCTTCTGAGATGAGCGCGGCTAGCTGGCGGTTGGGGGTGCGCTGCGGAGGTCGTTCCGTCATCAGCTGTGCGGTCTCCTGCCTTTCGGGCGTTGCCTTGAGCAGCCCTTATGGCTCTGTGAACGGCGTGAATGTAGCGGCCCTCACCGCCCTCATAGCGGCCTTCGACCCTCGTTCATCCGATCGTGTGAGGATTGACCGGAGGACTGACGGGATTCCGCTGCCCGTACAGTGGCTGGGGGCGCGATGTGTGCAGGGTGCAGGTTCTAGGGAGGCACTTGCCGTGAGTGAGTTTGAGTTCGTCCGTCTTGGCTTCGGCCCGGACGCCGTCGAGTATCAGGAAGCCTGGGACGAGCAGCGCCGCGTGCACGCCGCCCGCTTCGCCGACGAACTCCCGGACACATGTCTGCTGCTCGAGCACCCGCCGGTCTATACGGCGGGCCGCCGCACCGCCGAGAACGAGCGCCCGCTGGACGGCACTCCCGTCGTCGACGTGGACCGCGGCGGCAAGATCACCTGGCACGGCCCCGGCCAGCTCGTGGGCTACCCGATCCAGAAGCTGCCGCGACCGGTGGACGTCGTAGCACATGTGCGCCGCCTGGAAGAGGCACTTATCCGTACGTGTGCGGAATTCGGCCTGGAGACGTCCCGGGTCGAGGGCCGCAGCGGCGTATGGGTGCTCGGTGACGCACGTCAGGCAACAGAGAAGCGTCCGGCGCTCGGCGGCCTGGACCTCGACTTCGATCCGCGACTCCAGGACGACGAGTTCGACGCCCGGTTCAACGGCCCGGGGTACGCCCCCTCCAACGCGGGCCAGCGCCGCGAGGACCGCAAGATCGCGGCGATCGGCATCCGCGTCGCCAAGGGCGTGACGATGCATGGCTTCGCGCTGAACGTGAACCCGGACAACACCGGGTTCGACAAGATCATCCCGTGCGGAATCCGCGACGCGGGCGTGACGTCGATCTCGTACGAACTGGGCCGCGAGGTCACGATCGCCGACGTCCTGCCCGTCGCGGAGAAGCACCTGCGGGAGATCCTGGAGAACGCGGAGCTCAAGCCGCGGGCCGTGGAAAAGGCGGCCGAG
Organism: Streptomyces sp. NPDC048436; assembly: GCF_043200355.1. Classification (NCBI taxonomy): domain Bacteria; kingdom Bacillati; phylum Actinomycetota; class Actinomycetes; order Kitasatosporales; family Streptomycetaceae; genus Streptomyces; species Streptomyces sp. NPDC048436. The sequence goes on from NZ_JBICXP010000001.1 coordinate 499,518, forward strand.
AAGACGGTTGAGCACCCGGAAGCGGAGAAGGCGACCGTGTAGACGACCGACGACCTCCAGGAGAGACAGCGGGAGACAACTGGGGACAACCGGGGCTCCGGGGAATGCACCCCGTCGGCCGGAGGTTGGCCGGACGTCAGCCCAACGACATCACGGGCGTACCCTGGTGTGCGCCGAAGAATCGAAGCTACAGGGAGCCGATGTGTCCGCAGTCGCACCCGACGGACGCAAGATGCTGCGCCTGGAGGTCCGGAACGCCCAGACCCCCATCGAGCGCAAGCCCGAGTGGATCAAGACCCGGGCGAAAATGGGCCCCGAGTACACGAAGATGCAGAACCTCGTGAAGAGCGAGGGCCTGCACACGGTCTGCCAGGAGGCGGGCTGTCCCAACATCTACGAGTGCTGGGAAGACCGCGAGGCCACCTTCCTCATCGGCGGCGACCAGTGCACCCGGCGCTGCGACTTCTGCCAGATCGACACGGGCAAGCCGCAGGCACTCGACCGCGACGAGCCGCGCCGCGTAGGTGAGTCCGTCGTGACGATGGACCTGAACTACGCCACGATCACCGGCGTCGCCCGCGACGACCTGGACGACGGCGGCGCCTGGCTGTACGCGGAGACCGTGCGCCAGATCCACGCGATGACGGCGGAGCGCGCCGAGGGCAAGACCAAGGTCGAGCTCCTCATCCCCGACTTCAACGCGGACCCCGACCAGCTGGCCGAGGTCTTCTCCTCCCGCCCCGAGGTCCTCGGTCACAACGTGGAGACCGTGCCGCGCATCTTCAAGCGGATCCGCCCCGGCTTCCGCTTCGAGCGCTCGCTCGAGGTCATCACCCGCGCCCGCGAGGCCGGCCTGGTCACCAAGTCGAACCTCATCCTCGGCATGGGCGAGGAGCGCGAGGAGATCAGCGAGGCGCTGCACGCGCTGCACGACGCGGGCTGCGAGCTCATCACGATCACGCAGTACCTGCGCCCGACGCCGCGCCACCACCCCGTGGAGCGCTGGGCCAAGCCGCAGGAGTTCGTGGAGCTGAAGGAGGAGGCCGAGGAGATCGGCTTCTCCGGCGTCATGTCCGGGCCGCTGGTCCGCTCCTCGTACCGCGCGGGGCGTCTCTACCAGATGGCGATCGAGAAGCGCGGGGCGTACGTCGCTTCGCAGGCGGTGTGAGCATCGCGGCCTGCTTGGCGTGAAGCGCCCGTGAACCTGTGTGAATCGGCGCACAAGTGACTACCGGCCAGTAATGGCCAGGATGACGCGGCTCGGACGGTCCCCGCAGGTGAGCGGGGCCGTAAGGGCCGCGTCAGTGTTTGGCGGCCCAGCGTCAAGGCTTCATCCGTGTTTGACCCCTCGGTCACGCCCTGGTAACACCAATCAGTGACCGTGGAATCACCCCACGTACAGCCTTAGTCATAGCCGTAGCCGTGACAGCCGCCCAGGAGGGCCCCACCATGCAGGCCGCGCCCGTACGCGCCACCGCCATCCCGTCCGTCACCGACGCACTGCGTGCCGTCGAGTCGCTCCTCATGAGCAGCGGCCAGCGCACCGCACGCCGCAATGCCTGGACGTCCGTGCTCGACGACCGGCGCCGTGCCAAGGACCGGGCCGAGGCTCTGCGCGTACTCGAAGAGGCGATGACAACCCGCACGTCGTAGTCGCCCCCTGGGGCACGTAGACTTCACGACATGGCGAGGAAGGAAACCGCGGCGGACGCCGCGAACCCCGGGCGACTCAAGCAGATTGCCCTGACCTACAAGATGACCCGCAAGGCCGATCCGCGGATCGGGCTTGTCATCGCGGCTGTGGGAATCGTCACCTTCGGTGTCTTCCTCGCGATCGGCTTCTTGATCGGTCACCCGATCTATCTCGGCATTCTCGGCTTTGTGCTCGCCTTCCTCGCGATGGCGATCGTCTTCGGGCGCAGGGCAGAGCGTGCGGCCTTCGGGCAGATGGAAGGCCAGCCTGGTGCGGCCGCCGCGGTGCTCGACAAGATCGGCCGTGGCTGGACGACGACTCCGGCGGTGGCGATGAACCGCAGCCAGGACGTCGTACACCGCACGGTCGGCAAGGCGGGCATCGTGCTCGTCGCCGAGGGCAACCCGAACCGGGTGAAGAGCCTGCTGGCCGCCGAGAAGCGCAAGATGGCGCGCGTCGTCTCGGACGTCCCGGTGCATGACGTCATCGTCGGCACCGGCGAGGGCGAGGTTCCGCTGAAGAAGCTGCGTACGACGCTTCTGAAGCTGCCACGCGTCCTCCAGGGCCCGCAGGTCACGGCCACGAACGACCGGCTGCGCGCGATGGGCGACCTGATGAGCAACATGCCGTTGCCGAAGGGTCCGATGCCGAAGGGCGCGGGACGCGGTCGCACTCCGCGCATGCCGCGCAGCTGACGCTCGGGCAGCACTCGGGCAGGCTTTCCCTACAGGCGCTGCCTGGAGGATTTCTCTACGTGGACGAAGGCCCCGGAACCGATCGGTTCCGGGGCCTTCGTCGTCGTACGTATACGGCGTTCGACGGGGGTCGGCGGCGCAGGCGGTCAGATCCGCACCTGGACGGCGCGGGCGAGGCGGTCGTGCAGGCCGCGGCCGTCGCGGTCCCAGATCAGCGCCGGGACGGCCACACAGAGCAGCACGCCGCGGACGAGGACCCGGCCGAAGCCGAGCCGGCCGCCGCCCTCGGCGATGACGCGCAGCCTGAAGAGGGCCTTGCCGGGGGTGCAGCCGACCGTGCCGACCGTCAGGACGGCCATGACGAAGAAGATGCCGAGCGCCCAGTTGCCCATCGCCTGCTGGTCACCGCGAGCGAACAGGCCGTATGCGATGAGCATGCACAGGGCCCAGTCGACGGCGATGGCGCCGATGCGCCGCCCGGGCCGCGCGATCGAGCCCGGCCCCTCCTCCGGCAGGCCGAGCTGCTCACCCCGGTAACCGAAGTCGACGCCCGCGTCCTCTGCTGCCGCACGCGGGCCGGAGAGCCACGAACCGATTGCTTGCCTGTTGTCCACCCGTCCACGGTACTGCGCCCGATTTCGTACGAGGACGGGCGGGGGTGGGGCGCAGGACGGCCGAGGCGGGGGGAGAACGGGCGGGGTAGGGCGAATGACACCCGGCGCGAACCCGGCTCGGTTAACTTCCGCGAAACAAATGGGTCATGCTTGAGAAATCCCCCGTCCCTATGGTCGGGTCCCAGCGTGTGCCACCGCACTGGCCGCACAACGAGCTGCAACCCCGTCCCCGCCTGGGGGCCGGGAGTAGGAGGAGTTGGATGTTCCAGAACGCCGACGACGCAAAGAAGTTCATCGCGGACGAGGACGTGAAGTTCGTAGATGTCCGGTTCTGCGACCTGCCCGGAGTGATGCAGCACTTCACGATCCCGGCAGCGGCGTTCGACCCTGACGAGGAGCTCGCCTTCGACGGTTCGTCGATCCGCGGCTTCCAGGCCATCCACGAGTCGGACATGGCGCTGCGCGCGGACCTGTCGACCGCCCGGGTCGATCCCTTCCGCCGCGACAAGACCGTCAACATCAACTTCTTCATCCACGACCCGATCACGGGCGAGCAGTACAGCCGCGACCCGCGCAACATCGCCAAGAAGGCCGAGGCGTACCTGGCCTCCACCGGCATCGCGGACACGGCGTACTTCGGTCCCGAGGCGGAGTTCTACGTCTTCGACAACGTCCGCTTCCAGACGTCGGCGAACGAGAGCTTCTACCACATCGACTCCGAGGCAGGCGCCTGGAACACCGGTGCGGTCGAGAACAACCGCGGCTACAAGGTCCGCTACAAGGGTGGTTACTTCCCGGCCCCGCCGGTCGACCACTTCGCGGACCTGCGCGCGGAGATCTCCCTGGAGCTGGACAAGAACGGCCTCCAGGTCGAGCGCCAGCACCACGAGGTCGGCACGGCCGGCCAGGCGGAGATCAACTACAAGTTCAACACGCTGCTCGCCGCGGCCGACGACCTGATGCTCTTCAAGTACATCGTGAAGAACGTCGCCTGGCGCAACGAGAAGACCGCGACCTTCATGCCGAAGCCGATCTTCGGCGACAACGGCTCGGGCATGCACGTGCACCAGTCGCTGTGGGCGAACGGTGACCCGCTGTTCTACGACGAGCAGGGCTACGCCGGTCTCTCGGACATCGCCCGCTACTACATCGGCGGCATCCTCAAGCACGCCCCGTCGCTCCTCGCCTTCACGAACCCGACGGTGAACTCCTACCACCGCCTGGTTCCGGGCTTCGAGGCTCCGGTCAACATGGTGTACTCGCAGCGCAACCGCTCGGCTGCCATGCGTATCCCGATCACGGGCTCCAACCCGAAGGCCAAGCGCGTCGAGTTCCGCGCGCCGGACCCGTCGTCGAACCCGTATCTGGCGTTCTCGGCGCTGCTGATGGCCGGCCTTGACGGCGTGAAGAACAAGATCGAGCCGCCGGAGCCGATCGACAAGGACCTCTACGAGCTGGCCCCCGAGGAGCACGCGGGCGTCGCCCAGGTCCCGACCTCCCTCCCGGCCGTCCTCGACGCCCTCGAGGCGGACCACGAGTACCTCCTGGCCGGCGGTGTCTTCACCCCCGACCTGATCGAGACGTGGATCGACTACAAGCGGACGAACGAGATCGCCCCGATCCAGCTGCGGCCGCACCCGCATGAGTTCGAGCTCTACTTCGACATCTAGAAAGCAGGCCGGGTCACCCCCGGCCGGTGTCTGTCAGACACAGCAGCGAGGGCCGCTGCCCCGGATTCGGGGCGGCGGCCCTCGCTGTTGTGCTGTTCGGCTTCAGGGAGCCGGGCCTTCAGGAAGCCGGGCGGGAGCGTCGGGCGTAGGCGCGGGCGGCGCGGGCGCGGTCGCCGCAGCGGGTCGAGCACCAGTGGCGGCGGCCGTGGCGCAGGAGGTAGCGGTTGCAGGGGGCGGAGCCGCAGGCCGTGAGGCGGTCGGCGTCGGGACCTGTGAGCAGGTCGGCGGCGTCCGACGCGAGGCTCGCCAGGGCGTGCTCGACGATCCGCGTGGTGGGGTGGCAGGCGGTGCGGTGGAGGCCGCGGGTGGTGTCCCAGTGCAGGGGGGCCGCCGCGGGGGCCCTGGTCATGGCCTCGTTGACGGCGTCGAGCGCGCTGGACGGAGCGGGGCAGCCGTCGATCCGGGAGGCGAACAGCACCCGGATCTGTTCGCGCAGGGCCCGCAGCTGTGCGGTGCACATCTCCTGCAGACCGGCGTCGGGCGGGGCGAGGTCGCGCTCGGTGAGCCACCGGTTCGCGGCCGCGGGGCTGCCGAGCAGGTCGCTGAACTGGCCGCCGGGCAGGGCGATGGCGCTGTTGGCGAGGTCCAGGGCGGGGTATTGGCCGGCTCCGGGCGCGGGTGGCGGGGGTGGGGGCGGGTCGGGCGCTGCGGGGGCGGGGAGCGGCTCGGGGGCCCCTGGCACGGGCGGCTCGGGCGCTCCTGACGCGGGGGATGGCGGCTCGGCCGCTCCTGGTACGGACGGTGCGGATGGCTCGGCGGTCACGGTCTCCTTCACGGTCCTCATGGTACGTCTTGCTTTCATCCGTGAGACACGACTACGGTTCCTCACGGATAACTCGACTACCATCCGTGAGGTGTGTTCCGTCATGACCGCTACCCCCGCTGCTTCCCCGGCTGCTTCCGGCCCGAGCGACAACCAGTTCCCCGTCCGCGTCTTCGGCGGCCCCACCGCCCTCTTCGAGTACGGCGGACTGAGGTTCCTCACCGACCCCACCTTCGACGCACCCGGCGACTACCCGGCGCCGGGCGGCACCGGCCTGACCAAGACCGCGCCCGCCACCGGCTCCCCCGCCGACCTCGGCCCCGTCGACGTGGTCCTGCTCTCGCACGACGAGCACCCCGACAACCTCGACGCCTCCGGCCGGGCCCTGCTCGCCGACGTACCGCTCACCCTCACCACCCCCGGTGGTGGGAGCCGCCTCGGCGACAGCCTGGGCGACAGGGTGAAGGGCCTGGAGGACTGGGAGTCCGTCGAGCTCGACCGGCCCGGCGGCGGCCGCGTGACCGTGACGGGCGTGCCCGCCGTCCATGGCCCCGGGGAGCGCGCGGAGGTCGAAAGGGTCGTCGGGGAGGTCGTCGGGTTCGTACTGACCGGGGACGGCCTGCCCACGGTCTACGTCAGCGGCGACAACGCCTCGCTCACCGCGGTCAAGGACATAGCCGACCGCTTCGGCCCGGTGGACACCGCAATCCTCTTCGCCGGGGCGCCCCGCTTCCCCTTCCTCTTCGACGGCGAACTGCTGGTCCTCGACAGCGTCCAGGCCGCCGAAGCCACCCGGATCCTCGACGCACGCCGGGTCGTCCCCGTCCACTTCGACAGCTGGGCGCACTTCACCGAGGGGCGCGACGATCTCGTATCGGCGTTCACCGATGCGGGCTTGGCCGATCGTCTCGAACTGGCCTGAGAAGCCCCGACTCGCCCGCGTTCCGGTCACTGACCGCCGGTGAAGGCGAGGCCCAACTGCGGGCTGCTGTCGGCCTGTTGGACGACGAGGACGGGAAACTCCGGCGATGGGCCTAGGCACCCCCGCCCTCTCCTGTACCGAGAGGGCGGGGCGTTTCGCGTCCCGGTCCGGCAGTACCGGTGCAGGCACCGGACCGAGGGCGCGCGTCCGGAGGCATCCTCGTCCGCGAGAGTGGTCACCACCGCCCGTACCCCGTACATCCGCGACTCAGTGGCCGATGGCGTACTCGGTGAACTGGCCGCAGATGTTGAAGCCCAACCGGCAGTAGACCGGCTCGCCTTCTGGTGAGGCCTGTAGGACCGCCGTCCCGTAGCCCTCGTCTCGCGCGGCCCGGAGCGTCGTGAGCGTCATGGCGCTCCCGTAGCCTCGTCGGCGGTGCGTCGCGAGGGTGGAGATGTTGTAGATGCCTGCCACGCCCGCGTGGAGGAAGACCTCCGCCGTGCAGACCGGGCGGCCCGCCGCATAGCCGACCAGGTAGCGGGCCGGGCAGGTGGCGTCGAGGGCCTGTTCCGCGGTCTCGGTGAAGAAGCGGAGGACCGTGGGGGACGGCGGATCCCAGTTCTCGGCCAGTACGGCGGCGTAGTCGGCGAGCTGCTCGCGGCTTGTCACCCTGCGGATGTCCAGGCCGTTGGCCCGTCGTGGCCCCGGCAGCGTGCCGCTCAGGTCCTTCCACATTGCCGCCTCGGTCTCCGCGGCCTTGATCCCGGCGGCCTCCAGGAGTGTGCCCAGGTTCGCCGGCGTCGAGGCCGGACCCACCCACCAGGAGAAGGGGCGGCCGGTGGCGGTCAGCCTCTGGACGGTCTCGGAGACGCGCCGCGGCGCGGATTCCTCGGTGAAGCGGGCCGCCGCGACGATGTTGAACGTGTCGTCGTCCAGGCCGCTGTCGGCCACCAGGAGGTCATCCGCCTCGATGATCGCCGCGTCCGCCAGCTGCCGGTGGAGGTGGCAGGCGTGCTCGGCGAGGTTCAGTTCGATCCTCGCCCGCAGGTCGGCTTCATCGTTGCCCGTGATCGGCTGCTGTGAGGCATTCATGGGGTTCTATTGCAGCAGTCCGGGTCCGCGCCGTCATCTGGTTTTGGGGATTGCGGTTCGGAGCCTGTGTTCTCAGTTCTGGGTGGGCCAGTTGTGGCCTATCCGCGCAGGAAGCGGATCGACGGGTGGGGCTCCGTCGGGTGTTGCGTCACCAGTGCTCGTACCCCGTACACCTTCGCTATCAGTTCCTCCGTGATCACCTCCGTCGGCGTGCCCGACGCGTACGCCGTTCCCTCGCTCAGTACCAGCACGTGGTCGCAGAACATCGCCGCCAGGTTGAGGTCGTGCAGGGCTATGACGCTGGTCAGGGGGAGGTCCGCCACCAAGGCGAGGAGGTCCAGTTGGTGTTGGATGTCCAGGTGGTTGGTGGGTTCGTCGAGGAGTAGTTCTCGGGGGGTCTGGGCCAATGCCCTTGCTATTTGGACCCGTTGGCGTTCGCCGCCCGACAGGGTGTGCCAGGACTGGGCTGCGCGGTCAGTCAGGCCTGTGCGGGTCAGTGCCTCCCCTACCGCCTCTTCGTCCTCCGTCGTCGGCGGCGACCACGCCCTGCGGTGCGGGATGCGGCCCAGGCGTACGACCTCCTCCACCGTCAGCTCCACCTGCGTCGTGGCGTCCTGGTCCACCACCGCCACCCTTCGTGCCACCCTGCGGCGGCCCGCGTCCCGCAGTGGGTCGCCGTCCAGCGTGACCACTCCCGACGTCGGGGCCAGGACGCCCGCCAAGATGCGCAGGAGGGTCGACTTGCCCGAGCCGTTGGGGCCCAGGAGGCCGACCATCGCTCCCGGGGGCGGGGCCAGGCTCACCCCGTCGACTATCAGGCGGCCGGCGGCTGTTCTGCTCACCCGGTCGGCTCGTAGGCCCGGGGCGGCGTACGGCGGGGTCATGTCGTCTTCCGGGTGCGGTAGAGGACCAGGACGAACGCCGGGACCCCGATGAGGGACGTGACGACCCCCACCGGGACCTCCTGCGGGTCGAGGACCGTACGGGCCAGCGTGTCCACCCACACCAGGAACACCGCGCCCGCCAGCGCCGTCACCGGGAGCAGGCGCGCGTGCCCGGAGCCGACCAGGGCGCGGGCCGCGTGCGGCAGGACCAGGCCCACGAAGCCGATGGCTCCCGCGCTGCTGACCAGCGCCGCCGTCAGGAGGGCCGTGACGGAGAGCAGGAGCAGCCGGGTGCGGGCCACGTGGACGCCCAGCGTCGCCGCCGCGTCCTGGCCGAACGCGAACGCGTCCAGGGTGCGGGCCTGCGTCAGGCAGATCGTGAGGGCCCCGACAAGGACCGCCGCGCACAGCCATACGTCCGTCCAGCCCACCCCGCTCAGCGAACCGAGCAGCCAGAACAGGACCCCCCGCGTCGTCTCCGCGTCGCCCGCCGTGAGGATCACGAACGAGGTGAGCGCGGAGAACAGCTGCATCGCCGCCACCCCTGACAGCACCACCCTGTCCGCGCTCCCGCCCAGCGTGTGGCTGAGCAGCAGCACGAGCGCGAAGGAGCAGACGGCCCCCGCGAACGCCCCCGCCGACACCGACACCGCTCCCCCGCCGACCCCCAGGACCACGATCGCGACCGCCCCCGTGGACGCTCCCGAGGAGACGCCGAGTACGAAGGGGTCCGCGAGCGGGTTGCGCAGGAGGGATTGGAGGACGGTTCCGCAGACCGCGAGGCCCGCGCCGCAGACCGCCGCGAGGAGCGTGCGCGGCATCCGCAGGTTCCAGACGATGCCATCCCTGATCGGCGTCAACTCCGCCTCGCCCCAGCCGAGATGGGCCGCCACCGCCGACCAGACGTCCGGTACGGAGATGTCCGCGGGGCCGATGGTGACAGCCACCGCCACGGAGAGGGCCAGGGCGGCCAGGGCCACCGTCCAGAGCAGGGCGGAACGTATGCCGCCCGGGGCGGCTCCCCTCACTTGGCGAAACCGAACTCGCGCAACGCGTCCGCGACTTGCTCCACACCGTCAACCGTACGGATCGTCGGGTTCATCGCCTGGCCGCTCAGCAGCACGTACCGCTTCTTCTTCACCGCGGTCAGGTTCTTCGTGACCGGGTTGGACTCCAGGAACTCGATCTTCTTCTTCGCGCTCTCGGCCGTCTGCGACTTGCGGGTGAGGTCGCCGATGACCAGGACGTCCGGGTCGCGGTCCGCCACCGTCTCCCAGTTGATCTGGGGCCACTCCTCGCGGGTGTCGTCGAAGACGTTCTTCGCGCCCAGTTCGCGGGTGATGATGCCGGGGGCCCCGCAGCAGCCCGCTATGTAGGGGGCGTCGGAGTTGGCGAACCAGTAGAGGAGCGTCGCGTCGGAGGCGTGGATGTCCTTCGTCGCCTTCGCCACCCGGCCCTTCAGCTCGGACACCAGCCGTTCGCCCCGCTCCCGCACGCCGAACGCCCGTGCCAGGTCGCGCACTTCGCCGTACACCGTGTCCATCGTCAGCGTCTTGACCCGGCTGCCGTCGCCGTCACCGCTGTTGTCCTTGCCCGCGCAGTCGGAGGGCGAGACATAGGCGGGTACGCCGAGTTCGGCGAACTTGGCGCGATCGGCGACGCCGCCCTTGCTGACCGTGGCCAGGAAGGAGGCGGTGACGAAGTCCGGCTCCTGGGCGAGGACCTTCTCGAAGGAGGGGTATCGGTCGGCGAGGCGCTCGACCTTGGCGTTGTCCTTCCTCAGGCTCCCCAGCACCGGGTCGGTCCAGGTGCCGGTGCCCGCCATGCGGTCGGCGAGGCCCAGGGAGAGCAGGATCTCGGTGGAGCCCTGGTCCAGGGAGACGGCCCGCTTGGGCGGCGCCTTGATCTCCGCCTTCTTGCCGCAGGAAGTGAGGGTCAGCGGATAGCCGTCCACCTTCTTGCTTGCCGTGGAGGTGGCCGACGAGCCGCCGCCGCAGGAGGTCAGGGTGAGGGCCGCAGCCGCGGCGAGGAGAACGGACATGCGTGCACGACGGGCTGTGGAGGACACACGATCCCTTGAGTCTCACGGCTCATACGCGGAGCCTGGCCTGCTTCGTCACCTCCGCCGCTCGGTGCGCGGGCGAAGGTGCCAGCAGGTCTTCGGACTCGGGGATCGACCGGGCGGGACGCCTTCCCAGGCGTCCGTGGACGCCCAGTGGCCGTGGCCCCGCCCGTTCTCCCTCACCGCTGCGCGTCAGTTCCGGATTCGCACCGGATTCCCTGGCCCAGGTGTGGGTTTGACTGGCTTGCGCAAGTTATCACGCGACCCTCGAACACCCTGCCGGGCGGCCTACGCCTACTGCTACGCCCCCCGCTCCGGACGCGGCGCACCGCGATACGTGCCGAACGACCACTTGTTGCCCTCGGGGTCGGCGATCCCGAACTCCCGGCTGCCGTACGGCTGGTCCTCGATCTCGCGGATGATCTTGACCCCGGCGGTGGTGAGCCGCTGGTAGAGGTCGTCCACGTGGTCGGTGACGACGTACGCCCCGAAGGTGCCCGGCTTCAGGCACCACTCCTGGGACTTCTCGTCGTACGAGCCGAGCATGATGGCACCACCCTCGGGCCAGTCCAGCTCCGCGTGGGCCACGCGGTCGCCGTCCTCGTAGACGGCGGTGCGCAGGAAGCCGACCGTGCCGACGAGGAAGTCGATCAGGGCGTGGGCGTCGTTGGCCTGGAGGGACGGCCAGACGTCGGGAGCGCGGTTCGTGCCGGACGGCTGAGGCTGCTGGTTCTCGGTCGCGTTCATGTTCTCGGTTGTGTTCATGGCTCCTACTCTTCGCCCCCGCCATGGCTCCCGGCTTGGATATTCCGGCACTCTTCGGCCATCCAGCCGCTGGGGCTGACCCCCGTGTACTGCCGGAAGTCCCGCACCAGGTGGGAGTGGTCGCAGTAGCCGCAGTCGGCGGCGATCCGGGCCAGGTCGGGGGCGGCGCCCGCTGCGACAGGTCGTACGACGGCGTTCCGCGCGCGCTGGAAGCGCATCAGACGGCCGGCCTGCTTGGGGCTCAGGCCCGTCTCGGCGCGGAAGAGCGTGGTCAGGCGGCGCTCGCTGAGCGCCACGTGCCGGGAGAGCCCGCGCAGGGTTCCCACGCCCCGGTGCCGGGCCAGCCAGGCCCAGGCCTCGGCGACCTCGGGGCGCACCGCCCCGCTGGAGTCGGCCGCGCGCTGCCTCAAGTAGGCGGACAGGGAGGCGAACCGCTCCTCCCAGGTCTCCTGCTCGCACAGCAGCTCCCGTACGTCGGTGGCGCGGCGCCCCATCACATCGGCACCGGGTGTCACCAGGTCGCGGGCCAGTTCCGCCGCGGGTACGCCGAACAGGGCGCGGGCGGCGAGCGGGTGCACGGCGAGCTGGATGCCCGCCTCGTGCTCGGGCCTGACGACGTACGCCGGGGACTGGTGCAGGCCGCCGAGGACGATGTCCGTGCGGGACGCGCCCGCGCCGCCCGCCTGCTCGGGGGTGGACCCGGTGACGACGGGACCGTCCAGCGAGAAGATCAGCGTCAGGTACGGGGACGGCAGGCCGCGGTGCAGTCCTGGCCGCTCCCCCGTAGTGCGGTAGCCGACCGCGGACGCCACCATGCCGTCGAGCCGCGGGGAGGCCCGCACGAACTCCCGGGAGACGCTCTCCATGCCTTCCAGTATGCGGCGGGCACACCTTGCCGCGCTGCCCTGGCCGCGCTGCCTGACGTGCTTACCCACCCCCTGGCGTCCCATGCCCCCCGCGTCCGGTGACGTCGATCATGGGAATCCGCGGCCCGACCTCGTACGATGACCCGCCGCTCCGGACGGGGCGCAGACCGCTCTCAGGGGGCAGAACCATGGCAGTAAAGGCAAAGGGCAAGCTCGCCGTCCTCGGCACGGCGGGCGCGCTCACCGCGGCCGTACTCGCGGGGACGGCCCTGTGGCCGAGCACGGACGCCACGGCGGCGGACGCCTCCGCGAAAACCGCGAAAACCGCCGCGAAGACCGCCACCGAGCTGCCGCACTGGCCCAAGCCGGTCGCGACGAAGCTGGGCAAGGTCATCGCGAAGAACGGTCACAAGGGCGCGTACGCCGTCTTCGACGCGGACAACACGACGTACCGCAACGACCTGGAGGAATCCCTCCTCCCCTTCCTGGAGATGAAGGGGGTGCTGACCCGCAAGTCGATGGACCCGTCGCTGAAGATCATCCCCTTCAAGGACACCGCGAAGCACAAGGAGAGCCTCTACAGCTACTACAACCGGCTCTGCGAGGTCGACGACCAGGTCTGTTATCCGTGGGCCGCGCAGATCTTCTCCGGCTTCACGCTCAAGGAGCTCAAGAAGTACGTCGACGAACTCCTCGCCTACGACAAGCCGATCCCGGCCGAGTACTACGAGGACGGGAAGCTGACCAAGACCGAGGTCAAGGCTCCCGAGTTCTTCACCGGCATGCAGGAGCTCTACAAGTCGCTGCGCGCGCACGGCATCGAGGTGTACGTCGTCAGCGCGGCCAGCGAGGACCTCGTACGCATGGTCCTCTCCGACCCCAAGTACGGCTACAACGTGAAGCCCGAGAACGTCATCGGCGTCGGCCTGCAGCTCAAGGACCGCAAGACCGGTGAGGTCACCAGCTCCCGCAAGGAGATCGCGGAGGGCCGCTTCGACGAGAAGAAGCTCGCCAAGCACGAACTGACGCCGAACCTGTGGGCGCCGCTGACGTGGTACCAGGGCAAGCCCGCGGCCATCAACACGTACATCGACGAGTGGAAGAAGCCCGTCCTGGTGGCGGGCGACACCCCGAAGAGCGATGGCCCGATGCTGTTCCACTCGGCAGACGTGTCGCACGGCGGGGTGCGGGTCTGGGTCAACCGCAAGGACTCGTACATGAAGGAGCTGGACGGGATGAAGCGCGAGAACGCCGACCGGCAGCGGGAGTTGGGGCAGAAGGTGACCGCGGACAAGCGGTGGCTGACGGTGGTCCCGGACGAGATCCGCTAGAAACCGCGCTTCCCCTCCCCCTCGCTTCCGCCGGGCCTCACCGTGGCCCGGCGGAAGCGTCGGACGCGCTCACCAGGCCCGCGGCGATCGCCTCGCCGAGCGCCGCGTGGTCCGCCGCGTTCTGCACGGCGTAGCGCAGCGCGAAGTCCGCGATGGCCCGGTCGAACGTGTCGGAGCCGCCCAAGTAGGCGGCTATCGCGATGCGGTCGCCTGAGCGGGCGTGGGCCAGGGCCAGGGCGGTGCCGCAGAGCCGGGCGTAGGAGCGCAGTTCCTTGGGGGACATGGCCTCCACGTCCGCCGAGCCCTTCATGTCGCGGAGCCGGCGCCAGTAGTAGGCGCGGCCCTGGGGGCCCGTCATCCAGCCGAGGAAGATGTCGCCCGCCGCCTGGAGCAGCCGCTGGCCCGCGACCACCCGGTGGCCGGGATGCACGTACGGGCCCGCCGGAAGATGCTGCTCAAGGACCGACCGGTCCGCTTCCTTGATCTGCAGGAAGAGCGGGTCGTCGATGTCGCGCCCGGCGAGCAGCACGACGAAGCAGCGGGTGCCGACGCTCCCCACCCCGGCCGCTTTCCGCGCGGCGTCCACGAAGTGGTAGCGGTCCAGGAGGAGTCGGCGTTCCTCGGAGAGCGTGGAGCGGTAGTCGCCGAAGATCTTGCGTACGGCCGTCAGCTCCGCGCCCGCCGGTTCGAGGAGTGGCGGATCGTGGATGATGCGGCGCTCGCCGTCCACGACTTCCGTCAGCTTGCCGAGCGCCTGGAGGCTGGTGCGGTGGCGGGCCCGGTCGCGGTCGAGGGTGGCCGTCACGCGCTTGCGGGCGCGGGCGGAGCGGACGAGGGGCAACAGGTCGTGGGTGTCCGTGCGTTCGTACCAGACCGCCAGTTCGCCGAGGCCCGCCAGGCGTCTCATCGACGTGCGGTACGCCGCCACGGCCGCGAGGCACGCGTCATGGGCGCCGCCCTCGGTGTGGCCGTTGTCGCGCGACGCCACGGCGACGCTGGCGGCCAGGCGTTTGACGTCCCACTCGAAGGGGCCTGGGCAGGTCTCGTCGAAGTCGTCGAGCCCGAAGAGCAGGGCGCGTTCCGGCGAGGCGAAGAGGCCGAAGTTCAACAGGTGGGCGTCGCCGCAGAGTTGGACCGTCAGGCCGGTGTGCCACTGGACGGCGAGGTCACCCGCCATGACGGCGGCTGCGCCGCGCAGGAAGGCGAAGGGAGAGTCGGCCATGCGGGCGTAACGGACGGGCAGGAGCTCCTGGACGCGGTCCACGCCCTGCCGCTCCAGGACGGCCACCGGATCGGGCCGGTCCGCGGAGGGGATCCAGGCACCGTGGGAGGAACGGGAGGCACGCTTGCGAGCGAGCTTGCCCTGCGCGGCACGCTCACCGGGGGTACTCATGGCACTCATGGCAGAGCTCCGCTCGGCGGCGGGGGCCACGGGGGTGCGTGGCACGGCCTCGCCGGGCGCAGCGATGATTGGGCCGCCCCTGCGTGGCACAGCCCCGCATCGCGCAGCCCCCCGGCGCACAACCCCGCATGGCGCAGGCTCACCCAGTACAGCCCCACGCCGTCGAGGCGCACCCCGCCCAGCCCCGCCGCACCCTCGGCCGAAGCAGTCACGGCGCTACTCCCCTCGCCCTCGGCAGCTCTCCCGGCAACAGCCTCCCCTCAGGGGCAGCCAATGCCGCCACGGGTGCGTACGCATGCCGGATACGGCAAATGGGTGACGCACCCCCCTGAGGGCAAGCGGCTTTTGGAGGTCACTTCCCGCCCGGGGCCGCCCACGCCGCCACCGTCTTGGCCAGCGCGCCGCCCGCCCGCGTCCACGCGAAGTGGTCGAGTCGGCCGCCCGCCTCCTGCGTGGAGTAGTGGCGGCGCGTGACGCGGGCTTCCGGCGTCTTGTCGAGCAGGTGGTCGAGGGCGGGTGCGGGGGCCAGGTTGTCGTGGTCGACGGTGACCGCGAGGACCGGGAGATCGAGGGTGCGCAGGGCGGACTCGTAGTCGTGGGCGGAGCCCTTGGCGGAGTAGCGGCCCGTGCGGCCCTGGCGCGCCCAGTCGCGCATGACGCCCTTGGACTGGTTGCCGCCGAAGCCCAGCCGGACGCCCGGCCAGCGGCCGAGCAGCGTCGACGTCGCCGCGGCGAACACCTCGAAGAGGAGCAGCAGGGGACCGCGCAGGGGACCGTACGCGCGAAACCACACGGAACCGGCGGCCACAAGCGCGACCCCGTCCACGCCGGGCCCGATCCTCAACGCGGCGTACACAAGGCCCAGTTGACCGCCGAGGCTGTGCCCGAGGAGGTACAGGGCGGGCTCCGGCCCCAGTTCGGCGCGTACGGCTTCGATGACCGCCACGAGGTCCTGCTCCACGATCGTGCGGTAGCCGTGGTCACCCGCGCCGGGGTCCGTCACCAGCGGGGTGCTCTCCCCCTGCCCCCGCAGGTCCACGGTCAGGGCGGTCAGCCCCTCGGCGTGCAACTGGCGGGCGAACGCGCGGTAGTAGCGGGCGGGGGTCCCCATGGCGGGGAGGATCAGGACGGCCGGCGCGGGGGTCGCGTCGGCCCCGTTCGCCGTACGCAGCGCACGGACCGGAAACCGTGCCCCGTCCGGGAGTTGAGCGGTGGTGAGCAGCGGCAGCTCGCCGACGGGCTCCTGGACGGGGGCGGATTCCTGCTGAGTCATGCGGTCAGCATGGACCACGCGTACGGGCGGGAGCCGCGTGGCCCCCGCCCGTACACAATCGTGCGAGGCCTCAGCGGCTGTACCGCATCAGCGCGCGCACCATATGGCAGGTGATGTCCGACGGCGGATGGATTCCCACGTCCTCCGCCATGCTCCGGATCCTGGTGTTGTTCGCTTGGTTCGGCAGATAGACGCCCGAGTCAAGGAGGGCTATCGCCAGGCGCATGGCCTTCAGGCGCCGGTTGTGCGTGATGTACCACTCACGCGGCCGTCCGGCCGGGAGTGGCCGCTTCTCCAGTGGTGCGTATGTCACGTCGATCAGCACGGGCCGGGAAGCGTTGCGCTTCGACTTCGATGTGAGAGCGGCAGCGGGCACAGGCATCCTCCTGTCGCGGTCAGGACCCCCCGTCGGGAACCCTCGAACACTGCTTCTAGTTTACTGCTCGGCACTGACAATCGCCGCTGGCCAGACGGGCTTTGAGGGGGTGTGACGGGAGTGTCGCGGGTAGCCTGTGCGGCATGGAGATCTGGATCAATCCCGCGTGCTCGAAGTGCCGTGGCGCGCTGACGCTGCTCGACGCGGAGGGCGCCGACTACACCGTCCGCCGCTACCTCGACGACGTACCCACCGAGGACGAGATCCGCGCCGTGCTCGGGCGGCTCGGTCTGGAGCCGTGGGACATCACGCGGACCGGGGAGCAGGACGCCAAGGACCTGAACCTGAAGGACCGCGAGGCCTGGCCGCGCGACGCCTCCGGACGCGACCGCTGGATCAAGGCGCTCGCCGAGCATCCGAAGCTCATCCAGCGGCCGATCATCACCGCCGACGACGGCACGGCGGTGGTGGCCCGCACGGAGGAGGCGGTACGCGACGCGCTGTCCCGGCAGCGGTAGCGGCAACCCATGGCGCTCCGGCGTGAAGTGGGCCACATCCACCGCCGGTAACACGGGGTTCACATTCGAGCAATGGCCGGGAAATCGCCCGTTGGCAGGCTGCCCCGCATCACCACGGCTCCGCAGCACCCGCACGTTCTGCGCCGTACCGAGCGTTTAAAGGATGACCCCGTGACCTTCAAGGCTGAGTACATCTGGATCGACGGCACCGAGCCGACCGCCAAGCTCCGCTCGAAGACGAAGATAATGGCGGACGGCGCGGAGCTCCCCAACTGGGGCTTCGACGGATCCAGCACCAACCAGGCCAAGGGTCACGCCTCCGACCGCGTACTGAAGCCCGTCTTCACCTGCCCGGACCCGATCCGTGGCGGCGACGACGTACTCGTCATGTGCGAGGTCCTGAACACGGACATGACGCCGCACGAGTCCAACACCCGTGCCGCGCTCGCCGAGGTCGAGGAGCGCTTCGGCTCGCAGGAGCCGATCTTCGGCATCGAGCAGGAGTACACCTTCTTCGAGGGCGACCGCCCGCTCGGCTTCCCCGTCGGCGGCTTCCCCGCCGCGCAGGGCGGCTACTACTGCGGCGTCGGCGCCGACGAGATCTTCGGCCGTGACGTCGTCGAGGCGCACCTGGAGAACTGTCTGAAGGCGGGCCTCGGCATCTCCGGCATCAACGCCGAGGTCATGCCGGGCCAGTGGGAGTTCCAGGTCGGCCCGCTCGCGCCGCTGGAGGTCTCCGACCAGCTCTGGGTCGCCCGCTGGCTGCTCTACCGCACCGCCGAGGACTTCAAGGTGTCGGCCACGCTCGACCCGAAGCCGGTGAAGGGCGACTGGAACGGCGCGGGCGCGCACACGAACTTCTCGACGAAGGCGATGCGCGAGGGCTACGAGGCGATCATCACCGCCGCCGAGTCCCTCGGCGAGGGCTCCAAGCCGATGGACCACGTCAAGAACTACGGCGCGGGCATCGACGACCGCCTCACCGGCCTGCACGAGACCGCCCCGTGGAACGAGTACAGCTACGGCGTCTCCGACCGCGGCGCCTCGGTCCGCATCCCGTGGCAGGTCGAGGTGGAGCAGAAGGGCTACATCGAGGACCGCCGCCCGAACGCGAACGTCGACCCGTACGTCGTGACGCGCCTGATCGTCGACACGTGCTGCACCGCCCTGGAGAAGGCCGGGCAGGTCTGATCCCGGTCCTGGAATGATTTCGTACGTTCCTGAAGGGGGCGCCCGCCGAAACGGTGGGCGCCCCCTTCGGCATGGGAGACCGCTGCCGCTCCCATCTGCCATCTGATTCAATGGGTCCATGGGCAGCTACGGGAACACCGCGACAGGTCGTCATCACGACCTTGAGCCGTTCTGGCCTTCCCGTCAGCACCATGACTTCGACCGGGTGTGTTGCCGCGCGATGAACGCGCGGGCCCTCTAAAGCCGTTCACCCGGCCTTCGCCTGACGCGCACGACGTACGTACGTCCTCGACGACTTACCTCTCCTTCGCGCGAAAGAGCTGACCTCATGGCGAACTCCCGTTCCTTCTCGGCGTCCACCGCTTCCACCGCCGCCGCCACCGCGCCGCCGACCGGCCCCGGCCGGGGCCGCCTGCGGGCCGTCGCCCCGGACGAAGTGGTGCAGATCACCGACTTCCTTCCGCCGGGCGCGACCTGGCTGCCCGCACCCCAGCACACGCTGCCCACCCTGCCGGGGCAGCCGCCGATGATCGGCTACCTGGTGCTCGTACCGGCCGGGCAGGAGCCCGTAGCCGTTGAGCCCGAGCCGCGGCCGCAGGTGTCGTCGTCTCCGTCGGCGTCCAAGGGGCCCGTGTGGATCGACACCGTGCAGCGTGCCGCGCAGGTCGACGGCCGGCAGCTCGACCTCACCTATCTGGAGTTCGAGCTGCTCGCGCATCTCGTCGCCCATCCCCACCGGGTGCACACGCGCGACCAGTTGGTGACCACGGTGTGGGGCTACGGACACGTGGGCGACGGGCGCACCGTCGACGTCCACATCGCGCGCCTGCGGCGCAAGCTGGGGGCCGAGCACCGCCGGACGATCCAGACGGTGCGGCGGGTGGGCTACAAGTACGCGCCGCCCGCGACTCGCTGACCTCGGGCTTCTCCGGGCGGGACCGGGCTCTGCCACCAGCAGAACCCGGTTCCCCTGCCGGAGGTGAGCGTGCAGAGTCGTCGGCATGAGACTTCTGATGCTGGGTGGTACGCAGTTCGTGGGGCGGGCCGTCGTCGAGGCGGCGCTTGCGCGTGGCTGGGAAGTGACGGTCTTCCACCGCGGGCGGAGTGAGGCGCCCGAGGGTGTGGTGTCGCTGCTCGGTGACCGCACGGCCGAGGGCGGCCTCGCCGCGCTCGCCGAGTCCGATGAGAGCTGGGACTTCGTCGTGGACACGTGGTCCGGGGCGCCGCGTGTCGTGCGTGAGGCGGCCCGGCTGCTCGCGGGGCGGGCGGAGCGGTACGTGTATGTGTCGAGTGTGTCGGTGTACCGGTATCCGGGTGTCGCGGGCTCCGACGAGGACTTTCCCCTGGTCGAGGGGGATCCCGACGCGGATTCGGTGGCGTACGCGGAGGACAAGCGGGGCGGGGAACTCGCCGCCGTCGCTGAGTTCGGGGCGGAGCGTACGGTGCTCGCCCGCGCGGGGCTGATCCTCGGACCGTACGAGAACGTCGGGCGGCTGCCGTGGTGGCTCAACCGGGTCGCTCGCGGCGGGCCCGTACTGGCCCCGGGACCACGGGAGTTGGACCTTCAGTACATCGACGTGCGGGACCTCGCGGAGTGGGCCCTCGACGCGGCCTCCGCGGGGCTGCACGGCCCGTACAACATCATCTCCCCCGTCGCGCACACCACGACGGAGGAGTTCCTCACGGCGTGCGTGTCCGCGGCGGGGGCGCCCGACACCGAACTCCGCTGGACCGACCCCTCGGTGATCGCCGAGCACGGCATCGAACCGTGGTCGGAGCTGCCGGTGTGGCTCCCGCCGGGCGAGCTGCACGACACCATGCACCGCACCTCCACGGAGAAGGCGGCGGCCGCCGGGTTGCGGGCCCGCCCCGTCGCGGAGACGGTCGCGGACACGTGGGCCTGGCTCCAGTCCCTCGGCGGGGTGGCCCCGCAGCGCCCCGACCGGGGGGCCAAGGGGCTCGACCCCGAGCGTGAGGCGAAGGTGGTGGGCGCCCTCGGCCTGTGACGGGGGAACGGGGCGGCGGCCTGGCTGGAGTCTCCAGCCAGGCCGCCGCCCCGTCAGGGGCGCGGGGAGCTGCGCGACCAGCCCCCACCGGCCCGCAGAGCGATCACCCCACCCCCTGCGGAGCACTCGGCACCGGCCGCGCGGCAGGCGCTACCCGCTCCTCGCTGTGCGAGATCTCCGGCAGCCACGAGAGGAACCGCGGCGTACGCCAGTTCCGCTCCCCCAGGAGCGACATCAGCGAGGGCAGAAGGACCATCCGCACCACGGTCGCGTCCAACAGGACCGCCACCCCGAGGCCCACGCCCATCTGCTGCATGTCCTGCATGGACAGCGTGCCGAACACACCGAAGACCGCCACCATGATCACGGCCGCTCCGGTCACCGCGCCCGCGGTCCGCGTGATGCCCTCGCGGATCGCCGCGCGGTTGTCCAGGCCCCGGTCGCGTGCCTCGCGGATCCGCGAGACGACGAAGACGTGGTAGTCCATCGACAGGCCGAACAGGACCACGAGGACGAACAGCGGCATCCAGTTCTCGATCGCGCCCACCTTCTCCGAGCCGATGAGTTCCGCGCCCCAGCCGTGCTGGAAGACCGCGGTCATCACGCCGTAGGCGGCGCCCACCGAGAGCAGGTTGAGCGCGATGGACGTCACCGCGATCACCACCGAGCGGAAGCTGAACAGCATCAGCAGGAACGTCACCGCCGCGATGAAGGCGAACACCGGCACGATGCCCTTGCTGAGCTGGGCGCTGAAGTCCTGTGACGAGGCGAGGTCGCCGCCCACGTACGCATCGGCGTCCAGGCCGTCGAAGGCCGCGGGGACCACGTCGTCCCGCAGCTCGTCGAGCGCCTTCTTCGACTTCGCGTCACTGCCGTCACCGGGCAGCGGTATGTCGATCTCGGCTACGCCCGCCTTCTTGTGGACGGTGAGTTCGGCGCCCTTGCCCGCGTCCCGCACCACCGCGGCCAGCGCGTCCTTGATCTGCTTCGACTCGATGTCGTCGGCCTTGACGACCACCTGGGCCGGCGCGGGGCCGCCCGGGAACTCCTCGGTGATCTTCCGGAAGGAGACCGAAAGGGGCGCGTCGGAGCCGAACTGCTTCTCCAGGCCCAGCTGTTCGGTCTTCATGCCGAGTGCGGGCGCGGCAAGCGCGAGGAGCAGGACCGCGGAGCCGATGGCGAAGAGCTTCGGCTTGGCGAGTACGGGGCGCAGCAGCTTGCCCGCGATGCCGCCGCTGACGTGCGCGCCCTTCTTGCCCTTGCGGCTGAGGAAGGGGATGCGTCCCGCGTTGATCCGGTCGCCGAGCGCGGAGAGCAGCGCGGGCAGCACGGTCACCGATCCCAGCATCGCCACGCACACCACCAGGATCGTGGCCATGGCGAAGCCCTTGAAGAGCAGGAGCCCGGACAGGAACATGCCCGCCATCGCGACCATCACGGTGAGCCCGGAGACCAGCACGGCCCGCCCGCTGGTGGCCGCCGCGATCCGCAGCGCGGTCTCGGCGTCACGTCCCGCCGCCCTCTCGTCCCGCTCGCGCCGCAGGTAGAAGAGGCAGTAGTCGACGCCGACCGCGAGGCCCATCAGGAACATCACCGAGTACGTCGTCTCGAAGAGGTGCAGCTGATGGCTGGCGAGCGAGAGCAGTCCGAAGGCGCCCACGCACGCGGTCAGCGCGAGGCCGACCGGGAGCAGCGCCGCGACCACGGCACCGAAGGCGACCAGGAGAATGCCGAGCGCGAGTGGTACGGCGGTGAACTCGGCCCTGGTGAGGTCGTCCGCGAGCAGGTCGCCGAGGTGCTTCTCGGAGCTGGCGTCGCCGAACTGGTAGACGGCTATGCCGTTGTGCGCGCCGTCGTCCTTCGCCTTCTGCACGGCGTCGAGCACCGGCTGGACGCGGTCGGCGGCGTCGTCGGACGCGCCCTTCATCTTGAAGCGCAGCAGCGCGTCCCTGCCGTCCTCGGAGGGCAGCGGCGCCTGGATGGCGCGGGTCTCGCCGGTCGCGGTCAGCGCCTTGGAGAGGTCGCTCGCCGCGTCCCGCCAGCCGTCCGGCGTCTTCGAGCTGACCATGACGAGCTCGCCGGCGGGCTCTACGACGCCCGCGTCCTTGAGGATCACCGCGGCCCGTGCCGAGTCGCCGACCTCCATCTCCTCGTCGGACGCGGTGACCATGCCCGAGGCCCCGCCGATGGTCGTGGCAAGCACGACGAAGAGCAGCCAGCCGAGGATGGCCGTCTTGCGATGGTGTGCGCTCCACACACCGAGTCGTGCCGCGAGGTTTGGCCTCATGGCGTTTCGCCCCCATAAATAAGCGTCGGATAAGCCGTGCTGATGACGAGGACAACGCTAGAAATCCGGGGGCGTCCCACCCAGCCGCCGAACACCCCACTGTCAGAAGCACAGGGCGACCTATGGGGGTGTCGTCAGGTACACCCCCTGCTCGGGTGCGAAACCCAGTGACCGGCGGCGATGTGTGCGACGAGAATGTGTCCATGCCGCTGGAAGAGATGGGGATCAGAAAATGACGAGGGTTCGTGAAGCAGTGATCGCGGGGGCCAGGGGGCTCTTCCTTTCGGTCATCATGCTCGCCGGTTCGATCACCCTCTTCGTGCTGTCGGTCCTGTCCATCGCCTTCATCACGCTGGGGATCGGCGTCTTCACGACGCCGCTGCTGCTGACCGCCGTACGCAAGTGGGCCGACCTGCGCCGCGCCCAGGGCGCCGCGTGGTCGGACGTACACATCCCGCGTCCCTACCGCCCCTTCCCGGCGGACCTGCGCGGCGGCATCACCGGGCAGGTGGAGCGCACCACCCTGATGCTGAAGGACCCGGCGACCTGGCGTGATCTGCAGTGGCTGCTCGTCGACATGACCGCCGGTTACGTCACGGTGATCTTCGCCCCGGCCCTGCTCCTCTACCCGCTGTACGGCTATGTCCTGGCCCTCGGCGTCTGGCGGCCGATCTACAGCGCGGGCGGCGGCGAGTGGTACGGCTTCATCCACGTCACCTCGCAGACCGACGCCAACCTGGCGGCCCTGCTCGGCACCGCCCTCGGCGTCGTCGGCGTCTTCGCCAGTCCCTCGATCCTGCGCGGCCACTTCCTCCTGGCCAGGACGATGCTCGCCCCCACCTCCTCCATGCGGGAACGTGAACTCGCCCAGCGTGTCGACCGGTTGACCGAGACCCGGCATGACGCGGTGGACTCCTCCGCCGCCGAACTGCGCCGCATCGAGCGGGATCTGCACGACGGGGCGCAGGCCCGCCTGGTCGCGATGGGCATGGACCTCGGCACCATCGAAGCCATGATCGAGAAGGACCCGGCCAAGGCCAAGCAGCTGATCTCCAAGGCCCGGCAGAACTCCGGTGAGGCGCTGACCGAACTGCGTGACCTGGTGCGCGGCATCCACCCGCCGGTGCTCGCCGAGCGCGGCTTCGGTGACGCGGTGAAGGCGCTGGCGCTGCGCCTCCCGGTGCAGACCGAGGTCGACGTGGAGCTCTACGGCCGGCCCGATGCCCCGGTCGAGTCGGCCGCGTACTTCGCGGTGAGTGAGGCCCTGACGAACACCATCAAGCACGCGGGCGCGGACCGTGTCTGGGTGGACGTGCACCACGCGGGCGGCATGCTGCGGATCGCGGTCACCGACAACGGCAAGGGCGGCGCCTCCATCGGGGCGGGGTCGGGGCTGAGCGGGATCGAACGCCGACTCGGTACATTCGACGGCGTACTGGCCGTCAGCAGTCCCGCGGGCGGCCCGACCATGGTGACCATGGAGATCCCTTGCGAGTTGTCCTAGCCGAAGATCTCTTCCTGCTGCGTGACGGTCTGGTCCGGATGCTTGAGGCATTCGACTTCGAGATCGCCGCCGCTGTCGAGACCGGGCCCGAACTCACCAAGGCCCTGGCGGAGTTGGAGCCGGACGTCGCTGTCGTGGACGTCCGGCTTCCGCCGTCCCACACGGACGAGGGACTGCAGTGCGCGCTCGCCGCGCGGCGGGCACGGCCGGGCCTTCCGGTCCTCGTGCTCTCCCAGCACGTGGAGCAGTTGTACGCGCGCGAGTTGCTGGCCGACGGGAACGGCGGGGTGGGCTATCTCCTGAAGGACCGGGTCTTCGACGCCGAACAGTTCATCGACGCCGTACGCCGGGTCGCGGCGGGCGGTACCGCGATGGACCCGCAGGTGATCCAGCAGCTCCTGTCGCGGCGCTCGGCGGAGGAGCCGCTCGGCAAGCTGACGCCGCGCGAGCGCGAGGTGCTCGAACTCATGGCGCAGGGACGGTCGAACGCGGCGATCGCGGGGGAACTCGTCGTCACGGAACGGGCGATCGCCAAGCACACCTCGAATATCTTCGGGAAGCTGGACCTTTCGGTCTCCGACGACGACAACCGGCGGGTTCTCGCCGTACTCGCCTATCTGGATCAAGAACGCTGAGGGTTCCGCGTGAGGAATTCCGCGCGTGATTGAACGGGCCGGACTCCTGTTGCGTACGTAGTCCCATGGGACGCACACCACGACGCACATCACGAAAACGATCAAAGCTGGCCGGGCGCGCGATCGCCGCGTCGGCCGCGCTCATCCTGGGCGGCGGCGGAATGGTCGCGGTGAATGTCTACGCGAACGCCGAGGAAAGCAACGGTTCGCCGTCCGCCACGACCCAGTCCGGCCGGCAGTCCGGCGACCAGGGTGCCGGGCAGGGGCTCGCGACCATCAGCTGCCCCGACGTCGGCAATCAGCTGCCGGACGTGCCGGACGGCGCCCGCGCGGACGTCGACCGGCAATTGGCGGAGCTGGACACTCAGATCACGGCCGCGTACGAGAAGTTCGCCGAGGCCAAGGACGCCGGGCAGGCCGAGGCCGTGCTCGACCCGCTGGAGGAGCAGCGGCGGCCGACCATCGACGGCATCGGCTCCGCGATCGACCAGGCGGGCGGCCAGCCGCCCCAGGGGCTCGACGGCATGGCACCCTGCACCATGCGGGCCGACGACTCGGCCGGTCAGCAGCCTCCGGCGGACGGCGCCCAGCAGCCTCCGCAGGACGGCGAACAGCCGCCGGACGACGGGGGTGAGCAGCCGCCGGACGGCGGCGCCGAGCAGCCGCCGGACCAGCAGAACGGCAATGGGCCCGACGCGAGCGACTTCGTCGACATCAATTCCGTCCAGCCCAACGTCAACCGCCCCGCCAAGCAGCGCGGCGCGTCGCGCGGGACCTTCACCACGAAATGCGGGACGAACAAGAACGGCAAGTTCAATCCGGACAATGTCATTGTCGCGCCCGGTGTGAGCAATGGCGCCCACCATATGCACGACTACGTCGGAAATCAGGCCAATGACGCCTTCGCCAGTGATGACGATCTCGCGAACGGCGACACGAGTTGCCGAAACCAAGGGGACAAGTCCACCTATTACTGGCCTGTCCTGAGGCTGCAGAACGGAGAGGACGAGAACGACGCCGACGCGGACGGCGGCGGCAAGGACCAGAATGTCGGCGAGATCCAGACGCCGGCCTCGGTCACGCTGAAATTCGCCGGGAATCCGACGAGCAAGGTCGTCGCGATGCCGCGTTTCCTGCGCATCATCACCGGTGACGCCAAGGCGCTCACCAATGGTGACGCGAACGCCAACGCGTCCTGGAGCTGCACCGGCTTCGAGAACCGGCAGCTGAAGGACAAGTATCCGATCTGCCCGGATGGCAGCAAGGTCGTCAGGACGTTCAACTTCCAGAGCTGCTGGGACGGCCAGAACACCGACAGCGCCAACCACCGCACGCACGTGGCCTTCGCCGACGCCAAGAGCGGCACCTGCCCGCAGGGCTTCAAGGCCATTCCGCAGCTGGTGCAGCGCATCGTGTACGACGTGCCGCCGGGCCCCGGCTTCGCGGTGGACTCGTTCCCCGAGCAGCTGCACAAACCGGTCACCGACCACGGTGACTTCATCAACGTCTTCGACGAGAACCTGATGCAGCGCGTGGCCAAGTGCATCAACCGAGGCCAGCGCTGCAACTGAGCAGACCAGAACCGACGCGCTGACCCCCCGTACCGCTGCGCGGTCAGCTCGTGTGGTGACCGGAGTGGCCCGAGTGCCCCGGGCTTTTGTCCTCGTGATCCCCACCACCACTACTCCCCGAGTGGTGCGAGGACTCCTCCACCGTCCCACCGAGCCGACCGCGCAGCCGCATGACCACCTTGTCGTCGCCGACCGCGATCCACTTCTTGCCGACGAGGTACGTACCGCCGTAATCGTCCGCCTCATTCAGCCATTCGGCCTGGCCACGGGCGGTTGTGAAGGTTACGAGGACATAACGGCGGGCACCTTTCTCACAGGTGGCCTGCCGCAGTTCGGCCGCGTCCGTCTGGATGTCGGGCTTGCACCGCGCCTTGGCCGCCAGCTGCTCCAGGCTGCCGCTCGCCGTATCAGGCGGCGCGTCGTCGCCGTCCGAGCCGCATGCCACCAGCGCCAGCAGCAGTCCCACACCCATGCCCGCAAGCGTCTTCCGCGCTGCCCTCATCGTCCCACCAGTCCCTTCAGGCGAGGTGAACTCGCCATCTCCGTATGCACCGTTGAGCGGCGGCGACCACACGGATACCGTGCGCCGCACCATCCGACCCAGGGGGTACACATGAGCGACCCGTCCCGTCGTACCGTGCTCGGCACAGCCGGGGCCATCGGCCTCGGTGCGGCCGTCGGCGGGACGGCGATTCCGTCCCATGCCGCCGAGAGGCCCGCCGAGGGCGCTGCCTCCGCCTTCGATACGGATTCCGCGCGCTCAGCACTCAACAGACTCCTGCCGCATCACACGGAACAGTTCCGGCTCAGACTCGTGCCCGCGAGAGACGGCGTGGACCGATTCCGCGTCACGGGCACCACGGGGCGGATCCAGGTGTCCGGCACGACGCCCGCCGTGCTGCTCACGGGGGTCCACTGGTATCTGAAGTACACCTGCGGGGCCCATATCGCCTGGAACGGCAGCCAGTTGGACCTTCCGGACAGGCTGCCCGCGCCCTCACGCCCACTGGAGCGGTCCACCAGGCTCCCGCACCGGTTCGCCCTGAACGACACGAACGACGGGTACACCGCGCCGTACGCCGACTGGTCGTACTGGGAGCGCATGATCGACGTACTCGCCCTGCACGGCTGCAACGAGGTCCTGGTGATCGCGGGCGCCGAGGCGGTCTACCACCAGGTGCTGAAGGACTTCGGCTACAGCGACGCCGAGGCACGCGCGTGGCTGCCGGCGCCGTCGCATCAGGCGTGGTGGCTGCTGCAGAACCTCTCGGGGTACGGCGGGCCGCTTTCGACTGAACTGATCGCCCAACGCATGGAGTTGGGGCAGCGCATCATCGGCCGACTCCGCGAGCTGGGGATAGCTCCGGTGCTGCCCGGCTACTACGGTCACGTACCGGACGGATTCGTGGCCCGGAACGGCGGGGACGCGCGGGTGGTGCCGCAGGGAAACTGGCACGGCTTCAAGCGGCCCGACTGGCTCGACCCGCGGACCTCGTCCTTCGCGAAGGTCGCCGCTTCCTTCTACCGCCACCAGGAGCAGCTCTTCGGCGCGGCCGAGCACTTCAAGATGGACCTGCTGCACGAGGGCGGCACCGCGGGAGACGTCCCCGTCCCGGACGCGGCGCGCGGCGTCGAGGCGGCCCTGCAAAAGGCCCGCCCCGGTGCGACCTGGGTCATCCTCGGCTGGGAGGCCAACCCGCTGCCCGAGCTGCTCGACGCGATCGACCGGCGGCGGATGCTCATCGTGGACGGGGTGTCCGACCGGTACACGAGCGTCACCGACCGCGAGAAGGACTGGGGCGGCACTCCGTACGCCTTCGGCACCATCCCGAACTTCGGGGGGCGTACGACGATCGGCGCCAGGACCCACATCTGGAACGAGAAGTTCTTCGCCTGGCGGGACAAGGACGGCAGCGCGCTCGCGGGTACGGCGTTCATGCCGGAGGCGACGGACCGGGACCCGGCCGCGTTCGAGCTCTTCTCCGAACTCGCCTGGGTCGAGGAGAAGTTCGACCTGGGCGCCTGGTTCACCGGGTACGCCGGGTTCCGTTACGGCGGCCGGGACACCGACGCGCGGGCAGCCTGGCGGGCTCTGCACGACACCGCCTACCGGCACACCGCCGTCGAGCGGAGCGACCCGCACGACTCGCTGTTCGCGGCCCGGCCCGATCTGGCGGCGAACCGTGCCGCCGAGTTCGCGCCGCGCGCGCTGACGTACGACCCGGGCCGCTTCGACGCGGCGTTCGCCGGGCTCCTCGGGGTCCGCGGGTCCCTGCGCGGCAGTGCGGCCTACCGCTACGACCTGGTGGACGTGGCCCGCCAGTCCCTCGCGCACCGCAGCCGCCAGCTGCTGCCGCAGCTGCGGGCCGCCTACCGCCGCAAGGACGCGGCGACCTTCCGCGCGCTGTCCACGCTGTGGCTGCGCCTGATGCGCCTCTCGGACGAGCTGACGGCCACCAAC
This sequence comes from Streptomyces sp. NPDC048436, assembly GCF_043200355.1. Taxonomy (NCBI): domain Bacteria; kingdom Bacillati; phylum Actinomycetota; class Actinomycetes; order Kitasatosporales; family Streptomycetaceae; genus Streptomyces; species Streptomyces sp. NPDC048436. The sequence continues at coordinate 528,159 of NZ_JBICXP010000001.1, forward strand.
TCGGCGTTTCTCCTTGGCCCGTGGGTCGACGCGGCCCGGCGGATGGGGACGAGCGCGGCGGAACGTGACGAGTTCGAGCGGACAGCGAAGGTCCTGATCACGGTGTGGGGCGGCAGGGCGACATCGGACGCGGGCAATCTCCACGAGTACGCGAACCGTGACTGGGCCGGGCTTACGGCGGACTTCTACATCCCGCGCTGGCAGAAGTGGCTCGACGAGCTGGCCGACGCGCTGGCCGCGGGGCGCGAGCCGCGGGCGGTCGACTGGTTCGCGGTGGAGGAGCCGTGGACCCGGGAGCGCAAGGACTATCCCCTGCGGGGCGTCGGCGATCCTTACCGCACGGCGGCGCGGGTCCGGGATGTGCTGGCGGGAGCGCCCTACCAGGGGGCACTGGAGGTCACGGCTGAGCCGCCCTCTCTCCCGCCGGGCGGACAGGCGCGGGTGGCGGCCGTCTTCCGGAACGTCAACGGGCTGCGGGGCACGGGGCGTGTCGACTTCGAGCTGAGCGGCGTGGACGCGGAGCCTTCGGGGCCGGTGTCGCTGCCCCCGGTCGCCCCGGCGGGCACGGGGAAGGTGGCGTGGCGGGTGAGCGCGCCGGGCACGCCGCTGGACCGGCCGTTGCGGCCTCTTCCGTACGAGATCGACGTGCGGTACGGGCCGCGGGGCGAGAGGCGGGTCAAGGCCGTGCACGAGGGTGTGCTGTTCGAGGCGGGGCCGGTAGGGGCGGGCTGGAAGAAGTACACGAACAACGAAGCCGTCTTCGGCGAGCTGAACGGCCGCTTCGCGATCGACGGGGCGGGAGCGGACCTCTGGAAGGGCACGACGGAGTTCGGCGCGCTGTACCGGGAGGGTGCGCTGCGGGACGGGGCCTCGGTGACGGTACGGGTGGACTCCCAGGCGGTCACGGGACCGTGGGCCCGCGCGGGCCTCATCGCCCGCAACGCGATGGGGACGGCGGGCTCACGGGGCTTCGTGGACCTCGCGGTCACTCCGGCGAACGGGGTGGTGCTCTCGTACGACACGAACGGCGACGGAACGCTGGACACGTACAAGCGGATCACGGGGGCGGGGTTCAAGGCGCCGGTGCTGTTGCGGTTGGGGCGGTCGGGGGACGTGGTGACGGGGTCGTGCTCCGTGGACGGGGGTGCCAGCTGGAGGGTGGTGGCGAGTGTGGCTGTGCCGGGGGTTGCGGCGGCGCAGGACGTGGGGATGTTCATGAGCGCGACGCATGGGGGTGGTGGGGGTCGGGGGATGGTGGAGTTCAGCGAGTGGGGGGTTGCTTGAGGGGGGCTCTGGCCGCCCGGGGATGCGGTGCCTGTCCGTCTGCGCTGCGGGGCCGCGGTGCGGGTGGCCGGGGGTGCGGTGCCTGTCCGTCTTGGGGGCGGGGCCGCGCCGGTATGTCCGTCCTCGCCATCGTCCGGTGGCCGCGGTGGTACTTCGGCACCGGAGCGCCGCGAACCGTGCTCCGGGCGGAAATACCGACACGTCCCCTCGCGAGCGCTCCCGACTGCAGCCAATCGGTCGTGCTGCGGGGCAATCGGGTGGGTGGGCGGGAAAGCTTGTTCGTCCAGAGGTCGCTGCGGGGCAAACGGGCGGGTGGGCGGGAAGGGTCTGTTCGGGAGAAATCGCCTCCGTGGGGGAACAGGACTTGCCTCGTGGGAAAGTTGCCCCATGGATATCGCGTGGGAGAAGCAAGTGGCCGAAGCCTGGGCCGGGTTTGAGAGGGGCGAGGCAGAAGGAGCGGAGTTCCGGGCGCTGATCGACCAGTTGGTCGAAGCCTTGCCCGAGGGCAACCCCGTACACCCCTTCGAGCGAGCCTGCGCCTTCGACTCCACGGGCCATTCGGACCGGGCAGTCCCCCTGTACCGGGAGGCGTTGGAGAAGGGGCTCGAGGGGTATCGGCGGCGCCGCACCGTCATCCAACTCGCCAGCTCGCTGAGGAACGTCGGCCAGGCCGAGGCCGGCGTCGCCCTCCTTACACCCGAACTGGAGGCACCGAGCGACGAGTTGGACGACGCCGTGCGCGCGACCCTCGCTCTGTGCCTGGCCAACCTCGGCCGCGAGAGGGAGGGACTCTCCTTGGTCCTGGGGGCCCTCGCGCCCCATCTGCCGCGATACCAGCGGTCGATGGGAAACTATGCGCGACAGCTCATGGACGGGTGACCTCCCGACGATTCGCTCGTTTTGCTGAACGTGTCGTCGAATGTGAAGTCCCCCTCCCCGCCCCAGGATCTCTCCGCCGTCGTCGATGTCGAGCAGGCCGAAGCCGCCCTCGTCGAGCACTACCCGCGCCTGGTCCGGCTCGCCTATCTGGTGCTGCCGCCCAGCCTCGGGCGCAACCGGCGGGTCCTGACCGCCCACGCGCTCACCCAGCGTGCGCTCCCCCGCAGCGGCAGGTCGGGGGGCACGGAAGGCATTCCCGTGCAGCGGGAGGGCGAAGGGCGCGGCGGCGACCCCGGGTACGCGTATGTGCGGCTGCGGGTCATCGGCACCGCGCTCGACGCCGGGCTCCCGCTGCGGCGCAAGGCCTTGCCCAAGCGCGCGCAGCTGCCCCCGCTGCTGCCGCAGGTATGGGGGCTTCGGCTCTTCCCCCGCTCGGGCGGCGCCGACGAACTCGCCCTGGATCAGCGCCTCGCGTCCCTTTCGGGCCCCGCCCGCGCCGCGTACGTACTGCGAGGCCTTGAGCGGCTCCCCGACGCCGACGTACGCAAGGTGCTCGCCGCAGCGGGAGTCGACGAGCCGGAAGCGGCGCTCGACGAGGCCGACGGCGTGGACGCGCTGTACGACCTGCTCAGGTCGCCCGAGTTCGACCCGTGCTCGCTGCAGGCGAGGCCGACCGACCTGATGCGGCGCAGGCAGCACATGAAGGCCGCGGGCGTCGCGCTTGTGGCCACGCTGGTCTGCGGGGCGCTGCTCGGACTGCCGGGCGGCGGCTGGGGTCCCGACGGGGCCGCGGCGCCCGCCTACGCGCAGAACCCGGCGGGGCAGGCGGCGCTCGACCCGGGGCAGCTGACGAAGGTCGCGGCGGGCACGTGGAAGCGGTCCGCCCGTACGGACTTCTCCGTGTGGCCCGCGAGGGGTGCGCTCGTCGATGACGAAGCGTTGCTGCGGCGGGCCCTGGCCGTCTGGGCAAGGCCCGGTGAGTCGGTACAGGTCTCGGCCACACCCGGCACCGCCGCGGGCGCCCCTCCCGGCCCCCCGCAGCTGCTCTTCGCCGGTGAGGTCGACGCGGCGCGCGTCGTCCTGCTCTACGACGGCCTGCGCGTGGTGCGCTACGCCGAGCCCAAGGACGGCACCGGCGGAGCCGCACTCGACTTCGCCCGCGTGGACGGCGCGTCCAGCGCCGAGGCGGGCGCCCTGGTGGTGAACCGGGTCGACGGCAACGTGCGCTATCTGACGGCCCCCTGGGTGGCCGGCGTCTCCGTACGCGACCTGCTGAAGCCGGGTAGCGGCGCCGATGCCGTGAAGCGGGACGACGACGGCGTGACCCAGCCGCTCGCCAGCCCGGCGCAGGCAAGTTCCTGTACGTCGTGGAACGCTCTGGAGCTGCGGGACAACACAGGAGCGAACCGCTTCTCGACCGACCTCGGCGAAATCGTTCCCGCACACCTCACCGCCGGCCGCCCCCGGGCCCCGCGCGAGGCCACGGCCACGGACTGGTCGGACACCGCCTGCTCACTCGCCGCCGCGCGGTCCAACGGCGTGCGGTCCGTGAACTCCTGGCAGTACGCCCGCCAGGCCCTGCCCGAGGCGAACGGCCCCGCCGCGTGGATCTGCACCCGGGCCGACACCTGGCGGGGCGCCGACAGCCGGGTGCTCGCGCTGTTCCGGGCGGGAGGCGCGGCGGCGGTCGCGGCGAAGGCGGAGGACTCACCGGCCTGCGGAGGGCGGGAGCCGTCGGTGCTCGCGGGAGTGCGGTGGAAGTCCCGCGGCGGCAACTGGTACCTCCTGGGCGGCGGCAGCAAGGAAATCGTCTCCGTCACGATGTCGGGCAGCGCCCCGACCCCCGGCAACACGCTGGCCGTCCCCACGGACCGCAAGGCTCACGCAGGGCTCACCGGCCGGCTCACGGACGGCAAGAAGGTGCCGACTCTACGCTGACCCCTCAGCCACCACCGCTGAGCCCCCGCACGTCCTTCTCCAGCAGCATCACCCCGTACGTGCTCCCGTCCGCCGCCACCTTCCCCGGCAGCTCCCCCACCACCACGTAGCCCGCCCCCTCGTAGTACTCCCGCAGCCGCGGGTTGGACGAGACGCAGTCCAGGCGGCACCGCTCCCGGCCCGCCGCCGCGATCCGGCGCTCCGCATGCGCCAGCATCGCGCGGCCCTGGCCGGGCGGCGCCCCGCGTCGTGTCATCAGGCGGTGCACATAGCCCGCGACGGGCGGCTGCACGCCCCAGGCAGGCTCGTCCGACCACCACACCTCGTACGCTCCGGCGACCTCACCGCCCGCGTACGCGAGCCAGACCTCGTCCGACGCGATGCGCTTACGGAAGTGCGCCGCGTCCTTGTCGCCCGGCTTCCACTGGTCGATGCCCCGGTCCAGCATCCAGCGCGCGGCACCGTCGTAGAGGGCGACCAGGGTGGGAATGTCCTGTTCTTCGGCCAGTCTGTGGGTCAACTGTGCTGCTCCGTCGGGGCCAGCGCGATCAGGCGCGTGATCAGTTCGGCGAACGGGCCGTCCGCCGGTTCCTCGGCGAGGATGCGGCGCAGGATCGACGCCATCTCCTCGTCGTACGCGGCGCTCACCGCGGCCAGGGCCGCGAAGTCGTGCACCAGCTGAAGCTCCAGTTCGGCGCGCGGGATGCGGCGTCCGTCGAGCCAGATGAGCGCCGTCGACTCGGCGAGCGAGATCCAGGAGCGGACCACCAGCTCAAGCCGCGCCGGCGGGTCCGTGATGCCCAGGTGCGCGAGGATCTGGACGTACGCCGCCTGGCGCACCGAATCGATCAGCGCGTTCGTGGTGGAGGAGCCGACCGCGGGGCCGCCCCGCATCAGCGCGGAGAAACCGGGGCCGTGGCCGTCCACGAAGTCCAGGAAGCGGCCCATCACCCGCAGCAGGCGCGCGCCGAGCGGACCCCGCCGCGGCTCCACGAAACGCTCGGCCAGATCGTCGGCCGCCCGCTGCAACGCCGCCTCGTACAGGCTGAGTTTGCCCGGGAAGTAGTGGTAGACGAGCGGACGCGAGATGCCCGCGGCCGCCGCTATCTCGTCGATGGACACATCGTCGGGCGAGCGGTGGCTGAACAGCTCAAGGGCGACCCCGATCAGCTGCTGCCGCCGCTCCTCGACACCCATTCTGCGGCGCACCCCGGTAGTCATGCGAACACCTTACCGAGCAGATCCGGCCGTCCAAGGGGCCGGTCCACTCCAACCGTTCACATCTCTCACATGTCCAGGACGATTCGGTCACCGCTCGCCCGCGAAACGCAGATCAGCATCGAGTCGCCGCGCTCCGCGTCCGTGAGCAGTTCGTCGCGGTGATCGATCTCCCCCTCCAGGACCCGCTGTTGGCACGTCCCGCAGAATCCCTGCTCGCAGGAGTACGCCGTGTTGGGCAGCTCCGCGCGCACCGCGGCCAGGACCGTGGTGTCGGCGGGCACCTCGATGGTCCGGCGGCTGCGGCGCAATTCCACCTCGAAGGCGCCGTTGCCGTCCGTGGAGGTGTGGGGCGTGAACCGCTCCAGGTGGAGGTCGGCGCTCGGCGGCAGGGTGGCCGCCACCGCCTCCATCAGGGCCTCGGGGCCGCAGACGTGGACCGCGGTGGAGGGGGCCAGATCCGCGAGGAAGGCGGCCAGGTCCGGGCGGCCGTCCTCGTCATCGGCGACGACCGTGACCCGGTCCTCCGCGGACCCCGCCAGCTTCCGTACGTCCTCAAGGAACGGCATGGAGGCGCGGGAGCGGCCCCCGTACAGGAGCCGCCAGTCGCGGCCCGCCGCCTCGGCCTGCCGCAGCATGGGGAGGATCGGGGTGATGCCGATGCCGCCCGCGACGAAGACGTACGCATCGGCGTCGGCCAGCGGGAAGCGGTTGCGCGGGCCGCGCACCTCGACCTCCATCCCTTCCTGAAGCTGCTCGTGAACCTCGCGCGACCCGCCGCGGCCACCCTGCTCCGCGCCGATCAGACGGGTCGCGACGGTGTACGAGGAGGTGTCATCGGGGTCGCCGCACAGCGAGTACTGGCGGACGAGACCCGACGGCAGAACCAGGTCGAGGTGGGCGCCCGGCTGCCAGGCGGGCAAGTCGCCGCCCTCAAGGCGCAGTTGGACGACGCCATCGGCGACGCTCTCGTGCCGGGTGACGAGGAGGCGCAGCGCACGGGAGCGCGGGCGGCCCGAGACGGGCTCCTCCAGGGCGGGCAGCGGCCAGAGCGGGGAGGCGTCGATGCGGCGGCGCATGGCCCGCCTGGTGAGCAGGGCCGCGCCCGCGACGAGCAGGACGGTGCGGATGCGGGGCATGTCAGTGCGCTCCCTTGGACGGCGTGGCCGTCGCGGCCTCCGCGGCGGTGGCCGCCGGTGAGGACGCGAGGTAGGCGACGGCCTGTGCGGTGCTGCCCTCCTGGGAGGGGTGGTAGGAGCGGCTCAGATAGCGGGGGATGGAGCGGATCATGTCCGGGGTGGTGGGCAGCGTGCCGTTCTTCCCGGCCTGGTAGAAGCCCTTGAAGGAAGCCTTGCCGCCGATCAGCGTCGGGTCGTTCTCCATGAAGAAGCGCGCGCCGCGCTGCCAGAGGAAGACCAGGGCGGTGAAGGCCGTCGCCCAGGTGCGGGCGCGCCGGCGGTAGCCGCCGTCGACGTGCATGAAGAGCTCGAAGGCGACGGAGCGGTGCTCGACCTCTTCCGCGCCGTGCCAGCGCAGGAGGTCCAGCATGGTCGGGTCGGCGCCCCGGCGGTCGAGTTCGTCGGCGTTCAGGACCCAGTTGCCGAGGAACGCGGTGTAGTGCTCGATCGCCGCGATGATCGCGACGCGCTCCATCAGCCACCACTTGCGGGCCTTGCCGGGCGGCAGCGTCCTGTCGCCGAGCATCTTCTCGAAGAGCCAGTCGACCTGGGCGGTGTAGGGCGTGGGGTCGAGGCCGAGGTCCTTGAGGTGAGGGAGGACCTCGTCGTGGGCCTGCGCGTGCATGGCTTCCTGGCCGATGAAGCCGATGACGTCCTCGCGGAGCCGGTCGTCACGGATGTACGGCAGCACCTGCTTGTACACGTGGACGAACCAGCGCTCGCCCGCCGGGAGCAGCAGATGCAGCACGTTGATCATGTGCGTGGCGAAGGGGTCGCCCGGCACCCAGTGGAGCGGGGTGTCCTCCCAGGAGAAGGAGACTTTGCGTGCCTTGAGCGGTATGCGCTCGGACGCGACGGCCTCGGGCTCCCGGCTCTGCGTATTAGACATGGCGTCAATGTACTGACGGGTAGGCGGGCCGGTACAGGTGTGTGCGGCGGATTCTTTCTCCGGACGTCTCGTCTCAGCGGCGGCGCAACGCGAGTCAGCGCCGGCGCAACGCGAGGAGCGCGATGTCGTCCTCCCGTTCGTGGCCGAAGCACCCGAGGAGCGTGTCGCACAGGTCGTCGACACCGGGCGGCGCGCCGGCCGCCGCGGCCCGCAGCTGCTCCATCGACACCGCCAGGTCCGTGCCCCGCGTCTCGATGAGCCCGTCGGTGACCATGAGGAGGCGCTCGCTTCGCGCGAGGACCACTTCGGCGGGCGGCGGCCTGTCGAGCCCGAGGCCGAGCAGCGGCCCCCGCACGTCGACGTACGCGGCCGTGCCCTCGTCCCGCACCACCAGCGGCGGGATGTGCCCCGCGTTGGCGATCAGGGTGCGCCCGGTGTCCGGGTCGACGAGGCACAGGCACATCGTGGCCGTCACGTCCGGGTGGTAGCGCTGGAGCATCCGGTCGAGGCGCCCCGCGAGTGCGCCGGGGCCGGGGTCCTCCAGGCAGTAGGCGCGCAACGCGTGCCGTATCTCGACCATCACCGTGGCCGCGTCGAGGGAGTGCCCGACGACATCGCCGATGGCGGTCAGGACACCGGCGGGCGTCGGAAGCGCGGCGTAGAAGTCGCCGCCGATCTCCGTCTGGCGCGACGCCGGTTCGTAGCGGACGACGACTTCGGTGCCGGGCAGTTCCGGCAACGTGCCCGGCAGGAAGCTGCGTTGGAGGGTCAGCGCGATGTGCCGCTCCTCTTCGTACATCAGCAGCGGCTCCGCCGCGAGGGCGGTCGCGTGGGCGAGGCGTTCGACGAGCTGGCCCGTCTCGCCGCCCGGCCCTTCCTGGTACGCGGGCGTGGCGAGGCCCACCAGCGTGCGCCCTTCGCGCAACCGGGCAAGGACGAGGCCCGCGTCCTCGGGCTTGCCGTCGCACTGCCCACCGGACCCCGCCGGGCGGAAGAACCCCGGCGGCCACAGCGGCGCGGGCACGACGGTGGGGCGTACCCCTGTCCGCCCGGACATGACGCGCCGCATCAGCCGGGCCACGGCCGCGTGCGCCTCGGCGTCCGGCAGGGAGGCGGGGGTCCTGTATCCCGAGAGCCCCCGGTGGATCTCGCCTTCCTCGCCGAGCACGAACACCGCCGCGTGGCCGCCGGTCAGCCGTGCCGTGCCCGCCGCCGCTGCCTCGGCGAGCTCGCCGAGGCAGCGCGCGGACTGCACGTCCAGGATCGTCCCGGCCAGCAACGCGAGCCGCCCGACCCGCTGTTGAGCGTCGGTGCGGCTACGGCCCCCGCGCGCGGCGGCCCGTACGACCGCCTGGATCTCCTCCGGTTCGGCGGGCACCGTCAGATAGGACTCGCCGCCCGCGTCGAGCCCCTGGCACCGGTCGGCGGGCGCGTGCGCCGCCGCCGAGAAGTGGACGACGGGCAGGGCGGCGATGGGGGGCAACTGCTTCATCCGGCGGCAGAGTTCATAGCCGCTCATGTCCGGCAGGCCGACGTCGACGAGCGCCACGTCCGGCAGGTCCCCCGCCCGCATCCGCGCGTCGAGTTCGATCAGGGCCTCGCCCGCGCTCGCGGCGAGCACGACGCGATGGCCGTCCCTGCGCAGGACCGCGCTCAGGGCGTACCTGCTGGCGGCCACGTCGTCGACCACGAGGACCGTGCAGACCGTCTTCACTGCCTTACCCTTGGCGCTCACGCGGGACAGCCCCTCAGAGCGGGACGGGACAGGCCCCCTCGGGGCCTGCCCCACAAGCTAGCGCCCTATCGCGAGCCCCGGGAGAAGACGGCGACAGTACGACCCGGAACGGTAAAGGTCCCCGAACCCGCTTCGTACGCGGCCCGCTTGACGGTAAGATCCGCGCCCGTCGCCTGCACGGGGTGCAGCGCGTACGCGTCGCCCGCCGCCTGTGTGACCTGCTGCTCCTGGGTCTGCGGAGTGGCGTTGAAGATCACGACGAGATCGCCGAGCCGCATGGTGATGACGCCGGGAGTCTCTTCGCGCCCCGACAGCGGGAAGGACAGCGTCCGCTGCACCTCGTCCGCCGTGCGGAGCCCGAAGGCCGGTTCCGTCGCACGGATCCTCAGCAGATCGCGGTACGCGGCCGACGCCCCCTCGATCTCCGGGCAGCCCACCTCGACCAACGTCAGCAGGGGCTCGGCGTAGGGCCACTTGTCCTTGTTGTCGGCGGCAGGCGGCAGGCCCCGGCCGAAGCCGTTGCCGTCGCGGCAGTCCCAGTGCGGGGCGTTGAACCAGTCGCCGCTGTCGTAGGAGTTGCGGTCGAGGGACTTGGAGCGCAGGCGGTCGCTCCCGGCCTGGGAGAGCGCCGGGCCCTGGGAGAGCGTCGCCGTGGCCATGGAGAGCACCTGCATCCGCGCCCTGTCCCGCCCTGTCGCCGTCTTGGGCAGCTTGAAGGCGAGGGCGTCGAAGAGGGTCTCGTTGTCGTGGGCGTCGGCGTAGGCGAGGGCGTCGCCCGGCGCGGCGGCGTATCCGGCGGGTGCGCCGTTGTAGTCGACGCCCGCGCCGGTGACCCGCTCCCCCGCCGTGTCCGTGAACGCGTAGTCGGCCAGGTTGCCGGAGAGGCCGACCTTGATCAGGTCCTGGTAGTGCAGGAGCCGCGCCTTCTGCTCGGCCGAAGTGCCGTTGGCGGGCGAGGAGTTCGGGTCCGTGTAGAGGCCGCTGCCGAAGCCCTGGACACCGGGGTCCTCGTCGAAGGGGCCGCCGCCGCGCACCGCGTCACGTGCCCGGTCGGAGAAGGTGGCGATGCCCGTCCCCGCCATGTTCTTCTGGGTGGCCTGGACGAAGCGGGCGTCGTCGGCGACCTCGCCGAAGTTCCAGCCCTCTCCGTAGAGGATGATCTTCTTTCCGTCGACGCCGTCCTTCTTGACGGTGAGCGCGTCCAGGGCCTCCCGTACGGCCAGGATGTTGGCCTTGGGGTGGTGTCCCATCAGGTCGAAGCGGAACCCGTCGACCTTGTACTCCTTGGCCCAGGTCACGAGCGAGTCGACCACCAGTTTGCCCATCATGGCGTTCTCCGGAGCCGTGTTGGAGCAGCAGGTGGAGTTCGCTACGGAGCCGTCGGCGAGCAGCCGCTGGTAGTAGCCGGGCACGATCTTGTCGAGGACCGACGCGGCTGCCTGGCCACTGGCGGACGTGTGGTTGTAGACCACGTCCATGACCACCCGCAGGCCCTGCCGGTTGAGCCCCTGGACCATCCTCCTGAACTCGACCGTGCGCGCCGTCCCTGTGGGGTCACTCGCGTACGAGCCCTCCGGCACGGTGAAGTGCAGGGGGTCGTAGCCCCAGTTGAAGCCGTCCTTCGCGGCGACCTTGGCCAGGCACTCCTGCTGTTCGGCGGAGTCGGCGGCGTACGAGGGGAGATCGCAGTCGGGCTTCGCCTGGGCGGACTCCCGCTCGGGGACGGTGGAGAAGTCGAAGGCCGGCAGGAGGTGCACGTAGGAGGTGCCTGCCGCCGCGAGCTTCTTCAGGTGCTTCATGCCGTCGGAGCCGGTGTCCGTGAACGCCAGATACTTCCCGGGGTGCTTCGACGTCTTGTCGGCGACGGAGAAGTCCCGGACGTGCAGCTCCTGGATCTGCGCGTCCCTGAGGGCGACGGGCGCGGGCTTGACCGTGTCCGCCCAGCCCTTGGGCGCGAGCTTCTTGTCGGCCAGGTCCACGACCAGGGACTTCTCGGAGTCGGCGGTGAGGCCGAGCGCGTAGGGGTCGGTGACCGTGTTCGTGACGATCTTCCGGACGCCCGGCGCCCAGACCTTCACCACATAGCGGTACTCCTGGCCCTTCCAGCTTCGGGGGCCGGTGGCGGACCACACTCCGCTCCCGCTGTCGCGCCGCATCCGCACCCGCTCGCCGCCGAGTTCGAGCCCGACGGACTGCGCGGTGGGTGCCCACACGGAGAGCGTCACCGTGCCGGACCGGTGGAAGACCGGGCCGAGCGTGGCCTTCGTCGCCTTCGCCGCGTAGAGGTCGTCAAGGACGCCCTGCGTCTGGACTCCGGTGGCGGTGACGAGCTTTCCGCCGGCCGCGCGCTGGGCGAGGACGAGCTGCCCGGTGAGCGCTTCGGGGGCGCGCCGCCGGTCGCGCCGGTCGACCTCGTACGCCGTGTACGCACGCAGCTGCGGGAACCTGTCCCGCTGGGCTTCGGTCAGGCCTGACGGGAGCTTCTTCAGCCGCAACTCCTGTCCTGCGCCCGTGAGTTCACCGTCCTCGACCGCGAGCCTCCCGTCCTGGTCGGAGACGATGCGGGTGGTGTCGGCGGAGGGGGTCTCGCTCTCCTTCGGCAGGGCGACCGTGGTCCGGTCGATCCACTGGGCGGCCGACTTCGACAGGTCGACGGTGCTCGGGGGCGGGGCGGCTGCGCCCGCCGGTATCGCGGCGACGAGGGCCGCGAGCAGCGCGACGATCGTGCCGGTGGCCGCCGCGGTGCGGCGTCTGAGCTGGGGGGCCACGAGGGACTCTCCTTGCGTGTCCGGGCGCCCGGCCGGTGACGGCGCAGGCGTTCGACCGGTTGCGGGTCCGGGTGAGTGACCGGGAACGTACCGCCGCGAAGGACTTGCAGCAAGACTTTGCAAGAAGTCCCCGCCGATGCCCGTCCGCACACCCTCCCCGAACGGCACCCCGCTCCCCACACACCGCCCCCGCCTGGCATCCGTTGCGCAGAAAATATCCTGCAAGGTCTTTCGCAAGACCTTGCAGGGCTGTTAACTTCCTGCCAGCCCGGCGGCCGTCGATGGGACGGACGGCACAGCGGGTCCTTCCTCTAGGAGTTCAATATGCGACGTGGCATATCGATCGCCGCCGCGGTCACCGCACTGGCGCTCGCCGCCACCGCTTGCGGCAGCGACGACGACAGCTCGACCGGCGGCAAGGCGAAGAACGCCAAGGACATCTCCGGGTCCATCACTTACTGGGACACCTCGGACGCCACGACCGAGGCGCCGGTCTACAAGAAGCTGATCGGCGAGTTCGAGAAGAAGTACCCGAAGATCGACGTGAACTACGAGAACATCGAGTTCGCCTCGATCGAGCAGAAGTTCAAGTCGGCCGCCAAGACCGGCAAGGGCGCCCCCGACGTGATGCGCGCCGACGTGGGCCTGATCCCCGAGTACGCCTCGCTGCACTACATCGCGCCGCTCGACGGCACCGCCGCGCTCAAGGGCGGCACGGACGACTTCACCGAAGGCCCGCTGAACACCACCAAGTACCAGGGCAAGACGTACGGCGTCCCGTCGGTCACCGACACCCTGGGGATCCTCTACAACAAGAAGCTGTTCAAGGAAGCGGGCATCAAGAAGGCGCCCGCCACCTGGGACGAGTTCATCGCGACGTCGAAGACCATCAAGAAGAAGACCGGCGTCGAGGGCACCTACCTCAACCCCGACTCCTACTTCCTGCTGCCCTTCCTCTACGGCGAGGGCACCGATCTCGCGGACACCAAGTCCAAGAAGATCACCATCAACTCGCCGGAGGCCGTGAAGGCCGTCACGACCGCGAAGAAGGTCTACGACCAGGCCTCGGCCAAGGTCGACTTCGCCAACGCCTACGACAACATGCAGAACTCGTTCAAGAACGGCGAGGTCGCCATGCTGGTCCAGGGCCCCTGGTCGGTCACCGACGACCTCACGGGCTCGGCCTTCAAGGGCAAGGAGGACAACCTCGGTTACGCCCCGGTCCCGGCCGGCTCCACCGGCAAGGCCGAGTCCCCCACCGGCGGTCACGACCTCACCGTCTACCAGGGCTCGAAGAACCTGGACGCCAGCTACCTCTTCTCGCAGTTCATGACGTCGACGGCGAGCCAGCAGAAGATCGCCGCCGAGACCGCGACGCTGCCGACCCGCGACTCCGCGTACACCGAGAAGGTCACCGCGGACGCCCGCATCAAGGGCTTCCAGCCGATCATGAAGACCGCACGGCCGCGCGTGGCACTCCCGCAGGTCGGCAGCCTCTTCACGCCGCTCGTGCAGCAGTACACCAAGATCCTTCAGGGCGACGTGCCGGTGAAGTCCGGCCTGGACGCCGCAGCCAAGGACTTCAAGAAGCTGCTCCCCGGTTACACCCTGAACGGCTGAGGACTCCTGACCCATGCTCACCGCAGTGAAGCACTCCTGGCAGAAGTACTGGTACGCCTGGGCGATGGTGGCTCCGGTCGTCATCGTCCTGGCGGTTCTGGTCCTCTACCCGCTCGGCTACGGCTTCTATCTCTCCCTCACCAACGCCAACGAGGCGAACGTGGCGCGCGACATCGGCGCCTTCCACGCCCCGGCGACGTACAAGATGGTGGGCCTGGACAACTACTGGCAGGTGCTCTCCGGAGCGGACGGCGACTTCTATCCGCGCCTGACCTGGACGATCGTCTGGACCTTCGCCTGCGTCGTCCTGCACGTCTGCATCGGCATGGGTCTGGCCCTGCTGCTCAACCGCAAGATGCGCGCCAAGCTGCTCTACCGGGCGCTGCTCATCCTGCCCTGGGCGGTCCCCGCGTTCGTCGGGGTCTTCGCCTGGCGGCTGATGCTCAACTCCCAGTACGGCGTCTTCAACGAAATGATCACGGCGGTCGGTCTGCCCGCGCAGAACTGGCTGGCGACCCCGCTCGCCCAGAAGACCGCCGTGATCATGGTGAACGTCTGGATCGGCGTCCCCTTCAACATGGTGGCGCTGCTCGGCGGCCTCCAGTCCATTCCCAAGGAGCTGTACGAGGCTTCCGAGATGGACGGTGCGTCGCCCTGGCAGCGCTTCGTGAACGTGACCCTGCCCGGCCTGCGCCCGGTGACGAACACCGTGGTCCTGCTCGGCTGCATCTGGACGTTCAACATGTTCGCGGTGATCTACCTGCTGCTCGGCCAGAACACCACCGGTGAGGCGGACATCCTCGTGACCTTCGCCTTCCGCAAGGCGTTTACCGGAGTGTCCGACTATTCCGGTGCGGCGACCTACGGAATCGTGATTCTCGCCCTGCTGCTCGCCTTCTCGACCTTCTACCGCCGACGCCAGCTCAAGACCGAGCAGGCCTGAGGGTCAAGGAGCCTGAACACCATGACCTCTGCAACCACCCACTCCCCGGCCCCTTCCCTGGCGGCGGCCGAACAGAGCCCGGTCCGCCGGGTGAAGAAGGTGCGCGGCCGTGAGGAGCGCTCGCCGCTGGCCTCGGTCGCCCTGCACGGCACGCTGATACTGGCGAGCCTGGTCGCGGCCTTCCCGGTGCTCTGGATCGTCTTCATATCGCTCGGGCCCAAGTCCGCCTGGCAGAACCCGGGCGAGGTCATCAGCGGGCTGAGCCTCGACAACTACGTCAAGGTCGTCACCGACACCGACTTCCCGCAGTGGTTCGGCGCCTCGGTGATCGTCGCGGGCGGCACCACGGTGCTCGGCGTCTTCCTCGCGGCGACCGCGGGCTACGCGGTCTCGCGGATGCGGTTCCCCGGCCACCGGCAGCTGATGTGGAGCTTCCTGGTCACCCAGATGTTCCCGATGGCCGTGCTGATCGTGCCGCTGTACGAACTCCTCGCCCGCTTCGACCTGATCGACAACTACCTGGGGCTCATCCTCACGTACGCGACGACGGCCGTCCCCTTCTGCGCCTGGATGATGAAGGGGTACTTCGACACCGTCCCGCAGGAGATCGACGAGGCGGGACGGGTGGACGGGCTCACGCCCTTCGGCACGTTCTGGCGGCTGATCGTGCCGCTGGCCAAGCCGGGGCTCGCGGTCACCGCGTTCTACAGCTTCCTCACCGCGTGGGGCGAAGTCGCCTACGCCTCCCAGTTCATGGGCGCCGACCACTACACGCTCGCCGTCGGCATCCGGACCTTCGCCACCGAGTCCCGCGCCGACTGGGCCATGATGACCGCCGCCTCGGTGATCATCCTGATACCGGCGACCCTGGTCTTCCTGCTGGTCCAGCGCAACCTGGTGTCGGGCCTCACGGCCGGCGGCACCAAGTCCTGACTCTCCTGTAACTCCCCGTACTCCTAAGGGACTTCATGACCCAGCACGTCACCGCCGCCCGTCCCGCCGACGCCTCGTCCGACGCCAGTGCGCGCCGGGAGTGGTGGCGCGACGCCGTCATCTACCAGGTCTACCCGCGCAGCTTCGCCGACGGGAACGGCGACGGCATGGGCGACCTGCCGGGTGTCACGGCCCGCCTCCCCTATCTGAAGCACCTCGGCGTGGACGCCGTCTGGCTCTCCCCCTTCTACGCGTCGCCGCAGGCCGACGCCGGGTACGACGTGGCCGACTACCGCGCGGTGGACCCCATGTTCGGCACGCTGCCGGACGCCGACGACCTCGTACGGGAAGCGCACGCGCTCGGCCTGCGGGTGATCGTCGACGTGGTGCCCAACCACTGCTCGGACCAGCACGAGTGGTTCAAGCAGGCGCTGCGGGAGGGCGCGGGCTCGCCGCTTCGGGATCGGTTCCACTTCCGTCCCGGCAAGGGCGCGGACGGCTCCGAGCCGCCCAACGACTGGGAGTCCATCTTCGGCGGCCCGGCCTGGACGCGGGTCGCGGACGGCGAGTGGTACCTGCACCTCTTCGCGCCCGAGCAGCCCGACTTCAACTGGGACCACCCGGCGGTGCACGACGAGTTCCGCTCGATCCTGCGGTTCTGGCTGGACCTCGGCATAGACGGTTTCCGCATCGACGTGGCCCACGGCCTGGTCAAGGCGGCGGGCCTGCCCGACATCGGCCACGAGGAGCAGGTGAAGCTGCTCGGCAGCCAGGCCGTCCCCTACTTCGACCAGGACGGCGTGCACGAGATCTACCGCGAGTGGCGCAAGATCCTTGAGGAGTACGCGGGCGAGCGGATCGCCGTGGCCGAGGCGTGGACGCCGACCGTGGAGCGCAGCGCCCTGTATCTGCGGCCGGACGAGCTGCACCAGGCCTTCAACTTCGAGTACCTGACGACACCTTGGGACGCGGCCGAGCTGCGCGCCGTCATCGAACGCTCGCTGAGCGCGATGAACTCCGTCGACGCTCCCGCCACTTGGGTGCTCTCCAACCATGACGTCGTACGCCACTCCACCCGCTTCGCGGACGGCGACGAGGCGCGCGGCCTGCGCCGGGCGAGGGCGGCCACCCTCCTGATGCTGGCGCTGCCGGGCTCCGCGTACATCTACCAGGGCGAGGAGCTCGGCCTGCCGGAGGTGACCGAGCTGCCGGACGAGGTGCGCCAGGACCCGGCGTTCTTCCGCAGCGCCGGGCAGGACGGGACGCGGGACGGCTGCCGGGTGCCGCTGCCCTGGTCCGGGGAGCGGGCGCCGTTCGGCTTCGGACCGGCCGAGGGCGGCCCGAGCTGGCTGCCGCAGCCGGCCTCCTGGAAGGGCCTCACGGTCGAGGCCCAGGAGGGCGACCCCCACTCGACCCTGGAGTTCTACCGCGGCGCGCTCGCCGTGCGCCGCGAGCACCCGGCGCTGGGGGCGGGCCGTGACGTGGAGTGGCTGCCGGCCCCGGAGGGTGTTCTCGCCTTCCGCCGTACGACCCCTCGGGGCTCGGTCGTCTGCACGGTGAACCTCACCGCCGACGCCGTCACGATCCCCACGCCCGGCACGGTTCTCCTGGCCAGCGCCGGCCTCGGGGAGTCCGGCGCCGAGACGAGCCTTCCGGCAGATTCAACGGTCTGGTGGGCAGCCTGAGATGCGACCGGTACAGTCCAATCCTGTGACCGCGCGGCTGGCCGACATCGCAGCACAGGCGGGGGTCAGCGAGGCGACGGTCAGCCGGGTGCTCAACGGCAAACCGGGCGTCGCCGGGGCCACCCGTCAGTCCGTGCTTGCCGCACTCGACGTACTGGGCTACGAACGCCCGGTGCGGCTGCGCCGGCGCAGCGCGGGCCTGGTCGGGCTGATCACGCCGGAGCTGGAGAACCCGATATTCCCCGCGCTCGCCCAGGTCATCGGGCAAGCCCTGACCCGGCAGGGGTATACGCCGGTCCTCGCCACGCAGACGCCGGGCGGCTCCACCGAGGACGAGCTGACGGAGATGCTGGTGGACCGCGGCGTCTCCGGCATCATCTTCGTCTCCGGGCTGCACGCGGACACCTCCGCCGACATGCAGCGCTACGAACAGCTGCGCGCGCAGGGCGTGCCGTTCGTGCTGGTCGACGGCTTCTCGCCGAAGGTCCAGGCGCCCTTCATCTCACCCGACGACCGTGCGGCGATGCGCCTCGCGGTCACCCACCTCGTCTCCTTGGGTCATACACGCATCGGGCTCGCCCTGGGCCCGAAGCGGTTCGTGCCCGTACAGCGGAAGATCGAGGGGTTCGTACGCACGGTGCAGGACCAGCTCGCACTGTCCCCCGATGAGATCGAGTCGGACCTGGTCCAGCACTCGCTCTACACCCTGGAGGGCGGCCAGGCCGCGGCGTCGGCGCTGATGGACCGCGGCTGCACGGCCGTCGTGTGCGCGAGCGACATGATGGCCCTGGGGGCGATACGGGCGGCGCGGCAGCGCGGTTTCGAGGTCCCGGACGACATATCGGTGGTCGGTTTCGACGATTCGCCCCTGATTGCATTCACCGATCCGCCCCTGACGACGGTACGCAAGCCCGTACCGTCGATGGGGCAGGCGGCCGTGCGTACACTCCTGGAGGAAATCGGCGGCACGCCCGCGCCGCACAGCGAATTCGTCTTCATGCCCGAGCTGGTGGTTCGGGGTTCAACCGCTTCGGCCCCTGGGGATCGCAGTCGTCCTCAGGGCGTAGAGAATGCGCCCTGAACCAGACCTTGGGATGATCGGGCGGAGGGTGGGAATCTGGCAGACTCTGTGCCTATGGGTGAGATGACTGTGACGACACTGGAAGGCCGACAGCGGCCCACCTCATCACCCATCGCGGGCGAGGAGGAAGACCGCAATGGGCGGACTTTCCTGCGCCGTCTGCGCACTCCCCGACGCCCTCGCCTCTGGTTCGAGATCCTGCTCATCGGCGTGAGTTACTGGACGTACTCACTGGTCCGCAACGCCGTGCCCGAACAGAAGACGCAGGCCCTGCACAACGCCGACTGGATCTGGCGGGTGGAGCAGCACCTCGGGATCGCCGTGGAGCAGAGCGTCAACCACGCTGTGGACTCGGTGACATGGCTCATCGTCGGCATGAACTACTACTACGCGACACTGCACTTCGTCGTGACGCTCGGCGTGCTGGTCTGGCTCTTCCGGTGGCATCCGGGGCGGTACGCGGCCGCCCGCCTGGTGCTCTTCGCGACCACGGGTGTGGCCCTCATCGGGTACTACTTCTACCCGTTGGCGCCCCCGCGCCTGATGACCGGCCATGACTTCATCGACACGGTCCTGGTCCACCAGACCTGGGGCTCCATGGCCTCCGGCGACCTCAAGCACATGTCGAACCAGTACGCGGCGATGCCCTCCATGCACATCGGCTGGTCCCTGTGGTGCGGCCTGACGATCTTCGCCCTCGCCTCGGTGCCGTGGGTGAAGGTGCTCGGCCTGCTCTACCCGACGGCGACCCTGATCGTGATCGTGGCGACCGCGAACCACTTCTGGCTGGACGCGGTGGGCGGCATGATCTGCCTGACGTTCGGTTTCGCCGTGGCGCGGCTCTGGTACGGGTCGATGCCCTACACGTTGCCGCAGGACGTGACGGAGAGCCGCCAGAGCCTGCGGGAGACGCTGCTGCGGCTCAGGGGCAAGGCGAAGGTCTAGCTTCCACCTCGGTACGTGATGCGCCCACCGCGCCCGCGTCCCGCAGGTCCCTGATGCGCCAGGCCCCGCGCGGCCCGCTCGTCCTCCAGCCGCTTCGACCACTCGTCGAGACGCAGCCGCAGGGTGCTCCCTACGCCCCCTCTACGCCCCGTAGAACCTCTCCTCCATCACGGCCCGCGCCCTGCGCGTGATCCGCCGGTAGTCGTCCAGCATGTCCCCCACATGCCCGGGGTCGTACCCCAAGTACCGCCCCACGGCGGCCAGCTCGCGCCCGTCCGAGGGGAACGTGTCCCCTGCCCTGCCGCGCACCAGCATCACCGCGTTGCGCACCCGTGTGGCAAGGACCCACGCCTCGTCCAGGATCGCCGCATCCTCGGTCGGGATCAGCTCGGCCGCGCAGGCCGCGGCGAGGGCCTCCCGGGTGCGTGTGGTGCGCAGGCCCGGTTCGACCCAGCCGTGGGTCAACTGCATGAGCTGGACGGTCCATTCGACGTCCGAAAGACCGCCACGGCCCAGCTTCGCGTGCAGGGTCGGGTCGGCGCCGCGCGGCATGCGTTCCGCCTCCATCCGGGCCTTCAGGCGGCGGATCTCGCGGACCGCGTCGTCACCCAGGCCCTCCGCCGGATAGCGGAACGGGTCGATCAGCTCGACGAAGGCGCGGCCCAGCTCGGCGTCGCCCGCGACCGGTTCGGCCCGCAGCAGCGCCTGGGACTCCCAGACGAGTGACCAGCGGCGGTAGTAGGCCTCGTACGACTTCAAGGTGCGCACCAGGGGCCCGCTCCTGCCCTCCGGGCGCAGATCCGCGTCTATGAGCAACGGCGGGTCGGCGGAGGGGAGTTGGAGCAGGCGGCGCATCTCGGCGACCACCTTGGCCGCCGCCTTCGCCGCCTCCTGGTCCTCGACGCCCTCGCGGGGCTCGTGGACGAAGAGGACGTCCGCGTCCGAGCCGTAGCTCAGTTCGTGGCCGCCGAAGCGGCCCATGCCGATCACCGAGAAGCGGACGGGCAGCGTGTCGCCCCAGCCCTCGCGCACCACCGCGCGCAGCGTGCCCGCGATGGTCGCCGCCGTCAGGTCGGACACCGCGTCGCCCACCCGGTCGACGAGCGCGCCGGGATCGGCCTCCGCGGGGCTCTCCTCGGTGCCGTACGAGCCGACGATGTCCGCGGCGGTGGTGCGGAAGAGCTCGCGGCGGCGGACGCCTCGCGCCGCCGTCACCGCCTGTTCGGCGCCGTTCGCGCGGCCCACCGCCGCCAGGACCTCCTGCTCCAGGTGGGCGTGGTCGCGCGGTTCGAGGCCGCGCTGGTCGCCGAGGAGGGCGACGGCTTCGGGGGCGCGCAGGAGGAGGTCGGGGGCCAGGCGTCCGGCGGACAGGACGCGGGCCAGGTTCTCGGCCGCCGTTCCCTCGTCGCGCAGGAGCCTCAGATACCAGGGGGTCTTGCCCAGCGCGTCGGAGACCTTGCGGAAGTTCAGGAGGCCCGCGTCGGGGTCCGCCGAGTCCGCGAACCAGCCGAGCAGGACGGGCAGCAGGGTGCGCTGGATGGCCGCCTTGCGGGTGACGCCGGAGGCGAGGGCCTCCAGGTGGCGCAGGGCCGCCGAGGGGTCGTGGTAGCCGAGGGCCACGAGGCGTTCGCGGGCCGCCTCCGTGCTCAACCGGGTCTCGCCGGGGGCGAGTTGGGCCACCGCGTCCAGGAGCGGGCGGTAGAAGAGCTTCTCGTGCAGGCGGCGCACGACCGAGGTGTGCCGCCTCCACGCGCGGTTCAGCTCGGTGATCGGCTCCATCCGCATGCCGAGCGAGCGCCCGATGCGCCGCAGGTCGGCGTCGTCCTCGGGGATCAGATGGGTGCGCCGCAGCTTGAAGAGCTGGATGCGGTGCTCCAGGGAGCGCAGGAAGCGGTAGGCGTCGTCGAGCTGGACGGCGTCCACCCGGCCCACATAGCCGCCGGCCGCGAGCGCATCGAGGGCCGCGAGGGTCGAGCCGCTGCGGATCCTCGTGTCGCCCCGGCCGTGCACCAACTGAAGGAGCTGTACGGCGAATTCGACGTCCCGCAGCCCGCCGGGCCCCAGCTTCAGCTCGCGGTCGACCTCGCCCACCGGGATGTTCTCCACGACCCTGCGGCGCATCTTCTGCACGTCGGGGACGAAGTTGTCGCGCTCGGCGGCGTGCCAGACGAGGGGCGCGAGCGTGGTGACGTACTCCTCCCCCAGTGCGAGGTCCCCGGCCACCGGGCGGGCCTTGAGCAGCGCCTGGAACTCCCAGGTCTTGGCCCAGCGCTGGTAGTAGGCGAGGTGGCTACTGAGGGTGCGCACCAGGGGGCCGTTGCGGCCCTCGGGGCGGAGGTTGGCATCGACCGGCCAGATGGTGCCCTCGACCGTGGTCTCCGAGCAGATCCGCATCATGTGCGAGGCGAGCCGCGTGGCGGCCTGCAGCGCCTTGCCCTCGTCGGCTCCGCCCACCGCCTCGCCGACGAAGATGACGTCGACGTCGGAGACGTAATTCAGCTCGTGGCCACCGCACTTGCCCATGGCGATGACCGCGAGCCTGCACTGCGCGGCATCCCCGGGCGCGTCCGCCTCGGCCATGGCGAGCGCGGCGCGCAGGGTCGCCGTCGCCAGGTCCGCGAGCTCGGCCGCCGCCTCCGCGACGTCCGTCGTGCCGCACACGTCACGGGCCGCTATCGACAGCAGGCAGCGGCGGTAGGAGACGCGGAGCGAGACGGGGTCGGTGGCGTCGGCGAGGCCCTGCACGAACTCCTCGACGCCGGGGTGCAGGTCGGCCGACTCGTACGTGACCAGGGCCCGCCAGTCGCGGGGGTGGCGGGCCAGGTGGTCGGCGAGCGCCTCGGAGGCGCCGAGCACGCCGAGCAGCCGGTCGCGCAGCGGTTTGGCGCTGACCAGGGTGTCGAGCAGCTCACGGCGGCTCGTGTCGTCCGGCTGGCCCTCGACCAGACGTACGAGGCCGAGGAGCGCGAGGTCCGGGTCGGCAGCCGCTCCCAGGGCGTCGAGCAGCACCGGGTCCGAGCGCAACGCGGACAGCTCCGGGGCTCCGAGCAGCCGCTCGGCGGCGGACGGATCGGTGAAACCATGCCGCAGCAGCCGGGTGAACGTACTGCTTCTGCGCCCTTGCGGCACCGTCATTCCGCGCCTCCGTTCGATCACTCCTGGCCCGAGCCTACGGCCTGACCGATGAGTTCTGCCCTCCCGCGGAGTCGGCCCTTCGACGGAAGCTTCATGGGTGGCGTCAGGAGGCGGACCATGCCGAGCAGCGAACCGCGTACGGAACTGGATGTGCGGTACAGCAGTCCCGGGGCGGCGGCGACCCCATGGCCCGATGCCGTGCGGCAGCTCAAGGCGGCCGAGCTCTTCTGGGTCTCGACGGTGCGCCCCGACGGCCGCCCCCATGTGACCCCGCTGCCCGCGGTCTGGCTGGACGGCGCCCTGCACTTCTGCACGGGCCCCGAGGAGCGCAAGGCACGCAACCTAGCCGCCAACCCGGAGACCGTGCTGACGACGGGCGTCAACCTCTGGGACAAGGGATACGACCTGGTCGTCGAGGGCACCGCCGTCCGCGTCACCGACGAGGAGAGGCTGGAGCGCCTGGCGGCGGCGTGGGAGGCGAAGTACGGCAGCTTCTGGCACTACGAGGTCCGCGACGGCTGCTTCCACCACGGCGCGGGCCACGCGTACGTCTTCGAGGTGGCCCCTCGCACGGCCTTCGGCTTCGGCAAGGGCGAGCCGTTCAGCCAGACTCGGTGGCGGTTCACGTGAGGGGCACGGGGCGGAGGCCGTCATTCGCGCTGACAAGCCGTGGGCTCCCTGGTGTACTCGGCCCATGGAATACACACTCGAGGTCATCCCGCTCCCCGTCAGTGACGTCGACCGGGCCAAGGAGTTCTACCGCGACAAGCTCGGCTTCCACGTGGACATCGACACGGAGGTCATGCCGGGCATGCGCATCGTCCAGCTGACCCCGCCGGGCTCCGGCTGTTCCATCGCCCTGGCCGACACCCTTTGGGAAACGATGGACGGCCCTACCCCGGCCCCCGGCTCCTACCAGGGCCTGCAGCTGTGTGTGGCCGACGCGAAGACGGCCCACGCGGAGCTGACGGCCCGTGGCCTCGATGTGTCGGAGCCGGTGGCGCATGGGCCGCAGGACGGCGGGACGTTCATGTACTTCAAGGACCCCGATGGCAATGGGTGGGCCATCCAGGAGTACCGGGTGCGGGCGACGACGCCTTTGCGGGCCTCGATCACCGCGGCCCCGTAAGGGACGCGGGGCCGTAAGGGGCGCGGGGCCGCACACCGAGACAGCCCCGCGCCCCTGGCGTGGCCTACAGCACCGGCAGGTTCTTCCGCAGCTCAAAGGCGGTGACCTCTGACCTGTACTCCTCCCACTCCTGCTTCTTGTTGCGCAGGAAGAAGTCGTACACGTGCTCGCCCAGCGTCTCGGCGACCAGTTCCGACCGCTCCATGAGGGCGATCGCCTCGCCCAGGTTCTGCGGCAGCGGCTCGATGCCCATCGCGCGGCGTTCGGCGTCGCTCAGGGCCCATACGTCGTCATCGGCGCCCGGCGGCAGTTCGTAGCCCTCCTCGATGCCCTTGAGGCCCGCGGCGAGCAGGACGGCGTACGTCAGGTAGGGGTTCGCGCCCGAGTCGATCGAGCGGACCTCCACCCGGGCGGAGCCGGTCTTGCCGGGCTTGTACATCGGGACGCGGATGAGCGCGCTGCGGTTGTTGTGGCCCCAGCAGATGTACGAGGGGGCCTCGCCACCCGCGCCCGCCGTGCGCTCCGAGCCGCCCCAGATGCGCTTGTAGGAGTTCACCCACTGGTTGGTGACCGCGGAGATCTCGGCGGCGTGCTTCAGGAGGCCCGCGATGAAGGAGCGGCCGACCTTGGAGAGCTGGTACTCGGAGCCCGACTCGTAGAACGCGTTGCGGTCGCCCTCGAAGAGGGAGAGGTGCGTGTGCATGCCCGAGCCCGGGTGCTCGGAGAAGGGCTTGGGCATGAAGGTCGCGTTGACCCCCTGCTCCAGTGCGACCTGCTTCATGACCAGGCGGAACGTCATGATGTTGTCGGCCGTGGAGAGTGCGTCCGCGTAACGGAGGTCGATCTCCTGCTGGCCGGGCGCGCCCTCGTGGTGGCTGAACTCGACCGAGATGCCCATGGATTCGAGCATGGTGATCGCCTGGCGGCGGAAGTCCATCCCGACGTTCTGCGGGGTGTGGTCGAAGTAGCCGGAGTTGTCGGCGGGGGTGGGCCGCGAGCCGTCCAGCGGCTTGTCCTTCAGGAGGAAGAACTCGATCTCGGGGTGGGTGTAGAAGGTGAAACCGAGGTCGGAGGTCTTCGCCAGGGCCCGCTTCAGGACATAGCGCGGGTCCGCGAAGGACGGGGAGCCGTCCGGCATCAGGATGTCGCAGAACATCCGGGCCGTGCCGGGCGCCTCGGCGCGCCAGGGCAGGACCTGGAAGGTCGACGGATCCGGCTTGGCGATCATGTCCGACTCGTACACTCGGGCGAATCCCTCGATCGCCGAGCCGTCGAAGCCGATGCCCTCGTCGAAGGCCTGCTCCAGTTCGGCGGGAGCCACAGCGACCGATTTCAGGAAGCCGAGGACATCCGTGAACCACAGGCGTACGAACCGGATGTCGCGCTCCTCCAGTGTCCGGAGCACGAATTCCTGCTGCTTGTCCATCTTCCGCTTCCACCCATCATTGCTGGTCAGGCCGCCTGCGTCCGCCCGGTGCTCGCGCTGAGCTCGCGTCTGGGGACACATCGGGGCACATGAGCATCCCACCACACCGTTTCCGGCGCGTTGCGGGCCATGTGCCGCCCTGTGCCCATAGTGCCTGCTGATCGGCCCGCCCGTAACAGCGGGCGGCTCAGACCGCCCCTACAGTCCGCCGGGCTCGCCCATTACGATCAGCGCACCGCTCCACCATGTTCCGCCCCGCGCGTCCCGCCCTTTCCGTCGTATCGCCGCATCGCCGAAGGACACATCATGGGTTCCGCCAAGAACACGAGCAACGCATCCCGCAAGGCACGGATAGAGGAGATGCGCCGGGCCGAGCGCGCACGCGACCGCCGGGGCCGCGTCATCACGATCACGCTGAGCGCGGTCGTGGTCGCGGCCCTCGCCGTGGGTGGTGTCGTCCTCTTCCAGAAGGCGGACGACGACTCCGCCGCGAAGACCGACGCGAAGTCGGCGCCGAAGTTCAAGGTGACCGCGGACGGCGAGAAGGTCTGGAACGCGAAGCAGCTCGGCCGTACGCACGTCACCAAGGACGTCAGCTACGCGATGACTCCGCCGGTGGGCGGCGACCATGACCAGGTGTGGATGAACTGCAACGGCGACGTCTACAAGGACGAGCTCCCCGAGCGCAACGCCGTGCACTCCCTGGAGCACGGCGCGGTCTGGGTGACGTACAACGACAAGGCGAAGGCCGCCGACCTGAAGAAGCTGGAGCAGAAGGTCAAGCAGACGCCGTACTCGCTGATGAGCCCGGTCAAGGACCAGAAGGACCCGATCATGCTGTCGGCCTGGGGCCACCAGCGCACGGTGACGGGCGCGGCCGACCCGAAGGTCAAGTCCTTCTTCTCCTCGTACGTCCAGGGCAAGCAGACCCCTGAGCCGGGGGCCGCGTGCACGGGTGGCAAGGGCCAGTGAGGCGGCGTACGGGGTGGCTGGTCGGCGGTGTCGCGGCGGCGGTGATCGTGGCCGGCGGGATCACCGCCGGGGTCGCCACGACGGACAGCTCGGACTCCTCTTCGTCCACCCCGCCGTCCACGTCGTCGGCGGACGCGGGCTTCGCCCAGGACATGGCGACGCACCACCAGCAGGCCGTGGAGATGTCGTACATCGTGCGCGACCGCACGAAGGACAAGGAGATCCGCCGCCTGGCGTACGACATCGCGCAGACGCAGGCGAACCAGCGGGGCATGCTGCTCGGCTGGCTCGACCTGTGGGAACTGCCGAAGGTGCCGGAGGACGCCCCCATGGCATGGATGGGGATGGGCGACATGCCCCCGGGCAGGGACGGCGCGCTGATGCCGGGAATGGCGACGAACACGGACCTGGAGAAGCTGGGCAAGCTGAACGGCCGCGCCGCCGAGGTGCGCTACCTGCAGCTGATGACCAAGCATCACCAGGGCGGCGTTCATATGGCCAAGGGGTGCGTGGAGCGGTGTGAGGTGGGGGCGGAACTGCGGCTGGCTCGGGGGATGGTGGAGTCGCAGGAGTCGGAGATCAAGCTGATGGCGGATCTGTTGAAGGCACGGGGAGCGAAGGCGTAACTCCGGGGAGGCCGATCACCAGTCGGGGGTGGCCGGGGGGATCCAGGCCCCCCCGAAGCCGGCCCGCGCGGGACAGAGTCTCACCCCGCGCGGGACGGGCTCTCAGCCCGCGCGACGGACCACCAGCCCGTCCGGCGCTTGAGGACGAACTCGGCGAAGCCGGTGACGGGCGGCGCGCGAAGCCCAGGGGCTAGGAAACAGCCCGTCCGGCGTTTGAGGACGAACTCGGCGAAGCCGGTGACGTGCGGCGCGCAGAGCCAGGGGGCGCCGGGACAGCCCCAGGCCCACCGAAGCCGGAGCCAAACGGCGCCCAAAGCCCAGGGGCTAAGCCATCCGCAGCAACTCCTCCCGCAAAAGCCTCCCCCTCAAAGGCGCCCCCGCCAGAAACCGTTCGACCTCCCCCACCGCGAACTCCCCCAGCCTCCGCACCTCGCTCCCCTGCGCCCCCGCCACATGCGGGGTGACCAGCACGTTGGGCAGCACCAGCAGCGGATGCCCGGGCGGCAGCGGCTCCGGGTCCGTGACGTCGAGGAACGCGTCGAGGCGCCCCGCCCCGCACTCCCGGGCCAGCGCCTCCGTGTCCAGCAAAGAGCCCCGCGCCGTGTTGATGACGGCTCCCCCGTCCGGGATCAGCTTCAGCATGTCCGCGCTCACCATCCCCCGCGTCTCGGGCAGTTGAGGCGCGTGGATGCTGACGATCGAGCTGCGGCGGCACAGCTCGGACAGCTCCACAAGCTCCGCCCCGAGCCCCGCGGCCTGCTCCCGGGTGACGTACGGATCCGTGAGGAGCACCCGCCACCCCGCGTCGGACTTCCGCAGCCCGGCGATGACCCCGCGTCCGATCCGTGACGCCCCGATGATCCCGACGGTCCGCGCGTCGGCGCCGGCCCGCTCGGTGAAGGGCGGCCAGCCCTCGCTGTAGCCCGCGGCGGCCGACAGCGCCCCCTTCGCCGCGAAGGTGATCGCGGCGAGGGTGTAGGCCACGACGGGCCCCGCGTTCGCGTCGGCGGCCGACGAGACCACCACGCCCCGGTCCCACAGCGCGTCCGTCACCACGGGCTTCACCGATCCGGCGGCATGCACGAGAACCCGTAGCCGAGGCGCGTGCGCAAGGACCTCGGCCGTCACCGGCGGGCAGTTCCAGCCGGTGACCAGGATCTCCACCTCGGCGAGCACCGCCCGCGCCTCGGCACCGGTGAGTGACCCGGCGAGCAGGGCGGGGGCCAACTCCACGCTGCGGGCGAGCCGTTCGCGGATGCCCGGGGCGAAGACCCGCTCCGCCACGTCCGCGCTCATGGCGAGCGCCGTCTTCGGCGGGCCCTTCAACTCTGCCTGGTCTGCCACGCGTGACCATCCCTCGTAGTAACCGGTTACCCAACAGCGCCTGGAGGCTAGGCCGAAGTCGGGACGGCGGTCAAGAGATCGCCGGGCCAAGGGGGTTGACCGGCGTTAGTAACCGCTTTAGATTCCGGTCACCTTGTTCCACGACGGAGGGGCTGCCGTGTCAGCGGTGACGAAGGACCGGACGGAAACCGAGGCGGTGAAGCCGCCCGGCAAGAGCAGCAATCGACCAAAAGGCAACAAACCCAGGCGTGATGAGCGATGGAAACGGTTTCACTCCTCCCGGTTCCTGCTGCTGCTCATGGTGCCGGGAGTCGCGTACTTCCTGGTGTTCCACTACGGCGCGTTCATCGGCAACGCCGTCGCCTTCAAGGAGTACGTCCCCTTCGACGGCCTCTGGGCCAGCCCCTGGGTCGGCTTCGAGAACTTCGACCGGATGTTCGGCGACCCGGACTTCTGGCACGCGACCTGGAACACGCTCTTCCTCGCGGTGCTCCAACTGGTCTTCTACTTCCCGGTGCCGCTCGGCCTTGCCCTGCTCCTGCACAGCCTGACCTCGGACCTGACCCGGCGCTTCGTGCAGTCGGTGGTCTACCTGCCGCACTTCCTGTCGTGGGTCATCGTCGTCGCCCTGTTCCAGCAGGTACTCGCCGACACCGGACTGCTCAACTCCGTGCTCGGGCAGGCGGGTCTGCACTCCGTCGACATCATCGGCAACCCGGACGCCTACCCGGCGCTCGTCGTCGCACAGGTCGTCTGGAAGGACGCCGGCTGGGGCACGATCATCTTCCTCGCCGCCCTGATGCAGGTGGACGAGCAGCAGTACGAGGCCGCAGCGATCGACGGAGCGGGCCCCTGGCGCCGCTTCTGGCACGTGACGCTGCCGTCCATCCGGTCCGTGGTGATCCTGCTGCTGATCATGCGGCTCGGCGACATCCTCTCGGTCGGCTTCGAACAGATGCTGCTGCAACGGCAGTCGGTCGGGCCCGAGGCCGGTGAGGTGCTCGACACCTTCGTCTTCTGGCAGGGCATCGTCGGCGGCGACACCGGATACGCCGCGGCGGCGGGCCTGTTCAAGGGCGTGGTCGGCGCGATTCTCGTCTTCGCGGCCAACAAGGTCGCCCATCGCCTCGGCGAGCAGGGGGTCTACAAGTGAGCAGCACGAAAACCGCGGCGATACGGCCCACGGGCCGGGCGCGCCCCGCACGCCCTACCCGCCCCGTACGCCCCTCCTGGATGGAGAAGCCGAAGCCGGTCACCCAGGTGGCCAAGGCCCTCGCCATCGTCACCATCCTGGTCATGGTCTTCGTACCCTTCCTGGTCATCGTCTCGACGTCGTTCGCCTCCAACCGCGAGGTCATCGACAACGGCGGCTGGGTCCTGTGGCCGACGCACCCGACCCTGCGCGCCTACGAACAGGTCTTCGAGGGCGGCATCGTCACCAAGGCGCTCGGCGTGAGCGCCGGCGTCACGATCATCGGAACCCTCGCCTCGCTGGCGTGCACGACGTTCCTGGCGTACGCGCTGAGCCGCCCCAAGGTGTACGGCGGGAAGCCGATCCTGCTGATCGTCCTGTTCACCTTCCTCTTCCCGCCCGGCATGATCCCCGCGTTCCTGCTGGTCAAGGGGATGGGAATGCTGGAGAGCTACAGCTCCCTGATCGTCCCCCTCCTCATCAACGTCTTCAATCTGGTCGTCCTGCGCGGCTTCTTCCAGGGCGTTCCCGAGGAGTTGTACGAGGCGGCGCGGCTCGACGGCGCGAACGACTGGCAGATCCTGTGGCGCGTCGTGCTCCCGCTCTCCAAGGCCGCCCTCGCTGTCGTCGGCCTCTTCTACGCGGTGAGCTACTGGAACGCCTGGTTCCATGCGTCGATCTATCTGGAGTCAGACCACTGGCCGCTCCAGCAGGTCCTTCGTACATACGTCATGGGTGGCTCGCAGATCGCGGACACCGGCCTGAGCGACGCGGCGAACGTCTCGGCACCGCAGACGATGCAGATGGCCGTCCTGGTGATCGCCACCGTACCGATCCTGATCGTCTACCCCTTCCTGCAGAAGTACTTCACCAAGGGCGTGCTCACCGGCGCCATCAAGAGCTGAGCCACTTCCCGCACGACTCACACGACTCGCTCGACTCCGCATGTCCGAAAGGTTGATGACACTGTGTCCGGTTCCTCGATGTCGCGCCGCACGCTGCTGCGCTCCATAGCCGTCGGTGGTGCCGCTGTCGCGGCCCCTTCCCTGCTCACCGCCTGTTCCACCGACTCGGGCGGCGGCGGTTCGGTCAGCAACGCCGACAAGAAGGTGACGCCCTGGCCGACGTACACGCCCGCCGACGGCCCGAAGCCCGACCTCGCGCCGAGCACCGCGGGCGTACAGCCCGGCTTCACCAAGTACCCGCAGAAGCTCGTCGCCGCGACGGCCGAGAAGCCGGGCACCGGCAAGCAGAAGATCAAGGTCATGACCATCACCTACGGCACCCCGCCGAAGCCGGTCGGATCGAACAAGTTCTGGCAGGCGATGAACGAGGCCCTCGGTGTCGAGGTCGAGTTCTCGGTGGTGCCTGACGCGGACTTCCGCTCCAAGATGTCGACGCTGATGTCGGGCGACGACCTGCCCGACATGATCAACTTCGGTGGCGGTTACGTCCTGCCGCGCGAGTCGCAGTTCGTACAGGCGCGGTGCGCGGACCTGTCCGAACACCTGTCGGGCGACGCGGTCAACGACTACCCGAACCTCGCCAACATCCCCACGTACGCGTGGGAGGGCATGGGCCGCGTATCCGGCCGCATCTACGGTCTCCCGATCGAGCGCGCCAAGGTGCAGGGCGCGATGTTCATCAACAAGGAGGCCTTCGCCAAGGCGGGCTACAAGCCGGGCATGGCGGCGGCCGACTTCCAGACGATGGCGAGGGAGGCCTCGCAGAACAAGAAGTACGCGCTCGGCGCCTCCTCTGTCGGCTTCTTCGGCTACCTCTACCACGCGATGTGGCACGGCGCGCCGAACCAGTGGCAGATCAAGAACGGCAAGGTCACCGACATGTTCGGGACCGACGAGTTCAAGGCCGCCCTTGAGTACATGTCCAAGATGCGCAAGGCGGGCTCGTACAACTCCGACGCCACCTCGGTCTCCCAGGTCGACCTCAAGACCCAGTTCTACAACGGCACGGTCCGCTCGATGACGGACGGCTGGGGCGCGGTCATCTCCAACGCGCAGGGCATCAAGGACGAGTTCACGCTGGACGCGGCCGTGCCGTACGTGGTCGACGGCGCGACGCCCGTCTACCAGCAGAACCGCGGCTGTTTCGGCTACACCGTCATCAAGAAGGCCTCCAAGGACCGCGTCAAGCTGATGCTGCGGGTCCTGGACTGGCTGGCGTCGCCGTTCGGCTCGAAGGAGTACGAGCTGATGCACTCGGGCGTCGAGGGCACACATTTCACGTACGACAAGAACGGCGACCCGATCCCCACCTCGCTCGGCCTGGTGGAGAACAGGACGAACCTCCCCTTCGCCTACCTCATGGACGCGCCGCAGCCGCTGTACTTCCCCGGCTACCCGGACCTCACCAAGCGGCTGCACACCTGGGAGAAGGCGGTCGTGCCGCACCTCGTCCGCGATGACCACTGGGGTCTGATGTCGGACACGTACAACCGGCAGGGCGCGTCCATGCAGCAGGTCATCGAGGACGGCGTCACGGCGATCGTCTCGGGCCGCAAGAAGCTGTCCGACTGGGACGCCGTCTACAAGAAGTGGCAGGCGCAGGGCGGCGACAAGGCGCGGGCGGAGTTCGCAAAGGAGTACGAGGCGGCGCACTGATCCGGGGACTGATCCGCGCACTCATCCGGGCGCGGACGCGGGATGATGGTGCCGGGGCGGGCGCGGTGGGCGCATGCTCATTCGCGGGCAACCCCGCCCCGGCTACTGCTACTTGAGGAGACACAGTGGGTGAGCGGGTCACCATCCGCGATGTGGCGGCGCGGGCTGGCGTCTCGGTCGCGACCGTCTCGCGGGTTCTCGCGGGCAACTACCCGACGTCGACGGCGTCCCGCGCGAAGGTGCTGCGGGCCGTCAAGGATCTCGACTACGTCGCCAACGCGCATGCGCGCGCGTTGGCGGGCGCGGGCCGCAAGACGATAGCGGTGCTCATGTTCGAGCTGGTGAGCTCCTTCTACGCCCATGTCGCACACGGCGTGGAAATGGAGGCCGCCCAGCAGGGCAGGCTCACCCTGGTCGCGTCGACGGGCAGTGATCCGGCGCGTGAGCTTGCCCTGGTGCAGATGATGCGCGAACAGGCCGCGGAGGCGGTGGTGTTGGTGGGTGGCGTCGTCGAGGACGACGAGTACCGCGAGCGGATGGCGCGGTACGCGGAGGCGCTGGCCGCGGCCGGCTCCCGCCTCGTCCTGTGCGGGCGTCCGGCGCCGGCGCCGGATGTCCCGGCGCTGGTCGTCGAGTACGACAATGAGGCGGGGGCGTACGCGATCACGAGCCACCTCCTGGGCGCGGGCCACCGCAAGATCGCCCTGATCGGCTACCAGCCCGGCCACACCACGGGCGAGGACCGCGTCGCCGGATACCTCCGCGCGCTGTCCGACCACGGGGTGCCGCGCGAGCAGGCGATCCTGCACGGCATCGGCTTCGGCCAGAACCACGGGTACGAGGCGATCATGGACCTCCTCAAGAAGGCGGACGGCAAGCCGGACTTCACGGCGGTCTTCGCGGGCGACGACAGGGTGGCCGCGGCGACGGTGATCGCACTCCGGGAGCACGGCCTGCGGGTCCCGGAGGACATCTCGGTGGTCGGCTACAACGACGACCCGGTAGCGGCGGACATCACCCCCGGGTTGACGACGGTGCACATCCCGGCAGAGGAAATGGGCAGGACGGCGGTCCGGCTCGCGCTGAACGGGAGCGCACGGTCGGGCCAGGAGAGGCATCTCCTGGGGACGCATATCGTGATTCGGGAGAGTGTGAGGGGGGTTCGGGGGCGCGGGGGGGCTTAGGGGGAGGGGCGGGGGTGCGGGGCGTGCGGGGGTGCGGGGCGTCCGGGGGTGTTCGTGGGCGGGGCTTTGGGGTGGCGGGCCGGGGCGTCACCCGCCATCCCCCAGTACCGCCTCCGCGACCTCCGCCGGGCGGTCCCGCATCACCACGTGGCCCGAGTCCTCCGCGACGCGGAACTCCGCGTCGAGCTCTTCGGCCAGCCCCCGCTGGCGAGCGAGCCACTTCCCCGAACCCGAACCCGAAGCCCCCGCGGACGCGGCAAGCACCGTCACGGGAATACCCTCCGGGAGCGGTAACTTCCGCCGGAGCACGGCGAGTTCGGCCGCCGCGTCGCCATACGTCGCGTACTCCACGAGTGAGGCCTGAAGCACCCTGCTCGTCCCGTAGACCTGCCGCACGACATCCACCGGCGCCCCCGGTACCGCCATCCGCCGCACCCATGGCCCCACCGCCCTCGGCACCCCCACCCCGCTCAGCACAGCCCCGCACGCGCGTGCGAAGCCCAGCCGCGCCCCGCGGGGCGTCCGCACCCTCGGCCGCTCCTCGACGCTGGAGTCGACCAGGACCAGGCCCGACGTACGCGCCGGATACAGGCGCGCGAACGCCTCGCAGTGGAAGCCCGCGAGCGAGTGCCCCACCACCGTGGCGGGCCGCCCGGAGAGGCCGAGCGCGTCGAGGAGTGAAGCGATCCGCGCCGCCTCCCCGGCGAGGGACGGCGCCACGCGCGCGTGCCCGCTCAGGCCGAGCCCCGGCCGGTCGAAGTTGACGACCGTCCGCCGTGGGGAGAGGAGTTCCACCACCGCGTCCCAGTCGAACCACGCGAGCCCGAGCCCCGCGCTCAGCACGCACACCGGCCCCCGCCCCGTCACCTCCACGTGGTGCGGCACTCCCCCGATCCGTACGAAGGAACGCACCCTCACCCCCTCACCCGCGCCGCACCACCGCACGCGCCAGCAGCCCCACCCAGACCGCGATCAGCAGCACCTGAAGCCGCTGCCCGATCCCCATGCCCCACGTGCCCTGCCCCGCGTCGAAGGCGGCGATGGCCGCCAAGGTCCAGGTGGTGGCGGCCAGTTCGAGGAGTACGAGGAAGAGGGCGAGGGTGCCCGCGAGGGACGGCAGGACCCCGCATCTCCGCGCCGCGAGCGTCAGCACCACCACCCCCACCAGCGCCCCCGTCACCGCGACGCTGCTGCTCACCACGTGCGCGGCGTGCGTCGCGGGCACGAGCCCCGCCCGCTCCCTTGCCGCGCACCCCGCGTCGGCGGTCGGCGCGCAGCTCATCGGCAGCCGCGAGTCGACGGCGGTGGCCGCCCCGAACAGCGCGAGCCCCGCCCAGCCCGCGTTGGTGGCCCACCGGCGCGGCAGCCACAGCAACGCGCTCACCGCGGCGGTGAGGACCAGCAGCCCTGCGGTCAGGTCGGTCGTGCGGAACAGCGTGCCGAACGGCTGGTCCTGGGCGGCGAGTTCACTGACGTACGAACTCACCGGCGAGAGCCCGGTCCCGAGGAAGGGTTCGATGAGCCACGCGCTGTAGGCGAACGCGCCCAGGGCGAGGAGGGCCGATACTGCGGCGGGCCGGCCGGTACCGGGGCGGGGTCCCGGCAGTACAGTCGGCACGGGTCCGACTTCTGCCACTTCGTCCGTAGTTGTCATGGGCTCATGATCAGTGGAGCACCGGGGGCCCGCATGTCGTCGAATACCCGCCGGGGGTAAGGTTTCGTCCCATGGCGCACAGGAAGAGCTCAGCGAACGGCGGACAGCTCCTGCTGCTCGCCGCGCTGCTCTTCGGCATCGTGACGATGCATACGCTGGGCCATCCGACGGGACACGGGGGCGGGACCGAACGGGCCGCCGGGCAGCATGGGATGAGTACGGCCGACAGCGGGCACGCGCGCGTGCCGGCCGCCATGGACGCAGGCGCCCACGTCCGCCCCGGAGCCGGGCAACCGCTGCCGGGCGCGATCCCGAGCAGCCACGCCCGCACGGCCCCCGCCGCAAACGTGGCATCGGCGTCCGTCCCCGCCGGCATGGCCGGGATGGACCCCCTCTCCGTATGCCTGGCCGTGCTTGCCGGGCTCACCCTTCTCCTGCTGCTGCGAGCCGGGCTCCTGCGACCCGGTGGCTTTGCCGTACCCCCACGTCCGCTCGCCCCGGCCGCCGATGGGCTGCGGCCCGATCCGCCGCCGCCCCGCATACTCCTCTCCCACCTCTCCGTGCTGCGTATCTAGGCCGACGCACCGGCTGCTTCGCGCTGCCCGCACCCCGCCGCACTCCGGCGTTGCGCGACGCATCAGAAGCAGCAGACGCGCCCCTCTGTACGCACCACCACCACGACGAGGTGTACTCAGCCATGCGCACTCAAACCCCGCGCACCCCATCCCGCCGCGCCCTCCTCGGCGCCGCGACCGCCATCGCCGGTTCGGGACTTCTCACCGCGTGCTCCGGTTCCAGCCACAACGGCCACAACGCGCACAGCGGCGGCTCCGAGCCCGATGGCTACGTCGACCCCTCCGGCAAGGAAGTCGCCGCCGCGGAGAAGAAGCGGGCCGGCGGCGGCGCGGTCCGCGAGGTGAAGCTGATGGCCATGACGGCCGAGCTCGACCTCGGCGGCCGTACGGTCAAGACCTGGGCGTACGGCGACCAGCTGCCCGGCAAGGAAGTCCGCGTCACCGCGGGCGACACCCTCGCCCTCACGCTCGCCAACCACCTGCCCCAGGCCACTTCCCTGCACTGGCACGGCCTGGCCCTGCGCAACGACATGGACGGCGTCCCCGGCCTCACCCAGAAGGCCGTCAAGCCGGGCGCCGACTTCACCTACCGCTTCGCCGTCCCGCACCCGGGGACGTACTGGTTCCACCCCCACTCGGGCACCCAGCAGGACCGCGGCCTGTACGCACCGCTGATCGTCGAGGACCCCAAGGAGCCGTTGAAGTACGACAAGGAGTGGGTCGTCGTCCTGGACGACTGGGTCGACGGCGTGGACGGCTCGACCCCGGACGCCGTCCTCGCCCAGCTCAGCAAGGGCATGAGCGGCCACGACATGGGCGGCAAGGGCGACGAGGGCGACGACACGGGCGGCGGCATGGACCACGGCGGCCACGACATGTCGAGCATGTCTCTGCGAACGGACGCGTCCCCGGAGCCCGGCACCAAGCCGTCAGGCCCCTCCCGCATGATGATGGGCGCCAAGAGTGACCTCCTCGGCGGCGACGCCGGCGACGTGGCGTACCCGCATTACCTGATCAACGGCCGTACCCCGGACTCCCCTTCCTCCTTCAAGGCCCGCCCCGGCGACCGCATCCGCCTGCGCATCATCAACGCGGGCGGCGACACGGCCTTCCGGGTGGCGCTCGGCGGCCATGAGATGACGGTGACGCACACGGACGGCTTCCCGGTGGAGCACGCGAAGACGGACGCGCTGCTGCTCGGCATGGGCGAGCGCTACGACGTCCTGGTCACCGCCAAGGACGGGGCGTTCCCGCTGACCGCGGCGGCCGAGGGCAAGAAGGCGGCGGCGCTCGCGGTCCTGCGCACGGGCGGCGGCGCGGCGCCCGCTCCCGCCACGCGCCCCAAGGAGCTCAAGGGCCGCCTCCTGACGGCGGACAAGCTGCGGGCCGCGGAGTCGGCGGCCCTCCCGTCCCGCAAGCCTGACCGCACGATCAGGATCCAGCTGACGGGCGGGATGGCGAAGTACGACTGGGCCTTCGACAAGAAGCCGTACTCCCCCGGCCGCCGCCACCCGGTCCGCGCGGGCGAACGCGTCCGCCTGGTCTTCGCCAACTCGACGGCGATGTGGCACCCGGTCCACCTGCACGGCCACACCTTCGCCCTGGCGAACGTGGCGGGCGGCCCCCGCAAGGACACCGCGGTCGTCCTGCCGAACGGCACGCTGACGGTGGACTTCGACGCGGACAATCCGGGCCTGTGGATGATCCACTGCCACAACGTCTACCACTCGGAGGCGGGAATGATGACGGTCCTGGGCTACCGCCGCT
Source organism: Streptomyces sp. NPDC048436 (assembly GCF_043200355.1). NCBI lineage: Bacteria > Bacillati > Actinomycetota > Actinomycetes > Kitasatosporales > Streptomycetaceae > Streptomyces > Streptomyces sp. NPDC048436. The sequence continues at coordinate 564,880 of NZ_JBICXP010000001.1, forward strand.
GACCGGCGCCCCCATGGGGCGTCCCCGTGGGGGCGCTCCACGGGGACTCCCCGCCCAGGCATCGCGTCGCTCTGACGATTACACTGGCTCCGTGCCTCAACTACGCCTCGCCCTGAATCAGATCGACTCGACCGTCGGCGATCTCGCCGGGAACATCGAGTCGATCGTCCATTGGACCCGGCACTCCGCCGAGCAGGGAGCGCACCTCGTCGCGTTTCCCGAGATGGCGCTGACCGGCTATCCCGTCGAGGACCTCGCGCTGCGGTCGTCCTTCGTCGATGCCTCGAGGGCGGCGCTGCGCGCGCTCGCCGTGCGGCTGAACGACGAGGGGTACGGGGAGCTGCCGGTCGTCGTCGGCTATCTCGACCGCACCGAGGAGGCCAAGCCCAAGTTCGGCCAGCCCGCGGGCGCCCCGCGGGACGCCGCCGCCGTGCTGCACCGCGGCGAGGCCGTCCTGACCTACTCCAAGCACCACCTGCCGAACTACGGCGTCTTCGACGAGTTCCGCTACTTCGTGCCGGGCGAGACCCTGCCGATCGTGCGGGTGCACGGCGTCGACGTCGCGCTCGCCATCTGCGAGGACCTCTGGCAGGACGGCGGCCGTGTCCCGGCGACGCGCACCGCGGGGGCGGGTCTGCTCCTGTCGATCAACGCGTCGCCGTACGAGCAGATGAAGGACGACGTACGGCTGGACCTGGTGCGCAAGCGCGCGCAGGAGGCCGGCTGCACCACCGCCTATCTCGCCATGATCGGCGGCCAGGACGAGATCGTCTTCGACGGCGACTCGGTGGTCGTGGACCGGGACGGCGAAGTCATCGCGCGGGCACCGCAGTTCGCCGAGGGATGCGTGGTGCTCGACCTGGAGCTGCCCGCCGCCGCCCCCGAGCCGCCGTCGGGCATCGTGGACGACGGACTGCGCATCGAGCACGTCACCCTCTCGGCCGAGCCCCTCGCTCCGTACGAGGGCGAACTCACCGGCGGGTACGCCGAGCGGCTCGACGACGACGAAGAGGTGTACTCGGCACTGGTCGTCGGGCTGCGTGCGTACACCGCGAAGAATGGGTTCAGCAGCGTCCTGATCGGGCTCTCCGGAGGCATCGACTCCGCGCTGACCGCCGCGATCGCCTGCGACGCGCTCGGCGCGCAGAACGTGTACGGCGTCGCCATGCCGTCCCGCTACTCATCCGACCACTCCATCGGTGACGCGGAGGAGCTGGCCCGGCGTACGGGTCTTAACCTCCGTACCGTGCCGATCGCGCCGATGTTCGACGCGTACATGGGGTCCCTGGGGCTCACCGGGCTCGCCGAGGAGAACCTCCAGTCGCGGCTGCGCGGCACGATGCTGATGGCCATCTCCAACCAGGAGGGCCACATCGTCCTCGCGCCCGGCAACAAGTCCGAGCTGGCGGTGGGGTATTCGACGCTCTACGGCGACTCGGTCGGGGCGTACGGGCCGATCAAGGACGTCTACAAGTCCTTGATCTTCCGGCTCGCCGAGTGGCGCAACCGCGCGGCGGCCGACCGCGGGCAGACCCCGCCGATCCCGGAGAACTCCATCACCAAGCCGCCGAGCGCGGAGCTGCGGCCGGACCAGGTGGACACGGACTCGCTGCCCGACTATCCGGTGCTCGACGGGATCCTGGCCCTCTACGTCGACCGGGACCAGGGCGCTGACGCGATCGTCGCCGCCGGGTACGACCGGGAGCTCGTCGTGAAGGTGCTGCGGATGGTGGACACGGCCGAGTACAAGCGGCGGCAGTACCCGCCGGGCACGAAGATCTCCGCGAAGGGGTTCGGCAAGGACCGGCGGCTGCCGATCACCAATCGGTGGCGGGAGTCCGTCTGACGGTAACGGGTGGGTGGGCGGGGAAGATCCGCCGCGAAGCGGCGAGTCGATCGTCCACCCACGTGTCACCCGAGGGACCAGGGGAACTACCGCCGGGACGTCTCCCGAAGAGGCTTCCCCGAAGCCACCAGCCGCTCACTGCCCGCCGCGGGCGACCGCAGGTCCACCAGGTACGCCACCGCGGCCACTCCGAGGCCGAGCACGGCAAGCGCCGCGCCGGTCACCGCCGGAGAGGTGACCCCGAAGCCCGCGGCCAAGGCGAGGCCGCCGGCCCACGCGCCGCCCGCGTTGGCGAGGTTGAACGCGGCCTGGTTGGCGGATGAGGCCAGGGACGGGGCCGCCGACGCCTTCTCCATGACCATCAGCTGCAGCGGCGAACCCGTGGTGAACGCCGCCATGCCGAGCAGCGTCACCGCGATCGCGGCGGTCCAGGCCGTGCCCATGAGGACCGGGAACAGGGCGAGGACCACGACAAGCGCCGTGAGGCCGCCGAAGAGCGTGCCCCGCAGGGAGTGGTCGGCGAGCCGGCCGCCGAGCAGGTTGCCCGCCGTCGCGCCGACACCGAACAGCGCGAGCAGCAACGTAACGCTGGATTCAGCGTAGCCCGCCGCGTCGGTGAGCATCGGCGTCACATAGCTGTACGCGGAGAACAGCGCCCCGAAGCCCGCGACGGTCGTGCCGAGCGCGAGCCACACCGGCACGCTGCCGAGCGCCCGGATCTCTCCACGCAGGCCGCCGCTCTCGCCGTGGCCGTGGTCGGCGGGTACGAGGAAGGCCAGCGCCGCGATCGCCGCGAGGCCGATCGCGCTGACCGCGAGGAACGTGGCGCGCCAGCCGAGCTGCTGACCCATGGCGGTGGCGACCGGTACGCCCACGATGTTGGCGACGGTCAGGCCGAGGAACATCAGCGAGACGGAGCGCGCCTTGCGCTCGGGAGCGACCAGGCCGGTGGCGACGACAGCGCCGACGCCGAAGAACGCGCCGTGCGGAAGGCCGCTGACGAAGCGGGCGGCCATCAGCCAGTGGTAGTCGGGGGCCGCGGCCGACAGGGCGTTGCCGGCGACGAACAGCACCATGAGGCCGATGAGGACGCGCCGCCGCGGCATGCGCGCGGTGACCGCGGCGAGCAGCGGGGCGCCGATGACGACACCCAGGGCGTACGCCGACACCAGGTGTCCGGCGGTGGGGATGGATATGTCCAGGTCGTCGGCGACGTTGGGCAGCAGGCCCATCATCACGAACTCGGTCGTACCGATGCCGAAGGCGCCCACGGCTAGGGCGAGCAGGGCCAGGGGCATGAAGAACCTTCCGGAGGAGCGCGTGAGGGAGTGGTGTTCCATAAGTTTACTTCCGGAACAAAGTCTCTCAGGCCCAGTATTCCGCGAGGTTAAGAGGAGATGTGCGCCACATGGCGGCGCGTCCCGCTCCCCCGGCCGGCCCGAGGCTAGAGCTCGACCCGCGCCGCGATCGGCAGATGATCGCTGCCCGTCTCCGGCAGCGTCCACGACGACAGCGGCTCGACGCCCTTCACCATGATCTGGTCGATCCGCGCCATCGGGAACGAAGCGGGCCAGCTGAAGCCGAAGCCGTCGCCCGCCGCGCCCTGCGTGGAGCGCAGCTGCGAGGTGACCCCGTTCAGGGCCCGGTCGTTCATCGTGCCGTTCAGGTCACCGAGCAGCACGACCTTGGAGATCGGCTCGTGGCCGATCGCCTCGCCCAGCGCGTCGGCGCTCGCGTCACGCTGGTTGGCGGTGAAGCCCGCGTCCAGCTTGACCCGCACCGACGGCAGATGGGCGACGTACACGGCGACCTCGCCCTTGGGGCTGGCGACCGTCGTGCGCATCGCCCGGGTCCAGCCCAGCTTGATGTCGACGGGCTCGGTGCCGGTCAGCGGGTACTTGCTCCACAGGCCGACCGTGCCCTGCACCGAGTGGTACTTGTACGTGCCGGCCAGGGCCTTCTCGTACGTCGGGACGGCGCCCGCCGTGAGCTCCTCGAGGGCCACGACGTCGGCGCCGGACGCGGCCACGTCACGGGCGGTGCCCGACGGGTCGGCGTTCTCCGCGTTCACGTTGTGCGTGGCGACCGTCAGATCGCCGCCCGCGCCGGACTTGTCGGTGATCAGGCCGCCGAAGGAGCTGACCCAGATGACCGAGGGCAGCAGCACCGCGATCAGCGCGGTGGCGGACCTGCGGACGAAGCCCATGACGAGCAGCACCGGGATCAGGATGCCGAGCCAGGGCAGGAACGTCTCGATGAGGCTGCCCAGGTTGCCGACGCCGTTCGGGATCTGCGCGTGGAAGAGCATCACCAGGCTGAGCAGCACCGCGACACCGGCGATGACGAGTCCACGCCGCCAGATTCCCCGGTCGCCCCGCCATCCGTCGGCCAGGCGCCGGAACCGGGACCCTTGGCGGCCGGGTTCCGAGCCGCCGCTGCCCGTCTCCGTCACATACGCCTGCGCCATACGCTCGTCGCCTCACTGGTGCCGTGCAACCGTCCTCGCCCCTGAAACACTAGGGGATGAACGGGTGTCTCCCCGCCGTCCATGACGGCCGTACGGGACGAGGACGAGCGGGGCAGTGCGGCGGGTTCCGCATCTCGCCCCACAACGGGGCCGCTGTGACGAAACGCGCACATTCACCCCGTGGGCCGCAGCCCGGCGAGCACGGTGTCCACGATCCGCTCGGCGAGGTCCTCGTCGAGCGGGGCGTCGGAGCGCAGAACGGCGCGTACGAGCATGGGGCCGGCGAACAGGTCGTTGGCAAGGACGACGTCGACGTCCCGGCCGAGTTCGCCGTTCTCGACGCCCCGGCGCAGCACGCCGAGCATGACGCTGCGCTGCGGTTCGATGACGGTCGCGTGGTACGCCTCCCACAGCTTGGGCAGGCTTTTCATCTGCGCGAACACGTTGTGCAGGAGCGCGGAGGACCGCATGTTCACGCCGCGTCTGCGCAGATGGTCGAGGAGGGTGATGAGGTCGCCGCGCATGGAGTCCCCTGCCAGCTCGGGAGGAGGGTCGTCCATGGTGCGCAGGAGGTCGACGAAGAGCTCCTCCTTGCCGCTCCAGCGGCGGTAGATGGTGGCCTTGCCGACACCCGCCGTGCGGGCGATCCGCTCGATGGAGAGGTCGGCGAGGGGCACACCGTCCTCCAGCATCTTCAGTACGCCCTCGATGATCGACCGCTCCACGGCCTCACTGCGGGGGCGCCCCCGGACGCCTCTGGCGATGTGGCCCACATCAACTCCGTTTCCCGTCATGCGGCTTCCGGCTCCTCGGGGGCGCGGCCCGGCAGGAACAGGGCGACGACCACGACGCCGATCAGGGCGACGCCGGCGCCGCAGAGGGCCGTGATGTGCATGGCGTGCAGGAAGGAGTCGTGGGCCGCGGTGATGAGGGGTTCGCCGCGCGGCCCGAGCTTGGCCGCGACGCCGAGGGTGGCCTCGATGGACTCGCCCGCGGTGTGCCGTACGTCGGCGGGCAGCAGGGTCAGCTTGTCCTCGACGCCGCTGCGGTAGGCGGCGGAGAGCACGGAGCCGAGCACCGCGATGCCCAGGGCGCCGCCGACCTGGCGGAAGGTGTTGCTCAGGGCGGAGGCGGAGCCCGCCTTCTCGCGGGGCAGCGCCTGCATGATGACGACACTGGCGGGGGTCATGATGTGCGCCATTCCGGTGCCCATCAGGAAGAAGATGACCTCCAGGATCCAGATCGGCGTATCGGCCTGAAGGATCGTGAACGCGGCGAGCATCGCGGCCACGAGCAGCAGCCCGCCCGTGCACACGGCGCGGACGCCGAAGCGGTCGACGACCAGGCGGGCGCGCGGCGCGAAGATGAGCTGCGCCGCGGCGAGCGGCAGCATCAGCAGGCCGGTCTGCAGGGGCGAGTAGCCGCGCACGCTCTGCGTGTAGAAGACCGCGAAGAACGTCACGCCCATCAGCGCGAAGAAGACGAGCGCGAGGGAGGCGATGGCCGCCGAGAAGGCGCGGTTCTCGAAGTACGAGATGTCGATGGACGGATGGTCGCTGCGCTTCTCGTACACCACGAAGCCGACGAGCACGGCGAGACCCGCGAGGATGGTCGCGAGGACGGCGGGGTCGGTGAAGTCGGCCAGCTGGCCGCCCTTGATGATGCCGTAGACGAGCAGGACGAGGCCGACGATGGACAGGGCCACGCCCGGCAGGTCGATCCGGCCCGGCTTGGGGTCGCGCGACTCGGGCACGAGCCAGATCATCAGGCCGATCGCGATGATCACGATCGGCACGTTCACCAGGAAGACCGAGCCCCACCAGAAGTGGTCGAGCAGTACGCCGCCGGTGATGGGCCCGATGGCAATGGCCAGGCCGACGCCGCCGGCCCAGATGCCGATGGCCTTGGGCTGCTCGTCGCGCTCGAAGACGTTCATCAGGACGGCGAGGGTGGCGGGCATCACGAAGGCGGCGCCCAGGCCCATCACCGCGCGGAACAGGATGAGCTGGACGGGCGAGCCGGACTCGGCGGCGAGTGCGGAGCCGATACCGAAGACGGCGAGGCCCGCGAGCAGGACCTTCTTGCGGCCGAGTCGGTCGCCGAGGAGGCCTGCCGTGAAGAGCAGTCCGGCGAAGACCAGGGTGTAGGCGTTGATGGCCCACTCCAGGTCACTCTGGGTGGCGCCGAGGCCCGTGGGCTCCGGGGTCGAGATCGTCTTGATGGCGACGTTCAGGATCGAGTTGTCGAGCACCACGATCAGCAGGCTCAGCATCAGGACGCCGAGGATCGCCCAGCGGCGCCGGTGAACGGCTTCCGGAATACGTGGGGCGGAGACGGTGGGAGTTGTCATGGGCTTCACCCTAGGACCATTCCGATACGAGACCGTCTCGTATTGTAAAGACTTTACCCAAGGGGCCGGAAGGGTCCACTAGCCGCGGGGCGGCACGCGATGCCACCATGGAGGTGATCCGGGGACGCCGTCAGGGCGCCTCGAGATAAGAGAAGGAGCCGTTGCGATGACGCAACTTCCGGCTGCCCAGAACCAGCCCGCGAGCGAGTCCGCCTCGACCGACAGCAGCAAGGCGCTGTACGGAGGCAAGAGCTCCCGCCGCATCACCGTGCGGGACATCGCCGCCGCCAAGGAGCGGGGCGAGAAGTGGCCCATGCTCACCGCGTACGACGCGATGACCGCGTCCGTCTTCGACGAGGCCGGCATCCCCGTGATGCTGGTCGGCGACTCCGCGGGCAACTGCCATCTCGGGTACGAGACGACCGTGCCCGTCACCCTCGACGAGATGGCCATGCTGTCCGCGGCCGTCGTACGGGGCACCTCGCGTGCCCTGATCGTCGGCGACCTGCCCTTCGGTTCGTACCAGGAGGGCCCGGTCCAGGCCCTCCGTTCGGCGACGCGCCTGGTCAAGGAGGCCGGGGTCGGCGCGGTGAAGCTGGAGGGCGGCGAGCGCTCGCTCCCCCAGACCGAGCTGCTCGTCGCCTCCGGCATCCCGGTCATGTCCCACCTCGGCCTCACCCCGCAGTCCGTGAACACCATGGGCTACCGCGTCCAGGGCCGCGGCGACGAGGCGGCGCACCGCCTTTTGAGCGACGCGAAGGCCGCGCAGGACGCGGGGGCGTTCGCGGTGGTCCTCGAACTGGTCCCCGCGGAACTGGCCGCCGAGGTCACCCGCTCCCTGCACATCCCGACGGTCGGCATCGGCGCGGGCGCCGGGTGCGACGCGCAGGTCCTTGTCTGGACGGACATGCTGGGCCTCACCGGCGGCAAGATGCCGCGCTTCGTGAAGCAGTACGCGGATCTGCGCTCGGTGATGAACGGCGCGGCGAAGGCGTTCGCGGAGGACGTGGTCGGCGGAACGTTTCCTTCCGAGGAGCACGCGGTCCACTAGTACGGCAACTGGTACCGCCCGGCACCCTGTGCCGGGCACATGAGCCATAGCGGCACCACGGCAGCCCGTCGATTCCCCCGTCGACGGGCTGCCTTTTCTCGCCGGGGGCGGTTTCGCGGTCTCCCTCTGCGCCGCTTCGCGGCGATCGTTTCCCGCCCACCCACCCGATTACCCGGCGTCCTGCCCTCGACGAGCACCCCCTGTAGGCGGGATGTCGGTGGTTTGTCGGTGGCGGCTGCCATTCTTCCGGCATGAAGCGAATCGACAACATCCCCGGCGGCGCAGGAAGCGCCGTCACCGTGAGGGGACTGGTCAAGCACTACGGCGAGACCAAAGCACTGGACGGCGTGGACCTCGACGTACGTGAGGGCACGGTCCTCGGCGTGCTGGGTCCCAACGGCGCCGGCAAGACCACCCTCGTCCGCTGCCTCTCCACCCTCGTCACCCCGGACTCGGGCTCCGCCTTCGTCGCCGGGTACGACGTCGTCAAGCAGCCCCGCCAGCTCCGCCGCGTCATAGGCCTCACCGGCCAGTACGCCTCGGTCGACGAGAAGCTCTCCGGGCGCGAGAACCTCTACATGATCGGGCGGCTCCTCGACCTCTCCCGCAAGGACGCCAGGGCGAGGGCCGACGCCCTCCTGGAGCGGTTCTCCCTCACGGAGGCCGCCACCCGCCAGGCGAAGACGTACTCGGGCGGCATGCGCCGCCGCCTCGACCTCGCCGCGTCGATGATCGGCAGCCCCTCCGTCCTCTACCTGGACGAGCCGACCACCGGCCTCGACCCCCGCACCCGCAACGAGGTGTGGGCGGAGGTCAAGCGCATGGTCGCCGACGGCGTCACCGTGCTGCTCACCACCCAGTACATGGAGGAGGCCGAGCAGCTGGCGTCCGAGCTGACGGTCATCGACCGCGGCAAGGTCATCGCCAACGGCGGCATCGACGAGCTGAAGGCGAAGGTCGGCGGCCGCACCCTGCGCGTACGCCCGGCCGACCCGCTGGAGCTGCACCCGCTGGCCACCACCCTGGACGACCTGGGCCTCACCGGCCTCGCCACGTCCACCGTGGACGCCGAGACCGGCACCGTCCTGGTCCCGATCCTCAGCGACGAGCAGCTCACCGCGGTCGTCGGCGCGGTCACCGCGCGCGGCATCACCATCGGCTCGATCGCCACCGAACTGCCCAGCCTTGACGAGGTGTTCCTCTCCATCACGGGCGAGAAGGCGAGCGCCCCGCAGGACATCCGCCCCACCGAACTCGAGGAGGCCGCCGTATGAGCGCCACCACTCTCACGGCCCCCCTCGCCAAGGGCGGCCAGGACGACGGCCGCATCGGCCTGCGCGGCCACGTACGCCACACCGGCGCCCTCGTCCGCCGCAACCTGCAGTGGATCCGCGCGGATCCGGAGTCGATGTTCGACGCGGTCCTGATGCCGATCGTCTTCACGCTCCTGTTCGTGTACGTCTTCGGCGGCTCCATCGGGCAGGCGCTCGGCGGCGGCCAGGACGCCTACGTGCAGTACGTGGTGCCCGGCATGATGGCGATGATGAGCATGAACATCGCCATGGCCGTCGGCACCGGCTTCAACCAGGACTTCCAGAACGGCATCATGGACCGCTTCCGGACCCTGCCCATCGGCCAGGGCTCGGTCCTCTTCGCCAAGATCGTGGTGGAGCTGATGCGGCTCCTCGTCGCCACGACGATCATGATGATCGTCGGCGTCCTGGTGGGCTTCGACATCACCAACTGGGGTGGTCTGCTGGCCGCCGTGGGCCTCAGCGCGCTCTTCGGCACGTCCATCATGTGGATCTTCCTGGTCCTGGGCGTGACGATGAAGAGCGCCCAGTCCGTGCAGGCGATGGGCTTCCTGGTCCTGATGCCGCTGCAGTTCGGCTCGTCGATCTTCGCGCCGACGCAGTCGATGCCGGGCTGGCTGCAGGGCTTCACCGACTACAACCCGCTGTCCGCGCTCGCCGACTCGGCGCGCGGCCTGATGGTGGGCGGCCCGGTCGCGCACGACGTGTGGGTGACGGTCGGCTGGTCGGCGGTGCTCACGCTGGCGATGGCGCCCATCGCGATCCACAAGTTCCGTACGAAGGCCTGAGACCCGAGCACGGGCTCGCTAGCCGATGTACGTGTCACAGAGGGCGGCGGCCTCATCCAAGGTGAGGTTGCCGCCTTCCTCGTACGCGGCTTCGTACGCGGCATCACCCAGTGCCCCGCGCGCGAGCTCCACGGCTGCCGCGTGGTTCTCGCGCTCCATGGCGGCGGCGAAGTGACCGGACGGCAGCTCCCGTTGGGCGACGCTGATCAGCCGGGCGGCGTCATGGGCGTACCGGCCGCCGTCGAGACCGGCCAGGGCGCGGGCGGCGGAGATGAGCTGGATGGTCGGCATATGGGGGGCGATCATCTTGGCCAGTGGGTCGCGGGACTTGTCGAGCGCGGCGAGCGCCAGGACGAGACCCTCGGCGTGCCGGCCGTCCAGAATGTCGAGCCATGCCTCGCAGCCGAGCATGAATCCCTCGAAGACGACGAACTCGACGGCCTTGAACTCCTCCCGCAACAGGGCGAGTTGCTCGCGCGCCTCTGCGGTGCGGCCGGTGCGGCCCAGCAGGTCGACGAGGAAGAAGCGGGCGGTGGGCATCGACTCGTTGGTGTTGCCGCCCTTGCCGTCGCGGTCCATGACCGACCAGAGCATCTCCTCGCCCCGGGCCAGTTCGCCCGCCTCGGCGAGGACCGCGCCGAGCCGGGCCGTGAGCACCGACACCTGCGCGGGAGCGCCGAGCCGCTTCGCGTGCTCGATGGCGGCGGCGAAGTCCTCGGCGGCCAGCTCGTACCGGCCGCGCCGCTCATGGGCCTCACCGCGCGAGGAGAGCGCCTCGGCCATGCCCCACACGTCGCCGAGCCGGGTGAAGATCCGCAGGGACTCATCCGCGTCACGGCGGGCGTCGCCGGCCCAGGCGGTGCGGTTGGCGAGGATGTTGGCCCGCTGCTGCAAGGACGCGGCGAGCTCCCACTCGTACCCCCGCTCGCGACAGGTGGCGATGGTCGCGTCGATGATGTCGCGCAGGTAGGCGATGTCCCCGGCGAGAAGCACCGCGAAGAACCACAGACTCCCGGGCGACCAGCAGGTCTGCGGAAGCCCCGGCCGGTAGGCCTCCCTGATGCCCGCGAGTTTCTCCGCGGCCGCGGACGTCTGCCAGGCCTCCATGTTCATGTCCATGCAGGAGAGCTGGATGAGATGGACGCCGCGCCGCGCCTCTTGGAGCACCTCGGGGCGCATGGGCAACGGGGCGGCGGTGCAGCGTTCGTAGAGCGGTTCCACCGGGGCGACGGGGCGGGTGAAGGGGTCGGGGCCGAGGGCGACGACATCGCGGGACCAGTTGCGGATCTCGATGCGCAGATCGCGGATCGTCCAGAACCAGGACAGCGACAGGACGAGGCAGAGCGCCTCCTGCTCGTCCCCGGCGGCGACGGCGTGCCGCAGGGCGGTGCGCAGATTCTCGTACTCGACTTCGAGCTGTTCGACGGCGTCCCGCTGCTCGCCGCCCCGCAGCCGCGGCTCGGTGAGCCGGGCGTACTCCCGGAAGTAGACGAGGTGCGCGCGCTCGGCGGCGCCGCGGTCACCGGCTTCGTCGAGGCGCTCCCCCGCGTACTCGCCGACGGTCTCAAGGAGCCGGTAGCGCATCACGCCTTGGGGCGAAGGGGCGGCGACGACAAGGGACTTGTCGACGAGCGAGCCGAGTACGTCGGCGACGTCGGCCTCCCCGGGTTCGCCGTCCTGGCGGGCGGCCGTCACCGCCTCCGCCGCGGCCAGGTCGCAGCCGCCCGCGAAGACGGAGAGGCGGCGCAGGACGGTGCGTTCAGGGGTGTCGAGGAGGTCCCAGGACCAGTCGACGACCGCGCGCAGGGTCTGCTGGCGGGGCAGGACCGTGCGGGCGCCGTTCGTCAGGAGGCGGAAGCGGTCGTCCAGGCGGTCGGCGATCTGGCGGGGGGTGAGCATGCGCAGGCGGGCCGCGGCGAGTTCGATGGCCAGAGGCAGGCCGTCCAGGCGCCGGCAGATCTCGGCCGCCGCCGCCCGGTCGTCCTCGACGCGGAAGCCCGGTCTCGCCGCCGCCCCGCGGTCCGCGAGCAGCCGCAGCGCGATGGGCTCCGGGAGGGGTTCCACCGGGCGCAGCAACTCCCCTGGTACACCGAGGGGTTCGCGGCTTGTGGCGAGGACCGTGAGGCCGGGGCAGTGCGCGAGCAGCTGGTCGGCGAGGCGGGCCACGGCTTCGATGACGTGCTCGCAGTTGTCGAGGATCAGCAGCATGCGGCGCGGCGAGCAGTGCTCGGTGAGGCGTACGACGGGGTCGTCGCCGTGCCACTCCGACACCGCCCGCAGCTCTTCGGCGCCCGCGCCGCGCAGCACCGTCTCGCGGGCGCCGAGCGCGGTGAGCACCGCTTCGGGGACCGCGTCCGGGTCCTCGACCGGGGCGAGTTCGGCCAGCCATACGCCATCGGGCACGCCGCCCGCGTGGGCTTCCGCTGCCTCTTGCGAGAGCCGCGTCTTGCCCGCGCCGCCGGGCCCGAGCAGGGTGACGAGGCGGGCCCGCGCCAGGTCCCCCCGGATGGCCTCGATGTCGCCCTCGCGGCCGACGAAGGAGGTGAGCCTGGCCCGGAGGTTGCCCTGCGGGCGGGCCGGGGCGGGGGCCGGGGCCGGTGCCGCGGCCTGCGGGGTCGCGTGGTGCAGCAACTCCTCGTGCAGGGCGCGGAGTTCGGGGCCGGGATCGGTGCCTATGCGGTCCGCGAGGAGGCGGCGCACTTCGTCGTACGCGGCGAGCGCCTGCGCCGGGCGGCCCGCCTCGCGCAGCGCCCGCAGCCGCAGGGCCTGGAGCGGTTCGTCGAGGGGGTGGCTTTCGCACAGGGCGGCGAGCTCGGGCAGTATCTGCTCGGCCCTGCCGAGGGCGAGCGCCGCGGTCAGTCTGGCGCGGCGGGCGTCGAGGCGGCGGGACTCCCAGCGGGCGGCCTCCGCCGTGCGGTCGGGGAGGTCGGCGAGGGGGCGGCCCTGCCAGAGGGCGAGCGCGCCGTCCAGGCTCGCCATCGCCTTCGCCGGGTCGCCGTCCGCGAGGGCTCTTGCGCCTTCACTCGCGAGGCGGTCGAAGCGGTACAGGTCGATGTCGTCCCGCTCGGCGGTCAGCCGGTAGCCGCCGTCGGCCGATGCGATCGCGTCGGCACCCACGGCCCGGCGCAGGCGGCCCACGAGTGCCTGCAGCGCGCCGGTCGCGTCGGCGGGCGGGTCGCCGCCCCACACCTCGTCGACGAGGACGTCCGCGGGCACGGGGCGCGGGGCGCGCAGGGCGAGGACGGTCAGGAGCGCGCGCAGCCTTGAGCCGCCGACGGCGATGGGGGTGCCGTCGGCGTGGAATGCCTGGGTGGTGCCGAGAATGCGGTAGCGCACGGGTCCATTGTCTCCGGTGGTGGGGGTTGGCTCCGCCGGTTGAGCGGGGTGCGGAGGGATCCGCCGGGTGTTGCGCCGTCAGTCACCGGCTCCGCCGAGTTCGTCCTCAAGCGCCGGACGGGCCGGAAGTCTGCCGGACAGGCCGGTATCAGACACCTCAAGAACCACCAGACACCTCAAGAACCACCAGCACCCCCACCTCCCGCCGAAAGTATCCCTCCTCCCGGCTCCCCTCCACCGGATCCGTGAACCACTTCGGGCACTCCTCCACCGGGCGGAGCCACCGCTCCCCCGGCACCGGCTCGAACGTGCCCCCGGAGTCGGGCGTCAGCGCGAAGCCCTGCGTCACCATCTGGATCGACCGCACCCGCCCCATCGTGTCCGGCCCCTCCATCCCGTGCCGCTCCACGGAGTACAGCGGCGGCTCGCCCTCCAGTTGCCAGGCCACCTCGTCACCGACGGTGAACGGTGTCCCGCAGCACTCCATCTGCCAGTCGTCGTACATCACGTTCCACAGCGCCATGCCCCCACCTTCCCCGGAACTCCCCACCGGGTGCGAGACGTTTTCGACGTACGCCGGGGTACGTTCCCTGCGACAACCGGCCCGCCACCTTCAGGAGCCCCGCCCCATGACCACCGCTCCCACCCGAAGCAGCGACCGGCGGATCAGTCCCGTCTTCCTGGGGATCGCCGCCGTCACCGCGGTCTCCGGCTGGGCCGCATGGACCGGATTCGCGGACAATCCGGGGATCGCCGTCTTCCTCTTCGTGACGGCGGCCTGGATCGTCTCGCTCTGTCTGCACGAGTACGCGCACGCCCGCACCGCCCTGCACAGCGGCGACATCTCGATCGGCGCGAAGGGCTATCTGACCCTCAACCCGCTCAAGTACACGCACGCGCTGCTCAGCATCGTCCTGCCGGTGCTGTTCGTGATCATGGGCGGCATCGGTCTGCCCGGTGGCGCCGTCTTCATCGAGCGAGGGCGCATCAGGGGCAAGTGGAAGCACAGTCTGATCTCGGCCGCGGGGCCGCTGACGAACGTGCTCTTCGCGGTCGTCTGCACCGCGCCCTTCTGGCTCGACGCGCTCTCCGGGGTGCCGGACACCTTCCGGTACGCGCTGGCCTTCCTGGCGCTGCTCCAGGTGACGGCCGCGATCCTGAACTCGCTGCCCATTCCGGGCCTTGACGGCTACGGCGTCATCGAGCCCTGGCTCTCGCACAAGATCCGCCGCCAGGTGGAGCCGTTCGCGCCGTTCGGTCTGCTGGCCGTCTTCGGCATCCTGTGGATCCCCGAGGTCAACCACGCCTTCTTCGACGCGATCGACGCCGTCCTGCGCGGACTGGGCGTAAACGATCTGCAGACGTACTGCGGCCAGGACTTCTATCGCTTCTGGGACGGCGACCCGAGCCAGTACTGCACGCTCAACCCGTAGCCGCGCGCGCGTCCCGCTCGGCCTTCGCGCGCCGCAGGTAGTACCACGCCATGTTCGACGAGAGACCGGCGAGCAGCACCCACACGACGCCGAGCCAGTAGCCCTGGACGAAGGAGACCACGGCCGCGACGACGGCGAGGGCGCAGACCGTGAGGGCGTAGAGAGCGAGGCGGGGCATGGGGGTCGGCTCCTGTCGGGGTTCGAGGATCGAGGGTCGTTCGAGGCGGCGTACCGATCCAGTGTCCCCCATGCCCGCTACGTCCTAGACGTCGGTCACGCGAAGCCCCGCGTGCGCCTTGTAGCGCCGGTTCACGGAGATCAGGTTGGCCACCAGGGACTCCACCTGGTGCGCGTTACGCAGCCGTCCGGCGAAGACGCCCCGCATGCCGGGGATGCGGGCGGCGAGCGCCTGGACGAGGTCCGTGTCGGCGCGGGCCTCGCCGAGGACCATGACGTCGGTGTCGATCTCCTCGACGGCCGGGTCCTGGAGCAGCACCGCCGAGAGGTGGTGGAAGGCGGCCGTGACGCGGGAGTCCAGGAGCAGCGCTGCGGCCTGCTCGGCGGCGCTGCCCTCCTCGGGCTTGAGGGCGTAGGCGCCCTTCTTGTCGAAGCCGAGCGGGTTCACGCAGTCGACGACGAGCTTGCCGCTCAGCTCCTCGCGCAGCCCTTCGAGGGTCTTGCCGTGCCCTTCCCACGGTACGGCGACGATCACGATGTCGCTGCGCCGCGCGCACTCCGCGTTCTCGGCGCCCTCGACGCCGTGCCCCAGCTCGTCGGCGGCACTCTGCGCGCGCTCCGCGGCACGGGAGCCGATGATCACCTTCTGGCCTGCGCGGGCCAGGCGGTAGGCGAGGCCGCGGCCCTGGTCGCCGGTGCCGCCGAGTACGCCGACGACGAGCCCGGAGACGTCGGGCAGCTCCCAGGGATCCTTGGCCGGAGCCTTCTGCACACTGTCGTTAGAGGTCATGCAGCCGACCTTACTCACCGCCTGGTCACCGCCCCCGTCAGGCCAGCTCCGCCACCGGAATCCGCCGGAAGGTGATCGTCTCGTACGCGCTGAAGTCGCCCGTCTCGTAGAGGAGTCCGACCCTCTCGTCGTCCACGCGTACGAGATCGGAGTACGCGGCGGGCAGTCCGTCCACCGTGTGCGCGTCCTGCCATGTGGTGCCGCCGTCGCGGCTGCGGCGCACCGTCATCAGGGCGCGGAAGCCGGGGTCGGCGGGCCCGGAGAACAGCAGCACGTCGGGCGTACGCAGTTGGAGCACGCTGCATTCGACGACGGGGCCGGTGAGCCCCGCCTGCGGGCGGAAGGGCTTGAGGAGACTCTGGCCGCCGTCGCGGGAGTGGGCGTCGGCGCGGTTGCCGGGGGCCGGGGAGTCGTTGCGGGTGTTGAAGTAGACCCGCCCGTCGGGGAGTTCGGCCGCGGTGGTCTCGTTCACGTTCACATAGCCGTTGGTGTTGTCGTCGATGTAGCCGATGCGCCAGGTCTGGCCGAGGTCGTCGCTGAGAAGGCAGTGGCCGCCGTTGTATTTGGCTTCGGTGCCGTTGTCGGTGCCGGCCGGGGGCAGGGTGTGGTTGGCGGGCACGACGACCCGGCCCGTGCCGGTCTGCAGGGCGTGCCCCGGGGTGGTCGCGTACCACCGCCAGCTCGCCTTCTTCACCTGCCCGGTGATCTCCCTGGCGGCGGACCAGGTGCGTCCGTCGTCGTCGCTGTGCTGCACCCAGACGCGGCGGCCGTTCGCCGCCGGGACCTTGCCGCGCCGGATGGCGTCCTCGGTCGCGGCGGCGGCGTTGCGGACGTGGACGAGGAGGACGCGGCCGGTGTTCAGGACGACGGGGGCGGGGTTGCCCGCGAGGTCGGCGCCGTTCTTGGCGGCGACCTGGAGCGGGCCCCAGGTGCGGCCGCCGTCGCCGGACCTCTTCAGTACGACGTCGATGTTGCCGAAGTCCTGCTGCGATCCGACCCTGCCTTCGCAGAAGGCGAGGAGGGTGCCCGCGTGGGTGCGCACGACGGCGGGGATCCGGAAGCTCGCGTACCCCTCGCGCCCCGCCCGGAAGGGAACACTTGTCTCAACAGTCATCCCGGGGCACTCCCCACCCCGGGCGAATTCCCGGTGAACTGCGCCTGACAAGTGACTTGTTGGGGCAGGATGCGACTCCATGGACGCCGTACGGGTCGCGCTGCTGCGCGAAGTGCTCGCCGGAACGGAGTGGCCGCGCGCGACGCGGCGCTTCGCGGGAACGCTGCGGTCCTCCGTGGTGCCGCACGGGGGCGGGCTCCTCCTGGTGGGCACGGAGGAGTACGAACCGTGGCACCTGGCCGCGCACCTCGTGGACGAGGCGGCGTGGTCCGGTACGCCGGAACTGACGCCGACGCTCGTACGCCACCGGGTGCGGGCGGGCGACCCCGCGCATCTGTCGACCGGGCTCGGCCGCATCGAGGCGGCGCGGCGCGGCGAGACGCTGCTTGTGGTGGCCCCGGACCCGCCGGGCGATGGCCTCCTGGAGCGGGTGCACGACGCGCGGTCGGCGGGGGCGACGGTCCTCGCCCTGGACGCCGGCGACCACGACCTCCAGGCCCTGGCCCACGAGTCCCTCACGGTGCCCCCGTCCCCCGACCTGGACCTCGACACGGTCCAGCATTTGGTGAGCGCGTCGACGGGCGAGAACGCACTCCCGACGGCCCGGGGCCACCGCCGCTTCCGCGACCGCTTGTCCCGCCTGGCAGACCAGCTGACGGCGCCGCCCCCGGCACGGTGGTGAGCGCCGGGTGACCGGCCCTGGGACGGGCCGAGGGGGTCAGCCCTTGACCTCGTCGTCCCCGGCGTCCTTGTCATGCCACTTCGGGTCGGTCTCCCACTCCAGGTTCCGCTCGGCGGCCGTCTCCATCGCCCGCTGGGCCTCCTCGCGGGAGCCGTAGGGTCCGAAGCGGTCCTTGCCGGGGCAGTCGGGGCCCTCCTCGACCTTCTTGTGCTCCAGGCAGTAGTACCACTCGCCCGGTTTGCCGACGGTCCGCTTCTTGAACAGCGCCATGGCCCGCTCCTCTCAGTCCCACTGGGTCCGCTCTCTGTCGCCATGCTGCCCCACGACCGCTGGTTAGACTCGCTGGCATGTCTGGCCAGTCACTGCTCGTCCCAGGGGAGCTCTCCCCCATCCGCCCCGTTCCGGGAAACATCAGGCGCCCGGAGTACGTGGGGAAACCCGCGCCCACCCCTTACACGGGGCCAGAGGTGCAGACCCCCGAGACCATCGAGCTGATGCGCACCGCGGGCCGTATCGCCGCGCGCGCGATGGCCGAGGCCGCCAAGCACATCGCCCCCGGCGTGACCACCGATGAGCTGGACCGCGTCGCCCACACGTATATGTGCGACCACGGCGCCTACCCCTCCACGCTCGGCTACCGCGGCTTCCAGAAGTCGCTGTGCACCTCGGTCAACGAGGTCATCTGCCACGGCATCCCGGACTCCACCGTCCTCAGGGACGGCGACATCATCAACCTCGACGTGACCGCGTACATCGGCGGTGTGCACGGCGACAACAACGCGACGTATCTGGTCGGGGACGTCGACGAGGAGTCCACGCTCCTCGTGGAGCGCACCCGCGAGTCCCTCAACCGCGCCATCAAGGCGGTCAAGCCCGGCCGCCAGATCAACATCATCGGCCGTGTCATCGAGTCGTACGCCAAGCGCTTCGGCTACGGCGTCGTCCGCGACTTCACCGGCCACGGCATCAACACGTCCTTCCACTCCGGCCTCATCGTCCCGCACTACGACAGCCCGCACGCCACGACGACGATCCAGCCCGGCATGACGTTCACCATCGAGCCGATGCTGACCCTCGGCACGCATGAGTACGACATGTGGGAGGACGGCTGGACGGTCGTGACCAAGGACCGCAAGCGCACCGCCCAGTTCGAACACACGCTCGTGGTGACGGACAGCGGGGCGGAGATCCTTACGCTTCCCTGACCTCTGAACGGGGTAGCGTTTTTACCGACAGGACGTCGGGAAACAGTTCGGAGGTCCCGCCCATGGAACCCTTCTCCACGGTCATCCGCACCGCCTCGCACGAGCAGCACACCGAGGCGGAGACCTCGACGTTCATGGGCGACCTGCTCGGCGGCAGGCTGGGCGTCGAGGCGTACGCGCGCTACACCGAGCAGCTGTGGTTCGTGTACCGCGCCCTGGAAGAGGGCGCGGCGGCCCTTAGGGACGATCCGGTGGCGGGCCCGTTCATACGGCCGGAGCTGATGCGCGTCGCGGAACTGGAGCGGGACCTCACGCATCTGCGGGGCGCGGGCTGGCAGTCTTCCGCCAGGCCGCTGCCCGCCACGTCGGCGTACGCGACGCGGGTCGCGCACTGCGCGCGGGAGTGGCCGGGGGGTTACGTGGCCCACCACTACACCCGCTACCTCGGCGATCTCTCCGGCGGCCAGATCATCCGCGGCAAGGCGGAGCAGACCTGGGGGTTCGCCCGGAAGGGCGACGGGGTGCGGTTCTACGTGTTCGAGCAGATAGCCAACCCCGCCGCGTTCAAGCGGGGTTACCGCGAACTCCTCGACGGTCTCGGGGAGGTCGTGCCCGATGATCTTGAGCGGCAGCGGATCGTGGACGAGTGCAGGGGCGCTTTCGCTTTGAATACGCGGGTGTTCCGTGAGCTGGGGGATGAATTCCCGCTCTCCGCGTAGGCGGTGCCGCCGGCTTGGCGCACCGGAAATCGCCGGCTGCGCCGAGCTCGTCCTCAAACGCCGGACAGGCTGGGATCTCCGGGCGTCAGAGCAGCGGGAATCTGGGGGCGGAGCCCCCGGTCAGTCGCACCCGGCCGCCCACCTCGACCACCCCGCCAGGCCCCGGCGCCGTAAGGATCTGCGATCCCCGGGCCTGCGTGATGTTCAGCGCCCGGCCCAGCTCATGGCTGAGCAGCAGCGCCGCCGCCCCCGTGGCCTCGTCCTCCTGGACACCGTCGTTCCGGCCGGGGAAGGCCCGCGCCCTGACCCGTCCCGCCGCCTCGTCCTGCCATGCCCAGGCGTAGATCCACTCCCCGGGCGGCGGCACCTCGAGCGCGTCCACCTCCGCCACGCTCCCGTAGGGCCGCAGCGTCCGCCCCGGCGTCCACTCGGGCCGCCCGGCGATCCAGCTGAACTCCCCGTCCTGGCGGGCCTCCACCACGCCCACGGGAGTGATCAGTTCGGGCACGTCGAGGAGCCAGGACGTCCCGACGCAGGGGTGCCCCGCGAACGGCAGCCGTACGGAAGGGGTGTAGATGTCGATGACCCCGCGCTCGGGGTCATCGACGAACACCGTTTCGCTGAAGCCGAGTTTCGCGGCGAACCCTTGTCGCTCCTCCCGCCCCGGGAAGCGGGCCCCGTCACGCACGACACCCAGTTCGTTGCCGTGCCGGCCGTCGGGCCCGCAGAAGACCCGCACGACGTCCACGCCGTCAAGTAGCTCTGTCATCCGGGCATTCAAACATTCCCGGGAAGCGCGACGCCGGGCCACTCGAACCGGCACTTGACCCGCCCTTGACCTGCCCTTGAATCCTCCAAAACTCCACCGTGACACCTCCGTAAGCACCCCTTCCCCAGTGAGAGGTGAATCACTGGGTGGCTGGGTATCGACCAGGTAAGGCTCAGTTAAGTTAGGTCAGCCTCACCGGCATGGCCGGAACCGTCCGTGAACCGTCTTGGAGCCCCTATGCGTCCCGCCCGCCTCTCTGCTGCCACCGCCATCGCCGCAGTGGCAGCACTCACCGCCGTCACGGGCTGCACCGAGAAGAGCGACTCCAAGAGCAGCAGCGGCAACACCGTCGAGGTGACCGCCACCGACGACAAGTGCGAGCTCTCCAAGACGAAGCTCGACGCCGGGCACGTCGAGCTGGCCATCGAGAACAAGGGCTCCAAGGTCACCGAGGTCTACCTCCTCTTCCCCGACGACCGCATCGTCAGCGAGCGCGAGAACATCGGCCCCGGCACCAAGCAGAAGCTCACCGCCGAGGTGAAGTCCGGCTCGTACCAGGTCGCCTGCAAGCCCGGCATGAAGGGCGACGGCATCCGCCAGAAGGTCACCGTCAGCGGTGGCAAGGCCGTCAAGCGCGACCCGCGCCTCGACAAGGCCGTCGCCGCGTACCGCGAGTACGCGCAGGAGCAGGCCGACGCGACGCTGCCGAAGACCAAGACCTTCACCGACGCCGTCCGCGACGGCGACATCGAGGCCGCCAAGAAGGCGTACGCCAACTCCCGCATCGGCTGGGAGCGCACCGAGCCGGTCGCCGAGTCCTTCGGTGACATCGACCCGAAGGTCGACGTCCGCGAGGACGGCCTTGAGGACGGCCAGGACCCGGAGAAGGACTGGACGGGCTGGCACCGTCTGGAGCGGGCCCTGTGGAAGGACAAGAAGATCGGCAAGCGTGAGAAGGAGCTCGCGGGCCGGCTCGACAAGGACCTCACCGACTGGCAGAAGCGCGTCGGCAAGGCCGAGATCACCCCGACCTCGATGGCCAACGGCGCCAAGGAACTCCTCGACGAGGTCGCCACCGGCAAGGTCACCGGCGAGGAGGAGCGCTACTCGCACACCGACCTCGTCGACTTCAAGGCCAACGTCGAGGGCGCGGAGAAGGCGTACGGGCTGCTGAAGGACGTCGCCTCCGAGAACGACCCGGCGCTCACCAAGGAGCTCGACAAGCAGTTCGGGGCGCTGGACAAGCTGCTCGACAAGTACCGCGAGGGCGGCGGCAAGGACTCGTACGCGTACACGTCGTACGACAAGGTCGCCAAGGCGGACCGCAAGGAACTGTCGGACGGCGTCAACGCGCTCGCGGAGCCGCTGTCGAAGCTGGCCGCGGCTGTCGTCAAGACCAAGTAGCAGCAGGGGGGTCGCACCATGGCTGAGATCACGCACGACACCGAGACCGCGCCGGATGAAGTCGGCTCCGGCGGCTCCGGCAACTCCTCCTCCCCTTCCCGGCGTGCACTCCTGGGCTGGGGCGGCGCGGGCCTCGCGCTCGGCGCCGCCGTCACGGGCGGCGCGGTGGCCGTGGCGCAGTCAGGCGACGAGACCGTGCCCGCGGCCTCGGCGGGCGGTGCGGTCGCCTTCCACGGCAAGCACCAGGCGGGCATCGCGACGGCCGTACAGGACCGGCTGCACTTCGCCGCGTTCGACGTGAAGACGGACGACCGCGAGCAGTTCGTGCAGCTCCTGAAGGACTGGACGAAGGCCGCCGCGCGGATGACGGCGGGGCACGAGATCGGCGAGGGCGCCTTCGGTGGTCTCTCCGAGGCGCCGCCGGACGACACCGGTGAGGCGCTCGGCCTCAAGCCGTCCCGGCTGACGCTCACCATCGGCTTCGGGCCCGGCCTCTTCGAGAAGTTCGGGCTCGGCGACCGCCGTCCCGAAGCCCTCGTCGACCTGCCCAAGTTCCCCGGCGACAACCTCGACGCGTCCCGCGGCGGCGGCGACCTGTGCGTGCAGGCCTGCGCGGACGACCCGCAGGTCGCCGTGCACGCCATCCGCAACCTCGCCCGCATCGGCTTCGGCAAGGTCGCGGTGCGCTGGTCGCAGCTCGGCTTCGGCAAGACGTCCTCGACGACTCCGGGTGCGCAGACGCCGCGCAACCTCTTCGGCTTCAAGGACGGCACCCGCAACGTCTCGGGCGATGACACCTCAGCGCTCGCCAAACATGTGTGGGTCGAGGGCAAGGACGGTCCTGACTGGATGGCCGGCGGCTCGTACCTCGTCGCGCGCCGCATCCGGATGAACGTCGAGACCTGGGACCGGACTCCGCTCGGCGAGCAGGAGGACATCTTCGGCCGCGACAAGGGCGAGGGCGCCCCGGTCGGCAAGGCCAAGGAGCACGACGCGCCGTTCCTGAAGGCGATGAAGCCGGACTCGCACGTCCGGCTGGCGCACCCGGACTCCAACCACGGTGCGACGATCCTGCGCCGCGGCTACTCCTTCACGGACGGCACGGACGGCCTGGGCCGGCTCGACGCGGGCCTGTTCTTCCTCGCGTACCAGCGTGACGTCCGTACGGGTTTCATCCCGGTGCAGCGCAACCTGGCGCGCTCCGACGCGCTCAACGAGTACATCCAGCACGTGAGTTCCGCGGTCTTCGCGATCCCGCCGGGCGTCCGCGACAAGGACGACTGGTGGGGCCGTGCGCTGTTCGCCTGAGGAGATCTGACAGACATGTTCGGCAACTACCTGATCGGCCTGCGCGAAGGCCTCGAGGCCAGCCTGGTCGTCTGCATCCTCATCGCCTATCTGGTGAAGACGGAGCGGCGCGACGCGCTGCGGCCCATCTGGATCGGCATCGGCGTCGCGTGCGGGATCGCGCTCGGCTTCGGCTGTGCGCTGACCTTCGGTTCGCAGGAGCTGACGTTCAAGGCGCAGGAGGCGCTGGGCGGTTCGCTGTCGATCGTCGCCGTGGCGCTCGTGACGTGGATGGTCTTCTGGATGCGGCGTACGGCCCGTCATCTCAAGGCGGAGCTGCACGGCAAGCTGGACGCGGCGCTCCAGATGGGCACGGGCGCGCTGGTCGCCACGGCGTTCCTCGCCGTGGGGCGGGAGGGACTTGAGACCGCGCTGTTCGTGTGGGCGTCGGTGCGCGCGTCGGGCGACGGGACGCCAGGGCCGCTGATCGGCGTGCTCCTGGGTCTTGTCACGGCGATCGCGCTGGGCTGGCTGTTCTACAAGGGCACGGTCCGCATCAACCTGTCGAAGTTCTTCACCTGGACCGGCGCCATGCTCGTGGTGGTGGCGGCGGGCGTTCTCGCGTACGGCGTGCACGACTTGCAGGAGGCGGAGTTCCTCGGCGGGCTGCGGAACAAGGCGTTCGACATCAGCGCGACGATCCCGCCGGACAGCTGGTACGGCACGCTCCTGAAGGGCGTGTTCAACTTCCAGCCCGATCCGACGGTTGTCCAGGTCACGGTGTGGCTGCTGTACCTGATCCCGACGCTCGCGTTCTTCTTCGCCCCGGTAGGGTTCGGGCCCGGGAAGGGGAAGGTGAACGCAACGCATGAGCAGGCTTCCAAGGCAGCGCACTCCGATGGCTCCGACGCCAAGGGTCCGGTCGCAGCGGCCGGTCCGGTACGCGATGGCGGCGTCGACGGTGACCGTACTGGCGGTGACGGCGAGCGGGTGCGTGACGGTGCACGGGGAGCGGGAGGTCGTCCCGTCGGCGACGAAGGCTGAGGCCGACCGTGCGCTGAAGGACTTCCTCACCGCGTACAACAAGGCGGAGAAGGAGTACGACCCGGCTTTGGACGCCGCCCGGGTCACCGGTCCGCTGAGCGCCATCAACCAGGCGGGACTGAAGTCGCGCGGCGCGCGGAATCCGGAGGGCAATCCCGAGCAGGTGCCGCTGGAGCTGACGGACGCCAAGTTCTCGATCCCCAAGAAGGCCGGCTGGCCCCGGTGGTTCGTCGCGGACACGAAGTCCAACCGCAGGGGCGATCTGCGCTGGGTCCTCGTCTTCACGAAGGGCGGCGCGGACCAGCTGTGGGAGGCGTCGTACCTGAATCTGGTGGCGCCGGACAAGATGCCCGAGCTGAAGAAGGACAAGGACGGCTTCGCCGAGCCGGTCGCGTCGAACTCCTCGGCTCTCGCGGTGGCGCCGAAGGATCTCGGCAACGAGTACACGACGTATCTGAAGTCGGGCGGCGACACGTTCGCGCCGGGCGACCACACGTCGGGGTGGAAGGCGTTCCGCGACAAGAACACCAAGCGCCGTGGCCTCGCCATCCAGTACATCGACGAGCCGCAGAACGGCGGCACGTTCGCGCCGGTGGGGCTGCGCACCGCGGACGGCGGGGCGATGGTCTTCTTCTCGACGCACCACTACGAGAAGCAGACCGCCGCGAAGGGCGTGAACCTCACGATCGATCCCGAGGTGAAGCCCCTGCTGAAGGGCGAGGTCAAGCAGTCGGTGATGCTGGAGCGCGTCTCCAACCAGCTCGTCGTCGACCCGGCGGGGTCCGGCAAGGTGACGTTCCTGAGCCGCATCCAGGGCCTGACGGGCGCGAAGGGCGAGTAGCCCCCAGCCGCTCAGCCCGTCAGCCTCTCAGCGGCCAGGCGGCGACGTCGTGCTGGGGCTCACCCGCGACGCGGGCGCATTCGTCGGTGAGTGTCTCGAGGAGCGTCAGCGGGTCCGGGAGCGCGTGCTCGGGGCCGCGGATCCAGCGGACGGCCAGATCACCGGGCAGCCGCGCGGGCGGCACCAGGACGTAGGAACCGCGGCAGTGCCAGCGGAAGCCGGGGTGTTCGTTCGTGGTCTCGGGGTGGCAGTCCAGCTCGCAGGGCCACCACTCGTCCTCGTCCTCGGGGGTGCCGCGGGTGAGCGTGAAGAAGAGCATCCGCCCCTCGTCCATGGCCCCTTCGGACTCGGCGACGGGGCCGACGTCGATGCCGTCGGCGAGCAGCCTCTCCAGGGCCTCGCGCCCGGCGGCCACCGGCACGTCCAGGACGTCGTGGACCATGCCGGTCGCGGTGATGAAGTTGGCCTGCGGCTGGTGCCTGGCCCAGCGCTCGATCTGCCCGCGGTCGGTGGTGGACTGCGTCTGCCAGGCGAAGGAGATGGGGTGCCTTGCGGGGGTGGGACAGCCGATGCGGTCGCAGGAACATCGGTACGCGGAGGGGTGCGCGGCCGGTGAGAGCGGGAAGCCCGCCGCCCCGGCGGCGACAAGGAGCGCCTCGCGGCCCGCTTCCTCACCCGCCGTGTCCTGCGGGGGACGCCTGCGAAGCCACTGGGAAAACCTGCTCTGCCCGCCGAGACGGCGGCCGAACTCCGCGCCCATCTATCCCCTCACCTCGCATATGTGCCGAGAAGCATCTCCCATGGTCGCACCATCCTGCGCTTCGGGGGGCCAGAGCCCACATCCGGGGTAGCTGGGGTGAAGCCAGCCTGTGGGTGACATTGCGCGTCATTGCATACTAACTGGTGATATTTCCGCCTACCGTGTTCGCCATGGTCACCAGGACTGCGCTCACGGGACTCTCGGGGTTCATGAGCCTCGCCACACTGGCCCTCGCGGCGCCCGCCGGGACCCGCACCCCGCTCGAATGGGGCGGCGGCCCCCTGACGGTGCAGGCCCTGCCCCGCGTCACCTACACCGCGCACCGCGGCGGCGCCCTTGAGGTGCCGGAGAACAGCATGTCGGGCCTGGTCGCGGCGTACGCCCGGGGAACGGCCCAGGTCATCGACGTCGATACGCGGATACTGCGCGACGGCACGCTGGTGGCCATGCACGACGCGACCCTGGACCGTACGACGACGTCCCGGGGCCCGGTGCGCTCGCTCACCCTGCACCAGTGGCAGCACGTCAGGCTGCACCCGGGCGGCAGACTGCCCGGCGGCTGGCGGGAGGAGCGGCCGCCGACGGTCGCCGAGGTCCTCGACCGCTTCGGCGGGCGGATCGTGCTGATGCTGGAGGCGAAGGACCCGCGAAGCCTGCGGAAGCTCGGCGCGCTGATCAGCGCGCGGGGCCTGACGCGCTCGGTGTTCGTGAACTCCAACGACCCCGGCGTGGCATGGCGCGCGCACCGGATGGGCCTGATGGCGCAGCTGTGGCGCTCCAGGGCGCAGATGCGCACGGACCGGCCCGAGCGCTGGGCCGGGTTCGTGGACGTCCTGGACGTGGATCACCAGGCACGTGACCTCGATCTCCTGCGTGCGGTCGCCTCCGGGGTCCCCCGGGTGTGGGCGCACACGGTGACCACCGCGCGCCAGCGCGACCGGGCGCTGCGGCTCGGCTGCAACGGCGTGATCACGGACGCGCCGGGTCTCCTCGCGCGGACGCCGGTGAAACGCTCAGCGGGGCGTGTTCAGCGGGGTGCGATGCCGTAGAGGGCGTACTCGACGAGCTGGTCGCCGTACTCGTGCGTGAGCGGGCCCGTGCGCTGCAGCCAGCGCTGCGCGAGCGGGCCCGTCCACAGTTCAAGGGCGACGCGGGGGTCCACATCGGGCCTGACCTGGCCGGCTTCCTGGGCGATCCGCAGCCGCCGTACGTAGAGCTGGAGCGAGGGTTCGAGGAGCTTTTCCACGTACTCGGCGCCGATCTCGTCGTTGAGCATGCCCTCGGCGGCAAGGGCACGGTAGGGGGCGTCGTACTTGGGGTTCTTGAACTCGTCGATGCTGGCCCGCACGACGTACTTGAGGTCGGCCTCGAGGTCGCCGGTGTCCGGGATCTCGTACTCGGGCGCGCGGCCCGCTTCGTCGCTCGCCTCCAGGCTCGCCTGCTTGCCGAGGTCGAGGAAGGCGTCGAGGAGGACGGCGCCCTTCGACGGCCACCAGCGGTAGATCGTCTGCTTTCCCACACCCGCGCGAGCGGCGATCGCCTCGATCGTGAGCTTGCCGTAGCCGACCTCTGAGACCAGTTCGATGGCGGCGTCATAGATCGCGTGGCGCGAGCGTTCGCTGCGGCGCTTGGAGTCAGGGGCGGATTTCGTGGTCATGCCGTCGAATGTAGCAGCGGGCGAGGCGAGACGTGCCGTCTCTTTAAGCGTTGACAAGACGCTACGTCTCGTCCAAAGTGGACGGGGAAGCGAGACGCAACGTCTCGCCTGAAGAGTTCTCCAACCCTGATCCCGGAGGTACGACATGTCGCGAGGCGGAGCAGGAAACATGCTCGGTGTGGGCGGTACACGCACCAATCTCTCCCGCAAGGCGCTGCGCGGCGGTCGCCGCGGCGGACAGATCGGCGGCGGGCTCAGCCCGCAGGCGCAGAAGCGCGAGCTGCTGCGCAAGCTCCAGGAAGGCCGCTCGGCGCGCGGCGATTCATGAGACCGGGGCGTGGACGGCGTCTTGACCGTCCACGGACCCGGGTGGACCACTTGGTGAACCACCCGTTCAGATCACAGCGCGAGGGCTTCTCACACCGCACCATGGCAGCAACTGCCCCACTCAGGGCAGCAACTGACCACCGCGGTACGTGAGGAGCCCTCGTTGAGTCGTTTTCCTCGTCGCGCCACACCCCGGCGCTATCTGATGTGCTCACCCGCACACTTCAAGGTCACGTACTCCATCAACCCCTGGATGGACCCCTCGAAACCGGTCGACGTCCCGCTGGCCGTCGCCCAGTGGGAGGACCTCCGCGACCGCTACCGCTCGCTCGGCCACACCGTCGAGGAGCTCACCCCGCGTCCCGGCCTGCCGGACATGGTCTTCGCCGCGAACGGCGCGACCGTCATCGGGGGCCGTGTGCTCGGCGCGCGGTTCGCCCACCCGGAACGCGGCCCCGAGGCCCTCGCCCATCTGGAGTGGTTCCGCGAGCACGGCTTCACCGACCTCCATGAGCCCACCCACGTCAACGAAGGCGAGGGCGACTTCGCGGTCACGTCCTCCTACGTCCTTGCCGGGCGCGGCTTCCGTGCCAGCCCCCTGTCGCACGGGGAGGCGCAGGAGTTCTTCGGCCGCCCGGTGCTCGGACTCGATCTCGTCGACCCCCGCTACTACCACCTGGACACGGCACTCGCGGTGCTCGACGACAGGGCGGACGACGTCATGTACTACCCGCCCGCGTTCTCGCCGGGCAGCCAGGCGGTGCTGCGGCGCCTCTTCCCCGACGCGCTGATCGCCGAGGAGGCGGACGCGGTGGCCCTCGGGCTCAACGCGGTCTCGGACGGCCTGCACGTGCTGCTCCCGCAGGCCGCGGTCGGCCTCTTCGCGCCGCTGCGGGAGCGCGGCTACGAACCCGTCGTCATGGATCTGAGCGAACTGCTCAAGGGCGGCGGCAGCGTGAAGTGCTGCACACAGGAGCTGCGCGGTTAGCTCCCGCTAGCTCTCCTCGTGGGGCGGCCAGGGGTCGCCCCACTCCGCGTCGCGGGCCGCGCGGTACAGCGGGCCGTGGCGCTTGGTCACCGTCTCCCGGTGGAGTCTCTCGTCCGGCGCGCACAGGTCGAGCAGGACCTGGCCCTTGCGGATCTGCGGCCTGCGCACGACGCGCTCGGCCGCCGGTACGGCGTCGAAGCGGACGGCCGCCACATAGCTGAACTTCTCGTCCTCGTACGCCAATGAGCCGCCCTTGACCTGCCGGTGCAGGGACGAGCGGCTGACGCGGGCGGAGAAGTGACACCAGTCCTCGCCGGGCACGATGGGGCAGGCGGAGCTGTGCGGGCAGGGCGCGGCGACGCGGAAACCGGCGGCGATCAGCTGGTCCCGGGCCTCGATGACGCGCGTGTAGCCGTCGGGGGTGCCCGGCTCGACGACGACGACGGCCTGGGTGGCCGCAGACGCCGCCGCGTCCACGAGCGAGCGGCGGTCGTCCTCCGTCAGCTCCTTGAGGACGTACGACACCGTGACGAGATCAGTGCTCTCGATGGTGAGCGCCGATCCGATACGAGAGCGCTGCCACTGAACCCCCTTCAACCGCGGGTTCGCCGCGGCCAGTTCGCGCCCCAGGGCGAGGGCGGGCTCGGCCCAGTCCAGGACCGTGACGGGCCGCTCACCGTCCCAGGTCGCGCTCACCGCCCAGGTCGCCGCGCCGGTCCCGCCGCCGACATCCACATGACTGCCGGGCGCCCACCCCTCGGGCACGGCGTCCGCGAGGGCGCCGAGCGCGGAACGTACCGCCTCGAAGGTCGCGGGCATGCGGTAGGCGGCGTACGCGGCGACGTCGGCGCGGTCACGCAGGATGGGGGCGTCGGTAGGGGTGAGCCCCCGGTAGCTGGCGATCAGCCGCTCGACGGCTTGCACGGCCTGCTTGGGCGGCAGCCCGTCAAGAAGCCCCGCGAGGGCGGCACGCAGGGTCTCGGCCTGGGAGGCGGCTGGGGGGAGGGGGGCGTTCACCCGGTGATTCTACGGGGGCTGGTAGGCGCGGGGAGAACCGCGCACCGGGCCCCGTAAGGGGCGCGGGGAACTGCGCGACAAGCCCCCACCGGGCCGCAGGGCAAACACCGCACCAGCGGAGCCTCAGCGGGCCGCGCGGGCCAGCCGGGTCGCGGCCCGAGCCCGAGGCCCGCTGTCGGCGGACCCGCGGCGCGGGTGGACCGTGTTCGCGAGGAGGATCAGAAACGTATCCGTGGCGGGGTCGATGACAAGCGACGTCCCGGTGAACCCCGTATGCCCCGCCGCACCGCGCCCCGCGAGACCCCCCATGAACCACGCCTGGTCGAGGCCGAACCCGAACCCCGGAGGCGTCAGCATCAGCTCAACGAAGTCCGGGCCGAGGATGCGCGCCGTGCCGTACGAGCCGCCGCACAGCAGCGCGCGGCAGAAGATCGCGAGGTCCCGGGCGGTGGAGAAGAGCCCGGCGTGGCCCGCGACGCCGCCGAGCGCCCAGGCGTTCTCGTCGTGCACCTCGCCCCGCAGCATCCCCCGGTCGGCCTTCGCCCAGGGCCTGCGCTGGTCCTCGGTGGCGGCAGCGCCGTGCCGCGGCCCGAAGCCGGTGGCCGCCATGCCCAGCGGGCGGGTGATCCCCTCGCGTACGAGGACGTCGAGCGGGCGGCGGGTGAGGCGCTCCAGGACACGCTGGAGGAGCAGCATGTTCAGGTCGGAGTAGAGGTAGTCGCCCGGCGGACTCGACGGGGCCTCCGCGCACAGGGCGGCGAGCCGCGCCGCGTCGTCCGGGCAGTCGTAGAGCGGGAGTTCGGGCCGCAGACCAGAGGTGTGCGTGAGCAGCTGGCGCACGGTGACGCGGTGCTCCGCAGCGGCCCTGAACTCGGGAACGTACGCCGAGATGAGCGCGTCGATGCCGAGCGTTCCGCGCTCCAGCTGCTGCATCGCCGCGACCGTCGTGAACAGTTTCGTGAGCGAGGCGAGGTCGAAGGGGGTGTCGGTGCGCATCAACACCTGCTCCTCGGGCGGCAGTTCGACGCCCGCGTCCGTCTCGGGGTCGTACGCCGCGTAGCGCACCGCCCGGCCCACCGCCTCCTCGACGGCGATCACCGGGCCGCGCCCCGCGAGGACGACGGCACCCGCGCACCAGGGCCGCTCGCCCCGCGTCAGCTCGCGCACCTCGCGTACGAGATGGCCCATCTCGGCTGTGTCGAGCCCCGCACGGTCCGGCGTTCCGGCGCGCAGCAGGCGTGGCGCGGTCAGTGGTCCTTCCCCTCCCGGTTCGGCCTGGCCGAGTACTGCCAGGGGCGGCACAGTCCCAAGAAGCAGCCGATGGCCGCAAGGCCGCAGACGAGCTGCACGAGGGCCATCGGCACGGCCGTGGCCTCGCCGGCGATGCCCACCAGCGGGGAGGCGATGGCGCCGATGAGGAAGGAGGACGTGCCGAGCAGTGCCGATGCGGAGCCCGCGGCGTGCGGGGTGCGCATCAGGGCGAGGGCGTTGGTGTTGGGCATCGCGAGGCCCATCGCCGACATCAGGACGAAGAGCCCGGCGGCGACCGGGAACAGGCCGACGTCGCCGAAGACGCCCGTCGTCATGAGGAGCAGCGCGGTGGCGGCGAGGACGATGACCGTCAGGCCGAAGGCGAGCGCCTTGTCGAGGCTGACCCGGCCGACGAGGAGCTTGCCGTTGATCTGGCCGACGACGATCAGGCCGACGGAGTTCACGCCGAAGAGCAGGCTGAAGGTCTGCGGGGACGCGCCGTAGATCTCCTGGATGACGAACGGCGACGCGGAGATGTACGCGAACAGCGCGGCGAACGCGAAGCCGCCCGCGATCATGTACCCGGCGAAGACGCGGTCGGCGAGCAGCGACCGCATGGTGCGCAGCGCCTCGGCGGTGCCGCCGCTGTGCCGCCTCTCGGGAGCGAGCGTCTCGGGCAGGCGCCGCCAGACCAGCAGGGTCAGGGCGACGCCGATCGCGGTGAGGACGACGAAGATGCCGCGCCAGTCGGTGAACCGCAGGACCTGGCCGCCGATGAGGGGCGCGACGACCGGGGCGACCCCGGAGATCAGCATCAGGGTGGAGAAGAAGCGGGCCATCTCCACGCCGTCGTAGAGGTCGCGTACGACGGCACGGGCGATGACGATGCCCGCGGCGCCCGCCAGGCCCTGCAACAGGCGGAAGCCGACGAGGAGTTCGACGGTGGGCGCGAAGGCGCAGATCGCGGTGGCGAAGATGTAGACGAGGAGCCCGATGAGCAGCGGCCTGCGCCGCCCCCACTTGTCGCTCATCGGCCCGACGACGAGCTGCCCGAGCGCCATGCCGGTGAGGCAGGCGGTGAGGGTCAGCTGCGCGGTCGCGGCGGAGGTGTGCAGCGAGCGGGTGACCTCCGGGAGCGCCGGGAGGTACATGTCCATGGAGAGCGGCGGGACGGCGGTGAGGCCGCCGAGGACGAGGGTGACGAGGAGGCCGGTGCGGCGCCGGGCGGTGAGGGCCGGCGTGTCCGCCGGGACGCCGGGGGTGAGGCCCAATTGCGGGGCGGAGTCCGCCTCTGCCGTCTGGGACTGCCGTATGAGGGGGTCCTCGGGCCCACGCGTCGTGCGGCCGCCGTGCTCCGGCATGCGGATTCCTTCCCGATGAGGCGTGCGATTACCTATGCTCTCAGCTCGGCTGTGCTGGTCGAGACCATTTCCGCGGTACTCCGCGGTACGAACAGGGGCCCAAGTGGTGGAAGACAACCGTGAACCCGTGCGCTGGGGCATCCTCGCGACGGGTGGGATCGCCGCGTCGTTCACGGCGAACCTGCTCGACATGCCGGACGCGGAGGTCGTCGCGGTGGCGTCCCGGTCCGACGTGTCGGCGAAGGCGTTCGCCGAGCGGTTCGGGATACCCCGCGCCTACGGCGAGTGGAGCGCGCTCGCCGAGGACGACTCCATCGACGTGGTGTACGTCGCCACGCCGCACGCGGCGCACCGGGTGGCGGCGGGGCTCTGCCTGGAGGCGGGGCGCGCGGTGCTCTGCGAGAAGGCGTTCGCGCTGAACTCGCGCGAGGCGGGGGAGCTGGTGACGCTGGCCCGGCAGCGCGGCGTCTTCCTGATGGAGGCCATGTGGATGTACTGCCATCCCCTGATCAGGCGGCTGAAGGCGCTGGTCGACGACGGGGCGATCGGCGAGGTGCGGACCGTGCAGGCCGACTTCGGGCTCGCGGGCCCCTTCCCTCCCGCGCACCGCCTCCGCGACCCGGCGCAGGGCGGTGGCGCGCTTCTTGATCTCGGGGTGTACCCGGTGTCGTTCGCGCAGCTGCTGCTCGGGGAGCCTTCGGGGATGAGCGCGAGAGCGGTGCTCTCGGATGAGGGCGTTGATCTCCAGACGGGAATGCTGCTCTCGTGGGAGAGCGGTGCTCTTGGTTTGTTGCACTGCTCCATCAACGCGGGCACGCCCGTCATCGCGTCCGTCACCGGTTCACGCGGGCGCATCGACATCCCGAACGGCTTCTTCTTCCCGGAGACCTTCGTGCTGCACCGCGACGGCCGCGACCCCGAGGAGTTCACGGCCGCCCCCGAGGACGGCCCCCGCGACAGCCTCCGGCACGAGGCCGCCGAGGTCATGCACCGCCTGCGCGCGGGCGACACCGAGTCCCCCCTCGTCCCCCTCGAAGGCACCCTCGCGGTGATGCGGACCCTGGACGCGGTGCGGGAACTGATCGGGGTGCGCTACCCGGGCGAGTGAGCTCGGCGGGCTAGGCGGGCTTCAGTCCCGGGTTGCCCGCCTCCGTCACGAAGGACGCGGCTGTCGTGATCGCCGCCCCGGGCGTCGTCACCGCGGACACCGTCTTGAAGTCGGCGCGCGCGGACTCCTGGCCCAGGCCGACCCGCACGTACCCGCGCCGCCCGTTGTAGAACTTCATGTGCGGGTTGGCCTTGGTGTACGTCTCCCAGTTCGCGGGCTTCTCGGCGCCGTCCTTGCCGCTGGCGATCGACGTGGCGACGATCTCCGTACCGACCGTCTTGGACGCCTGGTTGTCGAAGTCGGCCTTGATGTCGTAGGCGTACCCGACGTGTACGTCGCCGGTGAGCACCATCAGGTTGTCGATCCCGGCCGATGCCGCTCCCGCCAGGACGCGGTCGCGTGATGCCGGGTAGCCGTCCCAGGCGTCCATGCTGACCTTCGCCACCGGGTTCAGGTCCAGCTTGCGCTGGGAGAAGTTGACCTGCTGCGGCACGACGTTCCACACGGCCGCCGAGCGGCGCCAGCCGTCGATGAGCCAGCGCTCCTGGGTGGCCCCGGTGATGGTGCGCTTCGGGTCGGTCGACTCCGGTCCCGGAATGTCCGAGCCGTCGCCGTAGGCCTGGTCGGAGCGGTACTGCCGGGTGTCCAGGATGTCGAACTGCGCGAGCCGGCCCCACCGCAGGCGGCGGTAGAGCTGGAGGTCGGAGCCCTGGGGCTGCTGGGGGCGGCGCAGCGGCAGGTTCTCCCAGTAGGCGCGGTAGGCGGCGGCGCGGCGGATGAGGAACTCGGCGGGCGGGTCGCCGTGCTCGTCGACGTCACCCGCGTAGTTGTTCTCGACCTCGTGGTCGTCCCAGGTGACGACGAAGGGGTGCATGGCGTGCGCGGCCCGCAGATCCGGGTCGGTCTTGTAGAGGGCGTACCGCAGGCGGTAGTCCTCCAGGGTCTGGGTCTCGCGGTTGAAGAGGGCGGGCAGCGTGCGGTCGGTGTAGTTGCGGGCGCCGCCGACCGCGCTCACCGCGTACTCGTAGAGGTAGTCGCCCAGGTGGAGGACGACGTCCACGTCGTCCTCGGCCAGGTGTTTGTACGCGGTGAAGTAGCCGTCGTGGTACGCCTGGCAGGACACCGCGGCGAGGTTGAGGGCGCTCACCTTGCTGCCGGCCGCCGGAGCGGTGCGGGTGCGGCCCGTCTCGCTGATCCACGTGCCGGTCTTGAATCGGAAGTAGTAGGTCCGCCCGGCGTCGAGGTTGTCTGCGTCGACGTGCACGGTGTGGTTGAACTCGGGGTGCGCGATGGCCACGCCGCGTCTGGCGACGCGCCGGAAGCGGGCGTCGTGGGCGACCTCCCACTGGACGATGACGCGCTGGTCCGGCAGGCCGTTGCCCGGTTCGTACGGGGCCGGGGCGAGCCGGGTCCAGAGCAGGACGGAGTCGGGCTGCGGGTCGCCGGATGCCACGCCGAGGGTGAAGGGATCGACGGAGATCTTCCGCGCGTCCAGCTCGGCGGCGCTCGCGGCGCCGGCCGCGGGCAGGTTGGTGGCGAAGGCGAGCGCGGCGGCGGCGCCGGTGACGGTGAGGAACCGGCGGCGGCCCAGGTGGCCGGCGGCGGCTCGTAGTTCAGGTGCGTACTGCTGGCCTACGGGTGTCATGTGTGGCCCTCCCCTGACGATTGGTGTCAGGGGCATGGAAGTAGTGGGGGACGTCGTGGGCCTGTCGCGTACACAACACCCGAATGGCGGGCGGATGATGTCCGCGTGGACAGGCCTCCCGTACGCTTCGTGGCCATGAACGCTGAGCTAACTGGGCATCCGACCGGGTATCCGACGGGGCATCCGACCGGACACACAAGGACCGCCGTAGTGACCGGCGCGGGCTCCGGGATCGGCAGGTCCGTGGCGGTGGAACTGCTGCGTGCCGGGTGGTCCGTGGCGCTGGCCGGACGGCGCCTGGAGACCTTGGAGGAGACGGCGGCGATCGCCGCGGGCGCGTCGGAGGGCGCGGCGGTGCGGCCGCTGCCGCAGGCCGAGACGGGCGCCGAGCCGGCGGCTCCGGCCGAGACCGACGCCCTCTGCGTCCGTACCGACGTCTCGCGGCCCGAGGACGTGGCCGCGCTCTTCTCGGCCGTACGCGACCGCTTCGGCCGTCTCGGCCTCCTCTTCAACAACGCGGGCACGTTCGGCCCCGGCGGCGTCCCGGTCGACGAACTGGAGTACGACGCGTGGCGGCACGTCGTCGACACGAACCTCAACGGCGCCTTCCTGTGCGCGCAGGCGGCCTTCCGGCAGATGAAGGAGCAGGACCCGCAGGGCGGCCGGATCATCAACAACGGTTCCATCTCGGCGCACGTCCCGCGCCCGCACTCCATCGCGTACACGGCGACGAAGCACGCGCTGACCGGCCTGACGAAGTCCCTCTCCCTCGACGGCCGCCCCTACCGGATCGCCTGCGGCCAGATCGACATCGGCAACGCGGCGACCGACATGACCGAGCGGATGCAGGCCGGAATTCTCCAGGCCAACGGGGAGCTCGCGCCCGAGCCGGTGATGGACGTGGCGGATGTGGCGCGGACGGTGCGGCACATGGCGGAGCTGCCGCTGGAGGCGAACGTGCAGTTCGCGACGGTGCTCGCGACGAACATGCCGTTCGTCGGGCGGGGTTAGGCGGTCGGGCCTCTCCCCCGCGCACTCTGTGGCCGACCGTGACCTCACCCTCACGGTCGGCCGACATCTGCACAAGCGGAATGGAACACTCCACGCCAATTACGCGCATCACGCACCGTATGCTCGGCGTGCCCTCCACGAGAACTCCACATTCAGAGCACACTCGGAGCACACCTTGCGCATACGTTCCGCAGTCCCGGCCGTCCTGGCGACCGCCGCCCTCTCGGCCTCCCTGCTCGTCGCGTCTCCCGCGTCCGCGGCCGCGCACCAGGGCGGACTGCACCTCGGGTACATCCAGTTCGACAGTCCGGGCAGCGACAACCGCTCCAACTCGTCGCTGAACGCGGAGTGGGTGAACATCCACAACAACTCCGGCTCGGCGGTCCAGCTCAAGGGCTACAAGCTGAAGGACAACACCGGCTACACGTACACCTTCGGCAGCTACAAGATCGGCTCCGGCAAGACCGTCAAGGTCCGCACGGGCAAGGGCACCAACGCCTCGGGCGTGCGCTACTGGGGCCGCGGCTCGTACGTCTGGAACAACACCAGCGACAAGGCCCGCCTGATCAAGCCGAGCGGTTCGCTCAAGGACTCCTGCTCCTGGACGAACAGCGACCCCGGCTACAAGAGCTGCCACTGACACCCCGCATGCCACTGTGAGGGGGAGGGTGCAGGGCAGCCGCTCCGCGCCGGCCGCGGTGGGGGCCGTGCCGGGGTGCCGCGGGAATGACCGGGGCCGCGGAACGGTTGCCCTGCGACATGACGACGAACTCAGCCAGTACGACCTCTCCTGACGTGCTGCGATACACCGCGTTCGCGACCGACCCGGCGGGCGGCAACCCCGCCGGGATCGTGCTCGACGCCTCCGGGCTCGACGAGGCGGCGATGCTGGGGATCGCGGCGGAGGTGGGGTACAGCGAATCGGCGTTCCTCATCCGGGGCTCGGGATCGACCTCCGGCTCGGGATCGGGCTCCGGCTCCGGGGAGGGCGTTCGTTCGTACGACGTGCGGTACTTCAGCCCGCGGGCCGAGGTCTCCTTCTGCGGGCACGCGACAGTGGCGGCGGCGGTCGCGCTGGCCGAACAGGGCCTGGGCGCGGGCGACTTCGCCTTCTCGACCCAGGTGGGCATCGTCCCGGTGACGGTCACCGACGCGGACGGCACCCTGCGGGCGACGCTCACCAGTGTCGAGCCGCACATCGAGGAGGTCACGGCGGCCGACCTGGCCGAGGCCCTGGCCGCGCTCGACTGGCCGGCGGCCGACCTCGACCCGGAGCTCCCGCCCCGCATCGCCTACGCGGGAGCCCGCCATCTGATCCTGGCCGCCGCCACCCGCACGCGCCTCGCAGACCTGTCGTACGACTTCGAACGCCTCGCCGCCCTGATGCGCCGCCTGGATCTGACCACGGTCCAACTGATCTGGCGCGAGGCCGAGTTCACCTTCCACGCGCGCGATCCGTTCCCGGTGGGCGGGGTCGTGGAGGACCCCGCCACGGGCGCGGCGGCGGCAGCCTTCGGTGCGTACGCACGTGAACTCGGCCTCGTCCCCGCCGAGTCGGAGCTCACCGTGCACCAGGGCCACGACATGGGCCGCCCCGGCGTCCTGACGGTGACGTCGCGCGAGGGGGACCCGCGGGTGCGGGTGAGCGGGGCGGCGGTACGGATCCCTGGCGGGAGCTAGGACAGGGCTTGCTCACCCAGGGCCCCCTCACCCAGGGCTTCCTCGCCCAGGGCTTCCTCGCCCAGGGCCCCCTCATCCAGGGCTTCCTCGCCCAGGGCCCCCTCACCCAGGATCCGCTCGACCTCGGCCAACTCCTCCGCGCTCAACGGCCCGTACTCCAGCGCCCCCGCGTTCTCCTCGACCTGTGCCACGGTCCGGAACCCCGGGATGGGCACGGTCAGCGGACTGCGCGCCCAGAGCCAGGCGAGCGCGCCCTGGGCGAGGGTCCGGCCGCCCCCGGTCAGCACGGACCGCACCGCGTCCACCCTCGCGAGCCACTGCGGGTCCGCGCCGCCGCCGTCCCCGAAGCCTGGGAGCCAGGAGGGCGGCGCGCTGCGGATGTCGCCTGCCGCCGGTACGCGCCCGCCGCCGAACTTCCCGGTCAGCAGCCCCATCGCCAACGGGCTTCGCACCACGCTCGCGAGGCCGAGCTCGGCGCCGGCCGCCAGCATCTCCGGGGCGTCCTGCAGCACATTGCAGCGATGCTGCACCGCCGCGCAGTGCGGCCCCTCGGCGAAGACCGCAGCGCGGGCCGGGTCATCCGTGCTCCACCCGTAGGCCCGGATGAACCCCTCCCGTACGAACTCCTCGCAGGCGTCCCTCAGTTGGGCGGCGCGCTCCGGGTCGGCGTCGCCGATGTGCAGCTGGTAGAGGTCGACGTACTCCGTGCCGAGCCGCTTCAAGGAAGCGGTCAGTGCGCGGCGGGCGTACGCCACCGAGTCATCGGGGTTCCCCGTCGCGCTGCGCGTCTCCTCGTCGAAGACGTTCCCCCACTTCGTGGCGATGACGACGTCGTCCCGCCGGGCGCCGATGGCCCGCCCCAGGACGCGCTCGCTGTGCCCGGTTCCGTAATTGTCCGCGGTGTCGAAGAAGTTGACGCCGAGGTCGAGGCCCCGCCGGATCGCCCGCACCGACTCCTCGTCGTCGACCGCGCCCCAGCCGTACGGCTGCCCGTCCGGCCCCGACCACTCACCGCCGATGGCCCAGCACCCGAGACCGAGCGCGCTGACCTCGATTCCGGTGCGTCGCCCCAGGGTCCTGCGTGTCACGTGCGTGCCCAAGTCCATGTCCATGTCTGCGTCCATGTCTGCGTCCATGCCTACGGACGCTAGGAGTTGAAGCGCACACGAAGACAAGCCCCTGCGCGGGGCGGTATCGGAGGACGCAACGTTCCGGGAGGCTTCAGACCTCAGGCCTGCCCGGTCTCGAACCGGGACACCTTCTCGCCGGTCACGTCGAAACGCCACTTGGTCCGCATCTCGCCCCATGTGTCGTTGCGGAACGTGACGAGCAGCGCGTGCCCGCCGTCCGACTCGTTCTCCACGTCCATATGGCCGTGCGTGGAGAAGATCTCGCGGTCCGTCCAGTCGGCGATGTCCCGGTCGGAACCGTCGTCGGACATGGTCGCGTCGGGCGTGAGCAGGGCCTGGAAAGCGTCCTGGTCGTGGGCGTTCACCGCGCAGACGAAGGCCCGGACCGTGGGGTCGCTGAGCCGGTTTACCTGAATGCTCATGGCCCCACCGTCACACCGGCCGCCGGGCCACGCCACCGGCCGCCGGACGGGGTCACCCGTACGGCCGACTGAGCGAGGTGCCGGGGGACGGTCTGACGGACGGTGGACAAAGACGCAGCACCGAAGACACCGATGTCCTCCCCCTCCCCTCACCCCACCCCACCCCAGGAGACCCCGCCATGACCCGGACCCGTTCCTGCTTCGACCGCCGCGACCTGGGCCTACTCCTGCTCCGCGTCGGAACCGGCGGAGTCCTCGCCGCTCACGGTGCCCAGAAGCTCTTCGGCTGGTTCGGCGGCCACGGCATCGAAGGCACCGGCGCCTTCATGGAGTCCATCGGCTACGCGCCCGGCAAGGCCAACGCCGTCGTCGCCGGGGTCGCCGAGGCGGGCGGCGGCACGCTCCTTGCCCTCGGCCTCGCGACCCCGGCGGCGGGTTCCGCAGCGGCGGGCGCGATGGCGGGGGCGGCCGCGGTGCACGCACCCAACGGCTTCTTCAGCCAGGGCGGCGGCTACGAGTACCCGGCGTTCCTCGGCATGGTCTCCGCGGCCCTCGCCGTCGCGGGCCCCGGCGCCTTCTCCGTCGACTCCGCCCTCGGCCACACGTTCAACCGCAACTGGATGGTCCCGGCGGCGCTCGCCGGCACGGCGGTCGGGGTGCTTGTGTCGGTGGGCTGCCGGACGAAGAAGGTACGGGACCAGGAGAGCGCGGCGGAGGAATTCTGACGGCTGAGCTGCGGGCTCGGCTTGTGACGGCATCGCTTGACTCCTCGGCTACTGGCTCCGCTCGGCGGTCCGGCTGCGCCACGCACCCCGGCCATCCGCCGGCCGCCGAGACCCGCGAGAAGGTGGACCGGCAGCGGAACACCTGGCTGCGGGGTTACCGGGGGGTGCCCGGTCTTGCCTGTCCGACCTTGATGCCGGTGGACTGAGGGCGGCCACTAGGGTGCCGGAAGGCCGGGAGAGAGGAACTCACACCATGGGCGCGAGCGTCACGGCGGTCAGCAGCAACGGAACGTACTCCTTCACCAAGCCGAACCGCCCGGGCATCACGCTGCTCGCCGGACTCGGCGTCGAGGGAGACGTGCACGCCGGGGTGACGGTGAAGCACCGCTCACGCGTCGCGCAGGACCCGACCCAACCGAACCTCCGCCAAGTGCACTTGATCCACGCGGAGCTCTTCGACGAGCTCGCGGCACAGGGCTTCGAAGTGGCGCCGGGCGACCTCGGCGAGAACGTCACCACCACCGGCATCGACCTCCTCGCGCTGCCCGTCGGCACGCTGCTGCGCCTCGGCGGTACCGCGGTCGTCGAAGTCACGGGCCTGCGCAATCCGTGCCCGCAGATCGACGCCTTCCAGAAAGGCCTCCTGAAGCAGGTCGTCGGCCGTGACGAGGCGACCGGTGAGATCGTCCGCAAGGCGGGGATCATGAGCGTGGTCAGGGAGGGCGGCGAGGTGCGCCCCGGCGACGCGATCGAGGTGGAGCTGCCGATCGGCCCGCACCGCCCGCTGGAACGCGTCTGACTGCTTCGGCTCAGCGGCCGGAGTCGAACCACGCCTCAGCCAGCGCGTCCAGCGTCGGCTCTGTCGGGACGGGCAGTTCCCGCAGGTACCAGGGAAGGTTGCTGTAGACGTGCAGCAAGGTGTGGGCGAGGAGTTCACGCGGTTCGAAGGTGCGGCCGTACGCGTCCATGAAGCGGCCGAGCAACCCCGGCTCCCCGCGTGTGACGAAGAGGCCGACGCCCACGAAGTCGTACGCCCTGTCCCCGATCATGGCGGGCTCGAAGTCGAAGAGCCCGGTGAGCGTGAGCCTGCCCCCGGCACCAGCTGGGGCGGGGGCGGAGTTCCGGCCGACGAGCAGATGCTGGCGCATGAACTCGGTGTGCAGGAGGACACGTTGCGGATCCTCGCTGAGCAGCACCGTGTCCAGGAAGCCGGGGATCTGCTCCACCCAGCCCTCTGACAGCCCGCGCTCGCGCTGCCGTCGTACGACACCTGCGCGCTGTCCTGCCAGGAAGGCGCCCCAGTCGCCGGGCCCGAGCACATCGGCGAGCGGCCCGGGGTCCAGGGCGTGCAGCGCGGCGAGCGTCTCACCGGCCTCGGTGACGAGGCGCTCCCGGTCGGCGCGCGGGAGGCGCGGCCAGGCGACGGCGAGGTCTTCGCCGGGCAGCCGGGACATGAGCACGTAGCGCCAGCCGTTCTCGTACGCTCCGGACGCGTGCACCCGTGGCGTGGGCACGGGGAGCCGCCCTTCGAGATGACCCAACACCCGTGCCTCGACGAGCGCGTCGGCGGCGGCGGCGCCGGGGAAGAGCTTGAGGACGAGTCCGTCCCCGACGGCGTAGACGGGCTGCGTCCCCTCCGTGAACCGTTCGAGCGACGCCCCCGCCAGGCCGAGCCTGCCGCAGAGATCCTCGACTCCGGGCCGCATGACGGCCTCATCGGGGACGACGACGTCCCATTGCTCGTCGTTGTCCACGGTGGGCAGCATGATCGGCACGGTAGGGGGCGGGGCGGGCGCGGGCAACGGAATTGATGGGCCGCACAGCATCGACCCGGCATCCCGACCCGACATCCCGGCATCCCGGCCTCCCGGCATCCCGGCGTCGACCGAAGTCTGCCGCCCATCGACTTTCGGCCGCTCCCCCACGGGCCCCCGCCCGCCTAGCGTCGACCGCATGACCAGCGACAAGAGCCCAGGCCCCGCCCCCGTCCCCCTCGGCAAGGACCGGACGACGGTGCTCGGATATCCGCGCGGCGACCTGCTGACCATCCTCATCGGCACCCCGCTCCTCGGCCTGGTGCTCGGCCTCGCTCTGCCGCCCCTTGCCCGGTGGCTGAGCAAGTCGCCGGTGCTGCCATGGCGGGACGGCATCACGTTCGTCGGCTCGCTGGGCAGGCCGTGGCAGACGGGGGTCGCGGTGGGCGTCGGCCTGGTGGCGGGTCTCCTGCTCGCGTTCACGGACATCGACGAGACGCTGAAACTGCGCCTGACCGACGCCGAGTTGAAGGCCGAGCAGCACGAGGGGACGCGGACCGTCGAACGCGCCCGGGTCTCGGCGGTGTTCCTGGACGGCAAGGAGCTGGTCGTACTGGACGAGACGTCACGTCAGGTCACGCGGGGCACCCACAAGGCGTCGGCGGCGACCCTGGCCAGGGCGTTTCGCGCGCACGGCTACCCGTGGCGGGACGCCGACCCGCACGCGTCACTGTTCAGCCGCTGGATCCCCGGCGCCCCCGGTCTGCCCGCCGAGGCCCACGCGGTCCTCGCGGCACGGAAGGCGGCGCTGAAGAGGAAGGCCGGGGAGGACGTACGGGACCTCGGCGAGACGATGCAGGGGCTGGGCTATGTCGTACGGGACGAGGGCAAGGACCAGTACTGGCGCCCGCTGGCGGGTGAGGAGAGCTGAGAGGGCGGGGCCAAGTGCGCCTGACGGGACGGGAGGTGACGTGTAGTCAGCGTCACTGGTCGGCCGCCTCCGTCGAAACACGGGGCCTATGAAGTGGCGGGGCACGCACCCATGCCCCTCGACCCACCACCGCCGATTCCCGCCGCCCACGCGCCACGCCAGCCCCCGGTGCAGAATGGCGATCATGACCTCGCCCCTGACCTACCAGCCGGTCCTGGACCGCATCGCGGCCGAGATCCAGGAGACACCGAGGCGCGGGCGGCCCGCCGACTACATTCCGGCGCTCGCCGCGTGCGACCCGGGCCGGTTCGGCATGGCCGTCGCGGAGCCGGACGGCACGGTGTACGGGGTGGGTGACTGGCGGCAGCCGTTCTCCGCGCAGTCCATCACCAAGGTCTTCACCCTCGCGCTCGACCTGGCGCGCGAGGGCGACGCCCTGTGGGAGCACGTGGGCCGTGAGCCCTCCGGCAACCCCTTCAACTCGCTCGTGCAACTGGAGTACGAGAACGGCATCCCCCGCAATCCCTTCATCAACGCGGGCGCCCTCGTCGTCACCGACCGCCTCCAGACGCAGACCGGCGACGCCGCGGGCGCCCTGCTCGGCTTCCTGCGCGCGGAGAGCGGCAACGACCAGCTCACCATCAACGAAAGCGTCGCCGCCTCCGAGGCCGCCCACGGTGACCGCAACGCCGCGCTCGGCCACTTCATGGCGTCGTACGGGAACATCGGGAACCCCGTCCCCGTCCTCCTCGGCCAGTACTTCCGCCAGTGCTCCGTCGAGGCCTCCTGCGCCGACCTCGCCCTCGCCACCGGCTTCCTCGCCCGCCATGGCATCCGCGCCGACGGCACCCGGCTGCTCAGCGGCAGCCAGGCCAAACAGGTCAACGCGATCATGCTCACCTGCGGCACGTACGACGCGGCGGGCGACTTCGCCTACCGCGTCGGCCTGCCCGGCAAGAGCGGCGTCGGCGGCGGCATCATCGCGGTCGTCCCCGGCCACTGCACACTCTGCGTGTGGAGTCCCGGCCTGGAC
Organism: Streptomyces sp. NPDC048436; assembly: GCF_043200355.1. NCBI lineage: Bacteria > Bacillati > Actinomycetota > Actinomycetes > Kitasatosporales > Streptomycetaceae > Streptomyces > Streptomyces sp. NPDC048436. Next base: position 608,296 of record NZ_JBICXP010000001.1, read on the forward strand.
GAGCGGGGCAACTCGGTGTCGGGGGTCGCGGCGCTCGACCGGTTCACGACACTGACCGGCCTCTCGGTGTTCTGACCTCCACCCGGACCTCCACCCGGACCTCCACCCAAAGCTCCACTCAGAGCTCCTCTCGCTGCCCCCCTCGTTCGTATGGGCGCCCAGCAGTCGCGGGACGGCTCGGACTGCGGTGGGTTGGAGTGGCACACATTCCCCGAACCTCGGAGGCATCCATGCGTCGCGCCCGTATTCTCACCGCTGCCGTCCTGCTCTCGGGACTGACAGTTCTGGGTGGCGCCGGCCAGGCCCTGGCCGATGAAGGGCCGTTCGGCCAGACCAGCAACAGCCCCGGCGTCCTGTCCGGCGACGTCATCCAGGTCCCCATCCACGTCCCGGTCAACGTCTGCGGCGACAGCATCGACATCATCGGTCTGCTCAACCCGGCGTCCAACAACGCCTGCGCCAACAAGTAGGACCAGGCAGCCGCTGGTACAGCGATAGGAAAGGGCCCGCCCCCGCGCAGACGGGGGGGGCCCTTTCTTCGGCTCGGCGGCCGGAAGATTGACGGTTGAACGACTCGCACGGTGAACCATTTGCGGCATTTACGCGTGATGGCTGTTACATCACCTACGCACGTCTTTGATGTGAGGTGCGTAACTTCGTAGATGTCACCGCGACGGCGCGGTCACACACCCCCCACCAGCTGAAACGACCCGAGAGGGCCTCTTTCGCCATGCGTATGAACCGCCGCTACCTGCGCACCAGCATCGTCGCCGCCACCGCGACCGCCGCCATCAGCCTCGGGGCCGCCTCCGGTGCCATGGCCGCCACGCAGCACACCCCCACCACCGCCTCCGCCTGCGCCTCCGTGGGGAAGGTGTCGCACGCCAAGAAGCGTCACTTCGTCAAGACCGTCAAGCTCGCCGAGAAGGGCCACACCGCGAGGGTCTACAAGCTGGCCAAGGGCAAGTACCAGGCGGACGTCCTCTACAAGGGCAAGAAGTTCGCCGTGCTGAACGCCTTCGGCAGGACGGGCACCGCGAACCTGAACGGCCTGCACGTCAAGCTCACGCCGAAGGGCACCGTCACGTCGTGGGTGGACCGCGCCAAGCCCGCCCCCAAGCCGAAGCCGAAGCCGAAGCCCAGCCCCGGCAAGCAGCTGGTCCGCATCGACACCCTCCCCGACGGCTCCGCCGCGAAGATCTACAGGCTGTCGGCGAGCCACTGGCGGGCGGTCTTCTCCGGCGCCGGTGCCAAGCTCGGCTCCCTCGACGCCAACGGCCGCTCCGCCTCCGGCGAGAACAACGGGCTGCACGTCATCCTGAACCCCGACGGCTCCCTGAAGTCCTGGATGGACGAGGCCCCCACCCCGGAGCCCGCGCCGGACCCCACGCCGACCCCGGACCCGACCCCGGACCCCGGCCCCACCCCGGCTCCGGCCCCTGACCCGGACGACAACAACCCGGCCGCCGACCAGCCGTCGCCGTCCACCGGGCAGCACCAGGACGCCGCCAAGGACCGGGCCGGCGTGACGCCGCCCGTGGGTCCCGGCACCGACCCCGGGAAGGTCGTACTGGCCCCCGCCGAATGACCTCCGGGGGCAGCCTCCGCGTACCGCCAACTGCCCCTCACCGCTTGGGAGAGCGGTGAGGGGCGCCGTCCACCTCTGGCTTGAAAGGCCCCTCACGTCATGCCCTCGCACGTTCGTCTGCGAGCCCTGCTCATCGTCCTCGGTGCGCTGGCCGCGACGTCGATGCCGACCATCGCGGCGTTCGCCGAGCCCCCGCGCGTACCGGCGACGCAGCAGCACAGCACCCCACGCGAGGAGATCCAGCCCGCGGCCCACATATTCGGCGAACTCGCGCGCAAGACGGCGCAGCGCACCAGCAAGAAACCCCTAGGCCTGGTGCCTGACCGGCCCGACCGGACACCCAAGCGCATGCACCACGTCGCCCCGCACGGCAGCGCCACCCGCTGACAGAGCGGGAGCGGCAGACGAGTCGGGCTGTACGCCGGGAACGCTGGAGGTCTCGACTGAAACCGCCCGTGACCTGCACGGTCGATGTCGACAACCGCGCGTTTCCGTTCGGCACACGGCGTCAGGGCGGCGTCCGGCAGTGTCCAGCGTCTCGGCGATCCGGGCGTGCCGCATCCGGGCCTGCACCTTGCGGGGCTCAAGACCGGAAGCCACCAGCACGGCGTCGGCGAAGTGGCGCAGGTCCCGGAACGTCGCGTTCTCGGGGACCATGACACCCCGCGCTCGGGCCCGCCGCTTAGCCAGGTCGAACTCCCGGCACAGAGTGGTCACACACACCGGGGTCCAGAACCGGGTCACGGTGACCAGATCACCGAACTGTTCAGGCATCGGCTGAAGACCCCGGCGTTCCCGTTTGCGGAGTGCGGCGCTCGAAAGCGGAGCGCGCCACCGCGCAAGGTGTGCCTCGTACTCCTCGCGGAGGAAGCTCCCTACTGCGAGCAGTGCATTGCTGGCCTCGGTCTTCAGTGGCGCGGCCTTGCCACGCCGCCGCTGCTCCTCGACCAGTTGTCTGCCCTGGAGGCTCTCCATGTCCGTGCGACGCACCCCGGAGGCTTCCATGGAGCTCAGTGCTTGCAGGGATCCGAACCAGATCATGACTCGGTATCGAGGGATGATCTCTTGACCGAGGTCCTGGTTGGACGGGTCTGACCAGGTGGAAGACCTCTCGGGCCGCGTAGCGTTTGAGGCATCGGACGATTTCGCGTCGGGTCTCACGACGCACAGGGCACCTCGTGTTCAACCCGGCCGCCAGACAGTGACGACGCGCGCCGCTGACTGGTCCGTAACCCCGGCGGCTTCACCCGCCGTGACGCGCACGCCGGATTAGCTCACCGGTCAACTCTCTGGATCCGGTGCGTAGTTGCGCTCGCCGTCCCGTTCATCCCTGGCCAATTCACCCCGGGTCGGTTCGCCCCTGTCCCATGCGTACCCACCCCTGGGACAGGGGATGGCCATATCCCGCCGTCGCGCCCGGCGGCGCACCCGTGATAGAAAGTGGGTCAATCGTTCAAGTTTCTCGTGATGTGCCGCGGAGGCTCTCATGCACCACTGCCCGCTGCCTGAAAACGACCTAGGGGCAGTCCATGGCTAACCCCTACCGCGAACTCTTCTCCGCTCCCGGCGCCAAGGGCTTCTCCCTCGCGGGCCTGCTCGCCCGGCTGCCGCTGCCCATGACCCACATGGGCATCCTCACGATGCTCTCGGAACTGCGCGGCGAGTACGCGCTCGCGGGAGCCGTCGCCGGAACCTTCACCCTCTCCATGGCGCTGATAGGCCCTCAGATCTCGCGCGTGGTCGACCGGTTGGGTCAGGGGCGGGTGCTGCTGCCCGCCACGGGCGTCAGCGTCGCCGCGCTCGGCGGGCTGCTCCTGTGCGCCTACTACGACGCTCCGGCCTGGACCCTGTTCGTCTTCGCGCTGCTCGCCGGATTCATGCCGAGCATGGGCGCCATGGTCAGGGCCCGCTGGACCCAGCTGTACCGCGGCTCGCCGCGCCTGAACGCCGCGTACTCCCTGGAATCGGTCGTCGACGAGCTGACGTACATCATCGGGCCCGCCATCGCCGTGATGCTCGGCACCACACTCTTCCCCGAAGCGGGGCCGCTGGTGGCGATGGTGCTGCTCACCGTGGGCGTGCTGCTCTTCGTCCCGCAGAAGCGCACGGAACCGCCCGTGCAGTCGGCGGCCGACGCCACCGGCCGGTCCGTGATCCGCGCCCGCGCCGTCGCGCTGCTGGCCCTCACCCTGATGTTCGGCGGCGCCATCGCGGGCACCATCGACACCATGGGGCTTGCCTTCGCGCAGGACCAGGGGCAGAAGGAGGCCGCCGGCATCGTGTTCACGGTGTACGCCGTCGGGTCCGCGATCTCCGGACTCACTTTCGGCGCACTGAAGTTGAGCACACCACTGCCCAGGCTCTTGGTGCTCGGCGTGACCGGCACGGCTCTGACGACGCTGCCGTTCCTCGTCGTGAACAGCATCGCGACGCTCTCCGTGGCCGTGTTCTTCGCGGGCGTCTTCTTCGCACCGACCATGGTCACCATCATGGGCATCGTCGAGAAGGTCACCCCCGCCGCCCAGCTCACCGAGGGAATGACCTGGATGATCGCGGGCCTGCAGGTGGGTGTGGCGCTCGGCGCCGCCGCCTCCGGGCAAGTGGTCGACTCCTTCGGTACGCGCGCGGGGTTCACCGTGGCGCTGGTGGTGGGCGCTCTGGCCCTCCTGACGACGCTGCTCGCCTACCGGCATCTGCGCGCGGAGACCGAGCGGGCGGCCGTACGCGACGAGGAGGTGAAGCTCGCCGTCGGCGGCTGACCTTCCCGGTGGTGCCTCCTGCCGCCCCGACAGGGGGCGCCACCGGCCGGGTATCGTCGCGGTGACCACGACCGGAGCCGCAGCCACCGCCGCGACCAGGCCAGGAGAAGGACCCTGAATCAGCCGCCCGAGCCGCCCGAGCCGCACCAGCCGCACCAGCCGACCGAGCCGATCGCCGACGGCCGCCGCGCCAAGGGTGAACGCCGGCGGCGCGCACTGATCGAGGCCACCTTGCGCGTGATCGAGCGGGACGGTGCCTCCGGCGTCACCCATCGCACCGTGGCCCGCGAGGCGGAGCTGCCGTCCACCGCGAGTACGTACTACTTCGAGAGCATCGACGCCCTGCTGACGGCGGCGCTGACGACGTGCATGGACGAGGACGCCGAGCGGCTGCGCGAGCTGACCGAGGCCCCCGGTCGCGGCAGCGGCAAGCATGCCGCCCTCGCCGCCCTGATGGCCGAGACGGTGGCGGGCCGCGGGCGGCTGCTCGCCGAGTTCGAACTGTGTCTGCTCGCCTCGCGTCGGCCGGAGCTGCGCGGGCCTACCCGCCGCTGGAGCGAGGTGCTGAGCGACTTCGCCCGGCTCTTCACCGGCGATCCGCTGCGTATCAAGGTCTTCGCCAACGCCTATGACGGTCTGCTGTTGCAGGGGCTCCTCGCGGAGCGGCCGCCCACGGCCGGGGAGTTCGAGGCCATGCTGCGGCAGTTGCTCCCGGAGGAGCCCACGGTGTGAGGCGTTCCGGCGCTCCCCGAGGAATCCAAGGTGTAACGCGGTAGAGAGTAGCCAAATATCTGGTTCTATCGGTTCATGAGTTAACAATCCTTGACAGAATGTGGGTACTATCGCGGCTGCGCTCAGCCGCAGCCGCACACATTCAACCCGTCGGGGGGGAACCGATAGTGGTCCGTGTCCTGGTCGCCGATGCCCATGCCGCAGCCCGTGCGGGCTTCAGCCTGCTGGTCGGCTCCGCCCCCGACATGACAGTGGTGGGCGCGGCCGCCGACGGCACCGGCGTGGTGGAGGCGGCTCTGCGGACGCGGCCCGATGTGGTGCTGATGGACACCCATCTGCGGGGGATCGACGGGGTCGAGGCGACCGCGCGGATCACCGGCGACCAGCGGCTTGCCGGGGTGCGGGTCCTGGTGCTCACCATCCATGACGACGACGAGCACCTCTTCCGCTCGCTCGCCGCGGGCGCCAGCGGATTCCTGCCCATCGACACCGAACCCGAGGACCTGCTGAAGGCGATCCGTGCGACCGCCGACGGGCAGTCCTGGCTCAACCCGCGCCACACCCGGCGCCTCGTCGACAGCCATCTCGCCCGCAACCAGCCGGGCGTCCGGCCCGCGCAGCCGTCGGTCGGCGCCCCCGACCCCGCGCTCGATGAGCTCAGCAACCGTGAGCGCGAGGTCTTCGCGCTCGTCGGGCACGGGCTCACCAATCAGGAGATAGCCGAGCGGCTCAGCCTCAGCCCACTGACCGCGAAGACCTACGTCAGCCGCATCATGGCCAAGCTCGGCGCCCGCGACCGGGTCCAACTCGCCATCAGCGCCATCGGGTCGGGCCTCGCGCGCACCCCGGTCGGCCGACCGCGGGGCCGCACACCCGCGGGACCTGTCAGCCGTGCGCTGCCAGGTCGCGTGCTGCGTCCCTGATGATCCGTACTGCTTCCTCGATGCGGTCGCGATGGGTGCGATGCGAGACGACACAGGCCCGGATCACGAAGTGCTCGCCCAGGTTGGTGCTGGACAGGAAAACCCGCTTGGAGTCGTTGATGCGCTGCAGCAGCCGCTGGTTGAAGGCGTCGGCGTCTCCGCCGTCCGGTACGTAGCGGAAGGCGACGGCCGTGAGGTCGGGCTCGAGCGGCACCTCGAAGCCGGGCATGGCCCGCAGCTCGTCGTGGAGATAGCGGGCCAGCTCCAGCTTCTCCTCCAGGGCGTCCCGGAACGCGGCCATGCCGTGCAGCTTGATCGGCAGCCACAGACGCAGCCCGCGGAAGTCCCGCGACAGCTCCATCGAGTACTCCGAGAAGCTGGGGATGCGCTCCTCCAAGCCCTCCATGTCCTGCAGATAGTCGGCCGCGACATGGTGCGCGTCGCGCAGCCGTGCTCCCTCACGCACGATCAACGCGCCGGTCCCGTAAGGGATGAAGAGCGCCTTGTGCGGATCGAGGGTGATGGAGTCGGCGAGCTCGATCCCCGCGAAGAGCTTTCGGCCGTACTCCGTCATCCGGAACGGCCCGCCGTAGGCCGCGTCCACGTGCAGCCACATGTCGTTGGCCCGGGCCAGTTCCCCGATGGCGGCGATCGGATCGACCGACCCGGTGTTGGTGGTGCCCGCCGACGCGGTGACCATGAACGGCCGCAGCCCCGCCGCCCGGTCGGCCGCGACCATCGCGGCAAACGCTGCCTCATCCATACGCAGCGAGTCGTCCGTCGGCACCAGGCGCACCCGCGCCTTCGGGAACCCGGCCAGATATCCGGCCTTCGCGCACGAGGCGTGCGACTGCTGCGACGTATAGAGGACGCCACGCGAGAAGTCCTCGCCCAGCTTCGCCTTGCGCGCTGCCACCACCGCCGAGAAGTTGGCCATCGAACCACCCGACGTCAACACCCCTCGGGCGTCCGCCGGATAGTCGAAGAGATCGCAGAGCCAGCGCACCGCGGTCGCCTCGATCTGTGCGATCGCCGGGGCCATTCCGGCCAGATTCACATAGCGGTTGAACCCGGCCGCGAGCAGATCCGCAAGGGCCGAGGTGTAGAGGCCGCCGCCGGGTATGTACGCGAGGAAGCCGGGCCCCGAATTGTTGATGGCTTTCTGTGAGGCGAGGGCAACGGTGTCGAGCAGTTGAGAGAAGGGAGCCCCCGCTTCCGGAGCACTTTCCCGGAGCCGGTCGGCGAGTTCGACCGCGCCTTCGAGATCGGCTGCGGGGGATTCCGGCAAGCCGTTGATGAATTCCTCGACCAGGGCGAGCGTGGCCTGCCCCATCGAGTGCATTTCCGCGGCAGTGGGTTCAAGTGGGTATGGGTGCATGCCGGGCATCGTAACCACAGGTCGCGCGGCCCGGATATTAATGTATCCCCAGGTTGAATCGATGTCTCCCACGGGATACTTGAGCCGTCGCGGAAAATCCACCGGTGGCGTACAAGGAATTGTCACCACTGGCCGGATGTTGGCGCACCGCAGTGCCGAATAGCTTTTTCGGCATGACATTCATGACTGTCGACAGCAACCGCACGACCGACAACGACCTCGCTGCCGGCAAACACCTCACGGCCGACGAAATCCTCACCCGGGCCCGCGCCGCCGCACCGGTCCTGCGGGAGCGTGCCGAAGATATCGAGGAAGCCCGCCAGTTGCCCGCCGACGTGGTGGAACTCCTGCGCGGCACCGGCGTGTTCCGTATGACCATGCCCGCCTCCTGGGGCGGCCCCGAACTCACCTCCGCCCAGCAGACCGAGGTCATCGAAGCTCTCGCGACGGGCGACGCCTCCGCCGCCTGGTGCGCGATGATCGGCGCCGATTCCGGGATCTTCGCGGGCTATCTGGACGACGCCGTGGCCCGCGAGCTCTTCCCGTCCCTGGACACCATCACCGCCGGATTCATGAACCCGACCGGCCGCGCCGAGCGCGTGCCCGGCGGCTATCGCGTCAGCGGCAACTGGGTGTTCGGCAGCGGCAGCAGCCACTGCGACCTGCTGCTCGCCGGCTGCCGCGTGTATCGCGACGGCGAACCGGAGGCCGACGCGGACGGCGACCCCGTGCAGTGGCGCGTGATGATCGCGCGGCCCGAGGACTTCGAGATCCACGACACCTGGTACACCACCGGACTCGCAGGCACCGCGAGCCGCGACTACGCGACGACCGATCTGTTCGTGCCCGATGAGCACTCGTTCAGCTTCGACACGCCGCGCCGCCCCGGCCTGCTGCACGCCGCTCCCGACACCATCCTGCGCAATATGCCCGGCGTCCCGCTCGGCCTCGCCCGCGCCGCCCTCGACCATGTGCGTGGCCTGGCAGCAGGCCGTGTCGACCGGGCCTCCGGCACCCCCTGGTCCCAGCTGGAGCGGGTGACCGGCACCCTCGCCGACTGCGAGGCGGACCTGGCCGCCGCCCGCGCCTTCGTCTACACCGGCCTCGATCAGCAGTGGGCCCGCCTGGAGTCGGGCCGCGAGGCCACCCCCGACGAGCGCGTCGCCACGGCACTCGCCCGCTACAAGGCGTTCCACACCGCCCACGCCATCGTCACCCGCCTTTACGCGCTGGTCGGCGGGGCCGCGATCTACCGCAAGCGCTCGCCCATGGACCGCTGGCTGCGTGACGTCACCACCATGTGCCGCCATGTCGACGCGGGCGAGCAGAACCTCAAGGCGGCCGGGGAGCTGCTGCTCGGCGGGCGCATTCCGCAGAAGACGCTGCTGTGGTGACCGGCGCTTCCCCTGCCCCTCGTATGCCCCTCGTACCGCACACACGGAAAGCCGCACCATGACCAGCATCTCGACGCTCACCGTCGAACCCGAACAATTCCGTTCCCTCATGTCCACTTTCCCGACCGGTGTGGCCATCGTGACCACCGGCGCATTCGAGGGTGAACCCTCGGGTCTCACGGTCTCCTCGGTCAGCAGCGTTTCCCTGGACCCGCCGACTCTCCTGGTCTGCCTCAACAACAAGAGCCGGACGCTCTCCGAAGTACTGGCGAACGGTACATTCGCCGTCAATCTGCTGCATGAAGGCGGGCAGGGTGCGGCGAAACTCTTCGCCTCTGGAGAGCGGGATCGTTTCGACCGGGTGGAATGGGAGAACGCCACCACGTTTGCCGGTCCCCATCTCGTCAACGACGCCCATTCCATCGCGGATTGCCGGGTCAGTCGGACCCTTTCCATGGGCGACCACCAAGTGATCTTCGGTGAGATCTTCCGCGTCGAGCAGCAGTCCCCGGAACACACCGCGCCGCTGCTGTACGGAATGCGCCGCTTCTCCGCCTGGCCCACCGCCGCCTGAATCTGCAAGGAACCTCACCCTGATGTCTTCCTCACCACCCACTGGACTGGGCCCCAGGCTCGCCCTGTTGGCGTTCGCCCACCTCATCATCGGGCTCGACTACAACATCGTGTTCGTGGCGCTCCCCGAGATCGCCGCCGAGGTGGGATTCTCCGCCGGCACCCTGCAGTGGGTGGTGAGCGGATACACGGTGGCATTCGGCGGCTTCCTGCTGCTCGGCGGGCGGGCCTCTGACCTGTTCGGCCGCCGTCGGATGTTCGTGCTCGGTCTGGTCCTGTACGCCGGCTCCTCGCTGCTCGGCGGTCTGGCGACCGCGCCCGAAGTCCTGGTAGCGGCCCGCGCCGGGCAAGGGCTCGGCGGCGCCTTCCTCACCCCGGCCACCCTCTCCCTCGTCACCACCTCCTTCGCGGAGGGGCCCGAGCGCAACCGTGCCCTGTCGGTGTGGGGCGGTGCCGCGGGCTGCGGGATGGTGCTCGGCTCGCTGCTCGGCGGCGTACTGACCGAGTGGTTCGGCTGGGAGGCCGTCTTCTACGTCAATGTGCCGCTGGCCGTCGGCGGGATCCTGCTCGCCTTCCCGCTGATCCCGGCCGATCAAGTGCGGGCCGTCCGGGGGCGGTTCGACATCGTCGGTGCGGTCACCGCGACCGCCGGGTCAACCCTGTTCGTGTTCGCGCTGGTCCAGGGACCGGAATCGGGCTGGGGTGCCACCGAGGTCTGGGCGGGCGGGGGCGCCGGACTGCTCCTGCTCGTGGTGTTCGCCCTCACCCAGGCCCGGGGCCGTGACCCGCTGATGCCGCTGCGCCTGTTCGGCAACCGCAATCTGAGCACCGGCACGGCCACCACCTTCCTGTTCATGGCGACCTTCGGCGTGCTCGCCTATTTCCTCACCCTCTACCTGCAGGACGTGCACGGCTTCAGTGCGCTGCGCACCGGCTTCGCGTTCGTCGTGCCCTGCGCCGGGGTGCTCGTGGGCACCGCGCTCGGCGGTCGTCTGGTCACCCGGTTCGGGATGCGCGGGACCCTCACCCTGGCCCTCGCAGTGGGCGCCGCCGGCACCGCGGCGTTCGCCCTGGCACTGGCTCCCGACGCGACGTTCGCCGCGATCGTGCCCGGCCTCGCCGTGCTCAGCGTGGCCCAGGGCGTCGTCTACACGGCGATGTACGCGGCTGCCACCACCGGCGTCGCCGAGCAGGACCAGGGCATCGCCTCCGGAGTCGCAAGCACCGGCGAACAGATCGGCAGCGCGGTCGGCCTCGCCGTCCTGGTCGCCCTCGCCAACGCGACCACAGGAAGCGGCGACGAGACGGGCACCGCCGCCCGTGAAGCGCTGAGCGACGGCCTGCGCACCGCGGTGTTCGCCGCCGCGGCGGGCATCGCCCTGATGATCCTCGTGGCCCAGAACTTCCGCCGCCCGCCGGTCCGCACGCTGCACCCGGGCCGACAGAAGGAGGACGCGCCGCGTGCCGACGCCACTGCGTGACCCCGCGCCGGGGACACCGGGGATGGCGCTCTCCCAACCCGAACCACCCGTCGCACCACCAGCCTTGACGCAGCGTCACCTCACCATGATGGCCATGGGCGGCGCCGTCGGCACCGGCCTGTTCGTCGGCAGCGCCGAGACCATCCGGGCGGCCGGTCCCGGCGCCCTCCTGTCCTACGCCCTGGCCGGACTGCTTGTCCTCATGGTGATGCGGATGCTCGGCGAGATGGTCGTGGCCCGTCCCCTGGCGGGCTCGTTCGCCGACTACGCCCGCCTCGCCCTCGGCGACTGGGCCGGATTCACCATCGGCTGGCTCTACTGGTACGCCTTCGTGGCGATCGTCGCCATCGAGGCGATCGCCGGCGGCCGCATCCTGCACGGCTGGCTGCCCGCCGCACCCGCCTGGACCCTGAGCCTGCTCGTCCTGGCGGTGATGGCCACGGTCAATCTGGTCTCCGTCCGCTCCTTCGGCAATGCCGAGCTGTGGTTGTCCGTGGTCAAGGTGGGCGCCATCCTGACCTTCCTGGCCCTGGGCGGCGCCTACGTACTCGGCTGGTGGCCCGGTGGCGACGGCGCCGATCTGTCCGCGGTCACCGGGGACTTCCTGCCGCACGGCGCGGGCGCGGTGCTCACCGGCACCGTCGCGGTGGTGTTCGCCTTCGGCGGCACCGAGATCGTCACCATCGCCGCGGCCGAAAGCGCTGACCCCGCCAGGGCGGTGGCCCGTGCGACCCGCCAGGTCGTCTGGCGCATCGCCCTGTTCTTCCTCTGCTCGGTGTTCCTGGTGGTGGCGATCGTGCCCTGGCGGGAGGTACGCCCCGCACACAGCCCGTACGTCGGCGCTATGGAGGTGATGGGCATTCCGTACGCGGGCACGGTGATGACCGTCATCATCCTCACCGCACTCCTTTCGGTCCTGAACTCCACCCTCTACGCCTCGTCCCGGATGCTCTTCGCCCTGTGCGCCCACGGTGACGCACCGCGCCGTCTGGTCCGGACGAACCAGCGCGGGGTACCGGTGCGCGCAGTGCTCCTGGGTACCAGCATGGGATGCCTGTCCGTGGCCGCCCAGGCCCTGTGGCCCGAGCAGGTCTTCGGCTTCCTGCTGAACTCCACCGGCGCGGTCCTGGTGTTCATGTACCTCACCATCGCCGTCTCGCAGCTGCGTCTGCGCACACGTACGGAGCCCGCGAGGCTGACCTTCACGATGTGGGGTTTCCCCTTTCTGACGTACGCGACGATCGCCGCCCTCCTGGCGGTCCTGGTCTCGATGCTCTTCCTGGAGTCCGCCCGGCCACAGCTCCTGATGAGCCTGGGCAGCCTCGTGGTGGTCCTCTCCGCGTACGCGGTGCACTCGCGTCGGAGATGACCGAAGAGCCCCGGAACTCCCAGGTCACGCGAGACTGCCCCCCGAAACACGTTGCGGCCCTGACCAAGGGAAACCCCCAGGTCAGGGCCGTAAAGGCAGACGAGTCGGGCTGTACGCCGGGTTCTGTCGCCCGGTCGCCTCGCGGCGGCCGGGGAGACGGCCATCCATCTAGGGCCCGCATTGCTGCGTGCCTCGTGCGGTCTACCCGCGGACTCGGGCGGGCAGCCCTCGGTCGTCCGCGCAGGGTCCTGTCTCCAGGACCCCTCTTGACCTTGCTCCAGGTGGGGTTTACCTAGCCGCCTGAGTCACCTCAGGCGCTGGTGGTCTCTTACACCACCGTTTCACCCTTACCGAAGGCCGAAGCCCCCGGCGGTCTGTTTTCTGTGGCACTGTCCCGCGGGTCACCCCGGGTGGCCGTTAGCCACCACCTTGCCCTGTGGAGCCCGGACGTTCCTCGGGAAGAGCCCCTGGTGAGGGGAGCTTCACGCGGCCGTCCGCCCGGCTCGTCTGCCGTGTCGACCATGCTACCCGCCGTGAGCCCGCCGCTTTCCCCGCGGACCCCGCCGTCGCCAGGAACGAGCCCGCCAGGATGAGCGTGAAGGCCGCCACTATGCCCGCGGTGAGAGGTTCGGAGAGGAAGGCGACGCCTGCCGCCACCGCCACCGCCGGGTTCACGTAGGTGAAGACGACCGCCCGGGTCGGACCCGCCTCCCGGATGAGTTCCAGGAAGACGACGAAGGCCAGGGCCGTGCAGATCACGCCGAGGCCCGCCAGGGACGCCAGCGTCTGGGCGTCCGGGACGGCGGAGGGCCAGGTCATCGCGGCCGGTACGGCGTAGACCGCGGCAGCGAGCGTCAGGCAGGGGGCGATCAGTTGGAGCGTGGGGACCGCCTTGAGGTGGCGGGCCACGATCAGCGGGGCGGTCGCGTAGCCGAGTGCCGTGAGCAGTACCTCCGTCAGGGACCAGGCGTCGCCGCCGGTGAGGTGCGGGACGGTGAGGACCGCCACTCCCCCGAGGCCGAGCCCGAGCCCCGTCAGGCGGCGCGCGCCGAGCCGCTCCGTGTCGCCGAAGAAGCGGGCCAGGACGGCGCCGATGATCGGTACGGCGGCGATCAGCAGGCCCGCCGTGGAGCTGGAGAGGCGGCGCTCGGCGTCCGTCAGGGTCCACCACGGGCCCAGGATCTCGATGCAGGCGAAGGCGAGCATCGGCTTCCAGTGGGCGCGTACGACCCGGATCATTCCCCCTTGCCGTATCGCGAAGGGCAGGAGCAGCGCGGCGCCGAGCGCGCAGCGGGTGAAGACCACCATCGTCGGCGAGAGGTCTTCGACCGCCACCTTGATCATCAGATAGGGGATGCCCCACAGGACGCCCATGAGGGAGAAGAGGAACCAGCCGCGTGCAGTCATGCGGGCAGTGTCGGTTCGTTCAACGCGTGACGTCTTGAACGCTGTTGCGGTACGCCGCTTGAACGCTGTTGCGGTACGCCGCCGGGGTCACCCCGAGAATCCGGCGGAACCACCGCGTCAGGTGCGCCTGGTCGGCGAAGCCCACGAGGGACGCCGCCTCGGCCGGCCGCAGCCCCGCCTCCAGGAGCGCGCGGGCCCGCTTCACGCGGTGCTGGGCGAGCCAGGCGTAGGGCGGCATCCCCGTCGACGTACGGAAAGCGCGCAGGAGTTGGTAGCGGGACAGGCCGAGCGGTGCGGCAAGTTCGGCGAGGGAGGGCGGGGCGAGGAGTTCGTCGGCGAGGCGCTCGCGCACGGCGCGGGCGATGTGGTCGGCGCCGGGGACCGTGTCGCACAGGAGCCGGGCGGTGCCGTGTCTGCGGGCGAGGGCGGTGAGCAGCCAGGGGACACGCGACTCGGCCTCCAACGGATCGGCGCCCGCGCTGAGTTCGGTGTGCGCGAGCCGCAGGGCGGCGGCGAGCTCGGGGTCGTCCATCACCGCGTCGCGGAAGTTCGGCGCGGTCACGGTGCCCTCGGCGAGGAGGGACGGGGCGGGGTACATGGCCCGGTAGGCGTAGCCGCCGTGTGGGCCGGGGCCGCCGGTGTGCACCTCGCCCGGGGCGAGGACGACGATGGTGCCTGGCCCCACGTCGAGGCGGCCACCGCGGTAGTCGATGACCTCGGAGCCGCCGACGCAGACCCCGACGGTGAATTCCTCGTGGTAGTGCGGGGCGTACCGGTGCTGGTCGAAGCGGGCGGTGAGGAGGTCGAGGGGCGGGGCGCACGGCCCCATACGGGCGCGGGTCCAGACCGCGTGCTCACGTCCGCCGTGCGGCGTTCCGTGGTGGTGGTTGCCGTGCGGTATGCCGTGGTGGCCGCCCTGCGTATCGCCGTCCATGACCTGCCCCCTCGCTGCCGGTGCCCCTGTCAGGACTGCAACACCCGCGCGCCCCGCTTCCATGCCGTGTGTGAACGGCCGTGTGTGAACGCCCGAACGGCGCCCTCACGCAGGCGCGAACCGCACCTTCGCCGTCCCCGGGTCCGCCTGGGTGAGCCGCACCCGCATCCGCTCCCCCAGCGGCAGCTTCGTCTCGCCGCCATCGATGCGGGCGACGACCGCGGGGTCGGTCAACTGGACGGTACCGACGGCCGGTTCACGTTCTTGCACATCCACCACCACCGCGTCGAAGACCTCGCCGACCCGCTCCTTGAGCAGCGCCGCCTCGACGATGTCCACGCACTCGCGCTCCACGGTGTTGCCGCGCCGCGTCCCGTCCGCCATCTCCTTGGGCAGCTCCGGCAGCGCGGCGAGCACCCACTCCGGGGGCTCGGTGCCGGCGGCCGCGGCCAGGCACAGCTCGGAGGCGTGACGGTCGACGAGGCGGCGGAGCGGGGCCGTGCAGTGGGCGTAGGGGGCGGCGACGGCGGCGTGCGTGGTGAGTTCGGGGACCTCGCCGCCGCTGAACGCGGTGTAGCCCGCGCCCCGCAGGAGCGTGGTGCACTCCTGGAGGAACGCGGCGTGGTGCGGCTTGTGCGGGTCGAGGGAGCGGATGAGCTCCGCGTACGGGACGTGGTGCGGCCAGTCGACCTTGAGGGCCTTCGCGGTGCGGCGCAGGCGGCCTACGGCGCCGTCCGGTGCGCTGGGCAGCGTCCGCAGGATCCCCGTCCCCGACTGGATCATCAGCTCGGCGGCGGCCATCCCGGTGAGCAGGGAGATCTGGGCGTTCCAGCCGTCGGCGGGCAGCGGGGCGCGGAAGTCGAGTACGTACGCGCCGTCCCGTTCGACGATCTCCTGCTCGGGCACGTTGAGCGAGATCCCGCCGCGCTCCACCTCCAGTTGTTCGCGCAGCCGCCCGATGTCGCCGAGCAGCGCGAGCGCCTCCTCGGCTGTGCCGCCGTCGATGGCCTGCTGCACGCCGTCGTAGTCGAGCTTCGCGCGGCTGCGTACGAGGGCACGGCGTACGTCGGTGGAGACGGAGCCCCCGTCCGCGTCGAGGTCGATCGTCCAGAGCACGGCCGGGCAGTCCTGCCCCGGCAGCAGGCTGGCCGCGCCCTCGCTGAGCGAGGTGGGATGCAGGGGCACCTTCTCGTCCGGGAAGTAGAGGGTGGTGACGCGTCGATGAGCCTCGGTGTCGAGCGGTGCGCCCGGCGTGACGTACGCGGCGACATCCGCGATGGCGTACCGCACCCGGTAGCCGCCGCCGTCCCGCCGTGACAGATGCATGGCCTGGTCGAGGTCGACGGAGGTGGGCGGATCGATGGTGAAGAAGGGGATGCCGGTCGCGTCATACGCGGGAAGCCGTGGAGCGGCGATGGCCCGCTCGGCATCGGCGAGAACGTCCCCGGGAAACCCCTCGGGAACATCCAACTTCATACGCAGCTCACGCAGCACGCCCCACAACGGAGCTTCGGCTGCGCCGGTCACGCGGAGATGGCGGCGGGGCATGGGTCGAGCGTAGGGCGCGGGGGACGGGGCGGCACGGCGGGAGAGCGCTTTGGTACCGGGGCGGGGGCGGGAGGGGCGGCTTCCGCTGAGGGGCGGCGGAGGCGGAGGCGGTGTTCCTGTGGGCGGGGGTCGGCCGCCTGGGCGATTACCCTGGCGGAGGGCCGCATCCCCCCTTTTTCGTTGCCTCTGAAGGAGAACCATGCTCGTGCTGCTGCCGCCCTCCGAAGGCAAGGCCCCCTCCGGCCGCGGCGCCCCCCTCAAGCCTGAGTCGCTCTCCCTGCCTGCCCTCGCGGACGCGCGGCAGGCCGTTCTCGATGAGCTGGTCGATCTCTGCGCGGCGGACGAGGAGAAGGCCCGTGACGTGCTCGGGCTCAGCGAGGGTCTGCGGGGCGAGGTCGCGAAGAACACCGAGCTCCGTACCGCCGGGGCGCGGCCCGCCGGGGAGATTTACACCGGTGTCCTGTACGACGCCCTTGACCTCGCCTCCCTGGACGCCGCAGCCAAGCGCCGCGCGGCCCGCTCGCTCCTTGTCTTCTCCGGGCTGTGGGGCGCCGTCGGCATCACCGACCGCATCCCCTCCTACCGCTGCTCGATGGGCGTGAAGCTGCCCGGCCTCGGCGCTCTCGGCGCCTACTGGCGCACGCCCATGGCCTCCGCGATGCCCGAAGCGGCGGGCGACGGCCTCGTACTGGACCTGCGGTCATCGGCGTACGCAGCCGCGTGGAAGCCCAAGGGCGAAGTCGCGGACCGGACGGCCACCGTGCGGGTGCTGCACGCGCAGCTGGTCGACGGGGTCGAGAAGCGCTCCGTCGTCTCGCACTTCAACAAGGCGACGAAGGGGCGGATCGTGCGGTCCCTGCTGGAGACCGGTGCCCAGCCGAAGGATCCGGCAGCACTCGTCGAGGCCCTGCGGGACCTCGGGCACGTGGTGGAGGCACAGGCTCCCGCGAAGGCGGGCAAGGCGTGGGCCCTTGACGTGATCGTGCGCGAGATCCACTGACCGACCCGACCTCGCGTTGCAGCATGCGCAATGCCCTTTGCGCATGCTGCGTACGCCGGGGCAGGATGCATCCATGACTTCCCCCTCCGCCGCGGCCTCCGCCTCCGTGCTCGATCTCGCCCCTGTCGTCCCCGTGGTCGTCGTGGAGGACCTCGCCGACGCCGTGCCGCTGGCGCGCGCCCTGGTCGCGGGCGGGCTGCCCGCGATCGAGGTGACGCTGCGTACGCCCGTCGCGCTCGACGCGATCCGGGCCATCGCCGCGGAGGTGCCGGACGCCGTGGTCGGCGCGGGCACGGTCATCTCGGCCCAGGGGGTCGCGGAATCCGTCGATGCCGGGGCGCGCTTCCTGGTCAGCCCGGGGTGGACCGACACGCTGCTCGCTGCCATGAAGGCGTCCGGGGTGCCGTTCCTGCCGGGTGTCTCGACGACGTCCGAGGTCGTGGCGCTCCTGGAACGCGGGGTGCACGAGATGAAGTTCTTCCCGGCGGAGGCCGCCGGCGGCACCGCCTACCTCAAGTCGCTCGGCGCCCCCCTGCCGCAGGCCCGCTTCTGCCCGACCGGCGGCATCGGCCTCGCGTCCGCGCCGTCGTATCTCGCCCTGAAGAACGTCGGCTGCGTGGGCGGCAGTTGGATGCTTCCCGCGGACGCGATCGCGGCGAAGGACTGGGGCCGCATCGAGGCTCTGGCCCGCGAGGCGGCGTCCCTCCGCTGAAACCGCCGCGCCCGAAGGGGCGCGGGGAACTGCGCGACCAGCCACGAAGCGCCCGCAGATGGACCGCGCCGCTCAACCGGCAAAGCCCTACCGCAGGTGCGACGTATCGTTCAGCAGCCGCACCGACGCGTTGCCGTCCCCGTAATACGCCACCGCCGACACCGACGCCGCGGCCAGCTCCATCCGGAACAGTGACTCCGGCGGAGCCCCAAGCGCCAGCCGCACCAGCGTCTTGATCGGCGTGACATGCGTGACGAGCAGGACCGTACGGCCCGCGTACTCCGCGGCCAGCAGATCCCGCGCCGCCGATACCCGGTCAGCCACCGCGGCGAAGGACTCGCCGCCCGGTGGCGCCGCGTCCGGAGAGGCGAGCCACGCGTTCAGCTCCTGCGGCTGCCGCTCCCGCACCTCGCCGAAGGTGAGGCCCTCCCAGGCCCCGAAGTCCGTCTCGCGCAGCCCTTCCTCGACCCGAACGCCGAGGCCGAGGCGGGCGGCAACCGCCTGCGCCGTCTCCTGGCAGCGCTTCAGCGGCGAGGAGACGATCGCCTGGATCGTGCCCCGCGCCGCGAATGCAGCCGCCGCGCGCTCGGCCTGGTCACGGCCCACGGCGGAGAGGGACGGGTCCGTGCCGCCGCTGCCCGAGAAACGCTTCTGGGGAGTCAGCGCGGTCTCGCCGTGCCGCAGCAGCACGAAGGTCGCCGGAGCGCCGAGGTCGGCGGGGGCCGCCCAGCCGACGGGCGGGGTCTGCGCTGCCACGTTGCCCGCGGCGCGCACGTCCGCCCCGGCCTCGGGAACGGGTTCCGGCGCCAAGCGCTCGGCCAGCGCGGCCCGCGCCTTGGCCGCGCCCGCGGCGGCGTCCCCCGGGGGCTCCGAGGAAGCCGACCGCGCGGCCCCCGCGTCCAGCTCCGCCGTCGAATCCGACGGCGACCACCGCTCGCCCCGCTTACCCGCGTCCATCGCCTCGTTGGCAAGCCGGTCCGCGTGCTTGTTCTTCTCGCGGGGGATCCACTCGTACGTCACCTGGGTGGCCGGGAAGACCCGCGCGGCCTCGGCGGCGAGCGGCTTCATGCCCGGATGCTTGATCTTCCAGCGGCCCGACATCTGCTCGACGACGAGCTTGGAGTCCATGCGGACGTGGACGGACGCGGCAGGGTCCAGTTCGTACGCGGCCTTCAGACCGGCGACCAGGCCCTTGTACTCGGCGACGTTGTTCGTCGCGACGCCGATGTACTCGGCGGCCTCCCGCAGCGTCTCCCCCGTGGCCGCGTCGATGACGACCGAGCCGTAGCCCGCGGGCCCCGGGTTGCCCCGCGACCCGCCGTCGGCCTCGACGATGAACTCCCGCACGGGCAAGGCTCCTAGAGGCCGGACTCGGACGTGCGGACCAGGATGCGGCGGCAGTTCTCGCACCGCAGGACCGTGTCCGGGGACGCCGCCTTCACCTCGTTGACCTCGGTGATGTTCAGCTCCAGGCGGCAGCCCTCGCAGCGCCGCTGGTAGAGCTTGGCCGCGCCGACGCCGCCCTGCTGGTCGCGCAGCTTGGTGTAGAGCTTGAGCAGGTCGGCCGGGACCGAACCCGCCACGACCTCGCGCTCCTTGGTGGCCGTGGCACCCTCGCGGTCGAGCTCCTCGAAGGCCGCGTCACGGCGGGCCGTCGCGTCGTCGATCTTCGACTGGACGGAGGAGACACGTTCCGTCAGCTCCGTGATCCGCTCCTGGGCGGACTCGCGGCGCTCCATGACTTCGAGGACGACGTCCTCCAGGTCGCCCTGGCGCTTGGCGAGGGACGCGATCTCGTGCTGGAGGTTCTCCAGGTCCTTGGGGGACGTGGCGGCGCCCGAGTCGAGGCGCTGCTGGTCGCGGGAGGCGCGCTGGCGCACCTGGTCGACGTCCTGCTCCGCCTTGGTCTGCTCGCGGGCGCAGTCGCTCTCCTCGGTCGTCGAGGCGACGAGCAGGTCGCGCAGCTGCGTGAGGTCCTTGTTCAGCGACTCGATCTCGGCGTGCTCGGGCAGGGAGTTCTTCTTGTGCGCCAGCTGCTGGAGGCGTACGTCGAATGCCTGGATGTCGAGGAGTCGGATCTGGTCGGCGGGCGCGGCGTTCAGTTGGGGGCTCCTGTTGAGTCGGTATGCGAGGCCGCGTGGGCGGTCCAGGGGTCGGTGACCGTCTTGGAGACGTGGACGCGGAGTCCCCATCCGTGACGGTCGGAGATCTGATCGAGCTGCGCCGCGGCCAGCTCGCACCACGGCCACTCGGTGGCCCAGTGCGCGGCGTCGAGCAGCGCGAGCGGAGTCTGTGCGCGGGCCTCCGACACCGGGTGGTGGCGCAGGTCGGCGGTGAGGAAGGCGTCGACGCCCGAGGCGCGTACGTCGTCGAAGAGGCTGTCGCCCGAGCCGCCGCTGACCGCGATCGTACGGATCAGCTGGTCGGGGTCGCCCGCGACCCGGATGCCCTGCGCGGTGGCGGGCAGCCGCTCGGCCGCGCGGGCGGCGAGTTCGGTGAGCGTCAGAGGGTGTTCGAGTTCGCAGATCCGGCCGAGGCCGCGGCGGCCGTGCGCGTCGGCCGGGTCCGGTACGAGGGGGCGGACGATCCGGAGATCGAGCGCGCCCGCGAGGGCGTCGGACACGCCGGGGTCGGCGCGGTCGGCGTTGGTGTGCGCGACGTGCAGCGCGACGTCGTTCTTGATGAGGTCGTGGACGACGCGGCCCTTGAAGGTGGACGCGGCGACCGTCGTCGTGCCGCGCAGGTAGAGCGGGTGGTGCGTGAGGAGGAGCTGGGCGCCGAGCTTGACCGCTTCGTCGACGATGTCCTGGACGGGGTCGACGGCGACGAGGACGCGGGAGACCTCCGCTTCGGGGTCGCCGCAGACCGTGCCGACCGCGTCCCAGCTCTCGGCCAGTTCGGCGGGCCACAGGGCGTCGAGGGCGGCGATGACTTCAGACAGACGGGGCACAGGGGAAAGGCTACCTGCCCGCTGTGCCCCACCGGCCCTGGCTTACGTACTGCTACTGGACCGCTACTGCCGCCCGGTCACTTGACGAGGAAGCCCTTGAGGTCGTCCAGGACCGAGTCGGCCGCCGTCACGCCGAGCCCCAGGTACCAGGTCTCGTCCGGGACGTCCTTGGCCCGGCCGTCCTCGACCGCGTCGAGCTTCTTCCACAGGGGGTTCTTCTCGGCCTCGGTGCGGCCCGTCTTCTTCGCGTCCCCGTAGACGCCGGTGAAGATCCAGTCGGCGTCGGCCTCGTCGATCTTCTCGGTGCTGATCTCCGTGGCGAGGTCGTTGACCTGCTGGTTCTTTGGGCGGGGCAGGCCTGCGTCGTCGAGGATCGTGCCGATGAAGGACGCCTTCGCGTAGAGGCGTACGCGGTCGGGCATGTAGCGGAGCATCGTGATCGTCGGCTTGTCGCCGCCGAGGTCGCGGCCCAGGGACCTCGCTTTCTCCTCGTACGCGGCGAGTTCCGTCTTCGCCTTCGCGGTCCTGTCGAGCGCGGCGGCGTTCAGGAGGTAGTTCTCCTTCCACGTGAAGCCGGGGCGGATGGAGAAGACGGTCGGGGCGATCTTGGAGAGCTGCGGGTAGAGCTTGGCGGCGCGCAGTTCGCTGCCGAGGATCAGGTCCGGCTTGAGGTTCGCGATCGCTTCCAGGTTGAGGGCGTTGATCGTGCCCACGTTCTTGGGGTCGCCCGCGTCCTTCTTCAGATAGCCGGGTACGCCGTCGTCGCCCTCGGTGGGGGCGTAGCCGACGGGCTTGACGCCGAGCGAGACGACGTTGTCGAGTTCGCCGACGTCCAGGACCACGACCCGCTTGGGCCGCGCCTTGAGCTCCGTCGTGCCGCGGGCGTGCGTGATGGTGCGCGGGAACTCGCCCGGCTCGGCCTTGGTGCCCATCTTCGCGGTCTGCTCGGCGGCCTTGGCGAAGTCGTCGCCGCCCTGGGCCACGGCCTTGCTGCCGCTGCCGTCATCCGCCTTGCCGGAGCCGTCGCCGCCGGACCCGCAGGCCGTGAGGGAGAGCGTGCCGGCCAGGGCGATGGCGACCGCGGCGGTGGCTCGGTGGCGGCGGGGTCGTACGGACAGGGACATCGGTGCTCCATGCTCCAGGGGGCGTGCCGTGGCTGCCGCTTCCGCAGGCCCGCAACTACTTAGGTTCGCCTTACTTTAAGCGCGCCCTCCCCACCCAGCACAAGCACCCCCACCCCCTCAGGAAAATCGATACATCGCCACCCTTCTGTGTGAAGTGGGCGGCCACAGGTGCCACGGCAGTGCGTGCGAAAACTAGCTTCGTGGCCCGGAGGTACCCCTAGATGACAGCGCCCACGATTGAGCCCGAACCCATGACCGCGCCGACGTCTCCAGCGACCGCGCCGACGTCTCCAGGGGCGTCCGGTTCACCCCCGGTGATCACCGCCGACGGTGCGTACGCCGCCCGCCTCGCCTGCGACGGCGCTTCCTGGTTCCCCGAGCGCTGGACCCTCGACTCCCCCGAGCCGTACGCGGTTCCGCTGCCCGGCAGCCAGCCGGAGGAGCCCGGCACGGAGGTGCTGCCGATGGCCGACGGGCGCGTCCTGATCCACCGCCTCGTCGACCGGCGGCACGCGTTCGCGCTCCTGTACCCGACGGGGCCGGATACCGGCGAGGTGCCGCTCGGCGCCGTGGAGTGCGGCGGCTCCCGGCTGACCCTGCTTCCGCCGTCACCGGCCCTCCACCACGCGTACGCCATCGCGGTGGGCGCGGACTCCACCGACCTGTGGCTGGTGGCGGGCGGCGCCTTCGGGCCCGAGCACGTCGCCGAGATCCCCGGGCGGTGTTCGGGCGGTGTCTGGCTGGACGGGGAGGGCCGGATGCTGGCCCTGGACCGGGAGTTGGACGGCCGGGTCAAGTCGGTGGCGGTGGACCTGGAGCGGCGCGGCGAGGTGTCGCCCCTTCTGCAGATCGCCGACGAGAGCGACGACCGGGTGCTGCTCGCGGACGCCGACAGCGGGCTGCTCCTGATCAGCTCGGACGCGCCGGGCCACCCACGCATCGGCTGGGGGGTCCTCGGCGGTACGCGTCCGGTGCGCTTCCCCGAGTGTCTGCGCCTGCCCGGCCGCACGGCGACGCCGTTCGCCATCCAGCCCGGGCAGACGCTGATGCCGGAGAGCTGCGCGGTGGCGCTGCGGATCGACGGGGACGCGGGGAGCTGGCTCGGCCTGTGGCGCCCCGCCGAGCGCCGCCTGCACCAACTGGCGGCTCCCGAGGGGTGGTTGGCCGGGGCAGGGTGGTGGACGCGGGAGGGTGTACTGCGTCTTCCGTACGTGACGGGGGCGGTGCCGTGCGGGATCGCGGAGGCGGAACTGCCGGCTCCAAAGGCGGCGCCCGCGGCGGGCGCCGCGCGGCCAGTTCCGTTGCAGCAGGCGCCTCTCACGGGGCGCGGGGGCGTTGGTTAGACTCGCCCGGCTGTACCGAACGATCTTTACCGTCTTACGGGGTGAGTGTGTTGATGAGGACCGAGATCAATACGGAAACCGAGCGGAATCCCGAGCCGCGGGAGGCGGCGGGTACTTCCGGTGCCGGGAGGCACCGGGGGCCTGTGGCCGAGCGTGACGAGGGCGGGGCGCCGCGGGGGCGGCATCGCCGGCGAGGCAACGAGTAGGGCCCCCTGGCCCTGGGCGGCGTCAATCACCGGCTCCGCCGAGTTCGTCCTCAAACGCCGGACAGGCTGAAAATCAGCCCGTCCGGCGTTTGCGTCAGACGAGATTCAACCCCGCTTGAGACCCAGAACCTCCGCCGCCGCGAACGTCTCCCCATCCGGTCGCCCCGCGTAATAAGGCGACAGGACCTCGTCCAGCTCCTCGTACGAGAAGACCTCCTTCGCCGTGTCGAACTTCGCCGCCACCTTGGGCCGCTCCACCACCGCGACCATGCCGCCGTGGACCACGAGCAGCTGCCCGTTGACCCCGGCCGCCGCGGGCGAGGCCAAGTAGCCGACCAGCGGCGCCACATGCTCGGGAGCGAGCGCGTCCAGCTCCCCGGCCCCGGGCTCCTGGTATCCGGCGAAGACGTCCTCCGTCATCCGTGTCCGCGCCCGGGGGCAGATGACGTTCGCCGTCACGCCGTACTTGCCGAGGGCCAGCGCGCTCGATGTCGTCAGGCCGACGATGCCGCCCTTGGCCGCCGCGTAGTTCGGCTGGCCCGCCGAGCCCGCGAGGAACGCCTCGGACGAGGTATTGACGATCCGGCCGTAGACCGGCGCGCCCGCCGCCTTGGACCGCTCACGCCAGTGCACCGACGCGAAGTGCGTCGTGTTGAAGTGGCCCTTGAGGTGGACGTGGATGACCGAGTCCCATTCGCCCTCGCTCATCGAGAAGATCATCCGGTCCCGCAGGATCCCCGCGTTGTTGACCAGGATGTCCAGCTTGCCGTACGTGTCGACGGCCAACTGGACGAGCCCGCGCGCCTGTTCGTGGTCCGCGACATCGCCGAGGTGCGCGACCGCCTGCCCGCCCGCCGCCCGGATCTCGGCGGCGACCTCCTCGGCGGGCGTCGCCGACGCCTCGCCCGAGCCGTCGCGGCCCGGCTGCCCGAAGTCGTTGACGACGACGCTCGCGCCGAGCCGGGCGAGTTCGAGGGCCTCCGCTCGCCCGAGGCCGCGGCCCGCTCCTGTCACGATCGCGGCCAAACCCTCCAGTGGCCGTGGCAATGGCTGTGCCATCAGGGATCGAAGTCCTCTCAGATCTCGATGCACGTACGCAGCGCGACGCCCGTACGCATCTGGTCGACCGCTTCGTTGATCTCGGCGAGCGGCACCCGGTGGGTGATCAGGCTCTCCAGGTCGATGCGGCCCGCGCGCCACAGCGCGATGGCCCGCTCGTAGGACTGGAGCACGTCGCCGCCGCCGTACATGGACGGCAGGATCTTCTTCTCGTCGAAGAACAACTCGAACATGTTGAGCTGCAGGAAGTCGTCCATCGCGCCCGCGCCGACCACGACCAGCGTGCCGCCGCGTCGTGTCGTCTCGTACGCGGTGCGGGCGGTGGCGGACTTTCCGACGACCTCGAAGACGTAGTCGAAGCCCTCGCCCGCGGTGATCCGCTGCTTGGCGTCGGCGAGTTCGTCGGGGGCGACCGCCTCCGTCGCCCCGAACCTCAGCGCCGCCTCGCGCCGCGACGCGACCGGGTCGACGGCGACGATCTGGGCGGCGCCCTTGAGCCGGGCGCCCTGGATCGCGGAGATGCCGACTCCCCCGCAGCCGATCACGGCGACCGATGAACCGGCGCGTACGTCCGCGGTGTTGATGGCGGCGCCGAGCCCGGTCGTCACGCCGCAGCCGATCAGCGCCGCGATGTCGAACGGCACGTCGTCCGGGATCGGCACGGCGCAGCCCGCGTCGACCACGACCTCCTCGGTGAAGGTCCCCGTACCCGCGAAGCCGAAGACATCGCCGCCGGGGCGCTTGAAGTTGGGGGTGCCCGCGTTCATGAAACCGGCGAGGCACAGCTGGCTCTGGCCGCGCTTGCACGCCGGACACTCGCCGCAGGCGGGCAGCCAGCACACCAGGACACGGTCGCCCTGGCTGAGCCCGTTCACGCCGTCACCGACGTCGATGATCTCGCCCGCGCCCTCGTGGCCGGGGATGAACGGCGCGGGCTGGGGCAGTACGCCGTTCATCGCGGAGATGTCGGAGTGGCACAGGCCGGTGGCCCGCACCCGGATCTTCACCTTGCCGGGGCCGAAGCCCACCGCCTCGACGTCGTCGAGGACTTCGAGCTTGTCCTGGCCTATCTCGTGCAGTACGGCTGCGCGCATGGTGCGGCTCCTCTCGTACGAAATTCAGGCGTGTACGGCGCTTCAGGCGTGCCCGCCCCTCAGACGTGTTCGACGATCGTGTCGGCGAGGACCGGCGCGTCGTCCCGTTCGGCCGCCGTCACCGCCACCTGGACGCGGTCGTCGGATTGCCACATCCGGATCCGCAGGGTCTCCCCGGGGAAGACGACGCCGGTGAAGCGTGTGCTGTAGCTCCGCACCCGCGACACGTCGCCGCCGAGCACTGTGTCGACCACGGCCTTCAGGGTCATCCCGTACGTGCACAGGCCGTGCAGGATCGGCCGTTCGAAGCCCGCGAGCTTGGCGAACTCGGGGTCGGCGTGCAGCGGGTTCCAGTCCCCGGAGAGGCGGTAGAGCAGCGCCTGCTCCTCGCGGACCGGGCGCTCGACGGTCCGGTCGGGCTCACCCTCGGGGGCCGGGAGGCGGGTGGAGGGGCCGCGGTCGCCGCCGAAGCCGCCTTCGCCGCGGACGAAGATCTGGGAGTCACTGGTCCACAACGGGCCGTCTTCGTCGGCCACTTCGGAGCGCAGGACGAGGATCGCGGCCTTGCCCTTGTCGTACACCGCGGCGACCTTGGAGGTCGTGACCGCTTCGCCCTTGACCGGGATGGGGCGGTGCAGCGTGATGGTCTGGCCGCCGTGCAGGACCGACGCCAGGTTCACCTCGATGCCAGGGGCAGAGAGCCCGCCGACGACGCCCATGCCCGCGCCTGCGACGGTCGCGAAGCTGGGCAGGACGTGCAGCCTGGACTCCAGGGTGTAGCGCAGCTCGTCGGGGTCGGTGGCGGGGATGCCCGCGCCCAGGCCCAGGTGGTAGAGCTGGATGTCCTTGTGATCCCAGGTGATCTCAACTGACCTGGGCTCCGCGGCTACGGCCTTCGCGGCATCGATGGGCATGGGCTTGCAGCTCCTTGGCCGGTCTGAAGACCTCGGTGCGGCCGTCCGCACCGTCGGTCGCACCGAGGTCGCAACAGGGCCGGTGGAGCCCGTTCTAGAACGCGTTCCAGTCCGGCGCACCCATGTATAGCCGAGCGTCCGGTAGTTGTGAAGGCTCCTGACGTCACGTCAGATACGGGAAGCGGCCCTGCGGGCGATCACGACGGTGACATTTGTACCGGCCGGGTCGGTACAACCACCTCTGCCGCACGGCCGTCGTGAATCCGTACCGTCAAAGCCAACCGCCACCCGCCGCGGTGTGACAGGAGAGACGATGTCGGTGAAGAACTTCTGGGCGAGGGCCGCGCGCCGGCCGGCCTGTACGCGGAGCAAATCCGAGGACCTGGGTCCGCCGGGCGGCTTCGCGATGCTGCCCTGGCTCCTGATGGGCATGGGCTCCTTCTCCAACATCCTCCAGGGCAAGACCGAGAACCCCTGGATCGGCGGCCTCGGCCTGCTGACCTTCAACTCCCTCTATATCTCCGTGGTGTTCCGCGCCTTCGACAAGAAGGCGCGGGAGGCGGCTTCCACGAGGTGGCTGCTGCTCGTGCTGGCCGCGGTCACCTTCGCCCTCGCCATCGGCTACGGCGGCAGCTGGCTGATGTTCTTCCCGCTGCTCGGCCTCGCCACCGGCGCCGTCCTGCGGGGCAAGCGGCTCGCTCCCGCGGGGATCGCCCTGAGCAGCGCCGCGGCGGTGGTCGCCGGGGTGCGGGACGGCTGGGACGCAGTGGGCATCGCGTACGGCACGTTCATCTCCGTCATGGTGACGGCGGCGATCCTCGCCCTGTCCGAGACAGTCAGGGAACTGCGCGCCACCCGCGAGGAGCTGGCCCGCGGCGCCGTCGAGAAGGAACGCCTGCGCTTCTCCCGCGACCTGCACGACCTGCTCGGCCACACCCTCTCGGTGATCGTCGTCAAGGCGGAGGCGACGCGCCGCCTGGCCCCGCGCGACCTCGACGCGGCGCTCGGCCAGGTCGCCGACATCGAGTCCGTCGGCCGCCAGGCCCTGACCGAGATCCGCGAGGCGGTCACCGGCTACCGCGAGGGCAGCCTCGCCACCGAACTCGACCGGGCCCGCGATCTCCTGGACGCGGCGGGCATCGAATCCGCCGTACGTCAGTCGGGGCCGCCGCTCGCCCCGCAGACGGCGGCGCTCCTGGGCTGGGTGGTCAGGGAGTCCGCCACGAACGTCGTACGCCACTCCGAGGCGACCCGCTGCGAGATCGAGGTGACGGGCACCGCCGAACGGACTCGGCTGCTGATCACCGACGACGGCCGCGGCGTAGGCTCGGGCACGCCCGGCAGCGGGCTGAAAGGCCTGGCCGAGCGGATCGCGGCGGCGGGCGGCTCCCTGGAGTCCGGCCCCGCGCCACGCGGCGGCTTCCGGGTCACCGCGGTGCTGCCGGTCACCGAGTACAGCCCCGGCCCCGGCTTCGGACCAGGCCCCCTCGTGGAGGAGCGCACCCCATGATCAGAGTCCTGCTCGCCGAGGACCAGGGCATGATGCGCAGCGCGCTGGCGCTGCTGCTCGGCATGGAGAAGGACATCGAGGTCGTCGCGCAGGTCGGCGCGGGGGACGAGATCGTGGACGCGGCGCTGACCTCCCGCCCCGACGTGGCACTGCTCGACATCGAACTGCCGGGCCGCAGCGGCCTCGAAGCGGCGGCGGACCTGCGCGAGGAGTGCCCCGATTGCCGGGTCCTCATCCTCACGACCTTCGGCAGGCCCGGCTATCTGCGCCGGGCCATGGAGGCGGGCGCGGTGGGCTTCCTGGTCAAGGACGGGCCGGTGGAGGATCTCGCCGAGGCGATCCGGCAGGCGCTGCGGGGCGAGACGGTGATCGACCCGGTGCTTGCCGCGGCGGCGCTGAGCGCGGGGCCGAGTCCGCTGACCGCCCGGGAGGCGGATGTCCTCAAGGCCTCGGTGGACGGGGCGACGGTCAGCGACATCGCGGGGAAACTGCACCTGTCGGAGTCGACCGTGCGGAACTACCTCTCGGGGGCGATCGGAAAGACGGGGACGCGGAACCGTATGGAGGCGGTGCGGGAGGCCCGGCAGCGGGGGTGGCTCTGACGGGGTTGGCTCTAACCTCGGCTGCGATCGGCTCCGCCGAGTTCGTCCTCAATCGCCGGACGGGCTGTTTCCACTCTCCCGCGGCATCCACACCAACAGCACCAGTACCCCCACCAACAAAATGCACCCACTGGTCCGGAACGCCATCGCGTAGCCGGACGTCAGCGCCTCCGGAGTGGTCGAACCCCCCATCCGCGACGCGGAGACCGTGGAGAGCACCGCGAGACCCAGCGCGCCGCCCATCGTGCGTGAGGTGTTGATGAGCCCCGAGACGAGCCCCGCGTCCCCAGGGTCCGCCCCCGACGTGCCAAGCGACGCGAGCGGGGTCGTGGCGAGGCCCGCGCCGAACATCATCATGATGCCGGGCAGCATGATCGAGGTGACGTAGCCGCCGTCGGCCGTCATCGTCGACTGCCAGCCGAACCCGGCCGCCGCCACGAGGATGCCGAGCACCGACACGTTCTTGGCCCCGAGCACCGGCATCAGGCGCGGCGCGAGCTTCGAGCCGAAGACGATCGTCAGCGACGAGGGGATCAGGGCGAGGCCCGCCTTGAGCGCCGAGTAGCCGAGGACGTTCTGCGCGTACAGCGTCATGAAGAACCACATGGCGAACATGCCGCCGCCGCACACGAACATCGCCGCGTTGGCCGCCGAGACGGACCGCACCCGGAACAGTTTCAGCGGCATCAGCGGAACCCTCGTACGCGCCTCGACCAGGAGGAAGAGGGCGAGGAGCGCGAGCCCCGCCGCCAGCGGCACAAGCGTCGCCGCGGCCGTCCAGCCCTTCTCCTCGGTCTGCACGATCCCGTACGCGAGCGTGGCGAGCCCCGCCGTCACGAGCACCGCGCCCGGCACGTCGAGACGGCGTGCCTCGCCGGCCCGGCTCTCGGTGAGCCAGGCCACGCCCGCGACGATGACGAGGGCGCCGATCGGCACGTTGATCAGGAGCACCCAGCGCCAGGAGAGCAGGTCGGTGAGGACACCGCCGACCAGGCCGCCCGCCGCGCCGCCGCCCGCGCCCACCGCCGACCAGGTGCCGATCGCCCGTATCCGTGCGGGCCCCTCGGGCACCGCCGAGGTGAGGATCGTCAGCGTGGACGGCGCGAGCACCGCCGCGCCGAGTCCCTGCACGGCCCGCGCCGCGAGCAGCTGCCACTCGGCCTGTGCGAGACCGCCCGCGAGGGAGGCCACCGTGAAGAGCCCGAGCCCGACCAGGAACATCCGCTTGCGTCCGAAGAGGTCACCGGCCCGCCCGCCGAGCAGCATGAAGCCCGCGAAGGCGATGGAGTAGGCGTTGACCACCCATTGCAGTCCGACCGCGCTCATGCCCAGGTCGGACCGCATGGACGGCAGGGCGGTATTCACCACGGACACGTCGAGGACGACCAGGAACTGGCCGGCGCAGGCGGCCAGGAGCACCGCCCACACCGGTGCGGACTTCCGCGACGTCGCGGCTATGTAAGTGTCAGGGGGCGTTTGGACCATGACCGTCATGTTCTCAGGATCCGGATGTCCCATGCATCGGGGTTTCGGCGCAGGCGGCGTCGGTCGTCGGCCCTAGGACTCGGGAACCACACCTGCCCGCCCCCCTTCACTCCTTCCGCAGCAGCGTCACCACCGCCGCGCCGCCCAGGCCGATGTTGTGCGCGAGGCCCACGCGGGCCCCCGCCACCTGCCGTGCGTCCGCCTCGCCCCTCAACTGCCATGTGAGTTCCGCCACTTGGGCGATTCCCGTCGCGCCGAGCGGGTGCCCCTTGGAGATAAGCCCGCCCGACGGGTTCACCACCCAGCGACCGCCGTACGTCGTCGCCCCGCTCTCCACGAGCTTCCCGGACTCCCCCGCCGCGCACATGCCGAGGGCCTCGTAGGTGAGGAGCTCGTTGATGGAGAAGCAGTCGTGCAGCTCCACGACGTCGACGTCCTCGATGCCGAGCCCCGCCTTCTCGTACACCTGCAGCGCCGCGGCCCGTGACATCGGCTGTCCCACGACGTCGATGCACGAGCCCGAGTCGAAGGACTCCCCCGTGTCGGTCGTCATCGCCTGCGCGGCGATCTCCACGGCACGCTCCTCCAAGCCGTGCCGCTCGACGAACCGCTCCGACACCACCACCGCGGCGGCCGAACCGTCCGACGTCGGCGAGCACTGCAGCTTGGTGAGCGGGCGGTGGATGGTCTTGGCGGCGAGGATCTCGTCGACGGTGTACTCGTCCTGGAACTGGGCGTACGGATTGTTCACCGAGTGCCGGTGGTTCTTCGCGCCCACGGCGGCGAGCTGCGCCTCGGTCGTGCCGTACTTCTCCATGTGCTCGCGCGCCGCGTTGCCGAAGATCTGGGCGGTGGGCGGGGTCGTCTCGAAGCCGTGCCGGGCCGCCATGACGCCGTAGTGCCGTGCGACGGGCGAGGTCTTGAAGTCGCCCCCGTCAGACCCACCCCCCAGCGCGCCCCGCGCCATCTTCTCGAAGCCGAGCGCGAGCACGCAGTCGTTGATGCCGCCCTCGACGAACTGCCGCGCCATCATCAGCGCGGTCGACGCCGTCGCGCAGTTGTTGTTCACGTTGTAGACGGGGACGCCGGTCAGGCCCAGTTCGTACGCGGCCCGCTGCCCCGCCGTCGAGGCCTGGAAGCAGTAGCCGACCGGTACCTGCTCCACCTCTTCGTACGAGATCCCGGCGTCGTCGAGCGCTTTCGTCCCCGCCTCCTTCGCCATGTCCCAGTACTGCCAGTCCCGCGTCTCGGGCTTCTCGAACTTCGTCATTCCGACGCCGACTATGTACGCCTTCACGGTCCAGCTCCTCTAGATGATGGGGCGCGGCTCGGGGTCCCTCGGCAGGCCGAGGAGGCGCTCCGCGACGACGTTCAGCTGCACCTGCGTGGTCCCGCCCGCGATGGTCAGGCAGCGCGACATCAGGAAGCCGTGCAGCGCGCGCTCCCCGGCGCCCTCGCGCACGGCGCCCGCCGGGCCGAGCAGTTCGAGGGCGAGTTCGGCGACTTTCTGCTGGTGCGGGGTCTGTACGAGCTTGCGGATGGAGGCACCGGCCCCCGGCTCCGCGCCCGCCACCTGCCGCATCGTCGTGCGCAGTCCGATGCAGGCGAGCGCGTGCGCCTCGGCGGCGAGCGCGCCGATCCGCGCGCGGCAGGCGCCGTCGAGGTCGGCGGCCCGCTCGATGAGCGCTTCCAGGCCGGTGTCGAAGGTCAGCTGGTCGGCCATGTGGACGCGTTCGTTGCCGAGCGTGTGGCGCGCGACCCGCCAGCCGTCGTTGACCTCCCCGACGACCGCGTCCTCGGGGAGCAGGACGTCGTCGAAGTAGACCTCGTTGAAGAGGGAGTCCCCGGTGATCTCCTTCAGCGGGCGGATGTCGATGCCCTCGGCCCGCTTCATGTCGATGAGGAAGTAGGTCAGGCCCTTGTGCTTGGGGGCGTCGGGGTCCGTGCGGGCGAGCAGGATCCCGTGGTCCGCCCACTGGGCCGCGCTCGTCCACACCTTCTGGCCGTTGATCCGCCAGCCGCCGTCGACCCGCTCGGCCCTCGTCCGCAGCGAGGCCAGGTCGGAGCCCGCCCCGGGCTCGCTGAACAGCTGGCACCACAGCACCTCGCCCCTGAGCGTCGGCGCGAGGAACCGCTCCTGCTGCTCCCGGGTCCCGTACGCGATGAGCGAGGGCACCACCCAGGTGGCGATCCCGAGGTCGCTGACGCGTACCCCGGCGGCGGCAAGCTCCTGCTGGACGGCGAGCTGCTGGACGGGGCCCGCGCCGAGGCCGTACGGCTCGGGGAGATGGGGCGCCGCGTAGCCGGTCGGCGCGAGGGTTCTGCGGGCGGCGGCGGGGTCGAGTCCGCGCGCCGGGGCGATGGCTGCGCGGGCCCGCTCCCGATACGCCTCCGCCTCCTGGGGCAACTCCATCCGCAGTTCCCGGCGGGCCCCGCCCTCCGCGAGCCGCACCGCCCGCAGCCGGTGCGTGTCGCCCGCGCCGAGCAGCTGCCGGGCGACCAGGGACCGGCGCAGATACAGGTGCGCGTCATGCTCCCAGGTGAAGCCGATGCCACCGAGGATCTGGATGGCGTCCTTGGCACAGGAGTACGCGGCGTCGAGCGCGGCGCCGACGGCGAGGACGCAGACGAGGCTCCGCACGTCCCATGCCCCCTCGTCCGCGGCCCGTGCCGCGTCCCACGTGAGTGCCCGTGCCTGTTCGAGGCGCACCAGCATGTCCGCGCAAGCGTGCTTGACGGCCTGGAACTGCCCGATCGGCCGCCCGAACTGTTCGCGCACCTTCGCGTACTCCGTGGCGGTCTCAAGTGCCCAGGCGGCCACCCCGCACGCGTCCGCCGCGTACAGGGCACACGCCAGGTCCCGTACGAGCGCCGTGTCGACGTCGAGCAGCCGTCCGGCCGGCACCTCCACCCCGGCGGCCGACACCTCGGCGGTGGGCCGGGTCGGATCGGCGCTCTCCTGTGTACGTACGGTCAGCTCGGCCGCGTCGACCGCGAGCCACACGGTTCCCGACGCGGACTCAGCGGCCAGGATCAGCAGGTCGGCGTCCGCACCGCAGAGCACGGGCGGCGCGCTGCCGTCGAGGATGTGGCCCTCCGGCACGGACACCGCGGTCAGCGTGCCCGCGCCGAGCGCTACGGCGCCGATCCGGGCGCCGGACGCCAGCTCGGCGGCCAGGTCCGGGGCGCCCGCCCGGTGCAGCACGGCCGAGGCCAGGGAGCTGGCCAGGTACGGCCCCGGCAGCGCGGCCCGCCCCGCCTCCTCCAGGGCGACGGCGAGGTCGACGAGGCCGCCGCCCGCGCCGCCGCACTCCTCGGGCAGGTGCACGGCGAGCAGCCCCTGCTGGGCGAGGCCGTCCCAGTGGGGTGGCCTGCCCCCTGTGCCAAGCGGGGCGTCCAGCAGCTTGCGAATCTCCTCGGGCGGCACGGCGCGGGCGATCCAGCCCCGCACCGCCGCCGCCAACTCCCGCTGTTCCTGCGTGATTCCGATGCCCATGCGCGTCCTCGCGGTAGCAGCTTCCGGGACGGCGACAGACTAGAACACGTTCCATTACGGCGGAAGACTGACGGAGGGTCAGGTGTGGGGTGGGCCGACGCGCCCCCGGCGCCCCGCTTAACCGTCCGGTTAACAACAGGTCAAGAGTTCCCCTCGTACGACATCCGTCGGAATAGTCGCCCGGGGAAACAGGTTCGCATTGCACGTACCCCTGCCACAGAGCACCACTCTGCCGCCCTCGGAGGCCCCACGTAATGACGCAGTCGACGACCCAGAAACGCGGGACCCGCGGAGTCGTCCCCGTACTCGCCTTCGCCGGCATCGTCGTCGCGGTGATGCAGACGCTCCTGGTGCCGGTCATCAAGGACCTGCCCACCCTGCTGAGCACCACCCCGTCGAACGCGACCTGGGTCATGACCGCGACCCTGCTCGCCGGCGCCGTTTCGACCCCCATCATGGGTCGGCTCGGTGACCTCTACGGCAAGCGCCGTATGCTCCTGACGAGCCTGGCCGTGATGGTCGTGGGCTCGCTGATCTGCGGTTTCACCGATGACCTCGTCGTGATGATCGTCGGCCGCGCCCTCCAGGGCTTCGCGATGGGCGCCATCCCGCTCGGCATCGGCCTGATGCGCGACGAGCTGCCCCGCGAGAAGCTCGGCTCCGCGATGGCGCTGATGAGCTCCTCCATCGGCGTCGGCGGCGGCCTCGCCCTGCCGCTCGCCGCGCTCACCGCGCAGCACGCCGACTGGCACGCGCTGTTCTTCGGCGCGGCGGCCCTCGGCGTCATATCGATGCTCCTGACCGTCACCTTCGTACCCGAGAGCACGGTGAAGGCCGAAGGCACCTTCGACGTGCTCGGCGCGATCGGCCTCTCCGCGGGGCTCGTCCTCTTCCTCCTGCCCATCACCAAGGGCAGCGACTGGGGCTGGACCTCGGGCATGACGCTCGGCCTGTTCGCCGCCGCGGCCGTCGTCCTCGTCCTCTGGGGCGTGATGGAGCTGCGCCTCAAGGCCCCGCTGGTGGACCTGCGGACCACGGCACGCCGCTCGGTCCTGTTCACCAACCTCGCCTCGATCATGGTCGGCGTCGCGTTCTACGCCATCTCGCTCGTCCTCCCGCAGCTTCTCCAGCTCCCGGCCTCCACCGGCTACGGGCTCGACCAGTCCATGGTCGTCGCGGGCCTGTGCGTGGCGCCGCTCGGCCTCACGATGATGTTCACGGCGCCGGTGTACGCGCGCCTTTCGGCGAAGTACGGCCCGAAGGTGACCCTCATCCTCGGCATGCTGATCATCGCGATCGGCTACGGCGCGGGCCTCGGCCTGATGAGCGCCGCCTGGCAGACGATCATCATCGCGGTGGTCGTCGGCGCGGGCATCGGCCTCGCCTACTCCTCGCTCCCGGCGCTGATCATCGGCTCGGTCGATCCCTCGGAGACGGGCGCGGCCAACGGCCTCAACACCCTGATGCGCTCGATCGGTACGTCGGTGTCGAGCGCGGTCATCGGCATGGTCCTCGCCAACACGGCGGACCACGTGGGCGGTGTCGCCATCCCCACGATGACGGGCTTCCGCACGTCCTTCCTCATCGCCACGGGCGCGGTTGCCCTGGGCCTCGTCTTCGCCCTGTTCCTGCCGTCCGCCCGCCGCTCGAAGACGACCCAACTGCGGGCCAGCAGCGAGGAGGACGCCAACCTGCGCACCGCGACGGAGGCGCTCGCCGGTTTCCACGGCCGGGTGCTGAGCTCGTCCGGGGCGCCGGTCGCGCGGGCGAAGGTGACGCTGATCGACCGGCGGGGGCGGCAGGCGGGTTCCGCGCTCACGGATGAGGGCGGCCGCTACGCGCTCCCCGTCCCGGGCGACGGCTCCTACGTCCTCGCGGCCACCGCCTCCGGACACGCGCCGCTTGCCTCGGCGGCGGCGCATCGCGGGGACGACCGGGCGGTGGAGATGGATCTTCTGCTGCCGGGCGGGAGCGACGTGCTGGCGTAGGGGAGGGCTCCCCCCCCCCGACAAGATGTCCTCAATCGCCGGACGGGCTGACCTTTCAGCCCGTCCGGCGTTTGAGGACGAACTCGGCGAAGCCGGTGATGACGGCACCCAAGGCCGCCGCTAGGCCCCGCTAGGCCCGCGGCGCGACCTTCTCCAGCTCATCGATCGACCCGGACATAACAGTCCGCACATGCTCGGTCAGATGCTCCACAGGCCAGTCCCACCAGGCCACGGCCAGCAACCGCGCAACCTCGTCCTCGCTGTACCGCGTACGGATCAGCTTGGCGGGATTGCCGCCGACGACGCCGTAGTCGGGCACGTCATCCACCACGACCGACCCCGAGGCGATCACGGCCCCGTGCCCGATCCGCACGCCGGGCATCACCATCACCCCGTACCCGAACCAGACATCGTTCCCGACGACCGTGTCACCTCGCCCCGGCAACCCGCTGATGAGATCGAAGTGTTCGCTCCACGACCCGCCCATGATGGGGAACGGAAAGGTCG
The DNA here is from genome assembly GCF_043200355.1 of Streptomyces sp. NPDC048436. NCBI lineage: Bacteria > Bacillati > Actinomycetota > Actinomycetes > Kitasatosporales > Streptomycetaceae > Streptomyces > Streptomyces sp. NPDC048436. The sequence continues at coordinate 644,372 of NZ_JBICXP010000001.1, forward strand.
AGGGCCCGTCCATCCGGTGGTTGGCGCCATTCATGATGAACCGCACCCCCGTCCCGAAAGCGCAGAACTTGCCGATACGGAGCTTCTCGGGCCCGTAGTGATAGAGGACGTTGCGCGTCTCGAAGGCGGTCGCGTCGTCCGGATCGTCGTAGTACGAGTATTCGCCCACCTCGATCAACGGCGACGTCACCAGCGGCTTCAGAAGCACGACACGAGGCTGGTCCGGAAACGGATGCAGGACCGTCGGATCGGCCGGTACGAGTTCCATGAAAGGTCCCTCCACTGCTGGTATACGGCCCCGCCCCCATGATCAGCCGGACCATGCGGCAGCATAGGTCGGCCCACGGCGGAGACCCACCGCTTTACCGAAGCCCAGGAGGACTCATGCCCCCGCAGCCCAAGCCAGAAATCCTCGCCGCCTTCGAAGCGGCCAAGGGCTTCATGCCGGCCGGCGAGGGACTCGCCCTGCACGCGGCGGCCACGGAGGCGGCGGCGCTCGGCCTGCCGCTTCTGGAGGTCGGCACGTACTGCGGCCGCTCCACGATCCTGCTCGCGGACGCCGCGCGGGAAGCGGGCGTCACGGCGATCACGGTGGACCACCACCGCGGAAGCGAGGAGCAGCAGCCGGGCTGGGAGTACCACGACCCGGAGACGGTCGACCCCGAGGTCGGCCGCATGGACACCCTCCCCACCTTCCGCCGCACCCTGCACCACGCGGGCCTGGAGGACCACGTCATCGCGATCGTCGGCCGCTCCCCGCAGGTGGCGAAGGCGTGGGGCGGACCGCTCGGTCTGGTGTTCATCGACGGCGGCCACACGGACGAACACGCGAACGCCGACTACGAGGGCTGGGCCCCGCACCTCGCGGAGGGCGGCCTCCTGCTGATCCACGACGTGTTCCCGAACCCGGCGGACATCATGACGGGCCAGGCCCCGTACCGCGTCTACCTCAGGGCCCTGGAATCCGGCGCGTTCACGGAGGTCTCGGCAACGGACTCGCTGCGCGTCCTGCGGCGAACGGGACCAGGGATCTGACGGCGGCGGATCAGCTGAGTTGAGCCGAATGCCGATCCGATGTCGATCCGAATGCCGCATGCGGAAAACTCCCGGCGCCACGCCGCGGATCACGCTGTGAACCGCCACTTCTCCGCGACTGCCCCGGCTCCCTGCGGAGCACGTGAACGGCCCGTAAGGTGGCTGTCGTGTCGTACGTAGGTCCGGAGATTCAGCCCCCACGCCCGCCCCGCCGCTTCGGCCGCGGCCCGCTCACGGTGACGCTCGCCGCGCTGGTGCCGACGTGCCTCGCCGGGTGGATCCTCTACGAGGCCACCAGCGGGCCCGGAGGGAACGAGCCGGCCAGAACGCTTCCGGCGCCGAGCCACTCCGCGCAGGGCTCGCCCTCCGGCAAGTCGTCCCCGTCAGCCTCCGAAAAGGATGACGACAAGGGGGGCAAGGACCACGGCAAGGACGACGAGAAGCCGAGCACGGCGAAGCCCCCGAAGTCGTCGGGCCGCCCCGCCGCCTCCGGCCCCCTCAAGGGCAAGGTCGTCGTCATCGACCCCGGCCACAACCCCGGCAACGGCAAGCACACGGCCGAGATCAACCGCCTGGTCGACGTCGGCACGCACCGCAAGGAGTGCGACACCACCGGGACCTCCACCAACCACGGTTACACCGAGGCCCAGTTCACCCTCGACGTCTCGCACCGCATGCGCACGCTGCTGGAGAAGCAGGGCGCCACGGTCAAGTTCACCCAGGACGGCGACCGCCCCTGGGGCCCCTGCGTCGACGAGCGCGCCCGCATCGGCAACACCGCCAAGGCGGACGCCGTCGTCTCCGTCCACGCCGACGGCTCGGCAGCGGGCAACCACGGGTTCCACGTGATCCTGCCCGCGTCGGTGAAGTCCGGCGCCGCGGACACCACCAAGATCGTCGTCCCCTCCCGCGCCCTGGGCGAGCGCATCGCGGGCAAGTTCGTCAGCGCGACGGGCAGCGCCCCCTCCAACTACGTCGGTGACGGCACCGGACTCGACGTACGCAAGGATCTGGGCGGCCTCAATCTGTCGACCGTCCCCAAAGTGTTCATCGAGTGCGGCAATATGCGGGACACCAATGACGAGGCACTGCTCACCAGCGGCGCGTGGCGGCAGAAGGCGGCGAAGGGCATCTCCGACGGAATCGTGAGCTTCCTGCGCGGATAACGGGTTGGTAGCGGGGCGACGGGTCTTTATCCCGAGCAGACACCCCACCCGTGTGGACGATAATGTCCTCCGTACGATGGGGGGCCATCCCCGCGCTTTGCGCCGCGACCTTGGGGCGACAGCGACGCCTCCAACGACGAGACGACTTACGAAGGACCTGAAGTGAATATCCGCTCTCTCACTCGAGGCGACGGCGTGGTGATCGGAGCAGCGGTTTTGCTGTTCATCGCCTCGTTCCTGGACATCTTCGATGTCGAAGACGCCCCGGCCTCCCTGGACATGCCGAATGCCTGGAGCAGCGGGCCGGTCCTGCTGGGCGTCACCCTGGCCGGGATCATCGGTGCTGTCTGCATCGTCGTCTCCCGCGGGCTGCCGACGCCTCCGAAGGTCCTTGGTCTCGACCTCGGCCACTTCGGTGTCGCCTTCGCCATCGCCGCCGCGTGGAGCGCCATCGGGCAGATCTTCGACCCGTCCAGCGGCTACGACAACGTGGGTTCGGGCACCGGTGACTCCGGAGTCGACGCCGGTATCGGCCTCATCCTCTCCCTGATCGCGACGCTGGTGCTTGCCGCCGGGGCGATCCTCTCCCTGACGGTCCCGGCCTTCAAGGCTCCCCTCGTCGGCGCCCCCCGCCCCGCCACCCCCCAGCCCTACGGCGGTCAGCCGCAGGGTGGTTACGGGTACCCCGGTGCGCAGGGCCAGCCCGGTCAGCCCTACGGTGCCCAGCCCGGTCAGCCGCAGCAGGGTCAGCCCTACGGCGCCCAGCCGGGCCAGCCGCAGCCGGGTCAGCACACCCCGCCGCCCGCGCAGGCGCAGGCCACCGGTGACTTCTCGCCGTTCTGGTTCGCCGTGCCGGTGCCGCGTCCGCTGTACGCGGAGGACGGCTCGCCGACGCCGATCGCCGAACTGGCGCCCGGTACGTGGTACTTGGCCGTCGAGCAGCGCGGTCCGGGCCTGGTGGCCCAGACGCAGGACGGCCGTCGTGGCGTCCTTCAGGACACCACGGGTATTCAGCGCGGCTGATCTCTCCCGCACCTCGCGGCCCCTCGCCCTTCCGGGCGGGGGGCCGTTGTCGTACAGTCGCCACCCGGCAGGGAACTGACGGACCGTCAGGAAGGATCGGGGCATGCGCCTGGGACTCGCACTCGGCTACTGGGGGCGCGGCCCCGACCCCGGGCACGTCACACTCGCCCAGGAGGCCGAGCGGCTCGGATACGACTCCGTGTGGACGGCGGAGGCGTGGGGCTCCGACGCCTTCACCCCGCTGACCTGGATCGCGGCGCAGACCTCAACCATCAAGCTGGGTACGGCGGTTGCGCAGATGGCGGCGCGGTCGCCGGTGACGACGGCCATGCACGCGCTGACCCTGGACCACCTGTCCGGCGGGCGGATGATGCTCGGGCTCGGTCTCTCCGGGCCACAGGTGGTGGAGGGGTGGTACGGGCGGCCGTTCCCGAAGTCGCCGCTGACCGCCACGCGGGAGTATGTGGATGTCATCCGCCAAGTGCTGCGGCGGGAGGGGCCGGTGACGCTGGACGGTCGCTTCCACGCGCACCCTTACCGGGGTGCGGACGCGAGCGGCCTCGGCAAACCCCTGAAGCCGATCACGCATCCGCTGCGGGCCGATCTGCCGGTTCTCCTTGGCGCGGAGGGGCCCAAGAACATCGCCCAGACGGCACGGATCGCGGACGGGTGGCTGCCGCTGTACTGGTCGCCTATGCGGTCGGACGTGTACGAAGCGTCGCTCACGGAGGCGCGGGAGGGGTTCATGGTCGCGCCGATGGCTCGGGCCAAGGTGTGCGACGACGTGACGGAGGGACTGCTTCCGGTCAAGGCGATGCTGGGGTTTTATATCGGGGGGATGGGGCATTCCGCGCGGAATTTCCATGCGGATCTGATGGCCCGGATGGGGTTCGAGGAGGAAGCGCGAAGAATTCAGGAACTGTTTCTCGCGGGGCGGCGAGAGGAGGCGGTCATGGCCGTGCCGGACGCTTTCGCCGATGAGATTTCCCTTGTGGGGCCGAGGGAGCGGATTGCCGAGCGGCTCGAAATGTGGCGGAAGGGCCCGGTAACGGACCTCCTGGTGCTGGCACCGGATCGCCATACGCTGCGGGTCCTGGCGGAGCTGAACGGCTGACCGGCTATCAGCCTGTCCGGCGTTTGAGGACGAACTCGGCGGAGCCGGTGATGGGCGGCGCGCAAAGCCTCGCGGGGCCGGTTGCGGACACCGCCCAAGGCCTCCGGCCAGGCCTACCCCTTCGCCAACTCCCCCGCGGAGGGAACCTTGTCCTTGACCTCCGCCCCCGCGCTCTTCCCCGCGTCCTTCACCTTGTTGATCACCCCGTCGAAGGAGCTCACCACCGAGTCCGTCGAGTCGCCCTTGCGTAGCTTGGACGGGAGGTCCTTCAGGGCGTCGATGCCCGCCGTCAGGGGAGCCACCGCCTTGGACAGCGTCGGGTCGCCCTTCGCGTTCTTCGATGCCGCCTTCAGGCGGTTGTAGGCGAGTGTCCCCGCAAGACCCGCCTTGATCAGGGCGAACTTCCGCCCGTCGGCGCCCTTCTTGAACTTCCCCGCCTTGTAGGGCTTCACGATCCACTGGTACGTCGCCCCTGCGGCGATCCCCGCGTTCGCCACGAACCGGGTCTTGGCGAACTTCTGCTTCTCGGCGGAGCTGGAGCTCGACGGCGAGGAGGACGAGGACGAGGCGGCGGCCTTGTCGTCACCGCCGCACCCTGTCGCCCCCACCAAGAGGGCACCGCACAGCACAGGGGCGACGAGGGACCGGCGTACGGTCGCGGCGGACAGCAACACGGGGGACCTCCCGGAGTGGACAGCTCTTCCGGCAGCCTCACCCCGGGCGGCGGCGCCCGCCACTCGGCGGAGCCCGTACGGGTTTCAAGCGGGGCGGGCCCGGTACTCGGCCCGCATGTCCACACGACACGCACGTGGCAGTAATGCAGCGAGGATCATCGTCATCGTCGCAGACGTGATGGCCATCATCCTCGGCCTATGGATCCTGATGTACCTGTTGGACGCGAACCGCGCCAACGACCTCGTCCAGTTCATCCATGACGTGGCCCGCTGGCTCGCGGGCTGGTCGCACGACCTGTTCACGTTCGACGAGGCGTGGGCCCGCGTGGTCTGCGGTTACGGCCTCGCAGCGCTCGTGTACATGTTCGTCGGCCACGCCATAGCAGGCCGCCTCCGCCGCTACTGACCGCGCGGAGCGACAGCCCCAGACCCCCGGCACACCGTTCGCACGACCCGGGGGTCCGGGGGCACCCCCCGGAAGAACACAGCACGTTCGACGAGGCCTGGGCCCGCGTGGTCTGCGGCTACGGCCTCGCAGCGCTCGTGTACATGTTCGTCGGCCACGCCATAGCAGGCCGCCTCCGCCGCTACTGACCGCCCGGAGCGACAGCCCCAGACCCCCGGCACACCGTTCGCACGACCCGGGGGTCCGGGGGCACCCCCCGGAAGAACACAGCACGTTCGACGAGGCCTGGG
>NZ_JBICXP010000001.1:650175-1451735 GCF_043200355.1 Streptomyces sp. NPDC048436
TGGGCCCGCGTGGTCTGCGGCTACGGCCTCGCAGCGCTCGTGTACATGTTCGTCGGCCACGCCATAGCAGGCCGCCTCCGCCGCTACTGACCCGTACCCGCCCCGCAGCACCCCGGCGCGAGGCCCACCGGCAGGCGTTCTCCTGAGAACACCGCGCAGGTGGCCTCGTCGCCGCCCAGTGCCGCTACCGCAAGGAGCACGGAGCCCGCCGTCCACGTTGTCAGTTCCTCGGGCCAGATCGCCTTGTCGTCGAAGACGTAGCCCGTCCAGTAGAGGCCGGACTCCGGGTCGCGCAGGTGCTGGATCGACTGGAGGATCTCCAGGGCGCGGTCCGACTCGCCCAGGATCCAGAGCGCCAGGGCCAGTTCGGCGCTCTCGCCGCCCGTCACCCAGTTGTTGGGGATGACGCAGCGCACGCCGAGGTCCGGCACCACGAAGCGGTCCCAGCCGTCCTCCATGCGGGACTTGGCCTCGGGGCCGCTCAGCGCGCCGCCCAGGACCGGGTAGTACCAGTCCATCGAGTAGCGGTCCTTGTCGAGGAACCGCTCGGGGTGGCTGCGTATCGCGTGGGCCAGCGCGCCCGTAGCCAGCTCCCAGTCCGGCTGCGGCTCCTCCCGCTGCTCGGCGATCGCCAGGGCGCAGCGCAGCGCCTGGTGGATCGATGAACTGCCGGTAAGGAGCGCGTCGTTGACCGGCGTCCCGTCCGCCTCCCGCTTCCAGCCGATCTGGCCGCCCGGCTGCTGCAGCGCGAGGACGAACTCCACCGCCCCCACCACCGTCGGCCACAGGCGGTCGAGGAACGTGTCGTCGCCGGTCGAGAGGTAGTGGTGCCAGACGCCCACGGCGACGTACGCGCAGAAGTTCGTCTCGCGGCCCCGGTCGCTCACGTCGTACGGATCCCCGTCGACGTACGCCGCGTACCAGGAGCCGTCCGGATTCTGGTGCCGCGCCAGCCAGTCGTAGGCGCGGCCCGCCGCCGCGTGCTCGCCCGCGGCGTCCAGGGCCATGGCTGCCTCGGTGTGGTCCCACGGATCCAGGTGGTGGCCGCGGAACCACGGGATCGCGCCGTCCTCGCGCTGGACGGCGAGGATCCCGCGTACCGTCACGACGGCCTCGTCGGCCGTCAGGACGCCGGGCAGGACCAGGTGTTCCGTCCGCTCCGGGCTCGTCACGCGTCGGTCTTCGCGTCGTCGGTCTTCGCGTCCGTCTTCGGCAGATGCGGCTTCGTCGCGTACGCCACGAAACTCTTGCCCACAATCGGGTTGAGCAACTGCTCCGCCACCTTCGTGGCCAGCGGCTTCTTCATGATGTCCCAGACCAGGAGCTTGTGGTACGCCCGCACCGGCAGGGCCTTGTCGTTGTCCACGCCGAAGGCGCACTTCAGCCACCAGTAGGGCGCGTGCAGGGCGTGCGCGTGGTGCGTGCCGTACGGCTTCAGGCCCGCTTCCCGCATCCTGCCGAGCAGTTCGTCCGCCTTGTAGATGCGGATGTGCCCGCCCTCGACCTCGTGGTACGCGTCCGACAGGGCCCAGCAGATCTTCTCCGGGCCGTAGCGCGGGACCGTCACCGCGATGCGGCCGCCGGGCTTGAGCACGCGGACCATCTCCGCGAGTACGCCCTTGTCGTCGGGGATGTGCTCCATCACCTCGGAGATGATCACGACGTCGAACGAGGCGTCGGGAAAGGGCAGGTTGAGCGCGTCACCCTCCATCGCGGTGGCCGTCGCGCCGGCGGGCGCCTCGCCCGCCTCCTTCATCGCGGCGAACCACTTGGCGACCTCACGGATCTCCTCGCCGTTCTGGTCGAGGGCCACCACCTGGGCCCCCCGCCGATAGCACTCGAAGGCGTGCCGGCCCGCGCCGCAGCCCAGATCCAGGACGCGGTCGCCCGCGGCGAGCGGGAAGCGGGTGAAGTCGACGGTCAGCATCAGCGAGGGCTCCCGGAGTACGTCGGGGTGGCGGCGGGGCGGCCGGATTGCGGGGCTTGGTTGTTGCGGGCGATCGCCGCGCGGTACAGCTCTGCGGTGCCCTGGGCGGCGCGGGCCCAGGTGAATTTGGCGAGAACCCGCTCACGTCCGGCCGCGCCGAGCCGGGCGCGCAGCTCACGGTCGCCGAGCAGCCGGCTCAGCCCGGCGGCGAGCGCGCCGGGGTCGGCGGGCGGCACGGCGAGGCACGTCTCGCCGTCCGGGCCCGCGACCTCCGGGATCGCGCCGCCGGTCGTCGCGAGCAGCGGCGTTCCCGTCGCCATGGCCTCCGCCGCGGGCAGCGAGAACCCCTCGTAGAGAGAAGGGACGCAGGCGACCTGCGCCGAGCGGACCAGGTCGACGAGCTCGGCGTCGGTGATGCCCTTGACGAACTCGATGGCGTCCTCGAGGCCGTACCGCTCGATCGCCTGCGCCACGGGACCGTCCTCGGCGCGCCTGCCGACGACGACGAGGTGGGCTGCGGGGTTCTCGGCGCGGACCTTGGCCAGCGCCTCGACGAGGTGGATGAGGCCCTTGAGCGGGACGTCCGCGCTGGAGGTCGTGACGATCCGGCCAGGGACCTCGGGGATCGCCGGGTCCGGTGAGAAGAGGTCGGTGTCGGCGCCGATGTGCACGACGTCGATGCGGTCCTCACGTACGCCGAGGTGCTCGATGATCTCCTGGCGCGAGGTGCCGGAGACGGTGAGCACGGAGGGCAGGCGGCGCGCCACGCGCTTCTGCATGCGCGTGAACGCGTACCAGCGGCGCACGGACATGCGCCGCCGCCAGCCGGGCGCCGCGTCCAGCTCCAACTGACGGTCCACGGTGATGGGGTGATGGATCGTCGAGACGAGCGGCGCGCCGAGGTCGCCCAACAGGCCGTAGCCGAGGGTCTGGTTGTCGTGCACGACGTCGAACTCGCCGCGCCTGGCCCGCAGATGGCGACGGGCGCGCAGGCTGAAGGTCGCTGGCTCGGGGAAGCCGCCGGTCCACATCGTCGCCACTTCGAGCGCGTCGACCCAGTCGCGGTACTCGTCGCGCTTGGGGGTGCGGAAGGGGTCGGGCGAGCGGTAGAGGTCGAGGCTCGGCAGCTCGGTGAGGGTCAGGCCCTCAAGGCCCTCGTCAAGGACGGGGTAGGGCTGCGCGCCGATCACCTCGACGCTGTGGCCGAGGCGGGACAGCTCGCGCGAGAGATGACGTACGTAGACGCCTTGTCCCCCGCAGAACGGGTTCCCTTTGTACGTGAGGAGAGCGATGCGCAACGGACGGTCACCATCGGCGTCCGGCCCCGTCCGGGGGCCCGCCTCCATGGCCTCAGCGGTCACTCTCGGCCCCCTTCTCCCTGCGGTTGTCCGCGAGGTTACGCCGGGACGGTAATCTAGAACAAGTTTCAGACTTGATCGTTGAATGATCGCTGAACGAGCTTTGAATCTACCGGCAGGTAGCCGCGCTGTAAGGCCCGGATCAGGTGATTCGCGCCACGGCGGGTCCCCTGCCATGCTGGCCGACCACGTATCCGGAACGGGACAACGGAACAACGGGACATATGACAGCGGAAGCCAAGCCAGCGGAAGTCGCAGCAGCTGATCCGGCGTCGCCGCCCCTCACCGAACGGCAGGAGGCGCGCCGCCGCCGCATCCTGCACGCCAGCGCCCAACTCGCGAGCAGGGGCGGGTTCGACGCGGTGCAGATGCGCGAGGTCGCCGAGTCCTCCAGCGTCGCGCTCGGCACGCTCTACCGCTACTTCCCCTCCAAGGTGCATCTCCTGGTCGCCACCATGCAGGACCAGCTGGGGCACATGCACTCGACGATCCGTAAGCGCCCGCCGGCCGGCGAGACGCCCGCCGAGCGGGTCGCGGAGACGCTGATGCGGGCCTTCCGCGCCCTGCAGCGCGAACCGCACCTCGCGGACGCGATGGTGCGGGCCCTGACCTTCGCCGACCGCTCGGTGAGCCCCGAGGTGGACACGGTCTCGCGGCTGACCACGGTGATCATCCTGGACGCGATGGGCCTGGAGGACGCCCCGACCCCCGAACAGCTCTCGGCGGTGCGCGTCATCGAGCACACCTGGCACTCGGCGCTGATCACCTGGCTCTCGGGGCGGGCGTCGATCGCGCAGGTCAAGATCGACATCGAGATGGTGTGCCGCCTGATCGACCTGACGTCGCCCGAGAAATCGGCCTGACGTCGCCCGAGAAGTCGACCTGACGTCGCCCGAGAAGGCGTAACGCTCCCCCGGCCCTCGCCTCTCACGCGTCCCCCGGATCACGCGATCCCGCAACCCCTGTCCCGCTGCATGCGGTGCACAGGGGGCGCACAGGCGCGTGGCAATTGCGCCCCTGAGCCCCTCCTGATCCCTCTTGGCCAGATCTCCGGGTCCGCGCGAGCGGTCGGCGCCGCTATGAATGGTGACGTACTTGACCGAGGCAACCGGAAACTGCCGGAAACTGCCGGAATACCGACAGCGGGAAGCTGGGGGATCGGAACGTGATCCGGGTACTTCTCGTGCACGATGCCTGTCTGCTGCGATCGGCTCTGGCGGAGCGTCTCGCCCGTGAGCCGGACCTGGAGGTGTTCCATGCGCCGTGGCACGGCGCCCGCGACCGTACGGGCGCGATGCGGCCCGACCTCTGCGTGGTCGACCCGGACGGCGACGCCGCGTACGCGTCCGCCGAGTTCGGCGAACAGTCCCATCCGGCGGCCGGGGGACTCGGCAGCCCGCTCCTCGTCCTGGTCTCCGGGAACCGGCCGGGGCTGCTGCGGCGCTGCATGGAGGCGGGCGCCCTCGGCTATGTGGACAAGGCGAGCCCGCCGGACCGGCTGCTCACCGGGATAAGACAGGTGGCGGCCGGGCAGCGGTTCGTCGACGAGTCACTGGGCTTCGGCTTTCTGAAGGCCTCTCAGATGCCGCTCACCCACCGGGAGTTACTGGTCCTGTCACTCGCCGCCGGGGGCGCCCCTGTCGCCGAGATCGCGCACCGTCTGCATCTGACCAACGGCACGGTGCGCAACTACATGGCCGCCATCACCCGCAAGACCGGCGCCCGCAACAGGATCGACGCCATACGCATCTCGCGCGGGGAGGGCTGGGTGTGAACTGCCGTTCGCCGGGCCCCAGTTCCCGGCGAGATCCCGGTAGAGCGAGGAGCGTTCGAGCAGCTCCTCATGACCGCCGCACAGGGTGTGCTGTCCGTCCATCACCAGGATCCGGTCGGCGCGGCGGGCCGAGCTGATGCGGTGGGCGATCACCACGAGGGTGCCGCCGGGCCGGGCCGCGAACGCCCGCTCGGCGCGCGCCTCCGCCACCGGGTCGAGGTGGCAGGTGGCCTCGTCGAGCAGGGCGAGGGGCGCGTACGAGACATAGGCGCGGGTCAGCGCGACGAGCTGGCGCTCACCGGCGGAGAGCGCGGCGGGGTCGAGCGCGGCGGCGAGCCCGCCGAGCCGCTCGATCAGGCCACTGAGCCCGACGGCCCCGGCGGCGGAGAGCAGTTCCGCCCCGCTCACGGCGTCCGCCCGCAGATACTCCAGGTTCTCCCGCACCGTCCCGCTGAAGACGTACGCCTCCTGCGGTATCAACACCCTGCGCCCGGCGGCCCCTTGCCCCCGCACCGCCCGCCCATCCACCAGGACGACCCCGCCCCCGGGTTCGAGCAGCCCCGCCACGAGCCCGGCCAGCGTCGACTTCCCGATGCCGCTGGGCCCGACGACGGCCAGGTGGCCACCGCGCGGGACGGTGAGCGAGAGATCGCGTACGACGGGCTCGGCGCGGGGCCCGTAGGCGAAGGTGACGGAGGAGAGGTGGAGGGCGGGGGGCGGGGGCGCGTCGGGGGCGGGGGCGGTGACCGTCTCGGGCTGCTCCGGTGGCGTCTGCGGTGGGGTCCACGTCAGGCGGTGCAGGACGATGGCGAGGCGGGAGCCGCTCGCGCCCAGGCCGTGGATCAGGTTGTGCAGGGCCGGGAGCAGGGCCTGCGTGACGTAGGCGAGGGCTCCGACCAGTGCGCCGGGTGTCACTCCGTTGTCCAGGAGCCAGGGGGCGGTGACGAGGAGCAGGACCAGCGGGAGCTGGCCGCCGGTCGCCAGGGCCGCCGTGCGCAGGATGCCCCAGCGGGCGAGACCGCGGGCCGCCGCGTACTCCGTGGCGACGCCCCGGTCCAGGTCGGCGGCCGCGTCCCGTTCCGCGCCCGCCGCCGCCACGTCCCGCAACCCCGGGGCCAGCGCGCCCAGTTGGCCCGCGATGCCCTCGTCGGCGACGAGGAACTCCTCCTGGCGCCTGGCCAGCGGACGCAGTGTCGCCACGAACAGGCCGACGCCCGCGATGAGCGGCGGCGCCACGACCAGGAGGAGGAGGGGGTCGAGCGAGAACAGGCCGACCAGCGCGCCGGCGGCCGTGAAGACGAAGGAGCGTGACACCAGGACCAGGCCCGCGAAGGTGTCCCTTGCGATCTCCACCTGCTGGGTGAGCCGGGACACCGCGGCGCCTTCCGCGTCCCGAAGCCCCCGGCCGACGACCTGCCGGACCAGGGTGTCCCGCAGCGGCTCCACCAGGTCGGCGACCGTGCGGTACACCCGCCCCGTGCCGTACGCGGCGACCACCACGCCGAGCCCCGCCGCGCCGAGCCACCCGAGGCCGACCGCCTCGTGCCCCGCGAGGAAGCCGTCGTCCAGGGCGCGGGCGAGGGCGAACCCGGTCAGGAAGGTCTGCCCGGTCTCCAGTACGGACCACAGGGCGAGCCGCAGGACCACCGGCCACCGGCGCCACAGGAAGCGGACACCCCGGCGGTAGGGACCCTGCGGATCCCGCCGCCCCTCACCGGAAATGAGCCTCACGCGCCGAACACCTCCCGGTACTCCGGCCGCTCCCACAGTTCCGCGTGCGTGCCCACCGCCCGGATCCGGCCGTCGTGCAGCCAGGCCACCGCGTCGGCACGGGCCGCGGTCGCCGCGCGGTGGGCGATGATCAGGCGGCTGCCGTGCGCGGAGTGGTGGAGCAGGGCCTCGGCTATGTGGTGTTCGGTCACCGTGTCGAGGCTCGACATGGCGTCGTCCAGGATCAGGAGCCGCCCACCTCGTGCCAACGCCCGTGCCAGGCCGAGGCGTTGGGCCTCGCCTCCGGAGAGGGGCGCGTCTTCGCAGCGGGTGGCGTAGCCGTCGGGGAGGCGGGTGATGAAGGGGGTGGCGCGGGCGGCGCCGGCCGCCTCGCGGATGCGGGAGGGCGCAGGGCGCGGGGATCCGAAGCCGATGGTGTCCTCCAGGGTCGCGCCGAGCAGGGCGGGCCGCTCGAAGGCGTAGCCGACCTCGCGGCGCAGCTCATCCCGGCCGAGCGAGCGCAGGGGGACGCCGTCGAGACGTACGTCCCCTTCGTCGGGGTCGGCGAGCCGTCCCGCGAGGGAGGCGAGCAGCGACTTGCCCGCGCCGGAGCGGCCGACCACGGCAAGGGTGCCGCCCGCGGGCACCGTCAGGTCGATCCCGTCGAGCACGGTGCGTCCACCGCGGGCCACCTTGATCCCACGTAGCTCCAACAAGCCTTCGCCGGGCGGGAGTTCCGAGTCGCCGTACACGGTGGCGGGTTCCGCGAGCACTTCCTCCAGGCGCCGGGCGGCTCCCCTGGCCCGCACCAGGGCGCCCAACTGCCCCACGAGGACGCCGATGCCGGTGGCGAGCACCGCGTACCGGGAGGCGGCGAGGAGCTCGCCGACGGTGATGCGGTGCTCGATCAGCAGATGGCCCGCGACCACGACGACGCCGATCTGCAGGAGCGGCGCGACGGCCACCGCCTGGGCCTGGGAGCGGCCCTGCACGTGCCACATCCGGTGGCCCTGGCGGGAGAGTTCGGGCAGCGCCCCGAGAACGCGCGCCGCCTCCTTGTCCTCGGTGTGCGCCGCGGCGATGGTCCTCGCGCCGCCGATCGCCTCGCTGAGGCGGCCCGCGATGTCGCCCTGGACCTGCTGGTAGCGGGCCACGCAGTCGGAGGAGACGCGCACGAACGCCCGCAGGAGCAGGACGAGGACGGGCGCGCCCGCGACGAACACCACGGCGAGCCAGCCGTCGATCAGGGCGAGCGCCACCACGGCGCCGACGGGTGCGACCAGGGCGGCCAGGAGCGCGGCGGACGTCGCGGGCGCGACGCCCGCGTGGGCCGCGTTGTCGATGAGGCGGGCCACCAGGTCGCCGGGGGCGAAACGGGCGGTGGCGCGTGGCCCGACGGCGAGCACATGGCGCCCGACACGACCGCGCAGCCAGGCCGTGGTGCGGGCGTTGGTGGTGCCGGTGAGCACGCTGTCGACGGCGTCGAGGACCGCGCTCGCGCCGATGAGCGCGGCGCAGACCAGGATCCAGCGGGTGGCGTCGGCGCCGACGTGGCCCGACGCGTGGCCGGACAGGACGGCGTCCAGGGCGCGCCCGATGGCGTACGGCAAAAGGAGGCTCGCACCCGCGCCCGCGACGATGCACAGCGCGAGGACCACGCAGCGGGCGGCACTGTACCGGGCCGCCGCACGCAGCAGTCCTGCGGCGCGGCCGGGTCGGGGTCCATGTTCAGCCGGGGTTTCAGCGGGTTGCCGACGCGGGCGGGGGGTCGTGGTCGCCATGCGGTCCGGGTCCTCGCAGTCCTCGTGTCCGTGGCGGAGTGGCGGTGGCGCTGTACGTGTCGGTGGCGCTGTACGTGTCAGTGGCGTGGCGGTGGTTGGGTCCGGGCGGGCCTCCGCTAGGAGACCCGCCCGGTCCGTCAACCGTGCTGCTCAGGCGCGCAGTGGAGTCACAGACAGAGCAGAACGCTGGCGGCGCTCCAGCAGAGGAGGAGGCTTACCTGGCTGCCGCCGCCACCGCCGCCGCCACCGGTCATCTCGTCGGACTCCATGCTCTGCAGGTCGAGAAGTGCCATGGAACTGCCTCTCATTTGGGGACGTTGCTGCTGTCCTTGTGGGGTGTTGTCACGACCCCGCGGCGTCGCGGGACCGGCTCTGGGCCCGCCGCGTGTGCGGCAGGAAGGGGACGTGCGCTCCGGTGTCCCCGAGTGCGGCGGCGAGGGCGAGGAGACAGCCCGCCGTTCCGGTGTTCAGGTCCATGGAGAGGCGCAACATCTGATCGCCGGGGAAGGCGAGTTGGCCCGCGTACGGCATGGCGAACCAGCCGAGGCCCTCGATCTGCGCGGCGACGTCCTCGGGGGTGATGCCGGGCGTGGTGCTGCGGTTGACGTGCAGGAGCAGTCCTGCCCGCCCCTGGTACAGGCCGGGCTGCACGCAGAAGCGCGAGCGTGCGGAGGCCAGGATTCCTGGCCGCGCCGCCTCGAACCCGGCGTCGTCCCGGTGCGCGAGGTAGTCGTCGATGACCATGCCGATGCCGACGCTCCCGTCGCCGAGGTAGGGCATGGTGCGCCAGCCCTCGTCCACCGCGAGGCTGCCGTCCTCCCGCGCCACGCACCGGTCGAGGTCCGAGCGCAGGGCGCGCGCCGCCAGGTCGAGGAGCGTGGGGTCGCCGCTCTGTTCGTAGAGCCGCAGGAAGAGGAGCGCGGAGCCGGTGGCCCCGTGCAGCAGGCCGGCCCTGCGCCGCTCGTTGGGCGGACCTTCCGCGGTCAGCCGCTCGCCGAGCAACTCGGCGGCGCGCAACGCGTGTTGGCCGAAGGCTTGCTCCCCTGTGCTGCGTGCGAGGGAGTCGAAGACCAGGCCGAGGCCTGCGAGGCCGCCGTCCAGGTCGGAGGGGAGCCGCTGCCAGTTCTCCTTGAGGATGAGCTCCGCCAGGTCGAGGGCGCGTGTGCGGTGGCCGAGCCGGTCCAGCACGTGGACGATGCCCGCGAGACCGTGCTCAAGGCCCATCGGCGTACCGGGGGCGAGGGCTTCGGTGTGCTTGAGAAGCCAGCGCTCGCCCTCCTCATAGCGTTCGGCGCCGCTCTCGGCGAGGGCGAGCAGCACTCCGGCCGCGCCGTGTGCGAGGCCCAGCCCGCCGCCCTCGGCGAACTGCGCGATGTCGCCCGGGAAGAGCCGGTCGTCGCGCTCCGGGGTGGCCGAGGCGAGGATGGCCTTGACCATGGAGTCCCGGCTGCTGGGCCAGTCGGCGATGTCCACGAGTGGCGAGGCGGCCCCCGTCACCGGCCCGATGGCGCCGACCCCGCCCGCCGTGGCAACCTCACGCCGCCCGCCGCGTTCGATCTCCGCCACGGCTTCGGCGAGGAACTCCCGCGGAACCTCCGGGAATTCGGCGGCAATCACCGTCGCGAGGTGCGCCGCCTTGCCGCGGTCGACGGCGAGAAGGGTGGTGACCGGCAGGAAGAGGGCGAGGCGCAGACAGGCGAGGGCGTAGAGGTCGACGTCCACTCCCTCGCGGTCCGCGGGAGCGATGAACCCGGGGTGGGCCACGACCTGGCGTCCGCCGTCACCCACTCGTCCCGCCGCCTCGAAGTCGAGGAGGGAGACGGACTGTTCGTCGGGCGCGACCATGATGTTGAACATGTGCAGGTCGTTGAAGACGACGCCCCGCCCGTGCACGGCGGCGACGGCTTCCTCGACGGCGCGGTGGATGCGCAGCGCCCAGGCCGTGTACGCGGATATCGCCGCGGGGTCCGGTTCGCTGACGCACAGCGGATGGCGCTCGGCGAAGAAGGAATTGAGGGTGCGGCCCTCCAGGAAGTCCATGACGAGGAAGCGGTGGCCGCCGAGTTCGAACCAGTCGCGCACCTCGGGTGCGACACCGAGACCCGCCAGACACTCCAGCGCGGCCCGCTCGCGCTCCAGGCGGGCCACGGCGTCGGCCCCGTCGGATGCCAGACCGGCGTGCGGCCGGCCCTCCTTCAGGACGACCTTGCGGCCGTCACGAGTGTCGGTTCCCACGTAGACGCCGCCGCCGTTGGAGAAGTGCAGCGCCTTCTCCATGCGGTACGGCAGGTCGGAGACCGTCGTCTTGTTGCGGGCCGCCAGCTGCGGTTCGAGGAAAGGCGGCAGCGTCACCCAGGCGGGGACCTTGAAGGCGGGGTCGCGCGGGTCGGGGACGAGCGTGCCGTGGTCGTCCTCGATCGCGGGGACGAGGGCGCCGCGGTCGTTGACGCACATGCGGCGGGTGAAGGCGCCGTACCTGACGTACAGCGGGCCTTCCCGCCAGCGCAGGTCGGTGAGGATGTAGGGACCTTCGAAGCCTTCGAGGAGCGTGCCCAACTCTCTCAGGAGCGAGTGCAGTTGCTCCTCGTCGGCCGGGTAGATCGTCACGAACTTCCCGCTGCCGTCGCGCCCCGCGTACTTGCTGTTGCGCAGGTGCAGCAGATGCCGTCCCGCGATGAACTTGAAGGGCACGGCACGCGGCACGCAGTGGTCCCAGACCGCCGCGGCTATCCGGTCCGCGTTCTCCAGCGTGGCGGACACATGGATCTTCCAGCCCTGTTGGGGAGCCGGCCGCGCCTGCCCGGCCTCGTCGACCGGGACGACGGTGAGCCAGTCCCCCTCGCGGCCCGACCGCCATCCCGCCGGGACAGCGCGACCGGCCGTCTTGAACTCAGGGGCGGCCCCGCCCACGGGCATGCGGTCCGGAGTCTCGTAGAAGTGCCTGTCGGCCAGGCAGTAGACCTCGTACCGCTTGTCCACGGTGCCCCCTCTCTCTGCGGTGTGATGGAGAGATTTCCAGACCGCAAAGGGGACGGACAGTCACGGATGTCACCGGAACACCATGCGGAACGCATGCGTAAAGTCCTGTTCGCACACGTTCGAGCGCACATAAAATACACACCTCGCTCGCCGGGTTCCGCGGGCGCCGTCACGGAAGTGAATTCGGCGCACGCGGCGGCGAACAGGGCTATTCTTCCGGCGGAAAAACGACCTCCCCACTGGTCAGCGTGATCGTGATCGCCTCGACCGGGCACCCCTCGGCCGCTTCGAGCACCTTCTCGTTGGCGTCGGTCTCGGGGTCCACGGGATGCGACTGGCGGGCGGAGTCGAGCGAGAAGCCGCCCGGCGCCGTGATCACGCACATCCCGGAGCCGATGCACACGGACCGGTCCACCTCGACGTGCCAGCGGTCACCCATTAGGCACCCGCTCCCTCATAGCCGGCGGGGAGGTGGATCATCTTGTGCTCGAAGTACTCGCCGTACCCCTCGGGCCCGAACTCCCGTCCAAGGCCGGAGTTCTTGTAGCCGCCGAACGGGCCGAGCATGTCGAGACTGAAGGTGTTCACCGAGTACGTTCCGGTGCGCACCCGGCGGGCGATGTCGATGCCGCGCTCCACGTCCGCCGTCCACACGCTGCCGCTGAGCCCGTACTCCGAGTCGTTGGCGATCTTGACGGCCTCGCTCTCGTCGCCGTACGGAAGAAGGCAGATGACCGGGCCGAAGATCTCCTCGCGGGCGACGCGCATGGAGTTGTCCACGCCGCCGAAGAGCGTCGGCTCGACGTACCAGCCCTCGTCGAACCCGGCCGGGCGTCCGCCGCCCGTCAGGATCTTGGCGCCTTCCTCCTGGCCGATGCGGATGTAGTCGAGCGAGCGCTGCTGCTGGCGCTTGGCCACCAGCGGGCCGAGTTCGGTCGCCGGGTCGAGCGGGTCGCCGACCTTGAGCGCGGAGGCCGCCGCGGCGAAGGCGTCGGCGAACTCGTCGTAGCGCGAGCGGGGCACGAGGATGCGGGTCTGGGCCACGCACGCCTGGCCGTTGATCATCCAGGCGAAGGGGACGATCCCGGCGACCGCGCCCGCCGCGTCGGCGTCCGGCAGGATCACCGCGGCCGACTTGCCGCCCAACTCCAGGGTGACGCGGGTGAGGTTGCGCGCGGCGACCTCCATGACGCGCTTGCCCGCGCCGACGGAGCCGGTGAAGGACACCTTGTCTATGCCGGGGTGACCGACGAGATACTCGCTGACCTCACGGTCCGCCGAGATGATCGAGAGCACGCCCCGCGGAAGCCCGGCCTCGACGGCGATCTCGGCGAGGATGTAGGCGTCGAGCGGCGTCTCCGGCGAGGTCTTGAGGATGACCGGGCATCCGGCGAGCAGCGCGGGCGCGAGTTTGGCCGCCGCGGTGAACTGCGGGACGTTCCACGGGACGACGGCCGCCACGACGCCGACCGGTTCGCGCCGGACGAGGATCTTGCCGAGGGCGCCGTCGCGCGCTTCCTCGTACGTGAAGTTCTTCGCGACCGTGAGCGCCGAGTCCCAGACCATCATCGCGGCGAGGGCCTGCACCATCACGCTGGAGGTGTAGGGGGTGCCGTTCTGGGAGCTGATGACGCGGGCGATCTCCTCGTGCCGTACGGCGAAAGCGTCCTTGATCTTGGTGATGACCTCGATCCGCTCGTCGAGCGTCATCCGGGGCCAGGGCCCCTCGTCGAACGCCTTGCGCGCGGTGGCGACGGCCCGGTCGACGTCGGCGGGCGCCGCGTGCGGCACCCGCGCGAAGACCTGACCGGTGTGCGGCGACACCACCTCGATGACGTCCTTGCCGAGGGGATCCACCAACTCCCCGCCGATGAAAAGCTGTCCGTGTTCCACGAGCTCGGTCATGGCTGACTGCCTCCTGCGGGATTCCGCCTGCGCGGCACACTTTCTGACGCTGTCTCAGGACTCACTGATGCAGAACTGATACCAGTTCTAGTTCCAGTAGTCCACGGAGGGCAAGGCTCAAGTAGCCTGAGCGAACGGTCGACTTGGGCGATCATTGGAACTAGTTCTAGTTACGCTGGCGGGCAGGCCCGCAGCCGACGAGAGATGAGGGCGCCCGATGACGCAGGTGACCGATCCGCAGGTGACCGAGCACGGCGGGGGCGTATGGAGCATCAAGGTCCCGATCCCGGACAACCCCCTGGGCTTCACGCTCGTCCACCTACTGGACACCGACAGCGGCCCGGTCCTCATCGACACCGGCTGGGACGACCCCACCTCCTGGGACGCCCTCACCACCGGCCTCGCCGCCTGCGGCACGTCCGCCGACGCCGTGCACGGCGTCGTCATCACCCACCATCACCCCGACCACCACGGCCTGTCGGCCAAGGTCCGCGAGGCCTCGGGCGCGTGGATCGCGATGCACGAGGCGGACGCGGCGGTCGTACGGCGGACGAGGTCGAGCCGTCCGCGGCGCTGGCTCGACTACATGGTGGAGAAGCTGACGGCCGCGGGCGCCCCCGCCGACCATCTGGCACCGCTGCTCGCCGCCCGCGAGGCCGGCCGCATGCCCAAGCTGCCGGGTCTGGCCCCCGCACTGCCCGACCTCGGCATCACACCCGGCGAGCTGATCGACCTGCCGGGGCGCAGGCTCCGCGCGATCTGGACCCCCGGCCACACCCCCGGCCACGTCTGCCTGCACCTGGAGGAGGAGCACCCGGCCCAACTCCCGGGCCACGGACGCCTGTTCTCCGGGGACCATCTGCTCCCGGGCATCACCCCGCACATCGGCCTGTACGAGGACCCTGACGACGACACGGTCACCGACCCCCTGGGTGACTACCTCGACTCCCTGGAGCGCGTCGGCCGCCTGGGCCCCGCGGAGGTCCTTCCGGCCCACCAGTACGCGTTCACGGACGCCCCGGCCCGCGTCCGGGAGATCCTGGCCCACCACGAGGAGCGCCTCACCGACCTGGCCGCTCTCCTCGCCGAGCCCCTCACCCCCTGGCAGCTCGCCGAGCGCATGGAGTGGAACCGCCCCTGGGCCGAGATCCGCCACGGCTCGCGCAACATCGCCGTCTCCGAGGCCGAGGCGCATGTGCGGCGCCTGGTGAAGCTGGGGCGCGCGGAGGCGGTGGGCAGCGATCCGGTGCGGTACCGGGCGGTGTGACCTCCCGCCGGGGCGGGCGCCCCGGGGTGCTTCCGCTACGGGCCGGTAGAGTGGCCCCCGTCGTCATCATGCCCGTACGGGGGGAAGCCGGTGCGAATCCGGCGCTGACCCGCAGCCGTATACCGCACCCGAGCGGTAAGCCGGAATGCCCGGTACGGACCATGACCGGCTCGCTTCATCGGGGCCCCCGATGAACGGCACCGTCGAGGTATACGGAGCCGGAGCCGCCCGGTGCCCGTGCCCGTTACGTGCCCGTGCTGCCCCGCTCCCCGCAGGGAGAGGCACCCGCCGCATCATGAACGTTCGCCGCAGCGCAGCGGTCCTGGCCGCCGTAGCCGTGTTCGGTTCGGTCGCCGCCCCGGCCGCCTTCGCGGACACCGCGAAGCCCTCGCCCTCCGCGGCCCTTCCCTCCGGTCTGTACGGCGACGAGGACCCCAAGTTCGACGGGGTCTTCCGGCAGTCGTACGCCCTCCTCGCCCAGAATTCGGCCGGAGTGAAGCCCGCCGCGAAGGCCGTCGACTGGCTCGCCGGGCAGCAGTGCGACAGCGGCGGCTTCGCCGCGTACCGCGCCGACGCGACCGAGCCGTGCGACTCCAAGACCATGTTCGACAGCAACGCGACC
Organism: Streptomyces sp. NPDC048436; assembly: GCF_043200355.1. Lineage (NCBI taxonomy): Bacteria > Bacillati > Actinomycetota > Actinomycetes > Kitasatosporales > Streptomycetaceae > Streptomyces > Streptomyces sp. NPDC048436. Next base: position 665,499 of record NZ_JBICXP010000001.1, read on the forward strand.
GCGTCCGCCGTCCAGGCGCTCGCCGCGCTCGGCGGTCAGAAGAAGACGGTCGACAAGGCCGTCGGCTGGCTGAGGTCGGTGCAGAACAAGGACGGCGGCTGGGGCTACACCCCCGGCATGGACTCCGACGCCAACTCCACCGGCATCGTCATCGGCGCCCTCGTCGCGGCGGGCGAGAAGCCGGAGGGCGTGAAGGCCCAGAGCGGCAAGACGGCGTACAGCGCGCTGCCCGCCCTCTCGATGAGCTGCGGCAAGGACGGCGGCGCCTTCGGTCTCGCGGACGTCAAGTCGGGCAAGCTCTCCCCGAACGCGGACGCCACGGCGGCCGGCGTCCTCGGCGGCCACGGCAAGGGCCTGGTCGTCGACGCCGCCAAGAAGCAGTCCGCCGCCCCGAAGTGCGCGAAGGCCGACACCGCCGAGCAGGCCGCGTCGAACGGCACCGGCTACCTCCTGAAGACCCTCGCCAAGGGCGACGACCACCTGATGTCGTCGATGGCCGGCGCCAAGAACATGCCCGACCTGGGGAACACCGCGGACGCCGTGCTCGCGCTCGCCGCGGCCGGTCAGCAGGAGCAGGCCAAGAAGTCGGCCGAGTGGCTGTCGAAGAACTCCGCGGACTGGGCCAAGAAGTCCGGCCCCGCCGCCTACGCCCAGCTGATCTTCGCCGCCCACGCCGCGGGCATGGACCCGCGCGACTTCGGCGGCACGGACCTGGTCAAGCAGCTCAACGCGCAGGGACCTGCCCCGCAGGCGACCGAGAAGGCCGCCGACGAGAAGAAGGACAGCGACGACGGCGGCGTGAGCATCTGGTGGATCATCGGCGTCGGCCTGGTCGCGGGCATCGGCATCGGCTTCCTCTACAGCGGCAACAGGAAGAAGCAGCAGCTGTGACGCGGGGTCGCGTGCGGTGCGGGCGCCTGCTGATCGGGGCGCTCCTCGCCGCCCTGCTCGGTGTCCTCGCCGCCGCCCCCGCCCAGGCCGCCGGCTACCGCTACTGGTCCTTCTGGGACCGGGACGGCGCCACGTGGACGTACGCGAGTCAGGGCCCCGGCAGCGCGCGCCCCGACGACGGGGCCGTCCAGGGCTTCCGGTTCTCCGTGTCCGAGGACTCGAAGGACGCCGCGAAGCCGCGCGGCGCCGCGGACTTCGCCGCGATCTGCGCCAAGACCCCCGCAAAGGACGACCGCAAGCGGGTCGCCCTGGTCATCGACTTCGGTACGCCGGGTGACGCCCCCGGCGGCGAGACCCCGCCGAAGCCGCGTACCGCCTGCGCTCAGGTGTCGGACGACGCGACGAGCGCGGAAGCACTCGCCGCCGTCGCCAAGCCCCTTCGCTACGACAGCAACGCCCTGCTGTGCGCCATCACCAACTACCCCAAGTCGGGCTGCGGCGAGCAGGTCTCGGGCGACGGACAGTCCTCCGGGAAGAAGCCGACCGCGGGCGAGGCCGACAAGACGGACAGCGACTCCGGCGGTCCCTCCGTCGGGCTTGTCGCGGGCGTGGCCGCCATCGCGCTGCTCGGCGCCGCCGCCGTATGGCAGGCACGCCGCCGACGCGGCTGAACCGTGCGATGACCGATCACCCGAGCACCGCACCCGGTGCGCTGCGGCGGCGCCTCGCCCGCCTCGCACCCGAAGCGCACCGGAGCAACGCGCTGCACCCGGGCGCCTGGTGGGTGTGGGCGCTCGGCCTCGGCGTCGCCGCGTCCCGCACCACCAATCCCCTGCTGATCGGGCTGCTCATCGGGGTCGCGGGCTATGTCGTCGCGGCGCGCAGGACGTCGGCTCCGTGGGCGCGGTCGTACGGCGCGTTCGTGAAGCTCGGCCTCGTCGTGATCGCGATCCGGCTCGTCTTCGCGGTCATCCTCGGCTCGCCGATCCCCGGCACGCATGTCCTGGTGACGCTCCCCGAAGTACCGCTGCCCGACTGGGCGAAGGGGGTACGGATCGGTGGCCGGGTGACGGCCGAGGGTCTGCTCTTCGCGCTCTACGACGGCGTACGCCTCGCCGGTCTCCTCATCTGCGTCGGCGCCGCCAACGCGCTCGCCAGCCCGTCCCGGCTGCTCAAGTCGCTGCCGGGCGCGCTGTACGAGGTGGGGGTCGCCATCGTCGTGGCGATGACCTTCGCGCCGAACCTGATCACCGATGTGCAGCGCCTGCGCGCCGCGCGGCGCCTTCGCGGGCGCGCCGACAAGGGCATCCGGGGGCTGCTCCAGGTCGGGCTCCCGGTCCTCGAGGGCGCCCTTGAGCGGTCGGTGGCCCTGGCCGCCGCGATGGACGCGCGGGGTTTCGGCCGCAGCGCGCCGGTCCCCGCCGGGGTGCGCAGGGCGACGGCGGTACTGACGCTCGGCGGCCTGATGGGCGTCTGCGCGGGAACGTACGGCCTGCTCACCGCGGACGGCACGCGCTACGGCCTGCCGGTCCTGGCCGCCGGACTGGTCGCGGCCCTCGTGGGACTGCGCCTCGGTGGCCGCCGCTCCGTACGCACCCGCTACCGCCCCGACCCGTGGGGTGTCCGCGCCTGGCTCGTAGCCGGGTCGGGGGTGGCGGTGGCGGGCCTGATGATCTGGGCCTCCTCGTACGACGCTGCCGCCCTGCACCCCGGGGTGGTTCCGCTGACCGCGCCCACGCTGCCGCTGTGGCCCGCGGCGGCGGCACTGATCGGGCTGCTGCCCGCGTTCGTGGCGCCGGTGCCGTCCGACTCCGCGGGTTCCACCGCTTCCGCCACCCCCGTTCGTCCCAAGGAGCCCTCATGATCCGCTTCGAGGATGTCTCCGTGACGTACGAAGGGGTCGCAGAGCCCACCGTGCGCGGGGTCGATCTCGCCGTACCCGAGGGCGAGTTGGTGCTCCTCGTCGGCCCCTCCGGGGTCGGCAAGTCCACGCTCCTCGGCACGGTGAGCGGGCTCGTGCCGCACTTCACCGGCGGCACGCTGCGCGGCCGTGTGACGGTGGCGGGGCGTGACACCCGTACGCACAAGCCGCGTGAACTCGCCGATGTCGTCGGCACCGTGGGGCAGGACCCGCTCTCGCACTTCGTCACGGACACCGTCGAGGACGAGCTGGCCTACGGGATGGAGTCGCTCGGGCTGGCGCCCGCCGTGATGCGCCGCCGCGTCGAGGAGACCCTCGATCTGCTCGGCCTCGCCGACCTGCGCGACCGGCCCATCGCCACGCTCTCCGGAGGCCAGCAGCAGCGGGTGGCGATCGGCTCGGTCCTCACCCCGCACCCCCAGATACTCGTCCTCGACGAACCGACGTCCGCGCTCGACCCGGCCGCCGCCGAGGAAGTACTCGCCGTACTGCAGCGCCTCGTCCACGACCTGGGTACGACGGTCCTGATGGCCGAGCACCGCCTCGAACGGGTCGTGCAGTACGCGGACCAGGTGCTGCTGCTCGCGGCGCCGGGCGAGGCTCCGGTCCTCGGAGATCCCGCGGCGCTGATGGCCGTCTCGCCGGTCTACCCGCCCGTGGTCGGCCTCGGCCGCCTCGCGGGGTGGTCGCCCCTGCCGCTGACGGTGCGGGACGCGCGGCGGCGGGCGGGGGCGCTGCGGGAGCGGCTCGCCGGGGCCGAGCCCCGGCATCCCGCGGCCCCCCGCCCCGCGGAACGGCCCGTTTCGACCGGCTGGGCCCGGCTCCGTGGACGTACGAAGTCCGGGACCGGGGAAGCACCCGCCGCCGTGGTCTCCGAGCTGGCCGTGCGCCGGGGCCGGGTGGAGGCCCTGCGCCGCGTGGACCTCACCGTCCGGGCGGGCGAGACGGTGGCCTTGATGGGCAGGAACGGAGCCGGGAAGTCCACGCTCCTCTCGACACTGGTCGGCCTGCTCGAACCGTCGTCGGGCACGGTCCGCGTCGGCGGCGCCGTCCCGCACCGCACAGGCCCGCGCGAGCTCATCCGGCACGTGGGCCTGGTCCCCCAGGAACCGCGGGACCTCCTGTACGCGGACACGGTGGCCGCGGAGTGCACGGCGGCGGACCACGACGCGGGCGCGACGCCGGGCACCTGTCGCGCCCTGGTCTCCCAGCTGCTTCCGGGCATCGCGGACGACACCCACCCCCGCGACCTCTCCGAGGGCCAGCGCCTCACCCTGGCCCTGGCGATCGTCCTGACGGCGCGCCCTCCCCTTCTCCTCCTGGACGAACCGACCCGTGGCCTCGACTACGCGGCCAAGGCCCGTCTGGTCACGCTCCTGCGCGGCCTGGCCGCCGAGGGCCACGCGATCGTCCTCGCCACGCACGACGTGGAACTGGCGGCGGAACTGGCCCACCGCGTGGCGATCCTGGCCGACGGCGAGATCGTCGCGGACGGCCCGACCCCGGAGATCGTGGTCGCCTCCCCCTCCTTCGCGCCGCAGACCACCAAGATCCTGGCACCGCAGAAGTGGCTGACGGTGGCGGAGGTACGGGAGGCGCTCGGCGCCGGGGGCGGGACCGCGTGAGCCACTCCCCCGTGCCTCGTCAGGCCCGCCCCATCCGCCTGGGCCCCCGGTCCATCGCCGCTCTCGCGCTGGTCAGCGCCGTCGGCGTCGTCGCCTTCGGGTGGCCGTTGATCGCGGGCGGTACGTCGGGGCTCAGCGCGCACGCGCAGGACGCGCCCTGGCTGTTCGCGGCCCTGCTGCCGCTCCTGCTCGCCGTCGTCGTGGCGACCATCGCCGACGTCGGTCTCGACGCGAAGGCCATCGCGATGCTCGGGGTGCTCGCCGCCGCCGGGGCCGCGCTGCGTCCGCTGGGAGCCGGGACCGCCGGGATCGAGCCGATGTTCTTCCTGATGGTGCTCAGCGGCCGGGTGCTCGGGCCAGGCTTCGGGTTCGTGCTCGGGGCGGTGTCCATGTTCGCCTCCGCGCTCCTGACCGGGGGCGTCGGGCCGTGGATGCCCTTCCAGATGCTGTCCATGGGGTGGGTCTGCATGGGCGCGGGGCTGCTTCCGGGCGCCAACGCCTTGCGCGGGCGCCGCGAGCTGTGGCTGCTCGCCGCCTACGGAGCCGTCTCGTCCGTCCTGTACGGCACGGTCATGAACCTCCAGGGCTGGCCCTACCTCGGCGGCCTGGCGACCGGAGTCTCCTTCGTGCCCGGCGACCCCGTCGGCGACAACCTCGGCCGCTTCATCGCGTACTGCCTGGCCACGTCCCTCGGCTGGGACCTGCCCCGCGCCGTCGTCACCGTACTGCTGAGCCTCGCTCTGGGCCCCGCCGTCCTGAAGGCGCTGCGCCGGGCCACGCGCCGCGCCGCCTTCGAGGCCCAGGTCACATTCGAGGGGCCCGAGGCGTAGGCGGTCGCTGGCTCTCCGTGACGGCGGGGGTCCTTCCGTGGTGAGGCGGCCCACAGGACTTTCGTCCTCTACGAAGGCGGCTAGTAGCGCGACTCGCTTGACGCGTACGCGACGATATGGCCCCTGACCTGCGGATTGAGAGCCACGTCACACGCAGGACCTTTTACTTACATGCGACATCCACTAGTAAAAGGGGTCATTGCGGAGGCGCGGCAGCCCTGTTTCTCTGGAACGAGTCGCACGGCGCCACCGGTCGCAAGGCCCCCCGGCGCCGACGCATTCCTCCAGCCACACCCCCGTGGCCCACGGCATGCCCGCGACACCATGTCCCCCACGGAAGGTCACGCTTTGTCCGCCTCGCTCCTCCGCCGCATCGCCACCCCGAAGAAGGCCCTCGCCGGTGCCGCCGTGGCCGTCGCCACGACCGGCATGGTGTTCAGCGCGGGCGCGGCCCAGGCCGCGACCCCCACGGCGGCGAAGACCGCGGCTCCGGCCGCCGCTCCCGCCGCGGCGCCCTCCTCGGCCAAGGCGATCGCGAAGAAGATGATCCCGGACCCCGCTCAGTACAAGGCGTTCAGCAAGATCGTGGAGCACGAGAGCGGCTGGAACCCCAAGGCCACCAACTCCTCCTCCGGCGCCTACGGCCTGGTCCAGGCCCTGCCCGCCACGAAGATGGCGTCGGCGGGCTCGGACTGGAAGACCAACCCCGAGACCCAGATCAAGTGGGGCCTCGACTACATGAACGACCGCTACGGCAGCCCGGTCGGCGCGTGGAACCACTGGCAGGCCAACGGCTCCTATTGAGCCTGAGGGCAGCCGCCTGAACTGAAGCTTTGACCCCGCCGGGGCGGGCTGGAAACCTCCAGCCCGCCCCGGCGTTTCGTCTACAGCCGCTGAATGATCGTCCCCGTAGCCACCGCCCCGCCCGCGCACATCGTGATCAGCGCGAACTCCTTGTCGCGGCGCTCCAGTTCATGCAGGGCGGTCGTGATGAGCCGAGCCCCGGTCGCCCCCACGGGATGCCCCAACGCGATCGCACCCCCGTTCACATTCACCTTCTCCAGGTCCTGCTCGAAGACCTGCGCCCAGCTCAGCACCACGGACGCGAAGGCCTCGTTGATCTCCACGAGGTCGATGTCCTTCAGGGACATCCCCGCCTTGCCGAGCACCGCCCGCGTCGCGTCGATGGGTCCGTCCAGGTGGAAGTGCGGGTCGGCACCCACCAGCGCCTGCGCGACGATCCGCGCCCGCGGCTTCAGCTTCAGGGCGCGGGCCATCCGCTTGGACGCCCACATGATCGCCGCCGCGCCGTCCGAGATCTGCGAGGAGTTGCCCGCCGTGTGCACGGCGGTCGGCATCACCGGCTTGAGCCGCTCAAGGCCCTCCATCGTCGTGTCCCGCAGGCCCTCGTCCCGGTCGACGAGCCGCCACATGCCGTGCCCGGCGCCCTGCTCCTCCTCCGTAGTCGGGACCTGGACGGCGAAGGTCTCGCGTTTGAAGCGCTCCTCGGCCCACGCGATGGCGGCGCGCTCCTGCGAGATGAGGCCGAGCGAGTCGACGTTCTCCCGCGTGAGCCCCCGGTTGCGGGCGATCCGCTCGGCCGCCTCGAACTGGTTGGGCAGGTCGACGTTCCACTCCTCGGGGAAGGGCTTGCCAGGACCGTGCTTGGAGCCCGACCCCAGCGGCACCCGCGACATCGCCTCGACGCCGCAGCTGATGCCGACGTCGATGACGCCGGCCGCGACCATGTTGGCGACCATGTGGCTGGCCTGCTGCGACGAACCGCACTGACAGTCCACCGTCGTCGCCGCTGTCTCGTACGGAAGGCCCATGGTGAGCCAGGCCGTGCGCGCCGGATTCATGGACTGCTCCCCGGCATGGGTCACCGTCCCGCCGACGATCTGTTCCACACAGTCGGCGTGGATGCCCGTACGGCCGAGGAGTTCGCGGTAGGTCTCGCCGAGCAGATAGGCGGGGTGGAGATTGGCGAGCGCGCCGCCGCGCTTACCTATGGGGGTGCGTACGGCTTCGACGATGACAGGTTCCGCGGCCATGGGCGTCCTCTCCATCCACATCCCGCGTGGATGTCCCGGCACCCACACGGAGAACTAGTACGCGTTCTAGTTCTGTATGCAGTCTGCTGAGCCCGACCCCACCGCCGCAAGGGTCGTGCACGCACCTTGCGCAGGACGTGCACGAAAGCAACCCGGGCGCGGGCCTTGCCTCTTGTAGAACCCGTTACTACCTTGCGGGACATCTCCTGATGGACCGTCAGGACAGCTACTGCTACCGCTCCATCCACAGAGCTGCCAGAACTGAAACTCCTGGAGTTGCCGATGCCCTGTCCAGCGCTGCCCGACGGGTTCGACTTCACCGACCCCGACCTGCTCCAAGAGCGCGTACCCCACCCGGAGTTCGCCCAGCTGCGGCAGACGGAACCGGTGCGCTGGATCACCCAGCCGCCGCGCATCTCCGGCTTCGACGACTCGGGCTACTGGGCCGTCACGCGGCACGAGGACGTCAAGTACGTCTCCACGCACCCGGAGTTGTTCTCCTCCAACCTCAACACGGCGGTCATCCGCTTCAACGAGTCGATCAGCCGGGACCAGATCGAGGTCCAGAAGATGATCATGCTCAACATGGACCCGCCCGAGCACACCCGGGTGCGCCAGATCGTGCAGCGCGGCTTCACGCCCCGCGCCATACGCTCTCTGGAGGACGCCCTGCGTAACCGCGCAGGATCGATCGTCGAGACGGCCCGGGCGAACGCCGCCCCCGACGGCTCCTTCGACTTCGTCACGAACGTCGCCGTCGAGCTCCCCCTCCAGGCCATCGCCGAACTGATCGGCGTCCCCCAGGACGACCGCTCCAAGATCTTCGACTGGTCCAACAAGATGGCGGCGTACGACGATCCGGAGTACGCCATCACCGAGGAGATCGGCGCCGAGGCGGCCATGGAGATCGTCTCGTACGCGATGAACCTCGCGGCGGCCCGCAAGGAGTGCCCGGCCAAGGACATCGTCAGCCAGCTGGTGGCGGCGGAGGACGAGGGCAACCTCTCCTCCGACGAGTTCGGCTTCTTCGTCATCCTGCTGGCGGTGGCCGGCAACGAGACGACCCGCAACGCCATCACCCACGGCATGCACGCCTTCCTCACCCACCCCGAGCAGTGGGAGCTCTTCAAGCGCGAGCGCCCCGAGACCACCGCCGAGGAGATCGTGCGCTGGGCGACTCCCGTCGTCTCCTTCCAGCGCACCGCGACCCAGGACACCGAGCTCGGCGAAGCGAAGATCAAGAAGGGCGACCGGGTCGGCATCTTCTACTCCTCGGCCAACAACGACCCGGAGGTCTTCGACGAGCCACTGCGGTTCGACATCACCCGCGACCCGAACCCCCACCTGGGCTTCGGCGGCGGAGGCCCGCACTTCTGCCTCGGCAAGTCGCTGGCGGTCCTGGAGATCAACCTCATCTTCAACGCGATAGCGGACGCACTGCCGGACCTGCGTCTGGTCTCCGACCCCCGCAGACTCCGCTCGGCCTGGCTGAACGGCGTCAAGGAACTGCAGGTCAGCACCGGCTGACCCGCTACCAGGGAGGCAGGGGCAACTCCCCCCTACGCCCCGCCCCTGCCTCCTCCTGGGTGGCATATCCAGCCATCGGGCGCCATGAGCCAACGTTTCCGTTGCGTGACGCGTCTGGAGAAGCAAGCCTTGCTCCTCCAAGACTTCGAACGGAAACGGTCGCCGTGGTCTCCGCCGGTCTTCCTCTCGCGCCACCGGACAGCGGCGCGCCCACGGAGCGGAAGGGGACCCTCCGCGCGTTCTGGCGGCGGCGCAGGGTTCCGCTCCTTGCCACGTTGCCCACGCTGCCGCTGTACGCGGTGTGGGCGGCCTTCCTCGCCACCGGTGGCGGGGATCTGGCGGCGCAGGAGGCCTGGGCCCGGTTCGCGTCCGAGCACGGCGCCTCCGCGTACGGGCTCTTCTGGTACGGCGGCATGCATACCGCCAACTACAGCCTCATCTCCCCCTACCTGATGGCCGCCGTCGGCGTGAAGACGGTGACGGTGGTGTCCGGCGTCGCCGGCGCCTGGCTGGCCGCCGCGCTCATCGAGCGCACCGGGATACGGCGTCCGCTGTGGCCCGCCGTTCTCGCCTCGCTCGCCGTGTGGTGCAACGTCGCTTCGGGGCGTACTACGTTCGCGCTCGGTCTCGCCTTCGGGCTCGCCGCGTGTCTGGTGCTCGTGCGGGAGCGGCGCGTGGGGGCCGCCGTGGTGTGCGGGGCGCTCGCCGCCATGTCCAGTCCGGTGGCGGGGCTCTTTCTGGTGGTGGCGGGCGCCGGGTATTTCCTCGTACGAGACTGGGGGCGGGGCGCGGCGCTGCTCGTGCCGCCGGTGGTGGTCGTGGGGGCGACGACCGTGCTCTTCCCGTTCAGGGGCGAGCAGCTGATGCCGTTCGACCGTGTCTTTCCGCCGGTGTTGTTCGGCCTGGCGCTCATCGTGGCGGCTCCGCGCGAGTGGCGGGTGCTGCGGTGGGGGTCCGCCGTGTACGCGGCCGGTACGGTCCTGACGTATATCGTCCCGTCCCCGATCGGCACGAACGTCGAGCGTCTCGCCGAGCTCTTCGCGCCCGCCGCGCTGCTCGCCGCCTTGTCCACGCCCGCTCTGCACCGCGTACGGCGCATCGTGCTCATCACCGCGCTCGTGCTGTCCACGGCCTGGGTGACACAGAAGACGGCCGACGACCTGACGGTCTCGACGACCGTGCCCAAGTGGGCCGCCGACACCCAGGGTGTGGTGGAGGAACTGGAGCGTCTTGGAGCCGACCGGGGGCGCGTGGAGGTGGTCCCGGCGCGCAATCACCGCGAGGCCACGGCCCTCGCCCCGTACGTGAACATGGCGCGCGGCTGGAACCGGCAGCTCGACATCGAGCGTGGCCGCCTCTTCTACGACGGGTCCTTCTCGGCAGCCACCTACCGGGCGTGGCTGGACAAGTGGGCGGTCGGCTACGTGGTGCTGCCCTCGGGCAAGCCGGACGGGTTCGCCGAGGAAGAGGCGGCGCTGGTCGCCAGTGGTCCCACGTGGCTCGATCCGGTGTGGCGGGACGCGAACTGGCAGGTGTTCAAGGTGCGCGACGCGGTGCCGATGGTGTCGGCGCCCGCGTCCGTCGTGCGGGCCACCGGCTCGGACCTGACGGTCCGCGTGCCCACACGCGAGCCGGTGACGCTGCGCCTGGTGTACTCGCCGTGGCTTCGGGCAGAGGGAGCCTGCCTGAAGCGGCACGGCGAGTTCACCCGTCTTACGGTGACCGCACCCGGGACCTACAAGATCAACTCGGGGTACGGTCCTTCGCCGAGTCCTTCGACATGTCGATGACCGGCTCCGCCTCCACCTCCACCTCCGAGGGGCGTCTCACCCGCGGTCCTGCCAGGACGTAGGCGAGGCCGAAGCCCGCGCCTACGACGGTCGCGCCGCCCACCGCGTCCATGACCCAGTGGTTTCCGGTGGCGACGATCGCGGAGACCGTGAACAGCGGGTGCAGCAGGCCGAGCGCCTTCATCCACCACTTCGGCGCGAAGATCACGATCACCACACCGCACCACAGCGACCAGCCGAAGTGCAGCGAGGGCATCGCCGCGTACTGGTTGGTGAGCGCGGTCAGCGTGCCGTAGTCAGGCTGGCTGAAGTCCTGCACGCCGTGCACGGTGTCGATGAAGCCGAGGCCCGGCATCAGACGCGGCGGCGCCAGCGGGTAGAGCCAGAACCCGACGAGTGCGAGGAGCGTCGCGAAGCCGAGGGCCGAGCGTGCCCAGCGGTAGTCGGCGGGGCGCCGGAGGTAGAGGACGGCGAGGACGCTCAGCGGCACCACGAAGTGGAACGACGTGTAGTAGAAGTTGAAGAACTCCTCCAGCCAGTCGACCTTCACCACCGCGTGGTTGACCCAGTGCTCGATGTCGATGTGCAGGAACCGCTCGATCGAGTAGATCTGGTCGCCGTGGTGCTCGGCGGTGGCACGGCCGCCCGAGTTGGTGCCGCCGGTCGCAGCGAGGCGTGCCTGCTGGTAGGCGGAGTAGCCGACGCGGATCAGGAGGAGTTCGAGGAGCAGGTTCGGCCGGGTGGTGACCCGGCGCCAGAACGGAAGCAGCGGCACCCAGCTCCAGCGCGCGGGCGCGGGCGCCGCGTAGTCGGTGGGGATGGGCGCCTGGTACTGAGGGGCCGTACGGGAGAGGAACGGCACGACGGTGGCGGCGGCGAGCGCGGCGATCAGTACGACGTTGTCGCGGATCGGCTCCACGACCGGCATGTTCGGCAGCATCATCTTCGCCGGCAGCGTCGACACGAGGAGGACGGCCACCGGCCACATGTAGCGGTCGGACTGCTTCTTGCCGACCCGGCCGACCACCGCGAGCAGCACCCACAGGAGCTGGTGCTGCCAGGTCGTCGGGGAGACCGCGACGGCGACGCAGCCGGTGATCGCGACGGCGAGCAGCAGCTGTCCGTCCTTGGCGTAGCGGACGGCGCGGCGCAGGCCCAGGTACACGACGCCCGCGCCGAGGACCAGGAAGAGGCCGATCTCCAGCGGGCCTTGGAGGCCGAACCGCAGCAGCGCGCCGTGCAGCGACTGGTTGGCGAGGCCGTCCGGGCGCGCGCCCAGGCCCGCGCCTGCCAGATGGTGCACCCAGTACGTCCAGGAGTCGTGCGGCATCGCGGCCCAGGCCAGCGCGGTGCAGGCGAGGAAGGTGGCGCCGGTGGAGAGTGCGGCGCGCCTGCGGCCGGTGAACCAGAACAGGGCGGCGAAGAGCAGCACGGCGGGCTGCAGCGCGGCCCCGATGCCGATGAGGATGCCGCTGCCGCGCTCCCCGCGGACCGCGAAGCATCCGAGCAGGACGAGCAGTACGGGAAGGATGCTGGTCTGGCCGAGGTACAGGGTGTTGCGCACCGGGAGCGACAGCATCAGGAGGCTGATCGCGACGGGCGCGGCGAGCAGGGAGGTGCGCCGGGACACGGGCTGCGGCAGGGCGCGGGCGGCGACGAGGCCGAGGATGACGACGAGGAGCAGCGTGCCGAACGTCCAGCCCCAGCCGAGTGCTTGCTCGGCGGCGCGCGAGAACGGCTTGAGCACGAGTCCGGCGAAGGGGGTGCCGGAGAACTTGTCCGCGTCGTACAGAGAGCCGTTCACGTGCAGGACGCCGTCCGGCCCTATCCAGGTCTCCAGGTCGATGAGTCGGTCACCCTTCGGCGTACGCAGCACGGCGGCCGCCTGTCTCGCGGCGAGGACGGCCGCGATCAGCCAGAGGGCTACGCGGACCGCCGCGATCCGCTCCTTCGGCGTACCGGACGCCCCCGCTCCAAAGGCATCTCCCGGTCCCGGTCCCCTGTGCTCGACATTCGCCACGCGCCGTCCGCCCTCCCGCCCGCTCGTCATCTCAGCTCTGTCCCGTCGCCGGTCCGATCACCTGGTCGGAACCGAGGGGCCGCGCCCTTCAACAGGACGCGCGCAACCCCCATTTCACCTGGCAGCCACAGAGAGCTCGCCACAGCTTTCTATCGGCATTCGGGCGGACTACCTAACCGGGGTTTCGGCCGTACGGCCCTCAGGCCTCCACAGAGTGTCCATCACTCCACCATCGCCCCTCCATGGGATGACCGCCGCAACCGGGGGGCGCGGTTCCCGGCACAAGGCGCGACATAGATCACAAACACACCTGGTCGGCGCCGTCGGAAGGAGATCCATTTGCCCTGGATAACGGCACTTTAGGGCCCGTATGCGACTGACCGGACACCGCCCGTAATGATGCCACCTACACCTATGGTCGCTTGCGGGCCGCCCCTCGCCGGGCGGCTCTGTCCTTGTCGTCAACCGAGAGGCAGGCGAGCGAACCCTTGCCGACCGCCGCAGCCGTCGCTCCCAACGCAGCCGTCGCCCCCAGGACCCAGGCCCCGCCATCCGCGCGGTCGTCGGAGCCTCCGGAGATGCCCGAGGGTGCCACTGTGGTCGACCCCGCGCTGGTCAAGCGTGCGGTGAAGGCGGCAGCGCTCGGGAACGCGATGGAGTGGTTCGACTTCGGCGTCTACAGCTACATCGCCGTGACGCTCGGCAAGGTCTTCTTCCCCTCGGGCAACCCCACGGCCCAGCTGCTCTCCACCTTCGGCGCCTTCGCCGCGGCGTTCCTGATCCGCCCGCTCGGGGGCATGGTCTTCGGGCCGCTCGGCGACCGCGTCGGCCGCCAGAAGGTCCTCGCCCTCACCATGATCATGATGGCCGCGGGCACGTTCGCCATCGGCCTGATCCCCTCCTACGCGACGATCGGCGTGGGCGCCCCGATCCTGCTTCTGCTCGCCCGCCTGGTGCAGGGCTTCTCGACGGGCGGCGAGTACGCGGGCGCGTCCACCTTCATCGCCGAGTACGCCCCCGACAAGAAGCGGGGCTTCCTCGGCAGCTGGCTGGAGTTCGGCACACTGGCGGGCTACATCGGCGGCGCGGGCCTCGTGACCCTGATGACGGCCCTGCTCTCCTCGGAGGACCTGCTCTCCTGGGGCTGGCGCATCCCGTTCCTGATCGCGGGCCCGATGGGTCTGATCGGCCTGTATCTGCGGATGAGGCTCGAGGAGACCCCGGCGTTCGCGGCGGAGCTGGCGAAGGCGCACAAGGACGAGCAGTCCCGGCCGAAGGTGCGGCTGCGCGACATGGTCACGGGACAGTGGAAGTCGCTGCTCCTGTGCATGGGCCTGGTCCTGGTCTTCAACGTCACGGACTACATGCTGCTCTCGTACATGCCGAGCTATCTGACGAGCGAACTGAAGTACGACGCGACGCACGGGCTGCTCGTCGTGCTCGCCGTGATGGCGCTGATGATGTGCGTCCAGCCGTTCGCGGGCGCGCTGACCGACCGGGTGGGCCGCCGCCCGGTGATCGCGGCGGGCTGCGCGGGCTTCCTTCTCCTCTCGGTCCCGGCCCTGCTCCTGATCCGCCAGGGCTCGCTCTGGGCGATCGGCCTGGGCATGGCGGCGCTCGGCCTGCTCCTGGTCTGCTTCACGGCGTCGATGCCGTCGACGCTCCCCGCCCTGTTCCCGACGAAGGTCCGCTACGGCTCGCTCTCCATCGGCTTCAACATCTCCGTGTCGATCTTCGGAGGCACGACACCGCTGGTGGTGACGGCGCTGATCGGAGCGACGGGGAACATGATGATGCCCGCGTATTACATGATGGCGGCGGCGGTGGTGGGCGGCGTCGCGGTCTGGTTCATGAACGAGAGCGCGGGCAGGCCACTGCCGGGTTCGCCCCCGGCGGTGGAGGCGGGGACTACGTCCGCGGTGCGGTGAGGCCCGACGACTGCTGCCGCCGCGGGGTCGCCTCCGGCGGGGGTGGCGGGGACTGCGTCAGCGGTGCGGTGAGGGCCAACCAGTACCGCCGCCGCGGGGCCGCCCCCCGGCCGGGGTGGCGGGGACTGCATCCGCGGTGCGGCGAGGGCCGACGACTGCTGCCGCCGCGGGGTCACCCCTGGCAGTCGTGGCGGGGGGCGTCCGCGGTGCGGTGAGGGCCGACGACTACCGCCGCCGCGGGGCCATCACCCCCGGCGGGGGTGGCGGGGGACGTCCGCGGTGCGGTGAGGGCCGACCAGTACCGCCGCCGCGGGGTCACCCCCGGCAGTGGGGGCGGAGGGGGTCAATGGCTATCCGCCGCTGCCGGGTTGTGCCTTCCCTTCCGCGAGTGTGGTTCTCTCCACCGTTCCCCCTCTGACCACGCCTCGCTTCCGCAGGTGCGGGCGTCCCCACTTGCTGCCCACGCCCCGCCGCCGCAGCTCCCTCCGCGCTCCGGGCTTCATCACAACCCCGGCACACCCCCCTGCCAAGCGGCGAACAACGGCACCTCGCCCGTGCCGTCAAGCACCACAACCCCGAACGGGCGGTTGAAGGCGATCCACTCGATTCGCCGGGGTGGCCGGTAAGGCGCCCCGCCAGGAGCCATTGGCACCGCGGTGACCGCCGCCGCCTCCACCCCCTCCTCCGCGATCTTCAGCACCGCCTCCTGCACCACCTGCGATATCGCGAGCTTCTCCGGCGACATCCCGGAGAAGTCGGCCCCCACGCTCATGGCCCACCGCACGCCCAGTGCGGCCAACTGCTCCGTCGCGTCGACCCGCGTCCGCAAGGACATCCGCGGCAGTGCCATGTTGATCTGCTCCGCGTCGATCCCGGTCCACCGCCCCTCCGGTGCCCACGCCAGCGGCAGCACCTCGGCGGCCCCCGCGCCCGGCTCCCCGAGCACGAACCGCACGCGGGCCGGCGCCCGCCCGCCCCCGGCGCGGCACTTCAGCTCCACGACGCTCGCGCCGCCCACCGTCCAGGCGCAGTTCAGCGGAACGGGCCGATGCATGGTGGGCACCCGGTGCCGCACCCCGAGTGCGTCCGTGAAGTCCTGGTCATGCGTGCCCGCGCCTTCGAAGGGGACCTCCCAACGCGCCTTGAGCGCGAGGGCGTTGACCAGAAGGAGGAGCACATCCGGAGTGATCACCACCGGCAGCCGCTCGACAAGCCCGCCCGTGGCCTCCCGCACCCACGCGTCGATGCCGTCCGGGTCCATCGGCCCGAACCCCACCTCCGGCAACGCCTCCCGATAGGCCCGGTACACCGGAACCCGGCTCCATACCCGGGTGGCGACGGCCACCGCGTCCGTATCGGCCAGCACCCGCGCGGCTCCCGCCACCGCACCCGCTGCCCCTTCTCCCCCGACGCCGAGCAACTCCCGCAGCTCCCCGGCGGTTTCCTCCCGCGCGCCCACCGCTACGGCCGCAAGCGCGAGCCACAGCCCCGCGGGCGAGCAGACGAAGTCCCCCGCACCCGGCGAAGCCATCAGCGGCAGCCACCGATCGGCAAGCCCCCGGATCTCAGCCGAAGGCAGCACCTGCCCGGTCCCGTACGTCATCTCAAACCCCCGCGGCCCGCGGCCACGCATCCCGCCTGCGCAGCCCGACCACCCCAGTATGCGAGTCACCACTGACAATCGACCCCCACCCCACTAACATCGTTAGCGAACCTAACGAACACTCGGAGAGGCCCCCATGACCCAGCAGCAGTGGACCGCAGTGGACACCTACCTCACCGAACTCCTCGCCCCCGCCGACGAGGTGCTGACCGCGGCCCTGAGGGACAGCGACGCCGCAGGTCTGCCGCAGATCAGCGTCGCCCCGAACCAGGGCAAGCTGCTCCAGCTCCTCGCCCAGGTCCAGGGCGCGCACCGCATCCTGGAGATCGGCACGCTCGGCGGCTACAGCACGATCTGGCTGGCCCGCGCCCTGCCCGCCGACGGCCACCTCGTCACTCTGGAGTACTCCCCGGTCCACGCCGACGTGGCCCGCGGCAACCTCGCCCGCGCCGGGCTCGACAAGCTCACCGAGGTCCGCGTGGGCCCCGCCCTCGACTCGCTCGCCGAACTCGTCGACGAGGGTGCCGCCCCCTTCGACCTGGTCTTCATCGACGCGGACAAGGCCAACAACCCCCACTACGTGGAGTGGTCGATCAAGCTCACCCGCCCCGGCAGCCTGATCATCGTCGACAACGTCGTACGGAGCGGCCGGGTGGCCGACGCCGCCACCACCGATGCCGCCGTACAGGGCACCCGCGCCGCGCTCGAACTCATCGCACGGCACCCGAAGTTGGCCGGCACGGCGCTGCAGACGGTGGGCACGAAGGGTTACGACGGCTTCGCGCTGGCCCGCGTGCTGGACTGAACACCCGGTGGCGGGCAGCAGGCGCGGGCCGAAGAGAAGGCCGGAGTGGAGTCCGGAGAGCAGTCCGGGGAGGAGTCAGCCCCTCAACTCTCCTGATAGAAACCGACGTTCACACTGCGGGGCCCGGCCCGGTCCAGGATGACCACATCGCCGGACCCGTCCCGCGGCAGCGGCGCCGACCCCCCGTACTCAAGAGGCGACGTCACCCCGCCCACCGTCAGCCGCACCTCGGAGGCGGGCTCGGGATGCGACCCCCGCAGCCAGCTGAGGAGCCAGACCCCGTCGGCCCCGCAGCGGAACTCAAGATGCGTACGCGATACGAACAGCCAGTCGTCCGGCGGTACAAGGCGGCACACACCGCGATCGCGCCCCACCCGCAGCACAGCACCCGGCGCGCTCGGCGCGTCGGCCATGAGCATGCCCGCGGTGGCCCCCGCGTCCGCCCCTGACACACAGGCCATGGTCAGCTCAAGCACGTACGCCCCCAGCTCTCAGCGGTCAGAACCAGCTCTCAGCGGCAGAACACGCGGCAGCCGCACACACCCACGCACACGCCCCGCGCCGCCGCATCTTAAGGCGCGCCCGACGCGAAAGCACGGCCGCCAGGAACAATGGACCCCGCAAGGAGGCCGACGAAGTCATCGCCGCTGGGCCCGACGCCCCGGCGTGCGCGAGGATGGGCCCATGAGCATCGTGAAAATCAATGTCCTGCAAGTGCCTGCCGAGCAGCGCGAGGTCCTGGAGAAGCGCTTCGCCTCCCGCGCAGGCGCCGTCGAGAACTCCGACGGCTTCGAGTGGTTCGAGCTCCTCCGCCCCATCGAAGGCACCGACGACTACCTGGTCTACACCCGTTGGCGCGACGAGGAGTCCTTCCAGGCGTGGATGGAAGGCCCGATGAAGGCCGCGCACCAGGGCGGTGGCGAAGGTGGCGGGGAGCGGCCCAAGCCCGCTTCGAGCAGCGCCGCGGTGTGGTCCTTCGAAGTCGTGCAGCAGGCCGCCCCCAAGAGCTAGGCCCACGCCGGTCCAGGTGCGCGGAAAAACGGTATCGGCTCGCGCCCGCCCCATGGTGCGATGACCCCATGATGTCCACCGACCGGGTACTCGCCTTCGCGGCGATGTCGTTCCTGCTGATCGTGATCCCTGGGCCCAGCGTCCTGTTCGTGATCGGGCGGGCGCTGGCCCAGGGGCGTCGTGCCGCGCTGACGTCGGTCGTGGGGAACACGATCGGCGCCTACGTACTCGTCGTCGCCGTGGCGCTCGGCGTCGGGTCCGTCGTCGAGCGCTCGGTCGTCGTCTTCACCGCGCTGAAGCTGGTCGGCGCCGCTTACCTGGTCTACCTGGGTGTCAAGGCCGTGCGCCAACGCCGGTCTTTGCACGCGGCGTTCACCGGCGGCGGCCCCGCGCACGGTGGGCTGCGTACGTTGTGGGAAGGGTTCGCGGTCGGCGTGGCCAACCCCAAGACCATCGTCTTCTTCGCCGCCGTGCTGCCGCAGTTCGTCGACCGCGAGCAGGGCCACGTCATGCTGCAGATGCTGCTCCTCGGCCTCGTCTTCAACGTCATCGCCGTGGCCTCCGACAGTGTGTGGGGCCTGGTCGCGGCCACCGCGCGAGGCTGGTTCGCGCACTCACCGCGGCGGCTCTCGATGATCGGCGGCGTCGGCGGGCTCACGATGATCGGGCTCGGGGTCAGCGTTGCCGCGACCGGGCGCAAGGACTGCCCCGGGAGGGACCGCGGCCCCCTAATTCGCTTGCGGAGCATGGCAGTTCCCTCCCGACAATGGCCCCCATGACCCACACCGAGATCCGCACCCCGCGGACCGCCTCCTCCTGGACCATCACCCCCGAAGCCGTCGGCTCCCCTGTCGCCGCCGCGCTCTGGCGCGCGTACTACACGGAGGTCAGCGACCGGTATTACCTCCTCCACGAGGGGCGCAAAACCGCACCCGACGAGCTGGAGCGCGAGGTCGCAGCGGAGACCGGGGACGACCTCCGCCCGCCCAACGGCGTACTCCTTGTGGCCCGGTACGGGAGCGAGCCCGCGGGGACGGCCGGAGTGCGGCTGATGGGCGACATGAAGGGCACCCCTATCGCCGAGCTCAAGCGGGTCTTCCTCCGCGAGGACATGCGCGGCAAGGGCGGCGCCGCCCTCCTCCTCGCCGCCGCAGAGGACGCGGCCCGCGCGCTCGGCGCGGGGCAGATCATCCTCGACACACGCCTCGATCTGGTCGAGGCCAGGGCGCTGTACGCGCGACACGGTTACGAGGAGAGCGAGCCGCTCACCGAGCGGATGTACGCCGAGTGCTGGTACGCCAAGAAGCTGGCACCGGCGGGCGGTTGAGGGCGGTTGAGGCCGAAGCGAGGTGGCGGCGCCGCTCAGGCCGCCACCCCGCGCTGTGGTGGCCTGCCGTTGTGCGGCCGTTCGGCGTCCGAACCGCACATCTCCGCGCCGAGCTCCTCGACCAGCTTGACCAGGTCGGTGGGCCGGTCCGGGCCCCACCAGTCGCCGAGCAGCTCGGACAGGGACTCCTCACGGGCCCTGGCCAGCCTGACGACAGCCGCCCGCCCCTCGTCGGTCAGGGTCAGGCCCATGCCCTCGCGCCGGGCGAGCCGGCGCTCCTCGACCTGCCGGGACGCCGCCGTGATCACGTTCAGCGGTACGGTGCTGCGCGCGGCGAGCGCCGCCGGTTCGACGTGGCCGTGGCGGCTGATCCGCAGGAGGAGCCAGCTGGCGGCGGGCAGCAGGTCGTAGCCCGCGCGCTCGGTGATCCGTACGTAGATCTCGCGGCGCCCCTCGCGTGTGCCGAGGACCGAGAGCGCCCTCGCCACCTCGTCGTACGACGAACGTTCGACGGGGTTGCTGGCGAGCGTCTGCGTCGGATCGGGCGCCGTGACCGAGCCGCGCAGTTTGTCCTCGCGCAGGAACCAGGCCAGGAGGAACGCGACCAGGGCGACCGGTGCCGCGTACAGGAAGACGTCCGTGATGGACGAGGCGTAGGCGTGCACGACATCGGGCCGCAGAGCCGCGGGGAGTTCGGCGATGCCGCGCGGGTCCGACCGGAGTGAGTCCGCGCTGGCGCCGGGCGGCAGTTGCTGCCCCGCGACGGCGGCGGAGAGGTTGGTGACGAGCCGGTTGGTGAAGATCGTGCCGAAGATGGCGACACCGAACGAGGCGCCGATCGAGCGGAAGAACGTCGCGCCGGAGGTGGCGACGCCCAGGTCCCCGTACGGCACCGCGTTCTGCACGATGAGCACCAGGACCTGCATGACAAGGCCGAGCCCGAAGCCGAAGACGAAGAAGAAGGCGCTCATCTCGCCCGTGCCGCTGTGCTCGTCGAGCTGGTGGAGCAGGAGAAGGCCGAGGGCGGTGACGCCGGTGCCCGCGATGGGGAACACCTTCCAGCGGCCCGTACGGCTGACGATCTGGCCGGAGCCGGTCGACGAGATCAGCATGCCGAGCACCATCGGCAGCATGTGCACGCCCGACATGGTCGGCGAGACACCCTGGACGACCTGGAGGAACGTCGGCAGATAGGTCATCGCGCCGAACATCGCGAAGCCGACCACGAAGCTGATGATCGCGGCGAGCGTGAACGTCCTGACCCGGAACAGTTTCATCGGCAGGACCGGTTCGGCCGCCCTGCGCTCGACCGTCACGAAGACGACGGCGAGCGCGACCCCGAGCACCGCGAGGACGATGATCTGCGGCGAGCCCCAGCCCCAGGTGGTGCCGCCGAGCGAGGCGACGAGGACGAGGCAGGTGGCGACGGCCGCGATCAGGAAGGTTCCGAGGTAGTCGATGGTGTGCTTCGTCGAACGCACCGGGATGTGCAGGGCGGCGGCGATGACGACGAGCGCGACGACGCCGATGGGAAGGTTGATGTAGAAGACCCAGCGCCAGCTGAGATGCTCGGTGAACAGGCCGCCGAGCAGCGGTCCGAGGACACTCGTCGCGCCGAAGACCGCGCCGAACAGGCCCTGGTACTTGCCTCGTTCGCGCGGCGAGACGATGTCGCCGACGATCGCCATCGACAGGACCATCAGTCCGCCACCACCGATTCCCTGGAGCGCGCGGAAGCCGATGAGCTGCGGCATGTTCTGCGCCATGCCGCAGAGCGCGGAGCTGACCAGGAAGATGACGATGGCGAGCTGGAACAGCTTCTTGCGGCCGTACTGGTCGCCCAGCTTGCCCCAGAGCGGCGTCGCGGCCGTCGCGGCGAGCAGATACGCGGTGACGACCCAGGACAGGTGTTCCATGCCGCCCAGCTCGCTGACGATGGTCGGCAGCGCGGTCGAGACGATGGTCTGGTCGAGGGCGGCGAGCAGCATGCCGAGCAGCAGCGCCCCGATGGAGATCAGTACACCGCCGTGCGCGTGCTGGTCCGGCCGTCCGGGCGTTGGTTCGGGCCCCTGCTCCGCGGGGCGGGCGCTGACGTCCTGGGTCATGGACACCTCCTGAGGGCTCCTGTGTGTCCTGAGGGGCCTCTCCCTCTCCATCGTGGTCCGTGTGACCCGTTATGGCCTGTTGAACCGGCGGTCTGCATAATCGCTGGAGTTCTCTAGGGGTGGGGTACGAAGCGTGAGCAGCACGGAGAGACCTGTGAGCGGCGCCCAGGGCGGCCATGACGGCCCGGGCGGTCAGCGTTGTCCCGAGTGCGGTACGTCGCGGGAGGCGGGCAGCGCGCCCGCCTGCGGCTGTACGGAGCGGGCCGCCGACGCCGCGCGGGACACGAGGTCCGCGGACGCCGCCGCCGTGGAGGACTTCGATCCGCTGCGGATCCGGCCGTACGTGACGCTGCCGGAGCCGGGGCCCGCGTCCCCTTCCGTTTCCCCTGTTCTGCCACCGGAGGCGGTGGCCACGCCTCGGACGGCGGATGTGGGTCTGTTCAGGAGGGGCGCGGCGGACGGGGAGCTGCCGGGCGAGGGCCCGCGGCCGGCCGCGCCCTCCGAGTCGTACGACGACGCGGAGCCGTACGCCGACGAACCCGAGCCCCGGCGCCGCCGCACCGCGCTGTACGCGGGGATCGGCGCGGTGGTGGCAGTGGTGGCCGGCGCGGCGCTCGCCGCGGCCCTGCTCGCGCCCGACAAGCCGCAGCGGGAGCAGGCGCTGCCGGACGTGCCGACGCGGGCCGTGCACGCCCCGTCCGGCTCCGCCAGGGATCCGGCGCCGACGACGGCCTCACCGTCCCCCTCGGCGTCCCGGCCCCCGTCACCGTCCACATCCACGTCCACGTCCGCGTCACGTAGCGCGAGCGCGTCACCGTCCCCGACGGCCTCCGCCGAGCGGGACCCCACCCCGTCACCCAGCCGCTCGACGGCGCGGGCGACGGGCTCGGTGAAATCGACGGCGCCGTCCTCCGGCGGGGTGCTGCGCCAGGGCGACAGAGGCCCCGAGGTCAAGGAACTGCAGCAGCGCCTGCACCAGCTCTACCTGTACCTGGGCGAGGCCAACGGCCACTACAACACCCCGGTCGTGGACGCCGTGACCCGCTTCCAGTGGGCCCGCGGCACGCAGCGGGACGGGCAGGGCGTCTACGGGGAGGCGACCCGGGCGGCCCTGGAGGCGGAAACCTCGGAGCCTTAGCCCGGGCGGCGGGTGGTGGGCGCCGAGGCGGATGGTGGGCGCAGAGCCGGGTGGTGGGCGCAGAGCCGAAGGAGCCCCGCCTCAGCCGAACGTCAGCCGAAGCCCGCCCTCGGCAACCGCCTCGACCCGCACCCGCGTCAGGTCCGGAACATGGACGGTGGGCCCGTACTCCCCCGCGCGGGGACCGATCCCGACGACCCGCATGCCCGCCGCGAGCCCCGCGGCGATCCCCGCCCCGGAGTCCTCGAACACCACACAGTCAGCGGGGTCGAAGCCCAGCTCCGCGGCGCCCTTGAGGAAACCCTCGGGGTCGGGCTTGCTCGCGCCCACGCTCTCCGCGGTGACCCGCACCGCGGGAAGCGGCAGCCCGGCCGCAGCCATCCGCCCGGTGGACAGGGGCACGTCCGCGGACGTCACGAGCGCATGCGGCAGCCCCTCGAGCGAGGCCAGAAAGGCAGCAGCCCCCGGCACGGGAACGACACCCTCCATGTCCGCGGTCTCCGCGGCCAGCATCTCGCGGTTCTCCGCGTAGTTCTCCTCCATGGGCCGCTCCGGGAGCAGCACCGCCATGGACGCGTACCCCTGGCGGCCGTGGACGACCTTGATGACCTCGTCGAAGTCGAGTCCGTGCCGCTCGGTCCAGCGCCGCCAGCAGCGCTCGACCACCGCGTCGGAGTTGACGAGGGTGCCGTCCATGTCCAGGAGGAGGGCCCGGGCGGTCAGAACGGGGGCGGTCTCGGCCGTCATCGGCGTACTCCTCAGGGATTCCGCGAAGAAAAAAATGCCGGAGAAAGAATCAAGGCAGCCCCGCCCGCCGGTCAGGGAACACGGGCGGAGCCACTTTGTTCCTCCACGATACAAAAAGGGGCCGCCGGACGCCAGCACCGCAGGTCACGGTGGTCGCGGGACGCCTCAGGCGATCGCCTCGTAAAGACTCCACAGCCCCAGTGCCAGCATCAGCAGCGCCGCGATCTTGGTGATGAGCGAGAGCGGCACGCGCTTCATCAGCGCCTTTCCGCCGACGATCCCGATACCGGCGACCGCCCACAGCGCGAGCACCGCGCCCAGACCCACGGAGAGCGGGTCGTCGTAGCGGGCGGCCAGGTTCGCGGTCATGATCTGCGTCAGATCGCCGAACTCCGCGACGAGGATCAGCATGAAGCCCGCTCCGGACACCTTCCAGAAGCTCTGGTCCTTGGGCTCGCGGACCGCTTCCTCGTCCTCGCCGCCCTTCAGGAGCAGCATCGCCGCCCCGCAGAGGAAGAGCACACCGGTGAGCGCGTGCAGCAACTGCTGCGGCAGGAGCGTCAGTACGCTGCCCGCCGCCACGGCGAGCACGACATGGACGACGAAGGCTGCCGCGACCCCGACGAAGACGTACGAGGCACGGTAGCGCGTCCCGAGGACGAGCCCGGCCAGCGCTGTCTTGTCCGGGAGTTCGGCAAGGAAGACGACGCCGAAGACGAGCGCCATCACGCTGATGCTGATCAAGGTTCCTCAATCGGTCGGGGCTGCCCCACCGAGAGCGTTCTGTACGTCGCGTACGACACCTCGGCACGGCAGCACACACAGACGTACACGGTCATGTACGTCGGGCACTGCTTGCCGAAGGTCTCGCTGGCCGGCCCCGTCCATCGCGATCGATCACATCGATGACGAAGCCTGCCTCCGGGCGCCGGCTCAGACGAGCTGAGCAGTATGTCGACGGTCCGGCGAAGAGCTACTCCCCTTCTGCGCCATCCATCGTACGGGATGTCCGCACGCCCCGGACCAGGGCCTTTCGGCCCCCTCTCGACCTTTCTCGACCTTTTCACGTGTGACCCGCGTCACGTAATTCCAACTCCCGCACACATGCCCGGACATGACACGGCGCCAGAACTCTTGAACTGAACACCTGATTGACGCGACCCTGTCACTCAGCGCACATCCACCGGAAACCCCACCGCGCCAGCATGGCCGCCCTGACGGTCAACATCCCCCCACATCAAGGGAGTTCGTATGTCCGCTGTCTACGCGCGTCGACGCCTCGCCACCCTCACCGCCCTGACCGCACTGGCCTCCGCCGCGACCTTCCTCACAGGCGCCCCCGCCCAGGCCGCTCCCCCGGACCCGGTCTCCGCCGCCACCGCCCGCACCTACCTCGGCCAGCTCACCGAGCGGGCCGAGGGCTCGTCCGACGGCTACAGCCGCGACAAGTTCCCGCACTGGAGCACCCAGTCGGGCACCTGCAACACCCGCGAGGTCGTCCTCAAGCGCGACGGCACGAACGTCCAGCAGGACGCCAGCTGCGCGGCCACTTCGGGGACGTGGAAGTCCGCGTACGACGGTGCCACGTGGACCGTCGCGTCCGATCTGGACATCGACCACGTCGTGCCGCTCTCCGAAGCCTGGAAGTCTGGGGCGAGCGGCTGGACCACCGACCAGCGCAAAGGTTTCGCCAACGACCTGACCCGCCCCCAGCTGATCGCCGTCACCGACAACGTCAACCAGAGCAAGGGCGACCAGGACCCGGCCGAATGGCTGCCGCCCACCGCGTCGTACCACTGCGTGTACGCGCGGATGTGGGTGGACGTGAAGCACTACTACAAGCTCACGGTGAACCCCGAGGAGAAGAGCGCCCTTTCCACGATCCTCAACCGCTGCTGAATCACCGGCCCCAACGGGCGCCGAGGTCACCGGCCTCCACCGCTGCTGAGGTCACCGGCCCGTAACCAGCGGGAATCCGCGGAACCTCCCCACTGCCCTCCGTCGTTCCGTACCGTACGGGGCGACGGAGGAGAGTGATCATCGTGGCACGGCTGCGCCTGGGTCCACTGCTGAGGTATGTCGACGGCTCGACGGCGACGGTCTGGGTCGAGGCCGACCGTCCCTGCACCGCCGAAGTGCGCTGCGCGGACGGCGCCAAGGGCACGGCGCACACCTTCCAGATCGCGGGCCACCACTACGCGCTCGTGCCGGTCACGGGACTGCGGCCGGGCACGGAGACCGCGTACGAGGTGCGGCTGGGCGACAGCGAGGCTCCCGTGTGGCCGTTGCCGGGCTCACCCTTCCCGCCGAGCACCATCCGCACGCCGGGCGAGGGCGACGACGAACCGCTCCGGGTCACCTTCGGCTCCTGCCGGTGGGCGGCCCCGCCCGCCGATGAGCACGACCCGGTCGGGCCCGACGCCCTGGACACCCTCGCCGCCCGGATCGCGACGGACACGGCCGCCGGACGCCCCGACGTCCTGCTTCTCCTCGGCGACCAGGTCTACGCGGACAACACCTCCGAGGCGACCCGCCGCTGGCTCGCCTCCCGCCGGGACCTGGACGAGCCCCCGGGCAACCAGGTCGCGGACTACGAGGAGTACACCCACCTTTACTACGAATCGTGGCTCGACCCCGAGGTGCGGTGGCTGCTGTCCACCGTGCCCAGTTGCATGATCTTCGACGATCACGACCTGATCGATGATTGGAACACCAGCGCGGCCTGGCTCGCCGAGATGCGCGCGACGCCCTGGTGGCGCGAGCGGGTGCTGAGCGGCCTGATGTCGTACTGGGTCTACCAGCACCTCGGCAACATGCCGCCCGCCGAACTCGACCAGGACAAGCTGTACGCCGCGGTGCGCGCCGCGCCCGACGGCACGGACGTACTGCGCGCCTTCGCCGCCGCGTCGGACTCCGACGCCACGGCGACCCGGTGGAGCTACCGCCGGGACTTCGGCCGCGTACGCCTGCTCATGATCGATACGCGGGCGGCGCGGGTCCTCGACGAGCAGGACCGCGCGATGGTCGACCCGGAGGAGGCACGCTGGCTGCGCGAGCAGGTGCTGGACGGCGGGGGCGGCGCGGACGGACCGGGCGGAACAGGCGGAACAGGGGTGCCGGGCGGACCGGGCGGAACAGGTGGACCTGGCGGCTTCGACCATC
Source organism: Streptomyces sp. NPDC048436 (assembly GCF_043200355.1). NCBI lineage: Bacteria > Bacillati > Actinomycetota > Actinomycetes > Kitasatosporales > Streptomycetaceae > Streptomyces > Streptomyces sp. NPDC048436. The sequence goes on from NZ_JBICXP010000001.1 coordinate 691,983, forward strand.
TTCTGATCGGCACCTCGCTGCCCTGGCTGCTGCCCCACCTCATCCACGACGCCGAGGGCTGGAACGCCGCGCTGTGCCGTGGAGAGCGGGGCGAGCGCTGGGCGCGTTTCGGCGAAGACCTGCGCAGGCGTTCGGACTTGGAGCACTGGGCGGCGTTCCCCTCGTCCTTCGACGCGCTGACCGACCTGATCGCCGAAGCGGGCAGGGGGGCCGACGCCCCGGCGACGGTGTGCGTGCTGTCCGGCGACGTCCACCACGCGTACATCGCGGAACCGACCTGGCCGGACGGCGGCGGCCCCGACGCCCGCGTCCTCCAGCTGACCTGCTCCCCCATACACAACTCCATCCCCGCGTCGATCAAGCTGGGCTTCCACTTCGGCTGGAGCAAGGCGGGCCGCGCCCTCGGCCGCCGGTTCGTACGGCACGGCAGGACGGCGCGGGCCGCCATCAACTGGCGCAAGACGGGCGGGCCCTGGTTCGGCAACCAGCTCATGACGCTGACGCTGCGGGGGCGTTCGGCGGAGGTTCGGCTCGAGCAGGCTCGGGTGGTGAAGGGGGTCGGGGTGCGCCTTGAGACGAAGGAGGAGTCCCGGCTTTCGTGACCCCGCCGCTTGCCCCGTGGCTCTTCCCGCGGCCCTTCCCGCAGCCCGTAGTTCTCATAGCCCCGCAAAGGTGACCGGCGTCCGGCGGTGTGTCACGTGACACACCCCACACCCCGATGGTGATCTCCCGTTCCGGGGTTCGCCTTCCGGGCTTCCGGCGGCATGATGAGGCGGACCGTCCGCTTCCAGCGTCCCCTATGCCCGGGAGTCACGCCTTTGTCCGCACCATCCGCAGCGACCGCACCGGAACATGACGTTGCTGTCGCCGTCGTCGGCGCGGGGCCCCGCGGCACGAGTGTCCTGGAACGCCTCTGCGCGTCGGCCGCCGAACTCCTGCCGCCCGGGACCCGGCTGACGGTCCACGTCGTCGATCCCTCGCCACCGGGTCCGGGACGCGTCTGGCGTACCGCCCAGCCGGCCGAGCTGCTCATGAACACGGTCGCCTCACAGGTGACCCTCTTCACCGACGAGAGCCTCGACTGCGCCGGGCCGATCCGGCCGGGGCCGAGCCTGTACGCGTGGGCCGCCGCCGGTCACGCCCCGGGGCTCGGCCCGGACGACTACCCGACGCGCGCCTGTTACGGCCGCTACCTGGAGTGGGTCTTCGCCGAGACCCTGCGCGGCGCCCCCGGCACGGTCCGCGTCGAGGTGCATGGGGCGCGGGCCGTGCGGCTGGACTCGGAGGATTTCACCAGCTCCACGGATGACGCGGGGGATGACGCGGGGGACGGCGCGCGCGACGGCGCCCAGATCCTCGTACTCGACGACGGCCGCGAACTCTCCGGGCTCAGCGCCGTCGTCCTCGCGCAGGGCCACCTCCCCGCGCTCAGCGGCCAGGGACAGCAGCACCTCGCCGCGCACGCCGCGCGGCACGGCCTGCGCCACATACCGCCCGCCAACCCCGCCGACGTCGACCTCTCGGCCATCGCCCCCGGCGAGCGCGTCCTGCTGCGCGGCCTCGGCCTGAACTTCTTCGACCACATGGCGCTCCTGACGCAGGGCCGCGGCGGACGCTTCACCCGGGACACCGCGGGCGGTCTGCGCTACCAGCCGTCCGGGCACGAGCCGAAGCTGTACGCCGGGTCGCGGCGCGGTGTCCCGTACCAAGCACGCGGCGACAACGCGAAGGGGCCGTACGGGAGGCACGAACCGGCCGTCCTCACCGCCGATGTCATATCCCGCTTCCGCAAGCGCGCCGACAGCGGTGACGCCCCGGACTTCCTCGACGAGATATGGCCGCTGGTCGCCAAGGAGGTGGAGACGGTCTACTACGCGGCGCTCCTCCAACCCGCCGGACGGGCAGCTCAGTTCCGTGACGCCTACCTCGCGGCGCCCCACCGCAGCCGCCAAGAGGGCGTGGTGCTTGACGAGTTCGGGTTCCCCGAAGCGGCGCGCTGGTCCTGGGACCGGCTGTCGCAGCCGTACTCCGGGCATACGTTCCACTCCCCGGACGACTTCCGTGCCTGGCTGCTCGCGTATCTGCGCGAGGACACCGCGCAGGCCGCGCTCGGCAATGTCGCGAGCCCGCTGAAGTCCGCCCTGGACGTGCTGCGCGACCTGCGCAACGAACTCCGCCTGATCGTCGACCACGGCGGCCTCACCGGCACGTCCCGCCGCGAGCATCTGGACCGCTGGTACACCCCGCTCAACGCGTTCCTGTCCATCGGCCCGCCCCGGCGCCGTATCGAGGAGATGACCGCGCTGATCGAGGCGGGCGTCGTCGAGGTGCTCGGCCCGCGTCTGGACGTGCGGGCCGCGCCGGACGGGTCGTATCTCGCGCACTCGCCCGATGTACCGGGTTCCGATGTGCGCGTCACCACACTCATCGAGGCGCGGCTGCCCGAACCGGATGTGCGGCAGACCGCGGACGAGTTGCTCGGCCGGCTCCTGCGGACGAGGCAGTGCCGTCCCCATGTCGTCGACGGCCACGAAACCGGAGGCCTCGACGTCACGGCCCGCCCCTATCACCTGATCGACCGTCAAGGTCGGCCGCACGCAAGGCGGTTCGCGTTCGGAGTGCCCACGGAAGGCGTGCACTGGGTGACGGCCGCGGGCGCCAGGCCGGGCGTCGACTCGGTGACGTTGTCGGACGCGGACGCGGTGGCGCGGGCCGTACTGCGGGCGGCGGCGGGCGTGGCGGGGATCCCGTCCGCGAGGGGAGCGGCGCCCTCCGGGCCGGAAGTGGAATCGCCCGAATGGCCAAATGTTGAACTTGCAAGCATCGATTAGGTTCCCCTAACCTTGGGCCTCCGCTCGGTTACCGTCCCCAAAAACCGAAGGAGTCCCCCACATGACTGGACGTCTCAACAGCGCCCAGCCCTACGCCCTCGGGCTGTTCCGCATAGTCATCGGCCTGCTCTTCGCCTGCCACGGCGCCGCCTCGCTCTTCGGCGTGCTCGGTGGCGCGGCGGGCGGCGGAACGGTCGACGCGGGCACCTGGCCCGGCTGGTACGCGGCCGTCATCCAGCTCGTCGGCGGCGGCCTGGTCGCCCTCGGCCTCGGCACCCGCGCCGCGGCGTTCATCTCGTCCGGTTCGATGGCGTACGCCTACTTCAAGGTGCACCAGCCGGAGGCCCTGTGGCCGATGCAGAACGGCGGAGAGGCCTCGGCGATCTTCTGCTGGGCCATGCTTCTCCTCGTCTTCACCGGCTCGGGCGCGCTCGGCCTCGACCGCCTCTTCGCCTCACGCGGCGAGGGCGCCGACAACACGTCGCCGGAGAAGCGGACGCCGGTGGCGGCCTGACGGATACGCGTCTGCGTGACGGCGCCCCCTCCCTCGTGCGCTTGTGCGTACGAAGGAGGGGGCGCCGCCACGTTGCAGAAGCGCCGCCACACTCAGTGGCCGGTGGGAGCGAACGGCACCGTGAAGCACGCCAGCCGGTCCCCCGCGCCGCCCTGCTCGCGGTGCAGTACGACAGAGGCGGCCCCGCCCGGCCGGAACTCCCAGCCGTGGCGCGCGCTCGCCGCGCCGGAGCCGTCCCGGCGCGCGGTGAAGTCCAGCCACACCTCGTTGTCCGGGTTCACATAGTCCGGATTCTCCGAGGGCTGTACCGCGTCCTCGTGGTCCTGATAGTGCCCGCCGGCGTCGGCCGGCTCGGCCCCGCACGGCTTCTGGTGCACGTGCGCGCCGTACGCGTGGCCCGCCTTCAGCCCCTTCACCCGCACCGTGACGGACATGCCGCCCGGCCCGCCGCGCTGTTCGACCTCGATCCACGACGAAGCGGGAACGAGCTTCTTGTCGTACGTGACCGCCGACGAGGGCACGAAGGCGGAGGGCGGTGCGAACCGCGCCTCCTCCCGCACCCGGTACCCGTGCGCCGCGTCACCGCCGACCGCGCCGCCGACCACGCCGCCACCCGCGGCGAGCACCGCCGTCGCCACCGCGCCCGCGAGCATCCCTGCCACCATCGCCCCGCTCCTTCCGTACCTTTTGCCTTCCTCTGTTCGTACGGGAGATCGGCACGGAACGCCCCGTCGGAGGCGGCAGCCGGGTGAACGTGACGTAGCGAACATATGAGCCCCCCGTGGATCTCCGGCGGAGGGCGCGGCGTACGCTGTACAGCTGTCACAAGCCGCCCCTGCCGCTCCCCCGCGACGTCGCGGCAGTCACGTCGTCGGCCGGGGAGTTACGGGGATTTCGGTGCTTGAGAATCTGGGCTCAGTCGGCTCACTGACCAGCAGCCCATGGATCTACGCGGTAGTGGCACTCTCCGTGCTCTTCGACATCGTCGTACCCGTGCTGCCGAGCGGCGTCCTCGTCATCACCGCGGCCACCGCGGCCGCCGCGGCCGGTACAGGCACGGGTACGGGCACCGGCGCGGGAAGCGTCCCGCACGAGGTCCCCGACATCCTGGTCCTCATGCTCTGCGCGGCCACCGCCTCGGTCCTGGGCGACCTCGCCGTCTACCGCATCGCCTGGCGCGGCGGCGATCGCCTGGACCGCGCCATCGCCCGCTCGCGCCGCCTCACCACCGCGCAGGAACGTCTCGGTACGGCGCTCTCCCGGGGCGGCGGCGCGCTCGTCGTCATCGCGCGCTTCGCCCCGGCGGGCCGCTCGATCGTCTCGCTCGCGGCGGGCGCGGCCCACCGCAAGGTGCGTGAGTTCCTGCCCTGGTCGGCACTGGCGGGCGTGGCGTGGGCCGGGTACAGCGTCGCGCTCGGCTACTTCGGCGGGCAGTGGCTCGGCGCGTCGTGGCTGGCCACGGGCGTCTCTCTGATCGCCCTGTTCGCGGCGGGCGCGGGGGCGGCGTTCCTGGTGCGGCGTCCGCGTACGGCGACGAGCTAGGCCGCCGACTCCTCTTCGGCCGACTCCTCTTCGGCCGCCTTCAGCTCGGCCGTCTTCGGCTCGGCCGTCTTCGGCTTGGCCCCGCGCACCTCGATACCGGCGAGCAGTTCGGCGGTGGCTTCGGCGACGGCGTCCACGGCGCGGTCGAAGACCTCGCGGTTGTGCGCGGCGGGGGCGCGGAACCCCGAGATCTTGCGGACGTACTGGAGCGCGGCGGCCCGGATCTCCTCCTCGGTGGCGTCTTCGGGGATGGCGGGCGGACGGAGCGTCTTGATGCTGCGGCACATGCTTACAGCTTGCCGCGAAGGGGGCGCGGACGGGAAGTGGCTTCGTGGCGACCGTGATCGCTTCGTGGCGGCCGTATTCGCTTCGTGGTTGCTCTCGCTCTCGAAATTCGAACAGGAGTAGCATTATGTTGTGCCTGCTACCCCTGCATACGACTTCCCGAGCGACCTCCTCGCGGGCCAGGAGGAACTGCACCAGGTCCGGTCCGAACTCCTGGCCCTGCTGAAGCGGCTCCCCTGGTCGGTCACGCCCCTCGACGCCTTCAGCGACGACCACGGCTGGCGCAGGGTGGAGCGCCCCGCGTCCCCCGGCTGGACTCCCGACGAGCAGGCGGAGGTGGAGAAACTCCGTGAGCGGGAACGGGAGTTGGCGGTTTTCGTCACCTGCCATCGCTTCTGGGACCAGGTGACGGGCCCCGACGTCGTGGCGGCCCGCGCACGGCTCAAACACGTACACGAGAAATCCATTGACACCGGGTGAGAGCGGGCGTTGACTCCCTCTACGCCGAGGAGGTGCAGCCATGAACGGTCTACTGGTCGTCCTGCTCCTTGCCCTGGTCGGCCTGGGTTTCACCCAGCCACTTCTGTGGCTCGCGGCCGCGGCAATCATCTTCCTAATGGTCCAGCAGTACGACCGTGGGGGCTCGAAGCGAGGCGGCGGCGGCAGCGGGAGCGGCGCGGGCGGAAGCGCGGGTGGCGGTGGTGGCGGCGGGGCCGGGAGCGGCGGCGGAGGTGGAGGCGGAGGCCTCCCCAAGACCTACCGCGACTACCGCATCCGCAAGGAACGCCAGGAGCGCTGGGACCGCAGGTACCGCCGGACACACCCGGGGTCAGGTCGCTGAGCGGGGACGGCCGCCGAGAGGCGACCGCCCCCGTACGCGCCGATATGACTTGTCACCCTCCCGGGTGACAGGGCGCTTACCTGCGCAGACGGTGGGGATTGAGGTCATGCACAACGCATCGACGACCTCCGGGAGCCCGCCCGTATGCGCTTCACCCACGCCGCGGCCACCGCCGCCCTAGCGGCCCTCCTGACCGCGGCCTCCCCCTCGGTCACGGCCGCACCCCACGCCACCCCGCCGCGCGCCGCCGCGGCCCCAGGGCAGGTCTGCTTCTGGTCCGAGCCGGGAATGATGGGCCACGCCTGGTGCTACGGCCCGCCCGGCTACGCGGAGGCGGAGAACGGCACACAACGCCACGCCTACTCCTTCGAGTCGCGCGTCAACGGCAGTGTCTACGCCATCAGTTACGGCCCCGGAGGCGGCTGCTTCCACCGGGAGATCCGCAGGGACGACTACGACGAGAACTGGACGGCCTGGGCCAAAAAGCTGGACGGCGTGAGTGACTCCACCATGGGCTGCGAACAGGGCTGACGTACGTAGATGCAGCACCGCCCACGCCGCCTTACGGCCGCCCTGCTCCTCCTCCCCGCGCTGCTCCTGGGCGCGTGCGTCGCGTGCGCACCGTCGCCGCCGCGGGCACGCGTTCTCCCTCCGGGCGACGTCATCAGGTCCGCCCAACAACGCCTGACGGACGCCTGCTTGAAGCGACAGGGCCTGACGCCGCCTCGACCGGGGGCGGCGCCCGGCGCCCCGGCTGAGCGGGAACACACGACAGCGGCTCTGTTCGGCACGGGCCGCACGGAGCTCTCCCTGGCACTCCCCACCGGCTACACCGTGCGCGCGCACACGGACGGCTGCCTGGCCTCAGCACAGCGCAGCCTCTACGGCGACCAGCGGCGCTGGTTCGAGGTCTCGACGATCGCCAACAACCTCGGGCCGGAGGCAAGACACACGCACCGCACCCTCGCCGAGGTCCGCGCGAAGCACCGTAAGGAACTGACGACGTGGCACAGGCTACGGGCGCGGGCCCTGACCCGGGCGACGTCGATCCTGAACCACTAGCTCCCTCAACTGCCCCGTCATACCCGCACAACGGAGAAGCCCCTCATGCTGAAGAAGCCCAAGCGCGTCACCATCCTGACCGTGACCGCGACGCTCCTGGCCCTCGGAACGGCCATGACCACCTCGACCGCCGCACAGGCGGCCCAGTGCCCGAGCGGCCAGTTCTGCGCCTGGACGGATGAGAACTTCGGGGGCCAGCGCACCAACTGGTCGGGCGACGACCACGACTGGGAGGACCCCATCCAGGACGAGGACTCCTCCTGGGCCAACCACGGCATCTCCGGCCCCGGCATCAAGGACCACGTCCAGGTCTACGAGAACCCGGGCCTGGTCGGCCTCGGCACGGTCTGTCTGGCCCCCGGCCAGGAAATCGCCGCCCCCAGCGGATGGGCGAACGACAGCGGCGACTCCCACACATGGAAGATGGAGTGCTAGCCGCAACCTGACCACACGCGCGCCGGCCCGCGGCCCCTGAGGGACCCCGGGCCGACCCACGCCGACACCGACAACTACGCCTCCACCTCCACCGGATACCTACGGCCGAGGCGGATTGTCCCGGCCCTGGTCCTGGCCACCGAACCGATCCTTCAGCTGGTCCTGGGCGGTGTCGACCTGGCCGCTGTACTTGCCCTGGGTCTTGTCGTCGACGAAGTCACCACCCTTGTCGATGCCCTTTCCGGCTTGGTCCTCGTGGCCCTTCAGCATTTGCTTGAGCTTGTCCATCACAGACATGCGAGTCCTCCTAGCTGGATCTCCCGCCCCTCCCAGCATCGCCGCCCTCGCCCCAAGCTGCATCCGCAGGCAGGCATACGAAGACCCCCCAGCCTGATCGGCTGGGGGGTCTTCGCACCGGTGGGCGCGGACGGTTTCGAACCGCCGACATCTGCCTTGTAAGTTCCTTCGGGCGGGCTCTGACGCTGCTCCCGCCCGCGGCTCCGGCCCTGTCGCTGACCGCTCGACGTCGCCGACATCCGCCACTGTTGATGTCAGCCGTGGATGTCAGGCATCTTCTGATTCCGTAGCTCTATGTGGGTCGGTCGAACGCGGTCAGAGCAGGCGCGTCAACGCCCTACACGGACGGTGTAGCTCGTCGACGATCGCTTAGGTTGCGGTACTTCGCTGCTGTACTGCTGAGCGCGATGAACAGTGAGATGGCCGTGGCGACGTCTACGTACGCACCAACAACATCGGCAGCTACATCCCACAGGACCACGATGATCACCAGGACCGCGATCACTCGTGATTGCAAGCTGGTGTTTGACAATTCCCACGGGTTGAGGGACACACTCATCCTTGGACCTCCAAAGGGTTCAAGCCCACCTCGTTGCCTCGCCGGGAAGCCTGTGCGACGGGGTGGGCATTGCTGTGCGCCCATGATGGAGATGTAAGTGAGCAACTGCCAAGCCGGAGAATTTCTTGAAATTGGCGGACCGCCACCGAGCAGGACAGGCGTTTAAAGCGCGTAATAGTACAGCGAGGTAAATGCCCCGGACCTGCACAGATACGTTCTCCATAGCTTCTCCATAGCACAACCGCCGTGGTGCCCTGGTTACAGCAAAAAGCTTAGCGTGCACACGCGAAGCGCAACCACCTGATATAACGCTGAAAATACCGATATTATGCTGTGGCCAAGCTCACATCAATAGAAGCGGTCCCGAATACGCTTAGGTCGGTGGAGCGGCTTTGGGCGGGAGCTGCCATGGGGCGAGTGATCATGGCCCCTTAAGCTTCCGGCGAGTCGGGCGGTCTGTGGACCTGCCCGTTAAAGCACGACGTTGGGGCCATGATCTTCGAGGCTCGCCCCATGGTGGCTGCCTAAAGCCGTGGAGCCGACCGCCCCAGCCGCAGCGGGTATCCCCCCTCTGGCCCGCCGCGCGCATATGGCGCGTCGCCTGCGCGTACCGCCGGGCCGAAGGCATGAGGCGGGAAGCGCGAAGGGCGGCGCACGCCCGCGTTGCGGGCGGGCCTTGATGAAGTAGAGAAAGTTCTACCGCGCAGCTCGCCTCGCAGCCTGCTCGTTTGGCCTGCGTCCCTCATGACCTGCTGGTTTGATGCCGTCCCGAACTGGCATATGCGAGTCCCGCAAGACAGGTTGTCTCATGCGAGACGAATCGGGACTATGGAGCCATGTCCACTCGGCGAACTCGTAGTCGCAGCAAGGGCGTTCAGCAGCGTCAGTCTCCCGTAGGCGCCACGCCCTCTATCGATGCCCGCACCGGGACGCCTGAAGATGCTCGCGCCAAGGCCGTGCGGGAGCTGATGACTCCTGGTGAGCAACGTCTGCGGCTCGTAGCTGAGTTGGACCGACTGGACACGGCTCTACGCCCCCTTGTCGTCCAGGCCGTCCATGCAGGCGTCCCTTACCGGCGCATCGCTGAGCTCACGAACATCTCCCGTGCGACTGTCGCCCGCTGGGGCAAGCACGACCCTGGGGCCTGACGGACGGGAAACAAGAGGGCCGCGCCCGATTGCAGCGGACGCGGCCTGACCGATTCGAAGGAGTCGAAGCCATGCCGAATCGATCCCCTTCAATCCTGGCAGAAGATCAAGGGCTCGCGAACGAGCGTCTGCGAGCGGCGATGGTCGCTGCCAACGTCACTACGGAAGGACTGGCAGACCACTTGGGGATAGACCCGAAGAGCGTGGATCGGTGGATCACTACAACGCGCATCCCGCACGCCCGGAACGCGCACGCGGTGGCCAAGGTGCTCCGCATCGACCCGTACTACTTGTGGCCCATGCTCGACGAGCGGCATCGTTCCAGTGTGAGCCCACGCGACGAGCTCATGGCCTGCTACCCGAGCCGCGGCGCCGTTCCACACGGCCTGTGGCGTGGAACGCTGCTCGAAGCAACCAGCGTGATCGACCTCGCGATCTCGAACCTGATCTTCTTGACCAACGCCGTCTTCGACCTGCACGCGATGCTCGTGGCGAAGTCCGAGGCCGGTGTACGGGTTCGCATCGCCACTCCTGCCGCCGGTGCCGACCAGCACGTGACGCTGATGGACGTCTTCCCCTCGCTGGCAGACACCCCCGGGATCAAGCTGGTAACCCATCCTGGGCTACGGGCCGACCTCTATCGCGCCGACGACGAACTGCTGGTCACCACTCCTGTGGATGGACTCACCCCAGCCCTGTCTCCGGTGCTCCACCTGCGCCGCGTCGGCCCGGCGCCACTAACGGCGGGGTATCTGACAGCGCTGGACCACATCTTCGAGACGGCCACCCCTGCGGGGGCAGCCACATAGACCGCAGGCCCAAAAGACGGATCGACCGCAGATGACCATGGCCGTTGATGTCAGATCCGGATGTCAAAGACCCCCAGCCTTGATCGGCTGGGGGTCTTCGTCCTGGTGGGCGCGGACGGTTTCGAACCGCCGACATCTGCCTTGTAAGGGCAGCGCTCTACCGCTGAGCTACGCGCCCGGGATGTTTCGACAGCCTACCCTGCCGGTGGGGCCGCCTCACAAACCCGTAAGACGTCGCCGGTGTCCGCCCGTAGCGAAGGCGGCAAAGTCACCCCGCGCGGCGCGAACTAACCGGCCCGTGTGTTCGTCATTAACCGGTGGGAGAATGTGACACCGGGCAAGGCGGATGACAGCACGGGAGAGGGATAGTGACGGCGACACCTTCGCAGCCGTACACGCCGGACACGTCGGGCACGTCAGAGACCTCGGATATGTCAGTTGTGCCGGATGAGGATGTACGTCGCTGCGGGAGCGTGCGGCCGCGTCCCCGCCGGGCCCCCTTCCGCGGTGCTGTAGCGCCCCTGCGCGACGCCCTGACCCTGGTTCTCCTGCCTCTTCCCCTTCTCGCCCTCACCCTCCCCGCAGCCTTCGCCGGCGGCGGCACCCGGCGGTGGTTCGGTGGGCGTGGAGAGAGTGTGCGGGCCGATGCCCAGGCCGCCAAGGACGCGGCGGCGGCCGCCTTCTACGAGTTGGACACCGCCCAGCGGGATCTGCGTATCTCCATCGAGACCATCGTCGCCGTCGACTCCACGCCCGCCGCACAGCGGGCCGTCTCCGACTTCGAGGCCATCGGGCGGCGGATCGACGAGGCCAGCAGTCAGTACATCGGCGCCGTGGACGCCCACGACCTGGACCGTGACGACCTCGAGGCTTCCGTCGCCGCCCGCGCGCGTACCGAACTCACCGAGGCCAAGGGCGAGCTCGACAAGGCCAAGCAGGACCTGGACCGCTTCCAGCAGGGCCTCGGACCGCTGCTCGACAAGGCGGAGACCCAGCTCGCTCGGCTCGCCCCCGCCGTCGAGCGCGCCCGGCAGACCCTCCTCGCCGCCAGCAACGCCCTCGATTCCGTACGGGGCGCCGGGCTCAAGGCCGATGATCTGGCCGCCCGCCTCGCCGCCCTCGGGCCTGAGCTGACCAAGCTCAATCAAGGCGCGGGCCAGCACGGCGTACCGGAGACCCTGCAGCGCGCCGACCGCGTCCTGCGGGACGCCGAAGCGGTGCGGGCCGAGGCCGAGCGGCTGCCCGAGCGGGCCACCGAGATAGACCGGCGCCTCGTCACCCTGCGCACGCGCGCGCAGGCGCTCACCACCCGCAGCGGTCAGGTCGAACCCGTCCTCAGCGAGCTGCGGCGGCGCTTCACCGTCGCCTGCTGGCAGGACCTTCAGCACGTACCGGACCAGGCGTCGGAGAACGTACGGCAGGCCGAGACCAAGCTCAAGGAGGCCAAGCAGGCGCGCGACGAGCAGCGCTGGCCCGACGCCACCTCGCTCCTCTCGACCGTCCGCGCCCTGCTGAACTCGACGGACGAGGCGGTCTCGGCCGCCGGCGACCGGCTGCAGCGGCTCAACGCGGTGGCGAAGGACCCCCAGCACGAGATCGAGCGCACCCGCTTCGCCATCCGTGACGCCCAGCGTCTGGCCATGGCGGGGCGCCAGACCCCGGAGCAGCGGCACGCCCGCCCCCTGGACGAGTCCGTCGCCCGCCTGGACCGCGCGGTCGCCTCCCTTGAGGGCCGCCACCCGGACTACTGGCATTTCCTGACCGAGACCGAAGCCGTCCGGCAGACCGTGGCGCGTGTGGTCACCCAGATCCGGGAGGAGCGGGGGCAAGGGGCCTGAGCGGCGGCCCTGCGGCATCGTCTGTTGGCGGTCCGTGGCTCGCGGGCGGATCCTTGAGTTACGTACGCAGAGGGAGGCGGACATGGCCACGCACGCACTCCACCCCGGGGCGAAGCGGCCCAGGCGGCGCGTTTCCCTCGACGAGCATCTGCCCGTCGATCACCACCTCAGCACGATCTACCGCGTCGGCGCCGGTCTGATGGGCCTCGTCCTGCTCGCGTTCGGCATCCTGGGCCTGATCGACAAGGTCGGCTTCTTCGACACCGGCGGTGACACCGTCGCCGGGCTGAACACCAACGGCGCGCTCAGCGTCCTGTCGATCTGCGTAGGACTGCTCCTCTTCGTCGGCATGGTCATCGGCGGCAACTTCGCCTCGACGCTGAACATGGTCCTCGGCTGCGCCTTCGTCCTCAGCGGCTTCGTCAACCTCGCCCTGCTGGACACCAGCCTCAACTTCCTCGCCTTCCGCATCCCGAACGTGCTGTTCAGCTTTGTGGTGGGCATCCTGCTGATGATCTTCGGGATGTACGGGCGGGTCGGCTCGGCCCTGCCACACGACAACCCCTACTGGAAGTCACGCCACCCCCAGGAGACGCGGCACGCCGAGCGCGGGCACCGGGCCCGCCACCCTGAACAGGCACGCTGAACCCCCTGTGCGAGCCTTGAGGGCATGTCGGACCTCACCACTGCCTTCAGTACCGATCTGCGGGCCCAGCGCCTGGTCGCCATCGTGCGCGGCGCCGACGCCGAGGCCTCCTTCCGGACGGTGATGGCGCTCGTCGAGTCCGGTGTCCCGCTCGTCGAGGTCTCCCTCAGCGGCGCCGACGCGCTGGGCGTCCTGCGCCGGGCGCGCGCCGAGCTGGGCGGCGAGGCATGGCTCGGCGCCGGCACGGTACTCACCGCGGACGATGCCCGGCGAGCCGCCGACGCGGGGGCGAATCTCATCGTGACGCCCGGTCTCGGCGCCGGGGTGGACGAGGCCCTGCGGCGTGAACTTCCCGTCGCCGCCGGGGTGTTGACCCCCACCGACGTCATCGCGGCGAGCGCGGCGGGCGCGACCGCGCTGAAGATCTTCCCCGCTTCGGCGATGGGCGGCCCCGCCTATCTCAAGGCCCTGCGCGCCCCCTTCCCCGACCTGCCCTTCGTGCCGGTGGGCGGCGTGGACGCGGCAGCCGCCGCGGAGTATCTGGCGCTCGGCGCGGTCGCGGTGGGCGTCGGCTCGCCGCTCATCGGGGACGCGGCGGACGGCGGGGACCTGGACGCGCTGCGCAAGCGTGCGGCGGAGTTCGTGGCGGTCGCAGAGTACGTGGCGGTCGCGGGGGCCGGTCGATGAGCACGACTGCCGCCCACGGGACCGCCACCGATGTCCTCACGCTCGGCGAGACCATGGTCGCCCTGCGCGGCAGCGGGCCGCTCAAGCTGGGCGGTTCGATGGACGTGTCCATCGCGGGCGCCGAGTCGAACGTGGCCATCGGCCTCGCCCGGCTCGGCCATTCGACGCGGTGGGCGGGCGCCGTCGGTGACGACGAGGCGGGCGAGCTCGTGCTGCGCACGCTGCGCGCCGAGGGGGTCGACGTCAGCGGCGCGACCCGCGACCCGGACGCGCCCACGGGGCTGATCCTCTTCGAGCCGCGGCTGCCCGACGTGACCCGCGTGCACTACTACCGTGCGGGCTCCGCCGGTTCACGCCTCACGGCAGCCGCGGTCGAGGCCGCCTTCGCCACTCCCGGACCACCCCGCGTCCTGCACCTCACCGGCATCACCCCGGCGCTCGGCCCTGCCGCCCTGGACGCGTGCCGCCGCGCCCTCGAACTGGCCCGCGAGCACGGCACGACGGTCTGCCTCGACGTCAACTTCCGCTCGCGGCTGTGGAGTCGGGAGGAGGCGGCCGCGGTCATGCGTTCATGGATTCCGTACGTCGATGTCCTCATCGCATCGGATGACGAACTGCCGCTGTGCGTCGCGCCGGAGGCGGCCGGGACGGCCTCCGGTCAGGCCAAGGCGCTGCTCGGCGCGGGCACAGGTATCGGCGAGGTCGTGGTCAAGCTCGGAGCCGACGGGGCGACCGCGCACACCGCCGAGGGCGAACTGCACGCCGCGGCGCGCCCGGTGCGGGCGGTGGACGCCGTGGGCGCGGGGGACGCGTTCGTCGCCGGGTACCTGTCGGCGCTGCTCGACGGAGGCGATGTGGCGGGACGCCTGGACCGTGCCGTGACGACGGGAGCCTTCGCCGTGGCGTCGCACGGAGACTGGGAGGGGGCGCCCACGCGCGTCGAACTCGGACTCCTGGGGGCGGGGGCCGGGACCGTGGTCCGTTAACCCTCACAGGTAACCCTCACAGGCCGGGGGTCGACCAACCGGACATCTACTCCGACACCGTAACCGGTAATACCGGTTACGCCACCTGCCCAGTTATCCGCAGCACCCGCCACCACAACAACCGCCCCCGCCACCACCGCCGCCACCGCCACGCGGGGCAGGCGCCGGGGACGAACCCCCGACGGCCACCGTCGACAGCAGCTTCACCGAGTCCTCGTGCCCGGCGGGGCAGGCCGCGGGCGCGGCGGACTCGGCCATCGGACGGCTCAGCTCAAAGGTGTCGCCGCAGGAGCGGCAGCGGTACTCGTATCGGGGCATGGGCCCAGGCTAGCCGCAGCGGATCGGGAAAGGCCCCTGAAGGCCAGGGGCCAGCCCCTTCACCCCACCCCCGCCGCCAAAAACGCCCGAAGGATCTCCTCCCCCGCCGCCACGCCCCGCTCCGGCAGCACCGTCAGGCCCGGCGCCGTCCAGCCCGTGTCGGCCAGCTCGCCGTGGCCGGGGCGCCAGGAGCGGTCCGCGGCGAGCAGCAGGTCGGCGTCCAGGAGCGAGTCACCGGCGGCGAGGATCTCGTCCGCGCCGGTGCGGCGGGCCACTTCTCGCACCGCCGCGCTCTTGGTGAGCGGCTTCGGTACGGCGTAGATCTTGCGGCCCTGCAGCGAGACGGTCCAGCCGCGCCCTTCCGCCCATTCGGCGAGTTCCTTGACCCAGCCCTCCGGCAGCAGCGACCGCTCGACGACCAGATAGGCGAAGAGGTCCTCGGCCACCCGCTCCTTGAGGAGCCAGGCCGGATCCGCGGTGCGCAGGAGATGCGCGCGGACCTCGTCGAGCGAGGCGCACTCGGCGGCGAGGCGACGGCCGACACCGGCGCGCCACCCGGCGTCCGCCACGCCGTCGACGAGGAGGTGCCCGCCGTTGGCGCAGATCGCGAACTCCGGTGCGGGGCCCGGCAGATGGATGCGGCCGTACTGTTCGCGCGTACGCGTGGTGGTGGGGACGAAGACCGTGCCGCGGCCTAGCTCGTCGAGGAGCCGGGCGGCGGTCTCGGTGACGTACGACAGGGGCTTGTTCTCGTACACCTCCACGCAGAGCAGGCGCGGCGCTTCGGCGTCGGGCATGGTCAGGCCGAGGGCGGCGGCGGAGTAGATGAGAGTGCGGTCGAGGTCGCTGGCGACGAGCACCCGGCGGGGCGTACTCACTTGGAGGTCACCGCCTTGCCGTCCGTGCCGGTGGCGCCGCGCGTGAACTGAGGGTGGATCAACCCGACGCAGGTGTAGGGGAGTTCGCCCACTTCCTCGACCGGCACGCCACGCTGTTCCGCGAGGAGACGTACGTGATCGAGGTCGGCGCCCGCTCCCACCCGCGCGAGGATCTTCCAGGGAACGCGGCGCAGCAGTACGCGCGTCGTCTCGCCGACGCCCGGTTTGACGAGGTTCACGTCGTGGATTCCGTACGCCTCGCTGATCCGCTCGACGGCGGCCCAGCCCTCCCAGGTCGGGGTCCTGTCCGCCGAGAGCAGCTCCTTGACCTGGGAGTCCACGGCGTCGCTCACTTCGTCGAAGCGGGACACGACGGCGTCGAGGAAGTCGAGGGAGACGTCGCCGTCGGCGAGCTCGCGGTAGAACTTCGCGCCGTGGAAGTCGTCGGGTCCGACCAGGTCCGCGCGCAGGACGGTGCGTGAAATCAGGCCGGATACCGTGGAGTTGAGGCAGGCCGAGGGGATGAGGAAGTCCTCGCGGGTGCCGTAGGTGCGGACGCAGGAGCCGGGGTCGGCGAGCACGGCGATCTCCGGGTCGAAGCCTGCCGGACCTCCTGACTCCTCGAACTCCCGCACAGCATCGGCCAGTTCGCGGGTGATGGCACCCTTGCCCGTCCAGCCGTCGACGAAGACGATGTCGGCGGGGTCGTGGTGGGCGGCGAGCCAGCGCAGCGCGTTGGCGTCGATGCCGCGGCCACGCACGATCGACACGGCGTAGTGCGGCAGGTCAAGGCCGTGCCGGTAGTGCGCCCAGCGCCGCATCAGTACGCCGACGGGCGTGCCCGCACGGGCCAGCGAGACGAGGACGGGGCGCGGCGACCGCTCGGCGAGCACCGTCTCGGTGACGGTGCCGACGGCCTGCGCTATCCGCGCGGCGGAGGTGCCGAGCGCGGCACGGAACAGCTCTCGGTACTGCGGGCTCGGCTGGTATTCGACCGGCAGCGACTCGGCGTAGTGCGCGCCACCGCTCTGTATCGCCTCCTCGCGCTCCTCGGTGGGCGCTTCGAGCCGTACGTCCGAGAGGTCCTGGAGCAGCCAGCCGACGTCTTCGGGCGCGTACGAGGAGAAGTCGGGGCCGCGGAGGGGCTCGGGCAGCATGGAGGGCCTTTCGGGGACGTACGAGGGCACGACGGCCAGCAGTACCTGCGGGGCGTGCGCGGCGAGCTGGGCCAACAGGCCGTCGGGGCTGTGCAGTTCGGGGCGGTCGCCCACGGAGTCGACCACGAGGACGATGGCGTCGAAGCCGCCGCCCGCGACGTTGTACGCGTACCGCTCGCCGGGCCCGTCACTGGGTGCGTCGTGCGCGGGGAAGACGAGGCGGCTGCGGATGGCGTACCCGGGGTCGTCGACGGCGAGGACGGGCGAGCGTGTGGTGGTGGAGTACCGCACGTCCACGTCCACGTCCACGTCCACGTCCGCATCCACATCCGCTTCGGCGTCGGCAGCGTGCAGTCTCTCCTCCAGCGCGACGCCGAGGGCCAGCGGCGCGTACATCAGCTCTTCGAAGCCGAGTACGAGGACACGGCGCGGAGATGCGTGCGCCGCACCGGCGGCCTCCGACGCGGGTTTCGGAGCCAGGGCCTGCGCTATCCGGGCCGCCATCCCCGGTATCGCCGCGCCAAGCTTCGCCCGATGCTCGGGGGTGAACCCGTGGCGTCCGCCGTCCGGTATCGCGGCGGGCCAGCCCAGGTCGACCCGGGTGACCGAGCCGGGCTCTTGGCGCGGGGCGGGCCCGGGCGCCGACGCCTCGTACTCCTCGACCAGCGCCTGCCCCTTCGCGAGCACCCCGTCCGGCAGGTTCACCGTGCCGGACGCCATCGCGATCAGGTCGACCCGTGCGCCGATCTCCCGGGCGAAGTCGGCCAGGCGCCCCTGGTCCCGCGGGGAGCGCATGTCGACGAGCGCCACGATGACGTACCGCTCGCGCGGGTGCAGTTCATGCAGGGCGCGGATGGTGTTGAGGACCGTGTTCCCGGTGGAGAACTCGTCGTCCACGAGGACCAACGGGCCGTCCCCGGACAGCAGTTGGGGGTCCTCGGGCAGCAGCAGATGCGAGGTCGCGTGCGAGTGCGACTCCTCGAAGCCGCCCGCCTGACGCACCCCGTCGACCGGGCGGCGCGTGGAGTGGAGGTAGGGCGCGAGGCCGATGCCGTCCGCGACGCAGTGGCCGAGGCCCGTCGCCGTCTCCGCGTACCCGAGGACGACCGCGCGCCTGGCCTCCGCGTCACCCAGGAGCGCGCGCACCCGGACGCCGAGGTCCCGCCCCGCCGCGTACACGACCGAGGGGCGCTGCGGCACATGCTTGCCGAGGACGTTCGACACCAGGAGGTGCGCCCGCTTCGGGTTGCGGCGCAGGGCGAGGCCGAGCAGGTCGCTCAGCCCCGGGTTCCCGGCCAACTCCACGCCGAGCCGCTCGGCGACCCACGTCCCCGACCACACCGTCGCTGCTCCCACTACGTCGTCGTTCACAGTCCTCGCACAGTCCTTACGTTCCTTGCAGTCGGCCGGAGAGTCCGGCGAAGCGGTGATCAGCCGGAGATCCCGGCGGTGAGCAGCTCCACGAAGCCGATGTCCTCCTTCGCGACGCCGAAGACCTCGGCGCGCTGCAGGGTCCGCTCGGCCCACGCGCGGTGCGGCTTCACCTCGTTCATCTTGTTCGTGTACGCCGAGCGCATGACCCCGCCGCCGCCCCGCTCCGGACGCAGGATGTCCTGGGCGTCGCTGAACTCCTCGTGGCTGACGACGGAGAGCGCGTGCACGGGCAGGACGTGCGAGGGGTGGATGCAGGTCTTGCCGAGCAGGCCGTTGGCCCGGTCGAGCTCGATCTCGCGCAGGAGTCCGTCGATGTCGTGTTCGATGAGCGCCTGCCGCAGCTCCTCGGCCCGCCCCTCCAGGAAGGGGCTCCGGCGCAGCTGCGGCTTGAACATCCTCTCCTGGACGCGGAAGTACTCCCACACCGGACCGGTGACGGTGAAGCCCGTGCCGTCGGCCCGGCCGAGGCGGTTCACCACGTCGGCGATGACCGAGGCCACGATGTGGACGTCGTACGCGGTCATGTGCGGCGGCCTGCGCAGTCCGTAAGCCGAGCAGAAGTCGGTGACGCCGAGCCGCAGCGCGAGCACCCGCTCGCGGTACTTGTCGACGGTGCGGGCGATCCCGTCGAGGGTCTCCGTGCGGCTCTCCAGGTGCAGCAGCTCGGGCGATTCGAGGACCGGCATCGCGAAGAGCCGCCGGCCGCTCGCTGCTTCCGCCGCGGTGAGCGCCTCCAGGAAGGCGACGCCGCGCTCCTCGGTGAACTTGGGCAGCACGAATCCGGACAACAGCCGGATGCCGGAGCCGAGGCGCGCGACCAGGTCGGGTATCTGTTCGGGGGCCCGGACCCGGATGAACAGCAGCGGCGGCTCCGCGCTGTCCCGCTCCGCCAGGTCGGCGAACTGTCTGACCAGGTTCTCCTCGGCACCGATGACCTCCGAGTCTTCGATGGAGTCCTCCAGGCAGAGCACCATCGAGATCACGCCACGCCCGGCTTGTTTCAGGATGTCATCGGCGAGGCGTGGGCGCGTGGCGGGGCTGTAGAGCGTGGCCCCCAAGGCGGCCGCGAGCAGGCGCGGGGCGGAGTCCGCGGTGAAGGCGCACGGCTCCCGATAGAAGAGACGCTGACGCACCTCTGGGGCGATATGCCCGAAATGACGCATGATTTCCCCTGTACTCGTCGGCGCGCCCGACGTGATGTGGCCGGTAATAGTACGTAGGGACGGGTGTCAAGGGTTCCCCATGGGCATGAAATTCAGGTAACCCGGCCATGTCAGACACACCGGCCACACACCGTCACCCCCGCGTTGTCCCCTCCAGCACCGGGAAGGCAGGATGACCGCATGACGCACGCGATGTTGAAGGGGTCGAACGTCCCGCTCGAAGCCACGGCCGTCCGCGCAGTGCTGCGCTGGACCCCTGGTCAGGGCGTCCCCGACGTCGACGCGTCGGCTCTCCTGCTCGGCGCCGACGGCCGCGTGCGCTCGGACGAGGACTTCGTCTTCTACAACCAGCCCCGCCACCCGTCGGGCAAGGTCTGGCGGCTCGGCAAGAAGCGCGTCGCCCAGGGTCTCGCCGAAGGTCTGACCGACACCATTCAGACAGACATGGCAGGGCTGGATCCGGCGGTGAGCCGAGTGCTGCTCGTCGCCTCCGCCGACAACGTCGCCTTCGAGAACGTAATCGCGCTGCGCATCCTGTTGTACGACGCCGCGGTCGGCGACGCCGAGCCGCTTGCGTACTTCGACGTCACCCCGCAGACGGGCGCCGAGACGGCCCTGATCTGCGGTGAGCTCTACCGCCGCGGTGAGGTCTGGAAGTTCCGCGCCCTCGGCGAGGGATATCTGAACGGCCTGGAGGGCCTCGCCGGCGACTTCGGCATCTCCGTGGACGAGTCGGAGGCGGTGCCCGAGCCGACGCCCGAGGCCTCGCTCCCGCAGCCCTACCCCCAGCAGCCGCAGCCCTTCCCCGCACCGGCCCCGCAGCCCTCGTACGGCTACCCTCCCGAGCCGCCGCGCCATCAGCCCGCCCCGCAGCCTTCCTACGGCTACCCGCAGCACGCGCCCGCCCATCCGGCGCCGGTCCCGCAGCCCAGTTACGGCTATCCGCAGCCCGTGGCCCCGATGCCCGACCCGAACTTCCGGCTGCCTCCGCAGGGACCGCAGTTCCTGGCCCGCTGAGCACACGCGGGCCGGATGTCGGGCCGGGTGCGCGCTGAGCCCCTGCCGGGATCCCCGCAGGGGGCCGCTCAGCCGCCACCCACCTTGGACTTGTAGCCACGGCCCCACTGCAACCCCCAGCCGTACAGGCGGTCGAGCTCGGCCTGGAAGCCGTACACGAACTTCACCTCGCGGCGCACGACCAGCTCGCCCTTGACGTTCTCCAGCGTGGCCACGGCGCACGACCGTGCCTGCGGCTGGCGCTCGTCCAGGTCGATCTCGATCCGCGGGCCGTTGCTGGGGTAGAGCGTCACCTTGGCGTGCGTACGGTCGAAGGCCGGCGTCTGGTCGTAGATGTACGCGAAGATGAGCAGCCGCTTGATCGACTCACGGTGGTCGAGGTTCACATAGACCGTCTCGCCGGACGGCGAACCGAACCGGTCGTCGCCGCTGAGTTTCACGTACGGCGGGGCGTTGAGGCTCCCGAAGAAGCTGCCCAGCGGCTGTACGACTCCCTTGGCCCCGTCCGTCAGTTCGTACAGGCAGCCGAGGTCCAGGTCCACGTTGACCACGCCCTGGGTGTGCGCCTGCACCACGTCGGGCTGGAACATCTTGAGGGGGTGCCTCAGCAGTCCGCCGCCCTGGCGCGGTTTGCCGATGATGTCGGACGTACGCATCTGCCAGGAGAGGTTGACTCGTAGATTGCCCGTGGCCGCGCCCTGTTTGTTGAGCGAGACCGTCGGGTGCCGTTTGGTGAGTTCGATGGAGTTGGTCGCGGCGCTGCCCGACTCGAAGTCCATCGAGCGCCCACGCCACAAACCGTCCCAGAAGGACATTGCCGCCCCCAAATGCCGGGGCCCGTGGGCCCGTTGCCAAAGCCACGGGGCGGCCAGGAGGACTCGTCCTCGATGGCCGCCCCGTTCAGAAGCGTTCCTCACCCGGCCCCGCGTCACACGCCGGGAACGAGCCGGACCCGACTCACACGCCGGACGAGACCTCGGCCTTCTCGTCCGAGCCCGAACCCTTGCCTTCCGCTGCCGCGAGTTTCCTGTTGCGGCGCACGGACGAGAAGAAGGACCAGGCGATCAGGAGAACGCCGACGGACCCGGTGATGACCTCGTGGATCTCGTACTGGATCGTGACGAGCAGGATCACGGCGAGGGCGCCGATCGCGTAGTGCGCGCCGTGCTCCAGGTAGACGTAGTCGTCCAGGGTGCCCTGGCGGACCAGATAGACCGTGAGCGACCGGACGTACATCGCGCCGATACCGAGGCCGAGCGCCATCAGGACGATGTCGTTCGTGATCGCGAAGGCACCGATGACGCCGTCGAAGGAGAACGACGCGTCCAGGACCTCGAGGTAGAGGAACATGAAGAACGCTGCCTTGCCGGCCATGACGACGGCAGGAACCTTCTTGCCGCTCTTCTTGGCCTCTTCCTCCTCCTCGTGCTCGCGCTCCTCCTCTTCCTCCAGCTTGTTCTCGAAGAAGCCGGAGAGACCGCCCACGATGAGATACGTGATGAGTCCTGCGATACCGGAGATGAGCACGGTCTGTGCCTTGTCCACATGCGCGCCACCGTGCTGGTGGGCGTGGGTGGCGAAGGTCATCGCGGTGACCATGAGCACGACGAGCGCGATGCAGACCGACAGCATGTCGACCTTGCCGAGCTTGGCGAGCGGGCGCTCAAGCCAGCCGAGCCACTTGATGTCACGGTCCTCGAAAATGAAGTCGAGGAAGATCATCAACAGGAACATGCCACCGAACGCGGCGATCGACGGGTGAGCGTCGGTCACCAGCTGCTGGTACTGGTCCTTGTCGTTGAGCGCGAGCCGCACAGCCTCGATGGGGCCGATCTTGGCGCTGATGGCGACGATCGCGACGGGGAACACCAGACGCATACCGAAGACGGCGATCAGCACACCGATGGTGAGGAAGATCTTCTGCCAGAAGGCACTCATCTTCTTCAGGATCCCGGCGTTGACCACCGCGTTGTCGAAGGACAGCGAGATCTCGAGGATCGACAGGATCGCCACGATCCCGAAACCTGTCCACCCCCCGTAGAGCACCGCCGCGACCAGGCCGAGCGCGGTAACCGCGAACGACCAGCCGAAGGTTTTCAGAAGCACTGGCTACCCAATCGTGTGTGTACGGGCTCCCGTTTAGCGGTCTCCCCCGCGCCGGTCCCCGGCTTTACGAAACATTGACCCCGAAGTCTAGAGCGATGCCCCGCAGACCCGACGCGTACCCCTGCCCAACGGCACGGAACTTCCACTCCCCGCCATAGCGGTACACCTCGCCGAAGATCATCGCGGTCTCCGTGGAGGCGTCCTCGGAGAGGTCGTACCGAGCGAGCTCCTGGTGATCGGCTTGGTTGACCACGCGGATGAAAGCGTTGCTGACCTGCCCAAAGGTCTGGCCTCGGTTGTCCGCGTCATGGATCGAGACAGGGAAGACGATCTTGTCGCAGTTGGCGGGAACCTTGGAGAGGTCGATCAGGAGCGACTCGTCGTCCCCGTCACCCTCACCCGTGAGGTTGTCGCCGGTGTGTTCGACAGAGCCGTCCGGGCTCTTGAGGTTGTTGTAGAAGACGAACCACTCGTCGCCGATCACCCGGCCCGAGTTGCACATCAGCGCGCTGGCGTCGAGGTCGAAGGGTGCTCCGGTGGTGGAGCGCGCGTCCCAGCCGAGGCCGACCAGGACCTGTGTGAGGTTCGGTGCGGCCTTGGAGAGGGAGACATTGCCTCCCTTGGCGAGCGTGACGCCCATGATGTGGTCCTCCCCGTGGTTCGAGAGCTCCCCGTGGTTCGAGAGCAAGAGTTCCCCTGGCTCCCGTGGACCGGGGGCCGGTGTTTGAGCACGTCCGGCGCCGCACTGGTGGCGTGCGGCGCCGGACGACAAGGCGGAGGGTGCTACTCGGCTCAGACGTTGACGCCGAAGTCCTGCGCGATGCCGCGCAGGCCCGAGGCGTAGCCCTGGCCGACGGCACGGAACTTCCACTCCGCGCCGTTGCGGTACAGCTCGCCGAAGACCATCGCCGTCTCCGTCGAGGCGTCCTCGGAGAGGTCGTACCGCGCGATCTCCGCGCCGCCCGCCTGGTTCACGACGCGGATGAACGCGTTGCGGACCTGGCCGAACGACTGCTGGCGGTTCTCGGCGTCGTAGATCGAGACCGGGAAAACGATCTTGTCCACGTCGGCCGGGACGGCTGCCAGGTCGACCTTGATCGCCTCGTCGTCGCCCTCGCCCTCACCGGTGGTGTTGTCACCGGTGTGCTCGACGGATCCGTCCGGGCTCTTCAGGTTGTTGAAGAACACGAAGTTGCCGTCGCTGCTGACCTTGCCCTCGGCATTCGTCAGAATGGCGCTGGCGTCGAGGTCGAAGTCCGTACCGGTGGTGGTACGGACGTCCCAGCCCAGGCCGACCAGAACCGCGGTCAGGCCGGGCGCCTCCTTGCTCAGCGATACGTTGCCGCCCTTGCTGAGGCTGACTCCCACAGGTCCTCCCAATTGATGTCCAGGGGCGGGGAGCCCCAGTCATGCTTTGCCAGTCGTGCGTTGTCAGTCATGCAGTGCACGTCGTGCCTTGCCATCGGATCAACGAGTGGATCCTAGTGACCGGTTCCCGGCCGCCACAGGCTCCGCACCTGAAGAATCACAGGGTGTCACCCCTGAGGAATCACAGGGTGTCGAGCGCCTTGACGTACTCGTCGAGGTCGCGGGCGTCCGGCAGGCCGTTGACGACAGTCCAGCGCACCACGCCCTCCTTGTCGATGATGAAGGTTCCACGCACGGCGCAGCCCTTGTCCTCATCGAAGACCTCGTAGGCGCGCGACGCCTCACCGTGCGGCCAGAAATCCGAGAGCAGCGGGTACTCGAGGCCCTCCTGCTCGGCGAAGACGCGCAGGGTATGGATGGAGTCGTTGGAGACCGCGAGCAGCTGGGTGTCGTCGTTGACGAACCTCGGCAGCTCGTCGCGCAGCGCGCAGAGCTCGCCCGTGCATACGCCGGTGAACGCGAACGGATAGAAGAGCAGCACCACGTTCTTCTGCCCGCGGAATTCCGACAGCTTCACGGTCCTGCCGTGGTTGTCCTTCAGCTCGAAGTCCGGGGCTTTGGTGCCGACCGCGAGTCCAGCGAGCGCCATGAGTTCGCATCCCTTCGGTGGGGCTGTTCGGGTGACGACCACCCTACGCAACGGGCGTTTCGTCCGATCACCCCGCAGTGCGGACACAGCGCGGCGCCCCGCGCACGCGTAGGCCCCCACCGACATGCGTCAGTGGGGGCCCACAGCGATTGGCTCAGTCGACTTCCTGCTGCCTGAGCGGCAGCTTCACCGCTTCTTGGCTGCCGCCTTCGGCGTGACGAGACGGCTGCCCGTCCAGTCCTTGCCCGCGTTGATGCTCTTGGTCTGAGCGAGGCCTGCGGTCGTGGACGCTTCGTTGATGTCGCTCGGCTCGACGTAACCGTCGCGGCCGGTCTTGGGCGTCATCAGCCAGAGGTCGCCGCCCTCTTCGATCAGCTGGGTGGCGTCAACCAGCGCATCCGTCAGGTCGCCGTCGTCCTCGCGGAACCACAGCACCACAGCGTCGGCAGTGTCGTCGTAATCCTCATCGACGAGCTCGCTGCCGATCACATCTTCAATGGCCTCGCGGAGCTCCTGATCGACATCGTCGTCGTAGCCGATCTCCTGGACCACCTGCTTGGGCTGGAAACCCAGCCTCGCGGCAGGGTTGGTCCGCTCCTCCGCGTGGTCCGCGGTCGCGCTCACGGCTTGCCTCCTGATCATGTTTTCGGGAATGCCTTCATCCACGCGCGTGCGCGGGACATTGGCGGTAGTCCACACGGGCGGACCGGATCGCGCAAGTACCCGGCCGTCAAGACCGCTGAAACGGTGACGTTCCCGGCCGTGTCGCCGCACCTCAAGACCCACCTGCCAGATGCTTCTCCGCTCGCACTTCGCTCGTACGACACCGATCGGAACTGAGGTCCGAACGGCCTTACGAACCGGCTAGGCAGGATGGGCGTATCGTTGCGATTTGGTCGAGCCTACCCCAGGGCCGCCGGGCGAACGCGTCGGTTACCCCTCAGTAGAGATGACGATTTCGCCCACGCGGTACACGATGGGGAACGTCTCACGGCCAGGCAGAACCCAGGCGAAAGCCCCAACAGCGAAGGAACAGCGTGGCTTCCGGATCCGATCGCAACCCGATCATCATTGGCGGCCTGCCGAGTCAGGTCCCGGACTTCGATCCCGAAGAGACCCAGGAGTGGCTCGACTCCCTCGATGCCGCGGTCGATGAACGCGGTCGTGAGCGGGCTCGCTACCTGATGCTCCGGCTAATCGAACGCGCGCGCGAGAAGCGTGTCGCTGTGCCCGAAATGCGCAGCACGGACTACATCAACACGATCGCCACCAAGGATGAGCCGTTCTTCCCCGGCAACGAGGAAATCGAGCGCAAGGTCCTGAACGCGACCCGCTGGAACGCCGCCGTGATGGTGTCGCGCGCCCAGCGACCCGGTATCGGCGTCGGCGGTCACATCGCCACCTTCGCCTCCTCGGCCTCGCTCTACGACGTCGGCTTCAACCACTTCTTCCGCGGCAAGGACGAGGGCGACGGCGGCGACCAGATCTTCTTCCAGGGGCACGCCTCCCCCGGCATCTACGCCCGCGCCTTCCTCCTCGACCGGCTCTCCGAGCAGCAGCTCGACGCGTTCCGCCAGGAGAAGTCGAAGGCCCCGCACGGCCTTTCGTCCTACCCGCACCCGCGCCTGATGCCCGACTTCTGGGAGTTCCCGACCGTCTCGATGGGCCTCGGCCCGCTCGGCGCGATCTTCCAGGCACGTATGAACCGCTACATGGAGGCGCGCGGCATCGCCGACACCTCCAAGTCCCACGTCTGGGCCTACCTCGGCGACGGCGAGATGGACGAGCCCGAATCACTCGGCCAGCTCTCCATCGCCGCCCGCGAGGGCCTGGACAACCTCACCTTCGTCGTCAACTGCAACCTGCAGCGCCTCGACGGCCCCGTACGTGGCAACGGAAAGATCATCCAGGAGCTGGAGTCACAGTTCCGCGGCGCCGGCTGGAACGTCATCAAGCTGGTCTGGGACCGCAGTTGGGACCCGCTGCTCGCCCAGGACCGCGACGGTGTCCTGGTCAACCGCCTGAACACCACGCCCGACGGCCAGTTCCAGACGTACGCGACCGAGACCGGCTCGTACATCCGCGAGCACTTCTTCGGCGACGACCACCGGCTGCGCGCCATGGTCGAGAACATGACCGACGAGCAGATCCTGCACCTGGGCCGCGGCGGTCACGACCACAAGAAGGTCTACGCGGCCTACGCGGCGGCCAAGGCCCACAAGGGCCAGCCGACCGTCATCCTGGCGCAGACGGTCAAGGGATGGACGCTCGGCCCGAACTTCGAGGGCCGCAACGCCACCCACCAGATGAAGAAGCTGACGGTCGACGACCTCAAGGGCTTCCGCGACCGCCTGCACATCCCGATCACGGACGCACAGCTGGAGGGCGGCGCCCCGCCGTACTACCACCCGGGCCGCGACTCGGAAGAGATCCAGTACATGCACGACCGCCGCCAGGGCCTCGGCGGCTACGTCCCGACCCGCGTCGTCCGCTCGAAGCCCCTCCCGCTCCCCGAGGAAAAGACGTACGCGGCAGCGAAGAAGGGTTCGGGCCAGCAGTCGATCGCCACGACCATGGCGTTCGTCCGCATCCTGAAGGACCTCATGCGGGACAAGGAGATCGGCAAGCGCTTCGTGCTGATCGCCCCCGACGAGTACCGCACCTTCGGCATGGACGCCTTCTTCCCGAGCGCGAAGATCTACAACCCGCTCGGCCAGCAGTACGAGGCCGTGGACCGCGAACTGCTCCTCGCCTACAAGGAGTCGCCAACGGGCCAGATGCTGCACGACGGCATCTCCGAGGCCGGCTGCACCGCCTCGCTGATCGCCGCCGGCTCGGCCTACGCCACCCATGGCGAACCGCTCATCCCGGTGTACGTCTTCTACTCGATGTTCGGTTTCCAGCGCACCGGCGACCAGTTCTGGCAGATGGCCGACCAGCTGGCGCGCGGCTTCGTCCTGGGCGCCACCGCCGGCCGCACGACACTGACCGGCGAAGGCCTCCAGCACGCCGACGGCCACTCGCAGCTGCTCGCCTCGACCAACCCGGGCTGCGTCGCCTACGACCCCGCCTTCGGCTACGAGATCGCGCACATCGTCAAGGACGGCCTGCGCCGGATGTACGGCCCCGACAGCGAGGATGTCTTCTACTACCTCACCGTCTACAACGAGCCGATCCAGCACCCGGCCGAGCCCGCCGATGTGGACGTCGACGGCATCCTCAAGGGCATCTACCGCTTCAAGGCGGGCGAGCAGGGCGCCATCCCGGCGCAGATCCTCGCCTCCGGTGTCGCGGTCCCGTGGGCGGTCGAAGCCCAGCAGATCCTCGCATCGGAGTGGAACGTCAAGGCGGACGTCTGGTCGGCGACCTCCTGGAACGAACTGCGCCGCGAGGCGGTCGACGTGGAGCGCTACAACCTCCTGCACCCCGAGGAGGAGCAGCGCACCCCGTACGTGACGCGGAAGCTGTCCGGCTCCGAGGGCCCGTTCGTGGCCGTCTCCGACTGGATGCGGAGTGTCCCCGACCAGATCTCCCGCTGGGTCCCCGGCACGTACCAGTCCCTGGGCGCCGATGGCTTCGGCTTCGCGGACACCCGCGGTGCGGCCCGCCGTTTCTTCCACATCGACGCGCAGTCGATCGTGGTCGGCGTACTGACCGAGCTGGCCCGCGACGGCAAGCTCGACCGCTCCGTACTGAAGCAGGCCATCGACCGCTACCAACTGCTCGACGTCACGGCGGCCGACCCGGGCGCCGCTGGGGGCGACGCCTAGTCCGCGTGGTGTGCGAGGTGCGCGTAGCCGTGCGGTAGGCGGAGCGCCTGTAGCACGTAGATCGTTCGGAGGGCGGTGGGCCGATGGGTCCCGCCGCCTTCCGGCGTTTCCTACTATGCGCGCATGGAAGCGCCCAAAAAGCACCCGCCGGCACAGCTCCGTTGGGAGCGACGCACCCAACGTCCGCTCCTGGCGCTCGCGGTGGCCTTCGCCGTCGCTTACGCCGTGCCCATCGTGGTGCCCGACGCGAGCAAGAGCGTCGCGACCACCTGCACGTTGGTGGAGTGGATCGTCTGGGGTTCGTTCGCCACTGACTACCTCGTACGCCTCTGCCTGACCGACCAACGCAAGCGGTTCGTCCGCTCCCACTGGCTCGACCTCTGCGCTGTCCTCCTCCCCATGCTCCAACCGCTGCGGCTGCTGCGGCTCGTCTCGACTCTGATGCTGGTCGGGCGCCGGGCCCGGATGGCGTCTCAGATACAGCTGACGACCTACGTCGCCGGGGCCGTCGTGGGCCTCCTCATGTTCGGTTCACTGGCTGTCCTTTCGGTGGAGAGGGAGTCGCCGAACGGCAACATCAAGACCCTCGGCGACGCGGTGTGGTGGTCCTTCACCACGATGACCACCGTCGGCTACGGCGATCACGCGCCCACGACCGGGCTCGGCCGGGTGCTGGCGGTCGGTCTGATGCTGTCGGGCATCGCATTGCTTGGTGTGGTGACCGCCAATATCGCGGCATGGTTCATCGCACGCTTCGACCGGGACGATGTCGAGGAGCGACGCCAGACGGCGGCGATCGAGGCGCTGACGGCGGAGGTGCGGGGCTTGCGGGCGCAGGTGACGGCGTTGATGCTGCCTGCCGGGGTGCAGGCGGCTGTCCCGGGTGAGGCGCTGGGGGCGGCGCCAAGTTCCGTGCCGGGCGGGGTGCCGCACCTGGCGCCAGGTGCGGTGCCGCGGGATGTGCCGCATCCCGTGTCCCACGAGGACTCCGACGAGGACTCCCGCGAGGGCTCCGCCGATTCAGCGGCAGAGACCCCTCACGCGCCTCCGGTCAGCTCTCCCAGACCTTGAACGCCCGCACCCGGTAGGGCGATCGGGGAGTCCATGTGCCTCCTCCCGGATACGTGTCGAACTCGCCGGTCTCGGCGCACTCCGCGGATTGATACGTGGTGACCGGCCGGCCCGTGCGGTTGGCGAGAGCCTGAGCGCTGCCCCCCTCCGGCAGCGCTACACAGCTCTCGATGTCGATGTCGGACAGCTCGAACGTCTGCCGGGCGCCTCGGAACTCCGCCTTCTCCCATAGGCAGAGCTCACCTGGGCCGCAGCCCGCGAGCGTCGGTGGCGCGGCACTGCCCGCGTGCCCCGGAGCTTTCGCGGAATCAAGTTGCGCGGAGGGTGTCGTGGCTCCTACCTGCGCGGGGGTCAGGATCACCGCGGCGAGTGCGGCGGCAGCGACGGTCGTGGGCATGGTCGTACGCATCTGGTTCAACTCCCGTGTCGTGTCGATCACTTGCCAGAACTGTGACCCACTCGCCAGCTCCGTCGGAAGGGGTACGGATGTGCGTCACCCTGATAGGCGAAAGCCCCCCAGTTGAACCCTGAGGGGCTTTCCCTGACGCGTGAGCGTCCGGCGGATACTGGCTCGACCCGAGCCTCGAATGACCGGAATATCCCGGCCATCGCGTCCGGCTAAATGTGCCCGACGCCTGCGCCCGCCTCGGCGTTGGCGCCTCGCTTGGTCAACGTGGCGACCAGGGCCGCGACGACCGCGACGACACCGGCGACGGTGAAGGCCAGGCCCATGCCGGACACGAACGTGTCATGCGCGACCGAGGTGATCGACTCGGCGATCGGCTCCGGCGCCTTCGGCGGGACCGGGGCCCCGCCCATCTCGATCACCGCGGAGGCCTGGTCCTGCTGCCCGGACGTCATCGGCGGCAGCTTGGCGTCGGCCCAGTTCGCGGGAAGCTCGCTGTCGACCCGTGCGGCCATCACCGCGCCGAGTACCGCCGTGCCGAGAGCGCCGCCGACCTGCATGCCGGCCTGCTGGAGACCGCCCGCGACACCGGAAAGCTCCAACGGGGCGTTACCGACGATGACCTCGGTGGCTCCCACCATCACGGGCGCGAGACCAAGACCCAGCAGACCGAGCCAGAGCGACATCGGCAGCGTCGCGGTGTCCGTGGTCATCGTGGACATGCCGAACATGGCGACGGCGGTGGCGACCATGCCGCCGACCAGCGGGACGCGCGGGCCGAACTTGGTGATGAGCGCACCGGCGATGGGCGATGCCACGATCATCATGGCCGTCAGCGGCAGAAGGTGAAGTCCACTGTCGACCGGACTCATCCCGTGCACGTTCTGCAGGTAGAACGTGACGAAGAACAGCCCGCCCATGAAGGCGAAGGCCATCAGCACCATCAGGATCGTGCCGGCCGAGAGCGGGACGGACCTGAACATGCCCAGCGGAATGAGCGGTTCCTTGACCTTCGTCTCCCAGAAGGCGAAGAGCGCGAAGAGAACCACAGCGCCCGCCAGGAAGAGCAGCGTCCTGGGGCCGCCCCAGCCCCACTCCGAGCCCTTGATGAGGGCCAGGATCAGCGCGAACATGCCACCCGACAACAGAACGATGCCGGGGATGTCGAAGGACTTCGGCGCGTTCTCGGCGCGGTGGTCCTTGAGGATCACCAAGCCGAGGGCGAGCGCGATGACGCCGACGGGCACGTTGATGAAGAAGACCGACTGCCAGCTGACGTGCTCGACGAGCAGGCCACCGACGATGGGGCCGCCCGCGGTCGACGCGCCGATGACCATGCCCCAGATGCCGATCGCCATGTTCAGCTTCTCGGCGGGGAAGGTGGCGCGCAGGAGGCCGAGCGCGGCCGGCATCAGCAGGGCTCCGAAAAGGCCCTGAAGCACACGGAAGGCGACGACCAGGCCGACGCTGCTGGAGAAGCCGATGGCTCCCG
Source organism: Streptomyces sp. NPDC048436 (assembly GCF_043200355.1). Lineage (NCBI taxonomy): Bacteria > Bacillati > Actinomycetota > Actinomycetes > Kitasatosporales > Streptomycetaceae > Streptomyces > Streptomyces sp. NPDC048436. Next base: position 723,292 of record NZ_JBICXP010000001.1, read on the forward strand.
AGGCGACGGCGAAGCCCGCCACGCCTATCAGGAAGGTCTGCCGGTGGCCGAACCTGTCTCCGAGCTTGCCCGCGGTGATCAGTGCGACGGCGAGCGCGAGGAGGTAGCCGTTGGTGATCCACTGGACGCCGGACATCGTGGTGCCGAGGTCCTTGGCGATGGCCGGGTTCGCGATGGCCACGATGGTGCCGTCCAGGGCGACCATCATCACGCCGATCGCGACGGAGAAGAGCGTCAGCCAAGGATGCCCGCGGAGCCCCTTGGCCGGGGCCGGAGCGGATGACGGCTCCGGCGCCTTGTCCGCCTTGTCGACGGTGATCTGACTAGTCATGCGTTCGAGATTAGTGTCAGCCGCTGACAGTTGACAAACTGTTTCACTAGTCGGTAACTGTCACGTAGCTCACAGGTATGCTGAGCTGGCCAAACCGGCGGAAAGAGGGCCATGGCGTGATGACCGAGCAGCGCGCGGTGGACCCCGCGAAACCGCAGACGGAGGCCTCCGGGGACAGCCCTGGCGAGCCCTCACGCCCGGGACTGCGCGAGCGCAAGAAGCAGCGCACCCGTGACGCACTTCTGCGCGCGGCGCTCGAACTCTTCACGACCAAGGGGTACGAGGAGACGACGGTCGACGAGATCGCCGAAGCCGTCGATGTCTCCCAGCGCACATTTTTCCGATACTTCACCAACAAGCAGGAGACCGCCTTCGCCGTGCAGGAAATGGTGGAGCAGCGGTTCGTGGAGACGTTGCGCGAACGCCCCGCCGACGAAGCTCCGCTCGCGGCACTGCGTGGGGCCGTCATCGGCGCCTGGGACGCGATGGGCCGGTCCATCGAGGAGGTCGTCCCGGTCGAACTCCACATGCGGGCCTACCAGATGATCGAATCCACTCCCTCCTTGCTGGCGGCCCACCTGCGCCGCTCCATCGAGATGGAGGAGGAGGTCGCACGAGTGATCGCCGAGCGCGAAGGGCTCGACATCGACACGGACCCGCGACCGCGCGTACTGGTGGGCGCCTTCAACGGAGTGATGCGCGTGACCGGGCGACTGTGGGGCGCGGGCGAGGACTCCAGCGTGGAGTCGATCCGTACGATCACCGAGACCTATCTCGACCACGTAGGGCCTGCGTTGGCAGAGAACTGGCGCACCGAGTGAGCCTGTGCGCACCCTGTTGCGCCGCGCCCGTGTCGCACTTGCGTCGCGCTTGCGTCGCGCCCACGTCACGGCATAGATCAACTTGCAGGGCGGTTCGATACGTTGAGTGACGGTTTGATCCACCGTCAGTAGCCGCGCGCCCCAGGTGCGCTGTGCGCATGCGCCATCTACGGAGCGTGACGGAATCGCTCGTCGCGCGCCCGCTTTGCCTCAATTACCCCATGGGAAACGTGATCTACCTCACCCGGTGCACGGTAGGCACCACGATTCTCCTAGGGTGTTCCGTAGTGAATTCCTTCGACTCCTCCCCTCAACTCAGCGCCTGGCGCGCAGTACTCGCGCTCGCCGTCGTGTTCGTCATGCTGGCGACCACGGGTTGGACAGCGGTACGCCACCACAAGGACGCTGCGTCGCCGCTCGCAGCCTCGCTCTCCGCCTGGGACCGGGGGCACATAAACGGACGGGACCTGCCCGACGCCAGTGCCCCGGCCGGCAGGCTTGCCCACTTCTTCGCCTCGCTCAACGCGGAACAGCGCACCCGTCTCGCCACTCGCTATCCCCTTGCGGTCGGCAACATGAACGGTGCGCCCGTAGAGCTGCGATATCGCGCGAACCACGTCGCGCTGGGGCAAGCGAGCAAGACCGAACGACGACGCATGCACGACAACCGGCTCTCTCCCCTCGGGCAGCAGGAGGCAGAGCGCCGGATGAAGCGCTTCGGCGTGATGATGCGCCCGGGTCGGCAGGTCCTTTCCTTCGACCCCATGGGGTCGGGGCGAATCGCCGAGGTCTTCGGAGATCTCGACCGGGCCTCCAGGGTGTCGGTCGTGGTGCCCGGCGTGGACACCAACGTGCTGACCTTCGAGCGGACGTACCGCAAGTACTCGGCGCCTGTCGGCATGGCCAAGGCCCTGTACCGCGCGGAGCACAAAGCGAGCCCACGCGCGCGTACCGCAGTGATCGCGTGGGCCGACTACACCGCGCCCATCGGCCTCGGCGTGGACGCGGCGACGTCCATGCGTGCGGACGACGGAGCGGTTCGGCTCAATTCTCTGGTGCGCGGGCTTCCCGGGCACTCACCTGTCGCGCTGTACTGCCACAGCTACGGCTCGGTGGTGTGTGGGGTCGCCGCGCGGCAGCTGCCCTCCCGCGTCTCCGACATCGCGGTCGCGGGCAGCCCCGGCATGCGCGCCGACACGGCGTCGCAGCTGGGCACAGGTGCCCGGATCTGGGCCACCAGGGACGGCGACGACTGGATCCAGGATGTACCAAACATGGAGGTCGGCGGGCTCGGTCACGGTGCGGACCCCGTCTCCCGGGACTTCGGCGCGCGGGTGCTGTCCGCGCGGGGAGCAATCGGCCACACCGGCTATTTCCAGCCGGGCACGGACAGCCTCAGCAACTTCGCCGACATCGGCACCGGTTCGTACCGCTCGGTGCGGTGCGCGAGTGGGGATGACGCGTGCCGGAAGGAATTTTCCGGAACGACAGCGGCCTGACGCGCGTAGAAATCGACAAAACAGCGGCCCGCCGCAGGAGGGACGGAGGCGCGCGTGCCGCCTACGATGAGCCGCATGGGTGACGTACTGGCCGGATTTCATGCCGCCTGGGAGTTCGAGTCCGACTCCGTGCTCATCCGCTTCGAACGGGGGATTCGAACGCCGAAGCTGCTCCAGGCGCTCGGTGAACGCCGCATCCCTCACGAGGCGATCGCAGCGGTGACACTCACTCCTGGCAAGCGCGGGACAGTCGTCCTGCACGCAGTGCCGAGACCGGGCGCGGATCCGCTGATGGAGGCCGCCGCGGGCCAGCTCAAGGACGGCTGCGACCCGTACCGGCTCGTGCTGCCCGCCGAGCGGGAGACGCTCGCCGAGTACTACGCGGACGAGCTGCGGGCCCGGATCACGCAAGAAGACTGCGGGCCACCGGACCGCTATCTGGTCGCGGCACCGGAGACACCGCTGCAGTTCAAGGCCTACGACGGCAAGGCGTCCTTCGATGGCAAGTCGGTGGCCTTCCGATGGTTCTGGACGGGCGCTTCGTCCGCGAAGTGGAAAGCCGGCGACCAGAGTTTCCTGGTCACGGACCTGAGTGGCGTCGAGTGGCGCTCCCCCGAGGTCTTCGAGGGCCATCTGCGGTTGCTGCGCCGTGAAACGCCGCTCGCCCAGCCCACGCAGGCGGACCAGGATCCCGCAGCCGTCGTCTTCGGACTCGGGTACGGCCCGGTGCACGAGTCGCTGCCGTTCGCGGCGGCGGTGCTCGCCGCCGTGCGGGCATCGGGCCCCGCACTGATTCCGGGTGCGCCCGCCGACACCGCCCCGGTGGCCCGTCGCGACCCGGCAGACATCGCGGAACGCATCCGGCACCTCGGCGAGCTGCACCAGGCCGGTCTGCTCACGGACGAGGAATTCACCACGAAGAAGGCTGAGCTGCTGGCGGAGCTGTGATCCTCCCCGGTGGGGTGAGGCGGGACGTGTGGCCTGTGGCCTGTGGGGCGGCCAGGGTCATACCTGGGTATCGCGGGAAGCTCCGTTCGTACCTGGGTATGAAGTGCGGGTCAGCTCCGCAGTACGACGGCGTCCGGAGCACTTGATGCCTACGCTGATCAGGCCATGAGCAGCGCATCGACACCACCGGACCAGGATCCCCGCCGACCGGCGACCGAGCCGGGCAGAGCCGGGATCACCCTTCAGCATGCGACCGCGGGCGTCCGCGAAGGGCTGGGCAAAGCGGGAGCCTTCCTCTCGACGCCCGCGGGGCGGACCGAGCCGCTCCTTTCCCGCGCGCCCAAGCGCTGGATGCGGCTGCTTCCCCTGATCACGGCGCTGGGCTTCGTCGCGACACTCATCCCGGTCACCACGCAGGTCCTGGCGAACGACTACGGGGTGGGTGGAGGCCTGGCGGGCGCCCTCGGCGTCGCCCAGTGCGCGCCGCTGCTCCTCGCGGTCAGCCGTCCTCTGCCTGCCTGGTGCATCATGATCGTCGCGGATGTCCTCGGGGCGATCGCGACGTTGTCCACTGGCCACGACCGCCCCGCTCCGTGGACGGCAATGATCATCGTGGGTTATGTGGTCGTGTCCCTCATGCTGTCCCTGCGGGAGAGCCGGCGCACACTTCTGGGCATCTGGCTGATCACCGTCGTCGTAAGCCTCGTCCTCGGTGCGTTCCGCGACGACGGCAGCCAGGACACCAGCGTGCTGTTGATCGTACTGAGCGGTGTCGCGCTGCTGCTGGGCGCGCTGCTGCGCGAACGTGGCGACACACAGCGCAGGCTCGTCGAGCAGGAGACCATCAGCGAGGCCGAGCGCGCCCAGCGCACGCTCCTCGAGGAACGGGCCCGTATCGCCCGGGAGTTGCACGATGTCGTCGCTCACCACATGTCCGTGATCACCGTGCAGGCCGACTCCGCTCCTTACCGCCTGAACGGCCTTCCGGACGCGGCACGCGAGGAGTTCGGGAGCATAGCGGCGAGCGCCCGTGAGTCCCTCACCGAAATGCGACGGCTGCTCGCGGTACTGCGCAGCGAGGGAACCCCCGGTGAGCTGACTCCGCAGCCCGGGCTCAGCAGGCTTCCGCATCTGGTGGAGGCTACGGTGCGCGCGGGCATCCCGATTGATTTGTCGCGTCCCGAACTGGCGGTACTCACACAGCTGGCCGACGTGACACCCGCCGTCGACCTTTCCGCTTACCGCATCGTCCAGGAAGCCCTGTCGAACGTGATGCGGCACGCCCCGGGAGCGCGCACCACCATCACCGTGACCCTGGACGAGGAACACCTGCTGATTCTCGTGGTCAACGGCCCGCCCGCCGAAGCACCCGACTCGTTGGAGGGCAGCGGCACAGGTCACGGACTCGTCGGCATGCGCGAACGCGTACGGTTGGTCGGCGGCACGGTGGACGCCGGGCCACTGCCCGACGGCGGATTCCGTGTGGCGGCCCAACTCCCCCTCCGCGAAAAGGACTCCGGCACCGCATGACCATCCGCGTGATCATCGTCGATGACCAGAACATGGTGCGGGCCGGCTTCGCCGCACTGCTCGCGGCCCAGAGCGACATCGACGTCGTGGGCGAGGCACCGAACGGAAAGAAGGGTGTCGACGTCAGCCGCAACACCCATCCCGATGTGGTCCTGATGGACGTCCGTATGCCGGAGATGGACGGACTCGCCGCGGCTCGCGCCCTGTTGGATCCGCCGCCCGGGGTGGTGCACGTGCCGAAGGTGCTCATGCTCACCACTTTCGACGTGGACGACTATGTGTACGAGGCGCTGCGCGCCGGAGCCTCGGGCTTCCTCCTCAAGGACGCGCCGCCCGCCGATCTCATCGCGGCGGTCCGCGTGGTCGCGGCGGGAGACGCGCTGCTCGCACCCTCGGTGACACGTCGGCTGATCACGGACTTCGCCAAGCAGCGGCCCCGCAATGACCAGTCGCTGCGGCTGAACGGTCTGACGCCCCGTGAGACCGAGGTACTGGTTCTCATCGCGCGTGGCCTGTCCAATCAGGAGATCGCCGAGCAGCTGGTTCTGGCCGAGCAGACGGTGAAGACCCATATCGGCAAGGTCCTCTCCAAGCTTGACCTGCGGGATCGCGCGCAGGCCGTGATCTTCGCCTACGAGTCGGGGCTGATCACGCCCGGCGAACAGTAGGGCGCGCCTCCCCACTCCGCCATACCTCGGTAGCAGCACCCCATACCCCGGTATGAGCTGCGAGTTGGCTCCCCGGTGTGAGGCGCCGACGGGCACCGTCTCCCTACTTTTCCCCTCGTCACGCCGGAGCGTGACGCGAGATGGGGAGGGAGACGGGCCATGCGCCTTCGTTCTTGGAAAGCCCGCAGGAGCTGGAAGACCCGCAGCAAGCGGACTCTGATCGCCGCGGCACTCACGACGACGATCGTGGCGGGCACGGCCGGCTGGGCAGTCGGCAATGAGCAACAGCCCATCACGGGGCCGCCGCCGGGCACACAAGCCTGGCGTGCGGACCATACGTCGGGGGTTCGGCTGCCGGACCCGGCAACCGCGTCCCCTGCCCGAATCGCCACGTTCTTCAGTTCATTGAGCGACGAGGAGCAGCACAGGCTGGCCGGGCGGCACCCCTCGGTCGTCGGCAATCTGGACGGCGCCCCGATCGCCTTGCGGTACGAGGCCAACTCTCTTGCGCTGAGGGCCGAGCGTGCCCGTGAGCAGGCCCGCGAGGCTGACCCGAGCCTCACTCTGCAGGACCACGAACGGTCCCGTTCCCTTGTCTCGCGCTACGAAAAGCTCCTCAGTCCCGGTCGGCAGATACTGGCCTTCGACCCGCGCGGCAGAGGCCAAGTGGCCGAGGTATACGGAGACTTGGTGGCGGCCGAGCACGTGTCCGTCGTCGTGCCGGGCTCCGACATGGACCTGAGCACCTTCGACCGCTCGAAAGACGAGTACGGCACACCGGCCGGTATGGCACGGTCCTTGCGCGCCGCGGCCAGTGACCGCACGGCTGTGGTGGCGTGGGTCGGCTACACCACCCCGGTCGGTCTCGGCCCCGACGCCGCAACCGGACGGCTCGCGGAGGCCGGCGCACCCCGGCTCGCGCGGTTCGTGCGGGGCCTCACGGCATCAGGTTCGCCACGCCCCGCCGTCTTCTGCCACAGCTACGGCTCGGTGGTGTGCGGCCTCGCGGCTCCCCAACTGACGGCGTCCGACCTGGTGGTACTCGGCTCCCCCGGCATGCGTGCGGACAGCGTGGCCGATCTGCACACCTCCGCCCGCGTCTGGGCGGCCAAGGACGACAGCGACTGGATCGGTGACGTGCCGAACGTCGAGCTGCTCGGGCTCGGCCATGGCGAGGACCCCGCCGATCCAGGGTTCGGTGCCCGACGCGTTCCCGCTGAGCGAGCCGAGGGACACACCGGCTACTTCGCCCCTGGGACGGACTCCCTCCAGGCCTTCGCCGACATCGCGGAGGCCACTGCCCCCAGCACACCGGCCAATGGCACTCGTACCAGCACCGACGACGACACCGGCACCGGCAAGAGCGCGTCTGCGGCCGACGCACACCCCCTCGGAGAGCGGCCATGAGCCTCGCCCCCCTGACCACCCTGCGCAAGTCAGCGTCGGCGATCGACGCCAAGACACCTGCTCATCGCGACCGGGCCATAGACGGGCTGCGTGCTCTCGCCCTGCTTGCCGTGCCGACCGGGCACTGGCTGCTCGGCGGCTTCACTCTCGACGCCAGAGGCGCGCTGCACAATGCCAGCCCCCTGGCCTCGTTCGGCTTCTTCGCGCCGCTCAGCTGGGCGCTGCAGATGCTGGGCATCTTCTTCCTGGTCGGCGGCTACGCCTCCGTTCTGTCGTATCGCCGGGCTGTCGTGCGCGGAGAGTCGACGGGGCGCTGGCTGCGCGGGCGGGTGGCGCGCCTTGGGCGCCCGGTCCTCGGGGTGACGGCCGTGTGGGCCGCGTTGATCCCGGTGCTGTACGCGATGGGGGTGCCGGGGACGACTCTGCGCACGGGGTCCACGCTGGTGATACAGCCGCTGTGGTTCGTCGGGATCTACGCGGTGATCACCGCGCTCACCCCATGGTGCATAAGGGCGGCCGAGCGGCTCGGAGCATGGGCCGCGGTGCCACTGCTCGGCTCGGTCGCCGTCGTCGACTTCCTGCGCTACGGACCGTTCGGGGACTCCATGCCGTCCTGGCTGAGCCTGCTGAATCTGCTGCCCGGCTGGATGTTCGCGTACCAACTGGGCGTCAGCTGGGGCGAGAAGAAGCTCGGCAGGCGTGGCGCGTGGCTGCTGCTCGTCGGCGGGACAGTGCTCTTCGCCGCCCTGCTCCTGGTCTTCCACTATCCGGCGTCGATGGTCGGCGTCCCGGGCGAGGCCCGGACCAATTCGCATCCTCCGTCCCTGCTGGTCCTGGCGCTGGCGGCCGCGCAGAGCGGTGCGGCGATCCTGTTGCGTGATCGCATCGGCAAGCTGCTGCGCAGGCCCGCCCTGTGGGCGCCGGTCGTCGTCATCAATCTGTCGGCGATGACGATCCTGTGCTGGCACCAGACGGCGATGCTCGCGGCTGCCGTGCCCGGCTCGTTCCTCGGTGGCACTGTGCCCGGGTTGACGGCGGGTCCGGACACCTGGGGCTGGATAGCGGCCCGGATCGCCTGGCTTCCGGTATTCGGAGCGCTCCTGCTGCTGATAGGCCGCTATACCCGCGGCTTCGAAGCGCCATGGATGCGGGCCACCCATGCGCGGCGGGCACTCGCCGGGCTCCTGGCGGCCGGGTTCGCGGTCTTCGCGTTGGGGCTGGCGTGAGGGGAGCCTCGGAGCACGCGGGCCCCTGCCGGACAAGGGCTGTCCAGGGGTGGGGTGCACGGAGCGCGCGGCAGGGCGCCCCAGCGGCCAGGCGGGGCCCGCCTCCCCTGGCTACTCGCGGCCCGCCGAGGTGAACGTCATGTCGGCGTAGCGGTCGCCTGCGACCTGGGAAGCGATGGGGTTCAGCAGGGCGAGTTCGGAGGGGGTGAGTTCGATGCGGGTGGCGGCGGCGTTCTCCTCGACGCGGGTGCGCTTGCGGGTGCCGGGGATGGGGACGACGGCCAGTCCGTGGGCCTGGGCCTGCTGTTGGACCCAGGCGAGGGCGACCTGGCCAAGGCTCGCGCCGTGGGCGTCGGCGACGGCGCGGACGGGGGCGAGGAGGGCCGAGTTGGCGGCGGCGTTGTCGCCGGTGAAGCGGGGCTGTTGGCGGCGGAAGTCGTCCTCACCGAGTTCCTTGTCGGCGCTGACGAACGAGCCGGTGAGGAAACCGCGGCCGAGCGGGGAGTAGGGGACGAGGGCGACGCCGAGTGCGGCGGCGGCGGGGACCACGCTCTGCTCGATGTCACGGCTGAAGAGCGACCACTCCGACTGGAGGGCGGCGATGGGGTGAACGGCGTGGGCGGCGCGGAGTTCGGGGCCGGTGACCTCGCTGAGGCCGAGGTGCTTGACCTTGCCCGCGGCGACGAGCTCGGCCATCACACCGACCGTCTCCTCGATCGGGATCCCCGGGGCGCGGCGGTGCATGTAGTAGAGGTCGATGACATCCACGCCGAGGCGTTGGAGGCTGGCGTCGACGCAGGCGCGGATGTAGGCGGGGTCGTTGTTGATGATCCGCTTGGTCGGGTCGTCCGGGTCGATGGCCAGGGCGAACTTGGTGGCGAGGACGACCTCGTCGCGGTGGGCCTTGAGGAAGGGGGGAGAGGAACTTCTCGTTCTCGCCGGCGGCGTAGGCGTCGGCGGTGTCGTAGAGGGTGATGCCCAGTTCGAGGGCGCGCTCCAGGGTGGCGCGGGCCTCGTCAGCGTCGGTGGGGCCGTAGGCGAAGCTCATCCCCATGCAGCCGAGTCCCTGGATGCCGACGTCGGGACCGTCGGTGCCGAGCTGCACCTTCGCGATCTGGTCGGAAGCGGTATTGGGTGTCTCTGCGGTCATCAGTTTCAGAGCCTCTCCGACACCGGGCGGGCGTCAGCGTAAAAGTTGATCTTGTAGTCGAGCACGGCGAGTGTGTCCTGGAGTTCCGTGATGCGGGTGCGGACGTCGCGGCGGGTCTGTTCAAGGAGTTCTTGGCGCTCCACGAAGGTGTGGTCGCCCTCGCGCACGAGCTCGGCGTAGCGGACCATGTCCGCCACCGGCATGCCGGTCAGACGGAGCTTGCCCACGAAGGTGAGCCAGTCCAGGTCACGGTTGCGGTAGCGGCGCTGGCCCGTGTGGGAGCGGTCGATGTGGGGCATCAGGCCGATCCGCTCGTACCAGCGCAGGGTGTGCGCGGTCAGGCCGATGAAGGCGACGACCTCGCTGATCGTGTAGTGGTCCTGCCCGCTGGGACGCGGGTGTGCGGAGGGTGCCGAGGCACACGTGTCCGCCTTGGTGTCAGAACCGCCGTCAGTGTTCTGGCCCTCTGCCGGACTCTGTGCGGGGCTCGGTGTGCGGGTGGTCTCGGTCTCCATCACCGTCATGACCACCACGCTAAAACCTTGGAGTGCACTCCAGGCAAGTGGAACCGGGAGGAAATATGTGACGGCGACAAGCCCTGGGAAAATCGGAGGACGCCGGCTCGTGTCGTGGTTACGGTGCCGATCATGAGTGATGTGCGACGCGCCAGGCCAGAAGACGCCGAAGAACTGATCAGGTTGCGGCAGGTGATGATCGACTCGATCTTTGCCGGCCGTTCGGCGACCAGCGCCGAGTCCGACACCGGGTGGCATGCCGAGGGAACCCCCATCGTACGGACCAAACTGGCCGAGTCGGAGGGGGACTTCGCGGCCTTCGTCATCGATCAGCCCGGCCGGCCGGGGAAGCTCGCGGCTCTGGTGGTGGGGACGCTGGAGTACCGCATCGGGCGGGCGGGGAATCCGCAGGGGGTCATCGGCCATGTGTTCAGCGTCGCCACGGATCCCGATCACCGGAGGCGTGGGTATGCGCGGGCCTGCATGGAGGTGCTGCTGGACTGGTTTCGGGAGCGGGGAGCGGGCAGTGTTGATCTCAATGCCTCGGCGGAGGCGGAGCCGTTGTATGCCTCGCTCGGCTTCGTCCGGAAGCCTGACCCCTCGATGCGGCTGAACCTCCGGGACGCTTAGGCTCGTGTCCATGCAGAGCCTGGCGTTGATCGAGAACTGGCCGGTACCCACCGCTGCCGCCGCCGTCGTCCGTGCGGACGGCACGGTCGTGGGGGTGCACGGGCCCGCTGGGCACCGTTTCGCACTGGCTTCGGTCACCAAGCCGCTGGCGGCGTATGCGGCGCTGGTGGCGTACGAAGAGGGGGCCGTCGAGCTCGATGAGCCCGCCGGGCCCGAGGGGTCGACCGTGCGGCATCTGCTGGCGCACACCAGTGGGCTCGCGTTCGATGAGCACCGGGTGACGGCGCCTGCCGGGACACGGCGGCTGTACTCGAACGCCGGGTTCGAGGTGCTGGGGGATCACATCGCCAAGGCGACGGACATTCCCTTCGGGGAGTATCTGCGGCAGGCGGTGCTTGAGCCGCTGGGTATGCGGTCCACCGCGCTGGAGGGGGACGAGTCGCCCGCCAAGGACGGGGTGTCCACCGTCGACGACCTGGTGAAGTTCGCCGCCGAGGTGCAGGCGCCGCGGCTGCTTGACGCGCGGACGGTGGCGGAGGCGATGTCCGTGGCGTATCCGGGGCTGAAGGGTGTGCTTCCCGGGTACGGGCATCAGAGTCCCAACGACTGGGGGCTCGGCTTTGAGATCCGGGACGCCAAGTCGCCCCACTGGACGGGGAGTTCGTCTTCGCCTCGGACGTTCGGGCACTTCGGGCAGGCCGGGACGTTCCTGTGGGTGGATCCGGATGCGGGGGCGGCGTGTGTGGCTCTGACGGATCGGGCCTTTGGGCCTTGGGCGGTTGAGGTGTGGCCTGCGTTTACTGATGCGGTGCTTGCTGAGCTCTGAGGGGGCTCGCGGGGCGCGGTTAGCGCTGCGGGGGCCAGCCTTGACCCGTGCCCCGCAGCTGCCCTGCTCTGAGCTGCGCCCCGCCAGGCCCTGAGCCGTACCCCGCAGTGCCGTTGCCGCAAGGAGCGTTTCCGCAGCCCGGCGGGGGTGGGGTGCCGCTGTGCCCACCCGTGCCGCCCCAGCGGCACGATTGCCCACAGCGGCGGCGCGGCGCACCACTGCCCACAGCCCACCGCCGTGGTGCGCCCTCACTCCCCCGTCATCTCCCAAACCAGCAGTTCCGACCCCGCGTCGGCCACCACCTCCAGGCCCTGTGCCCCCTCCACTCCCGTGATCCGCGCCGCATCCCCCTCGCTTAGCTCCAACTGCTCATCCCCCAGGCGGACTTCACCCCGTACCAGGTGGACGTACACGAAAGGTGCGGCCGGGAGGGCTGTGCGTTCGGAGGGTGTCAGGCGGCGGATGTGGAGGAGTGCGCCCGCTGCCGGGATCGCGTATGGGGTGGAGTCCGCTATGCCGTGGACCACCTCGTAGGACGGCTCGCCACCAGGGGTCAGGGGGGAGAGCCATGTCTGGATGAAGACCAAGGGGTCGGCGCCGTCGTTGCGTTCCACATGGCGGACGCCGCCGGCCGCGCTGAGGTGCTGGACGTCGCCGGCGCGGACCACCGAGGCGTGGCCGGCCGAGTCGCGGTGGGTGAGTTCGCCCCGTACCACCCAGGTCACGATCTCGGTGTGGCTGTGCGGGTGTTCGTCGAAGCCCGCACCGGGTGCGAGCCGCTCTTCGTTGCAGGCCAGGACCGCGGCGAAGCGGAGGTTGTCGGGGTCGTAGTGCGGCCCGAAGGAGAAGGCGTGGAAGGTCTCGATACCGGTGCCGGGCTCCCCGCCGCGGTACCGATCGATGGAGCGCCGTACATCAATCACGCACCCCACGTTAGACCCGGCACCGCACACCCCCGTCCCGATAAGGCAGTCTTGTCCCCGTGCCCGAACCCTCTGCGAACGAAGCCCGCCAGGACGCCCATCAGGCAGCCCACGACGAAGCCGCGCGCCACGAGGAGGCTGCCCGCCAGGACGCGCACCGCAAGGCGCACGCGCACTCGGCCACGCTGAAGCGCCTGGAGCAGTCATCCGGCAGCCTCGCGGCGCAGGCCATCGCGCGCATGGACGAGACGCTGTCCTGGTACCGGGCGATGCCGCCGGAGAACCGCTCCTGGATCGGTCTGGTGGCGCAGGCCGGCATCGCCGCCTTCACCGAGTGGTTCCGGCATCCCGACGCCCCCCAGGCCATCTCCACCGACGTCTTCGGCACCGCCCCGCGCGAGCTGACCAGGGCGATCACCCTGCGCCAGACCGTGGAGATGGTGCGTACGACGATCGAGGTGATGGAGTCCGCGATCGACGAGGTCGCGGCCCCCGGAGATGAGTCCATCCTCCGCGAGGCGCTCCTCGTCTACGCCCGCGAGATCGCCTTCGCCACGGCCCAGGTCTACGCGCAGGCCGCCGAGGCACGCGGTGCCTGGGATGCCCGCCTCGAGTCCCTCGTCGTCAACGCGGTGCTCTCCGGGGAAGCCGACGAAGGGGCGGTGAGCAGGGCCGCCGCGCTCGGCTGGAACTCCCCCGAGCACGTCTGCGTCGTCCTCGGCACCGCGCCCGACGGCGACAGCGAGCTCACCGTCGAGGCCATCCGGCGCGCCGCCCGGCACGCCAAGCTGCAGGTCCTGACCGGGGTGCTCGGTGACCGCCTGGTCGTCATCGCGGGCGGCAGCGACAATCCGCTGCAGGTCGCGAAGGGGCTGATCGGCCCGTACGCGGCCGGACCCGTCGTCGCCGGGCCCATCGTCCCCGACCTGCTCGCCGCCACCCGATCCGCGCAGGCCGCGGCCGCCGGGCTCAAGGCGTGCGCCGCCTGGCAGGACGCTCCGAGGCCCGTCCTCGCGGACGATCTCCTGCCGGAGCGCGCGATCGCGAGTGATCCCGCCGCGCGTGACCAACTGGTGGAGGAGATCTACAGACCGTTGGAGGAAGCGGGCTCCGCTCTCCTCGAGACGCTGAGCGTCTATCTGGAGCAGGCGAGCAGCCTCGAAGGGGCGGCTCGGATGCTCTTCGTGCACCCCAACACCGTGCGCTACCGGCTGCGACGTGTGACAGACGTCACCGGCTGGTCACCGTCCGACGTGCGCTCCGCATTCACGCTGCGGATCGCGCTGATCCTGGGGCGTCTGGCCGACGGCGATCTCCAACCGTAGGTTTTTGTCGGGCCCCTACAATTCCCCCAGCGGTTCTTCGTCCCTGTCCCCACGGGCGGCTACCACCGTCCACAAGAGAGAGTGTGAGAGTGCTCGTACTCGTCGCTCCCGGCCAAGGCGCTCAGACGCCCGGCTTCCTGACTCCCTGGCTCGACCTCCCCGGCGCCGCCGACCGCGTCGCCGCGTGGTCTGACGCCATCGGGCTCGACCTTGCCCACTACGGCACGCAGGCCGACGCGGACGCCATCCGTGACACCGCAGTGGCCCAGCCGCTGCTTGTCGCTGCCGGTCTGCTCTCCGCCGCGGCACTCAGTGACGCCCTGGCCGCGAACAAGCCCGGTGCGGTCGCGGGTCACAGCGTCGGCGAGATCACCGCCGCCGCGTACGCCGGTGTCCTCACGGACGACGCCGCGCTCGCTCTCGTGCGCAAGCGGGGTCTGGCCATGGCCGACGCCGCCGCGATCACGGAGACCGGCATGGCGGCGCTGCTCGGCGGCGATCCCGAGGTCACCATCCCGCACCTGGAGAAGCTCGGCCTGACGCCGGCGAACGTGAACGGCGCCGGCCAGATCGTGGCCGCGGGCACCGCCGAGCAGATCGCCGCCCTCGCCGAGGACAAGCCCGAAGGGGTGCGCCGCGTCGTGCCGCTGAAGGTCGCCGGCGCGTTCCACACGCACCACATGGCTCCCGCGGTCACCACGCTCGAAGCGGCCGCCAAGGCCCTCGACCCGGCCGACCCGAAGCTGACGTACGTCTCGAACCGTGACGGCAAGACCGTGGCGAGCGGCGCCGACGTCGTGTCCCGCCTGGTCGGCCAGGTGGCCAACCCGGTGCGCTGGGACCTGTGCATGGAGACGTTCAAGGAACTGGGCGTCACGGCGATGATCGAGCTGTGCCCCGGCGGCACGCTGACCGGCCTCGCCAAGCGCGCCCTGCCCGGCGTGCGGACAGTGGCCCTGAAGACCCCCGACGACCTCGACGCCGCATCTGAGCTCATCGCCGACACCGCATCCGCCGCCGACGCGGCGGGTGCCTGAGAAGGAGCCAGGAGAGCATGTCGAAGATCAAGCCCAGTAAGGGCGCCCCGTACGCACGCATCATGGGTGTCGGTGGCTACCGCCCGACCCGTGTCGTGCCCAACGAGGTGATCCTCGAGACGATCGACTCGTCCGACGAGTGGATCCGCTCCCGCTCCGGCATCGCGACCCGCCACTGGGCCTCCGACGAGGAGACCGTGGCCGCGATGTCCATCGAGGCCTCCGGCAAGGCGATCGCCGACGCGGGCATCACCCCCGAGCAGATCGGCGCGGTCGTGGTCTCGACCGTCTCGCACTTCAAGCAGACCCCGGCCATCGCGACCGAGATCGCGCACAAGATCGGCGCGGGCAAGCCCGCCGCGTTCGACATCTCCGCGGGCTGCGCGGGCTTCGGCTACGGCCTGACGCTCGCCAAGGGCATGGTCGTCGAGGGTTCGGCGGAGTATGTCCTGGTCATCGGGGTCGAGCGGCTGAGCGACCTGACCGACCTCGAGGACCGCGCGACGGCCTTCCTGTTCGGTGACGGCGCGGGCGCCGTGATCGTCGGCCCCGCCAAGGAGCCGATGATCGGCCCGACGGTCTGGGGCTCCGAGGGCGACAAGTCCGAGACGATCAAGCAGACCGAGTCCTGGGAGGCGTACCGCAACGGCTCCCTCGCCAAGTTCCCTGCCATTACGCAGGAAGGCCAGGCGGTTTTCCGCTGGGCCGTGTTCGAGATGGCGAAGGTCGCCAAGGAGGCGCTGGACGCCGCCGGCCTGAGCCCGGACGACCTGGACGTCTTCATCCCGCACCAGGCCAACGAGCGGATCATCGACTCGATGGTGAAGACTCTCAAACTGCCGGCACACGTCACGGTCGCCCGTGATGTGCGCACCACCGGCAACACGTCGGCAGCCTCGATTCCGCTCGCGATGGAGCGGCTTCTGGCCACCGGCGAGGCGAAGAGCGGCGACACCGCGCTCGTCATCGGCTTCGGGGCGGGTCTCGTGTACGCCGCCACGGTCGTTACCCTCCCCTAGGCATCATGTCCGGATCACCCGATCCGTACAGCTGTAACGAACCTGCCGCTGCCGCGGCGGGCGCCACACCCTCTGGATACATAGAAGGAGCGCCAACATGGCCGCCACTCAGGAAGAGATCGTCGCCGGTCTCGCCGACATCGTGAACGAGATCGCCGGCATCCCGGTCGAGGACGTCCAGCTGGACAAGTCCTTCACCGACGACCTGGACGTCGACTCGCTGTCCATGGTCGAGGTCGTCGTCGCCGCCGAAGAGCGCTTCGACGTCAAGATCCCGGACGACGACGTCAAGAACCTCAAGACGGTCGGCGACGCGACCAGCTACATCCTCAAGCACCAGGCCGCCTGACCAGGCTGCTCTGCTGTCGCCACCCGGCGGTGGCGCCGCTGATCCCCTCAACACCGTGGAGAATTTTCCTGTGAACTCGACCAATCGCACCGTGGTCGTCACCGGTATCGGCGCAACCACACCGCTGGGTGGCGACGCAGCCTCGACCTGGGAAGGTCTGCTGGCGGGCCGCTCCGGTGTCCGTCTTCTGGAGCAGGAGTGGGCCGCCGAGCTTCCGGTCCGCATCGCGGGCCAGATCGCCGTCGAGCCGGGCGAGATCATTCCGCGTCCGCAGGCCCGCAAGCTGGACCGTTCGGCGCAGTTCGCGCTGATCGCGGCGAAGGAGGCGTGGGCCGACGCGGGTTACACCGCGAAGGCCGGCGAGGACACCTCCGTCGACCCGCACCGTCTGGGCGCGGTCATCGCCTCCGGCATCGGCGGCGTGACCACCCTGCTCGACCAGTACGACGTGCTCAAGGAGAAGGGCGTACGCCGCGTCTCCCCGCACACCGTTCCGATGCTGATGCCCAACTCCCCGTCGGCCAACGTCGGCATCGAGCTGGGCGCCCACGCGGGTGTGCACACTCCCGTGTCGGCGTGCGCGTCGGGCGCGGAGGCCATCGGCTACGCGATCGAGATGATCCGCACCGGCCGTGCCGACGTC
Source organism: Streptomyces sp. NPDC048436 (assembly GCF_043200355.1). Taxonomy (NCBI): domain Bacteria; kingdom Bacillati; phylum Actinomycetota; class Actinomycetes; order Kitasatosporales; family Streptomycetaceae; genus Streptomyces; species Streptomyces sp. NPDC048436. The sequence goes on from NZ_JBICXP010000001.1 coordinate 740,139, forward strand.
GTCGTCGCCGGCGGTACGGAGGCGGCGATCCACCCGCTGCCGATCGTCGCGTTCGGCAACATGATGGCGATGTCCAAGAACAACGACGACCCGGCGGGCGCCTCGCGCCCCTACGACGTCGACCGCAACGGCTTCGTGCTCGGCGAGGGCGCGGGCGTGGTCGTCCTGGAGTCCGAGGAGCACGCCAAGGCCCGCGGCGCCAAGATCTACGCGGAGGCCGTCGGCCAGGGCATCTCGGCCGACGCCCACCACATCACGCAGCCCGAGCCGTCCGGCAACGGCATCGCGGCGGCGCTGCAGAACCTCATCGACGGCACGGACCTCAAGCCCGCCGAGATCGTGCACGTGAACGCGCACGCGACCTCGACGCCGCAGGGTGACGTCGCCGAGATCAAGGCGCTGCGCAAGGCGTTCGGTGACGACGTCGACCACATGGCGATCGCCAGTACGAAGTCGATGACCGGTCACCTGCTCGGTGGCGCGGGCGGCGTGGAGACCGTGGCCACGGTCCTCGCGCTGAAGAACCGGATCGCCCCGCCGACGATCAACATCGAGAACCTCGACCCCGAGGTCGACGCGGACATCATCCGCGACGAGGCCCGCGCGCTGCCCGAGGGCAGGATCGCGGCGCTGAACGACTCGTTCGGCTTCGGCGGGCACAACGTGGTGCTCGCGTTCAGGTCTGTCTGAGCGATCAGGTCTCTCTGAACGGTCAGGTCTGTCTGAGCGGTCAGCTGTACGCACGTGAAGGGCCCCCGCCACATGGCGGGGGCCCTTCACGTGCGTCAGAGACCCGTCAGACGACCTGGTGCAGCCACCGCACCGGCGCGCCCTCGCCCGCGTACCGGAAGGGCTCCAGCTCGTCGTCCCAGGGCTTGCCGAGGAGTTTGGCGAGCTCGGCCTCCAGGTCGCTCTCGCCGCGCTGGGAGCGGCCCAGGGCGGCGCGCAGGCGGTCCTCCGGGATCAGGATGTCGCCGTGGATGCCGGTGACCGCGTGGAAGATGCCCAGTTCGGGCGTGGCGCTGTACCGCTCGCCCTCGGCCGTGGGGCACGGCTCGGATGTGACCTCGAAGCGCAGCAGCTGCCAGCCGCGCAGGGCGGAGGCGAGTTTGGACGCGGTGCCCACGGACCCCTGCCAGGAGAACTCGGATCTCCAGCTGCCGGGCGCCGCGGGCTGCCTGATCCAGTCGAGGTTGACGCGCGCGCCGAGTACGCCCGCGACTGCCCATTCGACATGCGGGCACAGCGCGCGCGGTGCGGAGTGCACGTACAGAACTCCACGTGTCGTCACCGGGACCTCCAGTGTGGGTCGAGGTTCGCCTTCCCCAGCGGCCTCGCGCCCGTGCCGAGCGTTGTCGCCCTGAATTCGGAAACTCCCGAAAACGGGACAGATGTGACGTGATGTAATTTAGCGGAAGCGAGCGAAGACGGTGCCACTGGGTGGCGAGGCTACCGTGCGGCGGCGCAAGGAGTGTGACGTACCGTCGGTCCCAAGGCCAGGAATCACCCACCATTCACTCGCAGGGGGCGCCTGAATGTGGCGGCTGGCGTATGACCGCGTGGGACAACAGAGGGGATACGGGATGCGGAACCGAAGGCACCGTCCGCGCGCCGCCGTCGCCGCCGTGACGGCCGTTCTCCTCGGCGCCACCGCTCTCGCCGCATGCGACGCCTCCGGTGGCAACGCCCCGGCGCCCCATGGCCCGTCCGCGAACAAGCCCTCCCCCAAGCCCACCCCCACCTGGGACTCGACGCCGAACTCCCTGGCTGCCGTCGGCGACTCCATCACCCGCGGCTTCGACGCCTGCTCCGTGCTCGCCGACTGCCCGGAAGCGTCCTGGGCGACCGGCACGGACTCCGGGGTGCGGAGCCTTGCGACCCGCCTCCTGGGAAAGGAGCGGGCCGCCGAGCGCAGTTGGAACTACGCGAAGACCGGCGCCCGCATGGCGGATCTGACCGGGCAGGTAGAGCAGGCAACGGCCAAGCGCCCCGAGCTGATCACGGTCATGGCGGGCGCGAACGACGCCTGCCGTCCCTCGGCGGATTCCATGACTCCTGTCTCCGAGTTCCGCGCCGACTTCACGGAGGCGATGCGGACCCTGCGGCGCGAGCTTCCCAAGACGCAGGTGTACGTCACCTCCGTGCCGGACCTGAAGCGGCTCTGGTCCAAGGGGCGCACCAACCCGCTGGGCAAGCAGGTCTGGAAGCTGGGCATCTGCGCCTCGATGCTGGCCGACCCGGACGCGCGGGACGCGGCGGCGACGGAGCGGCGGGACACGGTGCAGGGCCGCGTGATCGCGTACAACGACGTACTCAAGGACGTGTGCGCGAAGGATCTGCGCTGCCGTTACGACGGCGGGGCGGTCTTCGACTACCGCTTCGACGGCGACCAGCTGAGCCACTGGGACTGGTTCCACCCCAGCAAGGACGGCCAGTCGCGGCTCGCGGAGCTGGCCTACCACCAGGTGAAGGCCAAGAATCCTCAGGCGTAGGGTCCCGATCATGCGCAGTGAACTCTTCGGGACGCTCCCCGACGGCACGCCCGTCCACCGCTGGACCCTGGAAAGGGGCGGGACGCGGATACGTGTCCTGACGTACGGCGGGATCATCCAGTCGGCGGAAGTTCCCGACCGGTCGGGGCGGCGGGAGCCGGTGGCTCTCGGCTTCGACGCCCTCCAGGGATATCTCGACCACCCGGGGCCGTACTTCGGGGCGCTGGTCGGCCGGTACGCGAACCGGATCGCGGACGCCGGATTCACGCTCGACGGCCGTGCGTACCGCCTGGCGCGCAACAACGCGCCCAACTCGCTGCACGGCGGTGACACGGGCTTCGACAAGCGCGTATGGGAGGCCGCGGAGGTGGCGCACGGGGTGCGGCTCTCCCTGGTGAGCGCGGACGGCGACGAGGGGTATCCGGGCCGGCTCGCGGTGTCGGCGACGTACACGCTCGACGAGGCGGGCGGACTGCGGATCGCGTACGAGGCGAGGACCGACGCCCCGACGGTCGTGAACCTCACCAACCACACGTACTGGAACCTCGCCGGGGCCGGGAGCGGTGGCGCGGGCGGGCACGAGGTGCGGATCGACGCGTCGCGGTTCACGCCGACGGACGGGACGCAGATTCCCACCGGGGCGTACGAGGATGTCGACGGGACGCGCTTCGACTTCCGGGCCGCGCGGAAGGTCGGGGCGGGGATCGACCACAACTACGTGCTGGACAAGGGCCTGACCGCGGAGCCGGTCGAGGTGGCCGAGCTGAGCGACGCAGCGTCCGGCCGGGTGCTGACCATCGCGACGACGGAGCCCGGCCTCCAGCTGTACACGGCGGACCACTTCGACGAGGGGCTCCCGTTCGCCCCCGGCGACGGGGTCGCCCTGGAGACGCAGCACTTCCCCGACTCCCCCAACCGGCCGGAGTTTCCGAGCACGGTGCTGCGGCCGGGTGAGGTGTACAGGTCGGAGACGGTGTACGGCTTCAGACGGTGATCGTCTCGCTCAGGCGGCGGTCGGTGACCGAGCGGGATGCCTGCACCTCGTACGAACCCCCTTGGTACGCCCAGGCGTTGGTGCCCTCGTCCCAGACCTCGAAGGCGCGGCGCGGGAGTTCGATCCGTGCCTCCACCGTCTCGCCGGGTGCGGCCTCCACGCCCGCGAAGCCGGCGAGCCTGCGGGCCGGGCGGGTGCCGTCGTCCGTGGCCGGGGCGAGGTAGATCTGGACGACCTCGCGGCCGGCGCGCGGGCCGGAGTTGCGGACGCGGACCGTGGCCGTCGCGCCCTCCACGGTGAGGGAGTCGTACGTCCAGTCGGTATAGCCGAGGCCATGACCGAAGGCGTACGAAGGGGTGGCGCCCGCCCTCTCCCAGGCGGCGTAGCCGATGAACACGCCCTCGGTGTAGGCGAGTTCGCCGTCGCTCGGGGTGACCCGGGTGACCGGGGCGTCCGCCAGGGCGCCCCACGTCGTGGGCAGCCGGCCTGCCGGCTCCTCGGTGCCGACCAGCACATCGGCGAGCGCGGCGCCGCCCTCCTGCCCGGGGAACCAGCTAAGCAGCACCGCCGCCACGTCCTCGCGCCACGGAAGCTCCACCGGGGAACCGGAGTTGACGACCACGACCGTGCGGGGGTTGGCCGCGGCCACCGCGCGCACCAGGTCGTCCTGGCGGCCCGGAAGGCGCAGGTCCCGCCGGTCGAAGCCCTCGGACTCGACGCGTTCGGTGGTGGCGACGACCACGACCGCCGTGTCGGCGGCCCGCGCCGCGTCGACGGCCTCGGCGATCAGCTCGTCGGCGTCCCGCCGCGGCTCCAGGTGAACGAAGGAGAACACGACGCCGGGCAGCGGGGCCGCGTACTCCTTGTCGAGCGGGTGGAAGAGGGAGACGTCGACCGTCTCGCCCGCCGTGAGACTCACCTTGGCGCGCTCGACCGGTGAGCCGAAGAACGCCTCGAACGGGTCGGACTCGGAGCCCAGGACCTGCGCCCCGTCGAAGACGGTCTCGCCGTCGACGGTGATCGTGAAGGCGCCGAGGCCGCGCGTGCCGAAGGAGTGCTCGCCGCTCACGCGCGGCGTGAACGTGCCGACGACCTCGATGCTCGCCAGCGTCTCGTGGGTGACGCCGTCGGGCAGGTCGTCGCCGATCCACTGGACCTGACCGGAGGGCAGACTGCCCTCGCCGAGGACGGTGCCTTGCGCGTCGCGGCAGATGGCGCGCAGCCCGAACCCCTTGTCCGCGGGGGCGAGTTCGTCGCTCGGGTCGGCGCCTACGGCGTACGTCACGGCGTCCTCGCCCAGTGCTGCCCGCAGCCCGTCTAGCGGGGAGATCACATGTGCGGGGAAGACGGTGGCGGAGCCGCCGCCCAGGACGCGGGCGTCGCGTGCTGCGGCGCCGATGAGGGCGACGGAGGCGGCGGGGCCAAGGGGCAGCGCGTCGTTCTCGTTGCGGACGAGGACGAAGGCGCGGCGGGCGATCTCGCGGGCGAGGGCCTCGCCGTCGATCTCGGCGGGGACGTCGGCGACCACGGGCTCGGCGCCTTCGAGGATGCCGACGCGGGCGGCGAGCCGCAGGACGTTGCGCACGGCCTCGTCGACCGTCGTCTCCTTGACCTGCCCCGCGCGCACGGCCTCGGCGAGCGCCTCCCCGTACACGGTCCGTGGCCCCGGCATGGCGACGTCGAGGCCGCCCTCGATGGCACCGGCGGTCGAGCGGGCGGCCATCCAGTCGGAGACGTTGTAGCCGTCGAAGCCCCACTCGCCGCGCAGGACCTCGTTGACGAGGTAGCGGTGCTCGGTCATCGTCGAGCCGTTGACCTGGTTGTACGCGGTCATGATGCCCCAGGGGTGGGCGTTGGTGACGATCGCCTCGAAGGGCGCGAGGTACAGCTCGCGCAGGGCGCGCGCGCCGACCCTGTTGTCCACGGTGAAGCGGTCGGTCTCGGCGTCGTTCGCCACGAAGTGCTTGACGGTCGTGCCGACGCCGCCCGACTGCACGCCCTGGACGTAGCCGGTGCCGATGACGCCGGTCAGATACGGGTCCTCGCTGTAGGCCTCGAAGTGCCGGCCGCCGAGCGGCGAGCGGTGCAGGTTGACGGTGGGGGCGAGGAGGACGTGGACGCCCTTGCGCCGGGCTTCCTGGGCGAGGAGGGCGCCCGCGCGGCGGGCGAGGTCCTGGTCCCAGGTGGCGGCGAGCGCTGTCGGGGACGGCAGGGCGATGGACGGGTCGTCCGCGGTCCAGCGGGTGCCGCGCACGCCGATCGGGCCGTCCGACATCACGAGGGACTCCAGGCCGATCTCGGGCAGCGCGTGCAGCGACCACATGTCGCGCCCGCCGAGCAGCCGCGCCTTCGCGTCCAGATCCAGCACGGCGAGCGCGGCCTCGACGACCACCTCGCGCGCCTGGTCCGCCTTCGTGGCTCCGGGGTCCTGGGTTCCCGCCATGGCGGTGCCTCCTCGTTGAAGTCCGGGTGCTGTCCGTTCCGTACGTTCCCTCCATCCTGCCTCGACTACCTGTAGGTCGGTAGTTTTCGTAACCTGGACGTTATAATCATGGAAGGCGTGACGTACGGTCGTCCCGCGAGCAGGACCGAGAACGTGAAGGGCGGACACCATGGCGACCAGGGCCAGAAGTGAGGAGCGGCGTGCGGAGATCCTCCGAGCCGCCCTGGAGGTGATCGCCGAGCGCGGCTACCGCGGTGCGAGCCTGGGGGCCGTCGCCGAGCGGGTCGGGCTGACCCAGCAGGGCCTGCTGCACTACTTCCCCACGAAGGACGCCCTCCTCGTCGCCGTCCTGGAGGCCCGCGACCAGTGGGACGCGGTGCCGGCCAGCGACATCCGCCTCGACCTGCTCGGCTCGCTCGTCGAGTACAACGCGATGCGCCCCGGCATCATCCAGACCTTCTCCGCGCTGCTCGGCGAGAGCGTCACGGAGGGGCATCCGGCACGGGGGTACTTCACCGAGCGGTACCGCTCGGTGCGAGGGGGGTTCGCCGCGGTCCTGCGTGCGGAGTACGGGGAGCGGCTCCCCGGCGGCCTCACTCCGGAGGCGGCGGCGCCGCTGCTCGTAGCGGTGATGGACGGGCTGCAGTACCAGTGGCTCCTGGACCCCGAATCGGTGGACATGGCGGGGGCGTTCAGAGACTTCCTGGCCCTGCTGGAGGGCAGCGGGTGATCAGGCGGACGTACGGATGTTGATGACGTCGTCGAGCGTCGTCGTCGCCTTCGGCGCTCTGTCCGGAGAGGTACAACAGGGCTCCGCCGCCGTCGAGTTCGACGCGGGCGACCTGGGAGTAGGGGCCGAGGGGCTGAGGGGCGGTCGTGGGGTTGTCGAGGGTTATGCGCATGGGGTGAGCTGTCTTTTCTGTTTCACGTTTCACGTTTCACGTTGTCCTGCGTCGAATGTGGGCGACCGCCCGTGCGATGTCCTCGTGGACGACGTCCGGGTCGGCCGCGGCGGCCTCGTAGTGGGCCAGCACCGCCTCCATGGCGGGGAGTTGGGCCGAGGCTGTCGCCAGCGCCACGTCCTTGACGGCGAGGTCACTGCCGAAGTGCACATCCGTGGCGAACGCGCGGCCCACCGCGCCGCCGAGAGGGCCCTTGGCCAGCGCGCCCCTCGCGGTCTCCTCGTCCAGGCCCAGCGCGTCGGCCAGCTTCATCGCCTCGGCCACCAGGGCCACGCCGCCGATGACGGCGGTGTTGACGACGAGCTTCAGCGCGGCCCCCGAACCGAGCGGGCCCGTACGGGTCACGGGCCCGAAGCAGGCCAGCACCTGTGCGATCCCGTCCGCGTCACCCCCCGCGAGAATGCCGAGCTCCCCCGATGCGGCCTTGTCGGTGCTCCCCATGACGGGGGCGTCTACGAGGGTCACGCCGTCCGGCAGCCTCGCCCCCAACTCCCTTACGACATCCGGCCCGACGGTGGACATCTCCACCCAGTACATGCCGGCCCGCAGCTCCGGCACGACGGCGTCGGCGACGGCGCGCACCGCGTCGGGGCCCGCCAGCATGGTGATGACGACGTCGGCGTCCCGCACGGCCTCCGCGGGACCGGTGGCGAGCACGGCACCGGCGTCCACCAGCGGCTCGGCCTTCTCGGCGGTGCGGTTCCATACGGTCAACGGGTGTCCGGCGGTAAGCAGTTGGCGGGCCATAGGTGCGCCCATGTGGCCCAGTCCCAGAAACGCGATCTTCTTCATGCGTCCGACGCTAGGCCCGCCCACGTGATGCGACAAGCGAATGTCCAGCATGCCGGCCATGCCGACCTCGCATGCCGCACGTATGGCCCAGGCCAGGTCCCAGGCCAAGGCGCCGTCTCCGCGTACGCCTGACCGCCCACGGCCGTACGCTCCTGCCGCACGCCGAGGAGACCATGGCCCGACTCGGCGCCCTGGTACGGGAGTTGGCGGCGAAGCGCGAGCTGACCGGCAGCGCCCTGCGCTTCGGGGCGTTCGCGACGGCCGACGCGGCGCTCGTGCCACGGGCGATCGCGGCGTTCCGGTCCCGGCACCCCGGCGTGACGCTCACCCGCGAGGAGGGTCTGACGCCGCGCACCGTGTACGCGGCGACGGCGCGCGGGCGGGCGCTTCCACCTGCGGTGGAGCCGTTCCTTGCGGCGCTGCGGGCTACTCAAGTCGCGACGCGGGGCGGCGAGCGGCTACCAAGGTCGGCCGCGCCGTAGACCGAAGGCGGGCGAGGCGGGGCGTCGTCGCTGGCGAGACTGGGTCCACCGTACGCACCGTACGGACGGACACAGGCGACGCAGGCGACACAGGGAGGCACCGTGCCGAGTGGCGGGATCAACCGGGCGCAGTTTCTGGCGGGGGCGGGGGCGGTGACAGTCGCGGCGGCGGCAGGGGAGCTGCTCGGGGCCGGTCCGGCCTCCGCGACCGGCCCCAGGAAGAGCGGACTCACCTATCGAGGGGTCTGCTACGAGGTCGGCGCAGGTGAGACACCCGCGACCGGCTGGAACGCGGCCCGTATGCGCGCGGACATGTGCGCGATCAAGGACCGGCTGCACGCCACGACCGTCTCCGTCTTCGGCGACGGGGTCGAGCGGCTCTGCGCCACCGCGTCGGAGGCCGCCGAACGCGGACTGCACGTCTGGCTGCAGCCACGCCTGGGCGACCGCCCCGAGCGGGAGATCCTGGACCACCTCGCGGAGACGGGCCGGTACGCCGAGCGGCTGCGGCGGCACGGCGCGCGGGTCCATCTGAGCGTGGGCTGCGAATTCGTGCTGTTCGTGCCGGGCATCGTGCCGGGCGACAGCGCGGTGGAGCGGATCGAGAACATCATGAAGGGGAACTTCGACCCCGTGCTGATGCAGCGGCGCCTGAAGCGGTTCATCGGGCGGGCGGCGGCGGTCGGCAGATCCGTCTTCGGCGGCAGCCTTACGTATGGCGCGGCGGAGGACGACGAGGTCGACTGGGGCCTGTTCGACATCGTGAGCGTCAACTACTACGCGTACCACCGGAGTCGGGACGCCTATGTCCGCGATCTGAAGCCCTACCGGCGCTGGGGAAAGCCGGTGGCGGTCACCGAGTTCGGCACGTGCACGTTCCGGGGCGCGCCGGAGCAGGGCGGCATGGGGTGGGACGTCGTCGACTACTCCAAGGAACCGCCGGAGATCAAGGGCGGGCTCGTCCGCAGCGAGCGGACCCAGGCGGCGTACATCGCCGACGTGCTGGAGGTCTTCGAGTCGATGAACCTCTACTCGGCGACGCTCTACAACTTCGTCAGCCCCGACGCCCCGCACACGGCGGACGCGCGCCACGACCTCGACATGGCGAGCTACAGCATTGTGAAGACGATCCGGGAAGGGGCGGCGGGGCGCTGGCACTGGGAGCCGAAGGAGGCGTTCCACACGGTGGCGGAGCATTTCGCGCGTGCGGGGCGCCGGGGGTGACCCGTAGCGGTGGCGCCGCCCCTGCCGGGATACTGCGGCCACCCCACCGGCCACGGAAGGACTCCCGTGTCACCCACGCACCATGGCTCCCCTCGCTCCCCTCGCCCCCCGCACTCCCCTCGTAGCACGAGCCTCGCTCCTCGCCGCGTCGTCGCGTTCGGCGTCACGCTTCTGCTCTCCCTCGCCGCCGCGCCCGCCTCCTCGGCGGCCACCACGGATGCCGCCACGGAAGCCACCACGGAAGCCACCGTCGAGGAGCAGCGCCTCGACCGCGCCGCCCCGCAGGAGATACTGCGCCGCAGCGGATTCGACTCCGCGGCCCCGGAGTTGGCCCAGGCGCTCGGCCGCGCCCACTCGTACGCCGAGGCCAGGCGCATCGTCGTACGCCAGGGCTCGGCGCTGTGGAGGCGTGCCGTGGACCGGGCACAGGGGCGGGGGCCCGGTGACGGACTGAGCCGGGACGACGACCGGCCGCTGTACTGGGCCCGGCTCGGGATGACCCGGGAGCTGCGGCAGTGGGAGCCCACCCGCTTCGGGTTGAGCGAGGCCCGCGGCGGCAGTCTCATCAGCGCGTTGGAGACGGCCTCCCGTGGGCACGACTCCATCCGCTACCCGAAGCGGGACGCCGCGGGCCACCGCCTCAAGCGCGTCCTCGTCACCGGCTTCGACCCCTTCACGCTCGACCGGGACACCCGTATCAGCAACCCTTCAGGTGCCACCGCCCTCGCCCTTGACGGCACCGTCATCCAGACCGCCGACGGGCCGGCCCGTGTCGAGACCACCGTCTTCCCCGTGCGCTGGCAGGACTTCGCGGACGGGACGGTCGAGCGCACCCTGCGCCCGCATCTTCCCCGCGTGGACCTCTTCACCACCATCAGCCAGGGCCGCGTCGGCCGCTTCGACATAGAGCGGACCAACGGGGCCTGGCGCGGCGGATTCCCCGACAACGAGAACCTCTCGCGTACGGAGACCGTGCCGGTCGGCGATCCGGCCTCGCAGCCCCAGTGGACGTCGACGACCCTCCCGTACAAGGACATCGTGAGCGCGGAGACCGGCCGCTTCCCCGTGTACGACAACACATTGGTGACCGAGATCCCGGCGGGCCAGAGCGCGCCGGTGGTCCGTCCCGACGGGCCCACGGCGGGTTCCACGGCCCGCGAGGGCGGCGGCGGCAACTACCTGTCGAACGAGATCGCCTACCGGGCGACGCTGCTGCGCGACCGCCTCGGGCTGCACGAGAGGCTGCCGGGAGGCCATGTGCACACGCCGGTGCTGCAGTTCGGCGCGGGCAACACCGATCCGGCCACGGGCCAGATCACCGATCCGGAGTTCGTGCGCAACCGCGTCGACATCATCGCCCAGGTGCGGCAGATCCTGACGGCGGCCATGAACGCCCGCCGGTAGCGGCCTGCGGTCCGCCGGGGCCCGCCGGTCCACCTGGGCCGGCCGGGTCCCGCGGATCGGCCGGGTCCCGCGGATCGTCGTCCGCGCCGTGCCCGGCGTCCTCCCCCACGAGGTCCCGCGCCATCAGCGTCGCGCCCGCGACCGCGCCCGGCATCAGGAACACCGCGACGAACGGCACCAGGAAGGCCACGGCGAGCGGAGTGCCGAAGCCCCAGGCCAACTGCTTTCTGCCGCGCAGCAGCGCGAGCCGGTCGCGGAGTTCGACGCCCCGGCGTTGCAGAGCCACCGCCGTCAGCTCCTCGACCAGGAAGAAGCCCGTCACGCAGAAGCCGATGACCGGCACGGCGGTCTGGCCGACGACCGGGATGAAACCGAGGGCGAAGAGGAGGACTCCCCAGACGGCGGCCCGCAGGACGATGCGCAGGCTGTCGCGGGCGGAGATCCACAGTTCGCGCCAGAGCGGCAGTCCCGACTCGGGGGCGTACCCGGCGACGGAGATGTCGACCTTCTCCGAAAGGGACTCATAGAAGGGCTGGCCCACCAGCAGCGTCACCGCGGTGAACGTGATCACCGAGAGGAGCAGCGCGAGCGCGAAGAGCAGGGCCGTGAGGAAGCCGCGGAACAGGCCGAGCCACGGCGAGGACCAGTCGTCCGCGAAGGGCGTCGCCCAACCGACGAAGTCCTCGCCCCAGAGGGCGAGCCCGACGAGCGCCGCCGCGTAGAGGAGCAGGGTGATCAGGCCGGGCAGCAGGCCCACTCCGTACTGCTTGCCGTGCTGGGCGACCCAGCGCTGGCCCTTCATCAAGTAGCCGAAGCCCCGTCCCAGATCACGCATGCGGCACACCCTATCCGCCGGTCACGGCCGTGCGGCTCAGGGGACCCGTGGGGTCGAAGGCCCTCTTGTTGCGCGGGGGTTGAAACGGTAGACCACGCGTACTGACTCTTTCCGGCTGACTTCTTTCCAGTTGTTCCTCCAGGAGGCACGTATGGGCATATCCCGGCCATCAAGACCCGTTCTGCTCACCACCCTCGCCTCGGCGGGCGCCCTCGTCCTCACCACGCTCGCCCCGGGCGCCGCGACCGCGGACCCCGGTCCCCGCGCTCGCGACATACTCCGCGAGGGCTCGCCCCTCAGCTCCACGGAGCGGGCCGCGAAGGCGCCGGAGAGCGCCGCCGACCGGACCTTGGGGTCCCCCGACAGTCCCCATCTGGGTGTCGGCAAGGACCGCGGCTATCCGCGTGAGCAGAAGCTCGCCGCACCGCCCGCCAATCCGGACGACAAGTCGATAAAACTGGGCCTGGCGCCCTATCACTCCATAGCTCCGAAGCTGAATGACATCCAGGGCATCGGAGACCGCGTCAGCGTGGAGAGCGCGGGCCGTTCGGCGGGCGGGCACCAGCTCTACCTGGTGACCGTCACCTCGCCCGAGTCGGTCAAGGAGGCCGCCCGCCAGGAGCGGATGCGCGACCTGATCGAGAACGCGCCGGGCGCCGCGGCCAAGGATCCGGCGGTCAAGTCCTCGTACAAGACGCCGGTCTTCATCAACAACAACATCCACGGCAACGAGTGGGAGGGCACGGACGCCGCCCTCAAGCTGATCGAGAAGCTCGCGAAGGCCAAGGACGGCAGCACGGCCGATCTGCTCGCGCACAACCGGCTGTACTTCAACGTCACGGCCAACCCCGACGGCCGCATCGCGGGCACCCGCGAGAACGCCAACGGCTTCGACCTCAACCGTGACTTCATCACCGCTTCGCAGCCCGAGGTCCGCGCGATGCGGCAGATCGCCATCGACAAGCAGCCCGCGGTCATGATCGACCTGCACGGGTACGTCAACGGCACACTGATCGAGCCGACGACTCCCCCGCACGGCGAGAACTACGAGTACGACCTCTTCCTCAAGAACAGCTACGCCAACGCCCTCGGCATGGAGGCCGCGGTCAACGGCCTCGGCTACACGCCCGAGAAGGACGGCGTGGAACCCGCCATCATCCCCTTCCGCGACCAGGAAGAGGGCTGGGACGACTGGCCGCCGATCTTCACCCCGCAGTACATGCCGTTCCACGGCGCGGTCGCGGCGCACACCATCGAGTTCCCGATGACGGTCAACAACGACGAGTACGACGAGCTGCCGGTGCCGGAGCTGCGGCGGCGGTCCGCGATCAACGTGGACATCGCGGGCGCCGCGATGTCGGCGACGCTCAAGTACACGCAGGAGCACCGGACTTCGGTGATCGCCGACCAGATCGAGACGTTCCGGCGGGGTGACACGGGCGCGGCGCAGGTTCCGGTCTCACCGGAGACCGTGCCCGGGGTGCCGGGCATCGGCCCTGAGGACGTCTACACGACGGACTTCCCTCGTGCGTACGTGATTCCGCGGGGCGAGGCGAAGGGGAAGGGCGAGCGCGGTCAGCGGTCGGCCGCCGCCGCGTCGCGGCTCGTGGAGCATCTGCTCGCCAATGACGTCGAAGTGCGGAAGGCGACAAGGGACTTCAGGCTGGGCGGGAAGTCGTACGACGCTGGTTCCTACGTCGTCGACATGCGTCAGCCCAAGCGCGGGATCGCCAACGTGATGCTCGCTGACGGCCGCGACATCAGCGACAAGGTGTCCACCATGTACGACATCTCGGGGTGGAGCCTCGGGCGGTTGTGGGGCGCCACGGTGGACTCGGTGAAGGGTGATTCGCTGAACGGTGGGCGGTCGCGGGTCGTGGAAGCGGCCTCGCGGGTCGGGTATGTCGCACCGCGCGGGAACCTTCGGCTGCGGCTGGACGACTCGCGCGAGGTGGCCGCCCTCAACTGGCTTACGGGCAAGGGTGTTTCCGTACGCCGGGCCGATGACGGCAGCGTGATCGTGCCCGCGTCGGCGCGGGGTGCGGCGGCTGCCGCGGCGAAGAAGTATGACGTCGCCTTCGACGCGACCAAGGCGAAGGGCGGGGCCGTCGTGCACCGCACGCGGGTGGCCGCGGCCGTCACGCCCGGGGAACTCTTCGCCCTGCGGGAGATGAACTTCGACGTGGTGCCGGTTTCGACGGATGTCCTCAACGCAGGCTTCGACTGGAAGAAGTTGGGCGCGGACGCGCTGTTCGTCTCGGCCGGGCTCGCGTACGGGGACCTGAACGCCGGTGCGAAGGCCGGGCTCGACGCGTTTCTCGCCGATGGGGGCGGGCTTGTCGGGCGCGGGGCGGAGGGGGCGGCGTTGAACTCCGACGCGAAGCTTCTGTCCGTGAAGGCCGTCGCCGGGAACGGGGACGCCAATGGAGTGGTGCGGGTGGTCAATTCCGGCGGGCCGGTCACCGGCGGTGCGATCGAGCACTCCTTCGTGTACGCGCCCATGTGGTTCACGGGCCTTGGGAGCGGGGTGCGGGTCGATCAGTCCTACGGGGCGGGGAATCCGCTGCTTTCGGGGCACTGGCGGGCGGTGGACGGTGCGGGTGGTCCAGCGGACGCCGCGGGTCAGGCTTCCGTCGTCAGTGGGTCCGCCGCGGGGTCCCGAGTCGTCCTTTTCGGCACCGAGCCGCTGTTCCGTGATCACCCCAAGGGGGCGTTCCCGCAGGTGGGGCGGGCGTTGCTGAGTGTGAGCTGAGGTCGGGGAGAATCACCGAGGCCGGGGAGAGTCACCGGCCTCGCCGAGTTCGTCCTCGAACGCCGGACGGGCCGGATTTCCAGCCCGTCCGGCCCAGGAAGGCACCACATGACCCGTGAGATCAAGGTTCGAGGCACCACCGCGGCCGGCTACGAACCCGTACGCGACGAGTTCACCGCCCTGCTCGCCGGTGCGGAGCCCGGCCATGCCTCGCAGCTCTGCGCGTATGTGAAGGGCAGGCAGGTCGTCGACCTGTGGGTGGGGCCGGATACCGACGGGGACACCCTCTTCGGGGTCTACTCCTCCACGAAGGGTGCCGCCTACCTCACCGTGGCGTTGCTCGTCCAGGAGGGCGTCCTGGGCTTTGACCGTGAAGTGGCCTACTACTGGCCGGAGTTCGCCGCCGAGGGGAAGGGAGGCGTCACCCTCCGGGAGCTTCTCTCGCATCGCGCGGGCGTCGTCGGGGCCGACAGTGGATTCACTCCGGAGGAGATCGCGGACGACCGCGCCATCGCCGCCCGTATCGCCGTCCAGCGGCCCTACTGGCGGCCCGGCACCGCGTTCGGCTACCACGCCCTGTCCATCGGCGCGCTGGCCGGTGAGGTCGTCTTCCGGGTCACCGGGCAGACCTTGCAGGAGGTGTACGAGGAGCGGGTCCGCGTCCCGTATGAGCTTGACCTCCACCTCGGGCTGCCCGAGGCGCTTGAGCCCCGCTTCCGTTCCGTACTGCCGATGATGCCGACGCCCACGGAGCGGGCCCTGCTGGACGCGCAGCCGCCGGACCCGGGCAGCCTCACGTCCATCGCGTTCAACCGCAACGGCGCACACCCCACCGCCCTGGAGTCGCTCCCCAACTCCCGCCTGGTGCGCGCCAAGGGCCCGGCGTCCGTCGGCGGTGTCGCCTCCGCGCGCGGTCTCTCCAGGATGTACGCGGCGGCGGTCAGCGGGCTCGACGGGCGGGAGCCCCTCCTGAAGGCGGAGACCGTGGCCGAGTTCGGGCAGATCCATTCCAACGGGTACGACCTGGTGGCGCGGGCCCACAAATCGTTCGGGGTGGGGTTCCAGAACGTCGCCGAGGCCTGGTATCCGTTCCTCGGCGTGGGCTCCATCGGGCACAAGGGCGTCGGCGGCTCGCAGGCGTTCGCCGATCCGCGCACCGGGCTCGCCTACGGGTACACGCGGCGCCGGTTTCCCTACCCCGCAGGACCGGTCCCGGAGGACGAGCGCCTCGTACGGGCGATCCACACGGCGGCGGTCACCGGCTGAGGGCCGGGCACGACAGAGGGCCGCACCCCTGCCTGGGGTGCGGCCCTGTGCCACGTACGCGTCGCAAGGATCAGGCGACGGCGAGCTCCACCTTGATGTTGCCGCGCGTGGCGCTCGAGTAGGGGCACACCTGATGCGCCTTCTCGATCAGGGACTGCGCGGTGGCCGCGTCCACGTTCGGGATGGAGGCGGTGATCGCGACCTCGAGGCCGAAGCCGCCGGCCTCGTTCTGGCCTATGCCGACCTTGGCGGTCACGGTCGAGCCGGAGATGTCGGCCTTCTCCTTGCGGGCGACCACACCGAGCGCGCCCTGGAAGCAGGCGCTGTAGCCGGCCGCGAAGAGCTGCTCGGGGTTGGTGCCGGCGCCGCTGCCGCCCATTTCCTTCGGCGGGTTGACGACGACGTCGAGCTTGCCGTCGTCGGTGGCGACGCGGCCGTCACGGCCGTTCTCGGCGGTGGCGACGGCGGTGTACTTGACGTCGATCTGCTGGATGGACATAAGTGCCGGTTCCTCCTGAGACGTGCCGCGACGCGCGCCCACAGCCGCGACAATGTGGAATGACAATATCGGATGACGGAAAACGAAGAGCGGCGGCCACCCTGCTCCGGCTGCCGCCGCCCGTCGCCCTCACGTCTCCGCTCACCACTCTCAGCCGAGGGAAACGACCATCTTTCCGGTGTTCTCGCCGCGCAGCATGCCGAGGAAGGCCTCCACGCCGTTCTCGACGCCCTCGACGACCGTCTCGTTGTACTTGAGCTCACCGGAGCGGATCCACGCGCCGACCTCGGAGACGAACTGGGGCTGCAGCGCCTCGTGGTCCCCGACGAGAATGCCCTGCAGACGGAGCCGCTTGCCGATGATCATGGCCATGTTGCGCGGGCCCGGCGTCGGCTCGGTGTCGTTGTACGCGGCGATCATGCCGCAGATGGTGGCGCGGCCGTGCACGTTCATGCGGCTGATGGCCGCTTCGAGGTGCTCGCCGCCGACGTTGTCGAAGTAGACGTCGATGCCGTCGGGGGCCGCCTCCTTCAGCTGCTCCACGACCGGGCGCGGGTCCTTGTAGTTGAACGCGGCGTCGAAGCCGAGCTCCTCGACGAGGTACTTCACCTTCTCGTCCGAGCCCGCCGAGCCGATGACGCGCGATGCGCCCTTGAGCTTGGCCATCTGGCCGACCTGGGAGCCGACGGCACCCGCGGCGCCGGAGACGAACACCGCGTCACCCTCCTTGAAGGAGGCGACCTCGAAGAGGCCCGCGTACGCGGTCAGGCCCGGCATGCCGAGCACGCCGAGGTACGCCGAGAGCGGCGCGGCCTGCGCGTCCACCTTGACGGCGTGCTTGGCCGGGACCTGGGCGTACTCGCGCCAGCCCGCGAAGTGCAGGACGTGGTCGCCGGGCGCGAAGCCCTCGGCGTTCGACGCGACGACCTCGCCGACCGCGCCACCCTGCATGGGCTCGTCCAGCTGGAACGGCGGGGTGTACGACTTCACGTCATTCATCCGGCCGCGCATGTACGGGTCCACGGAGAAGTGCAGATTGCGGACCAGGACCGCACCGTCGGCCGGGGCGGCGACAGGGGCCTCGCGCAGCGCGAAGTCCTCCGGGACCGGCCAGCCGTGCGGACGGCGCACGAGGTGCCATTCACGGCTGACGGCGGGGAGCTCGGATGTGTTGGCCTCGGGGGTGACGGGCATGCGGGGCGTCCTCCTGCTGCTTCAGGCTGCCGTGTCCGGCAGTCTGCGACATCGAAAATGCTTCAGGTTGTGAAACAACCATGCTCCTACATATTTCATGATGTCAAGTATCCGGGTAGCCTGGTGTGCATGGCCACCACCAGCTCCCGCAGCCCGCGCACGGACCCGCTGACGCTCGAAGTCGTCGAGCTCATCGGCACGGTCGTCGCGCGCTACTACGAGGAGTACGACGACGCGGCGGGCAAACACGCCCTCACCGGCGCCCAGGCACGCGTCCTGGGGCTGCTCTCGCTCGCACCGCTGCCCATGCGTCGTATAGCCCAGAAGCTGAAGTGCGAACCGTCGAACATCACGGGAATCGTCGACCGGCTCGAAGCGCGTGGACTCGTCGAGCGGCGGCCCGACCCGGCCGACCGCCGGGTGAAGCTCGCGGCGCCGACGGAAGAGGGCATGACGGTCGCCCGCAGCCTGCGCGATTCACTGGACTTCGCACGGGAGCCGCTGGCCGAGCTCTCCCGCGAGGAGCGGCTCTCGCTGCGGGCGCTGCTGCGCAGGATGATCGGCGAGGACGGCGCACCCACGGCCTGATCTCAGCCGCTCCTCCGCCAAGACCGGCCTTGCTTCTGTCCAGTTTCCGGACGCCGGAAGCCCCCGAGGCCAACGGGTGAGGCCTGAGGACGTTCGTCGTACGACGACTTCGGCAGCTTCGGGCACAGCCGGGGGGCATGGGTCACATCCGGTCCGCTGAGGACTGGACCGCCCGGTGGAACGTCCGCTGACCGGCGACCCGGTGCCGGGCGACTTGGCCGGTAGCGCGCAGGGGGGAACGAGTGGCTCGGTGTTGAAGTGAGGGCCCAGCGGTCGCGTGCCCGGAGCGGCGATCACTCAAGAGAAGGCGGGGACGCTCATGGCGTTTCTCAGGCACAAGTCGACGGGGTTCCGCTGTGCGGTGGCGTGCCCGACCGGCGAGGGGTGGTCCGCGATGTTCCTGCAGCCCTCCGCTGCTGTGGGTATCAGCGAAACGGCCCTGCTCTTCGACGCGGCGACCTATGACGCGTACGAGGGACGGTTCGCAGACCTGCGGCAGTACCAGTACCAGCGCTTCTACCTGTACCCGGAAGCCGTGCTGGAACTGCCCGCCCACGAGAACGGGTCGAAGCAGTACATGTTCGTCACCGGCACGGACAGCCTGCGATACCTCGTGGGCACCGGCGTCGTCCGGCGCGAGCAGCTGATGATGCTCTCCTGGCTGCCGGCCGACTGGCGGTACAACGTCGACGTCCTGCTGCAGGCACCCAGCTCGTCGGCGGGCGAGTGGCGCACCTACCTGTTCAAGGGCAACCGCGTCCTCACCTTCAACTGGGGCGCCTCCTCCCCGCCCGTCGAACGGAATGTACTGATCACCGAGGGTCCGGACGCGGGCGAGCCGGGCTGGGCCCAGCTCCCGGCCGATTTCCGGTCGGACCTCGACCACGTCGTCGCACTGCCCCCCGCCTCCGGCGGCGTACGCCGCTCACTCCTGGTCAAGGGAGCGCAGGGACTCATTCTCAACTGGCGCACCGGGGTGGAGAAAGCCGGTGAACTCACCTCGCTGACCACGGGCCTCGGCGTACTTCCGGCGCGCTACAAGACGCCGTACCTGCCGGTGTCGGGGACCTATCGGGCCACCAACGACGACGGTCGGACCGTCGAAGTCCGGGTCGACATCGACCGACCCGGCACGCTGTCCACGATCAGCGGCGACCTCTTCACGGAGGCGGGCGGGACCACGGCCTACTCCAACTCCTTCCGGGCGACCGGTGTGGAGGTGGAGCAGACCCTGGACTACATGGTGATCTACGGGAAGAAACTCACCTGGGCCACCCCGTCGCCCGACATCACCCAGCTCCGGATCCTGATACATCTCACCGAGACCGGCAGGCCACCGCGGACGGCCGGGTGGCTGTGCCTGGAGGACGCGAGCTACTCCCGGGCCCTGTGGTACGAACTCCCCAGGGTGTCGACGTACTTCCGCACCGTCGACTACGAGGTCGACACCGTGGTCGGCGAGAAGGAGATCGCCAGTTACGACACCGCCAACGCCGCGACGCCGCCCGGATACGCCGACCGGGTGCTCACCGTGCCCTCCTCGTTCGCCGAGGCGGGCGTCGAGTTGCGTACCGCCGGTACCCGCAACGTCCTGGACACCACCGGGGCCGGTACGGACCTGATGTGGTCCAACGCCGAGCTGCACGCGGCCATGGTGGCGAACTTCAGCGGACACCGCGACATACCGCAGTGGAAGCTGTGGACCCTGATCGCGGGCCGGAGCGAGCGCGGCGCGGCCGGGACCATGTTCGACCAGACGGGGCTGCACCGTCAGGGTCTCGCGGTGTTCACGCAGAGCAACACGGCCGGTACGAACGACGAGCTGCACACCTACGTCCACGAGATCGGCCACGCCTTCAACCTGCTGCACTCGTTCGACAAGCACAAGGCGGACCCGCCCGCACCGCTGGGGCCCCTGAGCGGTTACGGCGACCTGTCGTGGATGTCCTATCCGCATCTCTACCAGGGGAACGAAGCGGCGCAGACCGGGTCCGATCGGGCCGTCGCGTTCTTCCGTGCCTTCGCGTTCCGGTTCACCGACGACGAGATCGGGCACCTGCGGCACGGCTTCTACCGGCAGTTGGTCATGGGAGGCAGCGACTTCATGGCCGGCGCCGCGAAGGACCGGCCGGGCACGGAGCTGTTCGCGCAGCCGCTGACCGACGAGTCCGGCCTCATCCTGGAACTTGAGGGGCAGGCGGCGTTCGAATACGGCGAACCGGTCGTCGCACAGCTCAAGCTGGGCCGCACCGGCAGCCGCGGCACGGTCGCCGTACTTCCCGACCTGGATCCCTCGGCAGGACACGTGCTCGTCGCCATCACCGATCCCTACGGCCACACCCGCCTGTTCCAGCCCCTCTCACGCACGTGCGCAGGGCACGACACCACCGCGCTCACGGCCGAGGCACCGGCCGTCTATGCCAGTGTGTACCTCGGTTACGGCGCCGACGGGCTCTACTTCAGCGAGCCCGGCCTGTACAAGGTGGCTGCCGCCTACCAGGCTCCCGACGGTTCTCGCGTGGTCTCCGCTCCGCGAACGGTCCGGGTACGCCAGCCGCTCTCCCGTGAGGACCAGCAGGTCGGCGAGCTCCTGATGGGCGACGAACAGGGGCAGCTGCTGACGTTCACCGGCTCCGACGCGTCGCAGCTCCAGGGTGGCAACGACGCACTGCGGGAGGTCATCGAGCGTCACGGCGACCACCCCCTGGCAGCGCACGCCCGCCTGGCCCGCGGTGCCAATGCCGGCCGCCACTTCCAGCACATCCGCGACGGCCGGCTCGTCGTCCGCGAACCCGACATCAAGGAGAGCGTCCAACAGCTCGGCGCGGCCATCAACGCGTCCCTGGGTGACGAGGGGCTCGACAACATCACCCTCAACGAGACGATGCGCCGCCTCGCCCGCGTACACGCCAAGGACGGAAACCTCGTCGAAGCGGACGCCGTGCTCGACAGGATGGTCGCCACGTTCCGGGGCAAGGGTCTGCCCGCGCCGGTCCAGAAGACCATCCAGGCGCAGGCGGAGGAGACCCGCGTGACGATCCACGGGCGCAAGGCCAAGCCGACCCACCGCAAGAAGAGGTAGCGGAGCCGGCTCGGGGAGGACGCCGGTCTAGGTGCACCACCACAGGAAGCGGTCGCACGTCTTTGTCGGCTCCGGCTCCGGTGTCGGGTCCGGCTGCTGCGAGCTCGGCGGGGGCGTGGGGCGCGTGGTCCCCGGGGTGCCCGGTGCATCGGGGCTGCCGGGGGTGTCGTCGTCGGGTGCGTTCGGCGCCGAGGTCGTGGCCGGGTCGGCCGAGCCGGGGTCCTGGGCGGCCTCGTCCGTCGCCTTCTCGTCGTCCTTGGCCTTCTTGGACTCCTTGTCCGTGGCCGACGCCGAAGCCGAGGGCGCGCCAGAGGTGGCCGCCGTGGACTCCGCGCCCGCCGCCGCCCCGCTGTCCGGGTCCGCCGACTGCCGGGAAGCGGACCGGCTGGACTCCGCGTCCGGCGCGGAGGCCGCCGCCGGCTCGTCCGATGGGCCCTCGATGCCGAGCTCGGCCAGGCTCAGACCGCCGGCCGCCAGCGCGAGCCCCGCGGTGATCAGCAGGATCTTGCGCCGTCTGCGGCGGTGCGCGCGACGCCCGCGCTCCCGGCGGCGGCTCCTCGTACGGGGGCCCTCGTCGTCGTACGGGCCATCGGAACCGTCCGGCTCGTTCTGCGCGGTGACCGCCTCCGCGTACTCACGGCAGGCTTCGGCCGGGGTTCCGCATCCCGGGCAGGCCAGGGCGCCGTTGAGGTGCCTGTGGCACGGGTGGCAGTAGTCCATGAGGCATGGAGGCTAAGTGAGCCACGGGGAACAGAGGAAGCCGCTGCCGTGAAGGTTGTGTGCGGAATCGAATGTTCCAGCGGCGCCGGAGTCCGATCTACGGCATACCGCCTGATCGGCGCCCTACCCGCTATCCGGCGAACGCCGCCTGCGCCACGCCCTGCCCGGCGTCCTGCACCACGAGCACGGACCCGGACATGGGGTGCGGCGCCTCAAGTCCCGTACGGGCGGTAGTGATGTAGAGGTCACGCAGCTCCGCGCCGCCGAACGCGCACGCGGTCGGTCGGGCCACCGGGAGCGCGATGACCCGGTCAAGGGCTCCGGAGGGGGTGTAGCGGCGGACGGCGGCGCCGTCCCACAGGGCGACCCAGATACAGCCGTCGGCGTCGACGGTGAGCCCGTCGGGGTATCCGGCTTCGGGCTCGATGGCCACCAAGGGGCGCCGGGAGACCGGGCGTTGGTCATCGCCCAGTTCCAGTACGTCGATGCGGCGCGTCAGGGTGTCGATGTAGTACATGAGCCTGCCGTCGGGGCTCCAGCCGATGCCGTTGCTGACGGAGACGTCGCCGAACACCTCGGTGGCGGTGCCGTCCGCGGTGACGCGCAGCAGGTTGGCGGCCCCCGGGGTCTCGTCATAGGCCATCGTCCCGGCCCAGAGCGCGCCGTCAGGGGCGACCGCCGCGTCGTTGCCACGGCGGCCGGGTACGACCTCGTGGTGCAGCCAGCGGAAGGCGCCGCCGCCCGAAGCACCGTCTGCCACGGCGTCGTAGAGGCCCACGCCGTCCCGGAGGTTGACCACCAGGCCGCCGCCGACGCGGGGCTTCGCGGCGCCGACGTGCTGCTCGGTGGCCAGGACGGTGCGGCGCCCGGTCGACGGATCGTAGGTGTGGACGCGTGAGCTCAGGATGTCGACCCAGATGAGCCGCCTGGCCACGGGGTCCCAGGTGGGGCCCTCGCCGAGTGCTGCTTGCGCGCGTACCGCTATGTCCATTGCGGCAGGCTACCCGCACGCCCCGGCTCGGCTCACCCCCTCAGCTCACCCGCCCGAGCTCCCCCCGCAACCGCCGTGCCCTGAGCACCAGTTCCAGCTCGAAGCGGCGGTCCGGGTCGTCGACCTCGTCGCCCCACAGCTCCCTGATCTGCCGCAGGCGGTAGCGCACCGTCTGCGGATGCACCCCGAGGCGGGCCGCGACCTCCGGCGCTCCGCCCCGCGTCTCCAGCCAGGCGAGCAGCGTCTCGGCGAGGCGGCGGCCGTGCGCGGGCCCGCAGTGCGCGAGCGGGGCGAGGCAGCGGCGGGCCAGATCCTCGATGAGCTCCTCGGGCTGGAGCAGGACCAGAGCTTCGGTGTGCTCGGTGCAGTGCAGGACCTCTCCGGAGGGCAGCAGGCCGCGCTCCATCAGGCGGACCGCGGCCTCCGCCCAGCGCAGGGACTTGGCGGCGTCGGCGAGCGGTACGGGCGGGCCGATCGCACCTGACCAGCCCGCCATGGCGCGCCGCAGCAGCTCGGGGCGTCCCGCGGCTTCCGGGTCGGGGATGACCATGCGGGGCTGTTCGGTCTCCATGTCGAGCAGGACGCCCTGCCCGACGGCGGGCGCCACGGCCTCGCGCGCCGGACGCAGCAGCACGCCGACGGCGACCCGCTCGGGCAGCTGCCAGCCGACGCGGGCGGCCCGTTCGTCGAGGGTGCTCCCGGCGTTGGCCTTTCCGGACGCCGTGTACGAGCCGAGGCCGGGTCCTGCCGGTGCCAGGGCCCCGGGGTCGCCGCGCCGCTCGGAGAGCAGCAGCTCCATCAACTTGCGTTGCAGGCGCAGCCGTTCACCCGCCTGCCGGGCCGCCGCTTCGGCGTATCCGCGGACGGACTGGTCGACCAGGCCGTCCAGGTACTCGAAGCCCGACTCGGCGAGTTCGTACATGGCGGGTGGCGGGATGTCGATCTGCTGGCCGATCTCGGCGAGGCGCCGCCAGGCCAGGCGCACCCCCAGGCGGTAGATAGCCTGGAGCGAGTCGAGGCTGCGGCCGTGCAGGCCCTCGCCGCGGCCGAACTCCTGGAAGACCTCCAGGGGGTAGCACGGCCGGCCGCCTTCCGCCGCGGCGATCTGCTGGACGAACCCCTCCAGGGCACGGCGTATGCCGATGAGCGCCATCGGCTCGCCGGAGTCGTCCAGGACGACGGGCAGGCCGGGGTACTCGGCGCGGATCTCCCGCAGGATGTCCTGGGCGAGGGCGGGCACTTCGTCCAGGGCGAGCGCGGCGAACCGCCGTACCTGCAAGGGGGGTACGTCCCGCCAGGCGGAGCGCACGGGCAGCGGCCCCTGGCTCTCGGTCACGGGCGCGGTCACTCACTGCCCCCGTGGGGCAGTCTCGTAGTGGACGAGGGGGGTGTTGGGCTGGTCAGGGGTCGCGTTCAGGAGCGCGACGACGCCGAACGCGGCGGCCACGGCGAGGGCCGCGGCGGCTGCGACGGTCAGACCTGCGGCGAGCAATCGGTGCATGTCAGGGTCAGCCTCTCTGCTGGAGGTCGTCCCCACCCTGGTCGCGCGGATGTCGATCGCACAGTCACTTACCGGCCCCGTCCGGCAAGTGCCCAGTCTCATCAATGCATTGACACTCCGTCAAGGGTGCGCCTAGCGTTCCCGCCCCATACGGCTCGGTAACACTTCTCCACCGCCCTCAGGAGTGCCGGATGCGCCGCACAGCCTCGCCCCTCTCGCTGATCCTCCTCGGACTCGGCGCCTTTCTGCTCGTCCTGGCTCCGATGCTCGCGTGGTACGTCGCACCCCACGCGAAACGCACGCCCGTCGACATCGACACCATCACGGTTTTCAAGGGCAAAGGCAGCTATTTCGACACCGAGAAGATCAAGACCGTGCACGACAAGAACCTGACGATCACCCGCCAGGTACGCGGTGACGTGGGGGACAGCAACGACGAGCACGCGGTCTGGGACGTGGTCACGTCCGTCGATCCGGACAAGTCCCTGCCGGCATCGGACCCGCACGATTCGCTCCAGTTCACGACGGAGCGCTGGGTCACCGACCGGGAGACGAACAGGCCGGTGCACTGCTGCGGCGAGAAGCCGTACTTCGAGGGCGAGGCGTACCTCAAGTTCCCCTTCGACGTGGAGAAACGCGGTTACGTCTGGTGGGACAACACCCTGGGCGCGACCGTCCCGCTGACCTTCCGCGGCACGAAGAAGATCCAGGGCTACGAGGGCTACCGCTTCACCGCGAAGGTGAAGCCCGCCAAGACCGGCACGCGCATGGTGCCCGGCCGCCTGGTGGGGCAGCCCAAGCGCAGCAATGTCCTGGCCGAGGAGTGGTACTCCAACCACGGCGTCGAGCTGGTCGCCGACAAGCGCACGGGCCGGATCATCTACGCCGCCATCGGCCCCCGCAAGACGCTGCGCGCCCCCGGCTCGGACAAGGACGCGACGGTGCTGCTCGACAGCGAGCGCATCGCGTTTACGCCCGAGACGCAGAAGACGCAGGTCGGGCTCGCAGACGACGACAGCAGCCGGCTGAAGCTGGTGGGCGAGACGCTGCCGGTGGGGGCGGGCGTGCTCGGTGCGGTGCTCGCGATCGCGGGTGGCGTCCTGGTCGTACGGGGACGGCGCTTCGACCGTGGGACGCATGGGTCAGGTGGGCCCGGCTCGGCGGCGGAGCCGAGCGGTCCGAATACCGATACGTCCCCAACCGCCCTGCAACCCACCACGATGTGATGAGACGTCAGCTCTTGAATCCCCCGAACTTGTCACTTCGGTGAGTAGCCGCGCCGGACAGTGCGGCGAAAACTAACCACCCCCACCCGCGCACAGTCCCCGCACCGCCCCCGCACAGACCGAGCACAGCACGTCCGTAAGTGACCCCTGAGCGATTCCTGAGCGATCCCGAACGGTGCAACCCCCCATTGCCCTCAAGGTTCCGCACCCTGAGACGAGTTGGAGCACGCATGCCCCAGCACGTGCCGTCCCCGCTGCGCGCCGCTACCCCCCGGGTCGCGCATCGGCTTCCGGCGCTTCCCCCACAACCGCGCCGGATTGTCTTTCTCGCCCGCAGAGATCTCGACAATCCGGCCGCGGGCGGTTCCGAACTGCTCGTCGACCGGCTGGCCGACGGACTGAGCAAACTCGGCCACCAGGTCACCCTGCTCTGCGGAGGCCCTGCCGCCTTCCGCGACTACCGTGTCGTGTCGGCGGGCGGCGATCTCGGCCACTATCTGCGCTCGCGCTCCGCCTTCACCCGGCAGGTCGGTGACTGCGACCTGCTTGTGGAGGTCTGCAACGGCATGCCGTACCTGGCGCCGCTGTGGCACCGCGGGCCCACCCTGTGCCTGGTCAACCACGTCCATACCGATCTGTGGGGGATGCGCTTCCAAGGCGCGCTCGCCCCCGCGGCCCGGCTCGGCCGAAGGCTCGAACACTGGTCGCTCTCCGGGGCCCAGCGCGGCAATCTCCTTGTGGCCGTCTCGCCGTCCACGGCCACCGCCCTGCGCGCGATAGGCGTCGAGCGTGAGCGCATACGCATAGTCCACAACGGAGTCGAGGAGCCGGGGCCGCTCCACCCCCGCTCGGACGAGCCGATGTTCCTTGCGATGGGCCGGCTCGTCGAGTACAAGCGCATCGATCTGCTGCTCCGGCTCTGGGAACGTGTCAGACCCGTCACCGGCGGACGCCTGGTGATCGTGGGCGACGGACCCGAGCTGGCGCGCCTCGAACAACTCGCGGGGCCCGGCGTGGAGTTCAAGGGCCACGTCTCGGAGGCGGAGAAGCACCGGCTGCTCTGCGAGGCGTGGATGCTGCTCCATCCCTCCGCCGTGGAGGGCTGGGGGCTGGTCATCACCGAGGCGGCGACCCGCTCGACGCCGGCGATCGGCTTCGACGTACCGGGTGTACGGGACTCCATCGAGGACGGCGTGACCGGTCTGCTGGCCCGGGGTGAGAGTTCCTTCGCCGCCGCCTGGTGCACGTTGGCGCTGAGTGCCGAGCGCCGCAGGGCCCTCGGCAAGGCGGCGGGCGAGCGGGCCACCAGCTACCGGTGGGCCAATTCCGTACGCGAGTTCCAGGCCGTGGCCTCCGAGGCCGTCGCCTCCCACCAGGCATCCCACCAGACATCCCAGGGGTCCGTGTGAAGGACCCGTCGCTGCGGCGCTCGCTCACCCTCTTCCGGGCCTTCCTGCGCGAGCAGCAGGAGCCCGAGCGGTGTTACACCCTGCTCGCCAGGGACGCCGCCGACCAGGTCGAGGCGTATGGACCGGTCAGGGACCGCGTCGTCGTCGACATCGGGGGCGGCGGCGGGTACTTCACCGAGGAGTTCCGGCGGCGCGGCGCGCAGAGTTTCCTCTTCGAGCCGGATCCGGCGGAGCTGGGCGCCAAGCCGCCGGAGGGCTCGGTCGTCGCCGACGGGTATTTACTGCCCCTCGGCGACGGCGTCGCCGACGTCACCTTCTCCTCCAACGTCCTTGAGCACGTGGACGATCCGCAGACCTTCCTCAGCGAGATGGTGCGGGTGACCAGGCCCGGCGGCCTGATCTACGTCTCCTTCACCAACTGGTACTCGCCGTGGGGCGGCCACGAGTGGGCGCCCTGGCACTATCTCGGTGGCGCCCGTGCGCGGGCCCGCTATGAACGGCGTACGGGCAAGGCAGCCAAACACACGCTCGGCGAGAACCTCTTCGCGCATCACATCGGCCCGACCCTGCGCCAGGTGCGGGCCAGGGACGACGTGTCCGTCGTGTCCGCACGGTCCCGCTACTGGCCGTTCCTGGCCGGTGGCATCACCAAGGTGCCGGGTGTACGCGAGTTCGCCACCTGGAATCTCCTCCTCATCCTCAGGCGGTGTCCATGACCACGGTCCAGGCCCCACCCCCGGCGCCAGTCCGGCCCACGGCTGACGCCCCCGAACCCGGTCGGGGGCCGCGTTCGCGGCGCTGGCTGCTCGGGTTCTGGGCCGTGGTCCTCGTCCTCTTCCTGGCGGTGAAACCGGGGCGGATGACGTTCGACACCAAGCTGGGGGTCGCCGTCGACCCCTGGCAGTTCCTCTCCGACCTGGGGCAGCTCTGGCACGACAGGGGCGGCTTCGGCGGGATCCAGGACCAGTACGTCGGCTATACGTTCCCGATGCTGCCGTTCTACGGCCTGGCCAAGCTCGTCCAGCTCCCGGTGTGGCTGGCGGAGCGGCTCTGGCTGTCGCTGATCGTGGCGACCGCGTTCTGGGGTGCGCTGCGGCTCGCCGAGCGGCTGCGGATCGGCAGCGGCGCGAGCCGGCTGCTCGGCGCGGTGGCGTTCGCGCTGTGGCCGACGTTCACGGTCGTCGTCGGGTCGACGTCGGCCGCGGCGCTGCCGGGCGCGCTCCTTCCGTGGGTGCTGCTCCCGCTGACGAACGACAAGATCAGCGCGCGGTCGGCGGCCCTGCGGTCCGCGCTCGTCATTCCCTTCATGGGCGGCGTGAACGCGGCGGCGACGCTGGCGTCCCTGCTGCCGGTGGGCCTGTATCTGCTGTCGAGACCGAACGGACCGCGCAAACGGAAGCTGATCACCTGGTGGGTGCCCGGGGTCATCCTGGCCACCGCCTGGTGGGTGGTGCCGCTGCTGATGCTCGGCATCTACGGCGAGAACTTCCTTCCGTACGTGGAGAACGCGGCCACCACCACCGGCACCATGTCGGCCACCGAGACGCTGCGCGGCGCCGGGAACTGGGTCGCGTATCTGCACTTCGGCGAGGCATGGCTGCCCGCGGGGTGGTCGGTCGCGACGTCCGTGCTCGTCGTGGTCTGCTCGGCGCTCGCCGCCGCCCTCGGCCTCGCGGGCCTCGCGCGGCGCGATCTGCCCGAGCGGCGCTGGCTCGTCCTGACCGTGCTCTCGGTCGCGCTCGTCACGCTCGCCGGGTACGGCGGCGCGTTCGGCGCGCCCTTCCACGAGACCGTGCAGTCGTGGCTGAACGGCGGGCTCGTCCCCTTCCGCAACATCTACAAGTTCCAGCCGGGCCTCGCGCTCGCCCTTGTCTTCGGCCTGATGCATCTCGTGGGCGTGGCGGCCCAGGCGCGCGGGGCGCGGCCGGTGCGGGGGCGCAAGTTCGCCCCGCTGATCGCGGCCGTGCTCGTGCTGCCCGGCCTTGCCCTGCCCTACCTGAACGGCTCGATCCTTCAGCCCGGTTCGTTCCAGAAGCTGCCCACCTACTGGGACACGACGGCGGACTGGCTTCAGAAGTACTCCCCCGACTCCCGCGCGCTCGTCGTGCCCGCCACCGCGCACGGCATCTACACGTGGGGCTCGCCCATCGACCAGCCCCTCGACGTGCTCGCCGAGTCCCGCTGGGCCCAGCGGGACTACGTGCCGTTCGGCACGCCCGGCAACCGGCGGGCGATGGACGCGGTGGAGCAGGCGCTCACCACCGGCGGTGAAGTCCCTGGTCTGCGCGACTACTTGACGCGGGCCGGGATGTACTACGTCGTCGTGCGCAACGACCTCGACCCCGACCAGATCGGGAACGTACCGTCGGCGACCGTGAAGCGGACCCTGGAGGAGTCGGGCTTCGAGCGGGTCACAGGATTCGGCCCGAAGATGACCGGCGGGACGATCCAGAAGGACACGCCCCTCCAGGTCGAGGGCCTGTATCCGCGCCAGCGCGCGGTGGAGATCTACGCCCCGGGATCGGGCGCGGAGCGTCCCGGCCAGGCCGGGATCAAGCCGGTGTCGAACACGGCCGTGGTGAGCGGCGGCCCCGAGTCGCTGCTCCAGCTCTCCGCCGACCCGGCGATGCGCGACCGTCCATCGGTCCTGACGGGCGACAACCATCCGGGGGTCGGAACTCCCGGGCTGCAGGCGGTCGGTGACGGTCTGCGCCGCGCGGACACACGCTTCGGCCTGATCAACTCCAACACCTCCTATACGTACACACCGGGCGAGTACAACGCGAGCGGTGCCACGCAGGACGCGGGCAAGAAGCCGCACCAGATCCTGCCCACCGAGGGGATCGAGCACCAGACGACGGCCAAGCTGCGCGGCGCGAAGTCCGTGACGGCGTCGAGCTACGGCAACTGGCTCTTCCATCTGCCGCAGTACGACCCCGTGAACGCCTTCGACGGCAATCCGGCCACTTCATGGGCCGAGGGCAGCCCCGGAAAGCCCAAGGGCGCATGGATCAAGGCGGAGTTCAGGTCCAAGGAGTCCATCCCCTCCTCGATCCGGGTGATCCCGCTGCCGGCGGAGGGCGTGCGGGCCGCGCCGACGCGGGTCAAGGTGGAGACGGAACAGGGCAGCCGCACCAGCTCCCTCCAGCCCAACGGCATGCGGCAGAGCATCAAGGCCCCTGCCGGTGAGTCGAGTTGGCTGAAGATCACGATCGTCGACGCGGAGATCGGCCGGGCAGGCCTGACGGGCGCGGGGTTCTCCGAGATCACCGTTCCTGGCGTACGGGTCACCAAGCTGCTCGACCTCCCCAAGGACACCATGGGGAACCGCGAGGGCGACACGGGCGCCGACGCGACGACGTACTCGATGCACCGGTCATCCGACCCGAGCGCGCTCTCGCCGGTGAACGCCGAGTCGGGGCTGCACCGCCGCTTCACGACGCCGGCCGACGGTGAGTACGAGGTGGCGGCGAGCGCGGTGGCCATGCCTGGCGCCGAGCTCGACAAGCTGCTCTACAAGGTGGCCCCTGAGCAGAAGGACCAGATCGTCGCGAGCGCCGAGTCGACGTCGAAGCTGGGCGGCAGCCTCTCGCCGCGCAATCTGACGGACGGCGATCTGACCACGGGCTGGATCGCCGGTGACACTCCGGTGATCCATCTGAAGTGGCCGGACAAGCAGGCGATCGACGAGATCGTGCTCCCGGCTGCGGGCGGGCTCTCCACGCGTCCCGAGAAGGTCGAGATCAGCTCGCCGGACGGCGCGGCGATCGCCGGTGTCGACGAGAACGGCAACACGCGGTTCCCGCCGATCACCACGGACGAGCTGACCATCACGGTCACGCAGACGGCTCCGCTGACGGTCCACAACCCGGTGGCGGACGACGAGTTGCAGCTGCCCGTGGGCCTCACCGAGGTCTACATCCCGGCCCTCGACAAGTACCGGACGCCTCAGCCGGAGGCTTCCGCGACCTTCGAACTCGCCTGTGGCGACGGCCCGGTGCTCGCCATCGACGGCAAGCTGCACGCGACGAGCGCGAAGGGTTCGGTGCGGGACCTCGTCGAGCGGCGCCCCATCGAGGTGACGGCCTGCGAGCGGGGCTCGAAGGACACGACCGTGTCGCTCGGCTCCGGCGCGCACACCGTCGAGGCCGGTGACGGGGGCCCGCTCGCCGTCATGGACGTCTCACTGACCCAGGGGACACCGGGCGCGATCGACCGGGAATCGCGCTCCCTGAACGTCAAGGACTGGCTGGGCGACCGGCGCGAGGTGGCGGTGGGCGCGGGAGCGGCCTCCTACCTCTCGACGTACGAGAACATCAACGACGGCTGGAAGGCGACGCTGAACGGCAAGGAACTGTCGTCCGTACGCCTCGACGGCTGGCAGCAGGGCTTCCTGGTCCCCAAGGGCGAGGGCGGCAAGGTCAAGCTGAGTTACGAGCCCTCGCGGATCTACGAGATCGGCCTGATCGGCGGCGGTGTCGGCGTCCTCGCCCTGATCGCCCTGGTGCTGATCCGGCGCCGCGACCCGAACGCGGACGGGCCGGACGTGGCACCGCCCGCGCCGGGCCCGATCCTGGGCACGGTGGCGCTGACGCTGGTGGCCATAGTCATCGCGGGCTGGTTCGCGCTGCTCGTGCCGGCCCTTGCCCTGCTGGCCTGGCGCCGTCACGCGCTGCTCGTGCCGCTCGCCTTCGTGGCGATGGCGGGGGCGGGGATCGCGGCGGCCATGGGTGCGGGCGAGCCACTCGCTTCGGACGAGGGAGCGTTCGGTCCCGTGGCCCAACTCCTGGCCCTGATCGCGCTGTTCGCGGCGTTGGCGAGTGTGCGGGATGAGCCCGCCGCAGCACCGGCGAGGCACCGGGACACGGGTGACGGCGGTGCGAACGCCCCCTGGGGGCCGCCTTCGCAGCAGCCCCCGCCGGCGGCCCCGCCGGTGATGCCTCCCGTGGCGCCTTCCCCGCCGGGCCCTGACAGGGACCTGGGGACGACTCCGCTGCCCAGGCGGAAGCGGGGGGAGAGCGGGCCGGGTGCGGCTGACGGGAGCCTGGACGCGGGCGGCGCCCCGCAGGCCACCAGCTCGACCATCTCCGCCCGCGGCCCTGCCGCCGCCCAGCCGGAACCGACACCGCCGGGCGCGCGGACCACGCGTTTCAGGCGGCGCAGGTCAAGGACGACGGAGGGGCTCGCGGGCGCCGCGGCGCCGTCCGCTCCCGGGGAGGACACGGAACGATGACCGCACTCGATCACCCCGCACGTCACGCGGACGGACCCGAACGGCCTCCGGAGCGCGTGCCGTTCCCGGTCGTCGACGAGGTCTCACGGCACTGTCTCCAGGAGGAGGAGCCGGAGACCGTACACATCGAGATCCACCTGCCCGGCACCCCGGACCCGGCCCGCCTGAAGGCCGCGTTCGACGAGGCCCTGCGCCGCCACCCGCGGATCCTGATGCGGGAGGCGCGGGGGCCCTGGTACCGCCGTCGCTACGAGTGGGAGCTGACGGCGGAGCCTGACGTGGAGGTGGTGACGTTCCCGGCGCCGGAACGGGACGCCTTGAAAAAGGCCCGCACCCGCTCCCTCACCCAGGCCCCACCCCTGTCGGCCTCACCTCCGATACGCCTGGAGGTGATCACCCCGGTCGCCCCCTCGGGAGGAGCGGACACCGCGGGCTCCACCTCGGGCAACGGCGGGGCGGCCACGGCCCTCGGCGGGGCTGCTGGAACGGGCGGCGCGGCGACCTCGCCCGGCGCACCCGCTTCAGAGGGCGCAGCCATCAACGCCGGGGGCACGACCTCCGACGCGGGGGCGGGCAGCGCGGCGGTACCGAGCGGCGCACCCGCCCCGGGCGACGGGCGGGCGGACACGACCCCCGGCGGGGGCACCAGCGCGGGCAGCGCGGCGACCTCCCCCGGCGATATCGCCCCTGGCAATGCAGCCACCCCGGGCAACAGCCCAGCGGACAGGCCCCGCGGCGAAGGCACCAGCGCGGGCGACGCGGCAGCCCTGAGCAGCAGCCCCGCGGACACGACCCGCGGCCAAGGCACCGGCGCGGGTAGCGCGGCCATGCCGAGCGCCGCACCCGGCCCGGCAAGCGGCCCGGCGGGCGCCGTCCCCAGCGGAGGCGCCGGCACGGGTGGCGACCCCGCCCCGGGCAGCGCAGCCGCCGCCGGGGGCGAGTCAAGCGCCCCCGGCAGCCCCAGCTCAAGGCGCCCCGCCAGCAGCAGCGTCCTCTTCCTCACCATCAACCACACCGCCCTCGACGGCCCCGCCTGCCTCCGCATCCTCGCCACCGCCGCCGAGCTGTACGGCGGGCAGGACAACTCCCCCGCGGCGCCCCCGCAGCGACCGGCGTCGGCGCCCGTTGCCGAGGCTGCCGCGGCGCCCGCCGACGCTCCCTCCGGGTGGGCTCCGCCCGCTCGCGTGTCTCGCGGCACCCCCGAGCCCTCCCCCGGCAACGGCATGCTCGTCGCCGAGATGGCCGTGCCTAGGCGGCCCAAGGGGGCGCCGTTCACCGTGAACGACCAGCTCATGGTGGCCACCGCGCTGATGATCGCGCACTGGAACCGGGAGCACGGGGCGCGCCCGCGGCCGTTCCGGATCACCATGCCTGTCGACGACCGGCCCCGCGACATGGGCATGCCCATCGGGAACGGGACCCGGCTCGTCGAAGTGCCGTTCAGCGCCGCCGAGTTGACGTCCGAGGAGTGGAGTCCGTACGACATCGGCGTACTGCTGCGCCGCACCGCCGACCGCACTCGCACCCTCAAGGCGCTTTCCCGGCCCCAACTCGGGCATGGAGCATCGCTGTTGACCGCGCCCGTGCTGCCCGTCTCCCTCAGAGCCGCCGTCACGCGCGGCCTGCGCAGAGCCGCCGCGCCCTGGACCTCCACCACGCTGCTCAGCAACATCGGCCGCGTCCCGTACTCCCTCGACTTCGGCGACGCCGGACGCGCGCACGCCGTCTGGTTCTCCGCCCCCGCCCGGCTGCCCCGCGGCCTGACCGTGACCACGGCGTCCACCGCGGGGCGCCTGCACCTCGCCCTGCGCTGGTCGAAGTCCCTGCTCAGCAGCGGCGACGGGGCCCATCTTCGCGACCTCTTCGAGCACTACCTCCACGCCACGGAGCACGCGGAGCACACGAAGGAGGGGAGCACGCCATGACCAGCACCAGCACCGCGCCCCGTGATCTGCGGGACTTCTACGAAGATCCCTCCGTCCCCGTCGCGTCCGGCGACGCCCGCAGCCTGCGCCAGGCCCGGATGCTCGCCGACGCCCTCGGCCCGGCGACCGCCCGCACCGCCGTCGTCCTCGACATCGGCTGCGGCGACGGCACCGCCGCAGCGGCGGCCGCCCCGCTCCTCGCGGGGCATCGCGTCATCGGCGTCGACTGGTCCCAGGACGCCCTCAAGCGGGCCCACTCACATCTTCCGTACGTCGTACGCGGTGAACTCACCGACGGTGGGCTCCCGTTCGCCGATGGATCCGCCGACGCCGTTCTCTTCAGCGAGGTCATCGAGCATCTCGTCGATCCCGACAGCGCCCTGGACGAGCTGAGAAGAGTGCTCAGGCCAGGAGGGCATCTGATGCTGTCCACGCCCAATCTCGCCGCCTGGTACAACCGCGGGCTGCTGCTCGCGGGGGTGCAGCCCGTCTTCTCCGAGGTCAGTCTGCGCGGCATCCACGGGCGTCCGGGGAGCGAGGTCGTGGGGCATCTGCGGCTCTACACCGCCCGCGCGCTGCGGGAGTTCGTCGCCGCCACCGGTTTCGAGGTGGTGCGCGTCGCGGGCGCGCCCTTCCACGGCGTACCGCGTCCGCTGCGGGCCCTGGACCGGCTCGCCTGCGCCGTGCCGAGCGCCGCGTCGATCCTGCTGCTCCACGCCCGGAGGACGTAGCGATGTGGTGGGGTGTGGCCGCCGCGCTGCTGGCGAACCTCCTCTACAGCACCGGGTTCGTCCTGGAGAAACGGGCCCTGACCGCGATGCCCTCCGTCAGCGTGCGCAATCCGGCGCGGCTGCTGCGGCAGGTCGTGTCCAGCCCCCTGTGGATCGGCGGATCGCTCGCGCTCGCCGCCGGGTTCGGCGCGCAGCTCGCCGTCTACCGGACGCTGCCGATCGCCGCCGCGCAGGGAATCTTCGTGTCCGGGCTCGTGCTTCTGCTGCTGCTCTCCTCCGTGCTGCTCGGGGAGCGGACGTCGGGGCGCGAGCGGTACGCGGTGGGGGCCATCCTCTTGGCGCTCCTCATGGTCGTCCTCTCCTTGAGCGAGGACGCCGACACCGTCAGCCACAGCGCGCCCGTGCCGCTGGTCCTCACGGTCTGTCTGCCCTCGCTCGCCGCGGGGGTCTGGCTGTACGGGTCCGCCGAGCGGCGCTCGAAGCACCGCCACCGCCTTCCGACGACGGGCGTCGAGTACGGGGTCGCCGTCGGGCTCCTCTACGGAGTCAGCTCGCTGGCCATCAAGGGCGTATCCAGCTATCTGACCACGCAAGGCCTCGGCTCGGCGCTGCTCGACCTGCTGCGCTCCCCGTATCCGTATCTCCTGCTGTTCACCGGGGCGTTCGGTCTCGTCATGTCGCAGGCGGCGCTGCAGCGCTGCCGGGCCTCGCTCATCGTCCCGGTCTGTACGACGGTTACCGCGCTGTTCACCGCGGTACTCGGCACGCTGGCGTTCGGCGAGCCGCTGCCCGAGGAACCGCTGCGGCTCGCCCTGCGGATCGCGGGCACGGCCCTCGCGGTCTCCGTACTCCTCGCCATGCCCAAGCACGACGCTCCCCCGCCGGCTCAACCCACGCCCCCCACCAAGGAGTTGACGAGCTGATGAACCCCGAAGATCCTCTCCTGAAGATCCTTGCCTGCCCGCTCGACAAGGGGCCGCTGCATCTCCTGGAGCCCGCCGAACCCCTCGTACCGGAGGAAGTCCTCTACAACCCACGCCTGCGGCGCCGCTATCCGATCATCGACGGGATACCGCAGCTCCTGCCGTCCTCAGGGGAGCAGATATCGGAGGACGAGCACGAGCAGCTCCTGAAGCGGATCTCCCCGTGAGCGGCGGCCCTCACAAGACCGTGACCCGCCCCCACAAGACCGTGGCCGCGCGTCTGGCCCCGCACCTGCCCGCTCGCCTGATCGCCTCGCTGGCCCGGCTGGTCTACCCCCGCTTCGAACCGGAGCTGGCCCGGCTCTCCGACCTCTGCCCGCGTGGCTGCGGAACGGCGGTGGACGTCGGCGGCTGGTACGGGCCGTGGTCGCGCCGCCTCGCCTCACGTGCGCGCCGGGTGGTGACCGTGGAGCCCGTGCCGCATCTGGCCAGGCTCCTGGAGACCTCCACGCCCGGCAACGTCCGGGTGGTCCAGGCCGCCGCCACCGACCGCCCCGGAACGGCCCGGCTCTGGCTGCCGCAGGGCGACCGCGGGGACCGCGGGGTCTCCTCCCTCATCCGCAGGGACATCCACGCCAAGGCGGTCGAGGTGCCCTGCCTCACCCTGGACGGGCTCGGCCTGCGCGACGTCGACTTCATCAAGATCGACGTGGACGGCAACGAACTCCCGGTGCTCCGCGGCGCCCATGACCTCCTCACCCGGGACCGGCCCGCGCTCTTCATCGAGCTGGAGTCCCGCATCCAGCCGATCGCGCCGATCATCGAGCTGCTCACCCGGCACCACGGCTACCGGGGCTGGGTCCTGCCCCACGACACCTGGCTGCCGCTCGACGGCTTCGACCTGGAGGCGCACCAGAACGACACGTCGTACGTCGTGTCGCAGGGGCTGCTGCGCAGAGTGCTCACGCCGCGCCGCCCCCGGTACGTCAACTCGGTGCTCTTCCTGCCGGGCGACCGCCGCCCGGGTGCCGCCGTGGTGCGCGACCATGGAGCGCATGTCCGCTAGCCCAGGCCGTACTCCCAAGTCCTCAGGCCCGTTCACTCCGCTCGACTTCCAGCTTGTCCTGCTGCGCCGCATGGCCGACCACAACCCGGACCTCGTGGAGTCCGCCCGCCACGACCTCGGCGTCTCCCTCGCGGACATGCGCGAGGCCAACAGGCGCTGGCAGGCGATGAGCCGCTCCCCCCGTTCGCGGGGCGCGGCCTCCCGCTACCGCTCGGTGCTCGGCGCCCCCGACGCCACCGTGACGCGCCGCATCGGCGACCTGGAGTGCGAGGCCCTGCTGTGGCCGGTGCCGCTCTGGCCCGACCTGCGCTTCGAGGTGCTGCGCGCCCCGAACGGAGCGGTGTGGAACGAGTGGCTGGTCCGCGCGCCCGGCGCCCCCGGGCCCGCGCTCCACACCCTTGACGACCTCACGCCCTGGTCGTGCACGGTCGACGAGGCCGCCCGCGCGTTCGCCCCGGCCCGCCCCATGGAGGGCACGGCACCCACGCGCTGGCGCCTCGCCTTCACCGCGCCGGACGGGGCAGGTCAGCCTCGGCGCTGCGTCGCCGAGTTCACCTGGGGGCTGCTCCAGCGGCTCTCGTTCCCCGACGGCGCCTGACGCCTGCTCAGGAGCGCCACCGCCCCGACCAGCAGGGCGAGCGCCACCAGCAGCGCGCTGACCCACAGCGGCGAACGGTGGCCGAGCCCCGCCGAGAGGGCGATGCCGCCGCCCACGGGACCGATCGCGGCGCCCACGTTCAGCGCGGCGGTGGCGAAGCCGCCCGCCAGGGTGGGGGCGCGGGTGGCCGCGTAAAGCACCTGGGTGATCAGCGCGGAGCCGACGCCGAAGGACAGCGCTCCCTGTACGAGGACGAGGGCGACGGCGGCCACCGGGTTCGCGGCGGTCACCGCGAAGAGCACCCAGCCCGCCAGCAGCAACGCCGCCCCGCCCAAGAGGAACGGAACGGGCCGCCGGTCCGCGAACCGTCCCGCGAGCGTGACCCCGAGGAACGACCCGACGCCGAAGAGCGCGAGCAGCGCGGGCACCCAGGCCTCGCGGAAACCGGCGACGTCGGTGATCAACGGGGCGAGGTAGGTGAACGTACAGAAGGTCGCGCCGTTCACCAGCGCTCCCAGGAGGAGGGTCACCCCGAGCCGCGGCTCACGCAGGGAACGCAGCTCCCCGCGCACACCGGTCACCGCGGCGTCGGGCGCACCGGCGGGCACGGACCGCAGGATCGCGAGGACGGCGGGCAGCGAGACCAGCGCCACCGCCCAGAAGGCCGAGCGCCACCCCCAGAACTGCCCGAGCAGGGCGCCCCCGGGTACGCCCGCGACACAGGCGATGGTGACTCCCCCGAGCAGCGCCGAGGTGGCGCGCCCCTTGGCGTGGGGCTCGACCATGGCGACGGCGGTGACCAGGGCCACCGCGAGGAACCCGGCGTTGGCGAGCGCGCCGACGACGCGGGTCGCGAGCAGCACGGCGAAGCTGGTGGTCAGCGCGCCGACGACATGGACGAGCAGGAAGGCGACCAGGAAGGCGAGCAGCGCGGTCCTGCGCGGCCACCGGCGGCTGAGGACGGCCATCACCGGCGCGCCGATGACCATCCCCACGGCGAACGCCGAGGTCAGGGTGGACGCTGTCGAGAGGGATACGTCGAGGTCGGCGGCGATGTCGGGGCCGAGACCGGAGAGCATGAACTCGGAGGTGCCTTGCGCGAAGACCGCGAGGCCGAGCATGTAGAGGGCAAATGGCATGAAGGTACTCCGCACCCACGTCAGGGGTCGACGAGGCGGCGGCCGGCCGCGGGGTCACGGCTGCCGCGCCAAGAAGAAAAAGGGGAATGTCAGTCCGCGCTACGGCGATGAATCATCCGGTGACGTGAGAGAAGCCACCGGTCATGCCGGCCGGTGGCTGGAGTCTGTCGGACTCGGGACTGAGCATGGCGGCAGGCTAGTCAGCCCCCAGCCACCGCGTCCACCCGATTTCCGGGGCTACTGGGCCGCGGTGAGGATCTCCTCCGTCGCGGCGGGCAGCGCGCCCGGGTTCAGGTCGAGGAAGAGGTTCGGCTCGACGAGTTCGAGCTCCATGACGCAGGGTTCGCCGCTGCCGGTCTCGTCCACGAGGTCCACGCGTGCGTAGAGCAGTTCGGGGCTGCCCGGGACGGCGGCCAACGCCCGTTCGGCGACGTCGAGTTCGGCGGGGGTGGGCTGCCAGGGGCGCAGGTCGGGATGCGGCGTCTTCTCGTCGTCGTACGCCAGGCCCGGCGCGAGCACCGCACCCTTCTGTACGGCGTGCAGGAACCGCCCGCCGACGAAGACGAGGGCGCGTTCGCCGGTCTCGTCCATGCGCGGCATGTAGGGCTGCACCATCGCGGTGAGACCCTCCCTGTGCATCCGCTCGACGTGCAGCACCGCGGCCTTGTGGTCGTCCTGCGCGTACCGCGCGGCGTAGCGCGAACCCGCCCCCGATGTGGGCTTGACGACGAACTCACCGCCGTCCGGGAGCTCGACGGCGACTCCCGGCTCCAGGTAGCGGGTCGGCACGACAGGCACCCCCGCCTCCGCGAGGTCGGCAAGGTAGCGCTTGTCGGTGTTCCAGCGCACCACGGAGGCCGGGTTGGCAAGGACGGTGAGCCGTGCGACCCGCCCCGCCCAGGCGACGAAGTCGGTGACGCGTTCGCTGTAGTCCCAGGCGGACCGGATGACGACGAGGTCGAACCGCTCCCAGTCGGCCTCGGGGTCGTCCCAGGGGAGGACGGCGACGTCGGCACCCGCCACGCCGAGCGAGCGCGCAAGCTCGGGGAGGTCACGGTCGAGACCGGTCTCCAGCTGAGGCCGGCTGGTGACCAGGGCGATCGTGGGGCGGTCGGGTGACACGTGGTCCTCCTGGGTTCGATGATCCGCCCCGCAGGCTAACAACTTGTTCGACGTGCACCCGACAAGGCCCTCGCCCAGGTCAGCAGAGGCCGGCGCAGCTCAGCGGGACGTCCCCACGAGGCCGGTCTCGTACG
Source organism: Streptomyces sp. NPDC048436 (assembly GCF_043200355.1). Taxonomy (NCBI): domain Bacteria; kingdom Bacillati; phylum Actinomycetota; class Actinomycetes; order Kitasatosporales; family Streptomycetaceae; genus Streptomyces; species Streptomyces sp. NPDC048436. The sequence continues at coordinate 779,866 of NZ_JBICXP010000001.1, forward strand.
CGATGATCACCAGCTGCACACGGTCGCGCGCGTCAAGTTTGGCGAGCAGGCGGGTCAGATAGGTCTTGGCGGTGGCGACACTGATGGAGAGTTCGGCGGCGATCTCCGTGTTGGAGAGGCCGCTGCCGACGAGGGTCAGGACCTCGCGTTCGCGGTCGGTGATGCCGGTGATCGCGCCCTGAGGCCGGGAGTTGGGCTTCGGGCGGCCCGCGAACTCCTTGATCAGACGGCGGGTGACGCTAGGGGCGATCAGTCCGTCCCCGGCGGCGACCACGCGGATCGCGGCGAGGATGTCGTCCAGCGCCATGTCCTTGACCAGGAATCCCGCGGCGCCCGCGCGCAGCGCACCATAGACGTAATCGTCGTCGTCGAAGGTCGTCAGGACGATGACGTGGGTGTTCCTGCTCCGGCCCCCGGTGATCAGACGGGTGGCCTCGATGCCGTCCATGCCGGGCATGCGGATGTCCATCACCACGACGTCCGGACGGAGTTCGTCGACGATCCTGACGGCTTCGGCGCCGGTGCCCGCCTCGGCGGCGACCTCGATGTCGGGGGCCTCGGTGATGACCATGCGCAGGGCCGCGCGGACGAGGGGCTGGTCGTCGACGAGTACGACGCGGAAGGGCGCGGCGCCGGAGCCTGAGCCGTGGCCGGGCGTCTCCGCGCTCATCGCACACCCGCCGGTACCGGCAGCCGTGCCGCGACCCGGAAGCCGCCTTCGGGGCGTGGCGCGGCGGAGAACTCGCCGTGCAGCAGGCCGACCCTTTCGCGCATGCCGACAAGGCCGTAACCGCTGTCCGTGGTGCTGCCGTGGCCGCGCCCGCCGTCGATGACCTCGATGGTCAGCTCCTCGTCCCGGCAGTCGACGGACACCCGGCACGATGCGGTGCTCGCATGACGTACGACATTGGTGAGCGCCTCCTGGATGATGCGGTACGCGGACATGTCGATCTCCGGTGGCAGCGGCCGGGGTTCGCCGAGCCACCGCACGTCGACGCGGACACCGGCGGCGGTCGTCGTCTCGGCGAGGCGGTCGACGGCGGCGAGGCCGGGCTCGGGGCCGAGGGGCGCGTCCGCGGCTCCCGGCTCGGCGTCACGCAGCGCGCCGAGGACCCGGCGCAGCCCGGACAGGGTCTCCCGGCCGGTGGTCTCGATGGCGGTCAACGCCTCGCGCGCACCGGCGGGCTGGGTGTCGATGACGCGGCGTGCGGCGCCCGCCTGGAGGGCGATGACGCCGATGCTGTGCGCCACCATGTCGTGCAACTCCCTTGCGATGCGCAGCCGTTCGGCAGTGACGGCCTGGGTGGCGGCGCGGGAGCTCAGGTTCTCCGCGTACACACGGGCCTGATGCACGGAGTTCCCGATGAGCCAGGCCACGACGGCGATCAGCGCGATGAACGGCTCCGAAGCGGTGCCGTCGTCCCGCCCGAAGCCGATCAGCTCCCGCGGCGCCCAGAGGGCGAACAGCGCCCCGAAGGCGAGGGCACCCGCGATCAGCGAGGTCCGCCGGGAGTTCCGGGCGGCGATGAAGCCGAGAGCGACCGTCACCGGCAGGTACACCGTCGGCACCGTCTCCGTCTGGTGCCACGCCGCCATGGAGGCACCCGTGCCCGCGACGAGCAGGGCCATCGCGGTCAGCGGTCCGCGGTTCAGGACGGCGCAGCCGGCGAAGGCCAGGGCGGTGGCCAGGAGCAGCAGGAGCTGGGCACCGTGTCCGTCCATGCCACCTCGCGGATAGGAGTACGAAACAGCCTGCCGGGCCGGCATCATGACGTACTCGACGAGGGGGTAGGCCGTCACCGCACACCACGTCACCGCCGTCCAGGCGCCCAGGGGTATGCGCTTGAGCAGGGGAAGGCGCGGGGTGGCGGACATGCGCCGATCGTAACGACGCGGGCCCGGCAGGTCGTCGGACCGTGGGTGTACACCCACGGTCGACATCCACCGGCGGGATTGTCGGCGACGGTCCGACGACACGCGGGTGCGCGCCCCGGCATCGTGAGCCGGGTGATCGAAGTCAACGAACTGACCAAGAGGTACGGCGGCAAGACCGCCGTCAAGGACCTGAGTTTCACCGTGTACCCCGGACACGTCACGGGGTTTCTCGGCCCGAACGGCGCGGGCAAGAGCACCACGCTGCGGCTGCTGCTCGGCCTGAACGATCCCACCGCCGGATCGGTCGCCATCGACGGCCGCCCCTTCCGGGACCGCCCGCGCGGCCTGCGCCACGTCGGCGCGCTGCTCGACGCGGGTGACGTGCACGGCGGACGCAGGGCCGAGGCGCACCTGTACACCCTGGCCCGCGGCAACCGCGTCCCGCGGGCTCGGGTGGCCGAGGTGCTGCGCGAGGTGGGCCTCGCGGATGTGGCGCGGCGCCGCGTCGGCGGCTTCTCGCTCGGCATGAGGCAGCGGCTCGGGATCGCGGCGGCGCTGCTCGGCGATCCGCCGGTGCTGCTGTTCGACGAACCGCTCAACGGCCTGGACCCCGAGGGCGTGAAGTGGGTGCGCGGCCTGTTCCGGCGCCTGGCAGCCGAGGGGCGCACGGTCTTCGTGTCGAGCCATCTCATGTCCGAGATGGAGAACACGGTCGACCGGCTCGTCGTCATCGGCCGGGGCGAGTTGATCGCGGCGGAGAGCCTCACGGACTTCGCCGCGCGGGGCAAGCGGATGAGCGTGACGGTGCGTACGCCGAAGGCCCTGGAGCTGGCGGACGCGCTGAGGGCCGAGGGCGCGTCGGTGGAGACGGAGAACGACCTGCTCACGGTCACCGGCCTCGCGGCACCCCGTATCGGTGAACTCGCGCTGCGGCAGCGGGTGTTGCTGCACGAGCTGACGCCCCGCGCGGCCTCTCTGGAGGAGGCGTTCATGGAACTCACCGCGGACAGCGTCGAATACCTGGCAGGAGAGCCGACATGACGACGACCGCCGACCCCCGTGTCGCGGAGCAGGAGCCCCGCGCCCGTTTCCGCGACCTCGTCGCCGCCGAGTGGGCCAAGCTCTGGTCGCTCCGCTCGACCGCCTGGGCCTTCGTGCTCGGCGCCCTGGCGGTGCTCGCGTTCAACGTGGGCACCGCGTACGACACCCACCGCTACTGGTCGGAGCGGAACGACGCGGGCCGGGCCGAGTTCATCCGCGCCGGCATTCCGCTCCAGGAGGCCTTCACGACGAACGGCGTCCTGGTCTACATGCTCGCCGTGGGCGCCATCGGCGCGCTCCCGATCGTCGGCGAGTACGGCACCGGCCTCATCCGTACGACGTTCACCGTGGTCCCCGACCGCCGCGCGGTGATGGCCGCCAAGGTGTCGGTGATCACCGCGGTGACCACGGTGTTCGGCGCGGCGGTCGCCTCGTCCTCCTTCCTCTTCACCCAGGCGATCCTTTCCGTGCACGACGCGGGCATTCCCCTCTCCCACCCCGGCGCGGCGCGCGCGGTCGTGGCGTCCGCGCTCCTCGCCCCGGTCTGCGCGCTCGCTGGCATGGCGCTCGGCGCGCTCATCCGGCACAGCGCGACCACGATGGTCACGGTCTTCGCGGTGCTTCTCCTGCTCCCCACCGTCGTCACCGACCGCCGCCCGTGGTCGGCGGCCCTCTCCCACACTCTGCCGCTGAGGGCCTGGGACCGCCTGGCCCAGCCGGGCGGCGCCCCGGACCTCCACCCGTGGACGGCCGCGGGGGCCTGGACGGTCTACGGGGTTTGGGCCCTGGCGGCAGCGGCGATCGCGGTGACTGCGGTGCAACGCCGCGATCAGTGAGGCCCGTCGACAAGCCGCAGCACCGCACCGAGCCCCGGCGCCGCCCCGCCGTCCTTGGCGGGGTGGTCGCCGACCATCAGGGTGTCCGCGGGGGCCACGCCCAGTTCCGCGCACGCGTGGCCGAAGAGCCGTGGGTCGGGCGGCCACCTCCCTTCACCGCTCGGTCACGCCACACTCGCACCACCATCACCAATCGCCTCAACTACGCCTTCCACAACGGGAGTTCGTATGATGCGCCCATGGCAAGTCACGGGGATCTCATAGCGGGGCGCTACCGCATCACGACACCGCTCGGGCGCGGCGGCATGGGCACGGTCTGGCGGGCGGAGGACGAACTCCTCGGCCGCGCCGTCGCGGTGAAGGAGTTGCACGTCGACGCGGGGCAGTCCGCCGCCGATGCCGCGAGCCGGCGCGAACGCACCCTGCGCGAGGCCCGCTCCGTCGCCCAGGTGAAGCACCCCGGCATCCTCGTCTTGCACGACGTCGTCCAGCACGCCGGACAGCCCTGGATCGTGATGGAGCTGATCGACGGCCGCTCGCTCGCCGACCGGATCTCCCTGGACGGCCCGGTCCCGCCCGCCGAGGCGGCCCGCATCGGCCTGGCCCTGCTCGCCGCCCTGCACGCCGCGCACACCGCGGGTGTCCTGCACCGTGACCTCAAGCCCGCGAACGTACTCCTGGAGGCGGGTACGGAGCGCGTCGTGCTCTCCGACTTCGGGATCGCCCAGGTCGACGGGCAGACGACGATCACGGAGACGGGCGCGTTCGTCGGCTCCCCCGAGTACACCGCCCCGGAGCGCATGTCGGGCAAGCGCACGGGCCCGGAGTCCGACCTGTGGTCGCTCGGGGTGCTGCTCTGCGCCGCCGTCGAGGGCGAGTCGCCGTTCCACCGCGACTCCGTTGCGGGGGTGCTGCACGCCGTCGTCATGGACGAGATCAGGGTCCCGGAGTCGGCAGGGCCGCTGCTGCCGGTCGTACGGGGGCTGTTGGAGCGGGATCCGGAGCAGCGGCTCGGCGCGGACGAGGCCGAGCGGGCGCTGCGCGGCTTCCTGGTCGAGGAGCGGATGCCCACCGTGCCCCGCACTCCCGTGACCCACTCCCCGGAGACCCGGAAACCCGCGCCGCCTCCCCCCTCGGACGGCGGCCCCATCGTGCTGGGCTCCGCCCCGGCACCACCCTCGCGCCCCCGCGTGCGTACGGCGCTCCTGGCCGGCGCCCTGGTCCTCGCCCTCGGGGCGGGCGGCACCGGCGCGTGGCTCATGACGCGGGACGACCCCGGTACGCGGACGGACGTGACGGGAAGCGGCGCCGCTGACGAGGTGCGCGAGAAGCCGCGGACCAAGGAGCCGGACCGGAAGACCGCCAAGCCCTCCAAGAGCGCGGACAAGCCGAAGAACCCCGGCAAGAAGAGCCCCGCCGCCCCCGAGCCGTCCGCCGAGAGCAGCGGCAAGCCCGCCCCCGCCGGGACGGGCTCCCCCGCGAAGCCGGACGAGCCTGCCGGCGACCCGGCCCCCGCGGGTTACCGGACGGTCTCCGACCCGACCGGCTTCAAGATGGCCGCTCCCACCGCCTTCGTACGCTCCTCCGAGCCGCCCCGCGTCTTCTACAACTCGCCGGACAACGCCTTCCGCATCGGCGTCCATCCCCAGCCACTGGACCCGGACGGCCCCCTGGCGGTGATGCGCGGCGCCCACCAGGACGGCCCGGCCGACTACCCCGGCTACCGCGACGGCTCGGTCCGCCGGACCACGCACAACGGCCACCCCGCCGCCGTCTGGGAGTTCACCTGGGACGGCGGCTCCGGGGACGGCGGGCCGCGCCGCACCTATGACCTGAGCTGGGACGAGGGCGGCAAGATGTACGACCTGTGGGTCTCGGCACCCGCCGGGCGGGCGGCGGCGGGCGAGCGGCACTTCGTCGAGGCGCACAAGTCCTTCGTACGCACCGGCTGACGCCCCCCTCGGGCCTATTTCCTCAGCAACTCGGCCCGCAGCGTGGGCAGATGGCTGTGCTCCACGTCCTTCACCGACGTGACCAGGGTGACCGTTCCGTCCGCCGCCAGTTCGCGCAGATGCCGGATGCCGTCCTGCTGCTCCGGGCCCGCGAGCTCCGCGCGGTAGCGGCGGCCGAACTCCTCGGCCTGGTCGCGGTGTTGGTGGAACCAGGACCGCAGTTCGCCGGAAGGCGTGACGTCCTTGAGCCATTCGTCGACGGCGGCCCGATCCTTGGAGACACCGCGCGGCCAGAGCCGGTCGACCAGGACGCGTACGCCGTCGTCCTCGCCGGGCGGGTCGTACACGCGGCGCACGGGGAACGTCTCGGCGGCCTTCATGGGTCCATCGTCGCGCCCCGCCAGGCCCCCCGCATCTCGAAAACGCGAACCTCGAAAATGCGAACACGGGAGCAGGTGTTCCCCGGAACAGGTGATCGTTCCGTCAGGGATTGCATGTGACGCCTGTGGTTGACGATGATTACGGTGCGCAAGCGACGGGCTGCAGACCGTAGTTGCCGCGCACCCGGTCCATGTCCCATACGAGGGCCGGGAGTTGGAAATCCTGAGCAAGTCCCACAAGGAGAAGCACCACCATGAACCTCATCACTGACGTCGTCGCCGGTATCGCCCACTTCCTCGGCTGGCTGGTCTGACGTCACCCAGAAGTCCGCACAGCGACGCCGCCTCCCCCGTCCCAGGGGAGGCGGCGTCGCCGCGTGTGCGAGCGGGCCACAGCGTCAGTACGCAGTACGTCAGCGCGTCAGTACGCCAGCGCGTCAGTACGTCAGCGCGTCGGCTCCGGATAGAAGTTCCGCGCCGCCCCCTTGGCGTCCTTCGCCCTGCCGAGCAGGCTCGCCGGATACTCCACGAGCCAGTAGCTCGCCGCCCCTGCCGCCACCGCGACCGCGAGCACGATCAGCGCGGCGAGCGGGAAGCCCGCCTGACCGGTCGGCACCAGGCCGGACGTGATGAGCCGGAGCATGACCGGTTCGTGCCAGATGTACACGCTGTAGCTGATGAGTCCGACCGCCGTCACCCAGCGCGCCCTCAACAGGCCGTGCCACCGCACCTGTTCACGCGGCCTCACGTGCAGCGTGGCGTAGAGAAGCGTGAACCACAGCAGGGACGCGATCGGGTGGTAGAAGGTGTGCGCGAAGCTCTCCGCGCCGGAAGCCCCCGAAGCAGCGGAAGCGCCCGAAGCACCCGAGAAGTACGACAGGGCGTACAGCCCCGCCGCCGCCCCCACCGAGAGCGGCACCGTCCCCCGCGCGCCCAGCCCGCCCCGCCCCCGCAGCGCCACGAGCAGCACCGCGAGCGCCATGCCCGCGGCGAAGCCCCCGAAGCGGGCCTGCGGACCGAAGTACACCGGCCAGTCGGTGTGCGGCACCCCGAGGACGTACCGCGCGACGGAGATCCACACCAGCGGCAGCACGAAGAGCACCACGCACCCCGAGGCACACACAGCGACCCGCGCCCGCCGCGTCGCGAGCCCCCGGCACACCCGCACCGCGAGCGGCCCGAGCGCGACGAGCACCAGATAGAAGGCGACCTCAAGAGAGAGCGACCAGGTGGGACCGAGGGTGTAGAAGATCCGCTCCTGGTCGAAGACGTGCGTGAACGTCAGGTGCTCGACCAGGTCGCGCCAGTCGCCCGGCAGCGTCGGATTGCGGCTCGCCCAGACGACGAGCACCGCCAGGAAGTACAGGGGCAGAATGCGGATCGCCCGCCGGAAGAGGAACGTTCTCCCCGTACGGATGGGGCCCCCGTCGATGGCCGCACGGGCGTACGACAGCGTGAGCAGGTACGCGGACATCACGAAGAAGAGGTCGATCACCTCCAGCGAGAGCAGCGCGCCGAGCCAGGGGCTGTCGACCGGCGGGTGCGATCCTGCCGCGTCGTACGTGTAGTACTCCTGCCACACGTGGAAGAGGACCGTGCTCAGCGCGGCGAGGCCGCGGTAGCCCTGGAGTTCGAGCGCGCGCCCGCGGGAGGCGGGTGGATCGGGTGCCGACGGTTCTGTGGGCCGCGCGGCCGTCACCGCGCTCATGCCCGCACCGCCGGTTCCTCCGTCTCGGGCACGGCGGCGGCCCGCGGCGTCACCCGCCACTGCCGGTCGCCCAGCGCCTCCTTCAGATGTGCCTGCCGCGCCACCATGTTCTTGAAGTGCGTGTAGAAGAACGTCGACACGAACAGATAGCGCCAGAACCACGCCTTGCGGCGCCGCAGTTCGGGAACCGCCAGCCGCCACGCGAAGGCCGCCTGCACCACACCCGCAGACATGGTGAGCGCCGCCGCCATCAGGCAGACGGGCACCGCCCAGTCGAGCCGGTCGGCGCCGCCCGCGCGCCAGGCCGCGTGCAGCAGGATCGGCAGGATCTGCAGCGTCAGCCACGGCTGGACCTCACGCCAGCCGAGCAGCACGAACAGGCCCGTCTTCTGGCGCCGCGAGAACACCGGCGAACGCAGCGCGCCCCACAGGTGCCGCAGCGACACCTGGAGCCAGCCCTGCGCCCAGCGCGAGCGCTGGTTCCACAGCGGGCGCAGCAGCGTGGGCGCCAGCTCACGCGAGATCAGCGTCCGGTCCATGGCGATGCGCGCGCCCTCGTTCAGCGCGCGCATCGTGGAGTCGATGTCCTCGGTCAGCATCGAGCCGTGCATGCGGGTCCTGGCCAGGAGGTCCGTGCGCCAGAAGCCGTTGGAGCCGCCGAAGACCCCGAAGCCGTACATCCGGGTCCGGCCCGGATGGCTCACCGCGTAGATCGTCTCGAACTCGACACCGACCGTCCTCGCGACCCACGAGCTGTCGCCGTTGCGGATCACGCAGTGGCCCTGCACGACGTCGTAACCGTTGGACAGCCAGTCCCAGGCGTGCCGGAAGGCGTTCGGGGCGGGGTGGTGGTCAGCGTCGAAGATGCCGACGAACTCACCGCGCACCCGCGTCACGGCCGCGTTGATGTTCTGCGCCTTGGACGTGCTCCCGGCCACCGGAAGGAGCACGAGGCGCGGGTCACGGGCCGCCATGTCGCGCAGGGTGTCCTCGACGGGCAGCGGGTGCGGGGAGTTGTACGCGAGGACGATCTCCAGGTCGCTCGGGTAGTCGAGCCGCAGGAAGGACTCGACGGTGTCGACGATGGTCGCGGCCTCGTTCGGCAGATACGCGGCGATGACGGCGCTGGCGGGCGGACAGGGCTGTCCGGGCCGTTCGGGCCGCGGGGTCGCGTCCAGCGAGAACAGGCACTCCAGCATGATGAGGAGGGCGGAGAGGATCAGCCCCGCCACCACCACCCAGTACGCGAACCCGGCCGCGTCCCAGCCCAGTTCGTACGCCTGCTGGTAGAGCGCGAAGGGCACCCCGACGCCGAGCACCAGCGGAAGCACCGGGGACAGCAGCCGGGTGGCCCAGCCGAGCAGGGCGCGCAGGCCCGCGCGCGCACGGCGGTGGCGGTGCGGGGCGCTCGTCCGCATCCACGGCTCGTAGCGGACGGGGCGCAGGTCCCGGTGGCGTACGGCTTCGGAGGCGGCGTCCCGCGCGTCCTCGGCCGCCCGGCTGTGATCGGTGTACTCGCCGAGCGGGGTCCAGCCGACGGCCGGGGTGAGCCGCACGTTCTCGTCGGCGACGACGAAGCGGGTGCCGGCCACGGACGCGGCGAACTCCCGCAGGCTCCGGGCGGCGGTCTCCTCGTCGACGCCGGGCATGAGCACGAGGAGCTGCCCCGCCTCGTCCCAGCCGAGCCTGCCGCCGACACCGCCGAGCCGTTCGGCGACCCCCGCTACCCCCGCGAGCCGCTCGGCGACCTCGCGCCGCACGCGCGGGCCGAGCCGCGTCTCCAGGGCCGCCATCTCGGCGACGCCGACCACGGCGAGGACGCCGCCGCGCCGGGCGGCGGGCGGGCGGCCGAGTTCACGGTCGAGTTCGTCCATGAAGTGCGTGCCCGAGTAGAGGCCGGTGCGCGGATCGCGCAGCAGGTTCTCCAGCGGGACCGGGACGCGGTGCAGTTTGGCCGCTATCCGGGCCGAAAGCTCGCGCGGGTCGGCGGCTTCCGGCACGCAGTCGTCGGCGCCGTGCCGCAGCAGGTCGACGACGGTGCCGGGTGCGGGGGCGCGCCCCGCCGTGACCATGACCAGCGGGAGCGCCTGCCCCGCGGGGTCGGCGCGGACCTCGCGTATGACGTCGATGCCCTGTCGGCGCCCGTCCGGGCCGTCGTCCAGGGCGACGATCGCGTCCGGGGGTGCCTGCCTGACCTGGCGGTGTACGTCGCCGGGGACGGCGTGGGTCACTTCGTACCCGGTGAGTTTCAGTGTCCGGGTGAGCAGTTCACGGCTGGGGCCCGGTGGGCCGACGGCCAGGATGTGGCCGCCGGGAGTACGGGCGGGCAAGGGGGAAGAAGTTTTCGGGCGCACGCGAGTGCGCCCTGTGGGCGGTGAGATGGACATCTATGTGGTCCCATCCAATTCGGATTGTGGGGGGAGGACCGCTTGGTTTTCGTTGAACCGCCAACTTGCCCTGAACACAGGCAAATCGGCCTCACCAGCCTCAACGATCACTGTGACACCACACCTTCAGCGACGTAACGCCCTCATTACGTCCTCTCGAACGCCGGACGGACTGGACACCTCAAGGCCGTCCGGCGTACGAGTCGAGAGAAAGCCTCCCCCTGCTACCTCACCCCCACCGCCCGGATGATCTCCTGCGTGACCGAGCCGCCCCGGTCGTCGCTCGCGGATGCCCGCAGCGAGATGGACTCGGCGGAGCTTGGCACCTTCAACTTGCCGTCCCAGGCGGCTTTTTCGCCGTCACGCTTCAGCTGGACGCCGCTCCAGTGCGCGCCGTCGTCGTACGACACCTCCAGCTTGCCGCCCCCGATGGCCCCGGTGTCCACCGCGCCCTTGACGTACTCGGAGAAGATCCCGACCTCCACGGAACGCCCGCCCCTGATGTTGCCCGCGAGGTCCGTGTCCACGTCGAATCCGAGGTTCAGCAGGGGCAGGAAGCTCTTGCGGTCGCTCGCCGTCTCCTTCGACTTGAAGGTCCACTCCGAGTGGCCCTTCGTGGCAAGGCGCCACTGTCCGGCGTCCAGCGTCGTGTCGGTGACGACCTTGTACGTCGTCGACGCCGGGTTCGCGTCCCAGACGTACGCGCCCGAACTCTGGCGCCGGTCGACCAGCTCGCCGTCCGCGTACACCTCGGTGAACTGCGTCATCGTGTCGTCGTTCCACACGTCGCCGAACCCCGTGTGATCGGGCCCTGAGTCGCCCCAGCCGGGCACGTTGAACTCCAGGGTGTTGCCGATGCGCTGCTGCCCCCAGCCGAGGCCGGTCCCCAGCCACGGATGCCAGACGGGCTTGAACCAGTTCAGCTCTCCGTGGCTGCCACCCCGGTAGCTGACGAGGCCGCTGCGTTCCTCCAGGTTCCCGGGCCCGGCCGACACGGACTCGTGCCACAGCTGTCCGGCCCCGGTGGAGGCGTAGTCCGTCCGCTCGACGGGGTAGTCGATCTTCTCCTGGAAGCCGATTCCGATGTCGAAGGTGTCCGTCAGGGAGTAGCGGAACTCGCCGCCCGCCACCGGCTTCGCCGCCGCGTGGAACTTCGTGTCCAGGACGGCCAGTTCACGCTTCGACGGCTCGTATGTCAGGTCGCGGGGCACCGCCCCCTTGTGGCCCTCCGACACGTCGTAGACGAAGGGCGTGCGCGAGGTCGCCCGCGTCTCCACGGACCGCCCCGCCTTCGCCGCCGCGAGCAGCCGTGCGCCGTCCGCCGCGTCGACCGTGCCGATCTGCAGCGGCCGGTCGCCGTTGTCGTCCGTACCGAACCACGCGTTGAGCCGCCCAGGCACGTCATCCGTCACGAACAGGGCTTTCACACCCGCTTCTTGAGCCGCCTGCCCGATCTGCTCGGGCGTCAACTCGCTTCCCGCGGACCGCCGCACGACGACAGCCTTGCCCTTCACGTCCTTGCCCGCGTACTCGGCGGCCGTACCGCCGCCCACATCCACGAGCCGCAGCTTGCTGCGGCCGTCGTTCACCGTGCCGCCGGGCTGCGCGACCACCTCGCCGAGGCCCTTCACGTCAAGGGCCGGCTTGCCCAGGCGCCACACCGTGCGGTACTCGAAGCTGCCGTCGGACACCTTGGCCGTGGGCGCCGCGAAGATGCTGTCGTACTTGATCGGCACCTGTACCGCGCCCTGGAGTGTGGCGCCGTTCGCACGCCGGTCGTACTCCATCAGGAGCTGACGGGTCTGGGTCCGGCGGCCGACGTCCACACCGATCTCGCGCAACTTCCGCCCGTCCAGGGTGACTTCGCGATCCCGGTCGAGGGAGATCTCGGGAGCGGCGAGGAAGCCGATGCCGAGGGAGTCCTTGCCCTTGCTGCCGCGTACGTCGAGGAAGGAGGAGAGCGCGTACGTTCCTGGCTTCAGGCGCAGCTGAAGGGTGCCGGAGTCACCGACCTCAGCCTGGAACGGATCGACCTCGTCGGCCAGCCGCTGGAGCACCAGACCGGCTCCGGTGGCCGCGCCGTCACGGTCCTTCACATGGACGGTGAGCGTGTACCGCTCCTCCTCCTTGACCAGGCCGAACGCGGTGTGCGCGACCGGCTTGCCCGCGGCGCTCGCGACGATGCGGCCACTGGTGTTGCCGACGGGCGCCTTCGCGCCGTCACCGGTCACCGTGGTCGACGCGGTGCCGTGCGCGGGGACGGTGAGCGACTTGTCGGCGAGGGTGGCGACGCCGTCCGCCGCACCCTCGGCGGCAAGAGTCAACTCGATAGCGGCGTCTGAGGAGTTGGCATACGTCAGCGTCTTCGTGACGGGCTTGTTCTCCTCGTACGGCCAGGAGTAGAAGCCGAGGTCGGCGCTGCCGCTCGCGGTGATCCGGGCGTCGATGGCGTCGGGCACGCTGACACGCCCCGCGCCCAGCTCGTAGGCCGACGCGTCGAGCTTCGTGGACGTCGACATCAGCGCGTCCTTGAGCTGTGCGCCACTCCAGTCCGGGTGCTTCTCGGCGAGCAGGGCGGCGGCGCCCGCGATGTGCGGGGTCGCCATCGACGTACCGCTCATCTCGGTGTAATAGCCCTCACCTTCGGTGAGTTGGGAGCGGGCGGCGAGGATGTCCACGCCCGGGGCCGACAGGTCGGGCTTGAGGGCGTTGTCGCCGTAACGCGGGCCCTGGCTCGTGAAGTACGCGGCCCGGTCGGCGGAGTCGACGGCGCCGATGGTCAGCGCGGAGTCGGCGGCGCCGGGCGAGCCGATCGACGAGGGGGCGCCGGTGTTGCCCGCGGCTATGACGAAGAGGGCGCCGGTGTCCTTGGAGAGGGTGTTGACGGCGGCGGCCATCGGGTCGGTGCCGTCGCTCGCCTCCTGCGAACCGAGGCTCATCGACACCACCTTGGCGCCGACGTCCTTGGCCGCCCACTCCATCCCGGCGATGATCTGCGACTCGCTGCCCGAGCCCTCGTCGCTGAGCACCTTGCCGACGGAGAGGGCGGCGCCGGGCGCCACGCCCTTCTCCTTGTCGCCATCGGACCCGGCGCCGCTGCCGCCGACGGTCGATGTGACGTGGGTGCCGTGACCGTTGCGGTCGGCGACTTCCTCGCCCGGGATGAAGCTCTTGGTGGCGTCCACGCGGCCCTTGAGCCCTGGATGGCCGACGTCGACACCCGTGTCGAGGACGGCGACCTTCACACCCTTGCCGGTCAGCCCGGCCTCCCAGGCCTTGGGGGTGCCGATCTGCTCGTTGCTCTGCGCCATGTCGGCCTCGACGCGGCCGTCGAGCCAGATCTTGTCGATGCCGTCGGCGAGGACGCCGCCCGAACCACCCGTCCTGCGGGCCGACTTGGTGGTGTGGTCCGGCGCGACATCCCGCCAGAAGGTACCGGGCTTCTCCGCCGTCACCGCCACGCCGCCCACGCTCGGCAGGGAACGCACCTTGTCGGCGCCACGGGGCGTCGCGAGGCCCGCGTCGCGGCGCGCGCTCTTCTCGTACGTGACGATGAGCGGCAGCGCGCCGCCCTTCTCCTCCGCGAGCCCCTGACGTATCAGCTCCGTCACGTCGAACAGCCGCTTGTCGAGGGAGCCCGCGCTCAGATAGGGCCTCGCCTCGTCCGGTACGACGGTGATGCGGTCGCCCGTCATCTCGCTCCGGACGGCGCCGGTGGCCCCGGCGGGCCGGTCGACGGTGACAGTCTTCTTGCCGCCGCCGAGCTCGGTGACGGTGACCTTGTCGCCGGTTATCAGGGTGACGGTGTGGGCGGCGCGGGCAGCGGGGGTGTCCCGCCCCCCGGGCGCGCCGGAAGGGGCCGCGGTCGCGGACTGCCCTGCCGGGAGCAGGGCGAAGGCGAGGCCGACGGCCGGCAGCAGCCTCGCTCTTCGCCACGCGGGTGATCGGGTCATGGGTGCCCTCTCTTCGTCGGACCCGGGCGGGGGTGGTTCCCGGGTGCTGCGAAGAGTCTCGGGTGGCTTGTGTTGCGGGGATGTTGACGGGTGCTGGCGGGAAGCCGCCAGGGCACCTTCCCGCCAGGACCACCCGTGCGGGTTCGCTGTCCGTGGCATGGATGACAGCCACCAGCGCCTTCCGTAACAATGCGGTTGGCAGGCGCACGGAGGGATCGACGGGGGCATCGATGGACGACCTGGTGGAGTTCACGACGGATGACGGCGCGCGGGTCGTCATGGCCGACGTGGAGGACCTGCACGGCTCCCACCTCATCTCCCACGGCGACGGCCCCGCCCGGGCGATCCACACCTTCGAGGCCCCACGCCCCTACGTCTCAGGCACCCTCACCCCCTTAGCGGCCGAACCCCGGCGCACCCGCCCGGCCCCCTCCACACCCGCTGAACCGCCCCTTACGCCTCCGGCACCCTCGCGTCGTACCGGGCGAACGCCCGCCACTTCGCCGCGAGCAGCGCCACGGCCACCACGCAAGCCGCCCCGCCCCCGGTGACCGCAACCGTCGGCGACGCCGCGTCCCCCACCGACCCCGCGAGGAAGTCTCCGAGCCGGGGGCCGCCCGCCACCACCACGATGAAGACCCCCTGCAAGCGCCCCCGCATCTCGTCCGGCACCGCCGCCTGGAGCATCGTGCTGCGGAAGACCATCGAAATGGTGTCCGCGCATCCCGCCACCGCGAGGAAGAACAGACCGAGCCAGAGATTGCGCGTCAGGCCGAAGACGGCGACGGCCGTTCCCCATCCCGCCACGGACAGCAGAATCGCGAGCCCGTGCCGCCGGATCCGTCCCAGCCACCCGGAGAAGACGCTCCCCAGCAGCGCCCCCACCGCGGGCGCCGCCACCAGCAGGCCCACCGTCTTCGCGTCGCCCCCGAACCACACCACCGCCACCGCGGGGAACAGCGCCCGCGGATGCGCCAGAACCATCGCGCACAGGTCCGTGAAGAACGTCATCCGCAGGTTCGGGCGCGTGGCGAGGAACCGCAGCCCGTCGAAGACGGACGCCCGCTTCGCGCCCGCGCCCGCTCCCTCGGGCCGCATCGACGGCAGCTTCCACATCGCGTACAGCGACGCGCTGAAGGCCACCGCGTCCACCGTGTACGCCGCCTGGTAGCCCCACAGTCCGACGATGAGGCCGCCCAGCATGGGGCCGAGCATCATCCCCGACGTCGTCGTGATCGACGACAGCGCGTTGGCGGCCGGCAACTGCTCCGGCGGCAGGAGCCGCGGGATCATCGACGAGCGCGCCGGCGAGTTCAGCGCCCCGCAGACCGCCTGCAGCGCGACCACGGAGTACAGGAACCACACGTGGTGGAAGCCCAGATACGCCGCCGAGGCGAGAGCGAGCGAGAGGCCGCAGGAACCAAGCGACGAGAAGAGGCCCAGCTTCCGCCGGTCCACCGTGTCCGCGATCGCGCCCCCGTACAGGCCGAAGACGACAAGCGGCAGCAGCGAGCAGAGCCCCACCAGACCGACCGAGAAGCTGGAGTGCGTGAGGTCGTAGACCTGGAGCGAGACCGCCAGCGAGGTCATCGCCTGGCCCACCCAGGAGATCGTGTTGCCGACCCAGAGGCGGCGGTAGTCGACCGACGTGCGCAAAGGCGTCAGATCGGCGAGTATCCGCCTTTTCGTGACCGACCCCCGGGGCTCCTGGGCCCCCTGGGGTCCCTGGGGCTCCACCGGGAGCGCGGATATCGGGGGGTCGTCGGCTATCCGGGGGCCGTCGGCCTCGTCTTCTTCTGGGGGCGTATGCGTCACACGGGATGCTAACCGCGCCCCCGCCGCCCACGAAGCGATCAAGACCACCCGTACGGCCGCACCCCGCCCGGCTCATCCCAGCGCGCGCGCCACCCCCGCCCATCGCACGATGCGAGACAGGACCGTCGTCCGACGGCCCGAACGGTCCGCGCTCTCGGGAGGATCTGCCATGACCGTCAGTCTGGAGCAGTTGCGCCGCTGCCACATCGCCGTCGACCTTGGGGCCGCGAGGACCCGGGTATTCGTGAAGGGCGCGGGTCTCGTCGTCGACGAACCGAGCGCCGCCGCCGTGAACACCCGGACGGGCGCGCTCATCGCGGTCGGCCACCTCGCCGAACAGATGACGGGCCGCACGCCCGGATACATCCGGGTGGTCCGACCGGTCTCCGGCGGCACCGTCGTCGACATCGAGATGGCCCAGCGCATGCTGCGGCACCTGATCGGCGAGAAGCTCCGCCGCAACCTGCGCCGCAAGCCGCGCCTCCGCGCAGCCGCCTGCACCCCGCACGACGCGGACCCGCTGGCCCAGCGCGCCGCCATCGAGACGATGGTCGGGCTCGGGGCACGCAAGGTCGAGCTGGTCGACACGCTGATCGCCGCCGCGGTCGGCTGCGGGCTGCCCGTCGAGCGGCCGGAAGCGACGATGATCCTGGTGTGCGGCGCCGCGACCACGCAGGTCGCGGTGTTGTCGCTGGGGGCGATCGTCACCGCCCAGCGGATCCCGGTCGGCGGTGAGGCCATCGACCGCGCGATCGTCCAGCACCTGCGCCAGCACCACGAGCTGGTGCTGCCCAGCCAGTCGGTACGTCCCCTTCAGCTCGCCCTGCGCGGCAACGGCCTCACCCCGAACGGGCCCGAGTCCACCGAGATCCACGGCCGCGACGTCGCCACCGGGCTCGCCCGCTCGGTGCACGTCGACACCGCCGCCGTCCGCGACGCGATCCACACCCCGCTGACCGCCGTACTCGACGGCATCGGCAAGGTCCTTCGGGACTGCCCGCCGGACCTGGTGGCCGACCTCGCCGATCGCGGGATCATGATGGTGGGCGGCAGCGCGCTGCTTCCCGGCCTCGACCAGATGCTGCGGGACGCGACGGGGATGCCGGTGCAGATCGCCGAACGGCCCGACGTGTGTGCCGTGCTGGGACTCGGGGCGATGCTGGAGGGCAAGATCCAGCCGCTGGCGCTCAACTCGGTGTCCGGCTGAACTTCGTCGGGTCGGGGCTCACGGCGGCCGATGCTCTCCACGCACGGCAGTGGGGGTTCCTGCTTCTGGAGGGGCGCGGATGGTGGTCTCGTTGCTGAGCCTGGTCAGGAAGGCGCGGGAGGGCAGGCCAAGGCCAGGCTCAGGCATCGGCGCCGCCGCGGACACAGGCGGCGGCGTCCGATGACCCGAGACGAGCTGCCCCTCCCCCTCGTGCCGCTCCTGGACGCGGTGCTCGGCGTCGGCACGGACCTCGAACTGAACGCCACGCTCCAGCACATCGTGGAGAGCGCGGCCGAGCTGACCGGCGCCCGCTACGGCGCGCTCGGCGTCATCGACCCGGGGCACGGCAAGCTGACCGACCTGTTCACCGCGGGCCTGACCGAGGCCGAGCGGGACCGCATCGGGCGCCTCCCCGACGGCCACGCGGGCCTCCTCGGCACCCTGATCCGCGAGCCGAAGCCGCTCCTCCTGGACGACCTGACGGCCGACCCCCGCTCCTGCGGCGTACCGCCGGGGCACCCGGAGATGCACAGCTTCCTGGGGGTGCCGGTACACGTCCACGAGGAGGCGTTCGGCAACCTCTACCTCACCGAGAAGCGCGGCGGCCCCTTCACGGAGGAGGACCTCCAGCTGCTCCGCGTCCTCGCCAGCCAGGCGGGCATCGCGATCGGCAACGCCCGCCTGTACGAGGCGGCCAGGCAGCGTGAGCGGTGGATCGACGGCGCGGCCGCGGTCACCACGGCGCTGCTCACCGGCGAACCGGCGGCCGACGCGCTGATGACGGTCGCCGAGCAGGCCCGCATCCTGGCGAACGCCTCCGCGGGGGTGATCCTGCAGCCCACGGACCAGGGCGGCATGCGCATCGTCGCGGCGGCTACGTCGCAGGAGGGCGACGGCGCGTCACACGAGGACGACGGCGCGCGACCGGACGGCACCCCTGTCCCGGCCCCCGCCCCCCACGACCTCCAGAACACCCTCATCGGCACCACCATCGAGCCCGGCAGCGCGGTCCTTGAACAACTCCTCGGCGGCGAGCCGGTGTTCATCGAGGACTCCGCCACGGACCCCCGGATGACCACCCACGTACGGACCAATTTCGGCCCCAGCCTGATGCTGCCGCTGCAGGCGGGTGGACGGCTCATCGGGACGCTCGCCCTGCCCCGCCGCCGCGGCGAGCGCGCCTATACCTCCGTGGAGCGGCTGCTCGCGACCCAGTTCGCCTCACAGGCGGCGCTCGCCCTCGTCCTGGCGGACGCCCAGCAGAGCAGGGAACGCCTCGCGGTGTTCGAGGACCGCGACCGCATCGCGCGCGACCTGCACGACCTCGTCGTCCAGCGGCTCTTCGCCACCGGAATGATGCTGGAGTCGACGCGGCGCAGGGACAGCTCGCCCCAGGTCGAGTCGACGCTCGACCAGGCCGTGGACGAACTGGAGTCCACCATCCAGGAGGTCCGCACGGCGATCTTCGCGCTCCAGCAGCCGCCCGCCGACGCCCCCACCACGTTCCGCGGCAAGGTCCTGCGCGAGACGGCGGGCGCGGCGGCGGTGGTGGGCGTACAGCCGTCGGTGCACTTCACCGGCGCGGTGGACGCCCGCGTACCGGACCCGACGGCGGGCCACCTGCTCGCCGCCCTGCGCCGCGCCCTCGCGACCACGTCGCGCCGCCCCGACGTCACCCGCATCGAGGTCGCGGTGGACGCCAGGGCGGTGCTGCCGGACGGCCGGGAGGGGGTGCGCCTGACGGTGTACGACGACGGAACGACGGACGGCGTCGGAGCGGGCACGACGGCCACCTGGCAGGCGCCGCTCTGAGCGGGCACTTACCGGGCGCTCACTCCCGGCAGAGGCAGAAGGGATGCCCTGCCGGGTCGGCGAAGACCCGGAAGCCGCGCTCACCGCCCTGGTCGTCGAGGTCGAGCGCGGTCGCGCCGAGCGCGAGGACCTCTTCCTGGGCGCGGTCCATGTCGGGGACGGTGAAGTCGAGGTGCAGCTGCTGCGAATCGGCCGACGCCTGCGGCCACTTGGGCGGCTGGTGCCCTTCGGCGCGCTGGAAGGAGATGCGGTGCCCGCCGGGGGCGTACAGGTCGTACCAGTCCTCGTTGTACTGCTTGACCTCGCCTCCCAGGACATCCGCGTAGAACCGGGCCAGGGACTCCGGCTCCCGGCAGTCCAGGGCAACAAGGCTGTACGTCGCGATCGCCATAGGGCACTCGCTTCCTGTCCGGTGGTCCAAGGATCTCGGGGGCTCACTCATACGTCCCCGCGGTGGCCGGGTGCCCCGCTTCCCCACCGTAAATCTGTCGGCGGCCCGGGGCTCAGTGGCGGCCGTGCGCGGTGTCCGACGCTCCGCCGAACAGCCGGGCGACGGCCCGGAAGGGCAGGGTGACCACGGTGGCGATGGCTCCGCCGATCGCGCGGAGTACATCTGCGATGGCCTTCAGCATGACGAACCTCCTGAACATGCGGCAGGACGTGTGCTGCTCCGCCTGGCCGCAGGCGGTCGCCGTACGTTTCCGCACGGCCTGTCAACCGTCAGGTGCCCGCTGCTGAACAGCGGAAACACGTGCTGTGCCACAGCACGGGAGGTGTCGCCCCGCCCTTCGGGGGTACTTGCGCCCGCATCCGAAGAGCGCTCAAGGAGGACCCACCGTGAGTGATCAGATACCGGCCTCCCCCGGCGAGGACGGCAGCACACCCGTACCCAGGGACCTGCCGGACCAGCAGGCGAACGGCGAGGAGGACCGCTGGGACCTGGAGGAGAACGAGAACGGCGAGACCGCCGGCCCCCCGGAACAACTCGAGGAGAAGCCGACACCGGAGGAGCCGTCGGGGTGACGAGGTGACGGTGCCATGTGAGGGCCCCACGCAGCGGGGGAAGCGCACGGGGCGGACAGTGCCCGCCGCGTGTCGCCGCAAAGGGGCGACCCAGAAGGTTTGGGCTGTTGACGCAGGTGGAATCGTTCCTGCGCCCCAGCGCCTTGGTGGGGCGGGTGGGACTCGAACCAAAACGGTGACGCCTCTCACCTGCAGCTTTACCAAAGAGCCCGTTTCATACCCCGACTTCGATCCGGTTGCGTCCTACTCGGTCCCGCTCGATCGGGGAGGGTGCAGCGAACGCTGCACCACCTTTCCAGCGCCCCCAGGGTTCACGTCTCCGAGCACTCCCCCGGCCTGACCTCGCCGAAGCAGCAGTAGCTCGCTCAGGACGGCGCCGCCGAAAGGCGGGCGGGCACGGCGGGAAGCCTCAGCAACCACAGTCACACTCTGCCACCAGCGGCGCCGACCAAGATGCCGAGCCCCTGAGCGGGATACCAGCACGGTGTCGGTGCGTATGCCGCTTCGGGCAATCCCCGCAGGCGCGGGATCGACAGATGGGCAGCCCCTCTGAAATCCCTCCACCGTCCACAGAGGATGTCAGGCGGCGAACACTTGGGAGTCATCGGCGAACGCCTTGAACTCCAGGGCGTTGCCGGCCGGGTCGAGGAGGAACATCGTCCACTGCTCGCCGGCCTCGCCCGCGAAGCGCACGTGGGGCTCGATGACGAAGTCGGTATCCGCGGCGCGCAGACGGTCGGCGAGCCGGTGGAAGGCGTCGACGGTCAGGATCAGCCCGAAGTGCGGTACCGGGACGTTGTGGCCGTCAACCGGGTTGTGTATCCGTTCGGCGCGGACGGGGGCGAGGTGGGTGACGAACTGGTGGCCGTGCAGGTTCCAGTCCACCCAGGTGTTGGCGCTGCGGCCCTGCTCCAGGCCGAGGGTCCCGCCGTAGAAGCGGCGGGCAGCATCCAGGTCGTCGACCGGGATAGCGAGGTGGAAGCGGGGAATGGGGGAGGCAAAACCGGACATGGGTGGGGTTCCTTCCGTGCGGCGTGGAATGCCTGGCGCTTACCAGTTCTGGCGGGTGGGGGAGATGACGAGGTCGTTGACGGTGACGTCGGCGGGCTGGTCGAGGGCGTAGACGACGGCGTCGGCGATGGACTCGGGGCTGATGGCGATGGTGTTGAGTTCTTGGGCGGCTCTGCGTCCGGCGGGGTCGGTGACCTTGTCGGCCCAGCCGGTGTCGATGACGCCGGGGCTGATCGTGGACGCCTTGATGCCCTCGTGGACGCCGAGTTCCTTGCGCATGGACTCGGTCATGGCCTGCACGAAGAACTTCGTCGCGCTGTAGACACCGGCGCCGTCGCCGACCTGGTGCCCGGCCACCGAGTCCATGTTCAGGATGTGGCCGGACTTCTGGCGGAGCATCACGGGCAGGACGGCGTGGACACCGTTGAGGTAGCCGCGGATGTTCACGTCCAGCATCCGGTTCCAGTCGTCGAGCGCGAGGTCCTTCCAGTACGAGAAGAGCATCAGGCCGGCGTTGTTGACGAGGACGTCGATGCGTCCGTAGGTGTCGATGGCGAAGTCGGCCAGCGCCTGCATGTCCGCGGCGTCGGTGACGTCGGTGAGCCGGGCGGTAGCGGTGCCGCCGGCCTTCTTGATGTCGGCGACCAGCTGGTCGAGGTCTTCCTGGCCGCGGGCGGCGGCGACGATCTTGGCGCCGCGGGCGGCGAGAGCCCTGGCGCTGACGGCGCCGATGCCGGAGGAGGCGCCGGTGATGACGACGACCTTGTCCTGAAGGTGGTTCATGGGGGTCTCCCAGTGCGGTGGTTCAGCGCGCCTCCCCTGGTGAGGGCGGCGCGGCGGAGGCTGTAAGGGGTGGGGGGTCAGTGCTTGCGGCGCTTGACGGCGTAGGCGTACTGGTCCGGCCAGGTCGGCTCGGCGTCCAGTGCGAGCGCGGCGTGCTGGGCCCAGTAAGGGTTGCGGAGCAGTTCGCGGCCGAGGAAGACGGCGTCGGCCTGCCCGCTGGTGAGGATCTCCTCCGCCTGCCGCGGCTCGGTGATGATGCCGACGGCTGCGGTGGGGATGCCGGTGGCCTGGCGGGCCTGGGTGGCGAAGGGCACCTGGTAGCTGGGCCCGGCGACGATCTTGGCGTCGCGGACCATGCCGCCGGTGGACACGTCGAGCAGGTCGACGCCGCGGGCGTGGAGTTCCTTGGCCAGGCGCACGGTGTCGTCCCCGGTCCAGCCCTCGCGGGTGTCCTCGGGGTTCTCGGTCAGCCAGTCGGTGGCCGAGGTACGGAAGAACACCGGCAGGTCCTCGGGCCACACCGCGCGGACGGCGTCGACGACCTCCAGGGCGAAGCGGATCCGGTTCTCGAAGCTGCCGCCGTAGGCGTCGGTGCGGTGGTTGGAGGCCGGGGAGAGGAAGGAGTTGATCAGGTAGCCGTGGGCGCCGTGCACCTCGACCACCTGGAACCCGGCGGCCAGCGCGCGCCGCGCGGAGTCGGCGAAGTCGCGTACGAGCTGCTGGATCTCCTCCACGGTCAGCTCGTGCGGGACAGCAAGGCCGTCGTAGGCGACCGCGCTGGGGGCGATGGGCTGCCAGCCGCCCTCGGACTCGCTCAGGTAGCGGTCGGACAGCCAGGGCTTGTCCACCGATGCCTTGCGGCCAGCGTGCGCGAGCTGGATGGCCGGGACGGCACCGTGGGCCTTGATGGCCTCGGTGATGCGGGTGAACGCCTCCTGCTGGCGGTCGTTCCACAGGCCCAGGTCCCAGGGGCTGATGCGCCCGTCGGGCCGGACGCCGGTGGCCTCGGCCATGACCAGGCCCGCGCCGCCTGCGGCGCGGGAGGCCAGGTGGGTGAGGTGGAAGTCGGTGGGCGCACCGGTTTCCGGGCCCTCGGGGGCGGCGGAGTACATGCACATCGGGGACATCCAGACCCGGTTGGGTATCTGAAGGGATCGCAGGGTGAGAGGGGCGAACATGGAGCTCATGCGGGGGCGCTTCTTTCGTGATCGGTGATCGGTGATCGGTGTCGTCGGACGGGGCAGCTGCCGGCCGGTGTCAGGCGAGGAGCGTGTGGAGGCCTGCGAGGGCGGGGGCGTAGGCCGCTTCGAGGACCGTGGCGGCTTCCTGGGCGGTGGTGCCGCCGGCCGGGTCGAAGGTGGCGTGCCAGCTGAGGAAGGCGCCGCCGGTGTCGGCGACGGGCTGGACGTGCAGCGTCGAGCGGTAGCCGCGGACTGGCAGCGGTGCCTCGACGATCTCGTAACTCAGCTTCCGGTCGACCTCGTCCAGGCCCACGAGCCGTTCCCGGTAGACGCTGCCGTCCACCCCGGTGAGAAGGCGGACCGCACCGGGGGTGAGCCCGTTGCCGCCCCCGATGATCTCGCTCGCCCGGATGGCCGGGTGCCAGTCGGGCAGGCCGTTGAACTGCCGGACGACCGCCCATGTCTCGTCTGCGGAGCTGGTGAAGACGGAGCTCCAGTACGCCTGTGCCATCAGGCGGGCAGACGGGTGTCGAGGACGAAGTTGGTCTCGATGAGCTGGCCGGGGAAGAACAGGTGGGCCACGCCGATGGTGCTGCTGGTGGGGCGGTGGTCGCCGAAGTAGGCCAGGTTGGCGGCCGCCATCGCGTTGTTGTACTTCGGCAGGTCCACGATGTACTGGGTCTCGGAGACGACCTGGTTGCGGGTGGCGCCGTAGTGGGCGAGGACCTTCTCAAAGTTGGCGAAGACCTGCTCGGTCTGGGCCTCGAAGTCGTCCGCGTAGAGGAAGTTGCCCTCGTCGTCGTGGGAGAGCTGGCCCGAGACATAGATCGTGTGCTCGACCTTGATGGCCTGGGCGAAGCCGAACTCGCGCTCGCCCGAGACGCCGTGGCTGTAGGAATCGATCGCAGTCATGGTGGTGGTCCTTCTCTGGTGGGGAATGCGGGGGATGCGTGGGGCTCAGGCGGCCAGGCGGGCGACCGCGTCCGCGACGGGGGTGTCGCCGGAGGTCAGCTCGACGACGACGCGACTGAGGGCGGGCTCGTGCAGAGCCGCGTCGATGAACGCGGCGACATCGTCGCGGTGCACGTCGCCGTACTCGACGGCAGGCCCGACGGTGACCCGGCCGCTGCCGGGGGTGTCCAGGAGAGTTCCGGGACGGACGATCAGCCAGTCGAGATCGGTGCGCGTCAGGTACACGTCGGCGCTCTTCTTGACCTTGATGTAGTGCTCGAAGCCCTCACCGCCCTCGCCGCCGCGCAGCGCATCGGGGAAGACCGAGACCAGGACGAACCGTGTCACCCCGGCAGCGGCAGCCGCGTCGGCTGCCTTCTCCAGGCCCTTGCCGTCGATCAGCGTGGTCTTGTCCATGCCGGTTCCGTGGGCACCGGCCGAGAACACCACTGCGTCGTGCCCGGCGAGTTTTCCCGCGAGCTCCTCCACAGAGTCGGCGATCAGGTCGCCGGTCACCGGCGTCGCACCGGTCGCGCGAATCGTGTCGGCCTGGGCCGGGCTGCGGTGCATGCCGGTCACCTCGTCACCGCGCTCGGACAGCAGGCCGGCGAGCCTCCTGCCGACACTTCCGGCGGCACCGATCTGGAACACCTTCATGGAAATCACCTCTTTCCTGGCCGGATGACCGGCCACTCCACTTGTCCTAATGTTGACATTGCGACAACACGGGAATGTTAACATCACGACATGGAGAAGATGCAAGTCATAGACGCGGTGGCCCCCGCCCGCCGTCGCGGACTGGCCGACGAAGTCGCCGACCGGATCCGGGAGGCGATCTTCAGCGGCGCATACGCCCCCGGGGCACCGCTGCGTGAGGTCGAACTCTCCGGCGTCCTGCAGGTCAGCAGGGGTCCGGTGCGTGAGGCTCTGCGCGTACTGGAGCGCGAGGGACTCGTGCACTGCGCCTGGCACCGCGGCAGCGTCGTCACCGCACTGTCCGCCGAGGATGTCGCCGAGCTCGACAGTCTGCGGGGCGCGCTGGAGGACCTGGCTGTCCAGCAGGTCATCACGCAGGCCTCCGAGGAGGACCTCGCCGCCATCGAGAAGGCGGCCGGCGTAATGGAGCACACGACGGACCCGCACGACATGGTCCGCCTGGACATCGCCTTCCACGACGCCGTCTTCGCCGCCACCGGCCACCAGCGTCTCGCCGCGGCCTGGGAGTCCATCCGCTGCCAGGTCCACCTGTTCCTGCTGACCCGCATCGGCCTCAGCACCGAGGGCTACCTCGGCTGCATCCCCCAAGAGCACCATGCACTGGCCGCCGCCCTGCGCGCCCGCGACCCCCAGGCCGCCCTCCCCCTCTTCGCCGCCCACCGCCGCCACGCGGTGGACGTCGTCACAAGTACGTCGAACCCAGCCTGAGGACTGGTCCGTCGCATCTGGGTGCCGCCCAGCGTTGATGAATTCTGTTCGTCTTCGTCATCGCCCGCCCTGGCAACCACGGCAACCACGGCAACCACGGCAACCATGGACATGTGCGACGACAGCCGGTCACAGGTAGCCACGACGTACGGTCGGCACAGCCCGACCAGTCTGTCGCTTCAGCAGACCGCGCCGCCGACGAAACGATCCCGCGCTGCGCAGGACCGCGTCAGGCCAGGCGCACGCCGGATCGGTGAGCGGCGTCCGCCGGTGTGCGTGGCCGTGGTACGGCAGCGACATGCCCCAGGTCGAGGCGCTTGGCCATGTCCAGTCGGAAGGTGCCGTACGGGTTGATGTTGGACCAGAACAGCGCGGTCAGGCCGCGCCGGTCCTCGGCGGTCAGCTTCTTCGCCCATTTCGGCTCGGCCAGGATCTGCTGGAGCAGCAGGGTGTTGACGTGCACGAGCGCGGACTGGAGCAGGTGCAGGGCGAACATCGACGTCTCGGCGTGCTCCTTGTCCTGGCCGGTCAGAGCACCGTCCCTGCCGTAGTGGAGCACGGTGCTCGCGCTGTTCCAGTTCTCCACGACCTGCCCCCCGTGGATCTCCCGACGCAGGCCGGGGCTGGCGAGGTAGCCGCAGGCGAAGGTCGTGCGTACCCCGCGGCCGAGTTCTTCGAGGGCCTGGTAGGTGGGGTGCTTGGGCCCGCCGCGGGTAAAGCGCCGCAGCACTGTTCCGCCTCGGCGGTGCCGAGCCGGAGCGCGGTGGCGTACTTGACCATCTGGTCGTTCGACGACCGCCTCACGCCAGTCCTTGCGGACCACGCCGTCCATCGGCACGACGTCCGTGGCGTCGTAGAGGCGGGTCTTGCCGTCGACGTCGGCGTACTGCTTCAGCAGTTTCATCGCGTCCATCACCGGCCGGTAGGCAGTGTTGTCACACCTGAAGCCCAATGTGTTCAGCAGCGGCGACAGCATCTGCCGGTAGCACGAGCTGCAGGAGGAGCGCAGAGTGGTGCGGACCTTGGCTTTGAACACCTTCTCGTTCACCTTCGCCTCAGCCACCAGCTCACGCAGCGTCTTCTCACCCACCACCGGGAACAGGTCGGTGCGTATGCCGCTTCGGGCAATCCCCGCAGGCGCGGGGTCGACCGTTGGGGCACCGGGGTCACCAGAGAGAGGCGGAGGATCCCCGCGGGTACGGGGATGGCCCCGAATGCGTCCGCCAGCAGTCAGGCGCGTACGTCCCGCTGCTGCACTTCCTTGAGGAGCGCCGCCACCGTGGCGAAGTCGTTGTCCACGTGCAGCACCGTGTGACCGTGATGAACCGCCGTCGCACACACCAAGAGATCGATGGCACCGGCGGCACGGTGCTGTCCTTGCTGAGTGAGCTTGTACTGCGCGGTCTCCACCCAGCGCCACGCGTTCTTGGGAACCGGTGAGAAATGGCAGAGGTCATCCAGCTCCTCGGCCAACTCGTCGCGGTGGGCCGGGCTGGTGGCCGAGTAGAGGAACTCCGCCCTCGTGGGCTCGCAGATATGGAACACGCCGGCGGCGATGTGCCCTTCCCAGGGCCGCAACGCCCCCGGCGTACGGAAGAGATGCCACAGAGCGGAAGCGTCGAGGAGGTACGTGATCACTCGAAGGCGCCCCGCCGGGCGCGCTTCGCAGCCGCATGCGCCGCAGCCGCAGTCTCGAACTCGCCCCGCTCACCCCGCGCGGCCAGCTTCTCGGCGGCCTCCAGCCGCTTGATGCGCGCCACGTAGTCCCGCAGAGCCCCGTTGACCGTCTCTTTCTTGGTCGAGACACCCATGAGCCGCATCGCCTCGGCCAGCGCCTCGTCATCGAGATCAACCTGCGTAACAGACATACCAGCGACCCCTCACCGTCGACAGTCCATGATGTCCATAACTAGAATACGTCACCAACATTCGCGGGGGCAGCTCATCGCGCACGAGGCAGATCACGCACGGAGGGGCGATATCCGTCGGTGCGGTGAGGCTGGGCGGAATGCGGCCTCTTCTCAACGGCCGTGGGACCGCGAACCACCCATCCCACCGAGGGACTGCCCGAAACCCCAGGTCACAGCCCTCTGAAGGTTCGCGGAGACGCACGATGACGCCCGTTCGCTGCACCGATTCGGGGTACCAAATCGGGCGGAAATTACGTTTCTGCAGGTCAGAACGTTCCTGCTACGTGGGGCGGGTGGGACTCGAACCCACGGCCGACGGATTATGAGTCCGCTGCTCTAACCGGCTGAGCTACCGCCCCTAACGGCGCGTCGCGCACATTTGTGCGCGCCGTCTGCCGCAGCATAGCCGCTCATACGATCTCCTGCTTCGGATGGTCGGCATCGCTCAACCATGAGGACCGCACGGCTGCCCACATGGTTCCACCAGGCATGAAAAGGGACCCCTGAGGAAATCTCAAGGGTCCTTCTCACTGCTCTCCCGACTGGACTCGAACCAGTAACCTGCCGGTTAACAGCCGGCTGCTCTGCCAATTGAGCTACAGGAGACCGAGCTCCCCCGACTGGACTCGAACCAGTAACCTGCCGGTTAACAGCCGGCTGCTCTGCCAATTGAGCTACAGGGGATCGTCTCGTTGCATCGAACGCACCTACCTGGGAACTCTCCAGGCGGCGGGCGGTCGCTGCGACACATACATTAGCGCAAGCAGGGGGGTGCTCCGCCAATCGGTATCCCTCACCGCCGGCACAGAGCAGCAGACAGGCGACAGACGTGCGACTCCGACGCAAGGGAAGGGTGGCAGCCATGCGCTACCGGCTCACATTCATGGTGGGACTGGCTCTCGGGTACGTGCTCGGTACCCGGGCCGGACGCGAGCGCTACGAGCAGCTGAAGAAGTCCGCCCGCGAGTTCTCGCAGAACCCGGCCGTGCGCAACACCGTCGAGTCCGCGACCCAGCAGGGCCGCGACGTGGCGGGCAAGGCCTACCACTCGGTGTCCGAGAAGGTCGGGGACCGGGTTCCCGACTCGGTGGCCGACCGGGTGCGGTCGCTGCGTGAGCGCGGGCAGGGCAGTGGTGCGGACGACTGGGGCACCACCAATACGTAGCTGAGGCCCCACGTATACGTAGCTGGAGCGGTTCCTGGGAGCTGAGGTACGGGATACGTCACGCGGTGCGGCAGAATTCCAGGCATGGGGATAGTCGCAGGGTTGGACAGTTCGCCCGATTTCACGCGCATCGTGGTCTGTGACACGGACACGGGCGCCGTACTCAAGCAGGGGTACGCCCCGCATCCGACGGAGAGCCCCGATGGCGGCCGGCCGTCCGACGTGGATCCGCAGGCCTGGCTGCTCTCGCTCGGTGAGGCGGCGGGTGGCGGGCTGCTCGAAGGCGTGCAGGCCATCGGCGTCTCCGCGCAGCAGAACGCGCTCGTCCCCCTGGACCGGCACGGCAACACCGTGCGGCCCGCGCTCGTCGGCAACGACCGGCGGGCGCAGGTCGCCGCCGCCGATCTGATCGACGGGCTCGGCAGCCGTGAGGCCTGGGCGCAGGCCGTGGGGTGCGTGCCGCAGGCCGGGCAGCCCGTGACGAAGCTGCGCTGGCTCGCGAGGGCCGAGCCCGAGGCGGCACAGCATGTCGCCGCTCTTCTGCAGGCTCATGACTGGCTGGTGTGGCAGCTCCTTGGCCGGCCATCGCGGCGCACGACCGACCGCGGCGGCGCCTCCGGGACCGGTTACTGGTCGGCGGCGACGGGTTCGTACCGCCCCGATCTGGTCGAACTCGCGCTCGGGCACCAGGCGATGCTGCCCGAGGTGATCGGGCCCGCCGAGGCCGCGGGGACGACGCCCGAGGGGCTGCTGATCTCGGCGGGTACCGGCGAGACGATGGCGGCGGCGTTCGGGCTCGGGGTGCAGCAGGGCGACGCGGTCGTCTCGCTGGGGGCCTCGGGATCCGTGATGGCCGTGCACCACGAGGCGCTGGTCGACGCGAGCGGGACGATCACCTCGCTCGCGGACGCCACCGGGATGCATCTGCCGGTGGTGCACACGCTGAACGCCGTGCGGGTGCTGCGGGGCGCCGCCGAGATGCTGGGGGTGGCCGATCTGGAGGCGCTCTCGGAGCTGGCCATGAAGTCGACGCCCGGCGCGCACGGACTCGTGCTGCTGCCGTATCTGGAGGGCGAGAAAACGCCGAATCTTCCGCACGCCGCGGGCACCCTGACCGGGCTGCGGCGTGAGTCGATGCGGCCCGAGCATCTGGCGCGGGCCGCCTTCGAGGGCATGCTGTGCGGGCTCGGGGACGCGCTCGACGTGCTGCGGTCGCGGGGTGTGGAGGTGCGCCGGGTCTTCCTGCTCGGCGCGGCGGCGGAGCTTCCCGCGGTGCAGGCCGCGGCGCCGATGCTGTTCGGTACGCAGGTCGTGGTGCCGCAGCCCGCCGACTACGCGGCGATCGGTGCGGCGCGGCAGGCCGCATGGGCGCTGAGCGGTCAACTGCCGCACTGGCAGGGGGCGTCGGCGCAGGTCTTCGAGCCGGGCGAGGAGCTCGCGGTGGGCCAGGCGGTACGCCAGCAGTACCGAACCGTGCGGGAACAGGCGCACCCCGGGGCGCTCGACAACTGACCACAGGGCACTCGACGGCTGACCCCGGCCCACTCGACGGCCGAGTTTTCACTGTGGCCAGTTCTTGACCCAGACAATTTTTTTACCGGGTCATGGCTTAATCGGTTGCACATGGGCGGGGGCGGTATCGGAGTATGGGGGCGACTCCGCCAGAAACCCCGCCCACGCCTCTCGAGAGACCCCGTGCTCATACGACTCCTGCGGGCCCACCTCGGCCCGTACAAAAAGCCCATCGCGTTGCTGGTCCTGCTGCAGTTCCTGCAGACCTGCGCCTCGCTCTATCTGCCGACGCTCAACGCCGACATCATCGACGAGGGTGTCGTGAAGGGGGACACGGGCTACATCCTGTCGTTCGGCGGCATCATGATCGCCGTCACCGTCGCCCAGGTGATCTGCAACGTGGGCGCCGTCTTCTACGGCGCCCGTACCGCCTCCGCTCTCGGACGTGACGTACGCGCGGCCGTCTTCGACCGCGTGCAGTCCTTCTCCGCACGGGAGTTGGGGCAGTTCGGCGCCCCCTCCCTGATCACCCGGACCACGAACGACGTCCAGCAGGTGCAGATGCTGGTCCTGATGACGTTCACCCTCATGGTGTCGGCGCCGATCATGTGCGTCGGCGGCATCGTCATGGCGCTCGGCCTCGACGTACCGCTCTCGGGCGTCCTGATCGCGGTCGTGCCCGTCCTCGCGATCTGCGTGAGCCTGATCGTGCGGCGCCTGAGGCCGCTCTTCCGCACCATGCAGGTGCGCCTGGACACGGTGAACCGCGTGCTGCGCGAGCAGATCACCGGCAACCGCGTCATCCGCGCCTTCGTGCGCGACACCTACGAGAAGGACCGCTTCCGGCAGGCCAACGCCGAACTGACCGAGGTGTCCCTCGGCACCGGCAAGCTGCTCGCGCTGATGTTCCCCATCGTCATGACGGTCGTGAACATCTCGTCGATCGCCGTCGTGTGGTTCGGCGCGCACCGCATCGACAGCGGCGGCATGAAGATCGGGGCGCTCACCGCGTTCCTCGCGTATCTGATGCAGATCGTGATGTCCGTGATGATGGCCACCTTCATGTTCATGATGGTGCCGCGCGCCGAGGTCTGTGCCGAGCGCATCGAGGAGGTCCTGGACACCGAGAGCAGCGTGGTGCCCCCGGCCTCCCCGGTGCGCGAACTGCGCAGCCACGGCCACCTGGAGATCCGGGCGGCCGGCTTCCGCTACCCCGGCGCCGAGGAGCCCGTCCTCAAGTCCATCGACCTGGAGGCGCGCCCCGGTGAGACGACCGCCGTGATCGGGTCGACCGGGGCCGGCAAGTCGACGCTCCTGAGCCTCGTGCCGCGGCTGATCGACACCACCGAGGGGCAAGTCCTCGTCGGGGGCGTCGACGTGAGCACGATCGAGCCCACGCTGCTCACGAGGTCCGTGAGCCTCGTACCCCAGAAGCCGTACCTCTTCGCCGGCACCGTCGCGAGCAACCTGCGGTACGGCAACCCCGACGCGACGGACGACGAGCTCTGGCACGCCCTTGAGGTCGCCCAGGCCAAGGGCTTCGTCGAGGGCCTGGAGGAAGGCCTGAACGCGCCCATCTCGCAGGGCGGCACCAACGTCTCCGGCGGTCAGCGCCAGCGCCTGTCCATCGCGCGCACGCTGGTGCAGCGCCCGGAGATCTACCTCTTCGACGACTCGTTCTCCGCGCTCGACTACGCCACGGACGCGGCCCTGCGGCGCGCCCTGTCCCAGGAGACCGCCGAGGCGACCGTCGTGATCGTCGCCCAGCGCGTGTCGACGATCCGGGACGCCGACCGCATCATCGTCCTCGACGAGGGCCGGGTCGTGGGGACGGGACGCCATCACGAGTTGATGGAGAGCAATGAGACCTACCGGGAGATCGTGCTCTCCCAGCTGACGGAAGCGGAGGCCGCGTAATGGCCGGTCCGGGCGGACGGATGATGATGGCAGGACCGGACTCCCGGTCCATGGACTTCAAGGGGTCCGGCAAGCGGCTCCTCGCGCAGTTCAAGCCGGAACGCACCACGATGTACGGGATGATCGGCGCCGGAGTGCTCAGCGTGGCGCTCAGCGTGCTCGGCCCCAAGATCCTCGGCAAGGCGACCGACCTGCTCTTCGCGGGCATCGTCGGCCGTGACATGCCGGCCGGGGTCACCAAGGACCAGGCCATCGAGCGCCTGCGGGACAAGGGCGACGGCGGCATGGCCGACATGCTCTCCGGGGTCGACTTCACGCCGGGCAAGGGCATCGACTTCGACGCGGTGGGCGAGGTGCTGCTTCTCGCGCTCTGCACGTTCCTGATCGCGGGCCTGCTGATGATGGTCTCGACGCGGCTCTCGAACCGCGCCATCAACAAGACCGTCTTCAAGATGCGCGGCGACGTGCAGGAGAAGCTGTCGCGCCTCCCCCTGTCGTACTTCGACAAGCGGCAGCGCGGCGAGGTGCTCAGCCGGGCGACGAACGACCTCGACAACATCGGCCAGACCCTGCAGCAGACCATGGGCCAGCTGGTGAACTCGCTGCTCACCATCGTCGGCGTACTGGTGATGATGTTCTACGTCTCGCCGCTGCTCGCCCTGGTGGCGCTTGTCACCGTGCCGCTGTCGTTCTTCGTGGCGACGAAGGTCGGCAAGCGCTCGCAGCCGCAGTTCGTGCAGCAGTGGAAGACCACCGGCAAGCTGAACGCGCACATCGAGGAGATGTACACCGGGCACAACCTGGTGAAGGTCTTCGGGCGTCAGGAGGAGTCGGCGAAGGCCTTCGCCGAGCAGAACGACGCGCTGTACGAGGCCGGGTTCAAGGCGCAGTTCAACAGCGGGGCCATGCAGCCGCTGATGTTCTTCATCTCCAACCTCAACTACGTGCTCGTGGCCGTCGTCGGTGGTCTGCGGGTCGCGTCGGGTTCGCTGTCGATCGGTGACGTGCAGGCCTTCATCCAGTACTCGCGGCAGTTCTCGATGCCGCTCACGCAGGTCGCCTCGATGGCCAACCTGGTGCAGTCCGGTGTCGCGTCCGCCGAGCGGGTCTTCGAACTGCTCGACGCGGACGAGCAGGAGGCCGACCCGGTGCCGGGCGAGCGCCCCGAGCAGCTGCGCGGCCGGGTCGAGATGGAGCACGTGTCCTTCCGCTACGAGAAGGACAAGCCGCTCATCGAGGACTTGTCCCTGAAGGTGGAGCCCGGTCACACGGTGGCGATCGTCGGGCCGACCGGCGCGGGCAAGACCACGCTGGTCAACCTGCTTATGCGGTTCTATGAAGTCACCGGCGGCCACATCACGCTCGACGGGGTCGACATAGCGAGGATGTCGCGCGACGAACTGCGCTCCGGCATCGGCATGGTGCTCCAGGACACCTGGCTGTTCGGCGGGACCATCGCGGAGAACATCGCGTACGGAGCGACCAAGGACGTCACCCGTGAGGAGATCGAGGAGGCGGCGCGGGCGGCCCACGCCGACCGCTTCTGCCGCACGCTGCCCGACGGCTACGACACGGTGATCGACGACGAGGGCACGGGGGTCAGCGCGGGCGAGAAGCAGCTGATCACGATCGCGCGGGCGTTCCTGTCCGACCCGGTGATCCTCGTCCTCGACGAGGCGACGAGCTCCGTGGACACCCGCACCGAGGTGCTCATCCAGAAGGCGATGGCGCGCCTCGCCCACGGGCGGACGTCGTTCGTCATCGCGCACCGGCTCTCCACGATCCGGGACGCGGACACCATCCTGGTGATGGAGGACGGGTCCATCGTCGAACAGGGCACGCATGACGCCCTGTTGGCGGCGCAGGGGGCTTACGCCCGGTTGTACGCCGCCCAGTTCGCGCAGGCGGTGGCCGAGGTCGACTAATCCAGGTAGCCGCGCAGCTGGTCCGCGAAGGCGTGGTCCCGCAGCTTGTTGAGGGTCTTGGACTCGATCTGGCGGATGCGTTCGCGTGTCACGCCGAAGATCCGGCCTATCTCCTCCAGGGTGCGGGGCCTGCCGTCCGCCAGGCCGTAGCGCAGCTGGACGACCTTGCGTTCGCGCTCGCCGAGCGTGGAGAGCACCGCCTCCAGGTGCTCGCGCAGCAGCAGGAACGCCGCCGATTCGACGGGGCTCGTCGCGTCGCCGTCCTCGATGAGGTCGCCGAGCGCGACGTCGTCCTCCTCGCCCACGGGGGCGTGCAGCGACACCGGTTCCTGGGCCAGGCGCAGGACTTCGCTGACCCGCTCGGGCGCCAGGTCCAGCTGGGCGGCGACCTCTTCGGGGGTCGGTTCGTAGCCCCGCTCCTGGAGCATGCGGCGCTGGACGCGGACGACGCGGTTGATCAGCTCCACGACGTGCACGGGTACGCGGATGGTGCGGGCCTGGTCGGCGAGGGCCCGCGACATGGCCTGGCGGATCCACCAGGTGGCGTACGTGGAGAACTTGTAGCCGCGTGCGTAGTCGAACTTCTCGACTGCCCTGATCAGGCCCAGGTTTCCCTCCTGGACGAGGTCGAGCATGGTCAGGCCCCGCCCCACGTACCGCTTGGCGACGGAGACGACCAGACGCAGGTTGGCCTCGATCAGACGGCGCTTGGCCATCCGGCCCACGACGACCAACTTGTCCAGGTCAAGGGCGAGTTGGGAGTCCAGGTCGCTGGCGAGGCGCAGCTTCTCCTCGGCGAAGAGCCCGGCCTCGACCCCGCGCGCCAGCTCCACCTCCTCCGCCGCCGTGAGCAGGGGGATCCGGCCGATCTCGCGCAGATACTGCCGGAACAGGTCGGACGAGGGGCCGCCGGTGTCGGCGCGGCTGCGGGGCGCGGGGGGCAGGGGCAGCAGCTCGCCGCTGTCGGGTGCGAGCGCTTCCGGGGCCTCGGTGGCCTCCGGGACCGCTTCGGGGCTCTCGGGGACTGCCTCTGGGACCGTCTCGGGGTGCCGTGCGGCGCGACTCTGCGGCGGTACGGCCGCTATGACGTCCGCATCCGTCTCCGTCTTCACCGCCGCTGCTTCCGCTTCCGCGGCCACGGCGGTCTCGGTCTGGGTGAGGGTCTGGGTCTGCACGGGGGCGACCTCCATGATGATCGCTGCTGAGGCGTGCGGCAGCGGTACAGCGGGATCGGCTTCGACGGCCTCGCCGCTGTCCGTCCCGAACACGATGTGTGGAATCGCGGGTGTGTCGGATCCGCTGTCCGCGGGCCGGCCGCGCTCCGAGGACTCAGGCACCGCAACCCAGTGTGGGGTACGACACACGGCCGCCACGAGGGGCGTGCGGGGACTTTTTGAGTCCGGTCCGTGACCGCGTGGTTACACCGCGCCCGGCCGTTCGCCGTCAGCGCGGTCGGCCCAACTTCCCTGGGGCCGTGCCCGGTTCATGATTCAGGTGCGCCCTGAGCCGCCGGGGCAAGCCCGGCACCGGCGGATCCGCTGACCGCGAACCGCCGGGAACACCTCGCCCGGGTACCCCGAACCCGCGGGTGCATACCGGGCCGTGGCCGACCTGAGTGCGCCCCCGGCCGCGCGCCGCCTCAGAGGGCGTCCGCGCCCCGCTCGCGCAGCGCTCGCGCGTACTGCTGGAGGACCCACAACTCGTTCTGCACGGCCGCCAGTTGCGCGGGGTCGCCCTGGGCGCTGAGACGGGTCAGGCTGCCCTGGACGTCACGGATGCGGCGGTCGACCGCGCGCAGCCTGACCTGGACGAGCTGCATGCCCGCGTAGATCTCGTCCACCTGCTTGCGCAGGATCGCCTCGACTGCCAGCTCGGTGACCATGGCGCGGACCGTGTCGTCCGGGGCCGCGTCCAGGACGCGGGCGAGATAGCTCTGCGACTCCGGGATGCCCGCCTCGGCGCCGCCCGCCTCCTCGACACACTGGCGCACCGCGGCGTACGGCGGGGCGGTGAAC
Organism: Streptomyces sp. NPDC048436; assembly: GCF_043200355.1. Lineage (NCBI taxonomy): Bacteria > Bacillati > Actinomycetota > Actinomycetes > Kitasatosporales > Streptomycetaceae > Streptomyces > Streptomyces sp. NPDC048436. The sequence continues at coordinate 815,650 of NZ_JBICXP010000001.1, forward strand.
TCGTCCGCCCCGTACGCGTCGAAGGCCGGGGAGACCAGCTCCGGGCGCTGCAGAGCCAGTTTGAGCAGCTCGCGCTCGGTGCGGTGGGCGGGGCTGCGCAGGGTGAGCGCGGGCCCGGAGTGCGCGCTCGGCGCCGAGGCCGCGTACTGCTGGTTCTGGTACGTGCGCTGCTGCGGGGCCGGGCCTCTGCCGCCCCGGTCGCGGGCCCAACGCGCCAGCTGGGCCACGCGCTTGACCACGAACTGGGTGTCCATGATGCCGAGAATCCCGGCGAGCTGGACGGCCGATTCGTGCTGGATGGAGATGTTCTTGATGCCGGCGACGATCGGCGCGGCCTCGTCCAGGGCCGCCGCGCGCCCGGCCGGGGTGTCCAGATTGTGCCGCACGACCATCTGCCGGATCGCGAACTCGAAGAGCGGGGTGCGGGATTCGACCAGGCTCTTCACGGCGACGTCGCCCTCCGCGAGGCGCAGCTCGCAGGGGTCCATGCCGCCCGGAGTGATCGCGATGGACGTCTCGGCGGCGAACTTCTGGTCGTCCTCGAAGGCGCGCAGGGCGGCCTTCTGGCCGGCCGCGTCGCCGTCGAAGGTGAAGATCACCTCGGCCGTCGCGTTGTCCATGAGGAGGCGGCGGAGGATCTTGATGTGGTCGCCGCCGAAGGCCGTGCCGCAGGTCGCGATGGCGGTGGTGATGCCGGCCAGGTGGCAGGCCATCACGTCCGTGTACCCCTCGACCACGACCGCGCTGCTGGTCTTGGCGATCTCCTTCTTGGCCAGGTCGATCCCGTAAAGGACCTGGGACTTCTTGTAGATCGCCGTCTCGGGGGTGTTCAGATACTTCGGGCCGTTGTCGTCCTCGCGGAGCTTGCGCGCGCCGAAGCCGACGACCTCGCCGCTGATGTCGCGGATCGGCCACATCAGGCGCCCGCGGAAGCGGTCGATGGGGCCGCGGCGGCCCTCCTGGGAGATGCCGGAGAGGGTCAGCTCCTTGTCGGTGAAGCCCTTGCCGCGCAGATACCGCGTGAGGTGGTCCCAGCCCGCCGGGCTGTAGCCGACGCCGAAGTGCGCGGCGGCGGCCTGGTCGAAGCCGCGCTCGGCCAGGAACTTGCGGCCGATCTCCGCCTCGGGGCTCTCCAACTGCTCGACGTAGAACTGCGCGGCGATCTTGTGCGCCTCGACGAGGCGGATGCGCTCGCCGCGCTGGTTGGAGGGGTTGTACCCGCCCTCCTCGTAGCGCAGCGTGATGCCCGCCTGGGCGGCGAGGCGCTCGACCGTCTCCGAGAAGGTGAGGTGGTCGATCTTCATCACGAAGGCGATCGTGTCGCCGCCTTCCTGGCAGCCGAAGCAGTGGAAGAGACCCTTGCTCGGGCTGACCTGGAAGGACGGTGACTTCTCGTCGTGGAAGGGGCACAGACCCTTGAGGTTGCCGCCGCCCGCATTCCGCAGCTGGAGGTAGTCGGAGACCACGGCGTCGATCGGGACCGCGTCCCGAACCGCCTTCACGTCCTCGTCATTGATCCTGCCTGCCACGTAGGAATACTACGGCCCGGCTACGACACTCCCGTCACGAGACCAGCGAAGCAAGCGGCGTGCCCGGGTCCGCGAGGGCGTCCACGCTCGGGCGGGCGCCCGTGCGGATCAGCTGCTGGATGGGATCCGTGACGTCCCACACATTCACGTTCATCCCCGCGAGGACCCGTCCCTCGCTCAGCCAGAAGGCGATGAACTCCCGCTTCCCCGCGTCACCTCGGATCACCACCTGGTCGTACGTCCCCGGGGGCGCCCACCCGGAGTACTCCAGGCCCACGTCGTACTGGTCGGAGAAGAAGTAGGGCACCCGGTCGTAGGTCACGTCCCGGCCGAGCATCGCGCGAGCCGCCGCCGGGCCGCCGTTGAGGGCGTTCGCCCAGTGCTCCACGCGCAGCCGGGCGTCGAAGAGTCCGTGCTGGACGGAGGACACGTCGCCCGCCGCGAAGATGTCCGGGTCGGACGTGCGCAGAGAGGCGTCGACCGCGATCCCTCCGCCGTGCGCGCGGTCGGCGAGGGTGAGCCCGGCGGCCTCGGCGAGCCCGGTGCGCGGGGCGGCGCCGATCGCGGCGAGCACGTCGTGCGCCGGGTGCTCCTCGCCGTCGTCGGTGCGGGCGGCGAGGACCATGCCGTCCTGGCCGGTGATCTCGGTGAGCCGGGCGCCGAAGTGGAAGCGCACTCCGTGCTCGGCGTGCAGGTCGGCGAACATCTGGCCGACCTCGGGGCCGATGGCCGCGTGCAGCGGGGTGGGCTCGGGCTCGACGACGGTGACCTCCGCGCCGTACTCCCGTGCGGCGGCGGCGATCTCCAGGCCGATCCAGCCGGCCCCCGCGATCACCAGGTGGCCGTTGTCCCTGCCGAGGGCCGCGAGGACGTGCCGCAGCCGGTCGGCGTGGGCGAGGCGGCGCAGGTGGTGCACGCCCGCCAGGTCGGTGCCGGGGACGTCCAGGCGGCGCGGCTCGGCGCCGGTGGCGAGGAGGAGTTTGTCGTAGTGGATGACGGCGCGGTCACCGAGGTGGACGGCCTTGGCGGTGCGGTCGATCGCGACGACGGTCTGGCCGAGATGCAACTCCACGTCCGCCTGTGCGTACCAGGCGGGTTCGTGGACGAAGACGCTGTCGCGCTCCTCCTTGCCCAGCAGATACCCCTTCGACAGGGGTGGGCGCTCGTACGGGTGGTCGCGTTCGTCGCCGATGAGGATCACCCGGCCGGTGAAGCCCTCGGACCGGAGTGTCTCGGCCGCTTTCGCGCCCGCGAGACCTCCTCCGACAATGACGAACGTCTGATCCGCGTCGACCACTTGATGCCTCCTCAAAGCCTTGCCGTCAGGGGGGAGCGTCCCGCACGGAGCGTGATGGGGGAAGGGGTTGCGGCCCGATCCGGCCAGTTTTCGTCACGCCCCGTGGTCGGTCGCCGCGTTCCGCTCGCTTCAGGTCCGCCGTGCCGTGAGCCGCGCGTGCAGCGACCGCGCGGCGGCGTCCGTGAGCGAGGCGATCTGGTCGACGACCACGCGCAGGGCCGCGCGGTCGTCGGGTGCCGTGTCGTAGAGCGCCCGGAACTGCGGGTCGAGTCCCTCGGGGGCGCGTGCCGTCAGCTCCTGGGCCAGCTCGGCGACGACGATGCGCTGGTCGGCGCGGAGCCGCTCCTGGGCGGGGCGCTGCATCACGTAGCGGTCGGCGACGGCCTTGAGGACCGCGCACTCGTGGCGGGCCTCGCGCGGCACGACCAGCTCGGCGGCGTACCGGGTGAGCGGGCCCGTGCCGTACCTCGCGCGCGTGGCGCTCTCCGCGGCGAGACAGAAATGGCCGATGAGCTGGCTTGTGGCGTCCTTGAGGCGGGCCTGGGCGACGGCGGAGCCGTCGTACCCGTGCGGCCACCACTCCTGTTCCAGGAGGCGGTCCAGGGCCTGGGAGAGCTCTTCGGGGTCGGTGTCCGCCGGTACGTAGCGGCCTATGGCCACGGCGAAGATGTCCCGGCGCTCGGGCTCGGCGTACAGGAGGTTCGGGTCGAGGTGCCCGGCGTGCAGGCCGTCCTCGATGTCGTGCACCGAGTACGCAACGTCGTCCGACCAGTCCATGACCTGGGCCTCGAAGCAGGTGCGGCGGCCTGGCGCCTCCTTGCGGACCCAGTCGAAGACCGGCCGGTCGTCTTCGTAGACCCCGAACTTGGTGGACCGCGGATCGGTGGGGTGGGCGCCGCGCGGCCAGGGGTACTTGGTGGCGGCGTCAAGGGCGGCGCGGGTGAGGTTGAGCCCCACGCTGACGAGTTCGTCCGTCTCCTGGCTTCTGACGAAGCGCTTCGGTTCGATGCGGGTGAGGAGCCTCAGCGACTGGGCGTTGCCCTCGAAGCCGCCGCAGCTCTCGGCGACTTCGTTCAGTGCCTGCTCGCCGTTGTGGCCGAAGGGCGGGTGGCCCAGGTCGTGCGAGAGGCAGGCGGTCTCCACCAGATCCGGGTCGCAGCCGAGCGCGGCGCCGAGCTCGCGGCCGACCTGCGCGCACTCCAGGGAGTGCGTCAGACGGGTGCGGGCACTGGCGTCCCACGCCTCGTTGCTGCGCGTCCCTGGGGTGACCACCTGGGTCTTTCCCGCGAGGCGGCGCAGCGCCGCGGAGTGCAGGACGCGCGCCCGGTCACGCTGGAAGGCGGTGCGTCCCGGCCTCTTGTCCGGCTCGCCGGCCCATCGCTCGACAGCGGCCTCGTCGTAGACCGCCTCGTGGACCGCCTCGTCGTCGTACGCGTTCGGTGCAGTGCCTTCCATGCACCGACAGTAAACGCAAGGAGTGACAAAGGGGGCTTCCGGGCCCTGTGACCGCCGTCAGGCGGAGGCCAGCTGACGGGGCGAAAGCTGCGGGACGGCAGGGGCGGCCGGGGCGAGGGGGGCCGTCGCGCGGGCCTGTTCGTAGCGGTGCAGGAGGAGGCGGGCCATGGCCTGGTGGGCGCCGAGCGGGGCCGCGGCGATCCAGGGGGCGGCCTCGGCGCACTGGGTGGCGAAGCGGCCCGGCGCCGTGAAGTACGAGGCGACGGCGGTGCGGTGGCGGCCGCGGGCGGCGAGGGCGCGCACGGCGGCGGGCACGCTGAGGGCGGAGCTCGCGGTCGGCGTCGCGTACGCGGGCACGACCGGTACGCCGAGCCGCCGCGACAGCAGCTTCGCCGCGTTCAGGGTGTCGGCGGCCGAGTCGGGGTCGCGGGAGCCCGCGGCGGCCAGGACCACACCGCGGGACCGCCGGTCGGCCTCGTCGGGCCCGGTCGGCCAGCCCGCTTCGACGAGCCGGTCGTGCAGGGCGTCGACGAGCAGGGGGTGCGGGCCGAGCGGGGCGGCGACGCGCGTGGCGAGGTGCGGAGCCGCGGCGGCGGCCTCGGGTATGTCGTGCTTGACGTGGTAGCCGCGGCTGAGCAGCAGCGGCACCAGGACGGCGGAGCCGGCCGTCGTGGCGAGGGTGTCGGGGAGCAGCGGCTCGTTCAGCTCGATGTGGCCGAGGCGCACGGCGAGCCCGGGCCGCAGGGCGCGGACCCGTTCCAGGAGCGCCGTGACGGTGGCCAGGGCGCGCGGGTCACGGCTGCCGTGGGCGACCACGACCAGGGCGGGCGCGGGTTCGGGGCGGCGCCTGCCGTCGAGCGACACGAGATTGAGCTGGCTGCCGAGCTGGCTGGTGATCCGGTCCATGAGTTGCGCCGTACTTTCGAGAGGGGTGCTGCCGGACTCGTCACGAAGAGGGTTCGACGGCGTCATGGACCGAGGATGGCCGCACCTTATTGCGGTGGCGTTGCGTACCGGTGACGGGTCGTTTCGGCGGGGCTCACCGAGGGTGACCCGGCGTTGTCAGTGGGGTCGCTTACCTTTGTGGGCAGTGACCGGATCGGGGGATCCGGCGTGGGGCGCGGGGGCACGGGGGTACGGGATGGAGCGGCCGGGGTGGATGCGGCGGGGGCGGATGCGGCGGGCGGTGGCGGCGGTCAGCGTTCCGGGGGTGCCGGGCTGGGTCCGGCGGCTTGGGCTCGCGGCCCGGTCGCGCGGTCTGCGGCTGCCGCGGACGCGGCGGGGGCAGCGGCGGGCGGTGCAGGTCTTCATGGCCGTGTGTGTGCTGGCGCTGTTGCCCGCGACATGGCTGTTCGTGACGGCGGAGGGGCGGTTGCGTACGACGGCTGACGTGCCGCACACGCGGGTCGCGGTCGTCTTCGGCGCCGGGCTGTGGAAGGGCGAGCCCTCGCCGTATCTCGCGCACCGCCTGGACGCGGCGGCCGAGCTGTACGAGGCGGGGCGGATCGAGGTGGTCCTCGTCACGGGCGACAACAGCCGCGAGGAGTACGACGAACCGGACGCGATGCGCGCGTATCTCACCGAGCGCGGTGTGCCGGGGCGGCGGATCGTCAGTGACTACGCGGGCTTCGACACCTGGGACTCCTGCGTGCGCGCCAAGAAGGTCTTCGGCGTGGACAGGGCGGTCCTGATCAGCCAGGGCTTCCACATACGCAGGGCCGTCGCGCTCTGCCGCGCGGCGGGCGTCTCGTCGTACGGCGTCGGGGTCGACGCCAAGCACGACGCGACCTGGTACTACGGCGGCGCGCGGGAGCTGTTCGCGGCGGGCAAGGCGGCGCTCGACGCGACGCTGCGGCCGGATCCGCACTTCCTCGGGCCGAAGGAGCCGGGCGTACGGGAGGCGCTCGCGACGGGGCGCTGAGGGGGCGCCGTGCGGGGCGATCACCGCAGCTCAGCCGGGTCGGAGCGGGGCCTCACAGTGGGGCGGGGCGGCGGCTGAGGCGGGCGTACCTGCGGTGTAACGCGGCGGGGCGGGCCGCGTAACACGCACGGCGGACGCTGTCCGGTATGCACACCAAGGCGACACCGACCCACTGCCCGTACTGCGCGCTGCAATGCGGGATGGGCCTGACCGACGGCCCCGGCGGGGTGGAGGTCGTGGAGCGCCCCGAGTTCCCCGTGAACAAGGGCGCACTGTGCGGCAAGGGCCGTACGGCGCCCGCGGTGCTCTCCTCCCGGGTGCGCCTGACCGAGCCACTCATCAGGTCCCACGCCACGGGCCGGCTCGAAGCTGCCACCTGGGAGGAGGCGATCGGCCGCGTCGCCGAGGGGCTGTCCCGTACGCGTACGGAACATGGCGCCGACGCGTGCGGGGTGTTCGGCGGCGGCGGGCTGACCAACGAGAAGGCGTACGCCCTGGGGAAGTTCGCGCGGGTGGCGCTCGGCACGTCGCAGATCGACTACAACGGCCGGTTCTGTATGTCGTCGGCGGCTGCGGCGGGGCAGCGGGCCTTCGGGCTCGACCGCGGACTGCCGTTCCCGTTGGAGGACATTCCGCGCACCGGCTGTGTGATCCTCGTCGGCTCGAACCTCGCCGAGACGATGCCGCCCGCGCTGCGGTATCTGACGGAGCTGAAGGCGAATGGCGGCAAGCTGATCGTCATCGACCCACGCAGGACGCGTACCGCCGAGCAGGCCGATCTGCACCTGGCGCCGCGCCCCGGCACGGACCTGGCCCTCGCGCTCGGGCTGCTGCACCTGGTGGTGGCCGAGGGCCGGGTGGACGAGGCGTTCATCGAGGAGCGGACGAGCGGCTGGGAGGAGGCGCGGGCGGCGGCGATGGCGCACTGGCCGGAGTACGTGGAGCGGATCAGTGGCGTATCCGTGCCCCAGCTCCGGGACGCGGTGAGGATGTTCTGCGACGCCGACGCCGGGATGGTGCTCACCGCGCGTGGGCCCGAGCAGCAGTCCAAGGGCACGGACACCGTGGGCGCGTGGATCAACCTCTGCCTCGCCACCGGGAACGCGGGCCGTCCGCTGGCCGGGTACGGCTGTCTGACCGGCCAGGGCAACGGGCAGGGCGGACGGGAACACGGCCAGAAGGCCGACCAGTTGCCCGGCTACCGCAAGCTGACCGATCCGGCGGCGCGGGCGCATGTGGCGGGGGTGTGGGGCGTCGACCCGGACTCGCTCCCGGGTCCTGGCCGTTCCGCGTACGAACTGCTCGACGCGCTCGGCGGGGACATCAAGTCCCTGCTCCTGATGGGCTCCAACCCGGTCGTCTCGGCGCCGCGTGCCGCGCATGTGGAGGAGCGGCTGCGGTCCCTGGACTTCCTGGCGGTGGCGGACGTCGTGCTCTCCGAGACGGCGCAACTGGCCGATGTCGTCCTGCCGGTGACGCAGTGGGCCGAGGAGACGGGCACGGTGACGAATCTGGAGGGCAGGGTGCTGCTGCGGCGCCGGGCGGTGAGTGCGCCGCCCGGCGTACGGAGCGACCTGGACGTACTCCACGGCCTGGCCGCCCTCCTCGGCCACGGCAAGGGCTTCCCGACCGACCCGGAGGAGGTCTTCGAGGAACTGCGCAGGGCGAGCGCGGGCGGGCCGGCGGACTATTCGGGGATTTCCTACGCACGGCTGAGCGAGGGGAACGGGGAGGGGGTGTTCTGGCCTTGCCCGGCGGGGGATTTGGGGGCTGAGGGGGGCTCGGACGCTGTGGACCACCCCGGTACCCCCCGTCTCTTCCTCGACCGGTTCGCCACCGAGGACGGGCGGGCGCGGTTCGTGCCGGTCGTGCACCGGGCCGCCGCCGAGGAGGCGGACGCGGAGTATCCGGTGCTGCTGACCACCGGGCGGGTCCTCGCGCAGTACCAGTCGGGGGCCCAGACGCGCCGCGTCGAGGAGCTCAACTCCGCCGCCCCCGGCCCCTTCGTGGAGCTGCATCCGCGGCTCGCCGCGCGGCTGCGGATAGCGGAGGGCGAGCCGGTGGCCGTCGTCTCGCGGCGGGGGCGGGCCGTCGCCCCGGCGCGGATCACCGGCTCGATCCGCTCCGACACCGTCTTCATGCCGTTCCACTGGCCGGGCGAGGGGCGGGCGAACTCCCTGACGAACCCCGCGCTCGATCCGGTGTCACGGATGCCGGAGTTCAAGGTGTGCGCAGTGCGGCTGGAGCGGACGTAGCGGCGGGCCAGGGGATGCACACGCCTGCGCACCCTCCTGGCCCGCTGTCATGCGCGTGCGCGTACGGAGGTCAGCAGGTGCGCCCGAGGTAGTGCGCGCCCTGGATCTTCTTCGCCGCTCCGAGCCAGCTCCTGCCCGGGCCCACACAGCGCTCGTAGTCGGGGCCCCAGGCCGCCTTCACCTTGATGACCACGTTCGAGCCGTCGCTCGTGCAGTGGTTGTAGAACGCGTCGCTGCCGGTCTCGTAGAACCCGCAGGGGTTCATGGCGGCGGCCGGTGCGGCAGGGGCCGCGGAGGCCGCCGCGGGGAGGCCGAGGGTGAGGGCTACGGCACCGACGAGGGCCGGCAGCGAACGGCGAAGGCTCATGGGGCAACTCCTGCTGAGGACGTGGTGCTCACGCACCGACTCGCGCACCGACTGGTGCACACGGAGAGTGCCACAGCGAACACCCTTGGCGATCATGTGGTTCACGCGCTTCGCTCGCACGAGTGAGGGAGTCCACCGGATCGGGTGCCGGGCGTTTGAGCAGCGCATTCGGCGTTCCCGGAGCTTCCGGAGCCCCTCCCGAGCCGGGCTACCGCCACGCCCTGCGCACCACGCGTTCGTACAGGTTGCGGCCCGGGACCGGCAGGGGCCACCGGCCAGGTCGAAGGTCCCGACCTCAGCGATCCCTCCCCACTCACCCCGTTCTGTTACACAACGTCCCGTTTTCCGTGATGGACGCTTCCTACCGTCGACAGAGCCATGAACCTCTCTTGCCTCCACCCCCGCCCCCTGCGCCGCGCCGCCCTCCTCGCCGCCGTGGCGGCCGTCGTGCTGGCCGGATGCGGCAGCGTGGACGGGCTCGGTGCCGGTGAGCCCGCGCCGTCCGTGTCCGTGCAGCCGCGCCCCGAGCCGCTCTGGCCCGCTTGGTCGAGTACGTCGTCCAAGGCGCCCGGCGCCGAGACCGCCACCCACCAGCCGCCGCCGGAAGCCCTGGAGGGGCTCCCGAAGCTGGGCGAGGACGGGCTCCGCGCGGTGGACTTCCGCAAGGTCCTGCGGGCCGACCCGCGGATGAAGCCGCTCGCCGACCACGGCGGGATCGACCGCCCCGGACACCCCGGCCTGCGGCCACCGCTGCTGGTCGACCTGACCGGCGACGGTCAGCCCGAGCTGCTCGTGGCCGCCGACACGGAGAGCGGCCGGAGCGTTCTCTCCGTCTACAAGGAGCGCGACGGTCACGTCTACCCCATCCTGTTCACCGCCGGGAAGCGCGTGAGCATCGAGACGCTCGGTCCGGATCTGCTGGTACGCAGCTCGTGCGCGGACGGCGGTCAGCAGGCCGTGCGGTTCCACTGGGACGGCGTACGGATGTCCACGGTCAGCGACACCAAGAACTACAAGAACCACAAGAAGACGCCGGACGAGGACCCGGACCCGGACGCGGACCACTCCCCTACCCCCACCCCGAGCGCCACGGGTGGCCCCGGATGAGGGCCATCGCCCGGCGCGCCCGCGCCGCGCTCAACGCCCTCGGTCTGCGCTGGAAGATCGCCGCCCTCCTCGCCCTCGGCTGCGCGGTCGTCGCCGTCGCCATCGGCGTTCTCGTCCACGAGGCGCGACTCGACCAGGTCTCGTCGAACGCCAGGTCCGGGGCGACCGCCCAGCTGGTGCGGGTGCGCCAGCTGTACGAGCTGACCGGGCAGGTCGACACCGGCGGCGACGCCCATACCGATGCCGCCCTGGACGCGCCCGGCCTTCCCGCCTCGCTGCGGACCGCGGCGCTGGACGGCCGGCGGACCACCTACCTCGACATGGGCGCCGACGATCCCGTCGTCTGGGCGGCACGGCCGGTCGGCGACCATGTGCTGTCCGTCCGTGAGCCGCTGACCGAACAGGCCGCCGAGATGGCCGAGTTCGACCGGCAGCTGCTGGTCTCGGGCGCCGTCGTCGTCATCCTCGCCGCGCTCGGCGGCGCCGCGCTCGCCAGTCGGCTGAGCCGCGAGCTGCGGACCGCGGCGGCCACCGCGCGGCGGATCAGCCAGGGTGAACTGGACGCCCGTATCGACCATCCGCGTCCGCCGGGCGGCGGCAACGGCAGGGTTACACGGGACGAGGTCGCCGAACTGGCCGCCGCCGTCGACACGATGGCGGCCTCCCTCCAGCAGCGCATCGAGGCCGAGCAGCGCTTCACCGCGGATGTCGCCCACGAGCTGCGCACCCCGCTGACCGGTCTGCACACCGCGGCCGAACTGCTGCCGCGGAGCCGCCCCACGGAGCTGGTGCGCGACCGGGTCGGGGCCCTGCGCACCCTGACCGAGGACCTGCTCGAAGTGGCGCGGCTCGACGCGGAGGTGGAGCGGCCCGACCTGGATACGCATCCGCTGGGCCCCCTGGCCGAGGGGATCGTGCAGCGGTCGGAGCGGTCGGGGTGTGCCGTGCGGTTCGCGGCGGCGTGCGGCCCGGACGGGGGCGGCACACTCGTACGGACCGACGCGCGCCGCCTGGAGCGGATCGTCGCCAACCTCGTCGCCAACGCCCGCAGGCACGGTGCCGAACCGGTCGACGTGCGCGTGGCCGGGCCCGTGGTCACGGTCAGCGACCACGGGCCCGGCTTCCCCGAGCGCCTCTTGAGGGACGGCCCGCAGCGCTTCCAGACCGGCGCCCGTGAGCGGGGCCAGGGTACGGGCCTCGGCCTGACGATCGCGTTCGGCCAGGCGCAGGTGATCGGGGCGCGGGTGGAGCTGCGCAACGCGGAGAGCGGTGGCGCGGTGGCGGCGGTACACCTCCCGGAGGCCTAGCCTCCGGGGGCCTACCCTCCGGGGGCCTACCCTCCGGGGGCCGCGGCTCCTCTCAACTGCCGTACGGGCGGGCCTCCTTGGCGCCGCGCAGGGCCCATCCCCACCAGCTCAGCTGGTCGAGCATCGCCTTGGCCGCGGCGTTCGCGGCGGCCGGGTCCTTGTGGGTGCCGTCGTCGGCGAAGAGGGCGCCCGCGTTGTGGAAGGAGACGGTGTCGCGGACGGTCATCGTGTGCAGCTCGGCAAAGACGGGGCGCAGGTGTTCGACCGCGCGGAGACCACCGGAGAGCCCTCCGTACGAGACGAAGCCGAGGGGCTTGGCCTCCCACTCGGCGCGGTGCCAGTCGATGAGGCTCTTGAGGGAGGCGGGGTAGGAGTGGTTGTACTCGGGGGTGAGGACGACGAAGGCGTCGGCGGCGGCCAGCTTCGGACTGACCTTGCCGAGTTCGGCGAGTACATCGGGCGAGGGGCTGTAGGAGAGCGCGGTGGGCAGATGGGACTCGGCGAGGTCGACGACATCGACCTCGAAGTCCTCGCGCTCCCGGAGCCGGGCCAGCAGCCAGTCGGCGACGATCGGCCCGAAGCGGCCCTCGCGGTTGCTGCCGATGATGACGGCGACGCGGAGGGGGGTGATGGTGGACGGGGAGTCAGTGGCGAAGGTGTTCTGGGTCATGAGGAGAGCTTCATTGCTCAACCTTGCTTGAGGTCAAGCGGCTTCGGGCACGGGGGCCTCGCGGGATTACACCGCCGGCCCATTCGGGACCGCATCGACGCCCGGTGCGGTGCCCCGGGGGGCGACGCGAGGCCATCCGAGTCCCGGTCGGGCCTGCATCAAGGTCCACCCGGAGTGCACCGCGCCCCCCGCTCGGGACCCGGTGCGAGGCCACCCGGATCCCGACGCCGCCCCACACCGTCCCGCGCAAAGCCACACCAGGATCGACGCGAGGCCACCGGCCGAAGTCCCGAGCGAGGCGGCACCGCAGTCGACGCACGGTCCCGGGGGCCGACGTGAGGCCACACCGGGTTCCGTCAGGCCCCCCGGCCGCACCGAAGTCCCACGCCAAGCTCTCCGTACCGCCCCCGCTCCCCGCGTCGTACGGTGAAGCCCATGACGACAACCCCCGCGCCCCTGCAGCGTCTTGAGATCGACGGACGTGCCGCCACCGCCGACCGGCTGCTGTGGCCCGCGCTCGGCGCTCCGGGGCACTTCACCGCGATGCAGGTCAGGGGCGGCGCCGCGCGAGGGCTCGGGCTGCATCTGGAGCGGCTCGACGCGGCCAGCCGCGAGATCTTCGGGCGGGAGCTCGACGGCGAGTACGTCCGCGGGCTCATCCGGCACGTACTCCGCGACGACATCACCGACGCCTCCGTACGCGTCCACGTCCACGCACCCGATGGCGAGCCCTCCGTCATGGTCACCGTCCGGGCGCCGGGCTCGATGCCCGGGGACGCGCAGGCCCTGCAGTCCGTCCCCTACCAGCGCCCCTTCCCGCACCTCAAGCACCTCGGCGGCTTCGGCCAGGCGCACTACGGGGAGCTCGCGCGGCGCGCGGGCTTCGATGACGCGCTGCTCACCGGGCCCGGCGGGACGATCAGCGAGGGCGCCGTCACGAACATCGCCTTCTACGACGGTTCGGAGATCGTCTGGCCCGACGCCCCCTGCCTGGCCGGCATCACCATGCAGCTCCTCGAACCGCGCCTCGCGGCCGCCGGGCTGCCCACACGCCGGGCCCCGGTGACGCTCGCGGACCTCTCCTCGTACACGGCCGTCTTCGTCACCAACGCGCGCGGCATCGCACCGGTGCGGCGGATCGACGCCACGGAGTTCGCGGTCGACGAGAAGCTGATGGGAACTCTGGCGGGGGTCTACGAGGGCGACGTGCCCTGGGACACCATCTGAGACCGGCGCCGAGTCACCCATTCACAGGCGCCCATCACCTCCTTCGGACACTTCCTCGCGACACGCCGGGTGACCTGCTGGAATGTTTCCGTCGAAGTGTCAGAAGACGCCTCGGCGCAGGGTTTCTGACAGCTCCTCAGGAGGCGTGCGTCGCCGAGTGCCACTTACCTCGGTAGAGCGGGGTTCGACCGACGCAGCGGCACTCGGAGGTGCCGCGGGCCGTACCTCTGAAGGCCCTCGGAGGAGCAAGCACGATGCGCAAAGCCCGTCTGCTGACCACCGCCGCGCTCGCCGTCGCATCGGCGGGTCTGCTGGCACCCCCCGCCGCCGCCGCGGGGGGCCTGGAGATCCATCCGGCCACGGTCACGCCCGGCACCACGGTCACCGTGCACACCACCGCCTGCGGCAGCGGAGGCAGCGCGTCAGGCGACGCGAGCGCGGTGGGTGCGGGCGCCTTCACGCTCACCGGCACGCAGGAGGAGGACCACGAGGAGGACGCGGTCGGCCGGTTCGAGGTGCCGCCGTCGGCGCAGCCCGGCACCTACGAGATCGTCGCCAAGTGCTCGGGATCCGGCGCGAGCGGCAAGCAGGTGACGGGCGATCTGGTCGTGACGATCACCTCCACCGCCGCCGCCCCCGAACAGCAGCCGGTGGCTCCGAAGGGACATGTGAAGACGGGGGTCGGCGGCGCTCTGGGCCCCGATCCCGTGCAGACCGCGGCGGGTGTGGCGGCGCTTGCCGTCGCCGCCGCGGGCGGTACCTGGCTCCTGCACCGCCGGGCGAGAGGCGACAGGATCTGACGGACACCCTCCGCTGTCCACCGGTACCGCCAGCCCCCTCCCCCTCCGGGTCCACCGGTCCCTCGTGGATCCGGAGGGGGATGCGGGGACCGGCCTCCCCGAACCCCGAGGGGGACGAGTCCATTGATGCGCAGGAAGACCCTCAACTCCGCCATAGGGGCGGTCACCGTGCTGGCGCTGTGCTCCGGCGCGTGGCTGCTGCACAACGGCACGGAGTCCCGTACGCCGCCCCAGCCGTCCGCCGAGCAGGCCGCGACGGCCCATCCCCGTTCCGAGCACGCTCCGGCCGCCGCGGCGCTCCCGCCGTCCCCGCCCGACCGGATCCGGATCCCCGCGATCCGGGTCGACGCGCCCCTCATGGGGCTCGGCCTCACGCGAGGGGGCAGTCTCGACGTACCGCCTCCGAAGAAGACGAATCTCGCGGGCTGGTACGAGTCGGGGACCACGCCCGGCGAGCGGGGCACCGCCATCGTGGCGGGGCACGTCGACAACGCGGACGGCCCGTCCGTCTTCTACGACCTGGGCGGTCTGACCCGTGGCAGCACCATCGAGATCGAGCGCAGGGACGGCAGCGTCGCGGTGTTCACGGTCGACGCGAACGAGGTCTACGACGCGAAGCACTTCCCCGACAAGAAGGTGTACGGGCCGGCGGACAGGCCGGAGCTACGAGTGATCACGTGCGGTGGCGGCTACTCGAAGAAGACGGGGTATCAGGGCAATGTCGTGGTGTTCGCCCACATGACGCGCGTGCGCTGATCCGTCCTCGGGCGCTGCGGCTACGGGGCTACGCGATCCACTGCTCGTACGCCATCTTGGCCACAAGCCCGAAGACGGTGGTCAGCAGCACGATCCGGACGAACCCGCTGCCCTTCTTCAGCGCGGTGTGCGCGCCGAACATGCCGCCCGCGAGGTTGAAGACGGCCATCAGGGCGGCCAGTTGCCACAGGACCGCGCCCTGCCAGGCGAACATCGCGAGGGCGCCTGCGTTGGTGCAGCAGTTGACGATCTTGGCGGTGGCGGAGGCGGAGACCAGGTCGAGGTGGAGCACGGCGGTCAGCGCGAGCACCAGGAAGGTGCCGGTGCCGGGTCCGATGAGCCCGTCGTAGAACCCGATGCCGAGGCCCGCGAGACCGATGGCGGCGAGGATGCGCTTGGGCGAGGCGGGCTCGGCGGCGGGCGCGGTGCCGAAGGCGGGCCGGAAGATGACGAAGGCCCCGACGCCGACCAGCACCACCATGATCACGGGCTTGAGCACTTCGGTGCTCATCCCCGCCGCGAAGAACGCGCCGCCCATCGATCCGGCGAGCGCGGCGAGGCCGATCCGCACAGCGGTGGGTACGTCGACGGGTGTCTTCCTGACATACGTCACCGCGGCGCCGGTCGTGCCGACGATGGCGACGGCCTTGTTCGTCCCGAGGGCGTGGGCGGCCGGGGTGCCGCCCGGCAGTCCGAGGAGCAGGGCCGGCAGGAGGAGGAGCCCGCCCCCGCCCACCACCGCGTCGATCCAGCCTGCCGCGAGCGCGGCGACGCAGAGGACGACGACGGTGGTCAGAGATATGTCAGGCATGATCGCGACCCTATGGAGGGTGTGATCTTGCCGTCCACGAATTCCGGGAGAGTTGAGCGTCTTCAGAGGTTCCCCCCGGCCCCCCGGCACCCTTCTTCTACGGGGCCGCCTGCGGCGCCCGAATGCCGGTGGGCGTGCGGTCGGGGGCGGGCGGGGCCGCCGGGTCGACGGTGAGCGTGAGGCCGGTGGCGAGCAGCGCGCTGGCTCCCGCGAGTGCCGCGGTGAGCCTGCGGCGTGCCTGGAGGGTGGGGCCCTGAGCGGGGCCTACGGGTCTGCGGTGACGTCCCATGTCGCTTTCTTTTCAGGGGGATGGGCCGGGGCTCAGAAGGTGAAGCACTCCGCGTGGACGCGTTCTTCGGGCACCCCGGCCCGTACGAGCGCCGTGGTGGCGGTGGCCGCCATGCCGGGCGGTCCGCAGAGATAGACGTCGTGCTCGGCAAGGTCGGGGACCAGGTTGCGCAGCGCCTGCGGGGCGATGGGGTCGAAGGAGGCGTCGGAGGGGCCGAGCAGGAAGTGCAGCCCCGCCTGCCTGCCGCGGGCGATCTCCTCCAGCTCCTCCCGCAGGACGAGCTGTTCGGCGCTGCCTGCCCGGTAGAGCAGGGTGATGTCCCCCGGGCCGCCGGGCAGCGTCTCGAACAGCGCCCGCATCGGCGTGATCCCGACCCCGCCCGCGAGGAGCAGCACCTTGCGCCGCGTACGCCGGTGGGCGGTGAGCGCGCCGAAGGGCCCGGTGGCGAGCACCCGGGTGCCCCGCTTCAGTCGCCGCACCCGCCGCGTGTGGTCGCCGATGGCCTTCACGGTGATCCGGAGGGTGTCGTCCCGCACGGGCGCGGAGAGCGAGAACGGCAGCGCGGTGTGCCAGAGGCCGCGCCGCAGGAAGCGCCAGCGGAAGAACTGGCCGGGTTCGGCCCGCAGCTCGTCGAGCCCGATGCCCTGCATGAGGACGGAGACGACGCCGGGCCCCTCGTCCCGTACGTCGAGGACGCGGAGGCTGTGCTTCAGCGCCTGCCGCACGGGTACGACGATGCGGTACCAGACGAGCAGTACGGCCACGGTGGCGTGCAGCATCGACCACAGCCACAGGGTGAGGACGCTGCCGGCGACATCGGGCCCGGCGAGCTGGTGGACGAAGCCGAGGGCGGCGCCGAGGTAGGTCAGCAGGTGCACGGCCCGCCATGTCTCGTGCGGCAGGCGGCGGCGCATCGCCCGCGCGGACGTGACGCCGACGGTGACGAGCAGCGAGGTGCCGACGGCGGCGAGGGCGATCCCCGGGTAGCCGAGCAGGTCGCGGGAGGCGCTCAGGAGGTCGGTGTCGGCGTGGGCGGCATACCCGCAGAGGGCGAGCAGCCCGTGCCCCAGGCACAGGGAGAGCACATAACGCCCACCAAGCGCATGCAACCGCGCAAGCCGATCGGCACCGACACCGTGCTCGACCGCGGGGACGCGGGCCATGAGGAAGAGCATGACGAGAACGCCGTACCCGGCCAGCACCCCGGAGAGGTGCGCACCGGTGGCGAAGAGCACGTCGAGCCGGGCGGAGGGCTCGGCCTGAAATCCCCAGAGCACGACAACGGCGAGGGCTCCGCCGAGGATGCCGAAGCGGAGGGCGGCGGGGCTGAGGCGGAGGGGCGGGGCGGGAGCGGCGGCACGGCGAGCGGGGCGGGGCGGGGCCGCGGGCATCGGCGGCGCGTCCGGCTCCCCCGCCGTCGCTGTCTGGCGCAGGTAGGCGGAGAGGGCGGGGTACGCGGCTAGTGGGGAATCGGCTGCCTCGGTGGTCACCGCCGCAGACTAGGCGCGGGGCGCCGGTGAAAGTGGCTGGTCAGGGGGGTACTGCTGATCCTTAAGGTGGGCTTGAGGATTGGCTCAACGGGGGTTAAGCCACGGCATTCGCGCTGCGGGCAATCAGACGTGGATGCGGGGCAATGCGGGGCAATCGGGTGGGTGGGCGGGAAAGGCTTTTCGGTACACGGCAGCCCCGGGGCAACCAGCCAACCCCCAGCCAGTGGACGCGCCCCCCCCCAACCCCCCAAGGCCCCCGGCCAGAACCCTCACAGCCCAGCCCCACCCCCGCTGAGCGCAGCGTTCCCCCCGGGAAACAGTCAGGATGCGGACGGGTAACACCGCCCCCGCACGCTCTCGTACATGACCTCATCGACCCCGGCCACGGCCCCGAGCCCGAGCCCCCGCCCCCGGGCCACCCCCCGCGTGGTGGTGATCGGCGGCGGACTCGCCGGTGTGCGGGTCGCCCAGCGGCTGGCGGGCAGCGGCGAGGACGCCCTGCTCATCGGGGAGGAGTCGCACGCGCCCTACAACCGCGTGCTCCTCGCCGACGTACTCGCCGGACGGTACGGGCCCGAGGTCATCGGCCTGCCTCCCGTACCCGGCGAGTTCCTCCGCACCCGCGCCGTCCGCATCGACCGGGCGGACCGCCTGGTGCACTGCGCCGACGGCAGCGTCGTACCGTACAAAACGCTCGTCCTCGCGACCGGCTCCAACCCCGTGCTCCCGCCCCTGCGCGGCCTCTTCGAACCCGGCGCCACCGACCTGCCGCGCGGCGTGCACGCCTTTCGGACCATGGACGACTGTCTCGCCCTGTCCGAGGCCGTGCGGCCCGGCACCCGCGTCGTCGTCATCGGCGGCGGGCTGCTCGGCGTCTCGGCGGCCCGCGCGCTCGCCGT
The DNA here is from genome assembly GCF_043200355.1 of Streptomyces sp. NPDC048436. NCBI lineage: Bacteria > Bacillati > Actinomycetota > Actinomycetes > Kitasatosporales > Streptomycetaceae > Streptomyces > Streptomyces sp. NPDC048436. The sequence continues at coordinate 833,830 of NZ_JBICXP010000001.1, forward strand.
CCGCGGTGCCCAGGTCGTCCTCACCCAGCAGGGCGACCGGCTCATGGAGCGCCAACTCGACCCGGCGGCAAGCGAGTTGGTGCACCAGCACCTCGTCTCGCTCGGGGTGGAAGTGCACACCGAGTGCCGCGTCCGCGGCGTGCGGCAGGTCGACGGGGCCGTACGGTCGGTGGAGCTCGCCGACGGGTACGTACTCGGCACCGACCTCACCGTCCTGGCCTGCGGCGTCCGCCCCCGCACCGGCCTCGCCCAGGCCGCCGGGCTCGACATCCGCCGCGGCATCGTCGTCGACGACGAGCTGCGCACATCGGACCCGGACATCCGCGCCATCGGCGACTGCGCCGAGCACTCGGGCGAGGCCCGCTGCCTGGCGGCGCCCGCGCTCGAACAGGCCGAGGCCCTCGCGGACGCCCTGATCTCCCCGCAGGACGCCCGCCCCTACTCCGGCACCCGCGCCCTCACCCGTCTCACCCTGCACACCTCCGATCTCGCCGGGTCCTCTCCCCTGGACCTGGCGGCTTTCGGTGACCCCGAGCCCCGGCCCGACGACGACGTCGTCCAGCTCGCCGACGCCACCCGTGGCACGTACCGCAAGGTCATCGTGCGCGGCGACCGACTCGTGGGCGGCGTACTGCTCGGCGAACTCACCGCCGTCGGCGCGCTCGCCCGCGCCTGGGAGGCCGACGACCCGCTGCCCGACGACGGCAGCCCCCTGCTCCACCTGCTCACCCACGACGGAGGCCTCTGAGATGCCCACGGACACCCCACGCCACAGCGCGCGCGACAACACCATCGTCCTCGTCGGGCACGGCATGGTCGGCCAGCGCTTCCTTGAGGCCCTCGCCACCCGCGGCCTCACCGCCACGCACCGCGTGATCGTCCTGTGCGAGGAGCCTCGGCCCGCGTACGACCGCGTACAGCTCACCTCGTACTTCTCGGGCCGCACGCCCGACGACCTCTCCCTCACCGACCCGGAGTTCATCGCCGAGCACGGGATCGACCTGCGGGTCGGCGACCCCGCCGACACCATCGACCGCGAGGCGAAGACCGTCACCGCGCGTTCCGGGGAGACCATCGCGTACGACACCCTCGTCCTCGCGACCGGCTCCTTCCCCTTCGTGCCGCCGGTGCCCGGCAAGGACACCACCGGCTGCTTCGTCTACCGCACGATCGAGGACCTGCTCGCCATCGAGGAGTACGCGAAGACGTACGCCACGACCGGCGCCGTCGTCGGCGGCGGGCTGCTCGGCCTTGAGGCGGCGGGCGCGCTGCGCGGCCTCGGACTCGACACGCACGTCGTGGAGTTCGCGCCGCGCCTGATGCCGGTGCAGGTCGACGAGGGCGGCGGCGCCGCGCTCCTGCGCACCATCACCGACATGGGCCTGACCGTGCACACGGGCGTCGGCACCCAGGAGATCATCGCCACCGACGGCGCCGTCAGCGGGATGAAGCTGTCGGACGGCGGCGAGATCGCCACCGACCTCGTCGTGTTCTCCGCCGGTGTGCGTCCGCGCGACCAACTCGCCCGCGAGAGCGGCCTTTCGGTCGGCGAGCGCGGCGGCATCACCGTCGACGAGCAGTGCCGCACCAGCGACCCGGACGTGTACGCGATCGGCGAGTGCGCGCAGGCGTCGGACGGCCGGGTCTACGGTCTCGTCGCCCCCGGATACGAGATGGCCGAGACGGTGGCCGCCGCCATCGCCACGGAGGAGTCGAGCTTCACCGGCGCCGACCTGTCGACCAAGCTGAAGCTGCTCGGCGTGGGCGTCGCCTCCTTCGGTGACGCGCACGGCGCGACCCCCGACTGCCTGGACGTCGTCTACTCGGACTCGCGCTCGGGAACGTACAAGAAGCTGGTCATCGGCACCGGCGGCGAGCTGCTCGGCGGTGTCCTGGTCGGCGACGTGGAGTCGTACGGCGTACTGCGTCCGCTGACCGGCAGCGTGCCGCCCATCTCGCCCGAGCAGCTGGTGCTGCCCGCGGGCGCGGCAGGTCCGGTGGCGCTCGGCCCGTCCGCGTTGCCGGACTCCGCGGTCATCTGTTCCTGCCACAACGTCACCAAGGGCTCGATCCGCGGCGCCGTCACCGAGCACAGCTGCACCACGGTGCCCGAGGTCAAGAAGTGCACCAAGGCCGGTACGGGCTGCGGCAGTTGTGTGAAGGTGCTCGGCCAGCTGGTCAACGACGAGCTGGAGGCGTCGGGCGTCGAGGTCGACAAGGGGCTGTGCGGCTGCTTCGGCCAGACCCGCCAGGAGCTGTACGAGATCGTCCGCACCCTGGGCATCACCTCCTACCGGCAGCTCATCGACGCCCACGGCCGCGAGGCCGCGCGCGGCACCGAGGGATGCGAGACCTGCAAGCCGACGGTCGGTTCGATCATCGCCTCGCTCGCGCCGACGATCGGCGCCGACGGCTACGTACTCGAAGGCGAGCAGGCCTCCCTCCAGGACACCAACGACCACTTCCTGGCCAACCTCCAGAAGAACGGCTCCTATTCGGTGGTGCCGCGCATCCCCGGCGGCGAGATCACACCGGACAAGCTGATCGTGATCGGCGAGGTGGCGCGGGACTTCGGGCTCTACACGAAGATCACCGGCGGCCAACGCATCGACATGTTCGGCGCGCGTGTCGAGCAACTGCCGCTGATCTGGACGCGGTTGGTGGACGCGGGGTTCGAGTCGGGTCACGCGTACGGGAAGTCGCTGCGGACGGTGAAGTCGTGCGTCGGACAGACCTGGTGCCGCTACGGCGTGCAGGACTCGGTGCGCATGGCCATCGACCTGGAGCTGCGCTACCGCGGACTGCGCTCCCCGCACAAACTGAAGTCGGCCGTGTCGGGCTGCGCGCGCGAGTGCGCGGAGGCCCAGTCCAAGGACTTCGGCGTGATCGCCACGTCGAGCGGCTGGAACCTCTACGTCGGCGGCAACGGCGGCGCGACCCCGCGCCACGCGGACCTGCTCGCGCAGGATCTGTCCGACGCCGAACTCGTACGCCTCATCGACCGGTTCCTGATGTTCTACATCCGCACGGCAGACCGCCTTGAGCGCACCTCGACCTGGCTCGAGCGGATCGAGGGCGGCCTGGACCACGTACGTGACGTGGTCGTCCACGACTCGCTCGGACTCTGCTCCGAACTGGAGGCCCTGATGGCCGACCACGTCGCGCACTACCGCGACGAGTGGTCCGAGACCATCAACGACCCCGAGCGGCTCGCGCGGTTCGTGTCCTTCGTGAACGCGCCGGACGTCCCGGACCCCACGGTGAGCTTCGTCCCGGAGCGGGACCAGATCAAGCCGGACCTGCCCCTCCTCACCATCGGCTCCCGACCCCTGGAAGGTGCTGCATCCCGATGACCATTCAACTCCGCCTGGCCGACGACTGGTTCGAGGTCTGCGACCGCGCACTCCTCCAGCCGGGCCGCGGCATCGCCGCCCTGCTCCCCGACGGCCGCCAGGCCGCGCTCTTCATCGACCGCGAGGGTCGCGCGTACGCGATCGACAACCGGGACCCGTTCACGGGCGCCGCCGTACTCTCCCGCGGCCTGCTCGGCGCGAACCAGGGCCGGCCGTTCGTGGCCTCGCCGCTCCTGAAGCAGCGGTTCGACCTGGAGTCGGGCCGGTGCCTCGACGACGACTCGGTGACGGTGGAGACACACGCGGTGCGACTCGCCTAGCCACCCCTCCATTACTTGACCGAGCGTTCCAGAAATGGCTACTCTCGCCTCGTGGCCAGGACCAAGGAATTCGATCCGGACGCCGCGCTCCAGTCGGCCCTAGAGCTGTTCTGGCGGCGCGGCTACGAGGCGACGTCGATGGCGGACCTCGTGGAGGCGCTCGGCATCGGGCGCGCCAGCATCTACGCGACGTTCGGCAACAAGCACGAGCTGTACCTGAAGGCGTTGGAGCGGTACGCGGGGATCCAGGACCCGCGCCTGCTCGCCGAACTCTCGCAGCCCGGCCCCGCCCTGCCCGCCGTACGCGCGGTGGTGCGCCGCTTCGGAGCCGAGTCCTCCTCCGAAGAGGCGCGCCTGAACGGCTGTTTCATCACCAACACCGCCGCCGAACTTGGCCCGCACGACGCGCCGGCCGCCCGCTGCGTCGAGCGCAGCTGGGAGCACATGGAGACGCTGCTCCACTCCGCGCTCGTCCGCGCGCAGGCGCAGGGCGAACTGCCCCAGGGCCGCGACCCCCGGGCGCTCGCGCGCCTGCTCCTCACCTTGATGCAGGGACTGCGCGTGGTCGGCAAGGCCTCGCGGGATCCGGCGCGGGTGCGGGACGCGACGGAGCAGGCACTGACGCTGCTCGACTGAAGCGCGAAGCCACCGCGCTGTCATTTTCATGCCCTCATACTGAACCGATCGTTCAAGAAAAGAGCCCTGCATCATGACTTCAGCAGCACCGCGCACCCGCTTCTTCGGCCGCACCGCCCTCGTCACCGGCGGCGGCTCCGGTCTCGGCCGGGCCACGGCGCTCGCCTTCGCCGCCGAGGGCGCGAACGTCGTCGTCGCCGGGCGCACCGAAGGCACGCTCAAGGAGACCGTGGGGCTCATCGAGGAAGCCGGCGGCACGGCGCTCGCCGTCACCGCCGACGTCTCGCGCTCCGCCGACCTCGCGGCGCTCGTCGAGGCCACCGTCGAGCGCTTCGGCTCGCTGGACGTGGCCGTCAACAACGCGGGCGTCCTGCGCGCCGGGCAGCCGGTCGCCGAGCTGCCCGAGGAGGAGTGGCGCACGATGCTGGACATCAACGTCACCGGCGTACTGCTCGCGCTCCAGGCCGAGGTGCGGCAGATGCGTACGCAGCCGGGCGGCGGGGCGATCGTCAACATCTCCTCCAACATCGGTCCCCACATCCGCCGCCCCGGAACCACCGGTTACGCCACCACCAAGGCCGCCGTCTCCGCGCTCACCAAGGGAGCCGCGGCCGAGCACATGGCGGACGGCGTACGGATCAACGCCGTCAGCCCCGGCGCGTCGGACACCGGCATGTCGCTGCTCCCGGGCGAGAGCGAGGCCGAGCGCGGGGTGCGGATGAAGACCGCGACGCCGCTCGGGCGGGTCTCGTCGACGGCCGAGGTGGCCGCCGCCGTGCTGTACCTCGCGTCGGACGAGTCGGCTTCGGTGGTCGGCGCGGATCTGGTGATCGACGGGGGTGCCGCCGCCTGAGCCGCTGCCGTAGGCTCGCATTCCGACTTACCGCCGGGTAGGAACGGGCGTGCGCCCAAGCCGAGGGAGCTGTCATGACGGGCTGGAACGCGAGCGACATCCCCGACCAGAGTGGCCGCACGGCCGTGGTCACCGGCGCCAACAGCGGCATCGGCTATGTCACCGCACGCGAACTGGCCCGGCGTGGCGCCCGCGTGGTCCTCGCCTGCCGCAGCGGGGAGCGGGGAACGCGGGCGCTGGAGCAGCTGAGGTCGGACGTCCCCGGCGCGGAGGCCGAGTTCAGGAAACTGGACCTCGGCGATCTTGCCTCGGTGCGGGAGTTCGCGACGTCGTACGACAGCGAGGCGGGCGGCGACGGACTCGACCTCCTCATCAACAACGCGGGCGTGATGGCGTTGCCGTACCGGCGGACTGCGGACGGCTTCGAGACACAGTTCGGCGTCAACCACCTCGGCCACTTCGCCCTCACCGGCCTGCTGCTCCCGAGGCTGCTGCGGACGCCGGGGGCCCGGATCGTGACAGTGTCCAGCGCGTTCCACGCGCTGGGGAACATCGACATGGGCGACCTCAACAGCGAGCGCAACTACCGGCGTTGGCTCGCCTACGGCCGCTCCAAGTCGGCGAACCTGCTCTTCGTCCACGAGCTCGCACGGCGCCTCGCGGCCATGGGCTCCGATGTCGTGGCGGCTGCTGCGCACCCCGGTTACGCGGAGACGAACCTCCAGGCGGCGGCGCCCAAGATGGAGGGCCGCAAGGCGGCCGAACGCGTAATGCGGCTGGGCAACCGCGCCTTGGCCCAGCCGGCATCGGCGGGCGCGCTCCCTTCCTTGTACGCGGCCACGGCCCCCGGCGTCAGCCCGGACTCCTTCACCGGCCCACGCTTCCTGGGCTGGCAGGGCGCACCGGCGAAGTCCTGGCGAGCGAAGTGGACGCTGAACGACACGGCGGGGGAACGGCTTTGGGAAGCGTCGGAGGGCTTGACGAAGGTCAGCCCTTCCTTTGCGGGGCGGGGGGCCTGAGGTGGTTTTCAGCCCGTCCGGCGGGGGCTTCAGCCCGTCCGGCGTTTGAGGACGAACTCGGCGAAGCCGGTGATGCACGGCGCCCACAACCTCGCTGAGCGAGGGCATCCCCACCCCGCGTCCCTGCTGGACTGAGCCCCTGGCCCGAGTGCCCGAACATGCCGAAGGGGCGGGGCCCGGGCTCCGGATACCGTTGCCCGGACACCGCCAGATGATCTTCTGGTGCGTCTCGGGACATAAGTGAACGACTTAACGGGGGAATGTTTCGGTGTCGTACCGTCCGGCCGACTGGCACATACTCGACCTCGACAAGGACCCGACTCCGGGCGATCCGCAGCGAGTTCGTCACCTTGCGAAGAGCTTGCACGACTTCGCGGACGATGTCGCGGGAGTGTTGCGGGACATCAAGGGGATGGCGGGCGAGGACGCGATCCTGACCTGGGCCGGTAAGACGGCGGAGTCCTTCACCGCGGAGTTCGAGGACGCTCCGGGTAAGTTGAAGAAGCTCAAGAAGAGCTACGAGATGGCGGGCGACGCGCTCTCGACGTACTGGCCGGAGCTGGAACGCTCCCAAGCCCTCGCCGACAAGGCCCTGGCCCAGGGCCGCGAGGCCCAGACCAGCCTCAGCGCCGCCCAGTCCCGCCTGACCTCCGCCGACTCCTGGATGGACAGGGCGGGCAAGGAAGCCGACAAGTACAAGGACGACGAAGGTAAGTCGGGCAAGGACGTCCCGAAACCGGACCCGGACAAGGTCAAGGCCGCCACCCGCAACGCCAACTCCGCCGAGAAGGCCCAGACGGCCGCCAAGTCGGACGTCACCGCCGCGCAGAGCAACCTCGACGCCGCGAAGAAGATGGCGGAAGACGCCCGCAAGATGCGTCAGGACGCGGCGGGCACGGCGAAGAAGAAGCTGGAAGAGGCTTCCGACGCGGGTATTCAGAACCGTAAGTGGTGGGAGGAGGTCGGGGACTGGGTCACCGACAACTGGGACACCATCGTCGCCGTCTGCAAAGTCGTCGTCGCCGTACTCGGCGTCATCGCGATGATCGTCGGCGGGCCGATCCTTGGCGCGATCGTCCTCATCGCCGCCCTGATCGTCCTGGCCGACACCCTCAACAAATACGCCAAGGGAGAAGCAGGCCTACTCGACGTCGCCTTCGCCGCCCTCGACTGCATCCCCGGCATGAAGGGACTCACCTCCCTCCGCGGCCTCGCCAAGGGCATGAAGGGGCTCAAGGCCGGGATGAAGGGCCTGGGCAAGGGCCTCAAGAACGGGCTGCGGCGCGGCGGGGACGACCTGGCCAAGAGCAAGCCCGCCAAGGGCCGCTGCAAGAACGGCGATCCCATCGACATGATCTCCGGCGAAATGCTCATGGAACAGACCGACATCACCCTGCCGGGGCTGCTCCCACTCGTCCTCCAGCGCACGCATCTGTCCACGTACCGCTGGGGCCGCTGGTACGGCGACTCATGGGCCTCGACGCTGGACGAGCGGGTCGAGATCGACGACCAAGGTCTGATCTACGTCACCGAGGACGGCCAGTTGCTGTCCTACCCCCACCCCGAGCCCGGCGGTGAACCGGTGCTACCCGCCCACGGTCCCCGCCGGCCACTGCACATCGACGACGCGGGCACGGTCACGGCCACCGACCCGCACACCGGCCACGTCCGCCACTTCCCTGCCGGAGAACGACACGAAACCCTGCCCCTGCGAGCCATCACCGACCGCAATGGCAACCGCATCGACATCGACCGCGACGCCACCGGCGCACCCACGGCGATACGCCACACCGGCGGCTACCACCTGAAGGTGGACACCGACGACAACCGCATCACCGCGCTGCGTCTGCTCGCCCCAGGCACAGGCACCGGCACAGGTACCGGCACCGGCACCGGCACCGGCAGCACGCTGGTAGCCGCGTACCGCTACGACGAGGTCGGCAATCTGGCCGAGGTCCACAACTCGGCCGGGCCGCGGCTGAGTCTTGACTACGACGACCGGACCCGCATCACGTCCTGGACCGACAGCAACCACACCTGGTACCGCTTCACCTACGACGACGAAGACCGCTGCGTCCGCGGCGAGAGCACCGCCGGCCACCTGTCCTGCACCATCGAGTACCGCCCCGATGAGCGGGAGACCCGCTACACCGACGCCCTCGGCCAGACCACCGTCTACCGCTACAACGACCTCAGACAGCTCCTCTCCGAGACGGACCCGCTGGGCGGCACCGTCCACACCGAGTGGAACAGCTGCAACGACCTGCTCGCCCGCACCGACGCGCTGGGGCACCGCACCGAGAACACCTGGGACGAGCACGGCAATCTGATCGCGACACGTGCTCCGGACGGCACGTCCGCCAGTGCCGTGTACGACGACCTCAACCTGCTGGTCGAGATCGTCGGCCCGGACGGCGCCGTCCAGCGCCAGGCATGGGACGAGTTCGGCAACCGCACCAGCGTGACCGCCCCCGACGGCCTGACGCATCACTTCACCCACGACGCCACCGGAGCCGTGTCCACCATCACGGACCCCCTCGGCCACACCACCGAGCGGCGCTGCGACGCGGCGGGCCTGCCGCTGGAAGTCACCGACCCGCTGGGCGCGGTGACCCGCTACGACCTCGACGCCTTCGGGCGCCCGGCCGCGATCACGGACCCGACTGGCGCGACCACGCGGCTTGAGTGGACGGTCGAGGGCAAGCTGGCGCGGCGCACGGAGGCGGACGGTTCGTCGGAGTCGTGGACGTACGACGGCGAGGGCAACTGCGTCTCGCACACGGACGCGATGGGCGCGACCACGACACACGAATACACGCACTTCGACCTGATCGCGGCCCGCACGGACCCCGACGGCGCCCGCCACGAGTTCGACCACGACACCCAGCTCCAGCTCCGCAAGGTCACCAACCCGCAGGGACTGACCTGGAGTTACGAGTACGACCCGGCAGGCCGCCTGGTGGCGGAGACGGACTTCGACGCCCGCACACTGACGTACACATACGACCCGGCGGGCCAGTTGGCGACCCGTACGACGGCCGCGGGCGACGAGATCACCTTCGAACGGGACATGCTGGGCCGGACGGTCACGCAGAACGTGGCGGGCGCCGCGATCACGCGCTACACCTACGACGCGACAGGCGCCCTCACCGGGGCGGTGAGCCCGGACGTGACACTGACCCTGGCCAGGGACGTGTCAGGCAATCTACTTTCGGAGACGGTCAACGGCCGCACCCTTACCTGCACCTACGACGAGTTGGGCCGCCGCACCGGCCGCACCACACCGTCCGGCGCGACGAGCACCTGGACATACGACGCGGCAGGTCGTCGCACCGAACTGACCGCTTCCGGGCGGCGGTTGGCGTTCACGTACGACGAGGCGGGCCGGGAACTCACGCGCACGGTCGGCGAGGCCCTGACACTGACGAACGTGTACGACGTCGTGGGCCGCCTGTCGAAACAGGAACTGCTGGGCCCGGCCAACGCCCGTATCCAGCAGCGGGCGTACACGTACCGTGCGGACGACCATCTGACCGGCATGGAGGACCAGCTGGGCGGCGCGCGGCACTTCGACCTGGACGCGGCAGGCCGCGTCACAGCGGTCCACGCGGCAGGCTGGACAGAGACCTACGCCTACGACGCGGCGGGCAACCAGACCGACGCCTCCTGGCCGGCCCCCATGCCGGGCCAAGAGGCAACAGGCCCCCGCACCTACACCGGAACCCGCATCACCGCGGCGGGCAACGTCCGCTACGCATACGACACAGCAGGCCGCACCACCCTGCGCCAGAAGACCCGCCTGTCCCGCAAACCCGACACCTGGCGCTACGAATGGGACGCGGAGGACCGCCTCACATCCGTGGTGACCCCCGACGGCACAAGGTGGCGTTACCTCTACGACCCCCTCGGCCGCCGAATATCCAAACAGCGCATGACGGAACAGGGGGTGGCGGAACAGACCGACTTCACCTGGGACGACATGACCCTTTGCGAACAGACGAGCCACACCCCGGGCGCACCGGAATCAGTAACCCTCACATGGGACCATGACGGCCTGTGCCCCCTGGCCCAAACAGAGCGCAGACACCTCACCGACGAAGAAGTGGACGCCCGCTTCTACGCCATCGTCACCGACCTCGTCGGCACCCCGACCGAACTCCTCGACGAACAGGGCGACATCGCCTGGCGCACCAGAACCACCCTCTGGGGCACCACAGCCTGGAACCGAAGCGCCACCGCCTACACACCACTGCGTTTCCCCGGCCAGTACTACGACCCCGAGACGGGGCTGCACTACAACTACTTCCGGCACTACGACCCCGAAACCGCCCGCTACCTCACCTCGGACCCGATCGGTCTCGCCGGTGGCTTCGCGCCGCACAATTACGTGCCCAACCCGTTCATGTGGATCGACCCCCTCGGCCTTTCCCTCCTCGACGTCAGCAAGAACGGCGTGAAAATCGTCGTACACGAGTACGACGTCGACAAGCCGGCGCACGCTCATGTCACCGGTGGCGGGGGTCGCGAGGTCAGGATCGGGCCGAACGGCAAACCCCTCCACAACCAACCGGAGCTTTCGAGCAAGCAGCGACAAGCGGTGGAGCATTTCAAGCCGCAGATCAGGACCGCCGTCAGGAAGCTCGGCAAGCGAAGCCAGGCGGAGGAGCGGGCTGCGAAGGAGCAGCGCGAGGCCACCGAGGCCGGCAAGAAACCCTGCAAGTAGGGATGAAGCGATGACATTGCATTCCGATGTGGCCGAGTTGCTCGCGGAGGCCGGCATCGTCGACGTGGACGTCGACGAAGCCGTCGCGGACGAGCACGTGCGAGCGTCCGCGTACCTGCGCGTCGTCTCGGTGACCGCTGCCTCGTCGAGCCGCGACCGGGACCGCGCGATCGTGGCCACGATCCTGCGCGACCCCAACGAGATGGGGGCAAAGACGGCGGTGGTCGCCCTCGTGGACGAGATCGCCTATGAAGTGACCGGTCCTGACGAGTTCCGGCAGTGGTCGGACGAACTACTGCCGGAGATCGACCAGCTCAAGGCGGAGGGGCACCGCGAGTTCATCCGCCGCCGCATCCAGGACTGGCTGTTCTACCTGTCCGTCAAGGACGGCCACGTGCCGACGGCCGCCGAGTTGGCGGAGGTCACGGACTGGATGCAGCGCCACCTCGCCGAGTGGTCGACGTCGCCGGCGGTACTGGCCGTGGTCGCCGGGTCGGCCCGCACCAGGAAGACACGGAACATCGCGAAGAACCGAGCAGGAAGCCGCGAGCTGAGAACAGAATGAGCCGGTGAGCCGGAAGAGGGGGGTGTGGCCAGTGCGCCGCTTTGCGGTTGCTGTGCTCAGCGCGGTCCTGGGCCTGACCGTCGGCGGTTGTGCGACGCCCGGCGGCGGGACGCACGCGACGGGTAAGAGCCCGCGTCCGAGCGGGACGGCCGGCTCCGGACCGTGGCGGCTGATGGGCCACACCGGCAACCCCGGGACCCTGAAGGACGTGGTAGCCACCGGAGCGCACGACGCCTGGGCGGTGGGAGACGAGGGAACCGAACCGGTTGTCATGCGGTGGAGTGGCGGGACATGGGCCAAGGTCGAGGTACCCGAGCAGCTCGGCCTGGGAAGCCTGCGCGTCGTGACAGCCTCGGGGCCGGACGACGTGTGGGTCTTCGGACTCGCGCAGCCGACCGGTGACGGCCGGGCCCAGGAGGCCCATGGGGCGCGGTGGAACGGCAGTCGGTGGACACTCGCCTGGCGCGAGCCCAACTCCGTGGTGGACGCGGCAACCGTCGCGGGGCCGGGCGATGTGTGGGTGGCGGGCCGGCGGCGGGGCGGTAACGGCACATGCCGTTCGTTCCTCCGGCACCGTACCGCCGCGGGCTGGTCGGCCGTCGCCCTGCCATCGATGGTGTGCGTGCGTGCCCTCCATGCGCTGTCGCCTCGGGACGTCTGGGCCGTCGGCGAGGATCGGGGCAAACCGGCAACCCTGCACTGGGACGGCGGGAGTTGGCGCACGGTGCCGCTGCCGCCAGCGGTCACGTGGCAAAGCGGAGAGCTGGACGGGCTCGCCGCACAGTCGCCGACGCAGCTCTGGGCGGTCGGCCGCACGGGTCGAACAGGGGACGCGGCCGGGCCTCTCGCGGTGCGCTGGGACGGGCACAGGTGGGTGAGAGTGGTCGGCTCCGGCGTCGGCGGGGAGTTCGCCCGTGCCACCGCCGACGGGCATGGCGGGATCTTTGCCTCCGCATCCACCGCGGAGGCCTTCCACTACGACGGCCGGAACTGGACGAGCGAACAGGTCGCCTCCGAACACACGATCACCGGCCTCGCTGTCGTCCCCGGCACATCCCAAGTCCTGGCCGTGGGCGTCTGCTGTGAGGCCTACGACGAGGACACCATTGGCAAGATCTGGATGCGCCGCTGACGATCCGCGGCCCGGTCCAGGGCGATCAGACAGCTGCTTCAGCAGCCGGGGGGTTCAGGGTGTCGTCAACCTGCGTGGCGGGGGAAGCCCGAAGGGGCAGCACCCCCGCACAGGGTGCTGCCCCTTCTTGGTGAACCGGAGCCGATGCCGCATCGGTGAGGGTCGGGGACACGGCGTCGGCTCCGGAGATCAGGCCTACCGGTGGTCGCTGCCCGCCGACTCCGATGCCGCGCGGCCTGCCTCCAGGCGGGCCACCGGGATACGGAACGGGGAGCAGGAGACGTAGTCCAGGCCCACCTCGTGGAAGAAGTGCACGGACTCCGGGTCGCCGCCGTGCTCGCCGCAGACGCCGAGTTTCAGGTCGGGGCGCGTGGCGCGGCCGGCCGCGACCGCGTCCTTCACCAGCTTGCCCACGCCGTCCCTGTCGATGGTCTCGAAGGGGGAGACCCCGAAGATGCCCTTCTCCAGGTACGCCGTGAAGAAGCTCGCCTCCACGTCGTCACGCGAGAAGCCCCAGACGGTCTGCGTGAGGTCGTTCGTGCCGAAGGAGAAGAACTCGGCGGCCTCCGCGATCTGGTCCGCCGTCAGCGCGGCGCGCGGCAGCTCGATCATGGTGCCGAGCGCCAGCTTCAGCGCCACGCCCGTCGTCGCCTCGACCTCCGCGATGACCTGCTCGGCCTCCTCGCGGACGATCTCCAGCTCCTGGACCGTACCGACGAGCGGAATCATGATCTCCGCGCGCGGGTCGCCCTTGGCGTTCTTGCGCTCGGCCGCGGCCTCGGCGATGGCCCGTACCTGCATGGTGAAGAGGCCGGGGATGACCAGGCCGAGGCGTACGCCGCGCAGGCCCAGCATCGGGTTCTGCTCGTGCAGGCGGTGCACGGCCTGGAGGAGACGCAGGTCGTTCTCGTTGGAGTCCTTGCGGGACTCGGCGAGGGCCACGCGCACGGAGAGCTCGGTGATGTCCGGGAGGAACTCGTGCAGCGGCGGGTCCAGGAGACGCACGGTGACCGGAAGGCCGTCCATCGCCTCGAAGAGCTCCACGAAGTCACGCTTCTGGAGCGGCAGAAGCTCCTTGAGCGCCTCCTCGCGCTCCTCGTCCGCGTCGGCGAGGATCAGCCGCTCGACCATCTCGCGGCGCTCACCGAGGAACATGTGCTCGGTGCGGCAGAGGCCGATGCCCTGGGCGCCGAAGCGGCGGGCCCGGAGAGCGTCTTCCGCGTTATCGGCGTTGGCGCGTACACGCAGACGGCGTACTCGGTCCGCGTACGCCATGATGCGGTGCACGGCTCCGACCAGCTCGTCGGCGTCGTCGGCGCCCGCGTGCATGCGGCCCTCGAAGTACTCGACGACCGGCGAGGGGACCACGGGCACCTCGCCCAGGTACACCTTGCCCGTCGAGCCGTCGATGGAGACGACGTCGCCCTCCTCGACGACGGTGCCGCCCACCGTCATGCGGCGCCGCTTGGTGTCGACCTCCAGGTCCTCGGCGCCGCAGACGCACGTCTTGCCCATGCCGCGGGCGACGACGGCGGCGTGCGAGGTCTTGCCGCCGCGGGAGGTGAGGATGCCCTCGCAGGCGATCATGCCGTCGAGGTCGTCCGGGTTGGTCTCACGGCGGATGAGGATGACCTTCTCGCCCGAACGCGACCACTTGATGGCGGTGTACGAGTCGAAGACCGCCTTGCCGACCGCGGCACCGGGTGACGCGGCGATGCCCCGGCCGAGCTGCTCGACCTTCGCGGTCTCGTCGAAGCGCGGGAACATCAGCTGGGCGAGCTGCGCGCCGTTGACGCGCTGCAGCGCCTCGGCCTCGTCGATCAGGCCCTGGTCCACGAGCTGCGTCGCGATACGGAAGGCGGCACCGGCGGTGCGCTTGCCGACGCGGGTCTGCAGCATCCACAACTGGCCGCGCTCGATGGTGAACTCGATGTCGCAGAGGTCCTTGTAGTGCGTCTCAAGGGTCTCCATGATCTTCATGAGCTCGTCGTACGACTTCTTGTCGATCTGCTCCAGATCGGCGAGCGCGACGGTGTTGCGGATGCCCGCCACCACGTCCTCGCCCTGCGCGTTCGTCAGGTAGTCGCCGTACACGCCCTGGTGACCGGAGGCCGGGTCGCGGGTGAACGCGACGCCCGTGCCGGAGTCGGGGCCGAGGTTGCCGAAGACCATCGAACAGATGTTGACCGCGGTGCCGAGGTCGCCGGGGATGCGCTCCTGGCGGCGGTAGAGCTTGGCGCGGTCGGTGTTCCACGATTCGAAGACCGAGCGGATCGCGAGGTCCATCTGCTCGCGCGGGTCCTGCGGGAAGTCGCGCCCGGCCTCGGTCTTGACGATCTTCTTGAACTTCGTGACCAGCTTCTTGAGGTCGGCAGCCTCGAGGTCGGTGTCGATCGTGACCTTCTTGGCGGCCTTGGCCGCCTCAAGGGCGTCCTCGAACAGCTCGCCGTCGACGTCCATGACGGTCTTGCCGAACATCTGGATGAGGCGGCGGTAGGAGTCCCAGGCGAAGCGGTCGTCGCCGGACTGCTTGGCGAGGCCCGTCACCGACTTGTCGGAGAGCCCGATGTTCAGGACGGTGTCCATCATGCCGGGCATCGAGAACTTGGCGCCCGAGCGGACCGAGACGAGCAGCGGGTCGTTGGCCTGACCGAGCTTCTTGCCCATCTTCCGCTCAAGGGCGTCGAGGTGCGCGCTGACCTCGTCGCGCAGTTCGACCGGCTCCTCGCCGCTGGCGAGGTAGGTCTTGCAGGCCTCGGTGGTGATGGTGAAGCCCGGAGGGACGGGCAGCCCGAGGTTGGTCATCTCGGCGAGGTTCGCGCCCTTCCCGCCGAGGAGGTCCTTGAGGTCCCTGTTGCCCTCGGTGAAGTCGTAGACGAACTTCACGGCCGTATCGCTCGCATCGCTCGCATCGCTCTGCGCTACGTGGTGATCTTTGTTTTCCGACACGGGTCTCGACTCCTCGAGGACTCGGTGGCTGCCCTGACGGCGAGGAACATACCCAGATCGAAGGCGCCTGGGTACGTCCACTTGTGCGTCATACGGCTGTAACCACCCGTCCGCCAGTAGATCGAAAGTAACTCGGCAGTAGCGAAGCGCCCGGTCATTCATTCAACTCTTGAAGGGTCAACCCCCGTAGAACCTGCGAAACGCTCACATGAGCGCGCAGATCTCATATGTGAGTTCACCTCATGAATGATCGAGCAGTGGCACTGAGTGCCACCCCTTGGAGAAGTGCAGTCGCCCCAGGATCGCTCATCTGAGCGCAAGCCCTATCAGGGGTGGCGAGAATCACGCCGTTTGAAGCGGCCTGATGTCAGCATCCGGACGCCGACGCGGACACCTCACCTCTCCGCCGGACTCCCGCGGACTCCCGTCATACGCCGAGCGCGGCCAGCCTCTCCTCGGCCCGCCGCGGCGCGTACAGGTGCTCGACCACCAGCGTTCCCGCCCCGACGAGCGCCGCGCGCTCGCCGAGGCGCGAGGTGACGATCTCCAGATGGGCCGTGGAGCGGGGCAGGGCCCGCTGGTAGAGCAGCTCGCGTACGCCGGTGAGGAAAGGAGTTCCGGCCAGATCTCCGGCGATCATCAGAACTCCGGGGTTGAGCAGCGTGACGACGGTCGCCAGGACCTCCCCCACGTGTCGCCCCGCCTCCCGCGCGAACCCCACCGCCTCGGGGTTCCCCGCCTCCAGGAGCCGGCGCACATCCGCCCCCGAAGCCGCCGGAACACCCGCCTCCGTCAGCCGCCCGGCCACCGCACGGCCGCTGGCCACGGCGGCAAGGCAGCCGTACGAGCCGCACTTGCACAGCGCGGCCGAGCCTTCCGGGCCCTCGGGCACCCTGATGTGGCCGATGTCCCCGGCGCCTCCGTCGATGCCCCGGTAGACCGCGCCGTCGACGATGACGCCCGCGCCGATGCCGGTGGAGACCTTGACCAGGGCGAAGGCCGAGCACCGCGGGTAGGAGACGCGCTGTTCGCCGTACGCCATGAGGTTCGCGTCGTTGTCGACGAGGACCGGGATGCCCGCGGGGCCGCCCGTCCGCTCGGCGAAGGCGCGGCGCAGGCGGCCCCTTATGTCGTAGCCGTCCCAGCCCGGCATGATCGGCGGCTGGACGACGCGGCCCGTCTCGCTGTCCACCGGGCCCGGCACCGCGAGCCCGATGCCGCACACCGTCTCCGGGGCGCGGTCGGCCTTGCGCAGCAGCTCGGCGAAGCGGACGCCCAGTTCGCCGAGGACCGCCTCGGGCCCGTCGTCGATCGCCAGGGGGCCCACGGACTCGGCGACGACCTCGCCGGTGAGGCCGAGCAGGGCGGTGCGGGCGTGCCGGGTCTCCAGATCGGCGGCGAGGACCACCGCGTGGGTGTCGTCGAACTCCAGGCGCAGGGCGGGACGCCCGCCGAGCGGCGAGCCTGCCGTGTCCGGGGCGCCGGCGCCCTCCCGGAGCCAGCCCGCACGGAACAGCCGGTCAAGGCGCTGGCCGACCGTGGCCCGGGAGAGTCCGGTGACCTGCTGCAGGGCGCCGCGCGTGGTGGCACGGCCGGTGCGCACCAGCTGGAGCAGGTCCCCGGCACCGGCGTACTGCCCGCTTCCGCCCCCGCGGCCCCCCGTCGCCCGTGTTTCGCCCACCGGTCGGTCCCGCATCAACTCTCCCCTTGCGCTCATCAACTCCACGTTACATATTGGGTTTTGCGTGTTAAGCAGACGTAACCCTAAGGTGGATAACACCAAACTGACAGGGCGTCCAAGGGGTCACAACCCGCGGGCCCCTTGGGGAGATCCGCGTGGACCGCACGAACGTGGGCCGCACCGCCCAGCTGACCGCCGCCGCCCCCCGCCGTGCCGCGCCGTCGCTGCGCACGCGGGCCGCCGAGGTGCTCTGGGCCAACTGGATGGGGACATCGACCGTCCCCTCCCGGCAGCTCTACCCCCACCAATGGTCCTGGGACTCCGCGTTCATCGCGATCGGCCTGCGCCATCTCTCGCCCCTACGGGCACAGTTGGAGCTGGAAACGCTGCTCTCCGCCCAGTGGGGCGACGGCCGTGTCCCGCACATCGTGTTCAACCCGGCCGTCCCCCTGGACGCCTACTTTCCCAGCCCCGACTTCTGGCGCTCCACCACCGCGGGCCGCGCGGCCGGGGCACCCTGTGCCGTGCAGACCTCCGGCATCGTGCAGCCGCCGGTCCACGCGCTCGCCGTCTGGCTGGTGCACCGCGCCGACCCCGGCCTCTCCCGGGCCCGCTCCTTCCTGGCCCGCGCACATCCGCGGCTCGCCGCCTGGCACCGCTACCTGCTGCACCGCAGGAACGCGGGCGGCGCGGGGCTTGCCTGCGTGGTCCACCCCTGGGAGCAGGGCATGGACAACAGCCCTTGCTGGGACGCCCCGTTGAACAGGATCACCCCGGCGGACCCGTCCGCGTACCGCCGCGCGGACCTGGCCCACGGGGCGCCGGAGGACCGGCCGACCGACCTCGACTACGGCAGGTATGTGCGGCTCGCCGCGGACTACCGCGATCGCGGGTACGGGGACGGGGCGGGCGGGGTGAGCGGCGCGGGCGGGTTCGCCGTCGAGGACCCCGCGTTCAACGCGCTCCTGATCGCCTCCGAGTACGCATTGGCGCTGATCGAGGCCGAGTTGGGGATGCCCGGGGCGTCGGCCGGGCGCCGCGCACGGGCACGGACCCTGACCGGCGTCCTGGTCGAGCGGCTCTGGGACCCGGTGGACGGCATGTTCTTCTGCCGCGACCTGCGCGCAGGGGACTCCGGGCACTCCGGGGACTCCGGTCGCTCCGGGCAGCTGGTCCCGGAGCGGGGCGTCGGCGGCCTGATCCCGCTGATCCTGCCCGCGCTGCCGCGCCCCATCGCCGCCGCGCTCGTACGGACGGCGTACGGACCGCACTTCGGACTCGGCGGCCCGGCCCGCCTCGCGCCCAGCTACGACCTCACCGGGAGCGCCTTCGACGCACGGCGGTACTGGCGCGGGCCCGCGTGGTTCAACACCAACTGGCTGCTCGAACGCGGGCTCCGGCTGCACGGCGAGCTCGCGCGGGCCGACGGACTGCGGCGTTCGCTGCTCGAAGTGG
Source organism: Streptomyces sp. NPDC048436 (assembly GCF_043200355.1). NCBI lineage: Bacteria > Bacillati > Actinomycetota > Actinomycetes > Kitasatosporales > Streptomycetaceae > Streptomyces > Streptomyces sp. NPDC048436. The sequence goes on from NZ_JBICXP010000001.1 coordinate 852,516, forward strand.
CCGGGGAGTCCGGCTTCGCGGAGTACGTGGATCCGCACACGGGGCGGGGCTGCGGTGCGCGCGGCTTCGGCTGGAGCGCGGCGCTCACGCTTGATCTGCTGTTGGACGATCAGGGAGGGGTTCAGGGATGACTGATCGGCGGCAACTACTGGTGCGAGGCGGTACGTTCGCGGCGCTGGGCGCGGGTGGGGACATCAGCGGGGTGCGCGTGGGCGGTGCGGCACCGGACGGTCTCTTCGTTCGGGACGCCCGGCATCTGAGCCGCTGGCAACTGACGGTCGACGGGGCCGTCCCGGAGGTCCTCGCGCCGGTGTCGGACGCCGACGCGGACGCCGGTGTCGCCCGGTGCGTGCTCGTTCCGCGCGGCGGCCGGCTGGAGCCCCCGTCCTGCACGCTCTTCCGCGAACAGGCGGTGACGGACGGCACGTTCGTGGAGTCGCTGCGCGTCACGTGCAACCGCGCGGTGCCGACAGCCGTGCGCCTCGCCCTGACCGTGGACGCCGACTTCGCCGACCAGTTCGAGCTGCGGGCCGACCACCGTACGTACTCCAAGACCGGCGCGGTCAGGTCGCGGAAGGTCATCAGCGGCGAGGACGAAGAGCCGCGGGGCGTCGAGTTCGCCTACCGGCGCCGTGAGTGGCGCTCCCGTACGACCGTGACGGCCAGCCCCCCGCCGGACGCGGTCGAGGAGACCGGCACCGGTGCGCGGCGACTCGTCTGGTCCCTCGACCTCGACGCGCACGACACGGCGGAGGTGGCACTGCGTGTCGCGGCACATCCGTACGGGGCGCCGGAACCGCGGGTGCCCGCGGGCCCGGCGGAGGCCGCGGCCCAACAGGCGTCCGCGCTGGCCGAGTTCACGTCCGGAGTCGTGATCCCGGGCGGCTGGCCGGAGCTGACGGCGGCCTGCGAGCGGGGCCTCGCCGACCTGGCCATACTCCAGGTACCCGCATCAGGGCCGGGCGGCGAGGCGCTCAGCGTCCCCGCGGCGGGCGTCCCCTGGTTCCTGACGCTCCTGGGCCGCGACGCCCTCCTGACCTCGCTCTTCGCCCTGCCCTATCTGCCGCGCCTGGCCGCCGCGACGCTCCCCGCGCTCGCCGCGACACAGGCGACGGAGGCCACCGAGGGGGCGGTCGCCCAGCCAGGCAAGATCGTGCACGAGGTGCGGCACGGGGAACTCGCGCACTTCGGGCAGGTGCCGTTCGGGCGCTACTACGGCTCGGTCGACGCGACCCCGCTCTTCCTCGTCCTGCTCGGCGCGTACACGGAGCTGACCGGCGACACGACCCTCGCGCGCCGCCTTGAGCCGCACGCGCGGGCCGCCGTCGGCTGGATCCTCGACCACGGCGGGCTCACCTCGCGCGGCTACCTCGTCTACCGCGCGGACGAGGGCGGCCTCGCCAACCAGAACTGGAAGGACTCCCCCGGCGCGATCTGCTCCGCCGACGGCAGCCCCGCCACGGGGCCCGTGATGGCGGCGGGCGCGCAGGGGTACGCGTACGACGCGTTGGGCCGCACGGCCTGGCTCGCGCGTACGGTCTGGGACGACACGGTGTATGCGGACCTCCTGACGCAGGCCGCGGCCGACCTGCGGGACCGCTTCCAGCGGGACTTCTGGATGCCGTCGAAGGGGTTCTGCGCGCTCGCACTCGACGGCGACGGCCACCAGGTCGACGCGCTGGCCTCCGACGCCGGTCACCTGCTGTGGTCCGGTCTCCTGGACAAGGAGTACGGGGAGGCGGTGGGCCGGCGCCTCCTGGAGCCGGACTTCTTCTCGGGCTGGGGAGTGCGCACCCTGGCCGCGGAGCAGCCCGCGTACCACCCGCTGTCCTACCACCGGGGTTCGGTGTGGCCGCACGACAACGCGCTCATCGCCCTCGGCCTCGCGCGCTACGGCCTCCACGACGAGGCGAGGGCGGTGGCGCGGGGCCTTGTGGCTGCGGCGTCCACGGGGGGTGACCGGTTGCCGGAGGTCCTCGCGGGGTACGGGCGGGAGTCGCATCCGGAGCCGGTGCCGTATCCGCATGCGTGCGTACGGGAGTCCCGGTCGGCGGCGGCGCCGTTGGCCCTGCTCAGTGCGGTGGGGGGTTAGCCGTCAATCGCGGGCTGCGCCGAGCTCGTCCTCAAACGCCGGACGCCGGACGGGCTATATCCAAGGCCCCGCGGGGACCCCCACCAGCTCCCCCCGATACCGCCCCGCCAGAGCCACCGCCCTGGCCCCACCGAGCGCGACCACCCCCACCATCCGCTCCCCCGCGTAATAGCCGTACAGCACATCCCCCTCGGCCGAACCGGCATCGGCATCGGCGTCCCCCTCCAGCAGCTCCGCCCTCTCCCCCACCCCCGGCATCCCGAACGACTGCACCCGCAGCGTGAATTGATCGCTCCAGAAGGACGGCAGCGGGTCGAACGGCGGCAGTCCGTGGTCGCCGCCTGCCAGCCCCGCCACCAGCACCCGCGCCCCGTGCCGCGCGCACTCCGACGCCATCGACCAGTGCTCGACCCGCCGCGCGACCTCCCCGTACCGAGGGTTCGGGAAGCGCGCCACATCCCCCACCGCCACCGCGTACGGAAGCCCCCCGATCCGCAAGTGCTCGTCGCAGAGGACGCCGTCCGTCAGGTCGGCCACGCCCTCGCTCGCCCTCAGCCACTCCACGTTCGGCACCGAGCCGACGGCCTCCACCACGACGTCGGCCCCGCACTCGCTGCCGTCGTCCAACACGGCGCCCTCAGCGTGCAGGTGGGAGACCAGGCGGCCCATACGGAACCGCACCCCCCGCGCCTCATGCCGTCTCCGCAGCACCCGGCCCAGCTCCTCCCCCAGCGCGAGCATCATCGGCTCGGCCTCCGGTGCGACCACCGTCACCGCACAGCCCGCCTTGCGCGCCGTCGCCGCCACTTCGCATCCGATGAAGCCGGAGCCGATCACCAGCACCCTTACGCCGTCACCCAGTTCAGCCCGCAGCGCCTCCGAGTCCTCCAAGGTGCGTACCACGTGCCGTCGCGGGCCCCCGGCCGGCGAGGACAGCGGCAGCCTGCGCGGCCTCACCCCCGTCGCGGCGACCAAACCCTCGTACCCGCACACCGTGCCGTCAGCCAGCGTCAGCGTCCGCGCCGTCAGGTCGGCGGACTCCACCGCCAGGCCGAGCCGCCACTCGACGTCCGCGACGCTCGGGCGGCGGCGCAGCTCCGTCGCCGTCGTGGGGGCCTCGCCCGCGAGGACCTCCTTGGACAGCGGGGGGCGGTTGTAGGGGAGGTGGGGCTCGTCCCCGTACATGGTGATCGGGCCCTGCCACCCTGCCGCCCGCAGCTGTTCCGCTGCCCGCAGGCCGCCAAGCGACGCGCCGACGACGGCGATTCCCGCCGAGGTCACGGCGGGTCAGCCCTCGACCCGGATGGCCTGCAGCGGGCAGACGTCGGCGGCGTCCTCCGCGTCGGCGCGCAACGCCTCGTCGGGCGCGTCGACGTACGTCAGGTGACCGTCCTCGTCGAGCGTGAAGACGTCCGGAGCGGCGAAGACGCACTGCCCGTGGTCCTGGCAGACGTCCGTGTCGACGGTGACTTTGAGTGGCATCTGAACTCCCTTCCCAAGTCCGCGAATCAGCGGCGCGGGGCTCGTACTCCGCGGAACTCCCAGTCGCCTCCGAAAGCCGTCGAGACGACCTCCTCGGACTCGGTGGGCTGTGCGCCGACGTCGGTGCGGATGGCCGTGGGTCCGGTGACGATGTGGTTCGTGAGGCGGCCCAGGCCCTCGGCCTCGACCTCGACGACGTCCCCGGGCTCGACGGGGCGGGAGTTGGCGGGCGTACCGGACAGGAGCACGTCGCCCGGCTCCAGCGTGATCGTGCGGGCGATGTCCGCGACGAGATAGTGCATGTCCCACCGCATCTCGTCTGTCGAACCGTCCTGCACCAGCTCGCCGTTGACGTACGTGCGCAGGTATTTGGAGTGGAAGTCCCAGCCCGTCACTAGGCCGGGACCCAGCGGGCAGAGCGTGTCCGAACCCTTGACCCGGAGCATCGAACCGGCGTCGGTGTCGCGGAAGTCGTGCAGGCCGTAGTCATTGGCGACGGTGTAGCCCGCGATGTACGCCACCGCGTCCGCGGGGGCGATGTTGCGGCAGGTCCGGCCGATGACGATGCCGATCTCGCCCTCGTAGTTGAGGTATTTGCAGCCTTCGGGGCGCACCACCGCGCCGCCGTGGGCGTTGAGCGCCGAGACCGGCTTGTGGAAGAAGGTGGGCGCGGTCGGCAGGCTGACGCCGAACTCCGCCACTCTGCTGCGGTGGTTGAGGTGGACGGCGATCACCTTGGAGGGGCGTACGGGCGGGAGGTGGTGCGCCTCCGTGGCCTTCAGGCGGCGGCCGTCGGCGGCGACGAGCTCGTCCCCCTCCCGTACGACCTGGACCGCGGCGCCTTCGAGGAGGATGCGGCGGTATTCGACGGTGGGCGTACGTGTCATACGCGGGAGACCTCGCTCTGCTTGTCGGTGCCGGTCCAGCCGGTTGCCGGGCGGTCGAACCACAGGTGCGTCTGGCCGGTGCCCACCGAGTTCTCGTAGTCGCTGTAGGCGCGGCCCGGCGCGGAGCACTGCTCTTCTCCGAGAGCACCGATCATCATCAGGTAGTGGCCGAAGCGCGCCTCGGGCTTGTGGGTGAGGAACTCCGGCATCGTGCGCAGGACTTCGGCGTGCTCACCGCGCTCCAGCCACGCGATGCGCCGCTCGTCGGCGGCCCGCGCCTGCGGCGTACGGATGTGGGAGGGTTCGCTCGACTCGTGGTCGCGCAGCTGCCGCAGCGGCCAGAAGGTGTGCGAGAGCGCGCCGGACGCGAGGAGGAGGACCTTGCGGTCGGGCAGCGCGGCGATACCGTCGGCGAGTGCGCGGCCGAGCCGCAGATGGTCCTCGGTGTCGCCGGTCTGGCAGACCCCGATCGAGACCCACTTCTTCTCCGGGAGGCCTCCACCCAGCCCTTCGCCCAGGTACTTCCAGAGGTTGATCGTGGCGTAGTGGACCGGCAGGTACGGGTCGTCGATCGGGGTGATCCATGTACCGTGCCGACCGGCGAACTCGGCTATGGAGTGGGCGAGTTCGGGGTCTCCGGGGTAGTCGTACGGCATCCTGCACATGCCGCGCGGCAGCTCCTCGGAGGTGAAGAGCCCGGCGCGGCGCCCGTGCGCGGCAACGACGAATTCGACCGTGGTCGCCCAGTGCGAGTCGAGGACGACGACGGTGTCGTGGTCGAGCGTCTCGAAGACCTCATCGCGCAGCCGCCGCAGCCCGGTGACGAGGCTGATCTCGCGGCCTTCGTTGAGTTCCTTGCGGGTCTCCTCGGGCAGCACGATGGTGGGCACGTGGGCGAGGAGCCCCGCCCCGACGATCTCACCCATGGCGGGCCCACCCCTTCGGCGCGGTCACCGTGTTCTTCAGGTCGCAGTAGAAGTCGAAGGACCAGTCGCCGCCCTCGCGCCCGATGCCCGACGCGCGGGAGCCGCCGAAGGGCGCCGAGAGGTCGCGTACGAAGAAGCAGTTGACCCAGACCGTGCCGGCGACGAGCCGTGCGCCGATCCGGCGGGCGCGTTCGCGGTCGCCGGTGGCGAGGGTGGCGGCGAGGCCGAAGCGGGTGCCGTTGGCCAGGCGTACGGCTTCGTCCTCGTCGCCCTCGGGGAAGGTCTGGAGGGTGAGGACGGGCCCGAAGACCTCTTCCTGGACGATCTCGGAGTCCTGCTGAACGTCGGTGAGGAGGGTGGGGAGGTAGTAGTTCCCGCCCAGTTCCGTCAGTTCCGCCAGTTCCGCCAGTTCCGTGTTGCGTCCGCCGCCGACGACCGCCTTGGCTCCCGCGTCCAGGGCCCGGCGCACGAACCCGTCGACGCGCTCGATGTGCCGGGGGTGGATGTTGGGGCCGATGTCGGTGGCCTCGTCGCGGGGATCTCCCTGGGTTAACTTCGTTACCCGGTCAAGAAAGTGACCGAGGAAGATTTCGCGTGCGGATTCCTCGACCAGGATGCGGGTGGCGGCCAGACAGACCTGCCCCGCGTTGTCGTACTGCTCGACGGCGAGGTCCGCGGCCAGCTCCAGGTCGGCGTCGGCGAAGACGAGCAGCGGGGACTTCCCGCCCAGTTCGAAGCTGCACGGCACCAAATTCCCGGCCGCAGCCGTGGCGATCCGCCGCGCGGTGGGCACCGACCCGGTGAAGCTGATCCGCCGCACGTCCGGATCGGCGGCGAGCGGCGTCCCGGCCTCCGCCCCGTACCCCTGCACCACGTTGAACACCCCGCCCGGCAGGCCCGCCTCGTGCGCGATGTCCGCGAAGAGCGAGGCCGTCAGCGGGGTCCACTCGGCGGGCTTGAGGACGACGGTGCTCCCGGCGGCGAGCGCGGGCCCGATCTTCCAACTCGCCAGCATCAGCGGGGCGTTCCACGGTGTGATGAGGACGGCGGGGCCCGCCGGGTCCCAGCTCACGTGGTTCCTGTGACCCCTGGTGTCGAAGTCGTCGTGGGAGAGGGCGAGGAGCCGGTCGGCGAAGTAGCGGAGGTTGTGGGCGACGCGGGGCATGACACCGCGGCGGTGGGAGCGCAGGAGGGCGCCGTTGTCCATGGTCTCGACGATCGCGAGGTCCTCGACGCGCGCCTCGACCCCGTCGGCGACGGCGTGCAGCAGCCGGGCGCGCTCGGCGGGCGGGGTGGCGGCCCAGCCGGGAAAGGCATCGCGGGCGGCGGCCACGGCGGTCCGGGCCTCTTCGGCGCCACCGCGGGCGATCTCGGCGAGCGGGGCTCCGTCGAGGGGCGAGCGGTCGGTGAAGGTGGCCACGGACGCGACGCGCCTGCCGCCGATCCAGTGCCGGGTGTCGACGGGGACGGTGGCGACGACCGCCGTGTGCGGGGGGTTGGTCGGGGGCGCGGGGGTGGGGGGAGCCATGACTTCCTCCAGTCCATTTCGTTTGACCCCAAACAACATTATGAGCGGGCGGCCGGGTGGGTCAACCCCTCGATGTGGGCGCGACGTTCGGCTACTGCTTGGGCTCAAACGACCACCGGTGCGGGAGGCACCCACACCGCGACCGCGCGCGGTTTCAGCCCGTCCGGCGCTTGAGGACGAACTCGGCGGAGCCGGTGATGGCGGTACGCAAGGCCCGGGGGCACCATTGACGCAAGGCCGGGGGCGGGAAGTTACCCCTTGGCCCGCCTGCCGCTCCGGCGAGGCGTGGGATCAGCCCCGTCAAGCAGCTCAAGGCGCCGCTCCTCGCCCTTCTCCTCCGTCTGCACCACGATCTTCCGGAGGAGATCCGCCAGCGTCCGGCACTCCTGGTCGGTCAGTCCGTCGGCGACGAAGGCCTCCTCGGCGTTGAACGCGGGGAACACCTTCTCCATCAGCCGCTCCCCCTCCGCCGTGAGCCGGAGCAGCGCGAGCCGCCCGTCGTCCGGGTGACCCCGCCGCTCGATCAGGCCACGCCCGGCCAGCGTCCGGGCGACCCCGGTCAGCGTCCCCTTGGAGATGCCGGCCTCCTCGGCGACGTACCGCGTCTCCATCTCTCCCCAGATCCAGACCACGTAAAGGACCACGAACGACGTCCACGTCAGCTCGGCCCCGCGCAGCACGGAGTTCTCGAAGTGCTGCCGTACGGCCGACGCCGCCCGGTAGATGTTCGATACGGCGGCCATCTGCTCGTACTCGACGGGGGTGCCGCCGAGTTTGGCCCTGACCGCCTTCTCGGTCTCGCGGATGGAGCGGTAGCCCGTCACGTCCGTGTCTCCTCGTTCCCGCGCCTCGCGCGCCTGTGCCTCGCGCCTGTGCCTCGCGCGCCTGCTGTGGTTCCGGCCGGCGGCCACAGTCTCCCAACACCTCTTGCCGGGGTGCACACGCGTCCGTACCATCAGCGCCATTCGAATTCGTACGGGCTCAAACGATAACGCGCTCCCCTCCCCGGAGGCCCGGTATGGCCATCGACCATCACGGCGCGCCCACGCCCGCGCCACCCCTCGCCACCGCCCTCGCACCGGAGCGCCGCATCGGCGTCACCGGCATCGTCTTCTTCGTCGTCGCGGCATCGGCCCCGCTCACCGTGGCCGCCGGTGGCATACCGCAGTCCCTCGGCGTCACCGGCATCCTCGGCATCCCCCTCCTCTACCTCCTCATCGGCGTCGTCCTCGCGCTCTTCAGCGCCGGGTACGCGGCGATGAGCCGGCGGATCACCGGCGCCGGAGCGTTCTACGCGTACACGGCGCAGGGGCTCGGCCGCACCGCGGGCGTCGGTGCGGCGTTCGTCGCACTGCTCGCGTACAACGCGATGCAGATCGGCATCGCGGGGCTCTTCGGCTCGACGACCGCGCAGTTCATCGACTCCAAGACCGGCGTCGGCATCCCCTGGTGGGCGCTCGTGTTCGCGTGCACGGCCGTCGTGGGGATGCTCGGATATCTCCGCGTCGACCTGGGCGTGAAGGTCCTCGCCGTGCTCCTGTTGCTCGAATTCGGCACCGTACTCGTCTTCGACATCGGGCAGTTCGCCGACGCCCCGCACGGCGTCTCCACCACGCCGCTCACCTGGGGCGCCGCCACGGACGGCTCGCTCGGGGTCGCGCTGTGCTGCGTGTTCGCCGCGTACATGGGCTTCGAGTCGGCGGCGCTCTACAGCGAGGAGTGCCGTGATCCGCGCCGCACGGTGGCGCGTGCGACGTACATCGCCGTCGGGCTCATCGGTGTCTTCTACGCGGTCACGGCGTGGGCGATGATCAGCGGGGCCGGTACCGCTCAGGCCACGAGGGTCGCGGGAGAGCAGGGGCCCGAGATGCTGTTCTTCCTCAGCGACCGCAGCGGCGGCCTCGGTCCGGTCTTCTCCGACTTCGCCCAGCTGTTCCTCATCACGAGTCTCCTTGCGGCGCTGCTGTCCTTCCACAACGCCGTTGCCCGGTACGTCCGTTCGCTCGGCCGGGAGGGTGTGCTGCCGCGCGCGCTCGGCGTGCCGCATCCGCGGTACGGGTCGCCGCACCGGGGTTCGCTGCTCCAGACCGCGCTCACCTTCACCGTCATCGCCGTCTTCGCGCTCGCGGGGCGCGATCCGGTGATGGACGTCTTCACCTGGCTGACCAACCTCGGCGCCCTCGGCGTGATCCTGCTCCTGCTCACCACGTCGGCCGCCGTCATCGCCTACTTCGCGCGCCGCCGCGATCTGGCCGAGCCCCTCTGGAACCGGCTCATCGCCCCGCTCCTCTCCGGCGTCGCGCTCGCCGTCGTCTTCTGGCTGGCGCTGACCAACTTCAGCGTGCAGCTGGGGGTTTCGGCCGACAATCCGCTGCGGTGGATCCTGCCGTGCCTGATCCTCATCGCCGCGGCGGCGGGGGTCGCGTGGGGGCTGTGGTTGCGCAGGGCTCGGCCGGATACGTATGCGGGGATCGGGTCGGCTTCGGGGCGGTAGGCCCGGGCCGCCGACCCCGCGGGCCGATGCCCCGGAAGCGCCCTATAGCCCCCTCTCCAGCAGTGTTCCGCCGTCCCACACCACGCCGACCTGGCGGTAGTACGCCCCGATCGGCTCCAGGACCTTCAGGGCGGCAAGCTCCTCCGTGGGTGCGTCGAAGAGGTCGAGTTCGGCCTCGCCCGACCAGGCCTGACCGCCCTCGAAGGAGGCGGCGCCGGTCGCGACGAGCTCGTCCAGGGCCAGCCCTTTGCCGTCTATGGAGGGGAGTTGGCGGTGGTGGGCCATGGGGTGGGCGTTGACGAAGCCGTTCGTCGCGGCGGGCTCGCGCAGGGTCACGACGGCCTGGGCGAGGCGCCGGTCGGCGGCGGCGAGGGTGGCACCGAAGGCGGCGCCCGCTTCGATGCGGGGCGCGGGGCCGAAGGGGTGCGGGCGGGTCAGGTGGATCGAGCCGAGCTTCTTCGGGTAGCCCTGGTGGATGCCTCGGGCGACGGCGAAGTCCTTGTCGACCCAGATGTAGACGCAGCGGGAGTAGGTACGGCCGCGGTAGCCGCAGCGCACGACGGCGAAGCACTCCTTGTACTGGGCGCGTACCGGGTCGAGCAGTTCGGCTTTGGAGTCCCCGCAGGACTGCCAGTCGGCCCAGATGAGGGCAACGGCGCCGGGGTCGTCCGCCGCCAAGTCGAGGGGCTCGGGAAGGAGTTCGCGTACTCGGGCGGGGTCGGTGCGGTACTCGACGGTGAGGAGGTCGCCGGAGTAGTGCCAGGGAGGGGCGGGGATGAGGGAGGCGCGGCCTGTCGCGGTCTTGGGCGGGAAGAATCCTTGGGCTGCGGGCATGGGGGGGGCTCCTTCGGGTCTTCGCCACCGGCACATCTTCCGTTTGGGCCCGTACGATAGGCCTCTGGGGGCGGGAGCGCTATTGCGCGACATCCCGTGAGTTCCTCTGCGCCCTGCTGACCACCCGGGAGGACATCATCGCGGTCCGGGACGCTGTCACCGGCAAACAGCGCGAAGGCCGGATCGTCGCCCTGCGGTCACTGTTCCGGCACGCGAAGAAGAACGGCGAGATCTTCCCCAACCCCACGATCCGCATCGTGTCCCCCGGCCGACCAGCGGCGTCCTCCAAGCCCTCGACCAGACAACCGATCGGCACCGAGCCGCTGCCCGCTACGCGCTCCGGGTCAGCAGACCGGCGTCGATGACCTCAGCGATAAGGGTGGCGCCGCGGCTGTTCTGGTGGATGTGGTCGGTCGTGAGCACGAGACCTCGCCGCCGCGAGATCGTGTCGAGGCTGCGGCGCAGCACCGCGCGCTGGGCGAGGACGCCGACGGCCGCTGTGGGCGTCGCCTCCCGGTATGAAATCGGCGGCGGGTCCGCTTGGCACAGTTCCTCGATCTGGCGTTCGTGGAGCGGAAGGTAGGCCACGTCGTTGGTGGCGGCGACCTCGGCGATCATCCGGCTGTACGCCTGCGATGCCTGTGCCGCTGCTCCGTCGAGTTGTTGGCCGAGTACCGGTGGCGACAGCAGACCGATCGTCGCGTCGGTCTCCGCTCGCAGCCGTGCGACGACGGCTCCCAGGCACTGTTGGAACCAGCCGGCCGACGGGCGATCGGGGAGCTTTTTGCGCTTCATGGCCTGCTCGACGGGGTAGCCGGCAAGGCTCGCTCGGGCGTCGTTGGTCCCGATCAACACGGTGATCACATCGGGTGGGTTCGTGACGACAGCATCGAGGCGCTGCAAGAGGTTGTAGGCGAAGTCGCCGTTGGCGCAGAAACGGGCAAGCTGCACGTCGCCGGGAGGGTGGCGTCGTCCGAGAAGATCCAGGTAGTCGACGCTGAACTGCGCGCGGGTGAGGCTGTCGCCGAGGCACGCGATGCGTGTCGTCACGGCGCTTCCTCCGGGCTTGGCGTGCCGACATGTTCGGTCGGGCGGGTGTCGGTCCGAGGACGGTGGTCGGTGCCGAGGGTCGCAGTGATGGCCAGGATGGACGTGGGCCCCTCCATGTCGACCACGTGCCATACCCCGGCCGGGTTGATGGTGGCCTCGCCCGGCCCGAGCAGAACGTGGTCGGGCACCCCGTCCACGTCGCGGGTGACCGTCACGGACCCGCTGAGGCAAACGACCAGTTCGTCGCCTGCGGGGTGGCTCTCCCAATGGTCGCCGATCCCGTCGCCGTCGAAGATCATCACCGTCCGGCCCTCGGCGCCGTCCGCCGCGACCGCGGCGCTGTAGGCCTGGAGCACCTCCGGGTCCCAGGTGAAACCCTCGACGGGTTTCGCTCTCGATCCCAGTCCGAGGTGCACGGGGGTGGTCCGCAGGTCCATGGCATTGCGTTCGTGGTTGAGGAGTCTCATGCCGACGATCGTCCACGACAGCGATCGGGCGGTCTTGAAGAAAAGGGAAGAGAAGCCGACACGAAGGGCAGACGGTTGGCGGCTATCCGGCTCCGAGGAGGACTTCGCTGCGACGCCAGGCCGTCGGCGATCGGCCCGTGAACTCGCGCCAGTCCCGAACGAGATGGGCCTGGTCGGCATAGCCGGAGACGGTTGCCACATCGCCCCACGGGAGCGGGTCCCGCGCCGCCGCCAGTTCGTGCGCGTGCTCGAAGCGCAAGACTCGGGCGAAGGTCTTCGGCGACAGGCCCACCTCACCGCGAAACCGCTCGGTGAGGTACCGACGGCTCCAGCCGAGTTCCGCGGCGACTGCACCGACCTGGACGCAACCCCGCGCGGCGACGAGGCGGCGCCATGCCTCGGCTACCTCCGGGCGCACCCGACGCACATGGTCGCCGCAGGCGCCACGGCCGACAGCTCGGAGGAGCAATTCGTCCAGCGCGGTGAACCGCGCCGCCCATGTTGTCGCCGATCGGAGCCGGTCGACCAGCTCGACGGCAAGCGCTCCGAGAAGCTCGTCGAGTGGGACAAGGCGGTGGGCGAGCTCGGCGGACGGCATGCCGTAGATGGCCCGGGCCCCGAGCGGTGTCAACGATATCTGAACACCTTGCTGGCGTCCGTCATGGTGAATCGCGACGGACCGGCACATCAGACCGCCGGCCACGCTGCCGAATCGGGTGACCGGTGACCCGTCGTCAACGCCCGCCGCCACCTCCAAAGGATCTGACAGGCTGATCACCGCAGTGAGCGCGCGGCTCGGCGGGCCGCAGTGCACCCCCGTCGGGAGCCCGCGGAGGTCGAAGCCGACATACGAGTTGACGTACTCCCGCAAGGTGGGCGCCGGACGTGCGCCGATCCCGGTGACCGCGTGGTCCTCCATTTTCGTCAGTGTATGAGCCGCCCAGCCCAGGAAGGTCACAGTCCGCGGAAATACCGATACGTCCCCTCCGGTCCTCAATCCCCCCCGGAGGGGCTTGCGCGCACCCCCAGGGGTTTCTATCGTTTGGTCTCAAACGATGACCCCGCTCCGCCCCGCAGAAAGGCTGGACCACGGGTGACCGAAGCGAGCGCAACCCAGCGGAACACTGCCGCCCAAGTCGAAGAGACCGTCGAAGCCCTCCGCGCCCACGGCACCGACATCGTCCGCGTCATCTACCCCGACCTCATCGGCGTAGACCGCGGCCGGGACATCCTCGTCGGGCAGCTGCCCAGCGCCTGCGGTCACGGGCTCTCCTTCTGTCGCGCCGTCTACCACACCAGCCCCCGGGGCGACGTCGTCCCCGTGGCCGGCGGGCTCGAAGCCGGGCTGCCCGACGTCTGCGTACGGCCCGATCTGAGCACTCTCCAGGCCCTGCCCTGGGAGCCCGGCGTCGCCTGGTGCATCGGGGACACCTTCGACCCCGCCACGGGCGAGCCGACCCCGGAGTCGCCACGCGCCCTGCTGCGGCGGGTACTTGAGGGGGCGAACTCGTACGCCGGGGGTCCGGTCACCCCCGTCGTCGGGCCCGAGCTGGAGTACTTCCTGTGCGAGGCCGATCCCGCTGCCGCCTCCGGATGGGCCCTCTACGGAGGCGCCACCGGCAACGTCTACAGCGCGGGGCGGCGCGGTGACCCGGACGGCCATCTCCTGCGCACCCTGCGGCTGTTGGCGGACCTCGGTATCGGCGTCATCGCGGGGAACCACGAATTCGACGGCGGGCAGTTCGAGATCAACCTCGACCACTCCGAGGCCCTGGACGCCGCCGACCGCGCCTTCCGCTTCAAGGCCGCCGTCAAGGAGACGGCCCGCCGCGAGGGACGGCTCGCGACCTTCATGGCCAAGCCGTTCAACGCCCTCGGCGGCTCCGGCTTCCATCTGCACATCTCGCTCACCGACTCCGCCGGACGCCATGTGTTCGAGGATCCGGGAGCCCCCGACGGGCTCTCCGCGTCGGCCCGGCACGCCATCGCCGGGCTCCTGCGGCACGCACCCGCGCTCAGCGCCCTGCTCAACCCGACCGTCAACTCCTACAAACGCTTCGGCCCCGACACCCTCGCCCCCTGGCTGATCGACTGGGGCCTTGACAACCGCAGCGCCATGCTCCGGATACCGCCCGAGCGTGGCGCGGGGACCCGCCTGGAGCTGCGGCTCGGCGACGCGTCCGCCAACCCCTACCTCGCCGTCGCCGGAGCCGTCGCCGCCCTCCTCCTCGGCTTACGGGACAAGGCGGAGCCGCCCCCGCCCCTGGAGGGCTACGGCTACCAGGAGGACTCCGCACCCCGCCTCCCCGGCACGCTCGGCGCCGCCCTCGACGCCCTGGAGGCCGACGAAGCACTCACCGAGCTGCTCGGCACCGGGTTCACCGACGCCTTCCTCACGTACAAGCGCAACGAGATCGAACGCTTCCAACAGCACGTCACCGACTGGGAGTTCATGGAGTACGCCTTCCAGATCTGACCCGTCAGGTGCCCCCGCAAGCCAGCGAAGGAGTACGCCCGTGCGCAGTACGGTCACCGCGGGGCCCACCCCCCTCGCCCTCTCCGACGTCGACCTCGCCGACAACGACAAGTTCACCGACGGCACGCTCCCCTGGCGGATGTTCGACGTGCTGCGCCGCGAGGACCCCGTCCACTGGCAGCCCGAACCCGCGCCCAACTCCGGCTTCTGGGCCATCACCCGGCACGAGGACATCGTGCGCGTGGACCGCGACCCGGAGACCTTCACCTCCACGCGGTTCACCAACCTCGAAGAGGTCGACGAGGACCAGATCGCCCTGCGCCGCTCCCTCCTGGAGACGGACGGCATGCGGCACCGGGCGATGCGGCTGATCCTGCAGAAGCAGTTCACCCCGCGCGCGGTCGCGACGTACGAGACGTTCCTGCGAGGACTGACCGCCCGCACGCTCGACGCGGCGCTCCCCAAGGGCGCCTTCGACTTCGTGAAGGAGGTCTCGGCGGACTTCCCCATCAATGTCCTCGCCCGCATGCTCGACGTACCCGAAGAGGACACCCAGCAGCTCATCGACTGGGGCAACCGCATCATCGGCAACACAGATCCTGATTACGCCGATGTACTCCTTGAGAGCGTGGAGAGCGAGCAGTACCGCGATCTGCCCTTCCGCTCCCCCGCCGCCCTCGAAGTCTTCGCGTACGGAAGGGAGTTGGCGGCGAAGCGGCGCGGCGGCGACGGCACGGACCTGGTGAGCGCGCTGGTCAACAACTCGCCCAAGGACGGCGTCCCGCTCTCCGGCACCGACTTCGACAACTACTTCCTGCTGCTCGTCGTCGCGGGCAACGAGACGACACGGCACGCCATTTCGCACTCCATGCTCGCGCTGATCGACCACCCCGAGGAACGCGCCAAGCTCACCGCCGATCCCTCGCTCATCCCGGGCGGCGTCGAGGAGTGCCTGCGCTGGGCATCGCCCGTCTACCACTTCCGGCGCACGGCGACCCGTGACGTCGAACTGGGCGGCAAGCTCATCAGGGCCGGCGACAAGGTGGTGCTGTGGTTCGCCTCGGGCAACCGTGACGCGGACGTCTTCCCCGACCCGTACCGCTTCGACGTGACGCGCGAGAACATCGACCACGTCACCTTCGGCAAAGGCAGCCCGCACTTCTGCCTGGGCAACTCCCTTGCCCGACTGGAGATGCGCGTCATGTTCGAGGAACTGCTGCCGCGGCTCGCGGACATCCGGGTCACCGGAGAGGTGCGGCGCGTACGGTCGAACTTCGTGAACGGCATCAAGCAGCTGCCGGTCCAAGTCACCCTGCGCTGAAGGCGGTTCAGCCTCCGGACGTGTCCAGCTCGGCGTCCTCGCCGATGCCCGCGCAGTCGTAGGGGTCCTTCAGCCAGCCGTCCGGCAGGACCACACGGTTGTTGCCCGACGTACGGCCGCGCGGACCGTCGGCACCGGAGGGCCAGGCCTGGTCGAGGTCCAACTCGCCGAGCCCATCCTCCAGTTCGGCGAGGGACGAGGTGATCGCGAGGCGCTTGCGCATCTCCGACCCCACCGCGAAACCCTTCAAGTACCAGGCCACGTGCTTGCGGAAGTCGATGACACCGCGCGCCTCGTCGCCGATCCACTCGCCCAGGAGAGTCGCGTGCCGCAGCATGACCGCGGCGACCTCGCGCAGATCCGGGGCCTTGGGCGCGCCCGTACCCTCGAAGGCGGCCACCAGGTCGCCGAAGAGCCAGGGCCGGCCGAGGCAGCCACGGCCGACGACAACGCCGTCACAGCCGGTCTCCTTCATCATCCGCACGGCGTCGGCGGCGGACCAGATGTCTCCGTTGCCGAGGACGGGGATCTCGGGGACGTGCTCCTTGAGGCGGGCGATGGCGTCCCAGTCGGCGGTGCCGCCGTAGTGCTGGGCGGCGGTCCTGCCGTGCAGCGCGATCGCCGTGACGCCCTCCTCGACGGCGATACGGCCCGCGTCGAGGAAGGTGATGTGCTCGTCGTTGATGCCCTTGCGCATCTTCATCGTGACGGGCAGATCACCGGCCCCGGCGACCGCCTCACGCAGGATCGCCCGCAGCAGGGGCCGCTTGTACGGGAGCGCGGAGCCGCCGCCCTTGCGGGTGACCTTGGGGACGGGGCAGCCGAAGTTCAGGTCGATGTGGTCGGCCAGGTCCTCTTCCGCGATCATGCGGACGGCCTTGCCCACGGTGGCCGGGTCGACGCCGTACAGCTGGATGGACCGCGGCTTCTCGGTCTCGTCGAAGTGGATCAGCTGCATGGTCTTCTCGTTGCGCTCGACCAGGGCGCGCGTGGTGATCATCTCGCTGACGAAGAGGCCCTTGCCGCCGCTGAACTCCCGGCACAACGTCCGGAACGGCGCGTTCGTGATGCCCGCCATGGGGGCGAGCACGACGGGCGGCCGCACGGCGTGCGGACCGATCTGAAGCTGGGGCTCCATGGCGGGGGATCCTCCGGGGCGAGCTGGGGCGAGCTGATCTGAAGCGAGGGCAGACCTCTCATTGTCCCCCATCCGCGCCACTGCCCGCGCGCCCCTCCTTCAGCAGCCGGTACAGCTCGTCCGTGGCGGCCCGCGAGCGCTCGTCCGCCGGGACGTACGTCCCCAGGCGCGGCCCCTCGGCCGGGCCGAGCCACAGCCCGTGGTACGTGAAGTGCAGCGGCCCCACCAGCGGGTTGTTGAACCGCTTGGACTGGTCCACCGCCTGCATCACCTCATGCCGCTCCCACAGTTCGCAGAACTCCGGCGAGGCCTTGCGCAACCGCCTGAGCAGCGTCTTCCACGCCGGGTCCGCGAGGTGCCCCGCCATCCGCGCCCGGAACCTCGCCACCATCCGGCGCATCGTCTCCTGCCGGTCCTCCATGGCGGCCTGCCAGGCGGGGTGCGTGAACGTCAGCCACATGCAGTTGCGGTCCTCGGGCGGCAGCACGTCGAGATCGGTGAGCAGATTCCCGTACGTGACGTTGTACGCGAGGACGTCGTACCGGGAGTTCTGCACGCACGCCGGATACGGCTCAAGCTGGGTCAGCATCCGCAGCAGGCCCTGCGGCACGGACGCTGTCTCGGCGGCCGGGGAGGGATCGGCGGTGCCCGCGAGCTGGAAGAGATGGGCGCGCTCACCGGCGTCCAGCATCAGGGCACGCGACAGCGCGTCCAGCACCTGCGCCGAGACGTGGATGGCGCGGCCCTGCTCCAGCCACGTGTACCAGGTGACGCCGACCGTGGAGAGGTGCGCGACCTCCTCACGGCGCAGGCCCGGCGTACGGCGGCGCGGGCCGCGCGGCAGGCCCGCCTGTTCGGGCGTGATCCGCTCGCGGCGGCTGCGCAGGAAGTCGGCGAGCTCACTGCGGCGGATACGGTCGGGCTGCGCCGGCGCTGCGGTGTTCATGGGACCAGCTTGCCCGCAGGACGGCCCTGTTTCCAGGTAGTACAGGTACCAGGATAAAGAGACTCTGGTACCAGGCTGGAAGTACGACGACCGTCGTAGGCGTGAACCTCACGAACTCCACGGCACATGTACTCAAGCCGGCCCCGGCTCCCCCGGCCCCGGCTCCCCCGGCCGCCGCCTCCGCCCTGACCCCGCTCGGCCTCGTCACCCTCCTCCTCGGCGCCGCGCTCCCGATGATCGACTTCTTCATCGTCAACGTCGCCATGCCCAGCATCGAACGCGACCTGCACGCCTCCCCCGCCACCCTGGAAATGGTCGTCGCCGGGTACGCCGTCGCGTACGCCGTCCTGCTCGTGCTCGGCGGGCGGCTCGGCGACACCTACGGGCGCCGCAAGCTCTTCCTCTGGGGCGTCGCCGCCTTCGGCGCGACCTCGCTGGCCTGCGGGCTCGCACCCGGCGCCTGGTGGCTGGTGGGCGCGCGCGTCGCACAGGGCGCGTCATCGGCGCTGATGCTGCCGCAGGTACTCGCCACCATCCACGCGACGACGCGGGGCGAGCGGCGCACCAAGGCCGTCGCGCTGTACGGCTCGGTGGGCGGGCTCTCCGTGGTGCTCGGGCAGGTACTCGGCGGGGTCATCGTCGCCGCCGACGTGGCGGGCACCGGCTGGCGCATGGCCTTCCTCGTGAACGTGCCCGTCGCGGCGGCGGCCCTGCTCTGCGCGGTGCGCGCGGTACCGGACAGCAGGACCGAGCAGCCCCGGAGCGGCGACATCGCCGGCACGGTCCTGCTCGCCGCCTCACTCGTCGCCCTGCTCCTTCCCCTCACGGAAGGCCGGGCCGCCGGCTGGCCCGCGTGGGCGATCACGCTGCTCGCCGCGTCACCGCTCCTCGCGTGGGCGTTCGCGTACGTCGAACTGCGCGCCGAACGCACCGGCGGCAGCCCCCTGCTGCCCCCGTCGCTGCTGCGCGCACCCGGCGTACGCAAGGGACTCGTACTCGGTCTGCCGGTCTTCATCGGCTTCAGCGGCTGGATGTTCACCAGCGCGGTCACCCTCCAGCAGGGCCTGCACTACAGCGCGCTGAAGTCCGGGCTGACCCTGGTCCCGATGGGCGTCGCGCAGTTCGCGGCGTCGATGCTCGCGCCGCGCCTCGTGACGTGGCTCGGCAGCCGTGCGATGACGGCGTGCGCGCTGGTGCACGGCTGCGGCCTCGCGGTCCTCGCGCTGACGGTGCTGTGGACGCCGTGGCCCACGCTGAGCCCGCTCGCCCTCGCGCCCGGCCTCGCCCTGTGCGGCATCGGCCAGGGCATCCAGCTCGCCCTCTACTTCCGCATCGTGCTCGCGGCGGTACCGGCCGCGCGGGCAGGCGCGGGCAGCGGCCTCGCGGCGACGGTGCAGCAGTCCTGCCTGGCCATCGGCGTGGCCACACTCGGCTCGCTCTTCCTGGCCCTGGTGCCGGGCCTCGGCATGCGGGACGCGTACGTGATCGTGCTCGGCGCACAGCTGGCGGGACTGCTAGGGCTTGCGCTGCTGAGCCTGCGGCTGCCGCGGAGGCTGGGGTGAGGGGGTGCACGCACCGTCCCGCGCCGCGAGATACCGTCGAAAGCATGCCCGAGACACAGCTCACGCACCGCCGACGCATGCTTGTCCTCGCGATCTGCTGCATGAGCCTGCTGATCGTCAGCCTCGACAACACCGTCCTGAACGTCGCCCTGCCCAGCATGGCGCGGGAGTTCGGCACCAGCATCTCCGGCATGCAGTGGACGATCGACGCCTACACCCTCGTACTCGCCGCGCTCCTCATGCTCGCGGGCTCGACGGCCGACCGCGTGGGCCGCCAGAAGATCTTCAAGGTGGGGCTCGTGATCTTCACGGCCGCCTCCGTCGCCTGCTCCCTCGCGCCCAACCTCGAATCGCTCGTGGCCTTCCGCATGCTCCAGGCGGTCGGCGGCTCCATGCTCAACCCGGTCGCGATGTCGATCATCACCAACACCTTCACCGAGCCGCGCGAACGGGCCCGCGCCATCGGGGTCTGGGGCGGCGTGGTCGGCATATCCATGGCGGCGGGCCCGCTCGTGGGCGGCCTCCTGGTGGACTCCGTCGGCTGGCGCTCCATCTTCTGGATCAACCTGCCGGTCGGCCTCGCGGCCCTCCTCCTCACCATCCGCTACGTCCCCGAGTCCCGCGCCCCCAAGCCACGCCGCCCCGACCCCGTGGGCCAGCTCCTGGTGATGGTGCTGCTCGGCGCCCTGACGTACGCGATCATCGAGGCCCCGGCGGCGGGCTGGACGTCCCCGCTGATCCTGGCCTTCGCGGGCGCCGCCCTGCTCGCCCTCCTCGGGCTGCTCGCCTATGAGCCGCGCCGCGCCGACCCCCTCATCGACCTGCGCTTCTTCGGTTCGGCGCCGTTCAGCGGGGCGACGGTGATCGCGGTCAGCGCCTTCGCCGCGCTGGGCGGCTTCCTCTTCCTGTCCACGCTCTACCTCCAGAACGTACGCGGCCTGAACGCGCTGCACGCCGGGGTGTGGATGCTGCCCATGGCCGCCATGACACTGATCTGCGCCCCGCTGTCCGGTCGGCTCGTGGGCAGCCGGGGCCCGCGGCTTCCGCTCCTGATCGCGGGGGTCGCGATGACGGTCTCGGGGGTCCTGTTCGCCGCCTTCGACGCGGAGACCACGAACGTGACGCTCTTCCTCGGCTACGTCCTCTTCGGCCTCGGTTTCGGCTTCGTCAACGCCCCCATCACCAATACCGCCGTCTCCGGCATGCCCCGCGCCCAGGCGGGCGTCGCAGCCGCCGTCGCCTCCACGAGCCGTCAGATCGGCCAGACCCTTGGCGTCGCGGTCATCGGCGCGGTACTGGCCTCCGGGGTGGGATCCTCGTCGTACGCCGCCGCCTTCACCGAAGCGAGCCGCCCCGCCTGGTGGATCATCACGGGCTGCGGCCTCGCGGTCCTGCTCCTGGGCGCGCTGACCAGCGGCCGGTGGGCGAGGGGGACGGCACGGCGGACGGCCGAACGGCTCGACGCGGGCCCACGAGAACCACTGGCGGAGAGGCCGGGCGGCACCACTACGCTCGCGCCGTGACTCACGCGACCGAGACGTGGAACTTTCCTGCACCAGGCGTACTACGGCTACCCTCCGGGCGGCTCATCCGAGGGCGTGGCCTGCGATATCCCCTGCCAGCGGGCCCGAAGCCCACTTTCGCCCTCTACCTGCTGGGCAAGGAACCGCCGCCAGCCACATGGCAGTTCCAGTGGCTGCACTGGCCCGACTTCCGCCTCCCCACCGACCGCACGGCAGCGGCGGCGGCTCTGCGCGAGGCACTGGAACGTGCCGGGAGCGAGCGGGTGGAGGTGGCGTGCGGGGGCGGACTGGGGCGTACGGGTACGGCGCTCGCGTGCATGGCGGTGCTGGACGGGGTGCCGGGCCGGGAGGCGGTGGCGTATGTGCGGGAGCACTATGCGCGACGGGCGGTGGAGACGCCCTGGCAGCGGGGGTTCGTGAGGCGGTTCGGCTGAGGAGCCCTAAGGCACCGAAGGATCCACCGTGGCCTGATGCTCCCCGGCCAGGTGTTCCTCTGCCTTGAGCCACGGCAGGAACTGCACCTTCCTGCTCCATCCGCAGGTGTCGCAGCTCAGCTGCCGCTGCACCCCCGCCTTTTGCACGTGCACGACATGCTCGCGCCCGTGCTGGTCCCATCTGCTGACCTTGCTTGTGGTCGTCGAAGGCATGGCGCCCAGTGTGCAGCAGAAGCCCCCGGTTCCATACTCGGAACCGGGGGCTTCTTTCAAGCTTCACCAAGCTTCACTCAATGCGAGCCGCAGGCGTCAGCAGCCCACCAGGCGCGAGGCGAGGTAGCCCTCGATCTGGTCGAGGGAGACCCGCTCCTGCTTCATCGAGTCACGCTCGCGCACCGTCACCGCGTTGTCGTCCAGGGTGTCGAAGTCGACCGTCACGCAGTACGGCGTGCCGATCTCGTCCTGGCGGCGGTAGCGGCGGCCGATGGCGCCCGCGTCGTCGAAGTCGATGTTCCAGTTCTGCCGCAGGGCCGTGGCCAGGCCCTTGGCCTTCGGCGACAGCTCCGGGTTGCGGGAGAGCGGGAGCACCGCGACCTTCACCGGGGCGATGCGGTGGTCGAAGCGCATGACCGTCCGCTTCTCCAGCTTGCCCTTGGCGTTGGGCGCCTCGTCCTCGATGTAGGAGTCGAGGAGGAAGGCCAGCATGGTGCGGCCGACGCCCGCCGCGGGCTCGATGACGTACGGAGTCCAGCGCTCGCCGGCCTCCTGGTCGAAGTAGGACAGGTCCTGGCCCGACGCCTTGGAGTGCGCGGAGAGGTCGTAGTCCGTGCGGTTGGCGACGCCCTCCAGCTCGCCCCACTCGCTGCCGCCGAAGCGGAAGCGGTACTCGATGTCAGCGGTGCGCTTGGAGTAGTGGGAGAGCTTCTCCTTCGGGTGCTCGAACCACCGCATGTTCTCCTCGCGCAGGCCCAGGCCGGTGTACCAGTTCCAGCGCTGCTCCATCCAGTACTCCTGCCACTTCTCGTCCTCGCCCGGCTTGACGAAGAACTCCATCTCCATCTGCTCGAACTCGCGGGTCCGGAAGATGAAGTTGCCGGGCGTGATCTCGTTGCGGAAGGACTTGCCCATCTGCGCGATGCCGAACGGCGGCTTCTTGCGCGAAGTCTGCTGGACCTGGGCGAAGTTGGTGAAGATGCCCTGCGCGGTCTCGGGGCGCAGGTAGGCGACGGAGCCGCTGTCCTGCGTGGGGCCGAGGTGCGTGGCGAGCATGCCGGAGAACTGCTTGGGCTCGGTGAACTGGCCCTTGGTGCCGCAGTTGGGGCAGTTGACGTCGGCCAGGGACTCGGGCGGACGGCCGTGCTTGGCCTCGTACGCCTCTTCCAGGTGGTCGGCGCGGTGCCGCTTGTGGCAGGAGAGGCACTCGGTCAACGGGTCGGAGAACGTGGCGACGTGACCGGAGGCCTGCCAGACCTCCGTGGCCAGGATCACCGACGAGTCGATGCCGACGACATCCTCGCGCGAGGTGACCATGTAGCGCCACCACTGGCGCTTGAGGTTCTCCTTGAGCTCGACGCCGAGCGGCCCGTAATCCCAGGCGGCACGCTGGCCGCCGTAGATCTCACTGCACGGGTAAACAAAGCCACGGCGCTTGCTCAGGCTGACGATGCTGTCGATCTTGTCGGCGGCCACGGTGCTCTCTTCATTACGACGGTGGGCGAAGCGAATGCTTCAGGTTACCGGCGGCCTTACCCCCCTAATCAAATCGGTTCCGGTCCAGCTTCGCCAGAGACCGCTAGTTGACAATCGTTTCCAGATTTGTTGAAAATGAGTGTCATGAACGTACGCCGCCTCATACCCACCGCAGCCGTCGCCTCCGTCACGGTCCTCGGACTCACGGCCCTGTCCGCCTGCTCGTCCTCCAGCGCCGCGGACAAGGACGGCGACGGCAAGCTGAACGTGACGGCGTCGTTCTACCCCATGCAGTACCTCGCCCAGGAGATCGGCGGCGACCACGTCTCCGTGGACACCCTGACCAAGCCGGGTGTCGAGCCGCACGACCTGGAGCTCAGCCCCCGGCAGACCGCCTCCCTGGGCGAAGCGGACTTCATCCTGTACCTCAAGGGCATCCAGCCCGCCGTCGACGACGCCATCGGCCAGTCCGGCGTGAAGAACACCGTGGATGCCGCAACCCTCACCAAGCTGGAGAAGCACGGCACCGGGGTCGGCCACGACCACGGCGACGAGCACGCCGAAGAGCACGCCGACGAAGACCACGAGGGCGAAGGCGAAGCCGGCGCCGACCCCCACATCTGGCTGGACCCGGTGAAGTACTCCGAGGTCGCCGAGGGCGTCGGCAAGGCGATGGAGAAGGCCGACCCGGACCACGCGGCGGCGTACAAGAAGAACACCAAGGCCCTGGTCAAGAAGCTGGACGGCCTGAACACGAAGTTTGAGAACGGCCTGAAGAACACCGGGACGAAGACCTTCATCACCACGCACTCCGCCTTCGGCTACCTCGCCGAGCGCTACGGCCTGGACCAGGAGGGCATCTCCGGCATCGACCCCGAGTCGGACCCGAGCCCCGCCCGCATCAAGGAGCTCCAGGACCTCGCCAAGGAGGAGAAGGTCTCCACGGTGTTCTTCGAGATGCTCGCCAGCAAGAAGACCGCCGAGACCCTCGCGAAGGACGCGGGCCTCAAGACGGACGTCCTGGACCCGCTGGAGGGAATTACGGGCAAGTCCAAGGGCGATGACTACATCGAGGTCATGGAGTCCAACCTCGCCGCGCTCCAGAAGGCCCTAGGCGCGAAGTGAGACAACGGCTGGCAGCATCGGAGGCGCACGCCATGAAGGACACGGACGCAGTGGGTTCCGCCCCGCCCGTCATATCCGTGCGGGCGGCCACGGCCACCCTCGGCGCGCGCCCCGTGCTGCGCGGCATCGATCTCACCGTCAGGCCCGGCGAGGTCGTGGCCCTGCTCGGCGCGAACGGCTCGGGCAAGTCCACCGCCGTCCGCTCGGTGATCGGCCAAGTCCCGCTCACCGGCGGCGACATAAGCCTCTTCGGCACCCCCCTGAAGCGCTTCAGGCAGTGGGCCCGCATCGGCTACGTACCGCAGCGCACGACGGCCGCGAGCGGCGTCCCGGCGACGATCCGCGAGGTCGTGTCGTCCGGCCGTCTCTCGCGTACGAAGCTGACGAAGCTGGGCTGGACGACGAAGGCGGACCGCGCGGCGGTCGACCGGGCCATCGGGCTCGTCGGCCTCGCGGACCGCGCCAAGGACTCCGTGAGCGCCCTCTCCGGCGGCCAGCACCAGCGCGTGCTCATCGCCCGCGCGCTGGCCTCCGAGCCGGAGCTGCTGATCATGGACGAGCCGATGGCGGGCGTCGACCTGGCGAGCCAGGAGATCCTCGCCGACACCCTGCGCGAGCAGGTCGCGGCCGGTACGACGGTCCTGCTCGTCCTGCATGAGCTCGGCGCCCTTGAGCCGCTGATCGACCGCGCGATCGTCCTGCGCGACGGCTGCGTGACGCACGATGGCCCGCCGCCCAAGGCCACGGGACAGCATGCGCTGCCCGGCCACGACCACGTACATCCGCACTCGGCCGACGAGCACGAGCCGATCCGCACGGGACTGCTGAGCTGATGATGACGATGGAAATCCTCCAGACCGAGTTCATGCAGCGGGCGCTGATCGCCGCCGTCCTGGTCGGCATCACGGCCCCCGCCATCGGCATCTACCTCGTCCAGCGCCGCCAGGCCCTGATGGGCGACGGCATCGGTCACATCGCGATGACGGGCGTGGGCCTCGGCTTCCTGCTCAATTCGAGCCCGGTGTGGATGGCCACGCTCATCTCCGTCGTGGGTGCGGTGACCATGGAGCTGATCAGGGCGTACGGCAAGACGCGCGGCGACATCGCCCTCGCGATGCTCTTCTACGGCGGCATGGCGGGCGGTGTCCTGCTGATCAACCTCTCGGACACCGGTTCCAACGCGAACCTCTCCTCGTACCTCTTCGGCTCGCTCTCGACGGTCTCCGACTCCGACGTCACGGCGATCTGCCTGCTCGCGGCCTTTGTGGTCCTGGTCACGGTGGGCCTGCGCAAGCAGCTGTTCGCGGTGAGCCAGGACGAGGAGTTCGCGCGGGTGACGGGTCTGCCGGTGCGGGCGCTGAACCTGCTGATCGCGGTCACCGCCGCGGTCACGGTGACGGTCGCGATGCGGGTCGTGGGCCTGCTTCTGGTGAGTGCGCTCATGGTGGTGCCGGTGGCTGCGGCGCAGCAGATCACCCGCTCGTTCAAGGTGACGTTCATCCTGTCGGTGGTCATCGGCACGGCCGTGACGCTGTCCGGCACGGTCACCTCGTACTACCAGGACGTGCCGCCGGGAGCGACCATCGTGCTGATGGCGATCGGCGTCTTCGTCGTCCTGACGGCGCTCGCGACGCCCCTCGCGCGCCGCCGCGCACGGGCCGTGACCGCCGCCGATGCCACCTGCACGGCGGACGTCCCCGAGGCCCGGCGGGCCTCGGACGGGGCCACCGTCTGAGAGTGAGCTGGCACAATGGCCCGACGGGATACGACAGATGTGCGGGCGATCGTGCGAGTGATCAGTTGAGGAGGCACCTGTGACAACGGCTGCGGGACCCCCGGTACGAGGCCGATCCACCCGGCAGCGTGCCGCGGTGGCGGCGGCCCTGGGCGAGGTGGACGAGTTCCGCAGTGCGCAGGACCTGCACGACATGCTCAAGCACAAGGGCGACTCGGTGGGCCTGACCACGGTCTACCGCACGCTCCAGTCCCTCGCCGACGCCGGCGAGGTCGACGTGCTGCGCACCGACGAGGGCGAGTCGGTCTACCGCCGCTGCTCCACCGGCGACCACCACCATCACCTGGTCTGCCGGGTGTGCGGCAAGGCGGTCGAGGTCGAGGGCCCGGCGGTGGAGAAGTGGGCCGAGGCGATCGCTTCGGATCACGGGTACGTCGACGTGGCGCACACCGTGGAGATCTTCGGCACGTGCGCCGAGTGTGCGGAGACTGCCGCGAAGCGGAAGTGACCTGACCTGTACGTACTGTGGGCCCGCACCGGATTCGGTGCGGGCCCGCAGTGCGTTCACGTGAACGAGATCAACTGTTCGCGATCTCTTCCTCGTTCGGGATCGCCCCGCCGAACCGCCGGTCACGCCCGGCGTATTCGAGGCAGGCGCGCCACAGGTCGCGCCGGTCGAAGTCCGGCCACAGCACGTCCTGGAAGACCATCTCGGCGTAACTTGACTGCCAGATCAGGTAGTTGGAGGTGCGCTGCTCGCCGCTGGGGCGCAGGAACAGGTCCACGTCCGGCATGTCCGGGTAGTACATGTACTTGGCGAAGGTCTTCTCGTTCACCTTCGAGGGGTCGAGCTTGCCCGCCGCGACGTCGCGCGCGATGGCCTGCGCGGCGTCGGCGATCTCGGCGCGTCCGCCGTAGTTGACGCAGAAGTACAGGGTCATCGCGTCGTTGTCGACGGTCTGCTCCTGGGCGATCTGGAGCTCCTGGACGACGGACTTCCACATCTTGGGCATGCGGCCCACCCAGCGGATGCGGATGCCAAGGTCGTTCATCTCGTCCCGTCGGCGCCGGATGACGTCGCGGTTGAAGTTCATGAGGAAGCGGACCTCGTCGGGCGAACGCTTCCAGTTCTCGGTGGAGAAGGCGTACAGGGAGAGGTTCTTGACGCCCATCTCCAGGCAACCCTTGAGCACGTCGAGGACGACGCCCTCGCCGACCTTGTGCCCCTCGGTGCGCGGCAGTCCCCGGTCCTTGGCCCAGCGTCCGTTGCCGTCCATGACGCACGCCACATGCTGCGGCACCAGCTCGCCGGGGATCTTCGGCGGCGTGGCGCCCGAGGGGTGCGGCTCGGGGACCTTGTACTCACGGCGGGACCGTCCGAGGATTCCGCGTCGTGCCATGGGGGGCTCTCTCCTACCTAGCTGTTCTCTGTTAAGTGGTTTTCTCTACGTACCGCAGTGAGCGGAGCCCGCGCTCCAAGTGCCAGTGCAGATAGGCGGAAACAAGCCCGCTGCCCTCCCTGACATGCCGCGCCTCGCACGCGTCCGCGGTCTCCCAGTCCCCGGTGAGCAGCGCACCGAGCAGGCCGAGGGCTTCCATCGAGGGTACGACGCTGCCGGGCACCCGGCAGTCGACGCAGACGGAGCCACCCGCGGCCACGGAGAAGAACCGGTTCGGGCCGGGCATTCCGCACTTGGCGCAGGAGCTGAAGCTGGGCGCGTAGCCGTTCACGGCGAGGGAGCGGAGCAGGAACGCGTCGAGGATGAGGTGCGGCTCGTGCTCGCCGTTGGCAAGGGTGCGCAGTCCGCCGACGAGCAGCAGATACTGCTGCACGGCGGGCTCGCCCTCATGATCGGTGAAGCGTTCCGCCGTCTCCAGCATGGCCGTGCCCGCGGTGTAGCGGGCGTAGTCGGTGACGATTCCGCCACCGTACGGAGCGATCGTCTCACTCTGTGTGCACAACGGGAGTCCGCGGCCGATGAGTTCGCTGCCGCGGGCGAAGAACTGCACATCGACGTGGGAGAAGGGTTCGAGCCGTGCCCCGAACTTGGACTTGGTGCGCCGCACGCCGCGGGCGACGGCGCGTACGCGGCCGTGGCTGCGGGTGAGCAGCGTGATGATGCGGTCCGCCTCACCCAGCTTCTGGGTGCGCAGCACGACGCCGTCATCACGGAACAGACTCATGGGCCCATTCTCGCGTACGGGCTGGCCGGGTGTGGCCGGGGTGGCCGATCGGCCGTCACCGGGCGAGTGTTGAGTCCCACCCCCCTGACGGATCCGCCCACACCTGACAATATGCCCGCATGAAGAGTGATCTGTTCTCCTCCGAGCACATGGCGCAGCAGGCCTCCGTCCCCGGGATGACGCTGCAGAACGCCAAGTCGATCAAGTACACGGTCAATGGTGAGATGCACGCCCGGCAGGGCGCGATGATCGCCTACCGCGGCGGCCTGGAGTTCGAGCGCAAGGGCCAGGGCATGGGCGGCATGCTCAAGCGGGCGATGACGGGCGAGGGGCTGCCCCTCATGGCGGTACGGGGCCAGGGCGAGGCGTGGTTCGCGCACGAGGCGCAGAACTGCTTCATCGTCGACGTCGAGCCGGGCGACATGCTCACCGTCAACGGCCGCAACGTGCTGTGTTTCGACGCGACGCTCTCGTACGAGATCAAGACGGTGAAGGGCGCGGGCATCACGGGCGGCGGTCTCTTCAACAGTGTCTTCACGGGGTCCGGGCGCCTCGGTCTGGTCTGCGAGGGAAACCCTCTGGTGATCCCGGTGACGCCGCAGCAGCCGGTGTACGTCGACACGGACGCGGTGGTCGGCTGGACGGCGGACCTCGCCACGACGCTGCACCGCTCGCAGTCCATCGGTTCGATGATCAGGGGCGGCTCCGGGGAGGCCGTGCAGCTGATGCTGCGGGGCGAGGGGTACGTCATCGTGCGCCCGAGCGAGGTGACTCCGCAGAAGCCGCAGCAGCACTAGCGCACGGGACGACGCCCCCTCGCCCCTGCCCGGTTATCCGAACTGGCCCGGTTGGTAGTCGCCGCCGGGCTGGCGGATCATGACGTTGCCGCGGTTGAAGGTGTTGATGAGGGCGATCTGGGCGACCAGGGCGGAGAGCTCTTCCTCGTCGAAGTGCTTGGCGGCATTCGCCCAGGCCTCGTCCGTGACCCCGCCGGCCGCGTCGGCGATGCGGGTGCCCTGCTCCGTCAGCTCAAGCGCGGCGCGCTCGGCCTCGGTGTAGACGGTGGCCTCCCGCCATGCGGCGACCAGGTTGAGGCGCGTGGCGGTCTCACCGGCGGCGGCGGCGTCCTTGGTGTGCATGTCGAGGCAGCCGCCGCAGCCGTTGATCTGGCTCGCGCGGATCTTCACGAGTTCCAGCGTCGAGTCCGGTACCGACGACTCGGTGAGCACCTTGTTCGCCGCGATCATGTGCTTCCAGAACTTGCCCGCGACGGGGCTGGTGAACATGTTGAGACGGGGTTCCATGGTGTGCTCCTCTGCCGTTTTCGTTGGCTGCACACATAGGACGGAACGAGCTCGCCGCGATGTGACATGGGCCCGTGTGACGTACGTCTCTAGCGACCTCCGCGCCGCGCCCGGTCGGGGTGGCTGATCGCTTCCCAGGGGGCGAGGTTCCACGGGCTCGCGGGGTTCGCCGGGTCGAGCAGGGCCTTCAGATGGGCGTCGGAGACGGCCTGCGGCGCGGGGAAGTCCTGGTCCTGGGTGCCCTGGAGGCTGTCGCGCCAGACCTTCCTGCCGAGCAGGTAGTGATCGGCGTACTCCTGCCAGGAGGCGTACGTCCCCGCGACCGTCGGCACGACATTCTTGAGCCGGTTCCAGGTGTCGGCCTCGCTCAGCATCCCGCAGGCGAAGCCCCGCCGTGAGATGTCCACGTACAGCGCGATGTCGAAGGCCAGCGGCGCCACCCCGAGCCGCCGCTGGGCCATCGCGCGATAGCCGGTGCTCGCGAGCCCGCTCAGGCGCCCGAGCAGCTGCTCGGGCGCGGTGATCTCCCACTGCTCGGCCAGCCACTTCTCGGCCTTGCCGTCGTCGATGCGGGTGAACGGGTAGAGGCTCGTCCGGGAGGCGTCCTTGTCCCGGCTCACCGGCGCGCTCAGCGACACCATCCAGAGCTGGTGCATGGTGAGCGGCGCCGGATATCTGGACTCGACCCTCGGCTTGCTCCATTTCCATATGGCCATGCGCCCGGACCTTACGTCACGGGACTTCACCCCGGCTCCGGGCGTTCGCATACGCCGTAGCGGCACGGAGCCTCTCCGAGGTGGTGGCGGTCCTGAGCGCGTCCGGCACGCAGTCCCACTCCCGGCCCCCGCCGAAGGGACGGAGCTGGACGTAGGGCCCCTCGTGGCCCATCACCCTGCCGACCTGTCCGGTGAGGGTGTCCATCGCGTACGAACCGATGGGGAGCAGATTCACGGCGCGACCTCCAGTACGGCGACCAGGCGTGCCGCCGTCTCGACGCGGCATCCGCCCAATTCGATGAGCGGACAAGGCGCCTCCCGGGCCAAGGATGCGGGGTCGATCCGCAATGACGGCAAAGTAATTCCTGCCCGCGCGAGTGCGGTGCGCAATTCCTTCATGGTTTCCTCCGCGTCCTCGACGCATACCGGCGCGTGCGCCTTGTTCTCACCCATCGGGTGGCTCCCCTTTGCCGTCGGATCTCACTCTTCGCATCCCTACGGTGACGGAATCCACCTACACTCGACAGGAGTCTGTCTCCTACAACTGCGGGGCAGCGGAGGGTGGTTGGCCATGGCCAATGGTTCGCGACAGGCGGCCTGGGAGTTCTTCGGCGCGGAGTTGAAGCGGCGACGGGAGGATGCGGGGCTTACGCAGTCGGCGCTGGGGGTGCGGGTTTTTGTTTCCGGGGGTTACGTCGGCCAATTCGAACAGGCTATTCGTAAGCCGCAGTTGGATGTGGCTGAGCGGATCGACGAGGTTCTACAAACCGATGGCTTTTTCGAGCGGATGTGGCGCAAGCTCATCAAGGACCAGCCGTACTCGGAACACTTCGCGCATGCCGCTGAGCTGGAGCGGCTGGCAACGAAGATCTGCGAGTTCGAGCCAGCATTGGTTCCGGGACTCCTCCAGACCCCCGAGTACGCCCGAGCGCTCTTCGTCGCGAGCAATCCATTCGCCGCGGACGAGTACCTCAACGAGTTGCACAGGGCCCGCATGGCCCGTGCCCCGCTCCTCAAAGACGCTACAAGGCCCGTGTATTGGGCGATCGTGCACGAGACCGTCCTCCGTGTACTGGTCGGCGGCCCCACCACCATGGCCGGACAGCTGAACCACCTCGTGGCGATGGCGCGGGAACACAAGGTACTGGTGCAGGTGATCCCCTTCGCTGTGGGGGCACACCCCAGGATGGGCAAGATGATGAAGATCATGGAGTTCGAGGACGCGCCCCCAACTGTCTATACAGAGGCCGTGAATACGGGGAATCTGCTGGACGATCCGGCTGTGGTGAAGCGGGTACAGGCGTCCTACGATCTACTCAGGGCCGTCGCGCTGCCGCCGGAGGCGTCCTTGGCACTCATCCAATCGGCGGCGGAGGACTACAGACGATGCGCGAGCACGACCTGAGCAACGCCCGTTGGCGCAAGAGCAGCCACAGCAGCGGCGATGAAAGTGAGAACTGCGTCGAGGTTGCCGATGGAGTCCCCGGGGTCGTCCCCGTACGGGACAGCAAGGACCCCGAGGGCCCCGCCCTGCTGCTGAGCGCCCCCGCGTGGCACGCATTCGTGACCGGCATCCGCCCTACTGGCGACTGATCGCCCGCGTGATGCCCGCCGCGATCGTCGTGGCGAGGGTCCAGCCCATGATGACCAGGGCGTACCCGAACCACTGAAACGCCCCCCGCGCGGCATACGCACTCTCCTGCCCGAAGTCGATGATCGGGAGCAGCAGGTCAAGGGTGTAGAAGACGGGGTTGAACTCCGGGGCCTCGTCCGGCTTCAGCGCCGCCGGCTCCCGCACGGCGTACGCGACGGAGCCGATCAGGAGCAGCGAGAGCAGCCAGACCGCGGCCCGCGTCGGCCGGAAGCCGTAGCCGACGGTGGCGTCCTGGAGATACCCCCAGGCCTTGGCGTACCAGGCGAGGGTGGTGCGGTGGCGGCGCTGCTTGGCGAGTTGGACCTTGCGGGCGGCGGCGTCGTCCCCGATCCGGCGGTAGGCGGTGGCCAGTTGCTCGTACGCGTACGGGACGTAGCCGTCGGCGTCCCGCTCCAGGATCTGGAGCCGCCGCTCGGCGGGCTCGTGCGGGTCGAGCGTGGTGTAGGTCAGGCCGTCGAGGCGGACCGCGCCCGGCCAGGTCTCCGGGGTGATGTGCAGCAGGTCGAGCTGGGAGCGTCGCAGGGTGACGGTGCCCTCGATGTGGGCGGCCTCGCGGAGCCACAGTTCGCCGACGACGAGGCTGCTGGCGCGCAGGGCCATGCCGCCGGGGTTGGAGAGGCGCGCGTACGCGAAGTTGAGCTGCCCCGGTATACGGGCGCCCCGCAGGTTGATCCGCCCCCGCGCGGTGAGCCGCATGGCGTGCAGATCGGTGCCGCCGCTCAAGTTCGTCGCGTGCAGGGCCGTGTCGCCCGGATTGTTGAGGACGGCGTCGTTGAGGGTGATGGTCCCGGCGACGACGGCTCCCGCGAGGCGGACCATCCCGTGGGCGGTGAAGCCTCCGTCAGCCCGCAGATTGTCATCGACGGTCGCGCGATTGAGCCCGAGGATCGGCTCGGAGAGCGGCAACGCACCCTCCTCGCCGAGCCGCGCCCCTTCGAGGAAGAGCCCCCCGGAGATCCGCGCGCCACCGAGCCGGACGGGCCCCCGCACCCGGCAGCCGGTCATCCGCAGCGAACCGTCGATCCGCAGTGCGACGCCGTGCAGGCCGGGCAGCACGGACCGGCCCAGGCTGAGCTGCCGCAACTGGGCGCCGTATACGTCCAGTTCCTCATCGAAGCGGCAGGCCCACAGATGTATCGGCGCCGCGACATCCGCGTACTGGAGGTCGAGCCGCCCGGTGACGCGAGCGCCGCTGACCCGCAGAACCGGGGTCTCGCCCGCCTGGCGGGGCCCGTCGAGGAGCAGGGCGCGGAGCACCTCGGCCCGTACGGCCCGCTCGGGCCCCCACTCCGCGCCGGCGTCGGCGGGCTCCCTGTCGTGCTCCCGGAAGTCGACGGACCGCCCCAGCGGATACGCGTCCCACACCCGCCGCTCGGCGTCGCTCAGCTCGCTGATCTCCACCGGCGCGACTCTGACGCGGCCCGGATCAGGTGTCAACCAGCAGCGGTGGCAAGGCGATAGCGCACCTCGGCCCGCCCTTCCACCTCTCTCTGATTGACCCGCCCGAGGACGTCACCGTCACCGCCCACCAGGAGGTGGAAGTGGCGGAGTTCGGGCATGGGCCTGACGCTAACCCCGGGGGTTCGGTGGCCGCACCGGGAAATACTGCCGTGGGGTCAGCCCCACGATGCGGTGGAACGCGGCGACGAACGAGCTGGCCGACGCGTAGCCGACGCGCGCGGCCACCGCTTCGATCGGCATGCCATCGGCGAGCATCGGCATGGCCGCCTGCATCCGCAGCCGCTCGCGCCACTGGCCGAACGCCAGGCCCGTCTCGGCAACGAAGAGCCGGGCGAGGGTGCGCCCACTCGCGCCGACGGTGCGGCCCCAGGCCTCCAGGGGGCGCCCGTCGGTGGGGTCGGCGGCCAGCGCCGCCGCGACTTCGCCCGCGCGGGGGTCCTTGGGCTCGGCAACGGAAACGCTCGTCACGGGGACGGGGTGCAGCACGTCGAGGAGGACCCTCTCCGCGCGCGACCGGGCGTCGAGGTCGAGGTCCGTACGGAGCAGGTGGTCGATCAGGGCGCGCAGCAGGGGGCCCGCCGCGAGGACGGTCGGCTCGGTCCAGGACGCGGACTCGGGGCAGCGCGCCGGATCGACGTACGGACTGCGCATCACGGTGTCGCCCTCGGCCTCGGTGGCGTGCGGCAGCCCGGCGGGGATCCACAGGGCGAGGGAGGGCGGAAGCAGCCAGGAGCCGGTGTCGGTACGGATGCGCAGCAACCCCTTTGCCGACCAGGCGAGTTGGTGGACAGGGTGCTGATGCTGGGCGAACTTCACGCCGC
The DNA here is from genome assembly GCF_043200355.1 of Streptomyces sp. NPDC048436. NCBI lineage: Bacteria > Bacillati > Actinomycetota > Actinomycetes > Kitasatosporales > Streptomycetaceae > Streptomyces > Streptomyces sp. NPDC048436. The sequence continues at coordinate 886,365 of NZ_JBICXP010000001.1, forward strand.
GGGGCATGGTGAAGTCACCGACGAAGATGGCGGTAAGCGCCCCGTGTCCGGTCTGCGACATGGGACGGCAGCCTAGCCCGTGGTGGACACGGAGGGCTCGGATCTAGCGTCGCCGGTATGCCAATGAACCGAGCGCACCGCAAGCTGTGCAGTTCCGATCAGTGGGCCCGGACGGTGAAGGACCGCCTCCTCCCCTGGGCCCTCAAAGACGTCGAACTCGGCGACGAGGTCCTGGAGATCGGCCCGGGCTACGGCGCCAACCTGCGCGTACTCGTCGACCAGGTCCCCAGCCTCACGGCGGTCGAGATCGACGCCGACACGGTCCGCCTGCTGGAGCGCGAGTGGGGCGACCGGGCCCGCATCCTGCACGCGGACGGCACGGACCTGCCGCTCCCCGACGCCACGTACTCCTCGGTGGTGTGCTTCACGATGCTCCACCACGTCCCCACCGACGCCCTCCAGAACCGCATCTTCGCTGAGGCGTTCCGCGTACTGCGTCCGGGCGGCGTCTTCGCGGGCAGCGACAGCCAGCCAAGCCTCCGCTTCCGCCTGCTGCACATCCGCGACACGATGAACACCGTGCCCCCGGCGACCCTTCCCGCACGGCTGCGGGCCGCCGGTTTCACGGAGCCGGTGGTGGAACGGCATCCGGAGAGCGGGGGGCTGCGGTTCCGGGCCAGGAAGCCGGTCGGCGGCTGAGAGTTGCAGAGAAATTCCACGCGGGTGAGGCCTGACCAGGAGCTTCTCCCTGCGGCCCTGGAATTCTTCTGCAACCGCCCCCTCCGGAGACCTGGCGGCGGCGATCAGCGACTGCGATCAGCGGCGCCCCCGCCGCACCACCTCCACGCTCAACTCCCGCTCGTCCAGAACCACATGCACCCGCTCCCCCGCCGCCGTCACCCGCGTCCGCGCCTGCACCCCCTCCGGGAGGTCCGGCAGGACGGGGTTCACCCCGCACTCCGCGCGTACGCGGTCCAGGAGCTCCCGCATCCCCTGGGGAGCGGGGCGCGTGCCGAGGTACCAGGCGACTCCCTTGCCGTACGCGTGGCGGGTCACCGCCGGGCTGCCGTCGGGGAACGAGAGCACCGCTTCCGCGCCCTCCAGGTGGATCACCTCCGCCCAGGTGCTGTCGGGGCGGGGGTCGAATTCCTCCACCAGGAGGCCGAGCAGTTCGCGGAAGGGGGCCGGGTAGCCGCCGAGGTGGACGCGGTCGTGTTCGTCCGTGATTCCTGAGAAGTAGGACATGACCAGGGTGCCGCCGGACCGGACGTAGGAGCAGATTCGTTCCGCGGTCTCATTCGTGACCGAGTAAAGATTGGGGATCAGCAGCAATCGATACCGGGTCAGGTCCGCCAAAGCCGCGTCCGCCGGGACCACGTCGCAGGCCACCGAAGCGTCGTACAGCGGCTTGTGGTGGGCCAGGGCCGCCTCCAGGAACGTGACGTCCGCGCTCGGATGCGCGTCCAGTTCCAGCGCCCACCAGCTGGGCCAGTCCACGAGCAGCGCCGCGTCCGCCCGTTCGGGCGTCGAGCCGAGCAGCTCCGGGTGCCCGGCAAGCTCCTCCCCCAGCGCCGCCGCCTCCCGGAAGATCCGCGCCTCCCGCCCCCCATGCGGAACCATCGCCGAGTGGAACTTCTCCGCTCCCCCGCGCGACTGCCGCCACTGGAAGAACAGCACGGAGTCCGCGCCGTGCGCCACCGCCTGCCAGCTGTCCAGGCGCATCCGGCCGGGGGGCTTTCTGCCGTTGCGGGGGCGCCAGTTGACCGCCCCCGGCGCCTGCTCGAGGAGCAGCCATGGCCGGCCGCCCTTGAGGCCTCGCATCACGTCGTACGTGAAGGCCGTGCGGTGGAGGGAGTCCGGGTTGTGGGGGTCGGGGTAGGAGTCGTACGAGATGACGTCCAGGTGCGGGGCCCAGGCGAAGAGGTCGAGCGTCTTGGCCACCGGGACGAAGTTCGTCGTGACGGGGATGTGAGGGGTGATGCGGGTGAGGACCTCCTTTTCGGCCAGGTAGCAGGCGAGGAGCTCGTCCGATGAGAAGCGCCAGTAGTCGAGTTGCTGGGCCGGGTTGCGGAAGGACGGGGCCTTGCGGGGGGTGTGGATCTCCTCGAAGGTGCCGTAGCGCTGCGACCAGAAGTCCGTCGACCACGCCTCGTTGAGGGCGTCCACCGTGCCGTAGCGCTTCCGGAGCCACGTACGGAACGCCGCCGTCGATACCTCGCAGTGGCAGTGGCGTGAGATGTGGCAGCCGTATTCGTTGCCGATGTGCCAGAGGGCGAGGGCGGGGTGCGTTCCGTAGCGGGTGGCCAGGCGCTCGGCCAGGCGTACCGCGTGGGCGCGGTAGACCTGGCTCGACGGGCACCAGTGCTGGCGGGAGCCGGGGTGCAGACGGGTGCCGTCCTCCAGGACCGGGAGGGTCGAGGGGTGGAGGCGGGTCAGCCAGGGTGGCGGGGAGGCGGTCATCGTCGCCAGGCTGACGGCGACGCCCGCCTCGGCCAGGCGGTCCAGGTGGCCGTCAAGCCAGGCGAAGTCGTACGCGCCGGGGGCGGGCTCCGTCTTCGCCCAGGAGAAGATGCCGAGCGTCACGAGGTTCACCCCCGCCTCGCGCATCAGCTCGGTGTCTTCGGCGTGGACTTCGGGGCCCCACTGTTCGGGGTTGTAGTCGCCGCCGTAGCCGAGCGACGACAGGCGTAAGCGGAAGCGGGCCAGCGCATCCGTGTCGGATATTTGCCCCTCTGGCATGTCATCCGACCTTTCGCAACTCGCCGTCGTCGAACACCGCAACCATCACCAGGCTGCCCCCGAGCGCTTCGACGTACCGCGCCATCACATCCCTGCCGGATACCTGCCCGCTCTCGATCTGTGACACTCCGCCCCCGGACGAGTGCGCTGCCCAGAGCCTTGACCGGTTTCGCCGCCGCTCTTATGGTCGCCACGCCACCACGACGTAGGACGTGGGATCTCTCAAGGGAGCAAGGGGAGACACAGTGAGCGACCAGAAGACCAGCATCGGCTCCACCGGGCACACCCAACACGCTCCGGACATCGGCCGCGCGCCGGACCGCCGGTCCTTCCTCAGGTACACGGGTGCGCTGGGCGCCGCCGCCGCGATCACCACCACGCTCTCCGCCTGCTCGTCGGGGCCCGAGTCCACGAACGAGGCCGGAGGGGGTGGCGGCAAGGGCGGCGATTCCACCCTCACGGCCGTCATCGGCTATGGGAACGACGGCAGTTGGGATCCCACGCAGACCGCGTCCGCCTTCGCGATGGCCGGCAACGAACACATCTACGAGGGGCTCCTCAACACCGACCCCATCACCCGCGAACCGTATGCCGCGCTCGCCACGGAGATCCCCACCGACGACAAGGCGACCACCTGGAAGTTCACGCTGCGGCCGGGCGCCAAGTGGCACGACGGCAAGCCCGTCACCGCCGACGACGTCGTCTTCGTATTCGACCGCATCCTGGACCCGAAGACCCAGACCCTGGCCAAGGGCTTCTTCGAGAGCTGGCTGAAGGGGGTCAAGAAGGTCGACGCGACCTCCGTCGAACTGACCCTGAAGTTCCCCTTCCCCGACGGTCTCGCCCGGCTCTCCCTCGCCAAGATCATGCCGAAGCACGTCTTCTCCAAGGCGGGCGCCTGGGACGACGCGACCAAGGGCAAGGCGGTGGGCTCGGGACCGTACAAGCAGGCGTCGCACCACCCGAAGTCCAACACCACCTTCGAGGCGTTCGACGACTACAACGGGCCGCGCAAGGCCGCCTTCAAGAAGATGAACTGGCTGACCATCGTCGACGCGGCGCCCCGCGTCGCGAAGATCTCGGGCGGCAGCGCGGACTCGGAGATCGCGGACAACATCCCGTACGCCAACATCGAGCAGCTCAAGAAGGGCGGCCTCACCGTCGAGGGCGGGGCGGGGATGAACAACCTGTTCCTGATGTTCAACACCGCGCACAAGCCCTTCGACGACGTACGCGTGCGCCAGGCCCTGCACTACGCCATCGACACCGAGAAGATGATCGAGGTCGCGCTCAAGGGCCATGGCAAGGCGTCGACCTCGTTCCTCAACGAGTCCAACCCCGCCTATCGGCCTGCCAAGACGGTTTACGCGTACGACCCCAAGAAGGCGAAGAAGCTCCTGGAGGAGGCCGGGGTCAAGGACCTGTCGATCAACCTCATGGCGGTGAACGTGAGTTGGATCGTCGACTGTCTGCCGACCATCAAGGCCTCGTGGGACGCGATCGGCGTCAAGACGACGCTCGACCCGCAGGAGACGACGGCCGTCTTCACCAAGATGGACCAGAAGAAGGACTACCAGGTCGTCGCTGCCGCCTCGAACCCCAACCAGTTCGGCATCGACCCCGACCTGATCATGCACTACAACTACGGGCCCGAGAACCTGTGGATGGGCTACGCGCGCTGGGCGGGAAACTCCACCGCCAAGAAGCTCTTCAAGGACATGGACCAGGCGACGCGCGAACCCGACGCGACCAAGAAGAAGGCCATGGTCCAGGACTACATCGACACGGTCGCCGAGCAGGCGGTGATCTACCCGGTCGTCCACAACGAGCTGATGACCGCCTGGGATCCCAAGAAACTCACCGGCATCAAGGCCCAGCCCTTCCCCGGCATCAATCTCCTCCAGGCCAAGTGGGCCGACTGACGCCTACTGCAACCAGCCCCGCCAGTAAGCCCGTTGGGAGTCGTACGTCGTGACAGCGATCGTCAGAATCCTGGCCCGCCGCATCGCCCTGCTCGTCCCGCTGCTGCTCGGCATCGTCCTCTTCGTCTTCCTCGTGATGCGGTTCTCGGACGTCGACCCGGCGTCGGCGTTCTTCCAGGGCGCCAATCCGACCCAGGAACAACTGCACCAGTTCCGCGAGGAGAACGGCCTGCTCGATCCGCTGCCGGTGCGCTACGTCGCCTTCGTGGGGGATCTGATCCGGGGCGACATGGGAATCAGCGTGCTCACCCGCTCACCGGTGGTCGACCAGGTCACCACCGCCCTTCCGCTGACCGTGCAGCTGACCTTCATGGGGCTCGGCATCGCGGTCGTCATCTCGTTGCTGCTCGGTGTGACCGCCGCGATCTACCGTGACCGGCTGCCCGACCAGCTCATCCGCGTCGTCTCGCTGACCGGTGTGGCGGCGCCCGGCTTCTGGCTCGCGCTGCTGATGATCCAGTATCTGGCGGTGGAGGCCGGCTGGTTCCCGACCGGCGGCTACATCAACCCCGGTGATTCCCTCACCGGCTGGCTCAAGACGATGACGCTGCCCGCCTTCGCGCTGTCCCTGCCGGTGGCCGCCGGGCTCACCCGCATCATCCGTACGGCGGTGGTCGAGGAGCTCGACAAGGACTACGTACGGACGGCGATCGGCAGCGGCCTGCCACCGGTCGTGGTCGTCGGGCGCAACGTCCTGCGCAACGCCCTCATCAACCCGCTGACCGTGCTCGGCCTGCGCGTCGGCTACCTGCTCGGCGGCGCGGTCGTCATCGAGACGATCTTCTCGCTTCCCGGCATGGGGAAGCTGATGATCGACGCCGTGAAGAACGGCGACCCGGCCGTCGTACAGGGCGTCGTCATCACGACCGCCGTCGGCTTCGTGGTCGTGAACCTGGTCCTCGACATCCTCCATCTGCTGGTCAATCCGCGCCTGAGGGGAACTGCCTGATGATCGCCTCACGCAAGGCGCTGGCGGAGAGACTCGCGCGCCCCGGCGTCCGGATCCGCTCCCTGCGCAGGCTGCCGGTCCTCTCGCAGGTCGCGATGGCGGTCGTCGGCGTGGTCGTCCTGGTGGCGCTCTTCGCGCCGCTGCTCGTCCCGCACGACCCGCTCGACCAGCAGCCCCAGGTCGACGGCACGGGCCACCCCTCGGGGGACCACTGGATGGGCCAGGACAGTCTGGGCCGCGACATCCTCAGCCGACTGATGTACGGGGCGCGCTGGTCGCTTGCGATCGGGCTCGGGGCGACGCTGCTCGCCCTGATCGTCGGCGCGGTGCTCGGGGCGATCGCGGCGACCTCGCGCAAGGCGGTCGACGAGACGCTCATGCGGTGCCTGGACATCGTCATGGCGTTCCCCGGGATCGCGCTCGCCGCGGTGCTCGTGGCGGTCTTCGGTGGCGGCATCCTCGTACTCATCTGCGCGATCGCGTTCCTGTTCACACCGCCGATCGCGCGGGTCGTCCGGGCGAACGTGATGGATCAGTACGGCGAGGACTATGTCGTCGCCGAACGCATCGTCGGCGCCCGCACCCCGCACATCCTCATCAAGCACGTCGCCATCAACTGCGCCGCGCCCATCCTGGTGTTCTGCACGGTGCAGGTCGCCGAGGCCATCGTCTTCGAGGCGTCGCTGTCCTTCATCGGCGCGGGCGTACGGCCCCCGGACCCGTCCTGGGGCAGCGTCATCGCCGACGGCAAGAACATGGTGCTGCTCGGCGGCTGGTGGGCGACGGTCTTCCCGGGCCTCCTTATGCTGATCACGGTCCTTGCCCTGAACATCCTCTCCGAGGGGGTCTCCGACGCGTGGGCGGCGCCCGCCTCCCGCGACGTGCCGGGCGCGGCTCGCGCGGCCCGCAAGGAGGACCGCCTCGAAGCCCCCGAGCCGGGCAGCGGACAGGTCCTTCAGCTGCCGGGCCTGACGGAGGCGGCCCAGCGGCTGCGCTCACGCGCGCGACCGCTGCCCGAGGGGACGCCGGTGCTCACGGTCACCGACCTGGCGATCGGGTTCGACGGTCGCCACGGCGGGGTGGACATCGTCGACGGCATCAGCTTCCACGTACGGCCGGGTGAAGTCCTCGGCCTGGTGGGCGAGTCGGGCTGCGGCAAGTCGCTCACGGCGCTGACGGTGATGGGCCTGGAGCCGAAGGGTGCGCGTATTGCCGGTCAAGTCACCTTCGACGGCGAGCAGTTGCTCGGCATGCCGATGCGGGCACGCAGGCGGCTGCTCGGCCACGACATGGCGATGATCTACCAGGACGCCCTGTCGTCCCTCAACCCCGCGATGACGGTCCGTGCCCAGCTCAAGCAGGTCGTACGAAGGGGTGGGCGCCGCACGTCGGTGGAGCTCCTGGAACTGGTCGGCCTGGACCCGGACCGCACCCTGCGCAGCTACCCGCACGAGCTCTCCGGCGGGCAGCGGCAGCGCGTCCTGATCGCGATGGCGCTCTCCCGCGACCCGAAGCTGATCGTCGCCGACGAGCCGACGACGGCCCTGGACGTCACGGTCCAGGCCCAGGTGATCCAACTCCTCCTCCGCCTTCGCGAGGAGCTGGGCTTCGCGCTGATCCTCGTATCGCACGACCTGGCCTTGGTCGCGGACGTCACCGACCGGGTGGTGGTGATGTACGGCGGGCAGATCGTCGAGACGGGCGTGACGGCGGACCTCGTCGAGGCGCCGTCGCACCACTACACGCGTGGCCTGCTCGGCTCGGTCCTGTCCCTGGAGTCGGCGGCCAGTGGGGCATCCCCTGCTCGAGCGAAGTCGAGAGCTTGGGGAAGGCTCACGCAGATCAAGGGCGTCGTGCCGTCGCCCGCCGACTTCCCCGCAGGCTGCCGGTTCGCGGACCGCTGCCCGCTGGCGAGCGAGGTGTGCCGCACGACGGCGCCAGAACTCGTGGGCGGGGCACGGCACTCCATCGCCTGCCACCATCCGGCGCAGCAGCCGCCGAGGGTACCGGGCCCCAGGGGAAACGAGGCCCTGAAATGACGGTTGGCGACCCTCAAGTGAGCTCCGAAGACCTGATCACCCTCTCCGGGGCGCACGTCGTGCACAGGGCCCGCTCGGGCGGCCTGTTCTCGCGGGACCGGGTGTACGCCCTGACCGGCGCCGATCTGGCCATCGCACCCGGGGAGACGGTGGGCGTCGTGGGCGAGTCGGGGTGCGGCAAGTCGACCCTGGCGAAGGTGCTCGTGGGGGTGCAGCGGCCTACGGCAGGCACGGTGTCCTTCCGGGGGCGGGACCTGTGGACGATGAAGCCGGCCGAGCGGCGGGCCACAATCGGCCGCAACACCGGCATGATCTTCCAGGACCCGTCGACGGCGCTGAACCGCAGACTGACGGTACGGCAGATCCTCCGGGACCCCTTGGACGTCCACAGGGTGGGGACGGCGGCCCAACGCGAGGCTCGTGTGCGTGAGTTGATGTCTCTGGTCGGACTGCCCAAGGTCCTTGCGGACGGGCTGCCGGGGCAGCTTTCGGGCGGGCAGCGGCAGCGCGTGGCGATCGCCCGTGCGCTGGCGCTCGAACCGGATCTTGTGGTGGCGGACGAGCCGACGAGCGCCCTGGATGTCTCCGTACGCGCCCAGATCCTCAACCTCCTCCTCGACCTGAAGGAGCGGCTCGGCCTGGCCCTTGTCTTCGTGTCGCACGACATCCAGACGGTGCGGCGGATGAGTGACAGGGTCATCACCATGTACCTGGGCAGAATCGTGGAGGAGTCCCCGGCACAGGAGATCCTGGACCGCGCCCGGCACCCGTACACCCGGGCCCTCTTCTCCGCGACCCCCGGCCTGCTCGACCCGATCGACCCGATCCCGCTCGTCGGCCCGGTGCCGTCGGCGACCCGGCCGCCGAGCGGATGCCCGTTCCGTACGAGGTGCTGGAAGGCGGACGAGGTCTGCGCGTCGTCCATGCCGGACTTCGCGTCGACGGCGGGGTCCGGGCACCGCTACCGGTGCCACCATCCCGTACGGGACGGCCAGTCCACGCACGAGCTGGTGATCCAGTCCGCCGCCACGGACGCGAGCACCATCGCGAACCCCAGGGAGCTTCCATGACGACCACGCCCACCCCGCTGACCGGTGTCGTCCCGCCCGTCTGCACTCCCCTGACACCGGAGCGCGAGGTGGACACGGCCTCACTCATCCGCCTGGTCGACCACCTGATCGAAGGGGGTGTGGACGGCCTGTTCGTCCTGGGCTCGTCCTCGGAGGCGGCGTACTTGACGGACGACCAACGCAGGACGGTCATCGAGACGGTGGTGGGCCATGTCGGCGGCCAACTCCCGGTCCTGGCGGGGGCGATCGACATGGCGACGCCACGGGTCCTCGACCATGTCCGTTCGGTGACGGGGGCCGGGGCGGACGGGGTGGTGGTGACGGCGCCCTTCTACACGCGCACGCACCCGGCGGAGGTGGCCCGCCACTTCCGTCTGATCGCGCAGCGCTCACCGGTCCCGGTCTTCGCGTACGACCTCCCGGCCTCGGTCCACTCCAAACTGCCCGCGGAACTGACCCTGGAGCTGGCCGCGGAGGGCGTCCTGGCCGGGCTCAAGGACTCCAGCGGGGACGAGGGCAACTTCCGCGAGGTGGTCCTGGGCGCGCGAACCCGCCCGGAGGTCTCCGGCTTCAGCGTGCTGACGGGCGCGGAGACAACGGTGGACGGAGCCCTCGCGATGGGGGCGGACGGGGTGGTGCCGGGCCTGGGCAACGTCGACCCGGCGGGGTACGCACGGCTCTACCGCCACTGCCGGGAGGGGGACTGGGCGCGGGCGCGGGTGGAGCAGGAGCGGTTGTGCGGCCTGTTCGGGATGGTGCGGGTGGGCGATCCGGGCCGGATGGGCGGCAGCTCCTCGGCGCTGGGCGCCTTCAAGGCGGCGCTCGCCCTGCGGGGCGTGATCGCGTGCGCGGCTACCGCTGAGCCGCAGGTTCCGTTGTCTTCTGGGGAGGTCGAGCGGGTGGGGAAGTTCCTGGCGGGGGCGGGGTTGTTGTAGGCGGGGGCCTTTTCCCCGCCCCCCTACCGCCGGCTACCAGCGGAACGCTCGTACGGCGACTGAGTAGCCGGTGATCACAAACGCGTGATCACCGGCTACTCAGGACTGGTGCCAGCGGCGCCGTCTCTCCCACACCCACAGAAGCCCGATGATCCCGCCGACGACGGCCAGGTAGACAGTGAGTGGACCATCGTCCAGGACAAGTCCCGGCACAGCTACGACAGCCACAATCAGTAGCCATCCGCATCCGGCCACGGCGAGGTCTGCTGAATCTGGGCGCTTTTGTTCCTGTGCCACCCAATCTCCATCCACTGGTACGCGTCTGGTGGGCACTTGGCTTGTGCTGCCGCCGTGCCCCGCATTACTGCACGGAATCGTACGCGTCCAGCATCCCTGAGTGCTGCGGTGCCGGACCGCTCTCACGGCAGAGGACAGCCGCGTCGGGAATCAACGAATTAGGCGCAGTGGAGTCCGGCAGTCTTGGAGAAGACGTTCTTGTCACCCCAAGTGCCATTGCCGTTTCGCAACGTCGCGTTACCGATGTTGCTGCGGTACGTCCACGTACTCGTGGTCAGCCTCGAGCAGGTGAAGTGCAGGGTCACTGGAAATGCCTTGCCTTGCTCGTTCGTGTATCCCCGAGTGGCCTTGGTCTTCCAGAGTCCAAGCCCGTGATACTGGCGCAATGACGCCGAGAAGTTCCCCTTGCCCTTCTGGTTGCACAACATCGCGGCCTCAGCCTGGATTACCTTGCTGCCATGCATGAACGGCTTCTTGCTCTGGGTGAGTTGGCATGAGGGCTTTGCCCGAGCCGTAAGGCTGGGCGAATGAGAGGCCGTGATCCCTTGCCCATCGATTTCCGTCGCCCAGCGCACCAGATCCTGCGTGCTGTAGGAGGACGGTGATTCGCATGACGGGCTCCTTCCGGCAGGTCGGCAGGTTCGGTGCCAACCCTTCCGGAGCGAGGCGCGCGATCCGTCGGGCGTGAGGGCGAGTTGGGGCGTACGGCGCGGGGAGGCGCCGGGGGGTGCGCTACTCCCGCGGGAGTACGGCGTCGGAGCGCGGGGCAGCCCGGAAGCGCGTCGCCCGCGCCGTGCGGGTCGGAAGTGCGGGCGGGGACGCTCAGAAGTGCGTGGTCCGCGCCGCCACCATCAGCCGTGTCACCTCGTCCGCGCCGATGGTCAGCGCACCGCCCGCGGTAGTGAGCACCTCGCGCTCGGCGGGGGTGTAGGGGCCGTCGGCGAGTGCGATGCGCGCGCCTTGCAGGAGCAGCGCCTCGCGTCCGGCGGGAGCGAGGTGCGGGGCCAGTGGGCCGATCGCCTCGTGGAGCTCTATGGCGAGGCCCGGCCCGCAGTCGGGCACGGTGGCCCGGCCGGTGTCCGCGGCGAGCGCCTCGACGAGCGCGACGAGCTGTTCCTCGCAGCAGTCGTCGAACCCCGCGCCGCGCAGCGCGCCGACGGCCGCGTCGAGCGTCGTGCGCGAGGAGGTGCCGCCCGCGGCGAGGACCGCGAGGACGATGGTGTGCACGGCGTCGCGGACCATGGCCGAAAGGCGTGTGGTCGTGGGATGGTCGAGAACGTCGGTGCCGAAGTGGTCGCCGCAGGCGGCGCACTCGACGATGGGGCCCACGGAGCCGCGCGGCAGGACCGGCAGGCCGAGCAGGACGAAGCGGCGACGGCCGGTGCGCCGCTGGTAGTTGCGGTCACCGCCGCACCCCGGGCAGAAGAACTCACCGTCTCCGACGGTGGTCCAGGCCGTATGGACGCCGAGCACGCGCCTGCGCAGAACCCGCCCGCGTGAGACGGGCGTGGCGAGGATGCGGGAATCCCGGTCGTCTCGTCCCCGATCTGGCAGCACCACGCACCTCCGTAACGCCCCGGCGACATTGCCGTGTTGGACGTGATGTTAGCCACAGTGTTGATGTGGCGTCAGCACCCTGTGCGAGAGATGGCCGGTAGACGACCGCCGGACGGGCTCTGGATGAGCCCGTCCGGCGGTTGATGACTGGGGGTTCGGGGGCAGAAGCCCCGGGGCGGCGTCCCGTCAGCGAGCGGCGCGGTTGACCGCGGAGACGGCGGCCTTGAGCGAGGCACGCGTCGTGTTCGCGTCGATGCCGATGCCCCACAGGACCTTGTCGCCGATGGCGCACTCGATGTACGAGGCGGCCTGCGCGGAGGCGCCTTCGCTCATCGTGTGCTCCTGGTAGTCCAGGAGGCGTACGTCGATGCCGATGCCCTGCAGCGCGTTGAAGAAGGCCGAGATCGGGCCGTTGCCGGTGCCGGTCAGGACGGTGTCGGCGCCGTCGACCGTCGCCTCGACGGTGAGGGTGTCCGTGCCGTCCTTGTCCGTGGTGGTCTGGCCGTTCTTGACCTGGATGCGTCCCCACGGGTTGTCGGGGTTGGGCAGGTACTCGTCCTGGAAGATGCCCCAGATCGCGTCGGGCGTGACCTCGCCGCCCTCGGTGTCGGTCTTCGTCTGGATGATCTTCGAGAACTCGACCTGCATGCGGCGCGGCAGGTCCAGCTTGTGGTCGTTCTGCAGGACGTAGGCGATGCCGCCCTTGCCGGACTGCGAGTTGACGCGGATCACGGCCTCGTAGGAGCGGCCGACGTCCTTGGGGTCGATGGGCAGGTACGGGACGGCCCACTCGATGTCGTCGACGGTCTTGCCCTGCTGCTCGGCGCGGACGCCCATCGCCTCGAAGCCCTTCTTGATGGCGTCCTGGTGGGAGCCGGAGAAGGCGGTGTAGACGAGGTCACCGGCGTACGGGTGGCGCGGGTGGACCTCCATCTGGGTGCAGTACTCGGCGGTGCGGCGGATCTCGTCGATGTCCGAGAAGTCGATCTGCGGGTCGACGCCCTGGGAGAAGAGGTTCATGCCCAGCGTGACCAGGTCGACGTTGCCGGTGCGCTCGCCCTGCCCGAACAGGCAGCCCTCGATGCGGTCGGCGCCGGCCATGATGGCCAGTTCGGCGGCGGCGACGGCGGTGCCGCGGTCGTTGTGCGGGTGGACCGACAGGCAGACGTGCTCGCGCCGGGACAGGTTCCTGGACATCCACTCGAAGCGGTCCGCGTGGGTGGAGGGCGTCGAACGCTCCACCGTGGCGGGCAGGTTGAGGATGATCTCGCGGCCCTCGGCGGGCTGCCAGACGTCACAGACGGCCTCGCAGACCTCCAGGGCGAAGTCCAGCTCGGTGTCCGTGAAGATCTCGGGGCTGTACTGGTAGCCGAAGACCGTCTCGGGGCCCAGCAGCTTCTCCGCGTACTCCATGACCAGGCGCGTGCCGTCGACGGCGATCTGCTTGACCGCGTCCTTCGAGCCACGGAAGACGACCTCGCGCCAGACGGGCGCGGTCGCGTTGTACAGGTGGACGGTGGCGCGCTTGGCGCCGACCAGCGACTCGACCGTGCGGGAGATGAGCTCCTCGCGGGCCTGGGTCAGTACGGAGATCGTGACGTCGTCCGGGATCGCGCCGTCCTCGATGATCGACCGTACGAAGTCGAAGTCCGTCTGGCCCGATGAGGGGAAGCCGACCTCGATCTCCTTGTAGCCCATGCGGACCAGCAGGTCGAACATCTCGCGCTTGCGCGCCGGGGACATCGGGTCGATCAGCGCCTGGTTGCCGTCGCGCAGGTCCGTGGAGAGCCAGCGGGGAGCGACCGTGATCCGGTTGGCGGGCCACGTCCGGTCGGGGATGTCGACCTGGTCGTACTGGCCGTACTTGTGGATCGGCATGGACGTGGCGCGCTGCAGATTCGGCTTGATGACCATGATGCGTGGGCTCCTCGGGAGTGTCCTTAAGGACGGCCGACGGTCGCTTCGCGAGCAACACCGAACTCCGCGGGGAGGGGGTCGGCCTCGACTACAGACCCTCGCCGCGGCAGCTAAGGAGAAGCAGCCCGTAACGCATGATGCTCAGCAGCCTAACCGAGTGCCGCCGCCTGCGCGGATCGGTATCAGTATGCGGGACCGCTCTCGAGTAACGGTCGAGAGGAGATCTATCCCTCTATTTCACTAATCTTCGTTGCAGGTAGTGACAGAGTCATGACCCAGTGCCACATTGCCGCCATGGCCACCAATCCAGGCTTCGAGCCTGTCTTCTGCACCATCATCCCGCCGCACGTGCTCGACACTCTGGCCCAGAGTGACGACGCCACCCTCGCCGGACCCGCCCGCCGCACCCTGGAACGGGACTCCATCGAGCGCACCCACCGCCGCCTGACCACGGTCATCGGCGCTCCGTCCGTGACGCCGCCCAAGGAAGCGGCCGCGAGCAAGCCGCACCGCACGCTCTACGACGCGCGGCACAAGACCGACCTGCCGGGCCGCAAGGTCCGCGGCGAGGGCGACAAGCCGGGCAAGGACGCGACCGTCAACCGCGCGTACGCGGGCCTCGGCGCGACCTTCGAGCTGTACCTGAAGGCCTACCGGCGCAACTCCATCGACGGCCATGGGCTTCCGCTGAACGCGACCGTGCACTACTCCGAGGACTACAACAACGCGTTCTGGAACGGCGAGCAGATGGTGTTCGGCGACGGTGACGGCGAGATCTTCCTCGACTTCACCATCCCCGTGGACGTCATCGGCCACGAGCTGACGCACGGCGTCACGCAGTACACGGCGAACCTCACGTACTTCGGCCAGCCGGGCGCCCTCAACGAGTCGATGTCGGACGTCTTCGGCTCGCTCATCAAGCAGTACACGCTCGGCCAGACCGCCTCCGACGCCGACTGGCTGATCGGCGCGGGCCTGCTCGCGCCGCGCGTGACGGGCAAGGCCCTGCGCTCCATGAAGGCGCCGGGCACGGCCTACGACGACGACGTGCTGGGCAAGGACCCGCAGCCCGCCGACATGGAGCACTACGTCCGCACGGGCCGCGACAACGGCGGCGTGCACATCAACTCCGGCATCCCCAACCACGCCTTCTACCTGCTCGCCGAGGCGCTCGGCGGCAACGCGTGGGAGCGGGCAGGACAGATCTGGTACGCGGTCCTGACCGGCGGCCGGCTGGCGCAGGACGCCTCGTTCGCGGACTTCGCCAAGCTGACGGTGGCCGCCGCGCGCGACAAGTACGGGGACGGCGAGGAGCACCAGTCCGTCCTGAAGGCGTGGTCCCAGGTCGGGGTGCCTACCAACTGACCCCGCCTTGGAGTAGACAGGACCCATGCGTATCCAGGTGAAGCGCACGGGAGGATTCGCGGGCATCGAGCGGAACGCCGAGATCGACACCTCGGGACTGCCCGATGCCCACGAGTGGCACGCCCTGGCCGAAGAGGCAGTGGCCGAGGGCAGGGGCACGCCGCCGATAGGGGTGCCGGACGGGTTCAGTTACCAGCTCACCGTCGACGGGCACACGGTGTACTGCTCGGATCCACGTCTGAGCGATCCGCAGCGGAAGCTGATCACGCGCGTACTCAAGGAGGGCTCGTAAAACTTGAGCGGTGTTCACCTTTTCTGAGGCAAGCCCATTGACTTCCGTACGCGGCCGTACGGAAGATCGCGCCCATGGCAGCGACCCAGGCGCGCGAACCACTACCTCAGTTCCCCCGCGACTTCCTGTGGGGGGTCTCCACATCGGCTCACCAGATCGAGGGCGCCGCGGACGAACGCGGCCCCTCGGTCTGGGACGCGTTCACCGCGCTGCCGGGCCGCGTGAAGGACGCCACGACGGCCGCCGTCGCCTGCGACCACTACCACCGCTACCGCGAAGACGTGGCGCTCATCCGGGAGTTGGGGGCAGGCGCCTACCGCTTCTCGGTGTCATGGCCGCGGGTCCTGCCCACCGGCGCGGGCACGGTGAGCGCCAAGGGCCTGGACTTCTACGACCGCCTGGTGGACGAGCTGTGCGTGGCGGGCATACGTCCGGTCCCCACCCTCTTCCACTGGGACACCCCGCTCGCGCTCGCCGAAGCGGGCGGCTGGCTGCGGCGGGACACGGCGGAGCGGTTCGCCGAGTACGCGGCCGTGGTGGCGGACCGCATCGGCGATCGCGCCAAGAAGTGGATCACCCTCAACGAACCGGCCGAGCACACCTTGCTCGGCCATGCGCTGGGCCAGCACGCGCCCGGCGAGCGGCTCATGTTCGACGCGCTCCCGGCGGCGCACCACCAGCTGCTGGCGCACGGGCTCGCCGTACGGGCGCTGCGCGCGGCGGGCGTCACGGACATCGGCATCGCCAATTCGCACGGCCCGACCTGGCCCGCGTCGTCTTCGGCACAGGACCTGGAGGCGGCGGACTTCTACGACGTACTCCTCAACCGCCTCTTCGCGGACCCGCTCATTCTCGGCCGATATCCGGAAGGAATCGGGGAGTTGATGCCGTCCGACGACATCGAGGCGGACCTGAAGGTCATCGCCGAGCCGGTCGACTGGTACGGGATCAACTTCTACCAGCCGACGAAGGTGGGCGCACCGCTGCCCGCCGCGACATCGGCATCGGCATCGGCATCGGCATCGGCATCGGCATCGACGGAATTCGCGGGCGTGACGCTGCCACCTGAACTCCCTTTCTCTCCTCGGGAGTTGGAGGGCTATCCGGTGACGGATTTCGGCTGGCCGGTGGTCCCGGAGTCGCTCACCGAGCTCCTGACCGGCTTCCGCGACCGGTACGGCGACCGGCTGCCGCCGCTGGTGATCACCGAGAACGGCTGCTCGTACGAGGGCCTCGACGACCAGCGCCGCATCGACTACCTGGACGGACATCTCCGGGCGCTGCACCGGGCGTTCGAGGCGGGGGTCGACGTACGCGGCTACTTCGTCTGGTCCCTGATGGACAACTTCGAGTGGGCGGAGGGCTACCGGCAACGCTTCGGACTCGTCCACGTCGACTACACCACCCTTGAGCGCACCCCGAAGGCGTCGTACGCGTGGCTGCGCGAGACGCTCCGGGCCCAACGGGCATGACCGCGACGCCGGTCGAGGCGCTCAGGGAGCCGACCGCCCGGGTCGGGCGGGGCTGGACGTCCGCGCTGTCGCTGGCCAACGGGGCGATCTGGGTGGGCTGGTACGGGCCGCTGCAGATCCTCCTCGCCCTCCAGGCGGAGGACCTCGCCCCGGCAGGCACGTCGAAGGAAACGGTCCTTGCCTGGGTGGCAGGGGCGGGGGCCGTGGTGTCCCTCGCCTCGAACCCGCTCTTCGGCGCCCTTTCGGACCGGACCGTGTCGCGCTTCGGGCGGCGCACGCCGTGGATCGTGGCGGGCACGGCGGGCGGCGCGGTCGCGCTTCTGCTGCTTTCGGCCGCGGGCTCGGTGTGGTGGATGGCGGCGGGCTGGTGCCTGGTCCAGCTCACCCTGAACGCCGCCTTCGCCGCGGTCACGGCGGCCGTGCCCGACCGGGTGCCACGGCTCCAGCGGGGCGCGGTGGGCGGCTGGCTCGGGGCGGCGCAGATCCTGGGCGTGGTGGCGGGCACGGGCCTGGCGACGGCGGCCGGGGGCGTGGGGGCGGGCTACGCGGCGTGCGCGGTGTTCACACTGGTGGGGGTCCTGCCGTACGTCCTGCGCCACCGTGACCTGCGGCTCGCGCCCGCGGACAGACCGCCGTTCGCGTGGCGGTCGTTCGCCGCGGCCTTCTGGCTGAGCCCGCGCCGCTACCCGGACCTCGGCTGGGCCTGGCTGACCCGCTTCCTGATCAACCTCAGCAACGCCCTGGTCCTGCTCTATCTCCTCTACTACCTGCGGGACCGCCTGCACCACTCCGACCCGGAAGGGGGCGTCCTGATCCTCACGGCGGTGAACGGCGTGACGCTGCTCGCGACGGTGGTCGTGGGCGGCGTCTGGTCGGACCGCGTCGGCCGCCGCAAACCGTTCGTGCTCTGGTCGGGCGTCCTGATGGCAGTGGCGACGGCCGTGCTGTCCGGCTGGCAGACATGGCCGGGCGCGCTGGTCGCCGCGGCGGTGCTCGGGGTGGGCTTCGGCGTCTTCACTTCGGTGGACTTCGCCCTGATGACGGACGTCCTGCCGAAGGCGATGGACCGCGGCAAGGACATGGGCGTCATCAACATCGCCAACTCCCTGCCCCAGGTGGCGGCCCCGGCCCTGGCAGCCCCGATCGTGACGCACTTGGGCGGCTACCGGGTGCTGTACCTGGTGGCGGCGGGGGTGGGGCTCGCGGGGGCGCTGCTGGTGACGCGGATCAGGAACGTGGACTGACCCGCGCCACTTCTACCGGCCCGGGGGCCAAGCCCTCAGAACCCCAGCTTGCGCAGCTGTTTGGGATCGCGCTGCCAGTCCTTGGCGACCTTCACATGCAGGTCGAGGAAGACCGGCGTTCCAAGAAGCGCCTCGATCTGCTGGCGGGACTTGATCCCGACCTCCTTGAGCCGCTTGCCCTTCGGGCCGATGATGATGCCCTTCTGGCTGGGCCGCTCGATGTAGACGTTGGCGTGGATGTCCAGCATCGGCTTGTCCGCCGGGCGGTCCTCGCGCGGCAGCATCTCCTCCACCACTACGGCGATGGAGTGCGGCAGCTCGTCCCGTACGCCCTCAAGGGCGGCCTCGCGGATCAGCTCGGCGACCATGACCTGCTCCGGCTCGTCGGTGAGGTCGCCCTCGGGGTAGAGCGGCGGGCTCTTCGGGAGCATCGGGACGATCAGGTCGGCGAGCAGCTTGATCTGCTTGTCGCCGACCGCCGACACCGGCACGATCTGGGCCCACTCGAAGCCGAGCTCCTTGCCGAGCTGGTCGATGGCGATGAGCTGCTCGGCGAGCGTCTTGCTGTCGACGAGGTCGGTCTTGGTGACGACCGCGATCTTCGGCGTCTTCTTGATGCCGGCCAGTTCCTTGGCGATGAACCGGTCACCGGGGCCGAGCTTCTCGTTCGCGGGCAGACAGAACCCGATGACGTCGACCTCGGCCCACGTCGTGCGCACGACGTCGTTGAGGCGCTCACCGAGCAGGGTGCGCGGCTTGTGCAGGCCCGGGGTGTCCACCAGGATCAGCTGCGCGTCGGGCCGGTGCACGATGCCGCGCACCGTGTGCCGGGTCGTCTGCGGCTGGTTGGCGGTGATCGCCACCTTCTGGCCGACCAGAGCATTCGTGAGGGTGGACTTGCCCGCGTTGGGGCGGCCCACGAAGCAGGCGAAGCCGGCGCGGTGGGGTGCCCCCGAGGATTCCGGCGGCTCGGATGACTGGGTACGAACGCTCATGGCGCCCATTGTCCCTGATCGACAGAGGGCCGCAGCACCCCGAGGCGCCGTTGGGCGCGGATGGGGCCTTCGGGCCGGGCGCCGGTGAGCTTCACGAAACCCTCACGCAACACGAAACACACCGGAAACGCCGGGGTGCCCGTTCGGAAACGCGTGGCGGTGACGCTCTCACTCTGCCCCCACCGGAGGAGAGATTCCCCGTGCAGTCCCTGACCACCACTCTGGCCGCGGCCAAGGGCCCCGACACCGGCGACACCGCCTGGCTGCTCGCCGCCACCGCGCTCGTCCTGCTCATGACGCCCGGCCTCGCGCTCTTCTACGGCGGCATGGTCCGCACGAAGAGCGTCCTCAACATGCTGCTCATGAGCTTTGTGTCGATCGCCCTGGTCACAGTGGTGTGGCTGCTCGCCGGCTACTCGCTCGCGTTCGGCGACGACGCGTTCGCGGGCCTGATCGGCGGCGTGGATCACCTCGGAATGGCGGGCATCGGCCCGAGCACCCTCACGGGCACCGTCCCCACCCTCCTCTTCACCACCTTCCAGCTGACCTTCGCGATCCTCACCACGGCACTGATCAGCGGCGCGATCGCGGACCGCACGAAGTTCGCCGCCTGGCTGGTCTTCGTGCCGGTCTGGGCACTGCTCGTATACGTTCCCGTGGCGCACTGGGTCTGGGGCCCGGACGGCTGGATCTCCTCGTCGCTCGGCGCCCTCGACTTCGCGGGCGGCCTGGTCGTCGAGATCGCCTCCGGCGCCTCCGGCCTCGCGCTCGTCCTGGTCCTCGGCCCGCGCATCGGCTTCAAGAGGGACGCGATGCGCCCGCACAACCTGCCGATGGTCCTGATGGGCGCGGGCCTGCTCTGGTTCGGCTGGCTCGGCTTCAACGGCGGCTCGGCCCTCGGCGCGAACGGCCTCGCGGCGGCCTCCCTCCTGAACACCCTGCTTGCCGGGTGCACGGGCCTGCTCGGCTGGCTCTTCGTGGAGCAGCGGCGCGACGGCCACCCGACCACGTTCGGCGCGGCGTCGGGCGCGGTGGCGGGTCTCGTCGCCATCACTCCCGCGTGCGGGGTCGTCGGGGTACTCGGAGCCGCGGTGGTCGGTCTGGCCGCGGGCGTGGTCTGCTCGTACGCCGTGGCATGGAAGTTCCGCTTCGACTACGACGACTCACTCGACGTGGTGGGCGTGCACCTGGTGGGCGGCATCGTCGGCACGCTCCTGATCGGCCTGTTCGCGACGGCCACGATGACGGACGGCGCGGAGGGCCTCTTCTACGGGGGCGGGCTCGCCCAACTGGGCAAGCAGACGGTGGCGGTGCTTGTCGTGGCGGCGTACACGTTCGCCGTGACGTTCGGGATCGGCAAGGCGATCGACAGGCTGATGGGCTTCCGCGCCGACCCCGACGACGAGCTGACGGGCCTGGACCAGACGCAGCACGCGGAGACCGCCTACGATCACGGCGTCCTGGTCGGCCCGATGAAGGGAAGCAACGTCGCATGAAGCTCGTAACCGCGGTCATCAAGCCGTTCCGCCTGGACGAGGTGAAGACCGCGCTCCAGGAACTGGGCGTACTGGGCCTCACCGTCACGGAGGCGAGCGGGTACGGGCGCCAGCGCGGGCACACGGAGGTGTACCGGGGCGCGGAGTACCAGGTGGACCTGGTACCGAAGGTGCGGATCGAGGTCGTCATCGACGATGCCGACCTCGACGCGGTGATCGACGCGGTCGTTCGCGCGGCAAAGACGGGGAAGATCGGGGACGGCAAGGTGTGGGCGGTGCCGGTGGAGACGGTGGTGCGGGTGCGGACGGGAGAGCGGGGTCCGGACGCGATTTGATCACCGGCTTCGCCGAGTTCGTCCTCAAACGCCGGACGGGCTGAAGATTCACCCCGGGGTTGGGGAAAAAGTCAGTTTGCCTGGGCCCGCACCCGGACAACCCCATCAGGCCCCGCCAGAAACACCGGCGTCCCGGCCCCGCCAAGATCCCGTACAGCGGCAAGATCCTCGGCAGCCACAGCGCCCTCGGTGGAGACAACCGCAGCCGCCTCAAGAGACTCCGCCCCCGAAGCGACAGCCATCGCCACAGCCGTACGCAACGCAGAAAGCGACAGCGAGGCAAGCGAGACGGTCCCGGCGACATACGTGCGCCCCGTCTCGTCCCGCACAGCGGCCCCCTCCGGCACCCCATTACGCGCCCGCGCCGAACGCGCCAGCGTAACGATCTTCCGGTCCTCGGCATCAAGAGCGTCAAGCGACGCGGCACTCTCGGTCATACGCCGAGCATACGGAGCGAAGAGGCTCAGGAGGCCACCGGGTACATCGACCCACGGCGCCCCTCGGGCGAGGCCAGCCACTCCAGCTTCGCCGCGGTGTCCGCCTCCGCGAGCGGCGTATGCAGCACGATCGTCAGGTCGGGCCGCGCCGGCACCTTCAGCGCCGTCGACTCGACATGCAGCGCACCGACCAGCGGATGCGTGAGCTCCTTGTACACCTGGCCCGCGGGCCGCACATCCCGCCGCTCCCACAGTTCGGTGAACTCCTCGCCCGCCGTCTCCCGCAACTCGGCGAGGACCGCCTGGAACCCCTCGTCGTCCGGGGTCTCCGAGCACGACGCACGGAACTGCGCGACGACCGACTCCGCGTTCTTGCGCCAACTCACGCTCCGGGAGCGGTAGATGGGGTCGGTGAAGAAGTCCACGATGCAGTTCTGGCTGATCTCGGGGCGCATCCCGAAGACCATCCCGGCCGCGTCGTTGTAGAGGACGCAGTTGTAGTAGCGGTCCATGATGTGTGCCGGGTACGGCATCCACGTATCGATAAGTCGCTGCAACCCCTCGCACATGCCCTGGTCGGCCTGCTCGACCTCGGGAGCGGGCGGGTTGAGACCGGCCAGCACATACAGATGCCGCCGCTCGGCGCTCGACAGCTTCAGGACGCGCGCCACGGAGTCCAGGACCTGCGGGGAGACCGAGATGTCGCGGCCCTGCTCCAGCCACTGGTACCAGGAGGCGCCCACTCCCGCGAGCACGGCGACCTCCTCGCGGCGCAGCCCCGGCGTACGCCGCCGCGCACCGCCGTCCGGAAGGCCCGCCTCCGTGGGGCTGACCCGCGCCCGGCGGCTCATCAAGAACTCGCGCAGTTCGCCGAGTCGCCGTGCCTTGGACTCGTCCCGAGGCCGCACAGCCGCCGCCTCACTCGTCCCTGCCATCGCAGCTCCCCCCTGCCTGGTGTTCCGACGACCAGCATAAGATCCCGCTCCCCCGTCCAGGCGGGCTCAGGGCCTGTCGAGCCGCAGCCGCACAGCCTTCGGGAGCCCGGCCACCACCAGGTCGTACGAGTCCTCGACCAGCTCCCGAACCATCGTGTCCGGGAGCCCCGCCACCGTCACCGTGTTCCAGTGCCGCTTGTTCATGTGCCACCCGGGCACGATCTCCGGGTGCGCGGCCCGCAGTTGGACAGCGATGTCGGGGTCACACTTCAGGTTCATCTTGAGAGGCCGCCCGTCCAGCGCGCACAGCGCGAACATCTTCCCGGCGACCTTGAACACCGAGGCCTCAGGACCGAACGGAAACTCCTCCACCACGTCGTTGAACGACAGGCAGAACGCACGCAGCTCCTGCGGAGTCACCCCGAAGTCGCCCCCTCCACGTCCTTGGACACAACCGGCTCCACCAGCACCGTCACGATCTTGTTCCGCCGCCCCGCCGCGGACTCCGCGGTCAGCCGCAGCTCCCGGCCGTCCGGCAGCGGCACCACCGCCGACGCGTCGGCGATCGGCACCCGGCCGAGTGCCTTGGCGAGCAGGCCGCCGACCGTCTCGACGTCCTCGTCGTCGAACTCGTCGAGCCCGAAGAGCTCGCCGAGGTCACCGATGTCCAGGCGCGCGGTGACGCGGTAACAGCCGTCCGCGAGCTCTTCCACGGGCGGCAGTTCACGGTCGTACTCGTCGGTGATCTCGCCGACGATCTCTTCGAGGATGTCCTCGATCGTGACGATGCCGGCCGTGCCGCCGTACTCGTCGATGACGACGGCGACGTGGTTGCGCTCCTGCTGCATCTCGCGCAGCAGATCCCCCGCGTTCTTCGTGTCGGGCACGAACGTCGCCGGGCGCATCGCGGTGGACACCAGCTCCGACTCGCTGTCGCGGTTGATGTGCGTCTTGCGGGCCAGGTCCTTGAGATACACCATGCCCACGACGTCGTCCTCGCTCTCACCCGTCACCGGGATCCGCGAGAAACCGGAGCGCAGGGCGAGCGTCAGCGCCTGCCGGATGGTCTTGAAGCGCTCGATGGCGACCAAGTCCGTGCGGGGCACCATGACTTCGCGTACGAGGGTGTCGCCGAGCTCGAAGACGGAGTGCACCATGCGGCGCTCGTCGTCCTCGATGAGGGATTCCTTCTCGGCGAGGTCGACCATCGCGCGCAGCTCGGCCTCGGAGGCGAACGGGCCGCGCCTGAAGCCCTTGCCGGGCGTGAGCGCGTTGCCGATGAGGATCAGGAGCGGCGGGATCGGGCCCATGACGCGGGCCAGCGGCAGCAGGACGTACGCGGCGGCCGTCGCCGTGTTGAGCGGGTGCTGGCGGCCGATGGTGCGCGGCGAGACCCCCACGGCCACGTACGAGACGAGGACCATGACCGCGATGGCGACGGCGAGCGCCTGCCAGGTCTCGGCGAATTCGTTCAGGCAGGCGTATGTCACGAGGGACGCCGCGGCCATCTCGCACGCGACGCGCACGAGCAGCGCCACGTTGAGATAGCGGGTGGGGTCGGCGGCGACCTGCGCGAGCTTCGCGCTGCCGCGCCGCCCGGAGCGGACCGCCTCCTCGGCGCGGAAGCTGGAGGTGCGGGCGATGCCCGCCTCGGCGCAGGCCGCGAGCCAGGCGACGACGACCAGGGCGACGGCGCCCGCGATCAGCTGGAAACTCATGGCCTACGAGACGGTCGGCGCGGGAGACGGCCCGGTGAGGCCGTTCTCGGCGCGCCAGCCGTCGACGATGGCCGCCTGGAGGCCGAACATCTCGGCCTTCTCGTCCGGCTCCTCATGGTCGTACCCGAGCAGGTGCAGCACTCCGTGGACGGTGAGCAGCTGCAGCTCCTCGTCCATGGAGTGCTCCGTGGGCGCTTCCTTGCCCTGCTTGATGGCGACCTCGGGGCAGAGCACGATGTCGCCGAGGAGCCCCTGCGGAGGCTCCTCCTCGTCCTTGGCCGGCGGGCGCAGCTCGTCCATGGGGAACGACATGACGTCCGTCGGTCCCGGCAGGTCCATCCACTGCATGTGCAGCTGCTCCATGGCGTCCTCGTCCACGACGATCACCGAGAGCTCGGAGAGCGGGTGGATGCGCATCCGCGCGAGGGCGTAGCGGGCGATGTCGAGGATCGCCTGCTCGTCGACCTCGGTTCCGGATTCGTTGTTGACGTCGATCGACATGGTGCGGTTTCCGCTACTTCCCGTTTTTCTTGTTCTGCTGACTGTCGTCGTACTTCTCGTACGCGTCGACGATACGGCCGACGAGCTTGTGCCGTACGACATCGTGGGACGTGAGCCGTGAGAAGTGCACGTCGTCGATGCCCTCCAGGATGTCCTGGACCTGGCGAAGACCCGACTTCGTGCCGTTCGGCAGGTCGACCTGCGTGACATCGCCCGTGATGACGATCTTCGATTCGAAGCCGAGCCGGGTGAGGAACATCTTCATCTGCTCGACGCTGGTGTTCTGCGCCTCGTCGAGAATGATGAAGGCGTCATTAAGAGTGCGACCCCTCATGTACGCAAGGGGAGCCACCTCGATCGTCCCCGCCGCCATCAGGCGCGGGATCGAGTCGGGGTCGAGCATGTCGTGCAGCGCGTCGTACAGCGGCCGAAGATACGGGTCGATCTTTTCGTAGAGCGTGCCCGGCAGGAAGCCGAGCCGCTCGCCCGCCTCTACGGCGGGGCGGGTCAGGATGATGCGGTTGACCTGCTTGGCCTGGAGGGCCTGCACGGCCTTGGCCATGGCGAGGTAGGTCTTGCCGGTGCCCGCGGGGCCGATGCCGAAGACGATGGTGTTCTTGTCGATGGCGTCGACGTACCGCTTCTGGTTGAGCGTCTTGGGGCGGATCGTGCGGCCGCGGGACGAGAGGATGTTCTGCGTGAGCACCTCGGCCGGGGTCTCCGGTCCGTCGCCCTCTCCTGCCTCGTCCGCCCTGAGCATGGCGATCGAGCGTTCCACTGCGTCCTCCGTCATCGGCTGACCGGTGCGGAGCACCAGCATCATCTCGTCGAACAGGCGCTGGATGAGGGCCACTTCATGGGCGTCACCGACGGCTCTGATCTCATTGCCCCGGACATGGATGTCGGCCGCCGGGAAGGCCTTCTCGATCACGCGCAACAGGGCGTCTCCGGAGCCGAGCACCGTCACCATGGGGTGGCTCGCCGGGACGGCGAAGTGCGCTCGGGCCTGGCCCTGGGCAGGGGTAGGAGCTGTGGGTGTCTGAGTCATGGGCCGGCTCTTAGGCCTGCTCATCCTCCTCGTGCGGGGCTTGTGGCCGCTCGAAAGCCTTGCACTGCCAAGAGTACGTCGCACCACTGACACAGCCGTAGGGCTTTTCCACTCCCGTCGCGGGCGGAGCACCCTTCCCTGTCCCGCCGCCCGCCCTGCCCCGCCCTGCCCTACGCCGAGCGGAAGCCGATCGTCGGCACGGCCCGCCGCAGCGGCCACGGACGCGTCGCCTCCGGAAGCAGCCCTTCCAGGAACCCGTACCGGCGCAGCGCCACGGGGTCCTGGTCGTCGACCTGCCGTACGGTGCGCCACCACGCGGCGACCTCCGCCCAGCCCGGCGCCGACAGGGACCCCCCGAACTCCTGCACGGAGAGCGCCGCCGTGAGCCCCGCGAAGGCGAGCCGGTCCGCCAGGGGCCACTCCGCCAGGGTCCCGGTAACGAAGCCCGCCACGAAGACGTCGCCCGCCCCCGTGGGGTCCAGCGCCTCGACCGCGATGGCCGGCACCTCGGCGGTCTCGCCGGTCCGCCCGTCCACGGCGTACGCGCCTTCGGCACCCAGCGTCACCACGGCGAGCGGCACGTGGTCGGTCAGCGCCCGCGCGGCGGCCCGGGGGCAGTCGGTGCGCGTGTACCGCATGGCTTCTTCCGCGTTCGGCAGGAACGCCTCGCAGTGCTCCAGGTCCGCGAGGCCCGCCAGATCCCAGCGTCCGGTGTCGTCCCAGCCCACGTCGGCGAAGATCCGCGTGCCGGTGCGCGCGGCGGCGGCGATCCACGGGGCGCGCGTACCGGGCGTCAGGGAGGCGACGGCGGCACGCGCGCGTGGCGGGCATTCCGGGGCGCCGCCGCCCGGCGAATCGGCGTCCGGCGGCGGCTCGTGTCCATGGCTGACCATGGTCCGCTCCCCTTCGTACGCCATGGAGACGGTCACCGGGGAGTGCCAGCCGGGCACGGTGCGCGACGTCGTGAGCTCGATGCCCTCGCCCTGTTCGAGCGCGTCCCAGCAGTACTCGCCGTAGTGGTCGTCCCCGAAGGCCGCCGCGAGCGAGGTGTTCAGGCCGAGCCGGGCGAGCGCGGTCGCCATGTTGGCGACGCCGCCGGGGCTCGATCCCATGCCGCGCGCCCAGGACTCGGTTCCGCGCACCGGAGCGGAGTCGAGGCCGGTGAAGATGATGTCGAGGAAGACCGTGCCGGTGAGGAAGACGTCGCAGGGCGGATCGCCTGCTCTGCGGGCTGCCTTGAGCGGGTCGACGGTGGGTTTGAGAGGTACGACCATGCAGGGACCGTAACGGACGGACGCCGGACGGGCTGGTTGCAGCCCGTCCGGCGTTTGAGGACAAGCTCGGCGAAGCCGGTGACGACGGCACGCACACCCGCTACCCGCCGAGCTCTGCCTCCACGAGGTCAGCGGCCCGAGCCGTGCCGCCCTCGGCACGCACCTCGGCCTTGAGCCGGGCGACCCGAAGCGCGACGTCCGGATCGGAGGTCAGCTCGAGCAGCGCGCAGCGCAACGCGTCCGGCGTCGCGTCGGCGGTCTCGATCCGCCGCGCGACCCCCAGCTCCACGAGCCGCCCCGCGTTGACGGGCTGCTCGGCGCCCTGGGGCACAGCGATCATCGGCACGCCCGCGGACAGCGCCTCCCCGCAACTGCCCATCCCCGCGTGCGTGACGAAGGCGTCCGCCTGCTCGAGGATGGCCAGTTGCGGCACCCAGGAGCGCACTTCCACGTTCTGTGGGACCTCGCCGAGCTCCGCGGGATCCACGTGCTTGCCGATCTGCAGCACGACGTGCCACCCCGGGAGCCCGCCGAACGCGGCGACGCAGTTCCGGTAGAAGTCGGGCTGCTGGGTGTAGGCGGAGCCCAGCGAGACGAGCAGCACCTTGTCCGCGCCCTCGGGCCGCTGCCAGCTCTCCTCCTGCGCCCGTTTGCCGGAACAGGGCCCGACAAAGCTGACCCGCTCCGGATCGACCCGGTCGGCGAACATCTGCATGGCCCGCGGGATCGTGGCGACGGCCCGGTCGGGAACTCCGGAGAAGGCCGCGACATCCAGGGTCGTGGCCCCGCACCCGGCGAGCCATTCGGCGAACCGCGCCTTCAGCGCACCGGCCCCGGGCAACTGGGCGAGCTGCGCCCCGACTTCCTCCTCGTACCCCTGCCACGCCACATAGGTGGGCGACAGCTGCATGAACGGCCGCTTCTGCTCCTCGGCCAGGGCGCGCGCGACGTACGCGCCGATGTCGTACAGATACAGATCGGCGGGGTCGTCGCCGTAGAAGGACCGCAGTTGCGGCAGCACCGCGATGGCGTCGTCGAGGAAGAGCGCGCCGACGGCGATCGGGTCCTCGGGCCAGATGTTGTCCCGGAAGGGCAACGCCGAGGTGTACGGGACGAGTTCGGCGCCGGTGGACTTGATCAGCTCACCGGGCCCGGCCGGGTCGTTGGCGTAGGTCACCCGGTGGCCACGCGCCACCAGCTCGCGGATGATCTCCAGGCTTGGCAGCACATGGCTGACTATCGGGACGCCGACCATGGCGATATGGGCACGGCGACGGAACGGTCGAGTATGCATGGGGGAAGCCCTTCGTGTGGTTCAGCTGCTGCATGCGGACGAGGACACGACAGGCCCGGCGCAGCCGCTGATCGCGGGCGCCCGGGCCTTGGAGGGTCGTGTCAGCCGTAGAGCTGAATGAAGGAGTCCATGAGCCAACCCTAGCTCTGCCCCCGGCGATCAGTCGAACGAATAAGCCTCGACCTCGGCGAGGTACCGCGCGCGCAGCGCCTCGTCCTCCGCGTCGGCGTCGAGGAAGGAAGCCTCGAACGAGTTCCGCGCGAGCTCCCGCAGCCGCTCCTGGTCGAGGCCGAGTGCTTCGCGCACCGCGTGGAAGGTGTCGTCGACGTAGCCGCCGAAGTACGCCGGATCATCGGAGTTGACGGTGCACAGCAGCCCGGCGTCCATCATCCGCGCCAGCGGGTGCTCTTCGAGTACGTCGATGGCGCGCAGCCGGACGTTGGACAGCGGGCAGAGGGTGAGCGGCACCCGCTCGCGCACCAGGCGTTCCACCAGCTCCGGGTCCTCGACGCAGCGCAGGCCGTGGTCGATGCGCTCGACGCCGAGCACGTCCAGGGACTCGGTGATGTACGCGGGCGGGCCCTCCTCGCCCGCGTGCGCGACCCTGCGCAGGCCGAGCGCGGCGGCGGCCTCGTACACCTCGCGGAACTTGGCGGGCGGGTGCCCGACCTCGGCGGAGTCCAGCCCGACGCCGATGATGCGGTGGAGGTGCGGCTTCGCCGCCTCCAGCGTCTGCAGGGCGGACTCGGCGGACTTGTCGCGCAGGAAGCACATGATGAGCCGGGTCGAGATGCCGTGCTGTTCGGCACTGCGGTCAAGGGCGCGCCCGAGGCCTTCGATCACGGTCCCGATGGCGACACCGCGCTCCACGTGGGCCTGCGGGTCGAAGAAGATCTCCGCGTGCCGCACGCCCTGCTGGGCGGCCCGTGCCAGATAGGCATCGGCGAGCTGCTCGAAGTCCTCCTCGGTCCGCAGCACGGTCATGAGCCCGTAGTACAGGTCGAGAAAGGACTGCAGATCGTCGAAGAGATAGGCCTTGCGCAGTTCTTCGGTATCCGCGAACGGCAGGACGACGCCATTCCTTGCCGCGAGTTCGAAGGCCAGCTCGGGTTCGAGCGTGCCTTCGATGTGGAGATGGAGTTCGGCTTTGGGAAGAGGCATGGTGCGGCTCACTCAGATGGTTCGTTTGGGCAGGGGAACACGCAACAGGTCGCGGGCGATGGTGAGTTCACCTTCGAACCCACCGTCTCGGGCCTGTTGCTCAAAAACACCGGGGTCGGGATAGCGCTGACTGAAATGGGTCAGTACGAGATGGCGGACGCCGGATTCGACGGCGACGCGGGCGGCTTGTCCGGCGGTCAAATGGCCATGGTCAGAGGCGAGTTGCTGGTCCTCGTTCAGGAAGGTCGACTCGATGACCAGCATGTCGCATCCTTCGGCGAGGGCGTAAACGCCATCACACAGCCGGGTGTCCATCACAAAGGCGAACCGCTGCCCGCGCCGCACCACACTGACGTCCTCCAGGGTGACATCCCCAAGGACACCGCCCCGCTGCAACAGGCCCACGTCGGGCCCCGCGATGCCGTGCTCGGCGAGCAGCTCCGGGAGGATGCGGCGACCGTCGGGCTCGGCGATTCGATAACCAAAGGATTCGACGGGATGGGAGAGCTTGATGGCGTCGAGCGCGTAGGAGGAATCAACGGCGAGGTTTCCGCTCTCCGCGACGGATTCTTCCCTCAGGGCCACGGTCTCGCGATAGGCGGTGGCGTACCGCAGACGGTCGAAGAAATGCTGACCGGAGCGCGGAAAATGAACGGCCACCGGATGCGGGACCCGGTCAAGATTGATCCGCTGGATCACACCGGGCAGTCCCAGCGAGTGATCCCCATGAAAATGGGTGACACAGATCCGGTGCAGATCATGCGCGGCGACCCCGGCACGCAGCATCTGCCGCTGCGTGCCCTCGCCGGGGTCGAAGAGGATGCCCTGCCCGTCCCAGAGCAGAACGTACCCGTTGTGGTTGCGGTGCCGGGTGGGAACCTGGCTCGCGGTGCCGAGGACCACCAATTCGCGTACGGACAAGGCGAGTTATCCGGGGGGCCACTGGAGGCCGCGGCCGCCGAGGACGTGGGCGTGCGCGTGGAAGACGGTCTGCCCGGCGCCGGACCCGGTGTTGAAGACGATGCGGTAGCTCTCCGCCTTCTCCTCCGCGGCGACTTCGCCGGCCTCGCGCAGTACGTCCGCCGCGAGCTCCGGTGCCTCGATGGCGAGGGCGGCGGCGTCTTGGTGGTGGGCCTTCGGGATGACCAGTACGTGCGTGGGGGCCTGGGGGTTTATGTCCCTGAAGGCGAGGGTGGTGGGGGACTCCCGGACGAGGGTTGCGGGGACGTCACCCGCGACGATCTTGCAGAACAGGCAGTCGGCCTGCGGTTCTCCCACCATGCGGCGCCTCCGTATTACGTCGTGATCGCTAACCCCCGCCATGCTAGCCGGGCTGCGCCCTCGCCTGGCCCCTTCCCCTCCGTGGCTACGCCCCGGCCCGGCCTTTCCTCCCCCCGGCATCCACCTGCCCGAACAGCCCTTTCCCTCCCACCCGCCCGATCACCCCGCAGCACCTCCTGACCGAACAAACCTTTCCCGCCCACCCACCCGATTGCCCCGCGGTGACAGGGCGCGATCGGCACGGGTGGGGTGGGGCTTGCAACTAGGGGCGGGTGGGCGGGGCGCGTACGTCAGCAGGGTAGGCGGCCGTGACATAGGTAGGCGGGGACAGACCCCACCCACCCGCAGTCGGCAGCGAGACGCGAGGGGACGTGTCGGTATTTCCGCCCGGAGCACGGTTCGCGGCGCTCCGGTGCCGCAGTAGCCCATCGGCCACCGGACGATAGCGAGGACGGACATACCGGCGCGGCCCCGCACCCACAGACGGACAGGCACCACACCCCAGGCTCCCCGCACCGCGGCCCCGCCCCACAGAGGGAGCGACGCCGCACCCCCGCTCAAGCCCAGCGCACGCACCCCCGCTCAAGCCCAGCGCACGCACCCCCGCTCAAGCCCAGCGCACGCACCCCCGCTCAAGCCCAGCGCACGCGACCCCGCTCAGAGGCCCGGCAACCCCGGAGCCGACTTGGCCGGGGTTTCCGTCAGGGCCGCCAAGGCCAGGCGGATCGCCTCGTCCAGCTGGGGGTCCCGGCCCGCCGCGTAGTCCTCCGGGGTCACCACCACCTCCACGTCCGGGTCAACGCCATGGTTCTCGACGCCCCACCCGTACCCCTCAAGCCAGAACGCGTACTTCGGCTGCGTCACCAGCGTCCCGTCCACCAACCGGTACCGGCTGTCGATGCCGATCACCCCGCCCCACGTCCGCGTACCCACTACGGGACCGATCCCCAACGCCTTGATCGCCGCGTTCACGATGTCCCCGTCCGACCCCGAGAACTCGTTGGCGACGGCCACCACAGGCCCCCGGGGCGCGTCCGCCGGATAGCTGTAGGGCTGCGATCCCCGGGGCAGGTCCCAGCCCACGATTCTGCGGGCCAGTTTCTCCACCACCAGCTGCGACGTATGCCCGCCCCGGTTCTCCCGGACGTCGACGACGAGCCCCTCCCGGGCGACCTCCACCCGTAGATCCCGGTGAATCTGCGCCCACCCGGGCGCCTGCATGTCCGGCACATGCAGATAGCCGAGCCGTCCCCCGGACCGCTCATGGACGTACGCACGGCGGTCCGCGACCCACGCGTGGTACCGCAGCGGCTCCTCGTCGTCGACAGGCACCACCACCGCGTGCCGGGGCTCGCCCCCGCCGGCGGGCAGGATGGTCAGCTCGACGGGCTTCCCCGCGGTGCCCACAAGGAGCGGCCCCGGCCCCGTCACCGGATCGACGGGCCGCCCCGCGACGGCTAGCACCGCGTCCCCTGCCCGCACCGCGACCCCGGGCGCGGCAAGCGGCGAACGGGCCGAGGGGTCCGACGTCTCCGAGGGGAGGATCCGGTCGATACGCCAGACACCACCACCGTCGGCCTCACCCTCCACGCTCCGCGAAACGTCCGCCCCCAACAGCCCCTGCCGCCCCTCAGCACTCCCCCAGTGCCCGCCCGGCACCACGTACGCGTGCGAGGTCCCGAACTCCCCCGCCACCTCCCACATCAGGTCCACGAGATCGTCATGCGTGGCCACCCGCCCCAGCACCGGCCGGTACCGGTCGAGCACCGCCTCCCAGTCCACCCCGCCCAGATCGGGCCGCCAGAAGTTGTCCCGCATGAGGCGCCCCGCCTCGTCGTACATCTGGCGCCACTCGGCGGCGGGATCGACGCTCTGCCGTACCCGGGAGAGATCGACGGTGATGTTGGAGTCGGAGCCGTCCTCGCCGGAGGCACGCCTGTCGCTCGGGACCACCTTCAGCTTGCCGTCGACCCACAGCAGGACCCGCTTCCCGTCACCGCTCACGGCGAAGTGGTCCGCGTCCAGGGCGAGTTCCTCGACGTGCCGCTGCACGAGGTCGTACCGTTCGAGCTCGCTCTTGGGGTCGGGGTCGGACGGTGTGGCCCGCGAGGCCCCCAGCACCCCCCGCAGGGGGTGCCGCAGCCACAGCACACCGTCCTTGGCTGCCCGCAGCGTCGAGTACCGGGCGGCCTCGACGGGGAACGGCACGATGCGGTCGGCGAGCCCGTCGAGGTCGATGCGTGTGACGGGCGCGCCCTCGCTCTCCGGCGTCTCGTCCTTGTCGGGCGCCTCGAACGCCCGCCCGTGCCGCTGCGCCCCGAAGGGCGAGGGGGTGGTGGCGGCCAGCGTGATGAGGTGGGGCCGCGATCCGCCGACGAAGGCGAGGTCGAAGACATGCTCGTCGTAGACGGGGTCGAAGGCGCGCGCGGACAGGAAGGCCAGATGCTTCCCGTCCAGGGTGAACGCGGGCGCGTAGTCCCGAAACCGCAGCGGAGTCGCCTCGGACACCGAGAGGTCAGCGGTGTTGGCCAGCTTCAGCTGCCGCAGCGGCCGAGGCCCGGGATGCGACCACGCGAGCCAGGCCGAGTCCGGCGAGAAGACGAGCCCGGTGGCATCGCCGTGCTCCGCGCGGTCGACCTCCCGCACCTCACCGCTCTCCCGCTCCACCAGCAGCACCCGCCCGTCGTGCGAGGCGACGGCGGCCCTGCTCCCGTCGGGCGCCATGGCGAGCCCGTGCACCCGGCCCAGCTGCCCGGCGGCGAGGCGTCGCGGCGTGGCGCCGGGGGCGAGCCCGGTCGCGGGCGCGAACTCAAGGGCGTCGTCGCCCTCCGCGTCCGTCACCCATACGACGCGTTCCTCGCCCTCGACCCGGAACGTACGCGGCAGCCGCGCCCGCACCCCGTGCTCTGCGGCGAGCGCGCGGGCCGGCCCCTCCCGGTGGGTGACCCAGTGGACGCCACCGCGTACGGAGACGGCGCTGCCCCGTCCCGTGTGGTCGGGCGCGGCGGAACCGAACCAGCGTGCCGCGCTCACGGGGTGCGGCTGGAGGTCGACGCGCTGGCCGCCGAGGCGGATGTCGATGCGGCGTGGCTCGGCTTCCAACAGGTCGTCGAGCAGCCAGAGTTCGCCTGCCGACGCGTACACCACGCGGGTGCCGTCGGTCGCCGCGTGCCGGGCGTAGAAGCCGTCGACGCCGCTGTGCCGCCGCAGCTCGGACCCGTCGGGCAGCGAGGAGTAGACGGCGCCCACGCCTTCGTGGTCGGAGAGGAAGGCGACGTGCTCGCCCACCCAC
Organism: Streptomyces sp. NPDC048436; assembly: GCF_043200355.1. Lineage (NCBI taxonomy): Bacteria > Bacillati > Actinomycetota > Actinomycetes > Kitasatosporales > Streptomycetaceae > Streptomyces > Streptomyces sp. NPDC048436. Next base: position 919,990 of record NZ_JBICXP010000001.1, read on the forward strand.
AGCGGGTACTCGATGTTCCCGCCGAGCTCTTCGTGGACGCGTACGAACCGGGACTCCTCGGCAGGTTCCCCGCCCCCTCCCCGGATCCACAACTTGCCCGCCGTGCCGCCCCGGTACCGCTTCCACCAGGCGGCCTCGCGCCCCATGGGTGCGGAGAGCAGCAGCACTTGCCCCTCCCCGGGGCCGTATGCGACGTCGCCCACGATCCCGTACGGCAGCGTGTCGGCGGGCCCTCCGTCCAGTGGCACGGCCCGCGCCCAGCTGCGCCGCAGGGATGCCTGGCCGTACGTACTGACGGCGAGGACCCGCCCGTCCGGGGTCCAGCCCCGCACCGCCGTGCGCGAACTGCCCCAGTACGTAAGGCGTTTGGATGGCCCGCCGTCGACTGGGGCGACATGCACCTCGGGCGCGCCGTCCCGTGTGGACGTCCAGGCGACGGTGGTCCCGTCGGGGGAGATACGGGGATGGTTGACCGGCATGTTGTCGGCGCTGACCCGCCAGGCCCGCCCGCCGTCGAGAGGAGCGACCCAGACGTCGTCCTCAGCGGTGAAGGCGACCAACTCGCCGTGCAGATGCGGAAACCGAAGATACGCAGGGTGCCCAGTCTGTGTCACACAGCCAGCGTAAGCAGCAGCGGCGCAGTCGGACAGCGCTTTCGATCACTTGCCCTTGAAGCACGAGCAGGTCGGGTCCGGCTCCCGCGGCGGCGGATCGGCCGTGACGGTCACGGTGACGGTGGGCGCGGGAGGCTGATGGGAGGCAGGGGGGTCGGAGGGTTCGTGGGAGGGCTCATGGGACGGCTGATGGGACGGCTCATGAGAAGGCTCGCCCCCACCGTCGCTCCCACCGCCGCCGCCCCCGGAGCAGTCCCCCAGCACGTCCACCCGGAACCACACCTTGCCCCCGACCTTGGCGGTCAGGTCCCCCCGCACGCACCGCCCGTCGACGAGCTTCCACACCTTGCCCTTGATGGTGATGTCCGTGGTGCCGCCAGGCCCCTTCCCCTCCTTGGCCTGCCCCTGGCAGTCCACGGTGGCGACGGTGTCGCGCTTCGGCGTACCACCGGCCGGGGTGGACTTGTCCTTGAAGGTGGCGGTACAGCTGACCCACAGCACGTCGAGGTGCTGCCGCTCCAGCTCCTTGGTCCCCATCCGGTCGACGGTGATCGCGATGGCCGCGGAGTTCATGCCCCCGTCGACGGGGTCGCACGCGGCGGCCCCGAGCACCCCGGCACCGGTGAGCGCGACGGCACACACCACCCGCCGGTGACGGCTTCGCGAGCCCCCCGCATGATCACGTAAACGCCTCAATGCCCCCATAGGCGGCAGAGTGCCACCACGAGCCGCACGACGACAGTCCCCTTTGCGTCCTCTTCGAAGGCGGTGCCCTCAGCCGCGCAGCAGCAGCCACTCCTGCAGTTCCACCAGGTTCCCCTCGGGGTCCTTGAGATGGGCGACCCGCATGCGGTCGGTCAGCGGCGTCGGGCCGTGTGCGATGGTTCCGCCGCGTTCGGTGATCTGCGCGCAGTACGCGTCGAGGTCGTCGACCCGCAGCACCACCAGGGAGCGGTGACCGGTCGCGGGCTCAACCAGTTCTCCCGACTCACCCAACTCACCCAGCTCACCCGTTCCGCCCAGGAAGCGGGCCATCATCGAGCGGTCCTGGAGCGCGATGCCCGCGGAGCCGGTCGCCGGGCTGAACTTCTCATAGGGCCCCTCCACCGCCCCGGACTGCGGCTTGAGGCCGAGGACTTCGGCGTAGAAGTGGTAGCAGGCGCTGAAATCCGTCACGAGCAGCCGCACTTGGGCCAGTTCCACGGCATCCTCCTCGACCTGGGCTCCACCCGGAGCGGGGATTCAGGACCAGCGGCCCGTGCGGCCGAGGAGCAGTGCGGCCGCCGCCGTCCCCGCGGTCGACGTACGCAACACGCTACGCCCCAGGCGGTACGGCTTCGCTCCGGCTTGCGCGAAGGCCGCGAGCTCGTCCGGGGACACTCCGCCCTCGGGACCGACCACCAGGACGATGCGCCCGGCCTGCGGAAGTCCCGCCGTGGCCAGCGGTTCGCTGCCTTCCTCGTGCAGGACTGCGGCGAAGTCGGCCGCGGCGAGCAGCGCCGCGACCTGCTTGGTCGACGCCGCCTCCGCCACCTCGGGGAACCGCACCCGGCGGGACTGCTTGCCCGCCTCGCGCGCGGTCGCCCGCCACTTGCCGAGCGCCTTGAGGCCGCGCTCGCCCTTCCACTGCGTGATGCAGCGGGACGCGGACCAGGGCACGATCGCGTCGACGCCGGTCTCCGTCATCGTCTCGACGGCGAGTTCACCGCGGTCGCCCTTGGGCAGCGCCTGCACGACGGTGATCCGGGGCTCCTGCGGCGCCTCCTCCTGTACGGAGTCCATCCGCAGGATCAGCCGGTCCTTGCCCTCGGTGTCCATGACCACGCAGTCGGCCCAGCGTCCGGCGCCGTCGGTCAGGACGACGTCCTCACCGGCGTGCAGCCGCTTCACGGAGACGGCGTGACGCCCTTCGGGGCCACCGAGTACGTAGCGTCCGTCGCCGCCCGCGTCGGCGTCCTCGAAAGTCTCGACGACGAAGACGGGCGCGGTCATGCCTGACTCCCCGGCTGGTTTCCGGGCTGGTTCCCCTGCTGCCCTCCGGCCGCCGACGCGGCCTTCGACTCGGCCAGTTCGGCGGCCAGGACCTCCACCAGCTGCCCGGCCGGGAGCTCCCGCGCCATGCGGTGCCCCTGCCCGGCCCACAGCGCCATGCCCTGCGCGTCACCTGCCTTGGCAGCGGCCTTGCGCAGGCCGCTGGTGAGGTGGTGGACCTGGGGGTAAGCGGCGGGGGCGTACGGCCCGTGCTCGCGCATGAAGCGGTTGACCAGGCCCCGCGCGGGGCGCCCGGAGAAGGCGCGGGTCAGTTCGGTGCGGGTGAACAGCGGATTGGTCATGGCCTGCTTGTGCAGGACGTTCGCGCCCGACTCGGGGCAGACGAGGAACGCCGTGCCCAGCTGCGCCACGTCCGCGCCCGCCGCGAGGACCGCGGCGATCTGCGAGCCGCGCATCAGGCCGCCGGCGGCGATGACCGGGATCTGCACGGTCTCGCGCACCTGCGCGATGAGCGAGAGAAGGCCGAGCCCAGCGCCGTCCGTCTCGGGGTTGTCGCGGTGCGTGCCCTGGTGGCCGCCGGCCTCGATGCCCTGTACGCATACGGCGTCCGCGCCGGACCACTGGGCGGTCTGCGCCTCTTCGGGCGTGGTGACCGTGGCGACGGTGATCGTGCCGACCCGTGCGAAGGCGTCGAAGACGTCACGCGTGGGGCACCCGAAGGTGAACGACACGAGCGGCACCGGGTCGTCCATCAGGATCGCGAGCTTGGCGTCGTAGCCGTCGTCGCGTCCGCTGTCCGGGTCCCCGAGCTGCGTCTCGTACCAGGCGGCCTCACCGGCGAGCTGGCTGCGGTAGACGTCGATCGCGGCGGCGTCGGCGTACTCGGGCTGCGGCATGAAGAGATTCACGCCGAAGGGCTGACTCGTGAGCCCCCGCAGCTGTTTGATCTCCTGGTACATCCCGTCGGCGGTTTTGTACCCGGCGGCGAGGAACCCGAGCCCCCCGGCTTCACAGACAGCCGCGGCGAGCTGAGGGCACGAAGCGCCTCCCGCCATGGGGGCCTGCACGATCGGATAGTGGCAGAGATCGGTCAGCGCGGAGGACATGAACGCATCGTGCCATGCCCTGGCCGGGCGGCCGAATCGCCCTGACGCCGGGCCCGCGGGCGCCTGCGGCGGGCAACAGACTTTCCCGCCCACCCGCCCGATACCCCGCAGGAATCAACAGTGCTCCGGCACCGGGGAACCAACCCCCGTGCCGGAGCACCAGAACCTCAACGGCCGTTGAACGCGTCCTTGAGACGCGAGAACAAACCCTGCTGCCCCGGCTGGAACTGCCCGGTAGGCCTCTCCTCGCCGCGCAGCGCCGACAGCTCCCGCAGTACCCGCTCCTGCTCGGCGTCGAGCTTCGTCGGTGTGAGGACCTCGACGTGCACGATGAGGTCACCGCGACCGCCGCCGCGCAGATGCGTGATGCCACGGCCGTGCAGCGGCACCGACTGGCCGGACTGCGTGCCCGGCCGGATGTCGACCTCCTCCAGACCGTCCAGCGTCTCAAGGGGCACCTTGGTGCCCAGAGCCGCGGCCGTCATGGGGATGGTGACCGTGCAGTGCAGATCGTCCCCGCGCCGCTGGAACACGGCGTGCGGCAGCTCGTGGATCTCCACGTACAGGTCACCGGCGGGGCCGCCACCGGGGCCGACCTCGCCCTCGCCCGCGAGCTGGATCCGCGTGCCGTTGTCGACACCGGCGGGGATCTTCACGGTGAGCGTCCGCCGCGACCGGATGCGGCCGTCGCCGGCGCACTCGGGGCAGGGCGTGGGCACGACCGTGCCGAAGCCCTGGCACTGCGGGCACGGCCGCGAGGTCATGACCTGGCCGAGGAACGACCGCGTGACCTGCGACACCTCGCCGCGACCGCGGCACATGTCACACGTCTGAGCGGACGTACCCGGCGCGGCACCTTCACCGCTGCAGGTCGTACAGACGACCGCCGTGTCGACCTGGATGTCCTTGGTGGTCCCGAAGGCCGCCTCGTCCAGGTCGATCTCGAGCCGGATCATGGCGTCCTGGCCACGGCGCGTGCGCGACCGGGGGCCGCGCTGCGACGCCGTCCCGAAGAACGCGTCCATGATGTCCGAGAAGTTGCCGAAGCCACCGGCCCCGAAACCGCCCGCACCACCGCCGCCGCCCGCCTGGGACAGCGGGTCGCCGCCGAGGTCGTAGACCTGCTTCTTCTGCGGGTCCGACAACACCTCGTACGCGGCGTTGATCTCCTTGAAGCGCTCCTGAGTCTTCGGATCCGGATTCACATCCGGGTGAAGCTCACGCGCCAGCCTCCGGAAGGCCTTCTTGATCTCGTCCTGGGAAGCGTCGCGGCGCACGCCTAGTACGGCGTAGTAGTCCGTGGCCACTTACGACTCCGCCAGGATCTGTCCGACGTAACGTGCCACTGCGCGTACTGCTCCCATCGTTCCCGGATAGTCCATGCGGGTCGGTCCGACCACGCCGAGCTTGGCTACTGCCTCGCTGCCCGAACCGTAGCCGACGGAGACCACGGAAGTAGAGCTGAGTCCCTCATGGGCGTTCTCATGACCGATCCGTACGGTCATGCCCGAATCGGTGGCCTCGCCAAGCAACTTGAGCAGGACGACCTGCTCCTCAAGGGCCTCGAGGACGGGCCTGATGGTGAGGGGAAAGTCATGCCCGAAGCGGGTGAGATTGGCCGTTCCGCCGATCATCAGCCGTTCTTCGGTCTCTTCGACGAGGGTTTCGAGGAGCGTGGAGAGCACGGTCGCCACCGTGCCCCGGTCCTCGGCGTCGAAGGACTCCGTCATGTCCTGCACCAGCTGCGGCACGTCCGCGAAGCGGCGGCCGGCTACGCGGCTGTTGAGCCGCGCCCGCAGATCGGCGAGCGAGGTCTCACCGAACGGGGCGGGACAGTCGATCATGCGCTGTTCGACCCGGCCCGTGTCCGTGATCAGTACGAGCATCAGGCGGGCGGGAGCCAGCGAGAGCAGCTCCACATGCCGCACCGTCGAGCGCGTGAGGGAGGGGTACTGCACGACCGCGACCTGCCGGGTCAACTGCGCGAGCAGCCGCACCGTACGAGCGACGACGTCGTCGAGGTCGACGGCGCCGTCCAGGAAGTTCTGGATCGCCCTGCGCTCCGGCGCCGCCATCGGCTTGACGCCCGCGAGCCGGTCGACGAAGAGGCGGTACCCCTTGTCGGTCGGGATGCGTCCCGCGCTCGTATGAGGCTGGGCGATGAACCCTTCCTCCTCAAGCGCCGCCATGTCGTTGCGGACGGTGGCCGGGGAGACCCCCAGGCTGTGCCGCTCGGTCAGCGCCTTGGAGCCGACGGGCTCCTCGGTACCGACATAGTCGTGGACGATGGCGCGCAGCACCTCGAGCCTGCGTTCACTGAGCATCCGCGCACACCTCCACCTCTTCGCCCTGATTCCTGCCTGATTCCGGCCTGAATCCTGTCTGCCCTTGGGCTTCGCCTGGCACTCACCTCGGGCGAGTGCCAGTCTTCGCCGCGCCCAGTGTACGGCCGTGAGGTACGACCTGGGCAAGGGCCGGGCAGCAGAGCGGCTGCCCAGCCGTCCGCACCGGGCTAGCGTCGACTCATGGACGTGGCACTGGGATGGGACGAGGCGGGCTGGGAGCGGCTCGCGCCGCATGTGGGGCGGAGGCGTCTGCCGGTCTGGGACTGCACGGCGGGGCTCGTGGTCGGCGGTACGTCGGCCCTGATGATCGAGGCGGGCGCGACCCTGCGGGAGGGTGCGGAGCTGCGCACCCAGGCCCGGGGCATCCTCGGCGGCGGGCGGCGGGTCACCCACCTCGCCCTGACGCATCCGCACTTCGACCATGTGCTGGGGGCGGCGGCGTTCGCGGGCGTGGAGGTGTACGGCGCGGTCGGCCTCGACATGCTCCTCGCGAAGGGCCGCGACGAGCTGCGCGCCTCGGCCCTGCGGCACGGGGTCGCGCCGGACGCCGCCGCGGAGGCCGCCGATCTGCTCGTCCGCCCGCACCACTTGGTGTGCGGGGAGTGGACGCTCGACCTGGGCGGCGGGGTGCAGGTGCTGCTGGCGAACGTGGGTCCTGGCCACTCGGGCCACGACCTGGCGGTCCTGGTGCCCGGCACCGCGGACACCCCGGAGATCGTCTTCTGCGGTGATCTGGTCGAGGAGTCGGGGGAACCGCAGGCGGGCCATGACGCGGTGCCGAAGCGGTGGCCGGCGGCGCTCGACCGGCTGCTCGACCTGGGTGGGGATGACGCGCTGTACGTGCCGGGGCATGGTGCGGTGGTCGATGCGGCTTTTGTCCGTGCGCAGCGCGCCACTCTGGCGGCTCGCTTCGGCGTGTCGTAGCCGGCCTCCCGCTTCTTCTTCCTATCGTCGGGAAAATGCGCCAGTACTCCGCCGATCTCACCCCGCCCTGGAAGAAGCCGAAGCCTGTGCCGGAGGTCGCCGCGGAGGCGGACCTCGTGGTGGAGGAGCTGGGCACCGGGTTCTGCGGGGCGGTGATCCGCTGCGAGAAGACCGCCGAGGGGCCGACGGTGACCCTGGAGGACCGCTTCGGCAAGCACCGCGTCTTTCCGATGGTGCCGGGGGGCTTCGCCCTGGAGGGCCGGACGGTGACGCTGGTCCGCCCGACGGCTACTTCTCCTGTACGTCCCTCTCGTACCGCCTCTGGGTCGGTGGCCGTTCCGGGGGCGCGGGCCCGGGTCGCCCGCGCGGGGCGGATCTACGTCGAGGGCCGCCACGACGCGGAACTCGTCGAGCGGGTGTGGGGCGACGACCTGCGGATCGAGGGCGTGGTCGTCGAGTATCTGGAGGGCATCGACGACCTCCCCGCGATCGTCGCGGAGTTCGCTCCGGGCCCCGACGCGCGGCTCGGTGTCCTGGTGGACCACTTGGTGCCGGGTTCGAAGGAGTCCCGGATCGCGGCGGAGGTGAGCAGTGCGCACGCGTTGGTGGTGGGGCATCCGTACATCGACGTGTGGGAGGCGGTGAAGCCGTCCTCGGTGGGTATCGCGGGGTGGCCCCGGGTCCCCCGCGGACAGGATTGGAAGACGGGCGTGTGCGAGGCGCTCGGCTGGCCCCTGAACACGGGCGCCGCGTGGCAGCGGATCCTGGGCTCGGTGCGCAGCTACCGGGATCTTGAGCCTGCGCTGCTGGGCCGCGTGGAGGAACTGATCGACTTCGTGACACTCCCCTAGCCCGCCCGCTTCGCGGCGGATTTTTTCCCTCCCACCCACCCGATTGCCCCGTAGCGCGACCTGATCACCGGGGTGCGCGTTCGGTTGCCACGCAGCACAGCCTGATCGCCAGGGCCGCAGCCAAGCCATTTTCAGCCCGTCCGGCGTTTGAGGACGAACTCGGCGGAGCCGGTGATCTGCGGTGCGCGTGAGCCGGGGGGGCCGGGGGCGTCCTCAGTCCACCAGGTCCCGCACCACCGCGTCCGCCAGCAACCGCCCCCGCAGGGTCAGCACAGCCCGGCCCTCGTCGTAAGGGGCGGCCTCCAGGAGCCCCTCCGTCAGGGCCCGGCGCGCAGCCTCAAGCCCGGCCGGCCGCAGCAGCGTCAGCGGACACCCCTCAAGGAGCCGCAGCTCAAGCAGTACCCGCTCCACCCGCCGGTCCTCCGCGGCAAGCACCTCCCGCCCGGCCCCGGGCGACCGCCCGGCGGCCAGCGCCCCGGCGTACGCCCCGGGATGCTTCACGTTCCACCACCGCACGCCCCCGACATGGCTGTGGGCCCCCGGCCCGGCCCCCCACCAGTCGGCCCCCCGCCAGTACAGCTCGTTGTGCAGGCACCGGCCCGCCTCGGACGTGGCCCAGTTGGACACCTCGTACCAGGAGAATCCCGCGCCGCCAAGCACCTCGTCGGCGATCAGATACCGGTCCGCGTGCACGTCGTCGTCCGTCATCGGGACCTCGCCCCGCCGGATACGCCGCGCCAGCTGCGTGCCCTCCTCCACGATCAGCGCATAGGCGCTGACGTGGTCGGGCCCGGCTCCGATTGCCGCGTCAAGCGAGGCCCGCCAGTCGTCGTCGGTCTCTCCGGGGGTGCCGTAGATGAGGTCCAGGTTGACGTGCTCGAAGCCCGCCGCCCGCGCCTCCGCCACGCATGCCTCGGGCCGCCCGGGCGTATGTGTGCGGTCGAGCACCTTCAGTACGTGCTGCCTGGCGCTCTGCATCCCGAAGGAGATCCGGTTGAAGCCGCCCTCGCGCAGCTCGCTCAGATACGCCGGATCGACCGACTCCGGATTCGCCTCCGTGGTGATCTCCGCGTCGTCCGCGAGGCCGAACTCCTCGCGGACGGCCGCCAGCATGCGGACGAGATCGGCCGCGGCCAGCAGCGTCGGCGTACCGCCTCCGACGAAGACGGTCTGTACGGGGCGGGGGTCGTCCCCCAGGGTCTTGCGGGCGAGCCGCACCTCGTCGGTCAGGGTGTCCGCGTAGTTGTCGCGTGAGGCGAGCACACCGCCGGAGCCGCGCAGCTCCGTCGCCGTGTAGGTGTTGAAGTCGCAGTAGCCGCAGCGCGTGGCGCAGTACGGAACGTGGAGGTAGAAGCCGAGCGGACGGGCTTCTGCCCCCTGAAGGGCGGACGCGGGAAGCGCCCCGTCCTCGGGCATGGGCTCACCATCAGGCAGTGCGGAAGGCATACCTTCGATTGTCCCGCACCGCCGGAGAAGCGAACGCCGCCTAGGAGGTGACCAGCGCCCCGCCCCACAAAGCAGCCCGCCCCCTCCACCGCCCCCGGCGCGCAGAAATCACTGCGCCTGCAACACGAGCACCGCCAGATCATCATCCGGCGGCCGATCAGAAAACTCGTGCACCAGCCTTTTGATCCGCTCCGCCACCAGCACCGCGTCAAGGCCCGCGCAGCTCGCGAACGCCGTCGCGAGGCCGTCTTCGTCGTCGAACATGTGACGGCCGGTGCGGCGCTCCGTCACGCCGTCCGTGACGCAGAGCAGCGTGTCGCCCGTCCGCAGGTCGAAGGTCTCGCTCGTGTACGTCACGTCGTCTATCACCCCGAGCAACAGCTGGGACGAGACCGGCTCCCGCACCGTCCCGTCCGGGGAGAGCACGAGCGGCAGCGGATGTCCGGCGCTGGCCAGGGTGCAGCGGATGCCGCCTCCGTCTATGGGCACCAGCTCGCCGTAGAGGAGGGAGAGGAAGCGGGACGTGGCCCCGTCGGTCGGCACGCCCTGGCCGCCCGCCACCGCGACCACCGCCGCGGCCGCCGCGTCCGCCGCTTCGGTCGCGTCGTCGAGAAGGAGTTGGTTCAGGCGGTCGAGGACCTCGGCGACCTCGTACCCCTCGCGGGCGAGCAGCCGCAGCCACGGCCGGGCGAGGCCGATCACGACGGCCGCCTCGACGCCCTTGCCCTGTACGTCGCCGAGCGCGAAGCACCAGCGGCCCTTGCCGGCCTGGAACACGTCGTAGAAGTCTCCGCCGGGGCCGCCCTTGTCCCGCGGTTCGTACACCACGCCGCTGCGCACCCCGGGGATCTCCGCGACGGAACTCGGCAGCAGGCCGCGCTGGAGGACCTGGCTGATGGTGGCCTGCCGCTGATAGCGCCGCGCGGCGCTGATGGAGAGCGCGACGCGGCGGCTGAAGTCCTCGATGAGGCCGGTGACTTCGTCGGCGAAGCGCACCGTCCCGGCCCGCCCGATGATGAGCGTGCCGAGCGAGCGCCCGCCCGCCGTGAGGCGGTACGCCAGGGCCGTGCCGGGCGCCTCACCGGCCAGCGCCTCGGTGGGCCAGCGCACGGGGACGGCTCCCGATCCGGCCAAGGCGGGCAGCTGCGGCGGGTCCTTCTCCAGGGCCCGGCGCAGTTCCTCTATCCGCTGCTCGCTGGTGTGCCACACGCGGGCGAGGCGTGTCCCGGAGAACCCTCTGCCGTCGCCGCGTCCGCCGACCTCGGACTCGTCGTCGAGCCATACCGCGCACCAGTCCGCGAGCCGCGGCACGAGCAGCTGCCCGGCGAGCGCCGCCACGAGGTCCTCGTCGAACTGGCCCGCGAGCAGATCGGACGCCTCTGCGAGGAAGGAGAGCGCGCCGCGGTTGACCCACTCCGTGTCGTGCGCGATCCGATTCGGCAGCGGCGCGAGGATCTCGGCGGCGCGCACTCCGCGCTGCTGGGCCTGTTCGTTGGCGTACGACTGGAGTTCCTGGCCGGCGGCCGGGACGCCGTCGACGGGCAGGCGGGCCCAGACGGCCTTGGTGCCCGTTCGGTAGGTGATGCCCCAGGACTCGGAGAGACTCGCGACGAGCCGCAGGCCCCTGCCGTACTCGGGGGTGCCGGGCGGCTGGGGCGCGGGTTCGTTGCGGACGGAGCGGGCGGGGTGGTGGTCGGAGACCTCGATGACGAGGCTGTCGGCGCTCTCTCCCAGGCCCGCCTCGTCGAGGCGGCACATCAGCTCGACCGTGGTGCCCGCGTGCACGACCGCGTTCGTCACGAGTTCACTGGCCAGGAGCACGGCGTCGTCCGCCAGGCGGTCGGTGATGCCCACGGCCGCGGGCACCGCGAGCTCGGTCCAGTCGGCGAGCGCCGCGCGCACGAACCTGCGCGCGGCGGCGGGCGCAAGAGAGTTTCCGGGCAGTGATGTGCGCACCACCGCCGGGGGTCCAGGTTGGTGTCCCGGTTGGGCGGAGGCACGGAAAGTGGTCTCCCGTTGCATCGGAATGGACCCCACGTTTCGGCTCCTGAGCAGTTCGGTCGAATACGCCTCAGGCGACACGGACAGAGTGACAGACTGGCCACGCCCATAAGCACCGAGTTACTGAAGTGGGCCGTTATGAGTGAGAACAGTGCTATGCCCGCGCTCGGTTACGGTCGGATTCCGGCCCCGAAACCGGCACCAGAACCCACGTCACGCACCGGGTCCGCCACGGACGCGGCAGTAGAGAACATCCCGGAGACCGCCCCGGAAGCGAGCTCCGATCTGCGCCCCCTCCTCGCCGCCATGCGGGCCGCGCGTGACGGGGACTTCACCAAGGTCTCGGTGACCGGCGACGGCCTGACGGCCGAGCTGCACACGGTTTTCAACGAGATGCTGGACCGCTCTCTCCACTTCGACGGTGAACTGGCCCGCGTACGCAGGGAGATCATCCGTCACGGGCACCTCGACGAGCGGTTCTCCGCGAGTCCGGGGCACGGCAGCTGGGCCACGCGCGTGCGGGACGTCAACTCCCTGCTCGACGCCCTGGTCGCCCCGGCGGCCAACGCGACACGTGTCCTGAACGCGGTCGCGGGCGGTGACCTCACCCAGCGTGTCGACCTGCACGACGGCTCCCGCGAGCTGCGGGGCGACCTGCGGCGTCTTGGCCGCGCGGTGAACACGATGGTGGACCAGTTGTCGCTCTTCACGGGCGAGGTCACCCGGGTCGCCCGCGAGGTCGGCACGGAGGGGCGCCTCGGCGGGCGTGCCAAGGTGCGGGGGCTTTCCGGGAGTTGGCGGGACGTGACCGAGGCCGTGAACACGATGGCCGCGAGGCTCACCGCCCAGGTGCGCGACATCGCCCTGGTGACGACGGCGGTGGCGCAGGGCGACCTGACACGTACGGTCACGGTCGAGGCGACGGGCGAGCTGCTCGAACTGAAGCTGACCGTCAATACGATGGTCGAGCAGCTCTCCGCCTTCGCGGCCGAGGTGACGCGTGTCGCCCGCGAGGTCGGCACGGAGGGTCAGTTGGGCGGCCGGGCGCAGGCCCGCGGTGTGTCCGGCGTGTGGAAGGACCTCACCGACAACGTCAACTTCATGGCGTCGAACCTCACCTCTCAGGTGCGGAACATCGCCCAGGTCACCACCGCCGTCGCCAACGGCGACCTGAGCCAGAAGATCACCGTCGACGCCCGGGGCGAGATCCTGGAGCTGAAGTCGACGGTGAACACGATGGTGGACCAGCTCTCCGCCTTCGCCGACGAGGTCACCCGCGTCGCCCGCGAGGTCGGCACGGAAGGGAACCTCGGCGGCCGGGCTCAGGTGCGCGGCGTGTCCGGCGTATGGAAGGACCTCACCGACAACGTCAACTTCATGGCGGACAACCTCACCTCACAGGTGCGGAACATCGCGCTGGTGTCGACGGCCGTCGCCCAGGGTGACCTCGGCAAGAAGATCACGGTCGAGGCGAAGGGCGAGATCCTCGAACTGAAGTCGACCATCAACACGATGGTGGACCAGCTGTCCGCCTTCGCCGACGAGGTCACCCGCGTGGCCCGCGAGGTCGGCACCGAGGGCAACCTCGGCGGTCAGGCCCAGGTGCGCGGCGTGTCCGGCGTATGGAAGGACCTCACGGACAACGTCAACTTCATGGCGCTGAACCTCACCTCACAGGTGCGGAACATCGCCCAGGTCACCACGGCCGTCGCCAACGGCGACCTCTCCAAGATGATCACGGTGACGGCGCGCGGCGAGATCCTTGAGCTGAAGGACACCGTCAACACGATGGTGGAGCAGTTGCGTGCCTTCGCCGACGAGGTGACCCGGGTGGCCCGTGAGGTCGGCACGGACGGCCGGCTCGGCGGGCGGGCCCAGGTGCTCGGCGTATCGGGGGTGTGGAAGGACCTCACCGACAACGTCAACTACATGGCCGACAACCTCACCGGCCAGGTCCGCAACATCGCGCAGGTCGCGACGGCGGTGGCCCAGGGCGACCTCTCCAAGAAGATCGACGTGGACGCGCGCGGCGAGATCCTGGAACTGAAGACCACCATCAACACCATGGTGGACACGCTGTCCTCCTTCTCCTCCGAGGTCACCCGTGTGGCCCGCGAGGTCGGCTCCGAGGGTCAACTGGGCGGCCAGGCAAGGGTCGAGGGCGTCTACGGCACGTGGAAGCGCCTGACGACGAACGTGAACGAGCTCGCCCTGAACCTCACCACCCAGGTGCGCGCGATCGCCGAGGTCGCCTCGGCGGTGGCGCAGGGCGACATGACCCGCTCCATCACGGTCGAGACCCGCGGCGAGGTCTCCGAGCTCAAGAACAACATCAACGTCATGGTCTCCAACCTCCGCGAGACCACCCGCGCCAAGGACTGGCTGGAGTCGAACCTCGCCCGTCTCGCCGGTCTGATGCAGGGCCACCGTGACCTGATGGAGGTCGCCGACCTGATCCTGCGCGAGCTGACCCCGCTGGTGAACGCGCAGTACGGCGCCTTCTTCCTCGCCGACCCGGAGGCCGGGGACGCCACGACGCTGCAGACGCCCCCGGTCAAGGGGCTCGCCTTCATCGCCGGGTACGGCTCCGCGCAGGGCTCGGTCGTCGACACCGGCGCGATGCCCGCGCACGGTCTGGTGCGCCAGGCAGCGCTTGAGAAGAAGCGGATCCTCGTCGACGAGGTACCGACCGACTACATCAAGATCACTTCCGGGCTCGGGGACGCCGCCCCCGCCAGCCTCGTGATCATCCCCATCCTCTTCGAGGACAAGCTGCTCGGCGTGATCGAGCTGGCCACGTTCTCCCGCTTCTCGGATGTACACCTCGCGTTCTTCGACCAGTTCGTGAGCACGATCGGCGTCGCGATCAACACGATCATCGCCAACTCCCGTACGGAATCACTGCTCAGCGAGTCCCAGCGGCTGGCCACCCAGTTGCAGGACCGCTCGGACGAACTCCAGCTCCAGCAGGCGGAGTTGCAGCGGTCGAACGCGGAACTCGAGGAGAAGGCGGCGCTGCTCGCCACCTCCTCGCAGTACAAGTCGGAGTTCCTCGCGAACATGTCGCACGAGCTGCGCACCCCGCTGAACTCCCTGCTCATCCTGGCCCGGCTGCTCTCCGACAACCCCGACAGCCATCTCTCCGACCAGGAGGTGCAGTTCGCGACGACGATCCACCGCTCGGGCTCGGACCTCCTCCAGCTCATCAACGACATCCTCGACCTGTCGAAGATCGAGGCCGGCCGGATGGACGTACGCCCCAAGAAGCTCCCCCTCATCAAGGTCCTCGACTACGTCCACGCGACGTTCCGTCCGCTCACCCTCGACCGCGGGCTCGCCTTCGACGTGTCGGTCGGCGAGGACGTGCCGCGTGAGATGTTCTCGGACGAGCAGCGGCTCCAGCAGATCCTGCGCAACCTCCTGTCGAACGCGGTCAAGTTCACCGCGACCGGCCGCGTCGAACTGCGCGTGAGCCGCGTCAAGCACGCCGAGCGGCGCCACCACGACGGCAGCGACCTGCTCTGTTTCGCCGTCAAGGACACCGGCATCGGCATCCCCGCCGACCAGCTCCCGGCCATCTTCGAGGCGTTCCAGCAGGCCGACGGCACCACCAACCGCAAGTACGGCGGCACCGGACTCGGCCTCTCCATCAGCCGCGAGATCGCCGGGCTCCTCGGCGGGCGCATCACCGCGGAGAGCAACCCGGGGCAGGGCTCCACCTTCACGCTGTTCGTGCCCGTGGTGCACCCGGGGCACGGGCCCGCCGCGGTGGCGTACGAGGCGACAAGGCCGATCATGCCTCCCTCGGACCCGGAGGAGGAGGCGGTCATGACCCCGCACGCGTTCCGCGAGCAGGACGACAGCTGGCCGACACCGACCAAGCTGGAGGAGTACCGGGAAGGCCCCGCGGGCCGGGTACTGCGCGGGCGCCGCGTCCTCATCGTGGACGACGACATCCGCAACGTCTTCGCGCTCACTCATGTGCTGAGCCGCGTCGGTATGCCCGTCCTCTACGCGGAGAACGGCCGTGAGGGAATCGAGACGCTGGAGCGCAACCCCGACACCGATCTCATCCTGATGGACATCATGATGCCGGAGATGGACGGATACGAAACCATCACCGCGATCCGCCGCACCCCGCGCTGGACCGGCCTCCCCATCATCGCGCTGACCGCCAAGGCGATGCCCGGCGACCGCGAGAAAGCCATCGAGCAGGGTGCCAGCGACTACGTGCCCAAGCCCGTGGACGTGGACCAACTGCTCACCGTCGCCTGCTCGCTCCTCGCCCCAGAGAGCGCGGGTGACGGCGTGGGCGGGGGCGTGGGTGGGGGTGCCGCGGAGCAGGCCGCACCCGCCACAACAGAGACCGTTGTTCCGGAACCGGCAGCCGCTCATGGGCAGACCGCTGCTGAGCCGACGACTGAGTGAGGCACTGCCACCATGAGCACACAGGTCATGAAGGACAACCGCGCGAGCATCCTCCTTGTCGATGACATGGAGGACAACCTGATGGCGCTCGAAGCCGTCCTGGGGTCACTCAACGAACCACTCGTACGCGCCCGTTCGGGCGAGGAGGCCATGAAGGCGCTCCTGAGGCAACGGTTCGCCGTGATCCTTCTGGACGTCCGCATGCCGGGCATGGACGGCTTCGAGACCGCGTCGAACATCAAGCGGCTCGACCAGACGAAGGACGTGCCCATCATCTTCCTGACGGGCACCGACAACGACGCGGGCTACGCCTTCCGCGGCTACGCGACGGGCGCCGCGGACTACCTCACCAAACCCTTCGACCCTTGGGTGCTGCGCGCCAAGGTCACCGTCTTCCTCGAACTGCACCGGAAGAACCAGCAGTTGGAGAAGATCCTGGAGCGCGATCAGCAGCAGTTCGACGAGCTGGCGGCCCGCCTCTCGGCGATCGAGGCACACATGGCCGCCAGCAGCCTCAAGGACGTGTTCGAACTGCGCCACCACGTGACGCACATGGAGGAGCTGGTGAAGGAGATGCGGCGCGGGCGGGGCGACTGACCCGCCCGCGCAGGGGACTTGCGGCTCAGGCCTCGCGCGAGCCCGCGTACATCTCGTCGATCAGGTGCTGGTACTCGCGCTCGACGACCGGGCGCTTCAGCTTCAGGCTGGGCGTCAGTTCGCCGTGCTCGATGTCGAGATCACGCGGGAGCAGCTTGAACTTCTTGACCGTCTGCCAGCGCTGGAGACCTTCGTTGAGCTGCTTCACATAGCCCTCGACGAGCTCGACCGTCGCCGGGGCGGCGACCACGTCGGCGTAGCTCTTGCCGCTCAGGCCGTTCTCCTTGGCCCACTGAAGGATGGACGGCTCGTCGAGCGCGATGAGGGCGGTGCAGAAGTTCCGGTCGGCGCCGTGCACCAGGATGTTGGAGACGTACGGGCAGACTGCCTTGAACTGGCCCTCGACCTCGGCGGGCGCGATGTACTTGCCGCCGGAGGTCTTGATCAGGTCCTTCTTGCGGTCGGTGATCCGCAGATAGCCGTCCGCGGAGAGCTCGCCGATGTCCCCGGTGTGGAACCACCCGTCGGACTCCAGGACCTCGGCCGTCTTCTCGGCGAGCCCGTGGTAGCCCTCCATGATGCCGGGGCCGCGCAGCAGGATCTCGCCGTCGTCCGCGATCCGGACCTCGGTGCCGGGCAGCGGCTTGCCGACGGTGCCGGTGCGGTAGGCCTCGCCGGGGTTGACGAAGGAGGCCGCGGAGGACTCGGTGAGGCCGTAGCCCTCCAGGATGTGGATGCCCGCGCCGGCGAAGAAGTAGCCGATCTCGGGAGCGAGCGCGGCCGAGCCGGAGACGGCGGCGCGCAGCCGGCCGCCGAAGGCCTCCCGCAGCTTGGAGTAGACGAGCGCGTCGGCGACCTTGTGCTTGGCGCCGAGCCCGAAGGGCACCGAGGCGGTGCCGGTCCTGCGGAAGTTGTCCTGGCTGACCTTCGCGTACTCGCGGGAGACGTCGGCGGCCCACAGGAAGATCTTGTACTTGGCGCCGCCGCCGGCCCGTGCCTTGGCCGCGACCCCGTTGTAGACCTTCTCGAAGATGCGCGGCACGGCGGCCATGTACGTCGGCTGCACCACCGGCAGGTTCTCGATGATCTTGTCGACGCGGCCGTCGACGGCGGTGACATGCCCGAGCTCGATCTGCCCGGAGGTCAGCACCTTGCCGAAGACGTGTGCGAGCGGCAGCCAGAGGTACTGCACGTCGTCCGGGCCTAGAAGACCGGTCGACGCGATGGCCTTGGCCATGTACGACCAGTTGTCCTGCGGCAGGCGCACTCCCTTGGGGCGGCCCGTGGTGCCGGAGGTGTAGATGATCGTGGCGAGCTGCTCGGCGGTGATCGCCGCGACCCGCTCCTTGATCAGCTCCGGGTTCTTCTCCAGGTGGGCCGCGCCGCGTGCCTCCAGGTCGGCGAGCGTGAGCACCCAGCCGTCGGGGTCGCCCTCGGCGGGCCCCGCGCCCTCGGCGTCGATCACCACGACGTGCCGCAGCTCGGGCAGCTCGGCCCGCTTCTCGCGCGCCTTGGCGAGCTGCTCGGCGTTCTCGGCGATCAGGATCCGGCTGCCGGAGTCGGCCAGGATGTAGGTGGACTCCTCGGCGTTGGTCTGCGGATACACCGTGGTGGTCGCCGCGCCGGCGCAGAGGATGCCGAGGTCGGCCAGGATCCACTCGACCCGCGTGGACGAGGCGAGCGCGACCCGCTCCTCGGGCGCGATGCCGAGCTCGATCAGGCCCGCGGCGATGGCGTAGACACGCTCGGCGGCCTGGCCCCAGCTGAGCGACTTCCAGTCGTCGGGGCCTTCGCCTGAGGCAGCCGGCACGGGATAGCGGTAGGCCTCGGCATCGGGCGTCGCCGCCACGCGCTCCAGGAAGAGATGCGCCACGGACGGCGGACGGTTCTCGATCAAGGTCTGTGTGTCGCTCACGACATCCTCCGGGCCCACGACAGTGCGGCGACTGGCTGGCGGCTGCTGGTGACTGGCTGCGGTTGACGGCCACGGCGGTGAGCTGCGGCCGTTGGCCGCGGCGGTGGGCCGCGGCTTCTTGTTTAACTTGCGAGTAACCTACGAGCAGTGATCAGAGTAGAGCGCCGAGGCCCGGCGCGTAAGGGGCTTCTGCCTGTCACTTCATACAGAACGGGTCCGTCGCGCAAGAGCGCGACGGACCCCGTTGAGATGCCTGTCCGTGGTTCCGTGATGCCGGTGTGCCGTCCGTGCCGGGCGGGACGGATGGTGCTTTCCGGCCCGGCCCCGGCTGCGGCCCCGACACCCGCTCCGACCCCGGCCCGGGTTACTTCTTGGCCTTGCCCGGGCCGCTGTCGTCGCTGGAGAGCACCGCGATGAAGGCTTCCTGCGGCACCTCGACGGAGCCGACCATCTTCATGCGCTTCTTGCCCTCCTTCTGCTTCTCGAGCAGCTTGCGCTTACGGGAGATGTCACCGCCGTAGCACTTGGCGAGGACGTCCTTGCGGATGGCGCGGATGGTCTCGCGGGCGATGACCCGGGAGCCGATCGCGGCCTGCACGGGAATCTCGAAGGCCTGACGCGGGATGAGCTCACGCAGCTTGGCCACCAGGCGCACCCCGTACGCGTATGCCGCGTCCTTGTGCGTGACGGCCGAGAAGGCGTCGACCTTGTCGCCGTGCAGCAGGATGTCGACCTTGACGAGCTGGGCCGACTGCTCGCCGGTGGGCTCGTAGTCCAGCGAGGCGTAACCACGCGTCTTGGACTTCAGCTGGTCGAAGAAGTCGAAGACGATCTCGGCGAGGGGCAGCGTGTAGCGGATCTCCACACGGTCCTCGGAGAGGTAGTCCATGCCGAGCAGGGTGCCGCGCCGGTTCTGGCACAGCTCCATGATCGAGCCGATGAACTCGCTCGGCGCGAGGAGCGTGGCGCGCACGACGGGCTCGAAGACCTCGTCGATCTTGCCCTCGGGGAACTCGCTCGGGTTGGTGACCGTGTGCTCGGCGCCGTCCTCCATGACCACGCGGTAGACCACGTTCGGAGCGGTGGCGATGAGGTCGAGCCCGAACTCGCGCTCGAGCCGCTCGCGGATCACGTCGAGGTGCAGCAGGCCGAGGAAGCCGACGCGGAAACCGAAGCCGAGAGCGGCCGATGTCTCCGGCTCGTACACGAGCGCGGCGTCGTTGAGCTGCAGCTTGTCCAGGGCCTCGCGCAGGTCCGGGTACTCCGAGCCGTCCAGCGGATAGAGACCCGAGAACACCATCGGCTTCGGGTCCTTGTAGCCGCCGAGCGCCTCGGTGGCGCCCTTGTGCAGCGAGGTGATCGTGTCGCCGACCTTGGACTGACGCACGTCCTTCACGCCGGTGATGATGTAGCCCACCTCGCCGACGCCGATGCCGTCGGCCGGGGTCATCTCGGGCGATGAGACACCGATCTCGAGGAGTTCGTGGGTGGCGCCGGTGGACATCATCCGGATCCGCTCACGCTTGTTGAGCTGGCCGTCGACGACTCGTACGTACGTCACGACGCCTCGGTAGGAGTCGTACACCGAGTCGAAGATCATCGCGCGCGCGGACGCGTCGGCGACGCCGACCGGCGGCGGTACCTCGGCGACGACCCTGTCGAGCAGCGCCTCGACGCCCATGCCGGTCTTCGCCGAGACCTTGAGCACGTCGTCCGGGTCGCACCCGATGAGGTTGGCGAGCTCCTCGGAGAACTTCTCCGGCTGGGCGGCCGGCAGGTCGATCTTGTTCAGTACCGGGACGATCTTGAGGTCGTTCTCCATCGCCAGGTAGAGGTTGGCGAGAGTCTGCGCCTCGATGCCCTGCGCCGCGTCGACGAGGAGGACCGTGCCCTCACAGGCCGCCAGCGAGCGCGACACCTCGTACGTGAAGTCCACGTGCCCCGGGGTGTCGATCATGTTGAGAACGTGGGTCTTGCCCTTCTCGGGGCCCTCCGAGGGGGCCCAGGGCAGACGCACCGCCTGGGACTTGATGGTGATGCCGCGCTCGCGCTCGATGTCCATGCGGTCGAGGTACTGAGCACGCATCTGCCGCTGATCGACCACACCGGTCAGCTGGAGCATCCGGTCGGCAAGCGTGGACTTGCCGTGGTCGATGTGCGCGATGATGCAGAAATTACGGATCAGAGCCGGGTCGGTACGGCTCGGCGCGGGCACATTTTTAGGGATCGCGGGCACGCAGGGTCCTGTCTCTTGAGGCGCCTGTCGCCTCGGGTCGGATCTATACGTAGGTTCCATGGTCCCACGGGTGAGGCACCGGTCCCGGTGTGGGCCGCTCGGGGTGGGGAGCCGGGCCCGGATTGGGCCGGCCGGGGAGCGGCTGGTAATCTGGGCAGCTGTGTCTCCTTGCCCTCTCAGCACTGAGGCACAAGTCAAAAAGAAACTCATCTGCAGTACCTCTGCAGTACCTGAACCTGAAAAGGCTCTTTCGTGGCGAACATCAAGTCCCAGATCAAGCGGATCAAGACCAACGAGAAGGCGCGTCAGCGCAACAAGGCGGTCAAGTCTTCTCTGAAGACCGCGATCCGCCGTGCCCGTGAGGCCGTTGCCGCTGGTGACACCCAGAAGGCCGTCGAGGCGACGCGTGAGGCTTCGCGTCAGCTCGACAAGGCCGTCTCCAAGGGCGTCATCCACAAGAACCAGGCCGCCAACAAGAAGTCGGCGCTTGCTTCGAAGGTCGCGTCCCTCCAGGGCTGAACCCCTTGCCCCGGTTCGCCGGGGCGCTGATCAATCCTCCCGCGAGGGTAATTCGAGCCCTCTACCTCGAATCGCGGACAGACCACGCAGTACGCCACGCTGCGACGATGCCCCCGGCCCACTCCGGGGGCATTGCTGTGTCCGGGGGCGCCCCTTTGGGGGCGCGGGGAACTGCGCGGCCAGCCACGGACTACCTGCGGGTTCCGAACCGACTGAAGCCTCTCGGCGCCTAGGCTCCCCCGTCTCGGCGCCCCGGGGCGAAGCCCTCAGCGGCGCGCCCGCGCCGCGCGGGCAACGGCGACGACGGCCTTCTCCAAGGCGTACTCCGGATCGTCCCCTCCGCCCTTGACCCCCGCATCGGCCGCCGCGACAGCGGTAAGCGCGGCGGCCACTCCGTCCGGCGTCCAGCCCCTCATCTGCTGCCGCACCCGATCGATCTTCCAGGGCGGCATGCCCAGCTCACGGGCGAGGTCGGCGGGCCGCCCGCCCCGCGCGGAGGAGAGCTTGCCGATCGCCCGGACGGCCTGCGCAAGAGCGCTGGTGATCAGAACCGCGGCGACACCGGTCGACAGGGACCAGCGCAACGCTTCGAGCGCTTCGGCCGCCCTCCCCTCCACGGCACGGTCGGCCACGGTGAAGCTGGAGGCCTCGGCACGGCCCGTGTAGTAGCGGCCGACGACCGCCTCGTCGATCGTGCCCTCGACGTCCGCCACCAGCTGGGACACCGCTGAGGCGAGCTCCCGCAGATCGCTGCCGATCGAGTCCACCAGGGCCTGGCACGCCTCGGGCGTGGCCGAACGCCCCAGGGTGCGGAACTCGCTCCGTACGAACGAGAGCCGGTCCGCGGCCTTGGTCATCTTGGGGCAGGCGACCTCACGGGCTCCCGCCTTGCGGGCGGCGTCGAGCACGCCCTTCCCCTTGGCCCCGCCCGCGTGCAGCAGGACGAGGGTGATCTCCTCGGCCGGCGACCCGAGATACGCCTTGACGTCCTTGACCGTGTCGGCCGACAGATCCTGCGCGTTGCGTACGACCACGACCTTGCGCTCGGCGAAGAGCGAGGGACTGGTCAGCTCGGCGAGCGTGCCGGGCTGCAGCTGGTCGGATGTGAGGTCGCGCACGTCCGTGTCGGCGTCGGCGGCGCGGGCGGCGGCGATCACCTGCTGCACGGCGCGGTCGAGGAGGAGGTCCTCCTGGCCCACGGCGAGCGTGAGAGGAGCGAGCGGGTCGGCGGTATCTGTCTTCCTGGCCATCGCGGTCAAGCATCCCACGCGGCACTGACAGCCCGGCCCGTGCGCACGGTCCACCCGTGCGGTCCGGCCGGCGGGGGGCGTGGCGGGGGGGGTGGCCGGTTCTCGGGCGGCTCGCCCCGTGCCGGAGAATGGGCAGGTGACCGACGTACGACATGTCCTGGTGCTGCCCGACCGCGATGCCGCGGAGGAAGTGGCAGAAGAGCTCCCCGACCGTTTCGGCGTCCGCGAGCAGCCTCAGCTCGTCCGTGACGCCCTGGCCGGCGAGGACGACGCCGAGGACGCCCAGTGGCTGGTCGTGGTCGAGGACCCCGAGCGGCGCCTGGACCGCGCGGAGCTCGACGAACTGGCTGCGGAGCACGAGGGCTGGCTCGAAGCTCCCTGAGGGCCCGGTTCCAGTGCTCTCAGCTCTTAGCTCTTAACTCTTAACTCTTGGGCACGATCTGCATGTCGAGGTCGATCGTGATGCTGGGGCCGACCGCCGCTATGCCGCGGGCGAGCATCGTCTGCCAGGTGATCGTGAAGTCGTCGCGGTGCAGCTCGGTGGTGGCGCGGCAGGCGGCACGCGTCTCGCCCTCGATGCCGTGGCCGACTCCGAGGTACTCGGTGTCCAGCGTGACCGTGCGCGTCACACCATGCAGCGTCAGGCCTCCCGTGATCGCCCAGCGGCTGCCGCCCTTGTGCACGAAGCGGTCACTGTAGAACTCCATCGTCGGGAAGCGTTCCACGTCGAGGAAGTCACCGGACCGCAGGTGGTCGTCGCGCATCTTCACGGCGGTGTCGATGGAGGCCGCGTCGATGACGACATGCATCGCGGAGTCCTTCATGCGCTCGCCCATGCGTATGGCCCCCGCGAAACTGTTGAACCGCCCGTGGATACGGGCGAGCCCGATGTGCCGCGCGCTGAAGCCGATCGAGGAGTGCAGGGGGTCGATCTCCCAGTCACCGGCCTCCGGCAGCGCCGGGGGCTTGGCGATCTGGAGCATGACGTCACCGAGCGAGGCATGCGCGCTCTCCCCGACCGTGGCGTCCGCCCGGTACGGCGTGAACCCTTCCGCCGAGACCGCCAGGCGGTACTCACCGGCAGGGACCGTCGCGACGAACGAACCGAACGGGTCAAGGCCCCCACCGACGACCTTGCGCCCCATAGCATCGCTCACTGCGAACTCCGCGTGCCGCACGGGCACGTTGACGGGGTCGAGCACCCGGCAGCTGAGGACCCCCGCACTGGGCGGAACCCGCACGGCGGACAAGGGTCCCCCTGCCCGACCGGCTCGGTTCGTACGGTCTCCCAGCCAACGGCCGAACATATGCGACACACCACCGCGCAACTTGACAACTCCTTCCACGAAGATGCATTCGATCACCGTTGCGGCATTCGATGCAACACGGACCCGCAGCGCCGGAGTCCCGCAATAACCCTTCAAGCATCACGAGCAGCCCGAATCGGCCCTTCACATCCGGGTCATCGCCACCTCAAGCCCGTGAGCGCTCCCGTCCGCTGACCTGGCCGCCGATCCGCCGGTGGGCCCGGCCACCGCGATCGCGCCATTCGTGTCCGTCCTCAGCACCTCCGCTCCCCCGGCCCGCAAGGCCGCGACGGTGCGGGGCGACGGGTGTCCGTATGAGTTGTCCCTGCCGCAAGAGATGAGAGCGAGGCGTGGCGCGACTCTCCGCAGGAGCCCTGGGTCCTGGTAGGCCGAGCCGTGGTGGGCGACCTTGAGCACGTCCACGGGCGGCAGCGCGGCCACGGCCGGTGTGCGCGACAGGGCACGCTGGGCGGGCGGTTCGAGGTCACCGAGCAGCAGCAGGGTCATCCCCTTGGCACGGACCAGCAAGCTGACGCTGGCGTCGTTCGGCCCCTCGGGAGTCGCGGCCGGGCCCACGCCCTCGGCCATGGGCCAGAGCACCTGCCAGTCCAGGGCGCCCCCGCCCGCACGGCGCCGCTCCCCCGCGACGGCACGGGTCACCGGAACACGATGTGCGGCCGC
Source organism: Streptomyces sp. NPDC048436 (assembly GCF_043200355.1). Classification (NCBI taxonomy): domain Bacteria; kingdom Bacillati; phylum Actinomycetota; class Actinomycetes; order Kitasatosporales; family Streptomycetaceae; genus Streptomyces; species Streptomyces sp. NPDC048436. Next base: position 944,202 of record NZ_JBICXP010000001.1, read on the forward strand.
CTGCTCCCGCACGAACCGCGCCTGTTCGGGCGGCTCTTGATATCCCGTCGTCTGGATCGCCGCGACCGTACGCCCGCGCAGCACCCCGGGGAGCCCCGCCACATGGTCCGCGTGGAAGTGGGTCAGCAGCACGAGCGGGACACGTGTGACGCCGAGCAGGCGCAGACAGCGGTCCACCAGCACCGGATCAGGCCCGGCGTCGACCACCACCGCGGCCCCGTCCCCCGCCGCGAGCACCGTGGCATCCCCTTGGCCCACGTCACACATCGCGAACCGCCAGCCCGGCGGCGGCCACCCCGCGATCACCCGGGTGAGCGGCGGCGGTTGCACGATCGCGAGGAGGAGCAGCAGGGCGCAGGCCGTGCTGAGCCAGGGGTGCCTGAGAAGCCTGCGGCCGACCAGGACCACACCGACCGTGGCGAGGGCGAGCAGCAGACCGCCACGCCAGCCACCGGGCCAATCGACACCGCTGCCGGGCAGAGCCGCGCCCGTGCGGGCGATGTCCGCGATCCACCCCGCCGGCCAACTCGCGCACCACGCGAGGACTTTCGCCACCGGTATCGCCAGCGGCGCCGTCGCAAGCGTGGCGAAGCCGAGGACCGTGGCGGGCGCGACGGCCACCTCCGCCAGGAGGTTGCAGGGCACCGCCACCAGACTCACCCGTGCCGCGATCACGGCGACGACGGGTGCGCACACCGCCTGGGCGGCAGCCGCGGCGGCCAGGGCCTCCGCCAGGCGCGGGGGAACCCGGCGTCTGCGCAAGGAGGCGCTCCACCTCGGGGCGAGGGTCAGCAGCGCCCCGGTGGCGAGGACGGAGAGCAGAAATCCGGGGCTACGGGCCAGCCACGGGTCGTACAGGACGAGCAGCAGTACGGCCGCGGTCAGAGCCGGGATCAGCGACCGGCGCCGTCCGGTACCGATGGCCAGCAGCGCGATCAGCCCGCAGGCCGCCGCACGCAGCACACTCGGGTCCGGCCTGCAGACGATGACGAAGCCGAGGGTGAGCGCACCCCCCAGCACCGCGGTCGCCCGCAGCGGAATCCCCAACCGTGGCGCGATACCCCGCCGTTCGACACGCTGGGCGAGACCGGGCGGGCCGATGAGCAGGGCAAGGACAATCGTGAGGTTGGCTCCGCTCACCGCCAGGAGATGCGTCAGGTCGGTCGCCTTGAAGGCCTCCTCCAACTCGGGCGGCACGCGGGAGGTGTCCCCGACCACAAGCCCGGGCAACAGCGCCCGGGCGTCAGGCGTCAACTGGTCGGTGGCCTCCCGCAGCCCGCCCCGCAGCCGGCCGGCGAGGCGTTGCGGCCCTGACGGCCCCGCGACCACGTACGGCGTCTGCCCTCCGGCGACCCGCAACACCGCCGCGATCCTGTCTCCCTGCGGCAAGGGAGGCGCGAGGCTCGCGCGGACCCGCAGCCTGGTGGAGGGCAGCAGCTTGAGCCAGCGCGCCTTGCCCCACCGAGGAGTGGAACTCTTGCCTTTACCCCCGCCCTCCTCCCCCGCGAAAACCAGGGCCGGGGTACGGGTCACGGAGGTCTCGCCGTCCGCCGACGTGACCCGGACGATCTCCGCGTCCAGCATGACGGAGGGCGGCATGGCACGGGCTCCCGTCACGCGGGGCCGAGTGAGCCGGGGGTCGGACGTGACCTCCAACTCGACCTCCGCTTCCGCGTATTCACGGGCCAGGGCGGGGACAGGGCCGCGGTGCAGATCGGCGCCGTGCAACGCCGCGGACGTCGCGCCCGCTGCGGCACAGAGCAGGGCGGCCGCTGCCGAGACCCGCCGCCACGGCTGGGGCCGGCCTTCGCTCGCGGCCCGCGCTCGTACCGTCCACGTCACCAACAGGGCGCCGGCCACCACCACACAGACCACCACGGCTGCGATCACCCATCGGGCCGGGGCGTCCAGCGCCAGGGCCGCAGTCCCCCAGGCCGCGAGCGCGGGAGGCACGAGGCGAAGGTCCGCGGGGCCCTCCTGACAGGGGTGAGCGTCCCCGAGCTGCCGCCCGGGCGGCGGGTGAACGGCGGGGCGGGCGTGGGGCGTTGCGGTTGCCTGGGTGGTCGCGGCCGTTGTCGCCCTCGTAGCCCTCGCGGCCGTCGTGGCCCTCGCCGCTGTCGTAGCCGTCTGGCGCACTGTGACCGGCTGCCGTGGTGACCTCATGGCCGCACGAGATTCTGCAGGTCGGCGAAGCGTCTGTCGCCGATGCCGTTGACCTCGCGCAGTTCGTCCACCGAGCGGAAACCGCCGTGCTCTGTGCGGTAGTCGATGATGTGCTGGGCCAGTACGGGGCCTACGCCTGGCAGTTCGTCGAGTTGCTCGGCCGTGGCCGTGTTGAGGCCGACCGGCGCGGCGGGGCTCGCTCCCGTCGCCCCGGCCGCCGCCGCACCCGGCGCCGCCGGTCCGGGAGCCGCCGGCGCCCCCACCGCCACCTGTTCGCCGTCCACGAGCAGGCGGGCACGGTTGAGTCCGTCCGTGTCCGCGCCGGGGCGAACCCCGCCCGCGGCCTTCAGTGCGTCGGCGACCCGGGACCCCGCGGGCAGTCGCAGAATCCCGGGGCTGCGGACCTTTCCGCTGACGTCCACCACGACCCCGGCGCCGACCGTGCCGGGCGCCGAGGGGCCATGGCCCCCCGCAGGAGGCGAGGCCCCCGGTGACGGAGACGGCTCCACACCCCGCTCGGGCGCTGCTTCCACCACGTCCGGCGCCCGGACCGGCTGGGTCCGCCCAGCCCAGAAGTGCTGGGCGGCAAACACCGCGGCGAGAACGAGGACCACTACGAGCGCGACCAGGCTCCGCCGCTCAAGACCGCAGCGCATCTGCAACCACAACGGCAACCGCTCCCGCAGAGCAAGCCCCACCCTCCCCCGCAACGGCGGCCCCACTTCACCCCCATCCGCAGTCGCCTCCGGCTGCGCTGGAGGCGCCATCCGAGGCGAGTCCACGGGATGGGCCAGCGTCTGGGGGTGCGTCTGCGTATGTACCTGGGGCCGGGGGTGCGATCGACCCCGAGGCCGAAACACCGGCGGAGGCTGCGGCTGCGGCTGCGGCTGCGGCTGCGGAACACTCGGCAGCTGCGGCGCCGACACACCCCGCAGCTGCTCCCCAGCCCCAGAACGCCGCCCCGCCACCCCCGCCCCGGCCTCACCCCCGGCCTCAAGGAACAACGACTCCGCACGCAGCCTCAGCGCCCGCGCCTCCGCCCGCGCCTCCGACGAAGCATGTCTGCGTCGCGCCGCCCGCCTACGTGCGTGGCCGTATCGCGCACGCCCGTCAGAGGCGCGACCGTCAGAAGAAGTGCGACCGTCAGAACCCGGGCCGCGCCCGGGCCCGCTCGTCGCGGCAGGTGTCCGTGAAAGTGATCGAAGTGCCATGTCGACGACGCTAGACACTTCGGCGGAACTAAGTTGATCTTGGTCAATTCCCGTGGATTACCCAGCAGTTGTGGATAACTCCGTCACCCACAAGCGTGAACTACCAGCCACGCCCCCGCCCTCACCAAGGCGAAACAACAACCCCCAACAACCCCGGCCCCGTATGCGCCCCGATCACCGCACCCACCTCGCTCACGTGCAGCTCGGCCAGGCCAGGCACCCGGTCCCTGAGCCGGTCCGCGAGGGCCGATGCACGTTCCGGCGCCGCCAGGTGATGCACCGCGATGTCGACACGGCTCGTCCCGGCCCGCTCGGCCGCGATCTCCTCGAGCCGGGCGATCGCCTTGGACGCCGTACGCACCTTCTCCAGCATCTCGATGCGCCCGCCGTCCAGCTGAAGCAGCGGTTTCACGGCCAGCGCGGAGCCCAACAGCGCCTGCGCGGCGCCGATCCGGCCGCCTCGGCGCAGATAGTCCAGGGTGTCGACGTAGAAGTACGCGGACGTGTTCGCGGCCCGCTTCTCCGCCGCGGTCACCGCCTCGTCCACCGTGCCGCCGGACTCGGCCGCCTCCGCCGCGGCGAGCGCGCAGAAGCCCAGGGCCATCGCGACCATGCCGGTGTCCACCACCCGCACCGGCACCGGCGCGTCCTTCGCCGCCAGGACAGCCGCGTCGTACGTGCCCGAGAACTCGGCGGACAGATGCAGCGAGACGATGGCCTTCGCGCCGGACTCCGCGACCTTGCGATAGGTCTCCGCGAAGACTTCCGGACTCGGCCGCGAGGTGGTCACAGGACGCCGCTTCTGCAGCGCCAGAGCGAGGGAACGGGCGGAGATCTCCGTGCCCTCTTCGAGTGCCTGGTCACCGAGGACCACGGTCAGGGGTACCGACGTGATGCTGTGCCGCTCCATCGTCCGCTGCGGCAGGTAGGCCGTGGAATCCGTGACGATCGCGACATGACGGGACATGCGGTGGAGATTACCTGCCTGGACCCGAGGGCGGCAGCCCGACCCCTTGGAGGTCAGTCTGCCAGCAGCACTCCGGAAGGTGCCAGATCGCGCTCGCGATCACGTGGTGCTCTCGGGCCTGGCCTGCTTCTCCCAGGAGTAGGTGGGCCGCGCCTTCGACGGTGTGATGGCGGGCCGCGCCGCTTCCCCGGCCGAAGCGGACCCGGAGGCGGGCTCGGACGGTTCCGTCCACGTCTGCTCCGCCCCTCTGCCCGCATCCGCCGCCGGCTCGGGCTCCGGCCATGAGGCGGGGGTCTGCATGGGCGACGGCTCCGTGGTCCAGTGCCGCAGGGCGCCCGCCTCCAGGTCGATCTGGGAGCGCAGCGAGTCCAGGTCGTCGTCAGCGAACCGGCGGGCCCGGTCCCGCGCACTCCACCGCAGTGAGTCAGCCGCCTTGATGACCTGCTCGGTGCGTTCCCGCAGCGCGGGGAGCCGCCCGGCCAGGGCCGCCTTGTCCGGGTCACGTTCAAGGCGCCGCAGCTCGTCGTCCAGCTCGTGCCCATGCGCGCTGAGCCGCTCGAAGAGCCCCAGGGACTCCTTCAGCGAGGCGTCCTCGACGACACCCGCCTGCAGCGTCTCCTGCGTGGCCCTCATCGACGTACGCAACGAGAGTCGCAGCTGGGCCAGTTCGCCCGCGGTGCCGATCTGTCCGAAGCTCTTGGCCCGGAGCGTCGTGTCCTCCACCGTCCGGCGCGCCTGCGAGATCGTGCGGTCCACGCCGCGCTTGGCCGCGCCGACCACCTTCACCGTGGCATAGGCACCAAGGCCCAGAAAAAGCACGACAAGCAGCGCCACGATCGCGATCACGGCTTCCATGACGCTCCTCTCAGGTCCTGCGGCGAGTTCCGCTCCGGCCCTTCCACGGTAAACGCAAAGGGCAGGCGGAGGGTTCCAGCGGAACCCCCAACCTGCCCGTAGGGGACTACCCTCATGCCCCCTCGCGCGCGCCGCGCTACTCGCGCCCGGCGTTACGCCGGAACGATGTTCACCAGCTTCGGCGCCCGCACGATGATCTTGCGGACCCCGGCGCCGTCCAGCGCCGCCACAACCCTCTCGTCACCCAGGGCCACCTTCTCCAGCTCCTCGTCCGAGATCGACGGGGAGACCTCCAGGCGCGCCCTGACCTTGCCCTTGATCTGCACGACGCAGGTCACGGACTCGTCCACGACGTACGCCGGGTCGGCGACGGGGAAGTCCTGGTGGACCACCGTGTCGGTGTGGCCCAGCTTGCGCCACAGCTCCTCGCCGAAGTGCGGGGCCAGCGGCGCGATCAGCAGCACCAGACGCTCGGCGACGGAGCGCGGCAGCGCGCCGCCCTCCTTGGTCAGGTAGTTGTTCAGCTCGGTGATCTTGGCGATGGCGGTGTTGAACCGCATGCCGTCCAGGTCCTGGCGCACGCCGTCGATCGCCTTGTGCAGGGCGCGCAGGGTGCCATCGGCGATGTCGGACTCGGCGATGTCCACCGCCGTGACCTCGCCCGTCGTCTCGTCGACGATCAGACGCCACATGCGCTGCAGCAGGCGGTACTGGCCGACGACCGCGCGCGTGTCCCACGGGCGCGAGACGTCCAGCGGGCCCATCGCCATCTCGTACAGGCGCAGGGTGTCCGCGCCGTACTCCTCGCAGATCTCGTCCGGAGTGACCGCGTTCTTCAGGGACTTGCCCATCTTGCCCAGCTCGCGCTTGACGGGCTCGCCCTCGAAGAAGTAACCGCCGTCGCGCTCCTCGACCTCGGTGGCCGGGACGGGGAAGCCACGGCTGTCGCGGTACACGTAGGCCTGGATCATGCCCTGGTTGAACAGCTTGTGGAACGGCTCGGCGGACGAGATGTGGCCCAGGTCGAACAGCACCTTCGACCAGAAGCGGGCGTACAGCAGATGCAGCACCGCGTGCTCGGCACCGCCCACATACAGGTCGACACCGCCCGTCGGCTTCCCCTCGCGCGGGCCCATCCAGTACTGCTCGACGGCCGGGTCGACCAGCTTCTGGTCGTTGTGCGGGTCCAGGTAGCGCAGCTCGTACCAGCATGAACCCGCCCAGTTGGGCATGGTGTTGGTCTCGCGGCGGTAGCGCTTCACCCCGTCGCCCAGGTCCAGCTCTACGTCGACCCAGTCCTCGTTGCGGGACAGCGGCGTCTCCGGAGAGGTGTCCGCGTCGTCCGGGTCGAAGGTGCGCGGGGAGTAGTCGTCGACCTCCGGCAGCTCCAGGGGCAGCATCGACTCGGGCAGCGAGTGGGCGACGCCGTCCTCGTCGTAGACGATCGGGAACGGCTCGCCCCAGTAGCGCTGGCGGCTGAACAGCCAGTCGCGCAGGCGGAAGTTGACGGTGCCCTCGCCGATACCGCGGGTGGCCAGCCAGCCGGTGATCCGCGCCTTGGCGCCGGCGACGTCCAGGCCGTCCAGCGAGATCTCCTGGTTGGCGGAGTTGACCAGCTTCGCCTCGTACGAGGAGAAGGCGTCGTCCCACGTCGAGGTGTCGGTGCCGCGGCCGTCCGACGGCTCGACCACGCAGCGCATCGGCAGGTGGAAGGCGCGCGCGAAGGCGAAGTCGCGGGTGTCGTGCGCCGGGACGGCCATGATCGCGCCGGTGCCGTAACCCATCAGTACGTAGTCGGCGATGAAGACCGGGACCTGCTCGCCGCTGACCGGGTTGGTGGCGTAGACGCCGGTGAAGACACCGGTCTTCTCCTTGGCGTCGGCCTGGCGCTCCACGTCGGACTTGGACGCGGCGAACGCGCGGTACTTGGCGACGGCCTCGGCGGGGGTGGCGTGCCCGCCGGTCCACGTCTCGTGGGTGCCCTCGGGCCAGGCGTCGGGGACGACCTGGTCGACCAGCTCGTGCTCGGGTGCCAGGACCATGTAGGTGGCGCCGAACAGGGTGTCCTGGCGGGTGGTGAAGACGGTGATCGCGTCGCCTTCGGAGCCGACCGGGAAGGCGACGCGCGCGCCTTCGGAGCGGCCGATCCAGTTCCGCTGCTGCAGCTTGATGGCCTCGGGCCAGTCCAGCGCGTCCAGGTCGTCCAGCAGGCGGTCCGCGTAGGCGGTGATGCGCATGTTCCACTGGCGCAGCTTGGACTTGAAGACCGGGAAGTTGCCGCGCTCGGAGCGGCCGTCGGCGGTGACCTCCTCGTTGGCCAGGACGGTGCCCAGGCCCGGGCACCAGTTGACGGGCGCGTCGGAGGCGTACGCCAGGCGGTACTGGCTCAGCACCTCCGCGCGCTCGGCGGCGTCCAGTTCGCTCCACGCGCGCGTGGAGCCCGGTACCGCGCGCTCACCGCTGTCGAACTGCGCGACCAGGTCGGCGATCGGGCGGGCCTTCCGGGCGTCGGCGTCGTACCAGGAGTTGAAGATCTGTACGAAGATCCACTGGGTCCACTTGTAGTAGTCCGGGTCGATCGTCGCGAAGGAGCGGCGCTTGTCGTGGCCCAGGCCCAGACCGCGCAGCTGCGTCTTCATGTTCTCGATGTTGGCCTCGGTGGAGACCCGGGGGTGCGTGCCGGTCTGTACGGCGTACTGCTCGGCGGGCAGGCCGAAGGCGTCGAAGCCCAGGGTGTGCAGGACGTTGTGGCCCGTCATGCGCTGGAAGCGCGCGTAGACGTCCGTGGCGATGTATCCCAGCGGGTGGCCGACGTGCAGGCCCGCTCCGGAGGGGTAGGGGAACATGTCCATGATGAACTGCTTGGGCCTGTCGACCAGCGCGGCCTGCGCGGCCGACCCCTCGGCGGACGCGGCCAGGTCGCCGCTCGGGTTGGGCGCCTCGTACGTGCCCTCGGCGTCCCAGAAGTCCTGCCAGCGTGCCTCGATCTCGGCGGCCACAGCGGCCGTGTAGCGGTGCGGAGCCGCCACCTCGGTGGGGGCGGCAGAATTCGTCTCGCTCATGATCCTCAAAGCTCCATCGATCGTCTCTGCCTGCGGAAATGACCGTCCCGGCCAAATGAAAAAGCCCCTCACACAGGAGGGGACGCCGCGCCGATGCCGACCGCGATTTTCCGGCGGTCGGGACTGATCAGCGCGGCCCGCTAAGCAGAAGGCGTACGGCACGCATGGCGTCAGGGTACCGCAGCGCTCACGCGGCCCGCGACGAGGTTCCGCCGTACCGCTCCGAGGCGGCCACGCGCCACCTGAGGCCCACCGGAAGCCCGGGGAGCCCACCTTTGGCCAAGGGTTACTCCGCGTACCGACCACTATCGGGGCAACACCAAGATCGTGTCGCGCTTTTATAACAACGCAATAACTCAAACCTCGTACTCACTGGTATGCGGACACTTAGCATGCGGCGATCGAGCCATTTCGGAGCCGCCCCCATGAACCCTCTGAATCCTCATCGCGAAAGCCGCGCAAGCCGCAGGAGCCGAAGGAACCCCAGCAGCCGTTCGTACCCCGCGTTCCCCGAGCCGAGCAGAACCACCCGCGGCGTGCTGACCACGGCCGCCCTGCTCCTGATACCCCTGCTCGTCATAGTCGGGAGCGACGCCTTCCGCGCCGCTCTCGACTTCACCACCGGCGTCCTGTCCCTGGTCGCCCTCACCTCCGCCGTCGTCTGGGGCCTGGTCGCCACGGACCGGCTGTTCCTGCACTCCCGTCAGCGACTGCTCGCCCAGGCCGTGCACCGGGCCACAGCGGTCGCCTCCATCGGGTTCCTCCTGCTGCACGTCACCGTCAAACTCGCGCTCGACCACGTGTCCCCCCTCGGCGCCCTCATCCCCTTCGGGCTCGGCTTCTCCGGCAGTGACGGACTCATCGGCCTCGGCTCGCTCGCCGGCCTCCTCATGGTGGTCACCGGCGTCACCGGAGCCCTGCGCAGCGCCTTCGCCTCACCTGCCCAGGTCGCCTCGCGCTGGCGGGCGCTGCACATGCTGGCCTACCCCGCCTGGTGTTCGGCGCTGATCCACGGCCTGTACGCGGGACGCGCGCCGAAGCCGTGGGTGATCGTCCTGTACAGCCTCTGCCTGGTCGCCGTCGCGGGGGCGGTCGCGCTGCGCGCCGCCCCGCTGCCGGTCAAGCGGAAGGTGGCCGCCCGGATCCTGGCCCTCCTCGAACCGGAGCGCAGGACGGGCGCCAGGGCAGCCAACCGCCGGGACACCACGGAGTCCCCGCTCCCCGGAGCGGCGGCCCCTCCCGGCCGCGCCCCCGAACCCGAGTCCGACCCCGACCCGGTGGTCGGCATCGCGGCGGCCTACCGCGTCCTCGCCTCCACCAACCAGCCCACGGAGGTCATCCCCCGCACCGACCCGCCGCCCCGCTGGCCGGCCCCGTCACCGCCTCTCCCGGCCGAGGCGCCCCGGATCCCGTACGACAACACCTCGCACTACAACACCTCGTACGACACCCACGAGACGGCGTACGACCCTCCAGAGGCGTCCTACCGCTCCCACGACACGTCCTACGACCCGACGTACGACGTACCCCGCCCCTCCTCATACGAAGCCTCGTACGAAGCCCCTTACGAAGCCCCCTGCTCCAGCGGCCCCGCCACCGAGCCGCTGCCCCACACCTTCCAGGCGCCGAGCTCGGGCGAGCCCTGGAACGCCGCCACCGGAGGCCCCAAGTGAACGCGTCGCTGCCCGACGTCCCCGAAGTCCGCGTCGTCGGGCTTCCGCTCCTGACCTCGGGCTTCGACCTGGTCGAGCGCCTCGATCTGGCGATGCACCTCAAGGTGCACGGCCCGCTCGAACCCATGGCCGGCGAATCCCTCGCCGGCCTGTCCGAGGCGATCTCACTGCGCGGCAGGGGCGGCGCGGGCTTCCCCTTCGCCAAGAAGCTGCGCGCGGTCGCCGACGCGGCGATACGACGCGGGGTGCGCCCCGTCGTCGTCGTCAACGGCAGCGAGGACGAACCCGCCTGCCGCAAGGACACCGTTCTGATCAACCGTGCGCCGCACCTCATCCTCGACGGCGCTCTCCTTGCCGCCGAGGCGCTCGGCGCGCGCACGCTCGTCGTGGGCGTGACCCGCGACTCCACCGAGTCCTCGATGCTCTCGGCGCTCGCCGAGCGCGGCCTGACCAACCGGCGCGGATCGACCATCCGCGCGCGCGTGCAGCGCAATCCGGTGCGCATGGTGACGGGTGAGTCCTCGGCCCTGGTCCGCTCGGCGGACGGCGGCGCGCCGGTGCCTCCGGGCCGCAAGGTGCGCACCTCCGACTCCGGGGTGGGCGGCGCGCCCACGCTGCTGTCGAACGCGGAGACCTTCGCCCAGCTCGCGGTAGCCGCCCGGATCGGCGCGGACCGCTACTGCCGCACCGGTCTGCGGGAGGAGCCGGGCACGGTGCTGCTCACCGTCTCAGGAGCCGTCGCCCGCCCCATGGTGGTCGAGGTCCCCACGGGAGTGCCCCTGCGGTACGTCCTGCAGCTGGCCGGCGCCCCGCCGCTCCCCCAGGGCGTCCTGACCGGCGGCTACCACGGCAAGTGGCTCGACGCGATCACGGCTCATGACGCGGTCGTCTCCCGCGCCTCCCTGGAGGCCTGCGGGGGCGCGCTCGGCGCGGGCGCCATCCTGCCCATCGGCCCCGGCACCTGCCCCCTGGGGGAGGCGCTGCACGTGGCGAACTGGCTGGCCGGCGAGAGCGCAGGACAGTGCGGCCCCTGCTATCTGGGCCTTCCCGCGGCGGCCCGCGGCCTCGCGGACGTCCTGGACGGCGGCGGTCCCACCGCCCTGGAGGCGCTGCGCGAGGTGACACGGGCCGTGAAGCGGCGCGGCGCCTGCAAGCACCCGGACGGCACGGCGGCGTTCATCGACTCCACCATCTCGGCGTTCACGGACGACCTGGCCGCGCATGTCCTTGGCGGCGGCTGCGGCCGTCCCGTGGAGGGTGTTCTGCCGCTCCAGGCGGAGGTTCCCCGGGCGGAGGCGCCCAGCGGCCGCAGGCTCGCCGTCGACTGGACGCTCTGCCAGGGCCACGGACTGTGCGCGGACATCGTCCCCGAGCTGATCCAGCTGGGCCCGGACGGCTTCCCCGGCGTAGCGGAAGCATCCGTACCGCGCTACTCCGAAGCGCGTGCCACCCGTGCGGTGCGCCGCTGCCCGGCGCTCGCGCTGCGCATCGAGGAGGACCCTGCAGTGCCCGCGCAGCGCACGACACTGCCGCTGGCACTCCCGCCGGGCCGGGGGCGGGGCCGCAGGGCGCTCGGCAGCGGACGGCAGTGACCCACAAGTAGACATACGAGAGCGGGCCACCCGATCCGGGTGGCCCGCTCTCATCTTCTGTGGAGCTAAGGAGAATTGAACTCCTGACCTCCTGCATGCCATGCAGGCGCTCTACCAACTGAGCTATAGCCCCTTGCCTGTCCGCCCGGTTCCCCCGGCGACCTCGTAAACATTACACGGTCCTCCCCGTGCTCCACCAAATCGTTTCCGGTCTGTACGGATACGGCCGGTACTGTCAGCCTTCGTGACCGTGATCGCGCTCGCCAGCGCCCGCCGCCGCGTGCCCCTCGCCGCCGGGGTCTGCCTGCTGTCCTTCACGGCCTTCTGGCTGGCGCAGCGCGCCGCGGACGTCTCGATGATCGACTTGATGGTCTACCGCGCCGAGGGCGAGACCGTGCGCGTGGGCGGTGACCTCTACGCGCTGCGCACCACCGAGGCGCATCTGCCCACCACCTACCCGCCGTTCGCCGCCCTGCTGTTCACACCGCTGACGCTCCTTGAAACGGCCGACATACGCGCACTGGCGACGCTGGGGAACCTGCTCCTCCTGGTGGTTTTCGTCCGCCTCGCCCTGGGGCTGATCGGGAACGACGAAGCCACCGGCACGGGGCACGCGCGCGTGGAGAGCGCCCTGTGGGTGTCCTCGCTCGCTGTCTGGGCGGAGCCGGTGTGGACGACCCTGCGGTACGGCCAGATCAATCTGCTGCTCGCCGTCCTGGTCCTGTGGGACCTCTCCCGGCCTCCGGGTCACCGCTGGGCGGGGGTGGGCGTCGGCATCGCCGCGGCGATCAAGCTCACACCCGCGCTCTTCGTGGCGTTCCTGCTGCTCACCGGTGGCGCCGAGGCCGTGCGGCGCGGGTGCTGGCAGGAACCTGTGCGCCGCGCGTGTGTGGCGGCCGTCTCGTTCGCCGGTGCGACGCTGTCGGCGGCGGTCGTCCTGCCGTACGACTCCCTGCGCTTCTGGACCCGGATGGTCTTCGAGGCGGGCCGGGTCGGGCTGACGGAGGACACCGCGAACCAGTCGCTGCGCGGGGTCCTCGCACGGCTCCTGCACACCGCGGAGCCCGGCGCCTGGTGGGCGGTGGCCGCGGTGGCGGCCGGCGTGCTCGGCCTCGCGGTCGCGGTGGCCGCGGAGCTACGGGGTGAGCGCCTGCGGGCCGCTGTCTCCTGCGCCGCGACCGCGCTCCTCATCAGCCCGGTGTCCTGGTCCCACCACTGGGTGTGGTGCGTGCCGATGGCGCTGCTGGTGTGGGCGGATGCGGTACGCCGAGGAGGCAGGGCCCGGTGGGCCGCCACCGGAGCCGTGGCCCTCGTCTTCTGTTCGTACGCCCTGTGGTGGGTTCCGCACGGAGTGGGGCGGCTTGAACTCGGCCAGAATTATGGCCAGATGACGCTGTCCGCCCTCTACGTAGGGACCGCTTTCGCGTTCCTGCTGCAAGGAGTCGGGCAGCGTCCCCGCCCGGGGGTCAGGCCGTGGCGAAGGAGTAGAAGCGCTTGAGCGTGCAGTGTTCGTCGAGCAGCCGGCCATAGATCGGCTCCCCTTCGAGTTCGCGGTACGTCTCGATGGGGTCGCCCTTTATGATCAGCGCCCGCGCGCACTCCTCGCACCAGTACTGGTAGTCCTGGTTGACCGGTTCCATGTCGCGGACGATCGGCGTACCACTGCCGCACCAGTCGCACTTCCGCCTGTGTGCACCCATCAATCAGCTCCAGCTGTGGCCGCAGGCCGTGCACACGTACGAGACACCGCCGTTGTCACCGAGCACTTGGGCGACATGGGACGAACCGCAGGACGGACAGATGAGGCAGGACGGGCAGGTGCGACATGACGGACAGCTGGGGAGGGTGATCGCCGCGAAGGGAGTGGCAGCGCGGCACGGCGCGTCCACTTCGATGAGGCCATCGGCCTCTTCGAGGATGCTCGCAGGCATCGCTCTCCCTCCCGTCGGGTCACATTGGGTGGTCTGGTGCGGTCCCCTTCCGGCTGTCCGATTCTGCCACGGCCTGAGCGACCCGGTCAGCGACGCATGCGTACCAGTCCGGACACGGCACCCAGCGCGGCGACCCCTGCCAGCGCGTACGCGCACACCAGAAGCGCGTCCGCCGATGAATACGCCCCCGGAGCCCCTTGTGACTCAAGCCGGTTGAGGAAAAGCGCGCCGTAGCACGCGACACCGATCAGCTGGCCGAGCTGCGCGACCGTCGAGAGCAGGCCGCTGGCGTCCGCGGCGTCCTCGGGCCGCACCGTGGAGAGTGCCCGGGTGAGCGTCGGGCTGAACCCGAGGGAGAGTCCGATCCCGATGCCCACGAAGGCGACATACAGCCACAGCCCGCCCTCACCGCCGTCCCGCAGCAGCAGCCCCACCGCGACCGCCGACACCGCGGTCAGCGCGAACCCACCGGGAATCAGCGCCCGTTGGGCCGCCGCGGGCCACCGGCGCCAGGTCAGGCCGACGGCGCCGAAGACCACCGCGGTCGGCGCGAACGTCAGACCGGCGCGCAGCGCGCTGTAGCCGAGGCCGCCCTGGATGTGCAGGGTCAGGACGAACAGGAAGCCCGCGTTGACCGCCATCACCGCGGCGATCCTGAGGACCGCGAGGCTCATGCCGGGGATGCGCAGGACCCGAGGCGCGATCAGCGGTGCCCCGCCGCCGCGGGCAAGGCGGGCCTCGTATCCGCAGAAGAGCGCGAAGAGAACCGCCGATGAGCCGAGCGAGAGCCAGGACCACAGCGGCCAGCCCTCCTGCTGGCCGAGCACCAGCGGCACGGTGAGCAGCGAGACCGCGGCACCGAGCAGCACAAGACCCGGCAGATCAAGCGCACGCGCCCGCTGCACCTCCCCCGGCTTCCCGGCGGCGCCGCCATCGCGCGGCAGCACACGCCTCGCCATGACCAGCAGGACCACGCCGACCGGCACGTTCACCAGGAACACCGGCCGCCAGCCCGTGCCGAACAGGTCGGCGCTGACCAGGATCCCGCCGAGCACCTGCCCCGCGGCGGCCCCGACGGCGAGCACGGCCGCGTACGCGCCGAGCGCCTTCGTCCGCGCCTCGCCGGTGAAATTGCGCTGGATCAGGCTGAGCACCTGTGGGATGAGGAGCGCCGACCCCGCGCCCTGCACAAGCCGGAAGGCGATCAACTCGCCCGCGCCCTGGCTGAGTCCGCAGGCGAGCGAGGCCGCGGTGAAGACCGTGAGCCCCAGGAGGTAGACGCGGCGGTGGCCGAGCCGGTCGCCGAGCCGCGCTCCGGTGATCAGGAGTACGGCGTACGTGATGGTGTAACCGGCGATCACCAGCTGCAACCCGGCGCCGGAAGCGCCCAGTTCACCGCGGATGGTGGGCGCGGCGACATTGACGATGAAGACGTCGAGCAGCGCCATGAACTGCGCGGCGATGACGACCGCGAGGAGCCGTCCGCGGCGATTGTCAGTGCCAGGGGCTTTACTGAATACGGGACTTGAACCAGCGGGATCCGCTGCGGTGGACGGGGTGGTCGTTGTCATGGCACGAGCGTGACGGCGGCTTGATACGGGTAACGAGAGCCCGCTGATGCTGGTACTGACAGCACCTGGCACAGGCGGGGGCGTGGACCGACGATGGGGGATGTGACGACGATGGGGACGACTCAGCGACGACGGCCGGAGCTCGCCGCCTTCCTGCGCGGTCGCAGGGCCCGGGTGACCCCGGCCGACGTGGGCATGCCGCCCGGCCTGCGCCGCCGCACCCCCGGTCTGCGCCGCGAGGAGGTCGCGCAGCTCTCCGGGGTCGGTGTCACCTGGTACACGTGGCTGGAGCAGGGCCGCCCGATCAACGCCTCCGCGCAGGTTCTGGACGCCGTGGCCCGCACGCTCCGCCTTGACCGGCCCGAGCGGGAGCATCTCTACCAACTGGCGGGCGTTCCGTACGCACCGGACCGCGAGGCCGCATCCCCCGAGGCCGTCGGCCCGGAGATCCAGGGCATCATCGACGCCCTCGACCCGCATCCGGCGGTGGTCTACAACGCGCGGTACGACATCCTCGCCACCAACCCCGCCTATCGGGACCTGTTCTTCGTCCCGCAGATAGAGTCCCTCGGCCCGCAGATAGCAGCCCTCGGCGTTCCGAACGTGCTGTGGACGCTGTTCATCGTGCCCGACCCGGTCTGCCCGCTGGTCTTCCGTGACTCGGAGCTGCCGGTGATGGTCGCGACGCTGCGCGGTGCGTACGGACGGCATGCGGGCGAGCCCGCGTGGGAGGAGTTCATACGCCGCCTGTCCGCCGCGAGCGCGCACTTCGCGGAGCTGTGGGAGAGCGGTGACGTGGTGCGGCCGGGCTCCCGTGTGAAGACGTTCCGGCACGAGACGGTGGGTGAGCTGCGGATGACGTCGGTCTCGCTGTCCATCAACGGCATGCCGGAGTGCAGGATCGTCGCGTACACACCGGAGGACGAAGAGAGCAGGCTGCGGACGGCACGGCTGCGGGAGCTACGGGAGCCGCTCTGGCCCGCCGCCATTTCGTAGATTCGTAGAAACGGAGAATCCCGCCCTGGACACGGAAAATCCCGCCCTCTGACGAGGACGGGATCCGGATTGTGGAGCTAAGGAGAATTGAACTCCTGACCTCCTGCATGCCATGCAGGCGCTCTACCAACTGAGCTATAGCCCCGCGTGTTCTTCCCGCTCGGCGGGCGAACAAGAAGAACTTTAGCCTGCGACAAGGCGGAATGTGAAATCCGGGTCACGGGCCCCTGGCACCCCTCCGACCAGCGGCTCTCGCATCCGCCACGACACGGGCTAATCGTCGTCGCCGAGCACCGGCTCCGGCAGCGTGCCGGCGTTGTGCTCAAGCAGGCGCCAGCCCCGCGCGCCTTGGCCCAGCACGGACCAGCAGCAGTTCGAAAGCCCGCCCAGACCCTCCCAGTGGAAGGACTCCAGGCCGAGGAGGCGGCCGATGGTAGTGCGGATCGTGCCGCCGTGGCTGACCACCACGAGCGTGCCGTTCTCCGGCAGCTTCTCGGCATGGCGCAGGACGATCGGCGCGGCCCGGTCCGCGACCTCGGTTTCGAGTTCGCCACCGCCGCGGCGCACCGATTCGCCGCGCTTCCACGCCGCGTACTGGTCGCCGAAGCGCGCGATGATCTCGTCGTGCGTCAGGCCCTGCCACTCACCGGCGTACGTCTCCTGGAGACCCTGCTCGTGGGTGACGTCGAGGCCGGTGATGGCGGCGAGCTCGGCCGCGGTGGCCGCCGCCCGCTTGAGGTCGGACGCCACGATGGCGTCCGGCTTCAGCGAGGCGAGCAGCCGGGCGGCGCGTCTGGCCTGCGAGACACCGATGTCGGTCAGGTCGATGTCCGTGGAGCCCTGGAAGCGGCGCTCCAGGTTCCAGGCCGTCTGGCCGTGCCGCCACAGGATGATCCGGCAGCCGGGGCTGGTCACCGAAGCTCACCGTCCAGGTCCGCTGCCTCCTCCGCGGCGCGCTGCTCGGCGTGCTCGGCGGCCTTGCCGCGGGTCGCGACGGCGTCCGAGGGGAGCTCGATCTCGGGGCAGTCCTTCCACAGGCGCTCGAGGGCGTAGAAGACACGCTCCTCGCTGTGCTGGACGTGCACCACGATGTCCACGTAGTCCAGGAGGACCCAGCGGGCTTCGCGGTCGCCCTCGCGGCGCACCGGCTTGACGCCGAGCTCCTTGCTGAGCCGCTCCTCGATCTCGTCGACGATCGACTTGACCTGGCGGTCGTTGGGCGCGGAGGCGAGCAGGAAGGCGTCGGTGATCGACAGCACGTCACTGACGTCGTACGCGATGATGTCGTGCGCGAGCTTGTCGGCGGCCGACTGTGCGGCGGCCTTGATGAGCTCGATGGAGCGGTCCGTGGCGGTCACTAGTGAGCTTTCCTTCAGGTGGTCAAGACTCCCCAAGGGTCTCACGGACCACCGACAGCCCTCCCGATGATTGTTTGACGGGTCTGTCTGCTGCGTCACCCCGGCCAGGAAGGCTCGAAAAGCTCCCGGCCGAGGCCCCCGGTGTCATCCCGTCTTGTAGTCCTGGCCCAGGACCACCGACACGTCCGCGTTCGGTGCGGTCTTGCCCTTGCGGACCGCGCTCGCCGGCAGACCGAGGGTCTTGGCGACCTCGGTGGCCTGCGTCTTCTTGTCCGCGTCGGCGTAGATGACCTGCGAAGCGGCCTGGGCCGTCGAGCCCGCACCGCTGTCGACGAAGGTGTAACCGCCGTTGACCAGCGAGATCCGCGCATTCTGCCCGGCGCCCTTGGTCCCGGAGGCGTTCTTCACGCCGACCCGCACGGCCGCACCCTTGTCCGAATTCTTGACCGCGCCGCCCAGGACGTCCTTGACCACGCTCGCGCCGGCCTTCTCCGACAGCGTCCCGTCCTGCTGTACCGGGAGCAGCTTCGTGGAGTAGTCGCCGCCCTTCGCCCGGTCGGCGAGCTTGGCGAGGAAGGCGCCGAGGTCCTTCTCCTTGAGCGAGGGGTCGAGGATCTGGGCGAGCGACTGGACGGTCGTGGTCGCGGCCTGCGGGTCGGACGAAAGCTTCCGCAGGACGCCCTGCATGACCTGGCCGAACCGGTTCAGCTGCGCGGTCTCGGACTCGCCGGACGCGCGATAGGTGGCGTACGCGACAGCCATCTGGCCACTCAGGGTCTGCTGCTCACCCTTCTTCACGAGGGGCGCCTGGCCCTTCTTGGCCTTCGGGTCGGGCACATCGGTGTCCGTGTCGATGTCGATGTTGCCGACCAGCTCGACGAGGTTGTTCAGATACGGGGTGTCGAGCCGCCACGTGCCTTCGACCTGGGTGCCGAGCAGGGTGTCGATCGACTCGCGGGTGCCGGTCGAGCCGTCGTCGTCGACCGACTTGCCGAGCGTCGTCCCGGCGCCTTCGTCGTCCGTCACGGAGAGGGAGTTGGGCAGCAGGACGGTGGTACCGCGCTTGGTGGTGGTGTTGTTCACCAGGAGCGCCGTGGAGGTGCCGCCGCCCTTGGTGTTGTGCAGGTGGACGACGATCACGTCGCGGTTCTGCGGTCCGGCCGCCGCGGCTTCGTCGCCGGACGCGCCGTCCGACAGGCCGGGCAGCTTGCCCGCGTACCAGAGATAGCCGACGCCGCCCGCGATCACCAGCGCGAGGACGACGACCAGGGCGACGACCCGGGAGCGCCCGCGCCGCTTGGCCTCCTCGCGGCGCTCGGTGCGGCTCTCGGTGAACTTCAGCCAGTCGATGACGTCTTCGGACTCTTCGTCCGGCTCCTCGATGAAGGAGAACTGCTGGGTCTCGTACGCGGGCTCCCGCTCCTCCGGCTCCCGCTGCGGCTGCCGCGACTGCGGCGGTACGGACTCTTGGGGCTGCCGCGCAGGCTGCTGATACTGCGGCTGCGGGGGCTGCTGTTGCTGCTGTTGTTGTTGCTGCTGCGGGATCCAGCCGGTCTGCGTCTGCTGGGCGGCCTGCTGCGGCTGCTGCTGGTCGTACGTCCCGTACGAACCGGAGTCGTACGACGCGTCATACGGCGGCACGGGAGCCTGCTGCCCCGTCGCATACGGGTCGTAGCCGTAGCCCTGCTGCTCCTGCTGCCCCGCCCCGTACTGGTCATACGAAGTAGACGGCTGGACCTGCTGATACACCGGCTGCCCATAGTCGTCGTACCCGACGACCTGGTACTGATCAGCCGCGTACTCGCCCGCGTACGGGTCGCCGCCCGCATACGGGTCGTACTGTCGGTCGTTCACCGGTGCCCCTCTCGGCTCAATCGCCGCGGTACAGCTCGCGCTTGTCGATATAACGCACCACACCGTCCGGCACCAGGTACCAGACAGGGTCCCCCTTGGCGACCCGTGCACGGCAGTCCGATGACGAGATGGCGAGGGCCGGAACCTCCACCAGCGAGACCCCGCCCTCCGGCAGGCCCGGGTCGGTCAGCGGATGGCCGGGCCGGGTGACCCCGATGAAGTGCGCCAGGGAGAACAGCTCTTCGGTGTAGCGCCAGGTGAGGATCTGGCCGAGGGCGTCGGCGCCCGTGATGAAGAAGAGGTCCGTGTCGGGATTGAGCGTGCGCAGATCGCGCAGGGTGTCGGTGGTGTAGGTCGGCCCGCCGCGGTCGATGTCGATGCGGCTCACCGAGAACTGTGGGTTCTCGGCGGTCGCGATGACCGTCATCAGATAGCGGTCCTCGGCCGGGGACACCGCCCTGTCGCTCTTCTGCCACGGCTGCCCGGTCGGCACGAACACCACCTCGTCGAGGTGGAACTGCGCGGCGACCTCACTGGCCGCCACCAGGTGTCCGTGGTGGATCGGGTCAAACGTTCCGCCCATGACGCCGAGGCGGCGCTTGCCCTTGCTCACCGGGCCGGCACCGGGGCCGATAGGCATGTCCTGCTCTCCCATGCGTGCAGACCCTACCGGCCCGGCGAACGGGCTCTGTATTCAGTGGTCCCGGTTCAAACGGTTCAGCCATCCCGCCTGAAGCGGGCTCAGCGGTCCCGGTTGAAGCGGGTGGTGATCCACAGGAGAAGCAGCAGCACGACGAACGCGCCACCGCCGGTCAGGATGGGGCTGAGGCTTTCGTGCCTGCCGCCGTGCTCACCCTCGGAGGCGAGAGTGACCAGCTGGGCGGCGGTGCTGTGGAGGCTCATCGTCGGCAGGACCTATCCGGAGGTGGGCGGGACAAAGACTTCCGGGCCATCGTATGCGGGGGCACCGGCGGAGCTCACGCCGACTCAGCCGTTCCGGTCCGCGCGGTCGTCCGCGCCGTCGCTCTTGCCGCCCTCGCCGGGGGTCTCTTCGCCGCCCCCGCCAGGGGTCTCTTCGCCACGCTCACCGGGAGTCTCCTCCGCGTCAGCGCCCTGGCGATAGCCCCGGAGCAGGAACCACGCCACCAGGACGCAGCCGACGACCATGACGATCAGGACGACACGGAGCAGATTTCCCGCGCCCTGCTCCTTGGCGGCCACGGCGGCCGCCTCCGTGACCCAGTGGGCTGCGGCGTAGTGCTCCATGAGGGATGACTCCATTCGCTGACTGCCCTGCCACGGTATCTCCGCCTAGGCTGGGCCCCACCTCGGGGGCATGACTGGACGAGCATGGGGGATGGGGCATGACCGACGACAACGACCACGGCCACGCGAACGGCGGCCAAGAGAACAGCGGTCACGAGAACACGCCGAGCCGGCAGCGCAGGCGCTTCCCCGGCATCTCCTCACGGGCGTACGAACACCCGGCGGACCGTTCGGCCCTGGTGGCCCTGCGCAAGCTCAGCGGCTTCGACACCATCTTCAAGGCACTCAGCGGCCTGCTCCCCGAGCGGAGCCTGCGGCTCCTGTTCCTCTCGGACTCCGTACGGGTCTCCGACGCGCAGTTCGCGCACCTCAACACCATGCTGCGGGACGCCTGTTACATCCTGGACCTGGAGAAGGTCCCGCCGATGTACGTCAACCAGGACCCGAACCCGAACGCGATGTGCATCGGCCTGGACGAGCCGATCATCGTGGTGACCACCGGCCTCGTCGAGCTGCTCGACGAGGAGGAGATGCGGGCGGTCGTCGGCCACGAGGTGGGCCACGCCCTCTCCGGCCACGCGGTGTACCGCACGATCCTGCTCTTCCTCACCAATCTCGCCCTCAAGGTGGCGTGGATCCCGCTCGGCAACGTGGCGATCATGGCCATCGTGACCGCCCTGCGCGAGTGGTTCCGCAAGTCGGAGCTGTCGGCGGACCGCGCGGGGCTCCTGGTGGGCCAGGATCTCCAGGCGTCGATGCGCGGCCTGATGAAGATCGCGGGCGGCAACCATCTGCACGAGATGAACGTGGACGCGTTCCTGGACCAGGCCAAGGAGTACGAGGCCGGGGGCGACCTGCGCGACTCGGTGCTGAAGATCATGAACATGCTGCCGCGGTCGCACCCGTTCACGACCGTGCGCGCCGCCGAGCTCAAGAAGTGGGCCGAGACCCGCGACTACCAGCGGATCATGGACGGTCACTACCCGCGCCGCGACGAGGACAAGGACACCTCGGTGTCGGACTCCTTCCGCCAGTCCGCCTCCAGCTACGCGGACAACGTACGCAGCAGCAAGGACCCGCTGATGAAGCTGGTCAACGACATCGCGGGCGGCGCCGGCGACCTGGGCGGCAAGCTGCGCGGCAAGTTCACGGGCCAGAGCGGACAGGAGGGCGGGCAGACCGACGACCCGCCCTCAGAGGCGAAGTAGCTCCAAGTAGAAGTAGCTCCAAGTAACTCAGAGCGAAGGCTGGGCGGTAGCCGAAAGCGCTCCGCACAGCGCCGTGGCGTCACCCGTCGCATACGGATCGGTGCCCGCGGGCCCGCCAGCCTTCGCCTTCTGCCCGGCAAGGAGTGGCCGCAGCTGGTTCGCGGCGTCCGCGGAGCAGGCGAGCGGGCCCGCCTGCGTGTACGACACGAGCAGCTCGGCTTGGCGCATCCGCAGGTCGTCCCGGTCGAAGCGGAACTGCAGCTCGCGGCGGACGGTGAACAGCGAGGCCTTGGCGTGCTCGCCCTTGCCGACCGGCCGCAGCGCGTAGACGAAGGTGTGGTCGGAGGTCACCTCAAGGGTGTTCTTGTCCGTCTCGGTGGCGTGCAGCGTGCCGTGGACCCGGATGCCGGACGAGGCGAGGGCCGTCTTCGTCGGGTCGAAGCGCACCAGCCAGCCGGTGGGCGCGTGTCGGCCGTCCGCCGCCGGATGCGCGAAGCTCTCGTCGAACTGGTCGAGCTGCTGCGGGTCGAGCAGGATCCGGGCGGAGCGCACGGCGCCGCCGGTGAGCACGTCCGGGTCGAGCGAGGACTCGACCAGGTAGTCCTTGGCGGTGGTCAGCGCGGTCATCACCTGGCCGTCCGAGAAGTGCGAGGTGCGGCGGGCCGACGGCAGGTTGATGCCGGACGCACCGGCCCGGAACTGCGCGGCCGGGCTGTGTTCGTACAGGTCGGCGACCTTCTCGGCGCCTGGCACGGAGCCCGGCGGGGCGAGCGGGATGATCGTCATCCGCAGCGGCTCGGGGCGCCCTGCGACCGGGGTCTGGTACGGGTTGCGTACGCCCATGTAGATGGCGGTGCCGAAGGCGACGGCGATCAGCAGGACGAGGATCATGGCCTGTTTGGAGAGGTTCCTGTGGCGCGCGGGGCGGCGGCGCACCGCGTGCGTGTGATCACCCATGCGCTCCTGCGCGGAGTACTCCTGGAGCCGTGCGGCACGGACGAACGACTCGTCGAAGACAACGGATCGGTACTCGTCCTCACCACCGGCGGGAGCGCCCTCGGGTGTCCCCTCAGGTGGTTCTCCTGGCCCGCCCATACTTTCAGGGTAGGTCGCCGGGCGGTCAGGTAAACGCCCTGGTACACGACAAGTTCTGACAAGTTCTCACGGAGTACGGGGCGTCGCGGAGACGGGTGGCGGGGCGTACTCCGCAGAGGCGGACGGCTCCGTCGACGCGGGCGGCGGTATCCGGTCCTGGCGGCCGGACGACCCTCCCCGGTAGACCGCGGTGAAGGCGAGCGCGACCATGCCGACGCCCATCAGGAGGGCGAGCATCCAGGCGACGGGGCGGTGCCAGCGGTGGTGGCCGCCGTAACGGCCGCGCCGGCCATAGCCGCCCTCGGTGAACTCGCGGTCGTACACATCGTCGAGGTCGGGGTCGTGCCCGAACTCGCCGCCGTCGTCGGGGCCGAAGCCCTCTTCGAAGAGCTCGTCATCCGGTGCGTCCCGGCCGCCGTGGGTGCGGGCCCGGCGGGCCTCGGCCTCGGAGGCCTCGGCGCGGGCCTGGGCAGCGGCCAACAGCCGCTCCACCGCGGTGGGTTCATGGACCTTGGCGGACCGGACAAAGTCCTCGTCGAAGACCACGGAGGCGAACTCTTCGTCCGCACCCCCGCGGTCGCGGTCGTCGTCGGGCTCCCAGCCGTCAGGAAACGACGGCGTGCCCCCCACGTCCTCCGGCACCCTTCCAGCGTAGCCCCGGAAGGGGCATTCTGGGCGGGCGGTACGCGAATTCAGCGGGTGCTCCGTGCCATGGCGGCCTCAGCGCGTGTGGCCGTCTCCGGTGACGATGTACTTCGTGGACGTCAGCTCGGGGAGCCCCATCGGGCCACGGGCGTGCAGCTTCTGCGTGGAGATGCCGATCTCGGCCCCGAAGCCGAACTGGCCGCCGTCCGTGAAGCGCGTGGAGGCGTTCACGGCGACCGTCGTGGAGTCCACGAGCTGGGTGAAGCGGCGCGCGGCCTGCTGCGAGGTCGTGACGATCGCCTCGGTGTGCCCGGAGGTCCACAGCCGGATGTGCTCGACGGCCTGCTCGAGCGAGTCGACGATGCCCGCCGCGATGTCGTACGAGAGGTACTCGGTCTCCCAGTCCTCCGTGGTCGCGGGCACGACGGTCGCCTTGGACCGGTCGGCGTACGAGATGACCCGCTCGTCGGCGTGCACGGTGACGCCCGCCTCGGCCAGCGCGTCCAGGGCGCGCGGCAGGAAGGCGTCGGCGATGTCGGCGTGCACCAGGAGGGTCTCGGCGGCGTTGCAGACGCTGGGGCGCTGGGCCTTGGAGTTGATGAGGATGTCGACGGCCATGTCCAGGTCGGCCTCGGCGTCCACGTAGACGTGGCAGTTGCCGGTGCCGGTCTCGATGACAGGGACGGTGGACTCCTCGACGACGGTCTTGATCAGCGAGGCGCCGCCGCGCGGGATGAGGACGTCGACGAGGCCGCGGGCGCGCATCAGCTCGCGCACGGAGTCACGGTTCTCGCCCGGCACGAGCTGGACGGCGTCGGCGGGCAGGCCCGCTCCGTGGACGGCGTCGCGCAGCACGCGGACGAGCGCCGTGTTCGATTCGTACGCCGATGACGAGCCCCGCAGCAGCACCGCGTTGCCGGACTTCAGGCAGAGGGCGGCGGCGTCCACGGTGACGTTCGGGCGGGCTTCGTAGATGATCCCGACGACGCCGAGCGGAACGCGGACCTGGCGCAGGTCGATGCCGTTGGGCAGGGTCGAGCCGCGGACGACCTCGCCGACGGGGTCGGGCAGCGCGGCCACGTCGCGCACGTCGGCGGCGATGGCGCGGACCCGCTCCGGGGTGAGTGTCAGACGGTCGACGATGGACTCGCTTGTCCCGGCCTCGCGGGCGCGGGCGGTGTCCTTGCCGTTGGCCTCGATGATCTCGGCGGTGCGCACCTCAAGGGCGTCGGCGATCGCCAGGAGCGCGTCGTCCTTGGCGGCACGCGGCAGCGGCGCGAGCGTCGCGGCGGCACCACGGGCGCGGTAGGCGGCCTGGGCGACAGGCGAGAGGTTGTCGTACGGCGAGACCGGCATGAGGGACGTCATGTCCGCAGCGTAATGCGGAGCGGCCAGGGTCCACCCCTCGTTTCAGCAGCCGAGACCACCGCGCTCATCGCGGCTCAAAAAGGGTGCACGCCCACCGGGGTTGCCGGCAGCGGTCCGTACCCCTCGGCGATCCGCTGGTGGTAGGTGTCGCGGTCGATGACTTCGAGCCCCACGATCTCCCACGGCGGCAGCTGCGCGCTCTGCCGGTGCTCGCCCCAGAGCCGGAGCGCGACCGCGGCGGCGTCGTGCAGGTCGCGGGCCTCTTCCCAGTACCGGATCTCCGCGTGGTCGGGCGCGTACCTGCTGGTCAGCAGAAAGGGATGGTCGTGGGCGAGCTGTTCGAGGCCGCGCCTGACCTCCTTCAGCGGGGCTTCGGCACCCGAGACGCTCAGCGTGACGTGCCACAGCCGGGGCGCCTCCACCGTCTCGCCCTCCTGCCGCTCGTCCGCCTCGCCGGCCGCGTGCGTGTCACCCGTGTACGCCGCGCCCGCGGCGACACTCGTCAGGGACCGCTCGGCCGACGCGCGGGACGCCGCTCCTGGGCGCACTCGTCTCACGACGGCCTCCTCTACGCAAGGGTGGTGCGGATACGCAATGGTCGTGCGGAGTTGTCTGGAACAAAGTTGAGCAGGCCAAGCGCCCCCGCGGGGCGGTTTTGGGGAGTTTCACCTCGCAGAGACCGGACCGTGCGGGGCGTTCGCGCCTGTTTTCGGCCGGGGGCAGCTGGGGCTGCTGTGACGCCTGAGGTGCCGGCACCACGGAATACGAGGTTGCCGCGGGCCTAGGGCTCCAGCAGGACCAGGTCGTCGCGGTGCACCACTTCCCGCTCGTACGCCGGTCCGAGCTCCCGTGCGAGCTCCCGCGTGGAACGGCCGAGGAGCTGCGGAAGCTCCTTGGCGTCGAAGTTCACCAGGCCACGCGCCACGGGCCGCCCCGCGGGGTCCCGCAGCTCGACCGGCTCGCCCGCGGCGAAGTCGCCCTCGACCGCCGCGATCCCGGCGGGCAGCAGCGATTTGCGCCCCTCGACGACCGCGCGCACCGCCCCGTCGTCCAGTGTCAGCGCGCCCTGCGGTTCGGAGGCGTGCTGGAGCCACAGGAGCCGGTCGGCGGAGCGGCGGCCCGTGCGGTGGAAGTACGTGCCGGTGTCGCGGCCCGCGAGGGCGTCGGCGGCGTGGATCGCGGAGGTCAGGACGACGGGGATCCCGGCGCCTGCCGCGATCCGCGCGGCCTCGACCTTGGTGACCATGCCGCCGGTGCCGACGCCCGCCTTGCCCGCGCTGCCGATCTGGACGTGCGCTATGTCGGCGGGGCCCGTCACCTCGGAGATCCGGGAGGTGCCCGGCTTGGCGGGGTCGCCGTCGTAGAGGCCGTCCACGTCGGAGAGCAGGACGAGGAGGTCGGCGTGGACGAGGTGGGCGACGAGCGCGGCGAGCCGGTCGTTGTCGCCGAAGCGGATCTCGTCCGTCGCCACGGTGTCGTTCTCGTTCACGACGGGCAGCGCGCCCATCGCGAGGAGCTGGTCGAGGGTGCGGGAGGCGTTGCGGTGGTGGGCACGGCGTGCCATGTCGTCGGAGGTGAGGAGCACCTGTCCGACGCGTACGCCGTACCGCGCGAAGGAAGCCGTGTAGCGGGCCACGAGAAGCCCCTGGCCGACGCTGGCGGCCGCCTGCTGCCGGGCGAGGTCCTTGGGGCGCCTGCGCAGGCCCAGCGGCGAGAGCCCGGCGGCGATGGCACCGGAGGAGACGAGCACGATCTCGCGCTCGCCGCCGCTGCGGCTTTTGGCCAGTACGTCGACGAGGGCGTCAACGCGGTCGGCGTCCAGTCCCCCCGACGCGGTGGTCAGGGACGAGGACCCGACCTTGACGACCACCCTGCGGGCCTCTGCGATCCCCTGACTTGCCCTGCTCACGCGCTTCCCCAATGATCCCGAAGATCCCGTTGCCTGCCGGACCTGCAATCTACGCGAGAGCACGGAGGCGGCGCCCGCACATATCGAGGGGCGGACCGAACGGCCCCCCGAGGCGAAACACGCCCTTCAGGTTCAGTACCTTTGCCCCTTTATCCGGTGATTGTCGTCACGGAAGATTGCTACGGAGCCACCGCACGTCATACGGTCAGTGGTCGACTTCCCCCCTTGTCCGATCCCCCCGATCCCCCGCCAGGAGCCCAAGCCCGTGCCCTCTGCCGGACTCGCACCCCGCCGCATCGTGCAGCTCTCCGCGCTGTTCGCGATGTTCGCGCTCTTCACGGCCCAGCTGGTCAGCGCGCTGGTCCCGTACGTACCGGTGTTCATCGCCGCGTCGGCGGCGAACCTCGCGCTCGACGTCTATCTGCAGTACAAGCAGCCGGGGCTCCTCTCCCTCCTTGGCAAGATCCGCTTCGATGTCACGGTCCGCCAGCTGCTGCGCGACATGCTCATCCTGGTCGGCCTGCTGCGCATCGACGGCATCGAGCCGCTCGCCGAGCAGTCCCCCCTGACGATCTCGCTGCTTGCCTTCTACTTCCTGCACTTCGGCTGCCAGGCCACCGCCATACTGGTGCGCCGCTCCCGCCAGCTGCCGATCGTCACGCGCAACATCGACGCGTCCGCGCTTCACCTGACCGCGGCCCCGCCGCGGATCCTGTCGCGCCGCCAGGCCCACCGCCTGCTGACGTTCTCGATCCCGGCCACGGCCGGCCTGATGGTCACCGCGGGCACCACCGACGCGTACTGGGGCGGCATCGGCCTCGGGATCTCCATCGCCCTGATGGGCCTCGGCGCGATCTACCTCGCCACGTGGCTGCTTCCCAAGAAGCGCGCGAAGAACGACGAGAAGGTCATGGAGTGGCTGGACAACTGGCTGGCCGCCTACCAGCCGACCGTCGCGATGTACTTCTCGGGCGGCGCCACATCCGCGTACCAGGCGAACATGTGGCTCTCCACGCTCTCCAAGCTCGACGGCAAGCCGTTGATCGTGCTGCGCGAGCGGTTCATGGTGCAGAAGATCGACGCCACGGACGTCCCGATCATCTGCTTCCCGAAGGTCGCGACGATGTTCTCCCTGGAGACCTCGACGCTGAAGATGATGCTGCACCCGGCGAATGCCGCGAAGACCTCGCAGGTCCTGCGCATCCCCACGATCAAGCACGCCTTCATCAACCACGGCGAGAGCGACAAGCTGTCCTCCTGCAACCCGTACGCGAAGGCGTACGACGAGGTGTGGGTGGCCGGTCCCGCCGCGCGCGACCGCTACCAGGCCGCCGAGGTCGGCGTCGAGGACAAGGACGTGGTCGAGGTCGGCCGCCCCCAGCTGTCCCCGATCCTGCGCTCGACGGGCGCCCCCACGGGCACCTTCACGACCGTTCTGTACGCCCCCACCTGGGAGGGCTGGGACGGCAACCCCGGCAACACGTCGGTGACCCTCGCGGGCGAGAACATCGTCCGCCACCTCCTCGCCGACCCCGGCGTACGCCTCATCTACAAGCCGCATCCGATGACCGGCTCGCAGGACCCGCGCGCGGGCGCCGCCAACGAGCGCATCAAGGCGATGATCCGCGAGGCCGCCGCCAAGCGTTCGGGCGAGCGCCCCGGTCCGGAGGCGGCCACCGAGCTGCTGCGCCGCACCGAGGACCTGGACCGGCTCACCTCCACCGCGTTCCGCAAGAGCGTGGACGAGATGGAGCGGATGATGCTCCAGGGCACGCCCGACGGCGACCAGCAGGCCGCGGTCGCCGAGGCGACGGCTGCCTGGGAGGCGGCGTACTGGGCGTCGTTCCCCGAGTGGGAGCACCAGATCATCACCTCGGCGCGCCCCGCGATCTTCTCCTGCTTCAACCAGGCGGACCTGCTGATCAGCGACGTCTCCTCGGTCGTCTCCGACTGGCTGACGAGTGAGAAGCCCTACGCGGTCGCGAACACCTCCGGCATGTCCGAGGCGGACTTCCGCGCGGGCTTCCCGACGGTGAGCGCGGCGGCGATCCTCTCCCCCGGCGCCGAGGGCCTCCCGGCCCTCCTGGAGGCCGTCCGCTCCCCGGAGAAGGACGCCCACGCCGAGGCCCGCGCAGGCCTCAAGGAGCACCTCCTGGGCCCCTCGGACCCGCCCTCCCTTGTCCGCTTCAACGAGGCGGTCCTGGCCCTATCGGCCAAGGCCGACGAGCGCCGCATCCGCATGGCCACCCGCATCGACGCGGAAATCCCCGGCCAGCGGGCGGCGGAGGACGCGGCGGAGGAAATGGAGTCGGACGCCACCGAGCAGAACGGCGCAGAAGACTCCGTGACGGCGTAGCCCCGTAAGGGGCGCGGGGAACTGCGCGAGCAACCACAACGCACCCGCACGGTGACGAGCAAGCAGAGGGCCCCCGGAGCCGAAGCTCCGGGGGCCCTCTGCTTGGGGCGCTCCCGCCTAGAACGGCTCGAAGTCGTCGTACGCCTTCTCCGCGTCGTCCCGCTCGGTGTCACGGTCCCGGCGGCGCTGGGCCGCGGGACGGGGCTCCTCAAGGCGGTGGTCCTCGCCGCGGCGGCCCAGCATCTCCGCGCCGGCCATCACCGAAGGCTCCCAGTCGAAGACGACCGCGTTCTCCTCGGGGCCGATGGCGACGCCGTCACCGCTGCGCGCGCCCGCCTTCATCAGCGCTTCCTCGACGCCGAGGCGGTTCAGCCGGTCCGCGAGGTAGCCGACGGCCTCGTCGTTGTTGAAGTCCGTCTGGCGCACCCAGCGCTCCGGCTTCTCGCCGCGCACGCGGTAGATGCCGTCGTCGCCGAGCTTGACGGTGAAGCCCGTGTCGTCCACGGCCTTGGGACGGATGACGACGCGGGTCGCCTCCTCCTTCGGCTTCGCGGCACGCGCGGCGCCCACCACCTCGGCGAGCGCGAAGGACAGCTCCTTGAGCCCCTTGTGCGCCACGGCCGACACCTCGAAGACGCGGTAGCCGCGGGCCTCCAGGTCGGGCCGGACGAGGTCCGCGAGGTCCTGTCCGTCGGGTACGTCGATCTTGTTGAGTACGACGACGCGCGGCCGGTTCTCCAGGCCCGCGCCGTACTCCCGCAGCTCGGCCTCGATGATGTCGAGGTCGGAGACGGGGTCACGGTCGGACTCCAGGGTCGCCGTGTCCAGGACGTGCACCAGGACGCTGCACCGCTCGACGTGGCGCAGGAACTCCAGGCCGAGGCCCTTGCCCTGGCTCGCGCCCGGGATCAGGCCCGGTACGTCGGCGATGGTGTAGACGGTCGAACCGGCCGTCACCACACCGAGGTTGGGGACGAGCGTCGTGAAGGGGTAGTCCGCGATCTTCGGCTTGGCCGCGCTCAGGACCGAGATCAGCGAGGACTTGCCCGCGCTGGGGTAGCCCACGAGCGCGACGTCCGCGACGGTCTTGAGCTCCAGGACGACGTCGCCCGCGTCTCCCGGCTCACCGAGCAGCGCGAAGCCGGGCGCCTTGCGGCGGGCCGACGCGAGTGCCCGGTTGCCCAGGCCCCCGCGGCCGCCCTGCGAGGCGACGTACGTCGTGCCCTGGCCGACCAGGTCGGCGAGGACGTTGCCGTCCTTGTCGAGGACGACGGTGCCGTCCGGCACGGGCAGGACCAGATCCTGGCCGTCCTTGCCGGAGCAGTTGTCGCCGGCGCCGGGGGCGCCGTTGGTGGCCTTGCGGTGCGGGGAGTGGTGGTAGTCGAGCAGGGTGGTGACCGACTGGTCGACGACCAGGATCACGTCCCCGCCACGGCCGCCGTTGCCACCGTCCGGGCCGCCGAGCGGCTTGAACTTCTCACGGTGGACGGAGGCACAGCCGTGGCCCCCGCTACCCGCGGCGACGTGCAGCTCGACGCGGTCCACGAAGGTGGTCATGGGATGTGCCTCCAGAAACGAACGGAATGTCTATCTAGTAACACGCGAAAGGCGGACCCGCTTCCCGACAGGGAAGTGAGGTCCGCCCTCGCGAAGAACTGTTCTACGGCTGCCTGATTCAGGCGACCGGAACGATGTTCACGACCTTGCGGCCACGGTGGGTGCCGAACTCCACCGCACCGGCGTCCAGCGCGAACAAGGTGTCGTCCTTGCCGCGGCCGACGCCCGAGCCCGGGTGGAAGTGGGTGCCACGCTGGCGGACCAGGATCTCACCGGCGTTGACGGTCTGACCGCCGAAGCGCTTCACGCCGAGCCGCTGAGCATTGGAGTCGCGCCCGTTCCGAGTGGACGATGCGCCCTTCTTGTGTGCCATCTAGTCTCAGTCCCTTACTTCGCAGCCGTGGGGATACCGGTGACCTTGATCGCCGTGTACTGCTGGCGGTGACCCTGGCGACGGCGGTAGCCGGTCTTGTTCTTGTAACGAAGGATGTCGATCTTCGCACCCTTGTGGTGGTCCACGACCTCGGCCGTGACCTTGATACCGGCAAGCACCCACGGGTCACTCGTCACGGCGTCGCCGTCGACAACGAGCAGCGTAGAGAGCTCTACGGTGTCGCCAACCTTGGCGGTGGGAAGCTTGTCAACCTCAACGATGTCGTCGACAGCAACCTTGTGCTGGCGACCACCGCTGCGCACGATGGCGTACACGGATCTCTCTCTCGCTCGGAACGGGACCCCCGCAGTCCAGCCGGACCGTCTGCACGGTCGGCCTCTCCCGGGCGCCAGGCGCCGGAAGGAAATTAGGTTTACAGGGGTAGAGCGTGTCTATTGACACGCCGACGCTCAAGATTACGGGGCTGGGCCGGAAGGGTCAAACCGGGTTCTCGCCGTCCGGCGGCAGCGGCTTGACACCCTTGCACAGATCGGTGCTGTCGGCGCTGCCCGGCCAGGCCACGGCCCGCACCCGGTCGAAGTGGCCGCGGTACACATCGTGCACGGAGTCGTCGTCGACCTTCACGATCGCCTCGTCGTTCTCGCGCAGGGCGGGCGCCGTGTAGTTCTGCGAGCCGGTGAAGGAGAGCTTGTTGCGCTTGCCGTCGTACATGCCGTCGATCAGCAGGTACTTCGAGTGGATGATGTAGGGCGTCACGAGCTTCGTGCCGGGGTGCAGCGGGTCCCGGTCGTCGTTGAAGCAGCGCACGGTCGGACCGCCGGACTTGTGCAGCGTCTCCCAGGTCCCCGGGGAGCCGCCCTGGCTCTTGGCGCTGTCGGTCTCGGCGTAGAGGATGCTCACCGTGCAGCCCGCCTTCTTGAGCGAGACGAGCTTGTCGGCGATCTGCTGCCGGGTGATCTTGAAGATCGAGGCACGGATGTTGGTGTGCCGGGCCACCCCGCTCGCGTCCTTGTAGTTGCACTGCACGTTGTTCAGGACCGAGTACATCGTGTCGGTCTCGTTGACCGTGCCGGAGCGCGGGAAGAAGTACGCCTTGTAGAGGCCGTCGGTGACCGTGCGGTAGTCCCAGTTGCGCCAGTCCTTGCCGATCATGTCCGTGAAGTAGTCGGCGTACGCCTCGTACATCATCGGGTTGTTCGGGAGCTGCAGCGCGTCGTTGTAGAACTTCGTGTGCGCGGACGGAGTCGAGTTCGACGTGGTCTGCACGACGACGTCCCTGGCGCCCTCGACCTGCGAGAACAGCCAGAACTTATTGTGCATGATCGACTGGCCGTACTGGGGATCGCCCAGGCAGGACTTGTGCGCCGGGCAGAGCGTCACGAACGACGACTTGTTCTTGTCGGTGCCGAGCGCCGCCGCGAGCGTGCTGTATGACGTGTTCGTGGGGCGGTCGCTCCTGCTGGACTCGTCGAGCAGCATCTGTACGTGGACACCGCGGTCCTTGGCCCGCACGAGCGCGTCGACGACCGAGGCCTCCCACACGTGGTAGACCGCGACCTTGATGGTCGAGCCCGGCACGGCGGAGTCGGTCAGCTCGATCAGCCGGGTGCGGATCGCGTACTGCTGCTCCGGGGTGCCCTTCGGATCGTTGAAGATCGGCGCCTCGGCGAGCAGCGGCTGCTGCTCGTCCGCCGTGGCGCTCCCCACGGCGCTCACGCTCTGGATCCCCGCCGCGGACAGGACCGTCGCCAGTGCGACGGCCTGACGGCCCCCCTTGGCCTGCTTCACGGCACGGTGGCGTCCCGTGCCCCTCAGACGCCCGTGCGTCATCGACACTTCCCTCCCCTGACGCCAGCGGCACGTCTCCCCAGACGCCACGCTCGCGTATTCCTTCATCAACCGCATGAGTTTTACAGGTACTTCGCCGGGTGCCAACAGGCGGGTGCCCCCGGCGCGGCGATTTCGCCGTATCGGGGGCACCCGGTCATACGTACGGACTGCGAAGCAGGAGGTCAGCCCTCTTCGGCCGCGGAAGCCTTGACACCGGCCGGTGTCTGCTCCGCCGCTGCGGTCTTCTTCGCCGTCTTCGACGCCTTCTTGGCCGTCGTCTTCTTGGCGGCCGTCTTCTTGGCCGCGGTCTTCTTGGTGGCGGTGGCGGCCTTCTTGGCCGTCGCCTTCTTGGCGGTCTTACGCGCCGTCTTCTTGGCCGGAGCGGCTTCCTCGGCCTCGGGGGCCTCGGTCTCCGGCTCCGCCACCGGTTCCGTCGCCTTCTCCGCCGACGGGACGACCAGGACGGCCGCCTCCTCGGACGCGGTCGGCGCGGTGGCCTTGCGGACCGCACGGCGGCGCGGACGGGCCGGAGCGGCGTCCGCCACCGGCTCGGCGGCGACGGGCTCGGCGACCGGCTCCGCGACGGGCTCGGCCTTGGGCGCCTCGGTCACGATCACGGCGGCCTCGGGCTCGGCGCTCTCGGCGGACTTCGGCGAACCGGCGGGCGACGTCGCCTTGCGGGTCGCACGGCGGCGCGTACGGCCCTTGGGAGCGGCGTCCTCCACCGGCGCCTCGGGGGCCTCGGGGGCCACCTCGACGACCGGGTCCTCCGCGGCGGCGGGGGTCTCGACCACGGGGGCCTCGATCACCGGAGCCTCGGCCTGGAGGGTCTCGGCCTTGGCCCCACGGGACCTGGAGCGCTTCTCCGCCTTGGGGGCGGTCTCCGCCTCCGCCTTCGGGGCGCCGGCCGGAGCCGAGGCCCTGCGGGTCGCCCTGCGCCGCGAGCGGCCACCACGGGACGCGGCGGCCTCGGCCTCGAACGCGCTGCTGTAGAGGTCCTCGTCCGGCACGAACTCAGGCTCGGGAAGCGCCACCGGGGCGGCGGCCTCCGCGGCTACCTCTTCCGCGGTCTCGACCTCGTCGACCTCGTGGGTGTCGTAGGTCTCGTGCTCGTGCGTGTGCTCCTGACCCTGCTCGGAGCCACCGCGACCGCGCTTCTTGCGCTTGCCGCCGCCACCGGCGGCGGTCGGCTGCTCCATGTGCACGATGACACCGCGGCCGTTGCAGTGGACGCAGGTCTCGGAGAAGGACTCCAGGAGGCCCTGACCGACGCGCTTACGGGTCATCTGTACGAGACCCAGCGAGGTGACCTCGGCCACCTGGTGCTTCGTACGGTCGCGGCCCAGGCACTCCAGGAGGCGCCGGAGGACCAGGTCGCGGTTCTGCTCAAGGACCATGTCGATGAAGTCGATGACGACGATGCCGCCGAGGTCGCGCAGCCGGAGCTGGCGCACGATCTCCTCGGCCGCTTCGAGGTTG
Organism: Streptomyces sp. NPDC048436; assembly: GCF_043200355.1. NCBI lineage: Bacteria > Bacillati > Actinomycetota > Actinomycetes > Kitasatosporales > Streptomycetaceae > Streptomyces > Streptomyces sp. NPDC048436. Next base: position 978,542 of record NZ_JBICXP010000001.1, read on the forward strand.
TTCTTCGTGACGGTCTCTTCGAGGTTGCCGCCCTGGCCGGTGAACTTTCCGGTGTTGACGTCGACGACGATCATCGCCTCGGTCTTGTCGATCACCAGCGAGCCGCCGCTGGGCAGCCAGACCTTGCGGTCCAGCGCCTTCATCAGCTGCTCGTCGATGCGGTACGTCGCGAAGACGTCGACCTCGGAGGTCCAGCGCTGCAGGCGGTCCGCCAGGTCGGGGGCGACGTGGGAGACGTATCCGTGGATGGTGTCCCAGGCGTCCTCGCCGCTGACGATGACCTTGGAGAAGTCCTCGTTGAAGATGTCGCGGACGACACGGACGGTCATGTCCGGCTCGCCGTACAGCAGCGTCGGGGCGTTGCCGCCGTTCTTCGCCTTCTTCTGGATCTCTTCCCACTGCTGCTGCAGACGCTCGACGTCACGGCGCAGCTCGTCCTCGCTCGCGCCCTCGGCGGCGGTGCGCACGATGACGCCCGCGTCCTCGGGGACGATCTTCTTGAGGATGGTCTTCAGACGCGCGCGCTCGGTGTCGGGCAGCTTGCGGCTGATGCCGGTCATCGAGCCCTCGGGCACATAGACCAGGTAGCGGCCGGGCAGCGAGACCTGGCTGGTGAGGCGGGCGCCCTTGTGGCCGATCGGGTCCTTGGTGACCTGCACGAGGACCGACTGGCCGGACTTCAGGGCCGACTCGATGCGACGGGGGCCGTTGGCCATGCCGAGCGCCTCGAAGTTGACCTCACCGGCGTAGAGCACGGCGTTGCGGCCCTTGCCGATGTCGATGAAGGCGGCCTCCATCGACGGCAGCACGTTCTGGACCTTGCCGAGGTAGACGTTGCCGACGTACGAGGTCGCCTGCTCCTTGTTGACGTAGTGCTCGACGAGCACGTTGTCCTCAAGGACGCCGATCTGGGTGCGCTCGCCGTTCTGGCGGACGACCATCACGCGCTCGACGGCCTCGCGGCGGGCCAGGAACTCGGCCTCGGTGATGATCGGGACGCGGCGGCGGCCCTGCTCGCGGCCTTCGCGGCGGCGCTGCTTCTTGGCCTCCAGACGGGTCGAGCCCTTGATGGACGTGACCTCGTCGGCGCCGGTGCCGAGCTCGCGCTCTGCGTCCTTCCCTCGCCGTTCCCTCGGCTCCCGGACCTTGACGACCGTACGCTCCGGGTCGCCGTCCACTGCGTTCTCGGCCTCACCGGAGTCACCGGCGCGGCGGCGACGGCGACGGCGGCGACGGCTGCTGGTGGAGCCGCCCGAGCCGTTGTCGTCGTGGTCTTCGTCGGCCTGCTCGGCGGACGCGTCGGCGTCCTGCTCGGCGGCGTCCGTGTCGGAGTCGGCGTCGGACTCGGAGTCCTGCTGGTCACCGGAGTCGTCGGCGGACTCACCGCGACGGCGGCGTCGGCCACCACGACGGCGACGGCGGCCGTGACGCTCACCGGAGTCGTCCGAGTCGTCGCCGTCGGTGTCGTGGTCGCTGTCCTGGTCCGCGGCGGTGTCCTCGGCCTCTTCGACCTCGGGGGCCGGGGCCTGGGCGGGCTTCGGGGCGGCCTTGGCGCTCTCGCGCTCGGCGGCGGGCTGCTCCTCCGCGGCCCGGCGGCGACGGCGACGGCGCGGTCCTGTCTCCTCCTCCACCACGGGGGCGGCGGCCACGGGCTCGGCCTCGACGATCTCGATCTCTTCGTCTTCGACGGGCTCGTCGGCCGCTTCGGCGGCGGCAGCGGCGGCGGCGCGCTCGGGGGTCTGGAACATCGGCTCGGCGAACACCGGCGCCTGGAAGACGGCGACGGCGGGCCGCGCGGGCTTGCGCCCGGAGTCCTCGTCGGCGTCACCGGCGCGCGCCTTGCGGGTCCGCGTCGGGGCGGGCGCCGAGAATCCGGCGGCGGCCTTGCGCGTCGCACGGCGGGGACGGCGCCCGCGGGGCGCGTCCTCTTCGGCGGTGTCCGCTTCGGCGGCCTGCGCGCTCGCGGCGGGAGCGGCCGACGCGGCGGAAGCGGCCGGAGCGGCGGGCTCAGAAGGCTCAGAGGCTTCGGCGGCCACCGGCTCGGCGGCCTTCGCCTGCGTCTGCGCTGCCTCGGCGGCCGGCGCGGACGAACCGCGGGTCGCACGGCGGCGGGCGCGGCGCGGGGCGGCGTCTCCGGACTCCGGCTGCGCCTCGGGCTCGGCGGCGGGCTTCTCGGCGGCGGGCTCTTCAGCGGCGGCAGCGGCGGGCTCAGCGGTCACCGGCGCGTCGGCGGCACCCTGCGGCGCACCGGCGGGAGCCGAGGCGCGGCGCGTGGCACGGCGGCGACGCGGCGCGGGAGCGGCCTCCTCGGCGGCTACGGGCTCGGGAGCGGCCACGGCGGGTTCGGGCTCGGCGACCGGCGCTTCAGCGACCGTCTCGGCGCCCTGCGGCGCTCCGGCGGGAGCCGAGGCGCGGCGCGTGGCACGGCGGCGACGCGGCGCGGGAGCGGCTTCCTCGGCCGGTGCGGGCTCGGGAGCAGCGCTCCGGGGAGCCTCTTCGGCGGCGGGGGTGGCCGGTATGGCCGGCGCGGCGGCCTCGGTGGCGCCCACGGGCGGTCCCGCGGGCCGCGACGCCGCACGGCGCCTGCGGCGCGGCGGCAAGGTGTCGCTGGGGGTGTTGTTGTCCGAGCCCTCAGTGGGTTCGTTCGGCTCAAGCATGCGGGCGGTTCTCCCGTCACGCTCCCGGGCGCCGCGCCTTGTCCGGTGATGTCCGCGGCTCTCGCTCACTTACGCGGGGCCGCCATCCGGGGGCGTGGGCGCCGCACGGGAGCTCTATGTGTCTGTCTCGCCGGTTCCGTACGCCCAAATGCGGACGGCCTGGCGAAAGTCTCGGTCAGTGCGCTGCCCGACCCAGGTGGCTCCCGAGTACCAGGGCGGCGCTACGACGTGTCCCTACGCGGGACCTTCCTGCGCCGGCGCCTTCGCGGCGGCTGCGGCGGCCCCTTGGTTCTCAAGTGGGGCCGTGGCTGCCTCGCGGTCGGGCGCGAGCGGGTCGGTCACCGTGCCGGTCTCGTCGTCAAGAAGCCCCTGCGCCAGCCTGGTCACCGCTGCGGGGACCGGCGGCGCCAGGTCGGCCACAGCTCGGAGACCGGACAGGACGTCGTCGGGTCGCACGGCAGGTGTCAAGTGCCGAACAACCAGCCGCAGTATCGCACAGGGCTGGTCGGTCGGCCTATCGGTGTCATGACTGAGCGCCTCGTCATGAGCGAGTGCCTCAAGGCTCACGACGGCCTCGCGGGCGTCGAAGGTCCGCATGCCGTTCTTCGTGCGGCGCTGGACCTCGACGGTCTCCGCGGCCCGGAAGGCCTCGGCGGCACGCTCCGCGTCCGTGAGCTCCACGCCGGTCAGGCGCAGCTCCCAGACGGACGCGGTGAGCCGGTCGGCGAGCCCTGATGTACGGGACTCGACGGCGTCGATGATGTCGAGGCCGGTCGGCATCGACTCGTCGAGCAGCTCGCGCAGCTTGTCGGGGTCACGCGCCTCGGTGAGCGCGATCTCCAGGTACTCGGCCTCACTGCCCGTGCCGGTGGGTGCGGCATTGGCGTACGACACCTTCGGGTGCGGCGTGAACCCCGCCGAGTACGCCATGGGCACCTCGGCGCGGCGCAGCGCCCGCTCGAAGGCGCGCTGGAAGTCACGGTGGCTGGTGAACCGGAGGCGGCCGCGCTTGGTGTAGCGCAGTCGGATGCGCTGCACCGCGGGAGCGGGCGGCGGGCCTTCGGGCTGTCGCTTGCCCAGTGTTCTAGTCCTTCGTGAGTGCGGTCGTACTGCTACCTAGAGTACGTGTCGCAGACGTGTCCGGTTCCCGCCGGGCCACCGGGACCGGCGCGGGCTCCCGCTCGGCCGCCCTCACGGGGACCGTTTCCTTCGGCGTGCCGAACAGCATGCGCCGTACGTCGGCGCGGGCCTCCCGCACGCTCTGGCGGGCGGCGGCCAGTGCCTGCCGGGCCGCGCGCCCCGCGTCCTTCACGGCCCGGGCGGCGGGCCGCCAGACGCCGTCGCGCAGGGCGTGCCCTACGGGGGTGAGGACGGAGCGGTACACCCAGCGCACCGGGTCGACGAAGATCCACCGAAGGAGTCGTCCGAGGAAGCGGCCCACGGCCAGCGAGATGTACCCGGCGATCCGCCAGGCGTGTCCGAGCGCGTCACCGATCTCGCGGGCGACGACCGCGATGCCCCGCCCGATGGGGGCGAGCACCCAGCGCCACAGGGCGACGGCGGGCACGACGAAGATCCAGCGCAGTACGGTCCCGACACCTCGCAGCAGCCACCCGAGCACGGTCCCGATGCCCGACGCCAGCCAGGCGATTCCGGCGCCGATCCCCTTGCAGAGCCAGGCGATCGCGCGCCCGACCGGCGTGAGGACGGACGCGTACAGCCACATGGCGGGCGCCACGACCAGCACCCGTCCCAGCCACGCGAGCCCCTTGCCGACCGGCACGACCACATACCGCCACAGCCCCACCCACGGCCACACGAACACCGCCTTGAACAGCCACACGAGCACGGCACCGGCGCCCCGCCCGGTCGCCGCGATCCCGGCGCCAACTGCCCGCGCCAGCCAGGCGATCGCGTGCCCAATGGGGGTGAGCACCGATGCGTACAGCCAGACGATGCCGTGCCCGATCGGCGTGAGGACGGACGCGTACAGCCAGACGGCGGGCACCACGACCAGCACCCGCCCCAGCCACGCGAGCCCCTTGCCCACCGGCACGACCACATACCGCCACAGCCCCACCCACGGCCACACGAACACCGCCTTGAGCAGCCACACCAGTGGTGTCACGATCAGCGTCCGGCCCAGCCAGGCGAGTGCGCGGCCCACGGGCCTGAGCCCCCTGAAGTACAGGAAGCGCCCGCACACGGCGAGCGCGTCCCACACCAGGCGTACCGGCACGACAAGCACGAGCACCACGATCCGCACCGGAATGCGGATCGCGACGGCGAGACAGCCCTCGGCCTGCGGTTGAGACTGTGGCTGCGCTTGCGGAGGCCGCTTTTCCAGGTCCATGCCGTCCTAGACGCGTCAGTGAGGGGTGCTGGTTCGGCCGGTCAGGCGCCGGTCGGGATCCAGAAGCGGAGCTTGCCGCCCCGCTCGTCCTCGAATTCGCCGCCGGCCGCCTCGATCACCTTGCGCGAACCGGTGTTGTCGGTGTCGCAGGTCACCAGGACCGATTCCAGGCCCAGTTCGCGGGCGTACGGCAGCGAGCCGATCAGCATCGCGGTGGCGTGGCCGCGGCGGCGGGCGGTGGGGCGTACGTCGTAGCCGATGTGGCCGCCGTACTCGCGCAGGAAGCGCGTGGCGACGTTGTGCCGGATGGCGAGGCGGCCGAAGTAACTACTGCCGTCGGTGTACCAGAGGGTCGTCACGGGGACGGAGAGCGGCTCGGCCGGGTGGACCGCCGCTTGGACCTCGGCGACGTACCGCTCGAAGACCGCGGGGTCGTGCCACTTGTCGCCGTAGTCGCGCAGGGTGCGGCCGAGCGTCGTGTCGTCGTCATCGCCGCCGCGGCCCTCGGCGCGGAACTCCTCCATCGCGGCGATGAAGGAGAGATGCACGAGGCCGGTGGGCGGGGCGAGTTGAGGACCAACCGCCCCGTCCACCGGACTCGGGTGACGCACTTACTTCACCACCGACAGCGGAAGGAGCTTCTTGCCGGTCGGGCCGATCTGGATCTCCGTCTGCATCTGCGGGCACACGCCGCAGTCGAAGCACGGGGTCCAGCGGCAGTCCTCGACCTCGGTCTCGTCGAGCGAGTCCTGCCAGTCGTCCCAGAGCCAGTCCTTGTCGAGACCGGAGTCCAGGTGGTCCCAGGGCAGGACCTCCTCGTACGTGCGCTCACGCGTCGTGTACCAGTCGACGTCCACACCGAAGGCGGGCAGCGTCTTCTCGGCGCAGGCCATCCAGCGGTCGTAGCTGAAGTGCTCGCGCCAGCCGTCGAAACGGCCGCCGTCCTCATAGACGGCGCGGATGACGGAGCCGATGCGGCGGTCACCGCGCGAGAGCAGGCCCTCGACGATGCCGGGCTTGCCGTCGTGGTAGCGGAAACCGATCGAGCGGCCGTACTTCTTGTCGCCGCGGATCTTGTCGCGCAGCTTCGTGAGGCGGGCGTCCGTCTCCTGCGCCGACAGCTGCGGGGCCCACTGGAACGGCGTGTGCGGCTTGGGCACGAAGCCGCCGATGGAGACCGTGCAGCGGATGTCGTTGCCCGCGACCTCGCGGCCCTTGGCGATGACGTTCGCCGCCATGTCCGCGATCTGCAGGACGTCGTCGTCGGTCTCGGTGGGCAGACCGACCATGAAGTACAGCTTGACCTGGCGCCAGCCGTTGCCGTACGCGGTCGCGACGGTGCGGATCAAATCCTCTTCGGAGACCATCTTGTTGATGACCTTCCGCATCCGCTCGCTGCCGCCCTCCGGGGCGAACGTCAGACCCGAGCGACGGCCGTTCCTCGTCAGTTCGTTCGCGAGGTCGATGTTGAAGGCGTCCACGCGGGTCGAGGGCAGGGAGAGGCCGATCTTGTCTTCCTCGTACCGGTCCGCGAGGCCCTTGGCGACGTCCGCGATCTCCGTGTGGTCCGCCGACGACAGGGAGAGCAGGCCGACCTCTTCGAAGCCGGTGGCCTTCAGGCCCTTCTCCACCATGTCGCCGATGCCGGTGATGCTTCGCTCCCGCACGGGGCGCGTGATCATGCCGGCCTGGCAGAAGCGGCAGCCGCGGGTGCAGCCGCGGAAGATCTCGACGGACATGCGCTCGTGGACGGTCTCCGCGAGCGGCACGAGGGGCTGCTTGGGGTAGGGCCACTCGTCCAGGTCCATGACGGTGTGCTTGGACACGCGCCACGGGACACCCGACTTGTTCGGTACGACGCGGCCGATCCGCCCGTCCGGGAGGTACTCGACGTCGTAGAACCCGGGGACGTAGACCGAACCGGTCCGCGCGAGCCGGAAGAGGACTTCCTCGCGGCCGCCGGGGCGGCCCTCGGCCTTCCACTCGCGGATGATCGCCGTCATGTCGAGCACGGCCTGCTCGCCGTCGCCGATGACCGCGCAGTCGATGAACTCCGCGACCGGCTCGGGGTTGAAGGCCGCGTGACCTCCGGCGAGGACGATCGGGTCGTCGACCGTGCGGTCCTTGGACTCCAGCGGGATGCCCGCGAGGTCAAGGGCCGTGAGCATGTTCGTGTAGCCGAGCTCGGTGGAGAAGCTGAGCCCGAACACGTCGAAGGCGCCGACGGGGCGGTGGCTGTCCACGGTGAACTGCGGGACCTTGTGCTCCCGCATCAGCTCTTCGAGGTCGGGCCACACGCTGTACGTGCGCTCGGCGAGGACACCCTCGCGCTCGTTCAGTACCTCGTAGAGGATCATGACGCCCTGGTTGGGCAGTCCCACCTCGTACGCGTCCGGGTACATGAGCGCCCAGCGGACGTCACACGCGTCCCAGTCCTTGACGGTGGAGTTGAGCTCTCCGCCGACGTACTGGATGGGCTTCTGGACGTGCGGGAGAAGCGCTTCCAGTCGTGGGAAGACGGACTCGACAGGCATCACAGCGTCTTTCGGCAGGGTTCTCATGATCTGGCAGGGGTGACCATCCAGCGTACCCCGCCGCTCAGCCCCCCAGCGCCGACCGCAGTTTCGCCTTGGACGCCTTGGCCCACACCCCCGGCAGCTCCCGCTCCCGGTCCGCGGCGGCCCCCTCCTCCTGCCCGTACAGAAGCCCCCAGGTAAAGGCGGTCTCCCCCGCCAGATGGGCCTGGATCGCAAGCGCCCGCAGGGCTTCGCGCGCCACCACGCTGTCCTGGTGGTCGCCGAGCACGCCCTGGACGGCCTTCATCCGCTTGGCGAACCGCTTGGCGGGCTTGCCGAGGGCGGGCGTCGCCGCCTCGCCCGCGTACCGGACCCGCTTGGCCGCCTTGCGGGCCGCGTGCATGGCCGCGTCCCGGTCCTGGCCCGGGGAGAGCGCGAGGGCGTGCTCGACGCGGGCCGCGAGGCGCCGGTAGTCCTTGAGCACGGCCTTGGGGAGGGCGTCGGCGGCGGGCGCGAGGGCTGCCGGGCGGAGCGGGGGGTCGGCGAGGACGGCGTCGACGGAGTCCAGGAGCGCGAGGTAGCGCTTGCCGTCGAGCACGGCGAGGGTCCTGCGCCGGGAGCCGCTGCTGCGGGCGACGGACCAGATGCGCAGGCGTCCGCGCACGGGGCCGAGCAGGAGCGTCCTGGGGACGGCGCCGATGCGGGCGGTGAGCCGCTCGGTCAGAACCTCCTGGTCGCGGTCGACGCCCAGCTCTCCCGCGAGCCACTTCAGCTCGTCGCCGAGCGGGTCGGTGACGGTGCGGTCGAGGATCTTGCGGTACGAGCGGAACGCGCTGCGCATCCGGCGGGTGGCGACGCGCATCTGGTGCACGGCGTCCGGCAGGTCGCGGCGGACCGCGGGATCGAGGGAAACGAGGGCGTCGCGCTGGGCGCGGAGGTAGGCGAGGACGTGGTCCCCGGCGGTGCGGGGTTCGTCGCGCCCGGCCGGGTCCTCCACATGGACGACGGCGAGGCGCTCGCCCTTCTTGCCCTTCTTGGTGACGGACGGCTTCTCACGCGCCTGCCGACGGGTCTCACTCAGACCGGTCGCCGCCAGCGCCTTGCCCAGCTTCGACGAGGAGTCCGACCGCTCCACCCCCGCCTTGCGCAGCTTCTTCTCGACCTTGTCGAGCAGCGCGGGGTCCGCGTCGTCCGCGAGCTCCACCTCGATCTCGGCCCACTCGGCGGTGCCACCGTGCGGGGAGAGCCGCTCGGCCCGTACGCGGTCGATGCTGATCTCGGCGAGCAGCTCGCCCTTGGCGTCGACGAGGTGGCGCAGGTCCCGCGCGGACAACAGGCGCACCACGGGGGCGAGTTCGGCCTCGCGGACCCGGGAGCGCACCAGGGCGGACAGCGCACGCGGGACGGAGTCCGACAGCGGGGCCCGGATCTCGTCGCGTACGCCTTCCGCGAGCGACACCGGCAGTTTCAGGTGCCAGCCCGCGTCGTCGCCGCCGGTGCGGCGGCGCAGCGTGACCGAGGCGGCGTGCAGACGCTGGTCGGCCGTGTCGTAGTAGACGGCGTCCAGGTCGACGACGCCCTTGTCGACGACATCCGCGATGCCCGCGACCCCGGTCAGGTCGGGCAGCGCGGCGTCAGCGCCAACGTCGTACTTACGCTCGATCTCACGCTTCGTCTCCGCCATGAACCGAATCTAGACGCGATCCCAGGCCAAGGGCAGCCCCCGTGACCGTCCTACGCGGACATCGGGCGCTGCACCTTGATGGACTGGAGCAGCCCGACGGCCACCCAGACGGCGAACATCGATGACCCTCCGTACGAGACGAAGGGCAGCGGCAGGCCCGCCACCGGCATGATGCCGAGCGTCATCCCGATGTTCTCGAAGGCCTGGAAGGCGAACCAGGCAATGATCCCGGCGGCGACGATCGTGCCGTACAGCTCGGTCGTCTCGCGCGCGATGCGGCAGGCCCGCCAGAGCAGGATGCCGAGCAGCACCAGGATGAGCCCGGCGCCCGCGAAGCCGAGCTCCTCGCCCGCGACGGTGAACACGAAGTCCGTCTGCTGTTCGGGCACGAACTGGCCGGTGGTCTGCGAGCCCTTGAAGAGGCCGGTGCCCGAGAGTCCGCCGGAGCCGATCGCGATGCGTGCCTGGTTGGTGTTGTAGCCGACGCCCGCCGGGTCGAGCGCGGGGTTGGCGAAGGCCGCGAAGCGGGCGATCTGGTAGTCGTCCAGGACGCCGAGCTGCCAGATGGCGATCGCGCCGGCCGCGCCGGTGCCGAGCAGCCCGAAGACCCAGCGGTTGGAGGCGCCCGACGCGAGCAGGACGCCGAGCACGATCATCGCCATCACCATGACCGAACCGAGGTCGGGCATGAGGAGCACGATCAGTATCGGTACGGCGGCCAGGCCGAGGGCCTGCAGAACCGTGCGGTGGTCGGGGTGGACCCGGTCGCCCGCGTCCACCCGTGCCGCGAGCAGCATCGCCATACCCAGGATGATCGTGATCTTCACGAACTCGGACGGCTGCAGCGAGAAGCCGCCGCCGACCACGATCCAGGCGTGCGCGCCGTTGATCGTCGCGCCGAGCGGGGTGAGGACGAGCAGGACGAGGAAGACGGAGATGCCGTAGAGGATCGGCACGGCCGTCCGCAGCGTCCGGTGGCCGAGCCACACCGTGCCCGCCATCAGGGCGATGCCGATGCCGGTGTTCAGGAGGTGCTTGAGCAGGAAGGAGTAGGGATCGTCACCGACCAGCTCGGTGCGGTTGCGTGTCGCCGAGAAGACGAGGGCCGAGCCGATCGCCGAGAGCGCGAGCGCCGCGAGCAGTATCGGCCAGTCCATCCTGCGCACCAGCGAGTCGCGGGCGAACAGGCGCGCCAACGACATCGGCGGGCGTTCGGGCCCGTAACCGGGGACGGAGAAGCCATTGTTGCCGGCCACTAGTCGCGCCTCCCCGCCGCGGGCGCGCCCGCGAGTTCCTGCGGCTCCTTCGGCTCCTTGGGGGCCTCCGGCTTGTACGGCTTGATCTTCGGGGAGTCGATCGAGCCGTCGGACTCGATCTTCGGGAGGTTCTTCTGCGGCTCGGGCAGGAGGGCCTTCTTGAGGTTCTGCTTGCCGTCCTCGTCCAGGCCGTAGATGCCGTCGTAGATCTTGCGGACAGCGGGTCCCGAGGCTCCGGAACCCGTACCGCCCTGGGAGATCGTCATCACGATCGAATAGTCCTTGGTGTACGTCGCGAACCACGAGGTGGTCTGCTTGCCGTAGACCTCCGCCGTACCCGTCTTGGCGTGCATCGGGATCTTGTCCTGCGGCCAGCCGCCGAACCGCCAGGCGGCGGTTCCCTTGGTGGCGACGTCGGCGAGGGCGCCGTCCACTTTGTCCCGCGTCTCCTTGGTCATGGGCAGCTTGCCGTGCGACTTGGGCTTGAGCTCCTGGACCTGCTTGCCGTCGGCGCTGATGATCGCCTTGCCGACGGTGGGGTTGTAGAGGGTGCCGCCGTTGGCGATGGCGGAGTAGATCGACGCCATCTGTATCGGCGTGACGAGGGTGTCGCCCTGGCCGATGGAGTAGTTGACGGAGTCACCGGCGCGCATCTTCATGCCTTCGAGGCAGTTCTCGTAGGCGATCTGCTGGGTGTAGTCGCCGCCCTTCTTGCCCTGCTTGCACCAGCCGTCCTTGTTGGCCTTCCAGTAGTCCTTCTTCCACTGGCGGTCCGGGACGCGTCCGGTGACCTCGTTCGGCAGGTCGATGCCGGTCTCCTTGCCGAGGCCGAACTGGTGGGCGGTCTTGTAGAACCAGTCCTTGGGGTCCTTCTTCGGCTTGTTGCCGCCGTCCTTGATCCACTGGTCGTGCGAGAGCTTGTAGAAGACGGTGTCGCAGGAGACCTCGAGGGCCTGGCCGAGGGTGATGGAGCCGTGGCCCTTGGACTCGAAGTTCTTGAAGGTCTGGCCGCCGACGTTGTACGAACTGGGGCAGGGGTACCTGCCGTCGAAGTCGTAGCCCGCGTTGACCGCGGCGGTCGTCGGGATGACCTTGAAGATCGAGCCGGGGGCCGCCTGGCCCTGGATGGCGCGGTTCAGGAGCGGGTAGTTGGACTTCTTCCCGGTGAGCCGCGTGTAGTCCTTGCCGGAGATGCCGCCGACCCAGGCGTTCGGGTCGTACGCCGGATTCGACGCCATCGACACGATGCGGCCGGTCTTGTTCTCCATGACGACGACGGCGCCCGCGTCGGCCTTGTAGTTCTCGTTGGTGTTCTTGTCGAACTCCTGGCGGGCCTTCTTCATCGCGTCGTTGAGCCAGTACTCGGACAGGGCCTGCACGCGCGCGTCGATGCTGGTGACGACGTTCGCGCCGGACTCGGCCTTGTCGTCCTTGGCCTTGCCGATGACGCGGCCGAGGTTGTCGACCTCGTAGCGGGTGACGCCGGCCTTGCCGCGCAGCTGAGCGTCGTACGTCCGCTCAAGTCCCGAGCGGCCCACCTGGTCGGAGCGGAGGAACGGCGAGTCGGTGTGTTCGGCCTTCTTGATCTCGCCGTCGGTGACGGGCGAGAGATAGCCGAGCACCTGCGCGGTGTTGGACTTGCCGGGCGCGGCGTAGCGGCGCACGGCGGTGGGCTCGGCGGTGATGCCGGGGAAGTCCTCGGAGCGCTCGCGGATCTGGAGGGCCTGCTTGGGAGTGGCCTCGTCCGTGATCGGGATCGGCTGGTAGGGCGAGCCGTTCCAGCAGGGCTGCGGGGTCTTGGAGTCACAGAGGCGGACCTTGCCGTCCACGTCCTTGGGTTCCATGTCCAGGACCTCGGCGAGCCTGCCGAGTACCGCCTTGCCGTCGTCCTTCATCTTCATCAGGTCCGTGCGGGACGCGGAGACGACCAGGCGGGTCTCGTTGTCGGCGATCGGGACTCCGCGGGAGTCGAGGATCGAGCCGCGCACGGCGGGCTGGACGACCTGCTGGACGTGGTTGCCGGAGGCTTCCTTGGCGTACTCGTCGCCGTTGCGGATCTGGAGGTACCAGAGGCGGCCGCCCAGGGTCAGGAGCAGGGAGAGCACGAGGATCTGGATGACGATGAGGCGGATCTGGACCCGTGGGGTCCGTCCGGTCTCGGGGATGTTGGTCACTGCGCTGCCTCCCCCTCTCAGTGTGTGTACGGGTAGTACGTGTACACGACCGACCTGTGTGCGCGGCCGGACGTGTACGGGGCCAACTGCGCCGCGTTCACAGCCGCTTGACCCCCTTGATGCGTCCGGCGCGCGCGACGCGGGCCTTGGCCGCCTTCATCCGCAGGCCGCCGCGCTGGTTGCCGATGCGCAGGCCGGTGCCCGAGGCGAGCCAGCCGGACGAGACGTCCGTGGCCGCCTTGTTGGCGGGTGAGCTCTCCCCCAGCGGATCGTTCTCGGCGCGCCGGGCAAGGGCGATGATCAGCGGCACCGTGAACGGCGCGAGCAGCAGGTCGTACAGGGCGGCCGTGAACAGGAGCTTGACCAGGCCCACGTGGCGGGCCGCGGTGTCCCCGACGAGGGCGCCCACGCCCGCGTACAGCAGGGTCGAGCCGATGGCGGCGCCGACGACCACGACGAGCGGCCCGGTGGCGGACCTGAGCCGCCCGGTCTCCGGCTTGGCCAGGCCCGCGAGGTAGCCGATGGCGCACAGCACCAGGGCGTACCGCCCGGCGGCGTGGTCGGCGGGCGGGGCCAGGTCGGTGAGCAGCCCGGCGCCGAAGCCGATGAGGGCGCCGCCGACGTGGCCGTAGACCAGGGCGAGGCCGAGCACCGTGAGCAGCACCAGGTCCGGGACCGCGCCCGGCAGCTGGAGCCGGGCCAGGACGCTGACCTGGATGACCAGGGCGACGACGACCAGGGTGGTGGAGAGCAGGATTCGGTTGAAGCGCATGGGTCCGGTGCTCCTACTGCTCGTTGCCGTTGTCGACGCCTTCGGCCGGTTGTCCTGACGGGGTGGCCGTCACGGTCACCGTCGGGGTCGGCTTCGGTTTGGCGGGCTTCTTCGGGAGCACCGTGTCGCGCGGGTCCTCACGGGGCGCTTCGACGACGACGCCGACGATGTCCAGCTTGGTGAAGCCGACGTACGGCTTGATGAAGACGTTGCGTGTCAGGTTGCCGCCCGAGGGGTCGACGCGGACGACCTCGCCGACCGGTACGCCCGGCACGAACGGCTTGTCGGCCTGCGAGCCGAAGGTGACCAGGCGGTCGCCCTTCTTGACCTCGGCCTTGCCGTTGAGCATCTGGACGGAGAGCGGGCGGTCGCCCTGTCCGGTGGCGAAGCCGAGCTCGTCGGACTTCTCCATGCGGGTGCCGACGGTGAAGTCGGGGTCGTTGGCGAGCAGGACGGTCGCGGTGCCGGGGCCGACCGTGGTGACGCGGCCGACCAGGCCGTCGCCGTTCAGGACGGTCATGTCGCGCTTGATTCCGTCGTTGGCGCCCGCGTCGATGGTGACGGTCCAGGAGAAGCCCTGGGCCGCTCCTATCCCGATGACTTCGGCGCCCTTGATGCCGTACTGACCGGCACCGGCCGTCTTCAGCATGCTGTCCAGCTGCCTGACGCGGCTGCGGTTGCGGTCGTCGCTGCCGAGCTTCCCCTTCAACGCGGCGTTCTGCCGCTCGAGTTCGGCGATCCGGTCATGCCGGTCACCGGAGTCCCGGACCGCGCCGATGGCGTTCCCGATCGGGTCGACGGCGGTCGATACGCCGTCCTCGACCGGGCCGAAGACCGTGGCGGCGGCGCGGCGGGCACCGTCGACCGGCGAGTCCTCGCCACCGCGGATGTCCACCGTGATCAAAGCGAACGCGATGGCGATCAGCAGCACCAGGAGCAGCCGGCTCTCTCGTGTGTCCCTCACGTGCGGCGGCCGTGCCTTCCTCAGTTGGAAATCCTTGGAATTCTGAGCAAATCTGAGCAATCGGATTCCGCGGCGTCTGCGGGCGCCGCGGAATTGTTGTCTTGCCTCTATATCAACGATCCGCCGCACGAGGTGACAGGCACTCGTACGGCGGACACCCTTTCAGCGGGTTCGCGCCACTCTCATCTGCGCGGTGACGCGTCAAGGACCTGCTGGAGCGCCTCGAACTCCTCGACGCACTTGCCGGATCCGAGGGCCACGCTGTCCAGCGGGTCCTCGGCGATGTGGATCGGCATGCCCGTCTCGCGACGCAGACGCTCGTCGAGGCCGCGCAGCAGGGCGCCGCCTCCGGTGAGAACGATGCCGCGGTCCATGACGTCACCGGAGAGCTCCGGCGGGCACTTGTCGAGGGTCGTCTTGACCGCGTCCACGATCGCGTTGACCGGCTCCTCGATGGCCTTGCGGACCTCGGCGGCGGAGATGACGACGGTCTTGGGCAGCCCGGAGACCAGGTCCCGGCCGCGGATCTCGGTGTGCTCGTCGGCGTCCATGTCGTACGCCGAACCGATGGTGATCTTGATCTGCTCGGCCGTGCGCTCACCGAGGAGAAGGGAGTACTCCTTCTTGATGTGCTGGATGATCGCGTTGTCCAGCTCGTCGCCCGCGACCCGGATCGACTGTGCCGTGACGATTCCGCCGAGCGAGATGACGGCGACCTCGGTGGTGCCGCCGCCGATGTCGACCACCATGTTGCCCGTGGCCTCGTGGACCGGCAGGCCGGAACCGATGGCCGCGGCCATGGGCTCCTCGATGATGTGCACCTGGCGGGCACCGGCCTGCGAGGAGGCCTCGATGACGGCGCGGCGCTCGACTCCTGTGATGCCCGAGGGCACGCAGACGACGACGCGCGGGCGGGCGAGGTAGCGGCGCTTGTGGATCTTCAGGATGAAGTAGCGGAGCATCCGCTCGGTGATCTCGAAGTCGGCGATGACGCCGTCCTTCAGCGGTCGCACGGCAACGATGTTGCCCGGCGTGCGACCGATCATCTTCTTGGCTTCGGCGCCGACAGCGAGAATGCCACCGGTGTTGGTGTTGATCGCGACGACGGACGGTTCGTTCAGGACGATCCCCCGACCCCTGACGTACACCAGCGTGTTGGCGGTCCCGAGGTCGACAGCCATGTCACGGCCGATGAACGACATGTTGTTCCCCATGGATGCGTCTGGCCTCCCCTGGAGCGTGTGATGGCTTTTTAGGTAGGCGAGTGGGTGCTGTGTGGCGTGGAGGCTTCCATCGTAGTCTCGCCTGCACGAACACGGCGCTAGGGTCTTCGCCATTGTCAGCAGATGAAGCGCCGCCTCGCTCTTGGAGACGTGCCATCGGAGGCACGCGTTCCCCCAATTGGGGCGCATATGCCAAGGGGCGGCCGGATTTCTCGGCCACCCCTGGTCAGGGCGGTGCCCTGCTGACTAGGCGTCAGGAAATCCGTACGGCGTGTCAGACGACGCCCGGGAAGAAGATCTTCAGCTCACGTTCGGCGGACTCCTCGGAGTCCGAGGCGTGGATCAGGTTCTCCCGGACGATCGTGCCGAAGTCGCCCCGGATGGAGCCGGGCGCGGCGGCGATCGGGTCGGTCGGACCCGCCAGGGCGCGCACACCCTCGATGACGCGCTCGCCCTCGACGACGAGTGCGACGACCGGGCCGGAGGACATGAAGTCGACCAGCGGCTCGTAGAACGGCTTGCCCTTGTGCTCGCCGTAGTGCTGCTCCAGCGTCTCCTGGTCGAGCGAGCGCAGTTCGAGAGCGGAGATCGTCCAGTCCGCCTTGCGCTCGATACGGCCGATGATCTCGCCGATCAGGCCACGACGGACGGTGTCGGGCTTGAGCAGGACGAGAGTGCGCTGGGTCATGTGCGGCTCCAAGAGGTTCACTTGCGACAGGTTTTTCCTGGTGCGACGGGCTACCGCTGTCGCATGGGATGCCGGGCACGATACCGGCACCACTACGCGGGGTTACCCCCGGCCCCGGCCGCGGCACCCGCCTCGCCCTCGGCCTGAGCGGCGAACCTCGCCTTCGCCTCGTCGATCTTCTGGCCGAAGTGCAGCGAAGCCCACCACAGCACGGCGAACACGAGACCCATGAAGAACATGATCGGTACGACGAAGCCGCTCGCGATGAGCGCGATCTGCAGCGCCCAGCCAAGCTGCACCCCGCCGGGCCGGGTGACCATGCCGCACAGCAGGACGGAGAACAGCATCGCGATGCCGCAGACCGTCCAGACCGTGCCCATCGACAGGTCCGGGTCCTTCATGGCGACCAGACCGGCGAAGCCGATGACGAAGAACTCGCCGATCAGCGTCGAAGCGCAGAGCGTACGCACGGAAGTCAGCCCCTCCCCAGGAGCAGCCGGGCCTCGCCGACCGTGATGACGGAACCGGTGACGACGACGCCACCGCCCGCGTACTCCCCCTCTTCCTCGGCGAGGGTGATCGCGGCCTCGAGCGCGTCCGGCAGACGCGGCTCGACCTGGACGCGCTCGTCACCGAAGACCTCCACGGCGAGCCCGGCCAGCGTGTCGGCGTCCATCGCGCGGTGGCTGGAGTTCTGCGTGACGACGACTTCGGCGAAGATCGGCTCGAAGGCTTCGAGCAGCCCCCTCATGTCCTTGCCCTCACTGGCTCCGACCACGCCGATCAGCCGGCTGAAGTCGAAGACCTCGCTGATCGCCTCGGCGGTGGCGCGGGCGCCCGCCGGGTTGTGCGCGGCGTCCAGGACGATGGTGGGTGAGGTGCGCACGACTTCGAGGCGGCCGGGCGAGGTGACCGCGGCGAAGGCCTTGCGGATGGTGTCGATGTCCAGCGAGTGCGCGTGCTGCGAGCCGATGCCGAAGAAGGCCTCGACCGCGGCGAGCGCGACGGCGGCGTTGTGCGCCTGATAGGCGCCGTGCAGGGGCAGGAAGATCTCTTCGTACTCCCCGCCGAGCCCCCGGAGGGTGAGCAGTTGGCCGCCCACCGCCATCTTGCGGGCGACCACGCCGAACTCCAGGCCCTCGCGGGCCACCGTCGCGTCGACCTCGACGGCCTTCTTCAGGAGCACCTGCGCGGCGTCCACCGGCTGCTGAGCCATGATCACTGTGGCGTCCGGCTTGATGATGCCGGCCTTCTCGGCGGCGATCTCGCCGGGCGTGGTGCCCAGGCGGTCGGTGTGGTCCAGGTCGATGGGCGTGACGACGGCGACCGAGCCGTCGATCACGTTCGTCGCGTCCCAGCTGCCGCCCATGCCGACCTCGACGACGCCGACGTCCACGGGGGCGTCCGCGAAGGCCGCGTACGCCATGCCCGTGAGGACCTCGAAGAACGAGAGCCTGTACTCCTGCTCGGCGTCGACCATCTCCACGTACGGCTTGATGTCGTTGTACGTCTCCACGAAGCGCTCGGCCTCGATGGGGGCGCCGTCCAGACTGATCCGCTCGGTGATCGACTGGACGTGGGGCGAGGTGTACCGCCCGGTGCGCAGCTCGAAGGCGCTGAACAGAGCCTCGATCATGCGGGCCGTGGACGTCTTGCCGTTCGTCCCCGTGATGTGGATCGAGGGGTACGCGCGCTGGGGCTCGCCGAGGACGTCCATCAGCGCGGAGATGCGGCTGACGGAGGGCTCCAGCTTCGTCTCCCCCCAGCGGCTCGCGAGCTCCGTCTCGACCTCGCGCAGCGCCTTGTCGATCTCCGGGTCGGTGGGGCGGGAGGGGATGTCGCCCTCGGGCGGGCCCGCCTGGGTGCGCAGGGTGCGGCTGCCCGCCTCGATCACGGCGAGGTCGGGGTCACGGCTGGTCTCGGCTCCGACGATCTCTTCGAAACGGTCGCCGCTGTTGTCGCGGTCGGGGTGCTCGCTGTCAGGCGGGGGGAGGTCACTCACGTACGCCAGTCTACGGAGGCCCACTGACAGCCGCCGTCCGGACCTGCCCCGGCCCGTTTGGGACTTAAGTCACGTTCGATTCGGGGCCGAGGACCCGCCGATCCGGTCAATCGCCGGGCAAACTTGGTGATCATGGACATAGGTATCGACCTCGGCACAGCGAACACCCTTCTCTACGTCCGCGGTCAGGGGATCGTGCTCAACGAACCGTCCGTCGTCGCCATCAAGGAGGGGGCCCGGACGGCCCTGGCCGTCGGCACGGAGGCCAAGTTGACGATCGGCCGCACTCCCGGGTCCATCACCGCCATCCGTCCCCTCCGGGGAGGCGTGATCAGTGACTACGAAGCCGCCGAGGAGATGATCCGGCACTTCGTGCGCAAGGCCGTGCCAGGACGTCGCCCCCGTACGCGGATGGTGATCTGCGTGCCGAGCGGCGTCACGCAGGTCGAGCGGCGGGCCATCGTGCACGCGGCTCAGCGGGCCGGGGCGCGGGCCGTGTATCTGGTGGAGGAGCCGATGGCGGCGGCGATCGGGGCGGGGCTTCCGGTGGCGGAGCCGCAGGGTTCGATGGTGGTCGACATCGGCGGCGGCACGACGGAGGTCGCCGTGATCTCGCTGGGCGGGATCGTCACGGCGCAGTCGCTGCGGGTGGGCGGTGACCGCCTTGACGAGGCGATCACGACCTTCGTGCGCAAGGAGCACGGCCTGCTCATCGGCGAGCGGACCGCCGAGGACATCAAGGTCGCGATCGGCTCGGCGTGGCCGGTACCGGGGGACGACGCGCTGGAGTCCCGGACGTTCACCGTGCGGGGCCGGCAGAAGGTGGCCGGGCTGCCGAAGACGGTGGAGCTGACGGTGCGGGAGGTGCGGGCCGCGCTGGAGGAACCGGTGGAGGCCGTGATCGCCGCGGTGCGGGCGACGCTGGAGGAGTGCCCGCCGGAGCTGTCCGGCGACATCATGGAACACGGCATCGTCCTGACGGGCGGCGGCGCACTGCTGCCGGGCCTCGACCTGAGGCTGGCTTCGGCCACGGGGATCCCGGTGTTCGTGGCCGATAATCCGCTGGACAGTGTGGCGTTGGGGTGCGGGAAGTGTGTGGAGGACTTTGATGGGTTGGAGCGAGTGATGTCGGCGGCGTAGGCCTCCGGCCGGGGGGCGGTGGGGGTGCGGGGCTGGTCCGTCTTGGGGGCGGAGCCGCGCCGGTATGTCCGTCCTCGCCATCACGGTCCGAGCGCTTGGCTGCTGCGGCCCCGGAGTCCGGCTCACCGTGCTCCGGGCAGACATACCGGCACGTCCCCTCGCGTGCGCTGCCGACTGCGGGTGCGTGGCGGCTGTTCTGCGAGCAACGGGCGTACGCGCCCAACCCACCGTCGCGGCAGGAATCCCCCGGGCGCCGGCCCCACCCGCCCCCTGCCGCGGCCCAATCCGCGAGCACCGCGGGGCAATCGGGCGGGTGGGCGGGAAAAGCTTGTTCGGCAGGGGCCCCTCGGGGCGCGGGCGGCGGCAGAACGGGGCAGGGGCCCGTGGAACCGTATGGCTCCATGGGCCCCCGGCCTGACTACGCCGCAGGCAGGCCCTCCAGCTGGGCCTGGAGGCGGGCGATGTCGTCGTCCGCCTTGGTGAGGCGGCCGCGGATCTTGTCGACCACGTTGTCCGGCGCCTTCGCCAGGAACGCTTCGTTGCCGAGCTTCGCCGTGGCCTGCGCCTTCTCCTTCTCGGCCGCCGCGAGGTCCTTCGCGAGGCGCTTGCGCTCCGCCGCGACGTCGATCGTGCCGGACAGGTCGAGCGCGACCGTGGCGCCCGAGACCGGCAGCGTCGCGGTGGCCGTGAACTCCTCGCCCTCCGGCTGGAGGCGCAGGAGCTGGCGGATGGCCGCCTCGTGCGGGGCCAGCGCCGTGCCGTCCAGGGAGAGCCGGGCCGGGACCTTCTGGCCCGGCTGAAGCCCCTGATCGGCGCGGAATCGGCGGACCTCGGTGATGACCTGCTGGAGCGTCTCGATCTCCCGCTCGGCCCCGGTGTCACGGAAGCCGCTGTCGGAGGGCCACTCGGCGATCACGAGGGACTCGCGGCCGGTGAGGGTCGTCCAGAGCGTCTCCGTCACGAACGGGACGATCGGGTGCAGGAGCCGCAGCGTCACGTCCAGGACCTCGCCCAGGACGCGGCCCGAGACCTTCGCCGCCTCGCCGCCGCCCATGAACGTGGTCTTGGACAGCTCGACGTACCAGTCGAAGACCTCGTCCCACGCGAAGTGAAAGAGCGCGTCCGACAGCTTGGCGAACTGGTAGTCGTCGTAGAGCGCGTCGACCTCGGCGACCGTCGCGTTGAGCCGGGACAGGATCCAGCGGTCCGTCGCCGACAACTGCTCGACGGGCGGCAGTTCGCCCTCGATCGTGGCGCCGTTCATCAGCGCGAAGCGCGTGGCGTTCCAGATCTTGTTGGCGAAGTTCCGCGAACCCTGGACCCAGTCCTCGCCGATCGGCACGTCGACGCCGGGGTTGGCGCCGCGGGCGAGCGTGAAGCGGACGGCGTCCGAGCCGTACTTGTCCATCCAGTCCAGCGGGTTGACCGCGTTGCCGAAGGACTTCGACATCTTCTTGCCGAACTGGTCGCGGACCATGCCGTGCAGCACGATCGTGTGGAACGGCGGGGTGCCGTCCATCGCGTACAGGCCGAACATCATCATCCGGGCGACCCAGAAGAAGAGGATGTCGTAGCCGGTGACCAGGACCGAGTTCGGATAGAACTTCGCCAGGCTGTCGGTCTGCTCGGGCCAGCCGAGGGTGGAGAACGGCCACAGGCCGGAGGAGAACCACGTGTCGAGAACGTCGCTGTCCTGGGTCCAGCCCTCGCCGGTGGGTGCCTCGTCTTCGGGACCGACGCAGACGACCTCGCCGTTGGGCCCGTACCAGACCGGAATACGGTGGCCCCACCACAGCTGGCGCGAGATGCACCAGTCGTGGAGGTTGTCGACCCAGTCGAAGTAGCGCTTCTCCATCTCCTGCGGGTGGATCGCGACCTTGCCGTCGCGGACCGCGTCACCGGCGGCCTTCGCGAGCGGGCCGACCTTGACCCACCACTGCATCGAAAGGCGCGGCTCGATGGTGGTCTTGCAGCGCGAGCAGTGGCCCACCGAGTGCGCGTACGGGCGCTTCTCGGCGACGATGCGGCCGTCGGCGCGCAGGGCGCCGACGATGGCGCTGCGGGCCTCCAGGCGGTCCAGGCCCTGGAAGGGACCAGGCACCGTGATCACCGCGTGCTCGTCCATGACCGCGATGTTCGGCAGGTCGTGGCGCTGGCCGATCTCGAAGTCGTTCGGGTCGTGCGCCGGGGTCACCTTGACGGCGCCGGTGCCGAACTCGGGGTCGACGTGCTCGTCGGCCACGACGGGGATCGTGCGGTCGGTCAGCGGCAGCTTGATCTGCTTGCCGACCAGGTGCTTGTAGCGCTCGTCGTCGGGGTGGACCGCGACGGCGGTGTCACCGAGCATGGTCTCGGCGCGGGTGGTGGCGACGACAATCGTCTCGTCCCCCTCCCCGTACTTCATGGACACGAGCTCGCCGTCGTCGTCCTGGTACTCGACCTCGATGTCGGAGATCGCCGTCAGACAGCGCGGGCACCAGTTGATGATGCGCTCGGCGCGGTAGATCAGCTCGTCGTCGTAGAGCTTCTTGAAGATGGTCTGGACGGACTGCGAGAGGCCCTCGTCCATCGTGAACCGCTCACGCGACCAGTCGACGCCGTCGCCGAGGCGGCGCATCTGCCCGGAGATCTGACCGCCGGACTCGTTCTTCCACTGCCACACACGCTCGATGAACGCCTCGCGCCCCAGGTCGTGGCGGGACTTGCCCTCCTTGCCGAGCTCGCGCTCCACGACGTTCTGCGTGGCGATGCCCGCGTGGTCCATGCCCGGCTGCCACAGCGTCTCGAAGCCCTGCATGCGCTTGCGGCGGGTGAGGGCGTCGATGAGCGTGTGTTCGAAGGCGTGGCCCAGGTGCAGGGAGCCGGTGACGTTCGGCGGCGGGATGACGACGGTGTAAGGGGGCTTGTCGCTCTCGGCGTCGGCGGAGAAGTAGCCGCGTTCCACCCAGCGCTCGTACAGCGTCCCCTCTACCTCGGCCGGCGCGTACTGGGTCGGCAGTTCGGTGATGGGCGCTGGATTCTGCTGCTGAGTCTTCTCGGTCACCGGGCCAGTTTAGAGGTGTCACAGTCCCGTCCCGAAACCGGATTCTTGAGTAACGGTTGCGGCCGTGCGCCCCATGACCCTTCGCCTTCGGTCAGGATGTCGGCATCACATAAGCGTTCGGAGGGGAACCCACGCAATGAGTCACAACCAGCCTGGCCCGTACGGCGGGCAGCAGCCCCAGCAGCCCGGTCCGTACGGGCAGCAGCCGGGTCAGCCTGGCCCCTACGGCCAGCAGCCGCAGGCACCCCAGCCGGGCTACGGCTACCCCCAGCAGGCACCGCAGGGAGTCCCCCCGCAGCAGGGCGGCTACAGCCAGCCGCAGCAGCCTGGCCCTTACGGGCAGCAGCCGGGTCAGCAGGCCCCTTACGGGCAGGTTCCGCCGCCTCCGCCGCCCGCGGGGGGCGGCAAGAAGACGGGCCTCATCATCGGCGCGGTCGTGGCGCTCGTCGCGATCGGCGGCGGGGTGTGGTGGTTCACGGCGGGCAAGGACGACAGCTCGTCGGCGGGCAACTCGGCGGTGTCGGACGACGGCCCGCACAAGCTCGTCACCCCCGAGACGGTGCTCTCCGATTACCAGAAGCAGCCGTCGACCGGTGAGGGCTTCAGCGACGACGACATGGACAGGGCCAAGAAGGACGGCGTCAAGAACGGCAAGCCCGTCGACGCCGACTACCGGTCGGGGGACAAGAGCAACCCGCTGGCCGGGAAGATGCTCAAGTTCATGGGCGTGTACGGGGAGATCGACAACCCGTCCAAGGTGGTCGACGGCATGTTCGCCAAGATGAAGAAGCAGTCGGTGAACGAGGACACCGACACCGGCAAACTGATCGGCAGCCCGAAGAGCTTCGACGCGGACGGCGCGGTCCTCAAGTGCCAGGAGACAGAGGTCAAGGGTGGCGGCTCCGGACCGAAGTCCATCCGCATGCCCGTCTGTATCTGGGGCGACAACAGCACCCTCGGCATCGTGATCCCGGTCGACATGGCGTCCGCCATGACGGGCAAGAGCGCCTCGCTCGACGACGCGGCGGACACGACGACGAAGCTCCGCAAGGAAGTACGCGTCAAGTCCTGATCCCGACGCCCTCACGCGGCGCCTCGCGCACAGCAGCCCCGGTCGCTTCGGCCGGGGCTGCTTCCGTCAGGATGTCGGAATCACATAAGCACACTCAGGGGGAACCCACTCATGAGCTACAACCAGCCGGGCCCGTACGACGGGCAGCCGCCCCAGCAGCCCGGCCCGTACGGCAGCGGGCAGCCTCCCCAGCAGCCCGGCCCCTACGGCCAGCCGCCCCAGGCACCCCAGCCCGGCTACGGCTACCCTCCGCAGGCACCGCAGCAGGGCTACAGCTCCCCCCAGCAGCCGAGCCCCTACGGACAGCAGCCGCAGGCTCCCTACGGGCAGTTCCCGCCGCCTCCGCCCCCGCAGGGCGGCGGCAAGAAGACCGGCCTGATCATCGGCGCCGTGGCCGTGGTCATAGCGGCAGCGGTCGGCGGCTACTTCTTCCTCGCGGGCGGTGACGACGACAAGGGCGACGGCAAGAAGGGCGGCTCCTCCTCCGTGGCGGGAGGCGGTGGGATCAAGGACGACGGCCCGCACAAGCTGATCACGCCGGCGACGGTCCTCACCGAGTACAAGAAGGGCGAGGAGGGCGGCAGCGAAGGGGGCATGAGCTCCAGCGACATCGAGAAGGCCGAGCAGCACGGCGTGAAGAACGCCAAGGATGTCGCGGCCCAGTACCAGTCGGGGAGCGAGGACAACCCGCTGGCGCAGAAGATCCTGCAGTTCAACGGCGTCTACGGCGACATCGCCGACCCGGAGAAGGTTGTCGACGCGATGTTCGGCGAGGCGGAGAAGAACGCCCAGGAAGGCGGCAGCGGCAGCAGTGGCGAGTCGATGACCCTGGTCGGCAGCCCCAAGGAGTACAACCCCGCCGGGCTCGACGGCGCGGTCATGAAGTGCCAGGAGATGAAGCTCGACCTCGGCGGATCGTCGACCGCCGGCAGCAGCAGTTCGGGCGCGAGCAAGATGTCGATGGCAACCTGCATCTGGGGCGACCACAGCACGCTCGGCATCGTGATCACTACGGACGTGGCGAGCGCCATGGGCGGCACGGGCGCCGACCTCGACGCGGCCGCGGGGACGACGGCCAAGTTCCGCGGAGAGGTCCGCGTCAAGCTCTGACCCTCACCCCAACCGCCTTGGAGAGACGCCCGCTTGGGCCTCTCCGAGGCGACGGGCCATGTGCCACCCCGCCAGCCCACCGAGCTTCCCCGTCGTCCAGGATGTCTGACGTACATCAACATCCAGACGGGGAGCCCCTAAGTGAGCTACAACCAGCCAGGCCCGTACGCCGGACAGCAGCAGCCGCAACAACCCGGCCCCTACGGGCAGCCGCCCCAACCGCCCCAGCCCGGCTACGGCTACCCGCCTCAACCCCCTTACGGGCAGGCGCCGTCCGGCGGTGGCGGGAAGAAGGCCGGGCTCATCGTCGGCGTCGTCGTCGCGGTCGCCGCGATCGGAGCCGGGGTGTGGTGGTTCACCGCCGGCAAGGACAGCGGCTCCGTCGCCGATGACGGGAAGATCTACAAGCTCACCGCGCCCGCCACCATCCTCGGCGGCGAGTACAAGAAGGACAACTCGGGCGGAGACGGCGGCGGCATGTCGTCGAGCGACATCAAGGACCTGGAGAAGCAGGGCGTCAGCAACCCCAAGGACGCCTTCGCCGCCTACAACTCGGGCGAGGGCGCGTCCATGCGGTCCCTCAACTTTTCCGGTGTGTACGGCGAGATCGACGACCCGGAGAAGGTCGTCGACGCCATGTTCGCCGAAATGAGGAAGAAGTCCACCGAGGAGCCCGGGAGCATACAACTCATCGGCAGCCCCAAGGAGTTCACTCCGGACGGATTCGAGAACGGCGTCATGAAGTGCCAGGAAGCCGAGTTCAAGATGGGCGAGACCGGCGCGGGCGACGAGGACGTCCCGAACAGCTTCAAGACGCCGATGTGCGTCTGGGGTGACCACAGCACGGTCGCGTACGTCGCCCACTCGGACGTCGCCGCCACCGCGAGCGGCAAGGACATCGCTCTGGAGGATGCCGCCGGCCTGACGGCCAAGCTCCGTGCCGACGTCCGCGTCGAGGTCGAGTAGCAACGGCAGCAGCCGGATACGTGGAAGGGGCGCCCGGCGATCGAATCGCCGGGCGCCCCTTCCACGTAGGCCTGGAAACCAGATAGACCTGGTAACTACGCGGACTTCATCTCGCCCGTCCCCGGACCCCGCGCATCACGCGGCACCAGCGTCGGGTTCACATTCGAGTGGACGACGTCCGCCGTGATGACGACTCGGGCCACGTCCTTGCGGGACGGAACCTCGTACATCACCGACTGGAGGACCTCCTCCATGATGGCGCGCAGGCCACGCGCGCCGGTCTGCCGCAGGATCGCCTGGTCGGCGATGGCCTCCAGCGCCTCGCGCTCGAAGTCCAGCTCCACGCCGTCGAGTTCGAAGAGGCGCTGGTACTGCTTGACGAGTGCGTTGCGCGGCTCCACCAGGATCTGGAGCAGCGCCTCGCGGTCCAGGTTGTGGACCGAGGTGATGACCGGGAGGCGGCCGATGAACTCCGGGATCATCCCGAACTTCACCAGGTCCTCCGGCATGATGTCCTCGAACCGGTCCTTCTCCTGAAGCTCGCGCTTGGAGTGGATCGTGGCGCCGAAGCCGATGCCCTTCGCGCCCGCCCGCGACTCGATGATCTTCTCGAGGCCGGCGAACGCGCCGCCCACGATGAAGAGCACGTTCGTCGTGTCGATCTGGATGAACTCCTGGTGCGGATGCTTGCGGCCGCCCTGCGGGGGCACCGAAGCCGTCGTGCCTTCCAGGATCTTCAGGAGCGCCTGCTGGACACCCTCGCCCGAGACATCGCGCGTGATCGACGGGTTCTCGCTCTTACGCGCGACCTTGTCGATCTCGTCGATGTAGATGATGCCGGTCTCGGCCTTCTTGACGTCGTAGTCAGCGGCCTGGATCAGCTTCAGGAGGATGTTCTCCACGTCCTCGCCGACATAGCCCGCCTCCGTGAGCGCCGTCGCGTCCGCGATGGCGAACGGGACGTTCAGCATCCGCGCGAGCGTCTGCGCGAGGAGCGTCTTGCCGGAACCTGTCGGGCCGAGCAGCAGGATGTTGGACTTGGCGAGTTCGATCGCGTCGTCACGGCCCTGCGCTCCGCCGGTCTCCCCGGCCTGGACCCGCTTGTAGTGGTTGTAGACCGCCACCGAGAGGGCTTTCTTCGCGGGTTCCTGGCCCACGACGTATCCCTCGAGGAATTCGTAGATCTCGCGAGGCTTGGGGAGTTCCTCCCACCGCACCTCGCTCGTCTCCGCGAGCTCTTCCTCGATGATCTCGTTACAGAGGTCGATGCACTCATCGCAGATATACACGCCGGGACCTGCGATGAGCTTCTTGACCTGCTTCTGACTCTTCCCGCAGAACGAGCACTTGAGCAGATCGCCGCCGTCACCGATGCGTGCCACGAGGTGCTTCCCCTTCGCCTGGGAGACGCCACGTTCAGCGACTCCTGGTGCCTCATATCCGACGGTACCTTGCCGAGCCCCCCGTTCGGGCCCCCCTTGGCACGGTTCGCTTTGACGTGAACCGTGCCAAGGAGCGGCAGATGCTACAGGTCTGCGTCAGACGACCGAGGCGTTGTTCATCTTCCGAGTGGAGATGATCTGGTCGATCAGGCCGTACGCCAGCGCGTCCTCGGCAGTGAGGATCTTGTCGCGCTCGATGTCGTCGCGGATCTTCTCGATCGGCGTCGTCGAGTGCTTGGCCAGCATCTCCTCCAGCTGCGCACGCATCCGGAGGATCTCGTTCGCGGCGATCTCCAGGTCGGAGACCTGCCCGCGGCCCGTCTCGCTGTAGGGCTGGTGGATCAGGACACGCGCGTTCGGGAGCGCCATGCGCTTGCCCGGCGTACCCGAAGCGAGGAGCACGGCGGCGGCCGAGGCCGCCTGGCCCATGCAGACCGTCGAAACGTCCGGCTTCACGAACTGGATCGTGTCGTAGATGGCCGTGAGGGCCGTGAACGAGCCGCCGGGGCTGTTGATGTAGATGGAGATGTCGCGGTCCGGGTCCATCGACTCCAGGCACAGGAGCTGCGCCATGACGTCGTTGGCGGACGCGTCGTCGATCTGCACGCCGAGGAAGATCACGCGCTCCTCGAAGAGCTTCGCGTACGGGTCGTACTCACGCACGCCCTGCGAGGTGCGCTCGACGAAGCGCGGGATGACGTAGCGGGATTCGGCGGTGGGGCCGGTGTACTCGCCGGTGGAGCCGGTGTACTCGGCCATGGTGCGCTCGTAGAGGCCGCTGCCGGGGTAGTTCTTCATCTCTGTAGGTCTCCTGAGGAGCGTGGGCTTGATCGGCTTCGGAAGGCTGAGCGGTGAGGCTCAGGCTCCGGTGCCGCCGCCGCCCGGCATGCTGGCCGCATTGGGCATGATGTCGTCGATGAGGCCGTACGCCTTGGCCTCTTCCGGGTCGAACCAGCGGTCACGGTCCGAGTCGTGCGTGACCTGCTCGACGGTCTGACCCGTGTGGAACGCGGTGAGGTTGGCCATCTTCTTCTTGGTCAGAAGGAGACGCTCGGCGTGGATCTTGATGTCCGACGCGGAGCCCGCGAGACCGGCGGAGGGCTGGTGGATCAGGATCTCGGCGTTCGGCAGCGCGAAGCGCTTGCCCGGCGTGCCGGCGCTGAGCAGGAACTGGCCCATCGAGGCCGCCATGCCCATCGCGATCGTCACCACGTCGTTCTGGATGTACTGCATGGTGTCGTAGATCGCCATGCCGGCCGTGATGGATCCACCAGGGCTGTTGATGTAAAGGAAGATGTCCTTGTCCGGCTCTGCGGCAAGGAGCAGCAACTGCGCGGTGATCTTGTTGGCGATGTCGTCGTCCACGGCCTGGCCGAGGAAGATGATCCGCTCGCCGAGCAGCCGGTTGTAGACCTGGTCGCCGAGGCCACCACCGATGGAGGGGTCGCCGGCGGCGGAGGGCATCAGATTCGTCACGTATCCACCTGCTCGTCTTACGACGGCGCCGGGCCGTCTCACGTCTTCTTCTGAGGCTAGGGACCCCGCGTGCTCACCGCTCCGGGGCGGCTTCGGGGACTCCCCTGCCCTCGTATTCATGGACCCTAACGCGCGAGCCCCTCCGGGGAATCCCGCAGAGTTCACTGTTCGCTGTGAGCGCAGGTTCTGGCGGGGGCGCCTCGTCAGGGCCGCCGGGGTGCCCCGTCAGGGGCGCGGGGAACTGCGCGGCCCGCCCCCACAGGGCCGCAGTCGCGTGTGCCGCGTCAGGCCCCACGGCGGGTGCGGGTCGCACTGGGTTGCTCGCGCAGTTCCCCGCGCCCCTGACGGGGCCCTGGCGGGGTGCAAAGGGCCCCCGGGAGGAATTCCTCCCGGGGGCCCTTCATGCTTCAGCCGAGCGCAACGGTCAGGCTTCGGTCTTCTCGGTCTTCTCCTCGGCGGCGTCAGCCGACTCCGTGGCTTCGACCGTCTCGGCGGTCTCGTCCTCGTCGTCGAGGTCGACGACCTCGCCGTTGGTGTCCTTGACCGTGGCCGCCTCGACGACGACCGCGAGGGCCTTGCCGCGGGCGACCTCGCCGACCAGCATCGGGACCTGGCCGCCTTCGACGACGGCCTGGGCGAACTGGTCGGGGGACATGCCGGAGGACTGCGCGCGACGCATGAGGTGCTCGGTGAGCTCCTCCTGGTTCACGTTCAGCTTCTCCTTGTTGACGAGCTCGTCGAGGACGAACTGCGTCTTGATGCCCTTCTCGGCCTGCTCCTTGGTCTCGGCGTCGAACTCTTCCTCGGTCTTGCCCTGGATCTCCAGGTACTTCGCGAGGTCGAGGCCCATCTGGCCGAGCTGGTGGTTCACCAGGTTGTGCTTGCGGGTCTCGATCTCGTCCGCGAGGAGCTTCTCGGGTACGGGGACCTCGACCAGCTCGAGCAGCTTCTCCAGGACGCGCTCCTGGGCCTGCGTCGCCTGGTCGTACTGCTTCATGTTCTCGAGGCGCTTGCGGCTGTCCGCCTTGACCTCGTCCAGGGTGTCGAACTCCGACGCGAGCTGCGCGAAGTCGTCATCCAGGGCGGGCAGTTCACGGGCGGCGACCTGGGTGACCTTGACGGTCACCTCGGACTCCTTGCCCGCGGCGGAGCCGCCCTTGAGCTCGGAGGTGAAGGTGGCTTCGCCACCGGCCTCCAGGCCCTTCACGGCGTCGTCGATGCCCTCGAGGAGCTCGCCGGAGCCGATCGTGTAGGAGACGCCGGACGCGACGCCGTCCTCCAGGATCTCGCCCTCGACCTTGGCCTCCAGGTCGAGCGTCACGACGTCGCCGTCTTCGGCGGCGCGCTCGACCGGCGAGGTGGACGCGAAGCGCTCACGGAGCTCCTCGACGGCCTTCTCGACGTCCTCGTCGCTGACCTCGACCGCGTCGACCTCGACCTCGATGCCGGAGTAGTCCGGGATCTCGATCGCGGGACGGATGTCGACCTCAGCGGTGAAGTTGAGGGTCTCGTTGTCCTTCAGCTCGGTGATGTCCACCTCGGGCTGGCCCAGGACGTTGAGCTCGGCCTCGTTGACGGCCTCGGTGTAGAACTTCGGGAGCGCGTCGTTGACGGCCTCTTCGAGGACGGCGCCGCGGCCGAACCGCTGGTCGATGACGCGGGCCGGGATCTTGCCCTTGCGGAAGCCCTTCACCGTGACCTGCTGGTTGATCTTCTTGTAGGCCGCGTCGAGGCTTTCCTTGAGCTCCTCGAAGGGCACCTCAACAGTGAGCCGAACCCGAGTCGGGTTCAGGGTCTCCACGGCGCTCTTCACGGTTCGGTCTCCTTGGGGCTGACTTCTTGGGATTCTGCCCGGCCTCAGAGACACACGGGCACACAGCTTGCATAGTAACGGCAAGCGGGAGCCGACCCACAACGCGATCTTCCTGCTGGTCGGGGTGGCGGGATTTGAACCCACGGCCTTCCGCTCCCAAAGCGGACGCGCTACCAAGCTGCGCCACACCCCGTCGGTGCGACACGTAGGGTACATGCCCGCAGGCAGTGCGGCCCCCGGTTAATCGTGAGTACGTACGGGGTGTGCGGGGAGGGCGTCCGACCCGCTACGATGCTTGCCGTGCCGCGGTCGCTGACCAGCAGTGTCCTTGCATGTACAGCGGCGCGAGCCGTGCGGGTGTAGCTCAATGGTAGAGCCCTAGTCTTCCAAACTAGCTACGCGGGTTCGATTCCCGTCACCCGCTCTGTGGCCTCAGGCCCGGTTCCCCGGAACCGGGCCTGAGGCTTTTTCGCGTGGCCGGCCGCCGCGACGCCGCTTGCCGCGCACGCCGCTCAGAAGCTGATCGAGTTGATGGTCTCCGCCACCTCATTGAGGAAGCGGTTTATGGAGGGGGCCATTCCAGTTGAGGCGAGGAAGAACCCGAAGAGCACCGCGACGATCGCGGGTCCCGCCTTGATCGACCCCCCGCGGATCAGCACCACAAGGATGATCGCCAACAGCAACACCACTGACAGCGAAATGGCCACACTGATCACACCCTAGGTCGGTCTCTCCCCGGCCCGGGGGGTACGACCCCGCACACCCCCGCCAGGACCATCGTGCCACCAACAGGCCACCCATATGCGGCCGGTGACACATCGTCGGCCAACGGTGCGGACGCCCGGCCCGCCCCCGGTGCGCGGGGGCGCCCTTGGGGCGCAAGAACACCGCGCCCCCGCACGGCAATTCGAGACCCGCGCACGGCCACCAATTCAGCTTGATCGTTTCCATTGCCACACAACTCGTTCGCCAGAAATTCGAATTGTTGGCGGACGCACACTCCGCACACACTCCCGACTTCACAAAGGCCCAATCAATCGGACATTTCACCTGAGTCGCCTGCGGGCGTTATGCGACGTTTAAGGTGGATGAATAGTGACGTACCGGGCGGTCAGGCGGCTGACCTGCGCGTGACGGGTGGGGAATCGCCATGTCGGCTCATGCGATTTCCGGGGTACCCGGACCGGAATAGTCATGAACCGTCTGTGATTGAGGTGACAGCCGAGTTGAGGGTTTTACGAAAGCGCGCAAGCGACGCTAGGGTGCCTCAGATGTTCCACGCTGCCATCATCCCCGCAAGCGCAGTGCGGTCCCGGGTCGTCCCACCCAGCTCTTGGTGGGAGGGCCTGTGACGAACTCGGTTCAACCGCACGGCCGCCACCGGGCGCCGCTCCCCCCGGCACATGTGCCGGCGGACGGAGTACCTGGCCCCCGCGCCCCCCAGTCCACCATGGCCGCGACCGTTCCCCACGCGCCGGCCGGCACCACCGCTCGACCCGCATTCCCGGGGCATCCCGCTTCCACCGGACACCCTGGTTCCACGGGGCGTCCTGGCACCACCGGCGGACCCGCGGCGACGGGCCAACCCGCCAAGCAGCGCGACTCGTTCTTCGACAACGCCAAGTACCTGGCGATCGTCCTGGTCGCGATGGCGCACGCTTGGGAGCCGCTGACGGACGGCAGCCGCGCCGCAGAGGCGCTGTACATGACCGTCTACACCTTCCACATGCCGGCGTTCATCCTCATCTCCGGCTACTTCTCCCGCAGCTTCGACATGCGGTCCGACCGCCTCAAGCGCCTGGTGACCGGCATCGCTGTGCCGTACGTCATCTTCGAAGTCGCGTACACCTTCTTCAAGCGCTACGCGGACGACGACCCGACCCAGCCGATCAGTCTGCTCGACCCCTGGTACCTCACCTGGTTCCTGGTCGCGCTCTTCGTCTGGCGGCTCACCACCCCGCTGTGGAAGCTGGTCCGTTGGCCGGTGCCGCTCTCGCTCGCCATCGCGGTGCTCGCCTCGATCTCGCCCGACATCGGCGACGACCTGGACCTTCAGCGCGTGCTGCAGTTCCTGCCCTTCTTCGTTCTCGGCCTGTGCATGAAGCCCGAGTACTTCCAGCTGGTGCGGCGCCGCGAGGTGCGGCTTCTCTCCATCCCGATCTTCGCGAGCGCACTGCTCCTCGCGTACTGGGCCGGTCCGCGGATGACCTCGGCGTGGTTCTACCGCCGCGACAGCGCCCAGGAGTTGGGGGCGCCGTGGTGGGCCGGTGTCGTGATGACGCTGGCGCTGTTCGGCTGCTCCGCCATCCTGACCGCGTGCTTCTTCGCGTGGGTTCCGCGCCGGAAGATGTGGTTCACGGTGCTCGGCGCGGGCACGCTGTACGGCTATCTGCTGCACGGCTTCCTCGCCAAGGGCTCGCGCTTCTGGGGCTGGTTCGAGGACTACGAGTGGATGCACAAGCCTGCCGGTGAGATCGTCGTCTCGCTGGTGGCCGCGGCTGTGGTGACGCTTCTCTGTACGCCTCCGGTGCAGCGGATGTTCCGCTTCGCCATGGAGCCGAAGATGGAGTGGGCGTTCAAGCGGGACGCTGCGGCGCTGGCCCGGGAACGGAGCAAGTCCTCTTCCTAGCCTTGTTCCTAGCCTGGTGGTTCTACGCCCAGCAGGGCGTGCATGTGGGCGTACTTCGCTGTGAGGCGGATGCGTGTCGGCCCGTCTAGCACTGCTAGACGGGCCGGATTCGCGTTGTGGGCCAGGTCCGCATCCTTCACCAGGCGGGCGCCTGGTGTGGCGAGGATGCGGGTGGCGTAGGTCTCGGGGGTTTCACCCTTCCGTTTCGTGAGGGCCAGGACGATTTCCTTCATACGAGGAGTCAGCGGCGCCTCTCGCAGCCACTCCTCGGTCAGGGCGTTGTCCTCGATCGCGTCGTGGAGCCAGGCCGCCGCGATTTGTTCTGGCGAGCCGCCTCGGGACTGGACTCCGGCTGCCACGGCTTGCAGGTGCTCTGCGTAGGGGCGGCCTGCTTTGTCCTTCTGGGTGGCGTGGGCTTCGCGGGCCAGGGCCTCTACTTCGGGGAGGGTGAGGAGGGGGCTGGGGTTGGAGTTCATGCGGGGATCCTGCCCCAGACGGGCTGGAGAGTTCCCGGCGGGCTGAAGAGTCAGCGCCTCAACGCCGCCCTCGCCGGAAGTGCCGTAGCCACCAGGCCCAGTACCAGCGTTGCCCCCACGAAGGAGCCGTACACCAGCGGTGGGATGTAGGGGGACTCGCCCGTGAGGCCGTTCATCATGGGGACCAGCGTGGCCAGGGCGATCGCCGAGCCGATCACTGTGCCCGCGCACGCCACCAGCAGCGCCTCCCAGCGCACCATCCGCATCACCTGGCGGCGGGTGGAGCCGATCAGGCGCAGGGTGCCGAGTTCCCTGCGGCGGTCCAGGACCGTCATCACCAGGGTGTTGACCGCGCAGATCGCCGCGAAGCCGCCGAGTACGGCCGCCATGACCGTGTTCGCCCAGGCGTTGACCGCGCGGTCCGTGGACTGGGCGGTGGCGTAGC
The DNA here is from genome assembly GCF_043200355.1 of Streptomyces sp. NPDC048436. Classification (NCBI taxonomy): domain Bacteria; kingdom Bacillati; phylum Actinomycetota; class Actinomycetes; order Kitasatosporales; family Streptomycetaceae; genus Streptomyces; species Streptomyces sp. NPDC048436. The sequence continues at coordinate 1,012,443 of NZ_JBICXP010000001.1, forward strand.
CGTCGTGGTCCTGGAGTGTGCCGAGGGCGGTGAGCGCCTTCGGTGCCTCGCCCTTCGTCCAGATCTCCGAAGAGAAGGACGACGTCACGTGTTGCTTCAAGTCCGCCGCCGGGAGGGTGACTTGGGAGAGGCCGAGGCCTCGGCCGTACGTGGCCACCACCTTCGGCGACGCCTTCGTACCGTCCGGCAGGCGCAGGGCCAGGCGCTCGCCCGTCTTCACCCCCGCGGAGTCCGCGAGCTTCGCGTCGAGGGCGATCTCACCCCTGCCGAGCGATCCCATCGTGCCCGCCTTGACGTCCAGGTCCTGGACCTTGGCCAGGTCACGGGACGGGCCCGTCACACCCTGCGCCGAAGCGGACTCCAGCCAGCGGTCGGCGCCCGAGCCCACCGGCACCAGGAGTGAGGTCTTGAGCAGCCCCACGGCCGAGGTGACCCCCGGCGCCCGCGCGGCCTCCGTCACCCCGGCCGGGGTCACGCCCGCCCCCGAGGCCGTCACGATGTGGTCGGCGGTGATGCCATCGCGCTGCTGGTCGGCGGCGACGCGGTCCTCGCTGGTGTGCATGAAGACGAGGGTCGACGAGAACGCCATGGCGAGCACGATCGGAGTGATCGCCGAGGCCAGGCGGCGGGCGTTCGTACGGGAGTTGGCCGCCGCGAGCGAGGCCGAAGCGCCCGCTCCGCGCAGCGGAAGTCCGAACAGGGCCGCGCAGCCGCGGGCGACCAGCGGGCCGAGCAGGGCCACGGCGAGCATGAACAGCATGACGATGCCGAGCGCCACGTTCGCCGCGTCGTCGCCGGTCAGGTTCGAGGCGATCCCGGCGAGGACGCAGCCGCCGACGGCCGCCGCGATGCCGAGGGGCGTACGGATCCAGCCGGGGCGCAGGCGTTCGACCGAGGATTCACTGAGGGCCTGTCCTGGCCTGATGCGGGAGGGGCGGCGTGCCGCCAGGTAGCCGGAGAGCAGCGCGGTGAGCACGGCGGCGCCGATCGCGGCGGTGAGCGGGATGAACGAGACCGACAGGTCCAGGCCCTCGGGGACGGCGCCCTTCTCCTTCAGTTGGCCGAACCACCAGCGGGCCAGGGCGATTCCGGGCAGGAGACCGGCCGCCGCCGCGAGGGGTGCGACGAGCAGGGCCTCCGTGGCGATGGTGCGGCGGATCTGCCGGGGCGTCGTGCCGATGGCCCGCAGCAGCGCGTACTCACGGGCCCTCTGGCCGACGGAGAGCGCCACGGTGGCCGCCGCGGTGAACATGGCGACCATGGTGGCGATTCCGCCGAAGGAGCCGCCGAGCCCGGTGAGCATCTCCTTGGCGTAGGCGAGCGCGGAGCCCTCGGCCTCGCTGCGGTCGTCGCCGGTGTGGACCTTGGTCTTGCCGCCGATGGCGTGCGCGACCTGGGCCTTGAGGGCGCTGTCCGAGACGCCTTCCTTGGGCAGGACGGCGATGGCGTCGACGCGGCCCGGGTGGCCGGAGAGGCGTACGGCGTCGGAGTCGGCGAACCAGGCGGTGGGCTGGCCCTGCCCGGCCCGTACCGTGCCGGAGATCCGGAAGTCGCGCGGTCCGTCCGCTGTGGTGAGCGTGGTGTGTTCGCCGACGGACGCGCCCGGTGCGGCCAGGGCGACCTCGCCGGACCGCGGGGCGCGGCCCGCGGTCAGCTTCTCGCCGGTGAAGGCCGTGGAGCCCCAGCCGTGGGCGGTGACGCTCTTGGCGCCGGACTGCACGGGGAAGGTGACGTCGGCGACGGCGGTGCGCGCGCCGGGCACCGAACCCGCCTTCGCCACCAGGGAGTTGTCGATCCGGGCCCGGTCGGGCAGCGGCGAGTTCGACTCGGAGCGGCTGTCACCGCTGCCCGAGACGAAGTGGATCTGCTGTTCGGCGGCGGCGACCACGGGGGCCCCGGCGTACCGGGTGGGCGGCACGGAGGCGCGCGCTCCCGTCTCCAGGAGGATGCCGCAGGCGGACACGACCAGCGCGGCCATCATCAGCGCGACGAACGTGCCCACGAAGGCGGCGGGTTTGAAACGGATCGCGGCGCGGGCGAGGCCGTTGGGCATGAGAATTCTCCGGAGTCGGTAAGGGTCGGGCCGAAGGGCGGGGCCGAGTGCGGGGCCGGCGTGCGGGGCCGAGTGCGGGGTTACGCCGCCGCTGTCGCGTACATCGGAGCCGCCAGGCTCGCCATACGTCCCGCGATCTGCTGGGCAGAGCCCCGCTCGAGGCGGTCCACGATCGCGCCGTCTGCGAGGAAAAGGACCCGGTCCGCGTAGGCCGCGGCGGCCGGATCGTGGGTGACCATGACGACCGTGGCGCCCATCCCGTCGACGGCCGAGCGCAGCAGTCCCAGGATCTCGGCGGCCGTGGTGGTGTCCAGGGCCCCCGTGGGCTCGTCGGCAAAGATCACGTCCGGCTCGCTGACCAGGGCACGGGCGATCGCCACGCGCTGCTGCTGGCCGCCGGAGAGCTCGCCGGGGCGGCGCTTGTGCTTGTCGGCGCCGAGGCCGACGCTGGCGAGGAGGTCGGCGGCCCTGCGGCGGTCGGGGCGGTGGCCCGCGAGCCGCATCGGCAGGACGACGTTCTGCTCGACGGTCAGCGAGGGCAGCAGGTTGAAGGCCTGGAAGACGAAGCCGAGGCGGGTGCGGCGCAGCGCGGTCAGCTTGTTCTCGCTCATGGAGGTGATCTCCGTGCCGCCGAGGCGGACCGTGCCCTCGCTTGGCCGGTCGAGCCCGGCGGCGCACTGCAGGAAGGTGGACTTGCCGGAGCCGGACGGGCCCATGACGGCGGTGAAGCTGCCGCGCTCCAGGGCGAGGTCGATGCCGCTCAGTGCGTGCACGGCGGCGGACCCCCTGCCGTACCTGCGGCGTACACCGCGCAGCTCGACGGCCCAGTCGCCGCCGCGGGGCGCTTCGCCGGGCATCGGGGGCATCGCTCCCCCGCGCCCCTCGAAGCCCTCGCCCGCTTCGGATCGCTTCTTGCGCCGCAGCCCCATGGCTCTCTCCGCCTTCCGTAGGTGATGCACGGTGATGCCTCGAACGTACGGATTCGGGGGCCCTGTGGACCATGAGGTCCCCCGGCGAATCGGGGGTGGGGGTATCCCCCGCAGAGAGCGGATGTCCGCCCTGAGAGGGCCCGCACAAGTCGTTTGGTAAGCTAACTATTGACGCGTTCTTGACGCTCTCTTTGCCATAGCCGCGGAGAGTGCGTCGCCGACTACCAGGAGGAACGGGCCCATCGGACACGCAGACACCCTGATAGCCATGGGCGGCGCCTTTCTCGCCGCCGCCGTACTCGCCCGCGTGGGCGGGCGCATCGGACTCCCCACCATTCCCCTCTTCATCCTGGCCGGGATCCTCCTCGGCCCGCACACCCCCGGCGTGGTCCTGCTCTCGGACCCCCACGACCTGGAGATGCTCTCGGCGCTCGGCCTGGTGCTTCTGCTCTTCTACCTGGGTCTCGAGTTCCACATGGACGACCTCAAGACGGGTGGCCGCAAGATGGCCCTCGCCGGGGGGACGTATCTCGCGCTGAACGTCGGCGCGGGCCTCGGCTTCGGATTCGCCCTCGGCTGGGGCACCTCCGAGGCTCTGGTCCTCGCCGGAGTACTCGGCATCTCCTCGTCGGCGATCGTCACCAAGGTGCTCGTCGACACCGGCAGGCTCGGCAATCCCGAGACCAAGCCGATCCTCGGCATCATCGTCGTCGAGGACATCTTCCTGGCGCTCTATCTGGCGGCGCTGCAGCCCGTCCTGTCCGGCGCCGACAGCCTCGCGGCGGCCGTCATGGACGGCGGCAAGGCGTTCGGCTTCCTGCTGCTTCTCGCCCTCGTGGCGCGCTTCGGCACGAAGGTCGTCGGGCGGCTCATGGACACCCGGGACGACGAACTGCTCGTCATCTCCTTCCTCGGGGCCGCGGTCTTCGTCGCCGGGGTCTCGGAGTGGTTCGGGGTCGCGGACGCGATCGGCGCGTTCATGGTCGGTCTGATGGTGGGCAGCACGGCGTCCGGCGAGCGCGTCCGCAAGCTCGTGCACCCCCTGCGGGACGCGTTCGGGGCGATCTTCTTCTTCGGTTTCGGCCTCTCCATCGACCCGGGCGACCTGCCCACGGTCCTGTGGCCGGTGCTCGCCGCCGTGGCCGTGACGCTGCTCATGAACGTCCTCGCGGGACTCGGTGCGGCGCGGATCTACGGCTTCGGGGCGGGCCCCGCGGCGAACATCTCCACCACCCTGCTCGCACGCGGCGAGTTCGCCCTGATCCTGGCGACCATGGCCGCCACCGCGGGCCTGGACGAGCGGCTGTCGCCCTTCATCGCGGGGTACGTGCTCGTCCTCGCGGTGCTCGGACCGCTGGCGGCGGGGCGCTCGCACTGGCTGGCCCGGATCCTGCCGGGCGGGCGCGATCCCGTACCGGAACCGGAGATGGAGATGTCAGGCGCCCGCTGACGCCTCGCGGCAGATCAGGAGCAGCGCCCGGTCGTCGTTGACGTCCTTGGCTACCGCCTCGATCAGATGCCACGCGGCACCGTGGAAGCCGCCCGCGACATAGCGGTCGGCTTCCCCGGTGAGGCGGTCGATGCCCTCGCTGATGTCGCGGTCGGAGGTCTCGACGAGGCCGTCCGTGAACAGCATCAGAACGTCACCGGGGCGCAGCGAACCCTTCACCGGGTCGAACTGCGCCCCGTCGTACACCCCGAGGAGCGGGCCCTCGGCGGCCTTCTCCTCCCAGCGGCCACTGCCCGAGCTGAGCTGGAGGCCCGGCGGATGGCCCGCCGTGAAGAGTTCGTAGTCGCCGGTCTCCAGGTCGAGGACCAGATGGATGGAGGTCGCGAAGCCCTCGTCCCAGTCCTGGCGCAGGAGATAGCCGTTGGCGGCGGTGAGGAACGCGTGCGGCGGCAGCGAGCCGAGGAGCCCGCCGAAGGCGCCGGACAGGAGCAGGGCGCGCGAGCCCGCGTCCATGCCCTTGCCCGAGACGTCCGTGAGGACGACCTCCAGGGTCCGGCCGCCGTTCGTGCGGGCCGCGACCACGAAGTCACCGGAGAAGGACTGGCCGCCCGCGGGCCGCAGCGCCATCTCGCGGTGCCAGCCCCGGGGCAGCTTCGGCAACTTGCTCTGTACGCGGATACGTTCGCGCAGGTCGAAGAGCATCGTGCCGCCGCCTCTCCACGGCACACCGACCCTGCTGCGGAACTGCGCGATGATCAGCCCGAAGAACCCGCAGGCCGCGACCACCAGGACCACTCCGGGTGTGACCCGCGAGGGGCCTTCCGTGTACGGGCCGAGCTGGACGGACTCCACGATGAGCGCCGCGGCCGACGCCGCGTACAGGCCGAGCAGGCTTGAGGGGCGCAGCAGCAGGCCGCCCGCCACGATGGGCAGGACGAGCGCGGAGGGCGAGAACCAGACGTTGTTGACGATGGTGAAGAAGGTGATCACCGGGATGGTGAGGAGCAGTCCCGCCAGGGCGACCCAGTCCGAGCCGTCGCCTCTGAAGTAGTCCACCCCGGATTTGCGCAGCCCTATCCGCACCCGGTGGATCCGCTTCTTCATCCGGGCTGTAAACGTCTCGGCTTCCGCTCGCCTGCCTGCCATTGCTCCCGGACCCTATCCACCGGGCCAGGGACTTCGCACGGGAGGTGCCGGTTGTCCCCCGTCAGGGGCATGTCGACGACGCGCGGAAATCCTGTCGCTCTGCCCGCTTCATCCTGGTAGGCATGGCATATGACCAGGGAACTGCGGGAGTTGCGCCAGGAAGACTGGGACACGTACTACGGAACGCTGGAGCTCGCCTTCGGTGGCGTGGCCGAGGCGAAGGAGGAGCATGAGCTCTGGAACGCACTGACCGAGTTCGACCGGTTCTTCGGCACCTGGGAGGGCGACGCCTGCGTCGGCACGACGGGATCGTTCAGCTTCCGCCTGTCCGTGCCGGGCGGCTCCCTGGTGGACGCGGCCGGCGTCACCATGGTCAGCGTCGCGGCGACGCACCGGCGCCGCGGGATCCTCACGTCGATGATGCGGCGTCAGCTTGACGACGTACGTGCGAAGGGCGAGTCCCTGGCCGTGCTCACGGCCTCCGAACCCGCCATCTACGGACGGTTCGGGTACGGGGTGGCGACCGAGGCCATGAAGGCCGACATCGACACCTCTCGCGTACGCCTCTCGGTGCCGCCCGGCACGGACGACGTACGGCTTCGGTACGCCAAGCCCGCCGATGTGCTCGACGCCTGCGAGGCGGTGTACGCGCGGCGGGTGAGCGAACGGCCGGGCATGCTGTCGCGGCAGCCGGGCTGGGAGCGGCTCGGTCTGCTCGACCCCGAGAGCGAGCGGCACGGGGCCTCACCCCTGCAGTGCGTGGTCGCGGAGCGGGACGGGGAGGTCGTCGGCTACTCGCGCTTCCGGGTGAAGCCCGAGTGGGACGCGGCGGGCCCCAAGGGCATCGTGCGGCTGCGGGATCTCGAAGCGCTCGACCCGGCGGCGTACGCGGCGCTGTGGCGGTTCCTCTTCGACATCGACCTGACGTCGAGGATCGAGACCCGCAGCCGCCCGAAGGACGACGCGGTCCTGTGGCTCGTCTCGGACCAGCGGCGCTGCGAGATCCGGGTGGCCGACTCGCTGCACGTGCGTCTCGTGGAGGTCGGTGCCGCCCTTGAGGCACGCACCTACCGGACGCCGGTGAACCTCGTGTTGGACGTGGAGGACGCCTTCTGTCCCTGGAACGCGGGCCGTTGGCGGCTCACGGGCGACCTGAAGGGCGCGACGTGCGAGCGCACCGAGGACGACGCCGATCTCGCCCTGTCCGTACGGGACTTGGGCTCGGCCTATCTCGGCGGTGTGTCCCTGACGTCACTGTCGGCGGCGGGCCGGGTGCGGGAACTGCGGCCGGGCGCACTCGCGGAGGCGACGACGGCTTTCGGCTCGGACGTCGCACCGTGGCTGCCGCACGGGTTCTAGCCCGGGGGGCTTCAGCTGATCCGGGGCAGCGGGGCCTTGACCTTGCGGGTGGCCAGGTACAGGGCGATCAGCCAGCCGATGACGGACGCGCCGAAGACGATGTTGATGACCAGGACCAGCCAGCGGTTCTCGACGCCCCGGTTGAAGGCGATGAGGGACGGCAGGAGGTAGACGACCACGCTGAGCAGCGAGAACAGCGTGACGCCCAAGGGGCCTATCGAGCTGAACATGACCGGGCCTTTCGCTGGCACTTCGGGCACCAGAAGAGGTTGCGGGCGGCGAGGTCGGCGGTGCGGATCTCGCCGCCACAGATGTGGCAGGGCATGAGCGCCCTGCGGTAGACGTAGACCTCGCCGCCGTGGTCGTCCACGCGCGGGGCGCGGCCCATCGCCTCCGGTGTGTGCTCCGGCCTGACGGTGTCGATGCGGTTGAGGCGTACGCCCTCCCGCATCAGGGCGACCAGATCGTCCCAGATGGCCGTCCACTGGGCGGGAGTGATGTCCTTGCCCGGTGTGTACGGGTCGATGCCGTGCCGGAAGAGGACCTCGGCGCGGTAGACGTTGCCGACGCCCGCGATGACCTTCTGGTCCATGAGGAGCGCGGCGACGGTGGTGCGGCTGCGGGAGACGCGGGCGTAGGCGGCGGCCGGGTCGTCCCCCGTCCGGAGCGGGTCGGGGCCGAGGCGGGCGTGTATCGCCTGCTTCTCCTCGTCCGTGATGAGCGCGCAGGTCGTGGGACCCCGCAGATCGACGTACGCGTCCTTGGTGGCGATGCGGAGGCGGACGGTGTCCGTGGGCGGGTTCGCGGAGGCCGCGGCGCCGAAGTTCACCTTGCCGAAGAGACCGAGGTGGATGTGGACCCAGCCGGTCTCGGCGAAGCCGAGGAAGAGGTGCTTGCCGTGGGCTTCGGCGGTGTCCATCTCCTGGGCGTTCAGAAGGGCGGCGCTGTCGGAGAACTTGCCCTGGGGGCTGGTCACCCGGAGGGGGCCGCGGTTCTCGAAGCGTTCCCGGTGGTCCGCGGCCAGCCGGTGAATCGTGTGCCCCTCCGGCACGGTGCCTCCTGGAGACATGGAGATAGGGAGGGGCTGGAGAAACCTCCAGCCCCTCCGGCGTTTGAGGAGCGGGGTCCGGGGCGGAGCCCCGTGGGGGGCCGCTACTGCTGCGGGTGGCCGGCCGGGATGGGCGGCAGTTCGCCCGACTCCTCATAAGCCGACAGCATGTCAATGCGGCGAGTGTGCCGCTCCTCGCCCGAGTACGGCGTCGCCAGGAAGATCTCGACGAACTTCGTCGCCTCTTCCCGCGTGTGCATCCGGCCGCCGATCGACACCACGTTCGCGTCGTTGTGCTCACGCCCGAGCGCGGCGGTCTCCTCGCTCCAGGCCAGGGCGGCCCTGACCCCCTTCACCTTGTTCGCGGCGATCTGCTCCCCGTTGCCGGAGCCCCCGATCACGATGCCGAGCGACTCGGGGTCCGCCGCCGTCTTCTCCGCGGCGCGGAGGCAGAAGGGGGGGTAGTCGTCCTGGGCGTCATAGATGTGGGGCCCGCAGTCGACGGGCTCGTGGCCGTGGCTCTTGAGCCACTCGACCAGGTGGTTCTTCAGTTCGTAGCCGGCATGATCCGAGCCGAGGTACACGCGCATGCGTCCGAGTGTGGCACGTCACGGGGCGGGTAGCCGCGTCCGGGGGCCGGACCTTGGTCACTCCGGACCCGGCCTCGGTCACGGCAGGTCCAGGCCATCAGGCCCAAATACAACGATCCGGAGTCAGGGCTTCCGTCACCCGCACCCCTGAGTTTGAATGCGGGGGCTCGTGACCCGAGAACTTAAGGATTCGTCCATGACCTCGCAACCCTCCCTTGCGAAGGCAGACCGTAACCCCGTCGACCCTGGGGATTCACAGTCTGGAGACACCGGTGACGGCCTCAAGGCCGGGCTGAAGAACCGACACCTCTCCATGATCGCCATCGGTGGCGTCATCGGAGCAGGCCTCTTCGTCGGCTCCAGCTCCGGTATCGCCGCCGCAGGGCCCGCCATCCTCGTCTCGTACGCCCTCGTCGGCACGATGGTCGTCCTGGTGATGCGGATGCTGGGCGAGATGGCCGCCGCACGGCCGACCTCCGGCTCCTTCTCCACCTACGCGGACCAGGCCCTCGGCCGCTGGGCCGGATTCTCCATCGGCTGGCTCTACTGGTTCTTCTGGGTCGTCGTGCTCGCGGTGGAGGCCACCGCGGGTGCCGTCATCCTCAACGGATGGATACCGGCCGTCCCGCAGTGGGGCTGGGCGCTCATCGTGATGGTGGTGCTCACCGCGACGAACCTCGTCTCGGTCGGCTCGTATGGAGAGTTCGAGTTCTGGTTCGCCGGCATCAAGGTCGTCGCCATCGGCGGGTTCGTGATCATCGGTCTGCTCGCCGTCTTCGGCGTGCTGCCCGGCTCCGACAACCCCGGCGCCGGATTCGCGCACCTCACCGACGCGGGCGGATTCATGCCCAAGGGCGCGGGCGCCATCCTCACCGGTGTCCTGATGGTCGTCTTCTCCTTCATGGGCTCCGAGATCGTCACCCTGGCCGCCGGCGAGTCCGAGGACCCGCAGCGCGCCGTCACCAAGGCGACGAACAGCGTCATCTGGCGTATCGGCGTCTTCTACCTGGGCTCGATCTTCGTCGTCATCACGCTGCTCCCCTGGAACGACAAGTCGATCCTGAAGGACGGTTCGTACGTCGCCGCGCTGAACTCGATCGGCATTCCGCACGCCGGTCAGGTCATGAACGTCATCGTCCTCACCGCCGTCCTGTCCTGTCTCAACTCCGGTCTCTACACCGCCTCCCGCATGGCCTTCTCCCTCGGCCAGCGGGGTGACGCGCCCAAGGCCTTCGCGCGCACCAACTCCCGCGGTGTGCCGCAGGCCGCGATCCTCGGGTCCGTCGTCTTCGGCTTCGTCGCCGTCTGGTTCAACTACCAGTGGAAGGACACCGTCTTCGACTTCCTGCTGAACTCGTCGGGCGCTGTGGCCCTCTTCGTCTGGCTGATGATCTGCTTCACCCAGCTGCGGATGCGCGGCATCATCCTGCGCGAGGAGCCGGAGAAGCTCGTCGTGAAGATGTGGCTCTTCCCGTACCTGACCTGGGTCACGATCGCGATGATCTCCTTCGTGCTCGTCTACATGCTGACCGACGAGGCCGGGCGCAAGCAGGTGCTGCTCTCGCTCCTCGCGGCGGCGTTCGTGGTCATCTTCTCGGTCGTACGCGAGAAGGTGCGGCCCCGCGTCGACGCCTAGCCGTCACCCGCCGACGGTGGCGTGGTCGACGTACCCGCCACCGTCGGTGACCGGTTTTCCCGAAGAGCCGGAAAACTTGACGGCGGATGTCAGGTTTTCCAGGCAAGCTCTGTCCCGTCAGACAGCGCATCTTGGAGGATCACCGTGGACTTCACCGATCGGCGACTCGTGTTCCGGCCCGACGACGAGGGGTACGACGAGGAGATCGCCGGGTATCAGACCGGCTTCGCGCAGCGGCCCGCGATCGTGTTCGCGGCCGAGAGCGCCGATGACGTCGTCGCCGCCGTCTCGTACGCCGCCGAGGCGGGCCTGCCCGTGGGCGCGCAGGCCACCGGGCACGGGCTTCCGGGGGCCTCGGAGGGCGGCGTCCTGATCAGCACCCGGCGGATGGACTCCGTACGGGTCGATGCCGAGGCGCGCACGGTCACCGTCGGGGCGGGCGTCCGCTGGGGCCAGGTCGTGGAGGCCGCGGCGCCGCACGGACTCGCGCCGCTGAACGGTTCGGCGCCGGGCGTGGGGGCCGTCTCGTACACCCTGGGCGGTGGACTCGGCGTCCTGGCAAGGGAGTTCGGGTACGCGGCCGATCACGTCCGGTGGCTCGATGTCGTCACGGCGGACGGCTCACAGCGCCGCGTCACGGCCGAGAGCGAGCCCGAGCTCTACTGGGGGCTGCTCGGCGGGGGCGCGAACCTCGGGGTGGTGACGGCCCTGGAGATCGGCCTGGTGCCGGTGGAGCGGGTGTACGGCGGGGCGATCGAGTTCGACGGGCGTGAGGTCGATCCGGGGGAGGTGCTGCGGGCCTACGAGGCGTGGACGCGGACCGTGCCGGACGAGCTGACCTCATCGGTGGCGGCGATCACCTACCCGGACATCCCACAGCTGCCGCCCCATCTGCGGGGCCGCTATCTCGTGACGGTGCGGGTCGCGTACACCGGCTCCGAGGCCGCGGGTGAGCGGCTTGTGGCGCCGCTCAGGGAGATTGGGCCCGTGGTGTCGGACTCGCTGCGGGAGATGCCGTACGCGGAGAGCCACACGATCCACAGCGACCCGGATTTCCCGCACGCCTACTACGGGGACAGCGTGATGCTGGACGCGCTCGATGTCGCGGCGCTGGGTGAGCTGTTCGCGCTGACCGGTCCCGCCGCCGAGTCGATGCACGTCGTCCAGGTCAACCACCTGGGCGGGGCGCTGGCCAAGCCCGCAGGGAACGCGGTGCCCTACCGGGGCGCGGGGTGGCTGGTGCGGGTGCTCTCGCCGCTTGACGGCACGGATCTCACGGCGGTACGGGCCGTGCAGGCACAGGCGTTCGGGCTGCTTGCACCGCAGGTCGTGGGGCGGTCGCTCAACTTCGCCTTCGGCGGCGGGGACCGGCCCGAGGGCCTGTACGACGCGGGGACGCGGGAGAGGCTCGCCGGGCTGAAGGCCACGTACGACCCGGCGAACCTCTTCAGGCGGAACTACGGAGTGACCGACCGGGGTTGAACTAACGGAGTGACCGACCGGGGTTGAACTAGCGGTCGAGCAGCTTCCACGCCGTGGGCAGCGCGCCCATCGCGAGCGCGGCCTTCAGGGCGTCGCCGATCAGGAAGGGCGTGAGCCCGGCGGCGACGGCCTGGGTCAGCGACATGCCGGTCGCGGCGGCGAGGTACGGGACGCCGACCGCGTAGATGATCGCGGAGCCGAGGACCATCGTGCCCGCGGTGCGCAGGACGGAACGGTCACCGCCGCGACGGGCGATGGCGCCGACCACGGTCGCGGCGAGCAGCATGCCGAGGACGTAGCCGAGGGACGGCGCGGCGACGCCGGAGCCCGCCTGGGCGAACCACGGCATGCCGGCCATGCCGACGAGGGCGTACACGGCGAGGGAGAGGAAGCCGCGGCGGGCGCCGAGCGCGGTGCCGACGAGGAGCGCGGCGAAGGTCTGGCCCGTCACCGGCACCGGGGAGCCCGGCACGGGCACGGCGATCTGGGCCGCTATGCCGGTGAGGGCGGCGCCGCCGAGGACGAAGGCCGCGTCCTTCGCACGGGAGGCGGGGAGCAGGTCCGCGAGGACCTGGCCGGGACGGGAAGAGACGGCGGCGATGCTCATCGGGACTCCGCGGGTTGTGGAACGGGCAGTTGGGACTCCGCGACGCTATCTCAGGCGGGGGCGGCCGACATCGGTGGTGGGTGACAAGGCGCCGGGGGCTTTGATGGTGGGCTCTGCACAAAGCGTGGGACATACCCCCCATGGGGGCGTGACGCTCGTCACTGAGGTGGGGGGCTTGTGGGGCCGTTTTGCGCGGGAGGCCATGCCACGGCGAGACTGTAGGTTCCCGCCAAAGTCTTTGTGAGCCCGAGAGCAGCCTGAGCACCATGCACGACGCATCCCCGGATACACCCGAGCCTCTCGGCGGCGGACTGAAGCAGCGGCATCTCACCATGCTCGGGCTCGGCGGAGTCATCGGAGCCGGTCTCTTCGTCGGATCCGGCGCCGGCATCGCCGTCGCCGGGCCCGGCATCGTCGTCTCGTACCTCATCGCGGGCGCGCTCGCGATGTGCGTGATGCGGATGCTCGGCGAGATGTCCGCCGCGATGCCCGCCTCCGGTTCCTTCTCCGTGCACGCCGAGCGGGCGCTCGGGCGCTGGGCGGGGTTCAGCGTCGGGTGGCTCTACTGGTTCCTGCTCGTCGTCGTCCTGGCCGTGGAGGCGACCGGCGCCGCGCAGATCGCCAACAGCTGGGCGCCGGGCGTCCCGCAGTGGGCCTGGGTGCTGATCTTCATGCTGGTGTTCACGGCGGCCAACCTCGCCTCCGTGAAGAACTTCGGCGAGTTCGAGTTCTGGTTCGCCGCGCTGAAGGTCTTCGCGATCGTCGCGTTCCTGGTGCTGGGGCTGCTCGCGGTCTTCGGGGTCCTGCCGGACACAGACCCCGTGGGCCTCACCAACCTCACCGGGCACGGCGGGTTCCTTCCCAACGGCTGGGAGGGCGTCACCTCCGGTGTGCTCGCCGTGGTCTTCGCCTTCGGCGGCCTTGAGGTCGTGACGATCGCCGCCGCCGAGTCCGACGATCCGGTGCGTTCGGTCGCCCGCGCCGTGCGCAGCGCCGTCTACCGCATCCTCTTCTTCTACGTCGGTTCGATGCTGGTCATCGTGACGGTCCTGCCGTGGACGGCGGAGAAGGCCGGGGTCAGTCCGTATGTGACGGTCCTCGACTCGATCGGGGTGCCGTCGGCCGGCACGATCATGAACATCGTGGTGTTCGTGGCGCTGCTCTCGGCGCTGAACGCCAACCTGTACGGCTCGTCCCGGATGGTCTTCTCGCTGGCCGAACGCGGTGAGGCCCCGAGGGCCCTGCTGAAGGTGTCGGGCGGCGGGGTGCCCCGGCGTGCCGTGCTCGCGTCCGTGGCCTTCGGCTTCGTATCCGTCGTACTCAATCTGAAGTGGCCGGACTCCGTCTTCCTCTACATGCTCAACTCGGTGGGCGCGGTGCTGCTGTTCGTGTGGGCGCTGATCGCGGTCTCGCAGCTGCGGCTGCGGCGGCGCGTCGAGCGTGAGGCTCCGGAGCGTCTCGTTCTGCGGATGTGGGCCTTCCCCTATCTGACGTGGGCGGCGCTCGCCGCGATGACGGCCGTGATCGGGCTGATGCTGACCGATGACGGGGCGCGTCCGCAGCTGCTGTGGTCGGCGGGCGCGACGGGCCTTGTCCTCGCGATCGCGGGGCTGCGGGAGTGGCGCGCGGCGCGCCTGAAACGGGCGTGAACATCTCGTGCCCGCCGCTTCACAACGTGTGAGCGTCGTGTCCGTATAGCGGTCAGGTGTTCCCTGTCAGCGGTGGGGGACTTCAGACTGTGGGCCGCTCGCCTCCCCGTCTCAGCTCCGCCTCTCCGTCTCAGCTAGTGAACAGGGCACGCCCATGTCTCGGACGTCCATCCCCCAGGACGCATCGCCCGACGCATCAACCGACGCAGCCCCCAAGGTCGATTCACCGCTCGTCCACGGCCTCAAGCAGCGGCATCTCTCGATGATCGCCCTCGGCGGCGTCATCGGGGCCGGCCTCTTCGTGGGCTCCGGAGCGGGCATCGCCGCGGCCGGACCGTCGATCGTCCTCGCGTACGCGGTATCCGGCGTGCTCGTCATGCTCGTGATGCGCATGCTCGGCGAGATGTCGGCGGCGAACCCGGCGTCCGGCTCCTTCTCGGTCCACGCCGAGCGGGCGATCGGCCCCTGGGCGGGCTTCACGGCGGGCTGGGGCTTCTGGTTCCTGCTCTGCGTCGCCGTCGGCATCGAAGGCCTCGGCGCCGCGCAGATCATGGCGGGCTGGTTCCCCGACAGCCCCGAGTGGGCGTGGGTGGCCCTCTTCATGCTGGTGTTCTGCGGGGCCAACCTGACGGCCGTGAAGAACTTCGGCGAGTTCGAGTTCTGGTTCGCCGCCCTCAAGGTCGGCGCGATCGCGCTCTTCCTGGGCCTCGGCGTCCTGGCGATCCTCGGCATCCTGCCCGGCTCGGACGCGTCCGCTCCCGGCACGGCGAACCTCACCGGTGAGGGCGGGTTCATGCCGAACGGCACGGACGGCCTGATCATCGGCCTCCTCGCGTCGGTCTTCGCGTACGGCGGTCTGGAGACCGTCACGATCGCGGCGGCCGAGTCCGAGAAGCCCGTCGAGGGCGTCGCGAAGGCCGTCCGCACGGCGATGTGGCGCATCGCGCTCTTCTACGTCGGCTCCATGGCCGTCGTCGTCACGCTGCTGCCCTGGGACAACAAGGAGGTCGTGGCGAAGGGTCCGTACGTCGCCACCCTTGACCACCTGGGCATCCCCGGCGCCGGCCAGATCATGAACGTCATCGTCCTGATCGCCCTGCTCTCCGCGATGAACGCCAACATCTACGGGGCGTCGCGCATGTCGTACTCCCTGATCCGGCGCGGCCAGGGCCCCCGCGCGCTGGGCAAGGTCTCGGGCGGCGTCCCGCGTCTCGCGGTCCTCGCCTCCTCGGTCTTCGGCTTCGTCTGCGTGCTGCTCAGCTACTGGCGCCCGGACGACGTCTTCCCGTGGCTGCTGAACATGATCGGCGCGATGATCCTGGTCGTCTGGATCTTCATCGCCGCCTCACAGCTGATCCTGCGCGGCAGGATGAACCGCGAGAACCCGCAGAAGCTGGTCGTCAAGATGTGGGGCTACCCCTTCCTGACCTGGGTGGCGCTCGCCGCGATGGCGTACATCTTCTACCTGATGACCCAGCAGCCCGACACGCGCAAGCAGTTGCTGGCGACGGGCGCGCTGACGCTGATCCTGGCCGCGATCGGATTCGCGCGGCAGAAGACGGCGGAGAAGCGGGCGGCGGTCACCGCCGCCGAGTAGCTCGTCCTTACTTTTTCGCGAGAGGGCCCCGAGTCGATGGACTCGGGGCCCTCTCGCGTTCCCATCGCGTTCCCCGACACCCGGTCCTAGGACGAAGGGCTGATCAACTCCGGGCCCCTTCTGCTGCTAGCCTGCACTTGCATATAGGTCGCAATAAGCGTTGCACCACAGCAGAGCAGCAGTCGGAGGGCTCGGATCATGGCCATTTACACGCTTCCAGAACTTCCGTACGACTACGCGGCGCTCGAGCCGGTCATCAACCCCCAGATCGTCGAGCTGCACCACGACAAGCACCACGCGGCGTACGTGAAGGGCGCGAACGACACCCTTGAGCAGCTGGAGGAGGCGCGCGACAAGGAGACGTGGGGCGCCATCAACGGCCTGGAGAAGAACCTGGCCTTCCACCTCTCCGGCCACATCCTGCACAGCATCTACTGGCACAACATGAACAGCCCCAAGGACGGCGGCGGTGGCGAGCCGCTGGCCGCGGACGGTGTCGGCGACCTCGCGGACGCGATCACCGAGTCCTTCGGCTCTTTCGCCAAGTTCAAGGCCCAGCTGACCAAGGCCTCGGCGACCACGCAGGGTTCGGGCTGGGGCGTCCTCGCCTACGAGCCGCTCAGCAACCGCCTCATCGTCGAGCAGGTCTACGACCACCAGGGCAACGTCGGCCAGGGCTCGACGCCCATCCTGGTCTTCGACGCCTGGGAGCACGCCTTCTACCTGCAGTACAAGAACCAGAAGGTCGACTTCATCGAGGCCATGTGGCAGGTCGTCAACTGGCAGGACGTGTCGAAGCGGTACGAGGCCGCCAAGCAGCGCGTGAACAGCCTGCTGCTTTCTCCCTGAGAACGTCCTGCCTCGTGATCGTCTTCTCAACCTTCGCTGAGGCAGGCGGATAAAGGAAAGGCCCCCGTGAGGACATGACTCACGGGGGCCTTTCGGTTCTTTCGGGCCTTTCGGTGTATCTCTGCAGGCCGGGTCAGTCGAAGATCGGGCCCTGCGTACGCGTCCGCTTGATCTCGTAGAAGCCGGGCGTGGACGCCACGAGGAGCGTGCCGTCCCAGAGCCTGGCCGCCGCCTCGCCCTTGGGGGCGGGCGTCACGACGGGGCCGAAGAAGGCGATCTGCTCGCCGTCCGCGCCGGGTACGGCGATGACGGGCGTGCCGACGTCCTGGCCGACCTTCTCGATGCCCTCCTTGTGGGAGGCCCGCAGCTCCTTGTCGTACGTGTCGGAGTCCGCGTAGTCCGCGAGGTCCTCGGGCAGGCCGACGTCCTTGAGCGCGGAGACGATCGCCTCGCGGGTCGGGCCCTCGCCAAGGTTGTGGAAGCGGGTGCCGAGGGCGGTGTAGAGCTTGCCCGTGTACTCGTCGCCGTGCTTCTGCTGGGCGGCGATGACGACGCGGACCGGGCCCCAGGCCTTCGTCTCCAGCATGTCGCGGTACTCCTCGGGCAGCTCGTCGAGCTTGTCCTCGTTCAGCACCGCGAGGCTCATGACATGCCAGCGCACCTCGACATCGCGGACCTTCTCCACCTCCAGCATCCAGCGCGAGGTCATCCAGGCCCACGGGCACAGCGGGTCGAACCAGAAGTCAACGGGGGTCTTGCCGGACTTGCCGTTCTCGGACATGTCTCTCCCTAGGGAATATGAGCGCGCTTGGCCAGGGGAACGTCAGTGATCTACCCGGGCATTCCCGGATACCGCGCGCCGAGGGCACATGCGAGGATCGTAGACATTCGTACAGGTCGTGCGATCCACGACTTCAGTCATGCGAGTACAAGGGAGTACCGCCCGTGCCCGGTGAGAATCTTTCCCGCGACGAGGCCCAGGAGAGGGCCGCGCTGTTGTCCGTCGACGGGTACGAGGTCTTTCTCGACCTGCGCTCCGCGCTCGGCGAGAGCGACCAGGAGCCGCGCACGTTCCGCTCCGTCACCACCTTGCGTTTCCGCTCGGCTGAGCCCGGCGCCACGAGCTTCGCCGACCTGATCGCCCCGAGCGTCACGGCCGTTTCCCTCAACGGCAGGGACCTGGACCCCGCCGAGGTCTTCGACGGCACCCGGATCACGCTGGAGGACCTGGCCGCGGAGAACGAACTGGTGGTGGACGCCCAGTGCGCCTACAGCCGCACCGGCGAGGGCATGCACCGCTTCGTCGACCCGGAGGACGGCGAGGTCTACCTCTACACGCAGTACGAGCCCGCCGACTCGCGCCGCGTCTTCGCCAACTTCGAGCAGCCGGACCTGAAGGCACCTTTCCGTTTCTCCGCGAAGGCACCCGACGGCTGGACGGTCTGGTCGAACGGCGCCGGTGAACTGACCGACGGCACCTGGCGGTTCGCCGAGACGAAGCCGATCTCGACGTACATCACCGCCGTCGTCGCAGGCCCGTATCACTACGTGACGGACTCCTACACCCGCACCTTCGACGACGGCACGACGCTGGACATCCCGCTCGGCGCGCTGTGCAGGAAGGGGCTCGCCAAGCACTTCGACGCGGACGACGTCTTCCTGGTCACCAAGCAGGGGCTCGACTTCTTCCACGACAACTTCGACTACCCCTACCCCTTCGGGAAGTACGACCAGGCCTTCGTGCCGGAGTACAACCTGGGCGCGATGGAGAACCCGGGCTGTGTGACCTTCCGCGAGGAGTTCATCTTCCGCGGCAAGGTGACGCAGGCGTCGTACGAGCGCCGGGCCAACGTCATCCTGCACGAGATGGCGCACATGTGGTTCGGCGACCTCGTCACCATGCGCTGGTGGGACGACCTGTGGCTCAAGGAGTCCTTCGCCGACTTCATGGGCTCCTTCTCGATGGTCGAGGCGACACGCTTCACCAACGGCTGGATCACCTTCGCCAACAACCGCAAGGCGTGGGCCTACCGCGCCGACCAGCTGCCCTCCACCCACCCGGTCACGGCCGACATCCGCGACCTGGAGGACGCCAAGCTCAACTTCGACGGCATCACGTACGCGAAGGGCGCGAGCGTACTGAAGCAGCTCGTCGCCTACGCCGGGCGTGACGCGTTCCTCGAAGGCGCGCGCCGCTACTTCAAGCGGCACGCGTACGGGAATACCCGGCTCGGTGACCTCCTCTCGGTCCTGGAGGAGACCTCCGGGCGCGACATGGCGTCCTGGTCCCGGGCCTGGCTGCAGACGGCGGGCGTGAACTCGCTGACTCCGCAGGTCATCCTGAACGCGGAGGGCAGGATCACCGAGCTCTCCGTGCTCCAGGAAGCCGCCGAGTCGCACCCCGAACTGCGCCCGCACCGCGTGGCGGTGGGCCTGTACCGCCGCACGCCCGAGGGCGAGCTGACGCGGTACGCACGCGCCGAGGTGGACGTCGACGGGCCGCGCACGACCGTCGCCGAGCTGGCCGGGGCCGATGCGCCCGACCTGGTCCTGGTCAACGACGACGACCTGACGTACTGCAAGATCCGCTTCGACGAGAACTCCCTGGACACGCTGCGGGAGCACCTCGGTGAGCTCACCGATCCCCTCGCTCGCGCCCTGTGCTGGTCCGCGCTGTGGAGCCTCACGCGGGACGCGCTGATGCCGGCGCGGGACTTCATCGGGCTCGTGCTGCGGTTCGCGGGGCGCGAGAGCGACATCGGGGTGCTGCAGATGCTGCACGCCTGGGCGGACTCGGCCCTCACGCACTACGCCTCCCCCGAGTGGCGCGAGGAGGGCGGGCGCGCGCTCGCCGAGGGTGCGCTGCGGGAGCTGCGGATCGCCGACCCTGGCAGCCAGCACCAGCTGACGTGGGCCAGGTTCTTCACGGCCGTGGCCTCCTCGGAAGCCGATCTTCAGCTGCTGCACGGCCTGCTGGCCGGGACGGCGAAGATCGACGGCCTGGACATCGATCAGGAGCTGCGCTGGTCCTTCCTCGGCCCGCTGGCCGCGCACGGCATCGTCGGCGAGCAGGAACTGGCCGCCGAGCTGGCCCGCGACGACACCGCCTCCGGCAAGCGGCATCAGGTGCGGTGCCTGGCGGCGCGGCCCTCCGAGGCGGTCAAGGCACAGGCGTGGGCCGCCGTGGTGGAGTCGGACAACCTGTCGAACGCGTTGGTGGGGGCGACGATCGGCGGCTTCGCGCAGGCGTCGCAGCGGGAGCTGGTCGCGCCGTATGCCGCGAAGTACTTCGACGCCATCGAGCGGGTGTGGGCCGAGCGGTCCATCCAGATCGGCATGGACGTGGTGAAGGGGCTGTTCCCCCACCTCCAGGACGATCAGGGGACGTTGGACGCGGCGGATGCGTGGCTCGCCTCGCACGAGTCGGCCGCGTCCGCCTTGCGGCGCCTCGTGCTTGAGGCTCGCGACGACCTCGCCCGGTCCCTGCGGGCGCAGGCCTGCGACGCGGGCGCCGTCTCCTAGGGAGGTACGGGCGGGTGCGGGGTATTCCGCACCCGCCCGCGCCCCGCCCCACCCCGCCTCATCCCGTACCGCACACAAACGGACCTTTTCGGCAGTCGAACGTCTGCACTTTAGTGCGGGGTTGTCCGGTTATGTCGACGGGCTTGTAACAGCGGTTAGGGGGCACGGCGGCAGCGGGAATGGCCCGGTCATGAACCACAACACCCCGCTCTCCCCCCGCCCCCTCCGCCACCTCGCCGACGTCCAGCGTCGCGTCATGAGCACCGCCCAGCTCCGCGCCCACGGCGTCTCCGCCGCCGACGTCGCCGCCCACTGCCGCCCCGAAGGACCCTGGCAGCAGCTCCTCCCGGGGGTGTGCCTGCTGCATCCGGGGCCACCGACCAGTGAAGAGCGCCTGCACGGCGCCCTGTTGTACGCCGGGCGCCCGCCGGCCAAGGTGGCGAGGACCGTGCCCGGACAGCCCGGCCCTGGCGAGCCCCACGCCCCGTACGCCGACGCCCTGATCACCGGCCTCGCGGCACTCGCCCTGCACCGCTTCTCCTCCGCTCCCCCGCTCCTCTCCCTCGACCGCATCGACGTCCTCGTCCCGCGCACCCGGCGGCTGCGGTCCACCGGGTTCACGCGGCTCGTGCGGACCCCGGCGCTGCCGACCGCCGTACAGATCACGGGAGTTCCGGTAGCCCCGGTGCCCCGCGCGCTCGCCGACGCCGTGGCGGGGCTCACCGAGGCGGGCGCGGTGCGCAGGCTGCTCACCGAGGCGGTGCGCGGCGGCCACTGCGAACCGGCCGCCCTCGTGCGGGAGTTGAGCCAGGCCAAGCTGCTCACCCGGCCCCATGTCGTGGACGCGGTGGACTCGCTGCTCGCCGAGGGGCGGGCCATCGCCGAGGACCGGCTGTACCGGATGGTCGCCGAGCACGGTCTGCCCGATCCGCTGTGGAACGTCGACCTGCGATTGCCGGGCGGGCCGCACCTCGGGGGCGTCGACGCCTACTGGCCGGACCAGGCCGTCGCGATCGAACTGGACACGCGGGCACCCCGGCAGGGTCTCCGGGAGGGGCTCCGGGAGGGACTCCGGGAGGACGACGACGCCCTGTGGTCCGAGTACGCCCGTAAGCGTGAGCACCTGGAGCGGCTCGGCATCACCGTCGTTCATCTGACGCCCAGGAAACTGCGCGAGTCACTGGAGCAGCAGGCGACCGTCGTACGGACCGCGCTGATGGCCTCGACCGACCGCGACCCGGCGGCGTACGTGGTCGTCCTGCCCAGGTGACGCGAGCGAAGGAGGGCGGGCCGCGACCGCGGTCCCGCCCCCCGTTTGCCTTACTCGGCGCAGAACTCCGCGTTGATGACCGAGGGCCAGTCCGCCTCGGGGCCGTTGAAGTTGAACGCGAGGGCATGGCCGCCGTCCGCCGTCGCCAGCGCCCCGGACGACGAACCGGGGGCGTCGCCGCCATTGCCCCAGATCATCTTTCCGCACGAGGTCTTGCGGCGCTCCAGGCCGAGCCCGTACGCCCGAGAACCGTCGTCGTCCATCGGAACGGCGGTCTTCATCTCGGCGAGCTGCTTCTTCGGCAGGAGCTTGCCGCGCAGCAGCGCCGTGTAGAAGCGGTTCAGGTCCGCCGAGCTGGAGATCATGCCACCGGAAGCGCCCATCACGGACGGGTTCATCTCCGTCACGTCGTGGGTCTTGGCATCCGGTGCGTCGGACAGCTTGGTGTAGGCACGTGAACTCGGCTGCGGCATCTTCGGGTCCGTATCCGGCACGGTGGTGGCTTTAAGGCCGAGCGGCTTGATGACGCGCTGCCGGATCTCGTCCGCGTACGACTCGCCCGTCACCTTCTCGATGATCATTCCGGCGAGGACGTAGTTGGTGTTGGAGTACTCCCACCCCTTGCCGGGCTTGAAGTCCGGCTTGTGGCGCATGGCGATGGCGACCTCCTGCTCGGGGGTCCAGGTGTCGTAGCGGTGCGCGAGGAACTTCTCGGTGAACACCTTGTCCCGGAAGCCCGGGTCGTCCGTCACGTTGAAGATGCCGCTCGTGTGGTTGAGGAGCTGGCGGACCGTGATCCTGTCCCCGTCGTGGCCGTGGCCCTCGACCACCCCCGGCAGCCACCGCCCCACCTTGTCGTCGAGGCTCAGCTCCCCCTCCGCCACCAGCTGGAGCACGACCGTCGAGACGAAGGTCTTGGTGATGCTGCCGACGCGGTAGCGGTCGTGGGCGCCGCGCGGCGTCTGCCGTTCGAGGTCGCCGATGCCCGCCGCCGCGTTCCAGGTGCCGTGCCTGTCCTTGGCCTGCGCGGTCACGCCGGGCCCGTTCTCGTTGACGGCGGCTTCCATCGCCTTCCGCGTCGCCCGGTGCCGGTCGCCGGGCGACGAGGCGAGAGCCGGAGCCGCGAACGCCCCCGCCGTCACCGTCATGGCCACCACTGCGGCCACACCCGTCAGGCCTCTTCTGCGCGCTGACATGTCTCCCCCTCCGTTCACGATGTGCGTTCGGCCGGAGGGACTCACGGGGCTGGTGCGGAGGTTGACCGGCTCACGCGGGTTGAGCGGGTTTCGGCCTTTCCTCGGACTCAGCCCTTCTTGAGGATGAGTTCGGTGTTGCGGTCCCCCGGCTCCCCGCCCAACGCCGGTTTCGCACCAGGGGCGTTGAAGGACAGCTCGCGGTAGAGCGCGGCGAGGCCGGTCTGGGAGAGGTCGGCGTAATCCGTGCGGTGCGGGGCCGCCGACTCGATGAGGGTGGTGAACAGGGAGATCGTCCCGTCGTGGTTGTCGCTCAGCTCCACCACCCGGGCCAGCTGCGGGAAGTCGATGTGCGAGGCCGTGGAGACCTCCCAGAAGGAACCGCGCGGGGTCTGGTGCGCGGTGATGTCGTTCTTGTGGCTGTGTCCGTTGACCCAGGCGAGTACGGAACGGTGGCGGCCGAGGAGGGAGACGATCTCGTCGCCTCCGTGCCGTACCTCGCGCGGATGGTCCGGGTCCTGGCGCAGATTGCGCATGGTTCTGCTGGTGTGGTGACTGAAGACGACGACGTACGAACCGCCGCCGTCCTTCTTCTCGTTCGCCTCCAGCTCCCGTGCGAGCCAGTCCATCTGGGCCGTGCCGAGGGAGCCTTCGTAGTGACCGCCGGGGTCCGTGGTGTCCAGGCTGATGCCGAGTACGTCGTCGCTGACGCGGAAGGAGTAGTACTGCGTGCCCGCGTCGAGGTTCTCCTGCGTGTAGCCGTGCCCGACAGGACCGTGGCCCTTGTACGCCGGATCCAGGTGCGCCTTGACGTACTCGGCGGGGGTGAAGGGCGCGCGGCTCTCGTCCGGGGTGACCGTGCGCATCCGCCGCGCCTCGCTCTTCAGCAGCTCCCTGAAGTGCGCGCCCTTGGGGTCGCGGCCCTTCTTGACGGCCTTCCACAGGGCGGCGCCACGCGACTCGTCCAAGGACATCAACTTCCTCCCTCCTACGGCGAATTCGGAGAAGTACGAGTCTCCGGGGCCCCAGCAGCCGCCGGGCAGCGCGTCGTGGTTGCCGACGGTCGAGTACCAGGGAAGCCCGAGACCGGGGCTGTTGACCTCGCGGAGCGCCGCCTTCAGGAAACCGTCGATCTGCGGGAAGCCGAGGGCCTTGTCGGAGTCACGGAGGTGGTCGTCCGGGTGCCAGTACAGCTTCAGGCCGCTGTCCTGGACGCCTTCATAGCGGCGCGGGTCACCGGTGTTGGGGGTGATGCGCCCGCCGCTCATCGTCTTGAGGAACCAGTCCAGCTCGGAGCGGGAGTTGTTGTCCGTGTTGTCGCCCGTCGTCACCACGCAGTGCAGCGGCGATCCGGTGGCGGGCGCGCCGCGCAGTCCGTTCACCCGCTCGACCAGCGCGACCGCGCCGGCCACCGACAGGGCCTCCTGCGGGCGCCAGGCGCTCGCGGTCTGGGCGCGCAGGTACTCGTACCGCAGCGGGTGCTGCACGTCCACCAGGTGCAGGTCGGTGAACTGGACGAACGCGGCGAGCGCGGTGCGCCGCCCCTCGCGTCCTGGCTTGGCGGCGGCCAGCTCACCCCGGACGACGCGGTCCCAGGCGGGCCCGTCCCCGAGCCGCCGGTAGCCGGAGCTGCCGCGCGGAGTGGCGACGGCGCCCAGGGTGGTGCCGCCCCGGTAGGGCGCGAGGGGCGCGGCGGGCGCCTGGCGGGAGAGCGCGACGGGGGCGGGCCCGCTGGCGGCGGCGTGGCTGGTGGCGGGCCGCAGGGCGTAGCCGATGCCTGCGGAGAGGGAGACCGCCCCGGTGGCGGCGAGGAAGGCCCTGCGGTCCACGGCGGAGGCGGCGGAGCGGGTGGCGGTCTGGGCGGTGGTGGCGACGGTGCGTATGCGCGGCATGGCGCGGTCTCCCCGGTTGCGAACGCGTCGGCAGTGGTCGCGGGCAGCTCCGCAGTGGGCGAACTTCCCGCTCTACTGGATCGTTGGCATCCGGGATGACCTGGACGTTAACGAGACCGCAACGCCCAACGCCGATCACCGTACGTGGATCATCAGGCACCCTGCGCGGTCACGCACCCCTCTCCGGACGGAGAGGAAGGGGTCACTCCACGTTCATCTACCGGGGAAGGAGTGGCCGTCGTCGGGGCGCACCCGCCACAGGTCGAGCCCGATGTCGACGAGCCCGACCCGGTCGAGCTCGGGGACGGCGTCCAGGGGGTGCCAGGCCGCGAGATCGGTGGAACCGTCCTGCTCGTGACGCAGCTCGCCACCGGTGATCCGCGCCTCGTAGATGATCCGCAGGCCGTGGAAGTCGGCGATGGCGCCGAGTTTGCGGGGATAACGCCGGCGCAGTGAGTCGACGCCGAGCAGTACGACGGGCTCGACGACGTAGCCCGTCTCCTCGTCGGCCTCGCGGATCACCGTGTCGTACGGGTCCTCGCCGTGGTCCATCCCGCCACCGGGCAGCGTCCAGCGCTTACTGCCGTCGCCCGCCACCCAGCGGGCGAGCAGCAGCTGCCCGTCCTGTACGCATACGGCGTAGGCCGCCACCCGGAGTTCTTTGTGCACAGAGTGACGCTAGTCCTCCTGGGTCGGATTGGCAGGGGAGTACTCGGGAGCGGTCCAGCTCCAGGGGCTCGCGCCTAAGGTCTGAACCGCCTCGGTGAGGGTGAAGCGGACCGTGCGGGAGCCGTCGTCGCCGTATTCGGTGCGGGCCGTGCCGGTGAGCTGGAGGGTGGTGCCGGTCACCCAGTCGAGGAAGAGGAGTCCGGCGCGTGGGTCGGCGGCGAGGTTGCCCAGGGACAGGAACATGGAGTTGCCGGGGTAGTCCCGCCAGGCGAGTTCGTAGGGGGAAGGGACCTGGACGAAGCCGGGGTTGCCGCCCCGGTGGCTGGCGTCGGCGCCTTCCGCGTGGACCGTGGCGAGGAAGAAGGTGTCCGCTTCGGCGATGAACGCGCGCTGATCGCCGGTGAGCTTCACCCCGTGTCGGGGCGCGGAGGGGCGGCCTGGCATGGCGCCCGGCGGGAGATCCCGCTTCTGGAGGTACTTGGGGCAGTTGGAGAAGACCTGGTCGGCCTCGATCGCCAGGCCGCGCGGGGTCGGCCGCGCCCGGCCGTTCAGCCGCATGCGGCGCCGGGTGCGGGGATCGAGGGCGATGGTGCCCACGCGGGTGCCCTCCCTCGCGAGGGCCGTCGCGAGGGGGTCCGCCCGGCGCAGGCCGCGGCCCGCGATCGAGATCTGGTGCGGCCCGGTGGCCCGTACGAACCCGGGGTCGCCGGTGAGCAGCGAGGCCCAGACGGTGCCCGCCGGGTCCGCGCCGCCGATCACGAGCATGGGCTGGAGTTCGAGGAAGGCGGCGGCGACGGGGCGGATGCCGTCGCCTATGGACCGGCCCACGTGGTCGGCCAGTTCCCGCACGCCGACGAGATCCTGGACGGCGCGTGAGCCGTGGTGGTACGGGGCGTGCGGGGTCATGTCGCTCCTGGGGCCAGGGGTGCATCGCCGGGTGATCGGGTGGGTGGGCGGGAATCGGATCAGAAGAAGCCGCACGTCGGAGCGTCCGGCACCGGAGCCACGTCCGAGGCGCCCACGCCAGAAGCCGCATAGATCTCAAGGCGCGTGCCGTCCGGGTCGTGGAAGAAGATCCCGCCGGACGCGGCGCCCTCGCCGTGCGGGACGACGCCCTCGTAGGCGAACTCCACTCCGTACGCACGCAGAGCGCTCTCGTACGCGCGGACCTGGTCGATGGTGTCCACCTCGATCGCCAGGTGGTGCAGGCCCGCGTTCCCGGCCGCGTACGCCGCGTCCGCCTGCTGCCAGAGCGTGAGCGCCGGGGTTTTGCCCTCCCCCAGGAAGGCGAATCTGCGGCCCCCTTCCTTGCCCTCGCCGATCACGCCGTAGCCGATGACGTCGCGGTAGAAGGCGAGCGAGCGCTCGATGTCCGTGACGTTCAGACCGATGTGGCCGGTGCGGAGTGTGCTGGTCGCGGTCATGACTCTCCCCTTGTCGGCGGCGGCCCGCCTGACGCGGGCTAACCGTTGAATGTGACGTTAGTGGTTAGACTCGGGAGCGTCAACCGGTCACGTACCCTTTGCTGGTTAGCTTCGAAGGGAGCCCCCATGACCACCGAGCCCGCGACCACCGCACCCCGCGACCCCCGTCCGCTCGTCGGCGAGCCGCTCTCCCTCGACCTGCTCAACACCCGGTGGATGGCGGACGGCGTGCGCCAGGATCTGCTGGCCGGCACCGAGGGGCTGGCCGTCTGGCTCGCCGCCAACGGGCTCGGTGACCGGTTCGGTGCGGACGAGGCCACGCTGGAGCATGTACTGCGGGCGCGCGACGCGATCGCCTCCGTCGTGGACGGCCCCGACCCCAACGCCGGGATCGACCGCGTCAACAAGGTCCTCGACCACGGGCGGATCCGGGCGACTCTGTCCCCCGAAGGGCCGGGCGAGAAGCCCGAGTTCAAGGACGTGACGTGGGGTGCGGCCTGGCTGGCGGCGCGCGACTACCTGACGCTGCTGGCCACCGCGCAGGACCGGATCCGGCCCTGCGCCCACGAGGCGTGCATCCTGCACTTCTTCGACACCTCGCGCAACGGCACGCGGCGGTGGTGCTCGATGGCCGCCTGCGGAAACCGGGCGAAGGCCTCGCGCCATTACGCGCGGGCGCGTCCGGCGAGGTGAATCACCCCGCTATGTCGCCGATGGCACATGGCGGGATTGCGTCACGCCGCGATCGTAACCTGACAACTCTCCCCAATCAGCAGTCACTTACGTAAAGCTGAGCGGTCATCCGGTTCCGGATTCCGGACCTTTTCGACCTTTACGTACAGGGATGCTGATGCACAGATCCAGTGCTAGACGCACGACCCGCCTCGCGATAGCCGTCGGTCTGACCGCCGCGCTCTCCGCCGCCGGGCCCATACCCATGGCCCTCGCGGCCGGTGGGGACCCCGGGGGCAAGACCGCCCCCAAGTCCGCCGACAAGAAGCTCGGTTCCGCCGACGCCGAACTCCTCGCGGACGCCGAGGCGGACGGCGAGAAGACCGTCACGATGATGGTCGCCACCGCTCCCGGCGCCACCGAGCAGGTCGCGGGCCAGCTCGACGCCGTCAAGGGCGGTTCGGTCGGGCGGACGTACGACAAGCTCGGGTACGTACGCGCCACCGTGCCCACCGCGAAGGCCGCCGCCGCCATCGAGGCGGCCGGGAAGCTGTCGTCGGTGCACGGCATCGACCTGCGGCACGAGATCAAGCTCGACGACCCGACGCCCGCCGCCGACCGGGCCAAGGGCGCGAAGACGGCCGCCGATGGCGTCGAGGACACGTACGCCGGACCGGGCAAGAACACCCCCGCGAAGAACCCGTACAACCCGTCCTTCGAGACGGGCGCCGTCGACTTCGTGAAGAAGAACCCGAAGGCGGACGGCCGCGGCACCACCATCGGCATCCTGGACTCCGGCATCGACCTCGGTCACCCGGCGCTCCAGAAGACCACCACGGGCGAGCGGAAGATCACCGACTGGGTGACCGCGACCGACCCGATCGTGGACGCGGACGGCACCTGGCGGCGGATGACCAACCCCGTCACAGGACCCGTCTTCACCTGGGACGGCAAGACGTGGAAGGCCCCCGCGGGCTCCTTCCAGGTCAACCGCTTCCGCGAGTCGGCCACCGTCGGCGGTGACGCCAACGGCGACATCAACCGCGACGGCGACACCACCGACAGCTGGGGCGTCCTGTACGACCCGGCGGCCGGCACGGTGCGCGTGGACCTGAACGACAACAACGACTTCACCGACGACGAGACGATGAAGCCGTACAAGGACGACCACCAGGTCGCCTACTTCGGCAAGGACGACCCGGCGACCGACGTCGTCGAGCGCGTTCCCTTCGTCGTCGAGATCCGCAAGGACGTGCCGACCGACCCGTACGGCGGCGACTGGGTCGGCAAGAAGGCCGACTTCGTCAACATCGGCGTCATCGAGTCCGAGCACGGCACGCACGTCGCGGGCATCACCGCGGCCAACGGCCTGTTCGGCGGCAAGATGAGCGGCGCGGCGCCCGGCGCCAAGCTGGTCTCCTCGCGCGCCTGCACCTGGTCCGGCGGCTGCACGAACGTCGCGCTCACCGAGGGCATGATCGACCTCGTGACGAAGCGCGGCGTCGACATCGTGAACATGTCGATCGGCGGCCTCCCGGCGCTCAACGACGGCAACAACGCGCGCGCCGAGCTCTACACGCGCCTCATCGACACCTACGGCGTGCAGCTGGTGATCTCCGCGGGCAACTCGGGCCCCGGGGCGAACACCATCGGCGACCCCGGCCTCGCCGACAAGGTCATCTCGGTCGGCGCCTCCATCTCCAAGGAGACCTGGGCCGCCAACTACGGCTCCGCCGTGGAGAAGAAGTACGCGATGATGCCCTTCTCCTCGCGCGGCCCGCGCGAGGACGGCGGCTTCGCGCCGATCATCTCGGCGCCGGGCTCGGCCATCAACACCACGCAGACCTGGCTGCCGGGCTCCCCAGTCACCGAGGCGGGCTACAAACTCCCCGCCGGTTACTCGATGTTGCAGGGTACGTCGATGGCGTCGCCGCAGGCCGCCGGCGCCTCGGCGCTGCTGATCTCCGCCGCCAAGCAGAAGCACATCGACCTCACCCCCGCGACGCTGCGCACCGCGCTGACGTCCACCGCGGACCACATCCGCGGTGAGCAGGCGTACGCGCAGGGCACGGGCCTGATCGACATCGTCGGCGCCTGGAAGTCCATCAAGTCCGGTGCGACAGCGCACAGTTACACGGTGAAGGCCCCGGTCGACACCTCCCTCGAGCAGGAGCTGAAGAAGCCCGGCACCGGTATCTACGACCGCGACGGCGGCCTGAAGACGGGCCAGAAGCGGACGTACGACGTCACCATCACGCGGACGTCGGGACCGGACCGTGCCGTGCGCCACGAGCTGGACCTGGAGAACAACCACCAGGGCACGTTCCGCCTGCTCGGCAGCGACCACGTCTCGCTCGGCCTGAACAAGCCGGTGACGGTGAAGGTCGAGGCGCAGGCCAAGTCCGCGGGGCTGCACAGCGCGGTCCTCACGGTGGACGACGAACGCACCGAGGGTGTCGACCAGCAGATCATGTCAACGGTGGTCGTCTCGACGCCGCTCGCCAAGCCGTCGTACGTCTCCTCGGCGGCCGGTTCGGTGCAGCGCAACAGCACGAAGTCGTACTTCGTGACGGTGCCGAAGGGCGCCAAGTCCCTTGAGGTGGCGCTCGGCGGTCTGAAGGACAAGAGCCAGACGCGGTTCATCGCGGTGCACCCGTACGGCGTCCCGGTCGACTCGACGTCGTCGCTCGTCTGCTACGCGAACTACGTCAACCCGGCCAACACCTGCCGCCCCGACCTGCGTTCCTACCCGGAGCCGACGCCGGGCGTGTGGGAGATCGAGGTCGAGTCGCGCAGGACGTCGCCGCTCCTGGACAACCCGTACAAGCTGGACGTCTCCGCGCTGGGTGTCGACTTCGACCCCGCCGTGCAGACGGTTCCGGAGGCGAAGGTCGGCACGCCGGCCCCCGTCTCCTGGAAGGTCACCAACAACTTCGCCGCGGTGGACGGCAAGTTGAAGGGCGGCTCGCTCGGCTCCGCGAAGGCGACGCGGCCTTCGATCAAGCAGGGTGAGACGCAGACGACGACCGTGGTCGTGCCCGAGGGCGCGGAGCGGCTCGACGTCGCCATCGGTTCGACGGCGGACGCCGCGGCGGACCTCGACCTCTCCGTCCTGAAGGACGGCAAGGCCGTGGGCTCATCGGCGGACGGCGACTCGGAGGAGGCGGTCAGCCTCACGAAGCCGGCGGCGGGTACGTACGAGATCCAGGTGGCGGGCTACTCCATCCCGGCCGGATCGACCGCGTACGACTACCGTGATGTCTTCTTCTCGGGCGCGCTCGGCTCGGTCAAGGTGGACGAGTCCGCGCCGGTGAAGCTGGCGAACGGCGCGTCGGCCCAGGTCACCGCGGAGGTCGCGGCGGACGCACCGTCGGCCGACGGCCGCCAGCTGTTCGGTGAGGTGACCCTCCTGAACGGGCGGGGCACGGTCGCGGGAACGGGCAGCGTGATCATCGAGAAGGTCACTCCGTAGGTTCTTCGACACCGGCCGGCCCGAGCATCGGGCCGGCCGGTGTCTGCGTGTCGCGGGCGGATCACTCTCCCGCCACCACGACCCCCACCTCATGCACCGAGTTACGCGCCCCGGCGAGCGGCTGCGTCCTGCCCGCCCCGTCCGTGGCCCGGCAGCGGATGTGATGCGTGCCGGGAGCCAACTCCCGCCGGAGGGAGAAGCGCTGCCACGTCGGCCCTGCCCCCGCCGCGTCCACCACGGCGGGCTCCCAAGGGCCTCCGTCGACCGAGATTCCGACCGCCACGATCGCCGACGTACTCCAGGCCCTGCCGCTCAACACGGCGTGCCCCGCGGGGATTTCCTCCCCCTCCCCCGGTGCGAACAACTTGCTGCTGACGTCGACCTCCCGCACGGGGCTCGGCTCCGAGTCCCCCGGCAGGACCCGGTTGTAGAACCGCGTGGTGAACACGCTGTCCGCCCTGCGGTCCGCCAGGACGATCCGGGTCAGCCATTTCACCGAGTTCGTGCCGAACATCCGCGGCGCCACGGCCCGCAGGGGGAACCCGTGCTCGGCACGGAGTGGCTCCCCGTTCATCCGGTGCGCGAGGAAGACATCACCGCGGGCCACCGGCAGGGGCAGATCCTTGACGTATGTGAGGCCGTCCTGACCGTGGAACGACCCCGTGTCGGCGCCCTCGAACCAGACGTGCCGCGCGGTGGCGCGAGGCGCCGCCCGGTCCAGGAGCGCGGCGAGCGGCACCCCGGCCCACTCCACCTGCGCCACCGCCCGCGTCGGCACGTCCGGCGCGAAGGGGCTCCCGAAGCACTCGTGGAAGGCGGGCAGCCGCTCGGTCCCGAGGGCCAGCACCTCGGCCATGTCCAGACGCAGCGGATGCTCGACCAGCCCCTCCACCACCAGGGTCCAGTCGTCGACGTCGATGGACGGCACGCCCATGTGTTTCCGTACGAAGACGTCATCGGTCGGAGTGAAGTCGGGTGCGGGCAGGGGCGCTTGGGTCGTCATGTAGCAACCATAAGTGGCCAGCGGTCCTTACATCCAGCACATTACGTCCGCCGCGTTCCCGTCCGCCGCGTTCACGGCATCCGCTGCGTTTCCGCGCTCAGCACTTCATCCCCTTCCCCTGCCGCAACTCCCGCTCGATCCACGCGCGGTCCTTGGCCAGGCCCGCCTTGCCGCTGGACCAGATGTCCGGCGACGCCTCACCCTTCGGGATGCCGATCAGGGTGCGGTCTCCGGGCCGGAGCCGCGGATCCACGTCCACGTCCATCACGAAGGTGACCTGTTTCGTCCCTCGGCTCGGCTTGTAGTAGCGGGTCACGTCCAGGACGATCCGGTCCTGGACGCCACCGGGAACCGGCTCGACCCGTTTCACCGTGCCCTCCACGATGAGCCGGGCGCAGGGCACGTAGACCCCGGACTTCTGGTCCCCGGCCTCAGGCGCCGCCCCCTGCGCCGCGTCCTTGTCGTCGGCGCTCCGGCTGATCCCGCCCCCGCTCTCCACCGCCAGCCACGCGACGCCGCCCACCAGCGAGACGGCCGCCATCGCCGCGGCGAGGCCCAGCGCCGTCGTCACGCGCCGCCGCCGGGCCCCGGCCGGGCGTACTCCGACGCGCTGATCCGGCAGGGGCACCGGTTTCGGTACCGGCTCCGGAGCCGCAAGGGCGCGGCCCGCCGCCCCGATGTGCTCCCGAAGGAGTGCGACATCCGCCACAGCCGCCGCGTGCTCCGCGAGCAGCTCCGGGTCCCGCCGGGCGGCCTCGGGCACGGGCTCGTCCGTGAGTGCGAGCATCAGCGCGTCGTACTCGTCCTTGGCCACCGTCACACCACCTCGCCCTCGTGCAGCCGCGTCCGCAGCACCCGTACCGCCGTATGCAGCCTGCTCTTGACCGTGCCCTCCGGGATGCCCAGCTCGTCGGCGATCGCCCGGACCGGCAGATCGGCGTAGAACCGCAAGACGACGACCTGCCGCTGGGTGTCGGGCAGGGCGTCCAGGCCCTGGGTCACGGCCATCGAAAGGGCCCGCGACTCCGCGCCGTCCTCGTCCGTCGCCTCCCGCCACAGCACGGCGAGCCGCTCCCCCAGGCGCTCCTGTCTGCGGCGCGCCCGGTGCCAGTCCATGGCCAGGTTCGAGGCGACGACCGCCGCCCACGCGGACACGTCACGGGGCGCCTCACGCCCGTCAGCGGCCCGCTCCAGGAGCTTGAGCCTGACCTGCTGGACGCCGTCGGGCAGATCGGCGTGCGGCACACCCCCGAGCGCGAGCACCGCCCGTACCCGGTCCTCCTGGGCCGCGTCGAGCGGATCGGCCCTCTCCCGCTGGGCCCGTCGCACCTTTCCGCGCAGCAAGACACCCCTCCCTCCCCCGACGTTTCCCCTAGGACGCCGCGAGGGCCCGAAACGTTCGCTCGCGGTGGCCGGGAATGTGACATCCCGAACTCCGGACAATGGATTGGACAAGGCGGCCGTGGACAGACGCATGATGGAACGCACAGGCCAATGCCTATGCCCATGCACATACGGAGGAAGTTCCTGTGAAGGTCGGAATCGTCGGAGCCACCGGTCAGGTCGGCACGGTCATGCGCAAGATCCTCGTCGAGCGGAACTTTCCCCTGGACGAGCTGCGCCTGTTCGCATCGGCACGCTCGGCCGGTTCGAAGCTCGACGGCGTGACGGTCGAGGACGCCTCCACGGCGGACTACACCGGCCTGGACATCGTCCTGTTCTCGGCGGGCGGCGCCACGTCGAAGGCGCTGGCCGAGAAGGTCGCCTCGCAGGGCCCCGTCGTGATCGACAACTCCTCGGCCTGGCGCATGGACCCCGAGGTTCCCCTCGTCGTCTCCGAGGTCAACCCGCACGCGATCGCCAACCGCCCCAAGGGCATCATCGCCAACCCGAACTGCACGACGATGGCCGCGATGCCGGTCCTGAAGCCGCTGCACAAGGAGGCCGGGCTCACCGCGCTCGTCGTGGCGACCTACCAGGCCGTCTCCGGTTCGGGTCTCGCCGGTGTCGACGAGCTCTTCGAGCAGGTCAAGAAGGTCGGCGACGACGCGCCCAAGCTCACGCACGACGGCTCGGCCACGGAGTTCCCCGCGCCGAACAAGTACGTCGCGCCGATCGCGTACAACGTCCTGCCGCTCGCGGGCTCCATCGTCGACGACGGTCTGAACGAGACCGACGAGGAGCAGAAGCTCCGCAACGAATCCCGCAAGATCCTGGAGATCCCGGCCCTCAAGGTCTCCGGCACCTGCGTGCGCGTGCCGGTCTTCACCGGCCACTCCCTCCAGGTCAACGCCCGCTTCGAGCGTCCGCTGAGCGCCGAGCGCGCCACCGAGATCCTCGCGACGGCCGAGGGCGTCGTCCTCACGGACGTCCCGACCCCGCTGGTCGCGGCCGGCAAGGACGACTCCTTCGTGGGCCGCATCCGCGCCGACGAGACGGCGGAGAACGCCCTGGCCTTCTTCATCTCCGACGACAACCTCCGCAAGGGTGCCGCGCTGAACGCGGTGCAGATCGCGGAGCTGGTAGCGGCGGAGCTCAAGGGCTGACGCCCACTTCCGTACGCCTGTGAGGGGGCGGTCACCGTGCACCGGTGGCCGCCTCCTTCGCGTACGCGGTGGCCGTCCCCTTCGTCGTGTACGCCACGACGAGCAGGGCGAGGCCTGCGAGGCCGCCGCCGAGCCAGAGCACGTCCGTCGTCCCGAAGCCGTCCGCGACCAGGCCGCCGGTGAGCGCGCCCAGGGCGATGGCCGCGTTGAACACCGCGGCGAAGAGCCCGGATGCCGCCTCGCGGGCGCGGGGCGCGGCGGCGAGGATCCAGTGCTGGGTGGCGACGGAGACCCCGCCGTAGGCCAGGCCCCATGCGATGAGCAGCGCCACCGAGGCGAGCAGCGAGCCGCCCGCGGGGCCGAGGAGCAGGACCGCGGCGGCCAGCGCCGCGGAGATGGCGAGCAGCGCCCGGCGCGGATCGCGGGCGGCGAGCGTACCGGCGGCGAAGTTGCCTGCGATGCCCGCGATCCCGTACGCGAGAAGCGATGCGCTGATCAGCCCGGCGCCGAGGCCCGGGGCCCGCTCCAGGACGGGGCGTACGTAGGTGTACGCGGCGAAGTGCCCGGTCACCAGGGACAGCACCACCAGGAGTCCCGCCCGCAGCGGCGCGTTCCGAAGCAGCGCCGGGAATGTGCCGAGCCGTACCACCGCCGACGCGGGCAGGGCGGGGAGCGCCGCCGCGAGCAGCCCGGCGACCGCGAGGGCGAACGCCGCCATCACCGCGAACGCCCAGCGCCAGCCCGCGAGTTCACCGAGGAGGGTCCCGGCGGGCACACCGAGTACGGACGCCACGGCGATCCCGCTGAAGATCACCGTGGTGGCCCGCCCCGCGGATTCCTCGCGCACCAGACGTACGCCGAGACCGGCCGCGATCGCCCACACGCCGCCGATACAGACCCCCACGAGCACGCGCGCGGCGAGGAGCACGCCGAAGGCGGGCGCGAGCGCGGAGAGGAGGTTGGCGGCGGCCAGCAGGGCCATCAGCGCGCACAGCACCGTCCGCCGGTCGGCGCGCCGCACGGCGACCGGAAGGAGCAGGGCGGCGAGCGCCGCGATCACGCCGGGCATGGTGACGGTCAGACCCGCGGTCCCGTCGGAGACGCCGAGCCCTTCGGAGAAGGAGGTAAGGAGGCCGACCGGCAGCATTTCCGTGGTGACGACGGAGAAGGTGGTGGCGGCGACGGTGAGGACGGAGAGGGGCAACATGCGCTCAAGCCTTCGCCGGGCGCCCGTCGGGAACAACGGCGAAGGTCTCATCCTTCAATGAGCGAGGCTCATAGATGCGGGTGAGGGAGTGTGCCGGTTGAGCGGGCTTGAAATACGGGAGCTGGAGTGCTTCATGGCGCTCGCCGACGAGCTGCACTTCGGCCGCGCGGGCGAGCGCCTGTACCTCTCGCAGAGCCGCGTCAGCCAGTTGCTGCGGGACCTGGAGCGGCGGATCGGTACGCGGCTCGTCGAGCGGTCGAGCCGCCGGGTGCGGCTGACTCCGGCGGGCGCGCGGTTCCTGGTCCAACTCCGCCCGGCGTACGAGACGTTGAGCGCCACGGTGGACGCGGCGCGGGAGTCGGCACGGGGCGTCTCGGGGCGGCTGCGGATCGGCTTCCAGGGGACGGCGGACGCGCGGCTCATGGGGGCGATCACGGAGTTCCAGGAGCGGCATCCGGCCTGCGTGACGGAGATCGTGGAGGTGCCGTTCGCGGACCCCTTCGGGGCGGTGCGGCACGGAGACGTGGACACGGCGATCGTGCTGCTTCCGGTCGAGGAACCGGATCTGGCGCTCGGCCCGGTCTTCTCCCGTCAGCAGCAGACGGTCGCGGTGTCGGTACGCCACCCCTTCGCGGGCCGTGCTTCGGTGCACGCGGCCGAGCTGACGGAGACGCCGCTGATCTCGGCGACGGCTCCGGCACCCGCGTACTGGCGCGAGGCGCACGCCCCGTCGGCCGTGCCCGCGCCTGAGGTACGCACCCTCCAGGAGGGGCTGACGCTGGTGGCGGCGGGGCGGGGGGCGATGCTGCTGTGCCGTCCGACCGCGGAGTACCACGGGCGGCGCGATGTCACGTTCGTGCCGGTGGAGGGGGTGCCGGACTCGGTGCTCGGGATGGTGTGGCGGCGGGGCGGGGAGACGGAGCGGGTGCGGGGGTTCGCGCGGGCGGTGGGGGCGGTGGGAGCTGTCTCCTAGGAGCTGTCTAGGAGCGGCGCACCTCGAAGTGGAAGCAGCCGTACTCGACCGCCCGGACGTGGACGAGGGCGACCTCGGGGTCGGCGAAGGCCTCCGCGAAGGCGGCGTCGAAGCCTTGGGTCGCCGGGTCCGGGATCTCCAGCAGACGGCCGCCGACGATGCGGCCTTCGGCGTTGTAGCGGCGGAGGGTGCGGAGGGCTCCGGGGCGGGCGAAGGGGTAGTCGGCGCTGTCGGCCGCCGGGCCGTCGCAGTCCTCCGCGTGGATGAAGACGGGGCCCTGCTCGTCGTAGGCACCGGGGGTCGCGCCGGTCTCCTCGGCCCAGCGGCGCAGGGGCGCGTACGAGACGAGGGCGACGTGTTCGCCGGGGGCGATGGGGCGCAGGCAGCAGCGGAGGGGGTCGCCGCCTTCCGTGTCCACGTAGGGGGCGCAGGGGTGGGCGGCGTCGTCGGTGGTGCGGAGTTGTTTCAGGGCGGTGGGGGTGATGGGGAGAGGGGCGTAGGTCGGGGTCGAGGTCAGGGTCGGGGTTGCGGTCATGGGTCGAGGGTCGCGCGTGGGGGTGGGTGGGGGCTGGCGCATTTCAGACGTTGATTTCCCCAACCCCGCCCATTCCCGAAAACCCGCTGCGCGGGGGCCTTGCTTGCCGTCATCACCGGCTTCGCCGAGTTCGTCCTCAATCGCCGGACGGGCTGAGAATCAGCCCCTCCGGCGTTTGAGGAGCGGGGTCTGGGGCGGAGCCCCAGGTAGACCCCTACCAACAGCCCCGCATACGCCGATACCCCTCCCCCAACCCCTCCAACTCCTCCCCCGTCAAAACCTCCTCCACCCGCCCGAACCCCTCCGGCGCCCGCTCGGCGACGGCCCGCAGCACCGCATCCACCGGCATCGCCCGGTTCGCCAGCGCCACCGCGTTGGCGGGACCCCAGCGCGTCGCCTCGTAGGCCCGCAGTCCGGACACCCGGTCCGTCCCGGCGAGGGCCACGCAGCGCGCAAGGACCCGCGCGTCGAGCACCGCCTCCGAGCCTCCGCTCGACCCCACCGGATACATCGGATGGGCCGCGTCGCCCAGCAGCGTCACCGCTCCCCGGCCCCACCACGGCAGCGGGTCCCGGTCCACCATCGGGTACTCCAGGATCCGTCCCGTCGAGTTGGTCGCGGCCAGCAGCGCCGGCACGTCCAGGTCGCCGATCCGCCAGCCGGAGAAATGCGGGAGGACATCGGAGAGGCGCCCCGAGCGGTTCCAGTCCGCCGGGCCCGGCGATCCATGGTGGTGTACCGGAAACCGCACCTCCGCCACCCAGTTGAGCAGCACGCGCCCCCGTACCTCCGCCTCCCGCGAGATCGGGTAGGCGACGAACTTCGCTGCCGCGTTGCTGCCCGCGATCACCATCGTCCGGCCGCCGAACACCGGCTCCCACTCGGTGACGCCCCGCCACATCCGGATGCCGTTCCACAGCGGCGGCCCCTCCCCGGGGTGCAGCCGGGCCCGGACCGCCGAGTAGAGCCCGTCGGCCCCGACCAGGGCCCGCACCGGCACCGCGAACTCCCGCCCGCGCCGCACGTCCCGCAGGGTCACGCGCAGCGCCCCGGAGCCCTCCGCCTCGGCGTACCGCACGAACGCCGTACCGGTCTGGACGGCGCTCTCGCCGAGGCGGTCGCGTACCGCGTCCAGGAGGATCAGCTGCAGGGCTCCGCGGTGCAGGGAGTACTGCGGGCAGTGGTGGCCGCGGGCGAGGCCGAGCGGCTCGCCCCAGATGTGGCCGCCGTGCCGGTCGAAGTGGTGTACCCCGGCGGTCGGCACGGCCGTGGCGGCAAGATCGGCGCCGAGGCCCAGTTCCGTCAACGTCTGTACCGCGTGCGGGAGGAGGTTGATGCCGACCCCGACGGGCCGCAGCGCCTCCACCGCGTCGACGACCCGCACCCCGATGCCCGCCGCGTGCAGGCTGAGCGCGGTGGTGAGCCCGCCGATACCGGCTCCCGCGACGAGTACGTCCGTCATGCGGCGCACCCCGCGCCGTGTAATCGCCGTGCTCGTCCGGTTCCCATGAACGCTCCCCCCGGGGCGTGAGCCGACGCGCGGATGCTAGCGGCAGCGCGGCCCGCGAACAATGCCCCGGCACGTCCGCGGAGCCGCATGGAAGGATGGCCGGAAACGCCACAAGTCGTACCTGACGTTCCTGAGGAGATGACCGCGTGCCCGGCACCAATCTGACCCGCGAAGAGGCACAGCAGCGGGCGAAGCTGCTCACCGTCGACTCGTACGAGATCGACCTCGACCTCTCCGGCGCGCAAGAGGGCGGCACCTACCGGTCGGTGACCACGGTGCGCTTCGACTCCGCGGAGGCGGGCGCCGAGACCTTCATCGACCTGGTGGCCCCGGCGGTGCACGAGGCCGTCCTGAACGGCCACTCGCTGGACGTGGCCGCCGTGTTCAGGGACTCGCGCATCGCGCTGAAGCACCTGGAGGCGGGCCCCAACGAGCTGCGGGTGGTCGCCGACTGCGACTACACCAACACCGGTGAGGGCCTGCACCGGTTCGTCGACCCCGTCGACCAACAGGCATACCTCTACACGCAGTTCGAGGTCCCGGACGCGCGTCGCGTCTTCGCGTCCTTCGAGCAGCCCGACCTGAAGGCGACGTTCCGGTTCACCGTGAAGGCCCCGTCCGGCTGGACGGTCATCTCGAACTCGCCGACTCCCGAGCCCAGCGGTGACGTCTGGGCCTTCGAGCCGACGCCGCGCATGTCGACGTACATCACGGCACTCATCGTCGGTCCGTATCACTCGGTCCACAGTTCGTACGAGGGTCCTGGCGGCCAATCGGTTCCGCTCGGCATCTACTGCCGCCCCTCGCTGGCCCAGTTCCTCGACTCGGACGCGATCTTCGAGGTCACGCGGCAGGGCTTCGACTGGTTCCAGGAGAAGTTCGACTACGCGTATCCCTTCGCCAAGTACGACCAGCTCTTCGTGCCGGAGTTCAACGCGGGCGCGATGGAGAACGCGGGTGCGGTCACCATCCGCGACCAGTACGTGTTCCGTTCGAAGGTGACGGACGCGGCGTACGAGACGCGCGCGGAGACGATCCTGCACGAGCTCGCCCACATGTGGTTCGGCGACCTCGTGACGATGGAGTGGTGGAACGACCTGTGGCTGAACGAGTCGTTCGCCACGTACACCTCGATCGCCTGCCAGGCGTACGCGGAGAACTCGCGCTGGCCGCACTCCTGGACGACGTTCGCCAACTCCATGAAGACGTGGGCGTACCGCCAGGACCAGCTGCCCTCCACGCACCCGATCATGGCGGAGATCAACGATCTCGACGACGTCCTGGTCAACTTCGACGGCATCACGTACGCCAAGGGCGCGTCGGTGCTGAAGCAGTTGGTCGCGTACGTCGGCATGGACGAGTTCTTCCGGGGCGTGCAGGCATACTTCAAGGCGCACGCGTACGGGAACACGCGTCTGTCCGATCTGCTCGGCGCGCTTGAGGAGACCAGCGGGCGCGACCTGAAGACGTGGTCGAAGAAGTGGCTGGAGACCGCGGGCATCAACGTCCTGCGGCCGGTGGTGGACGTCGACACGGCCGGAAAGATCACCTCCTTCGCGGTGAAGCAGGAGGCCCCCGCGCTTCCCGCGGGTGCGAAGGGTGAGCCGACACTGCGTCCGCACCGGATCGCGATCGGCCTGTACGACCTCGACGACGCGAGCGGCAAGCTGGTGCGCACGGACCGCGTGGAACTGGACGTGGACGGTGAACTGACGGCGGTGGACGCCCTGGTGGGCCGCGCGCGTCCGGCGGTGATCCTGCTCAACGACGACGACCTCTCGTACGCGAAGGTCCGCATGGACACGGAGTCGCTCGCCTTCGTGACGGAGCACATCGGTGACTTCGACGCGTCGTTGCCGCGGGCGCTGTCGTGGGCTTCGGCGTGGGACATGACGCGTGACGGGGAACTCCCGACGCGGGACTACCTCTCCCTGGTCCTGTCCGGCATCGGCAAGGAGTCGGACATCGGGGTGGTGCAGTCGCTGCACCGCCAGGTGAAGCTCTCCCTCGACCTGTACGCGGCCCCGGCCGGGCGCGAGGAGGCGCTGGCCCGCTGGACGGAGGCGACGCTCGCGCATCTGCGGGACGCGGCGCCGGGCAGCGACCACCAGCTCGCGTGGACCCGGGCGTTCGCGGCGACGGCGCGTACGGAGGAGCAGCTGGCCCTCCTGGAGGGCCTGCTGTCCGGCAAGGAGTCGGTCGAGGGCCTCGCCGTGGACACGGAGCTGCGCTGGGCCTTCGTGCACCGGCTCGCGGCGACGGGCCGCCTCGACGAGGCCGGGATCGCGGCGGAGCTGGAGCGCGACAGGACGGCCGCGGGCGAGCGGCACGCGGCGGCGGCGCGGGCGGCGCGGCCGTCCGCGGAGGCGAAGGCGGAGGCGTGGGCCTCGGTCGTCGAGTCCGACAAGCTCCCGAACTCGATCCAGGAGGCCGTGATCAGCGGCTTCGTCCAGACGGACCAGCGCGAACTCCTCGCCCCGTACACGGAGAAGTTCTTCGCGGCGGTCAAGGGGGCGTGGGACTCTCGTTCGCACGAGATGGCGCAGCAGATCGCGGTGGGCCTGTACCCGGCGCTCCAGGTCTCCCAGGCGACCCTGGACGCCACGGACGCGTGGCTCGCCTCGGCGAACCCGTCGGCGGCGCTGCGCCGCTTGATCACGGAGTCTCGGGCGGGCGTCGAGCGGGCCCTGCGGGCGCAGTCGGCGGACGTGTAACCCCGGGCTGCACGGGCGGCGGGCTGCCTCTGCCGGCGGCCTCCCGCCTGCGCCGGCGGCGAACCTGCCCCGCCGCCGGCGGCGAACCTGTCCCACCGCCGGTGGCGAACCTGTCCCGCGCTGCGCGCGGATCTTCCCGCCCACCCACCCGTTTACCCCGCAGCTTCGGAGTATCGGGTGGGTGGGCGGGAGAGATCCGCGCGGAGCGCGGGACAGCGCCCCGCAGGCGAAGGACCGGCCGCCACCCCGTGGCCAGGCCCACCACCCCGGGTCAAGGAACCGTCCCCTACAACGCCGCCCCCGGCGCCGGCGCCGCATCCCGCAGTGCCGAGAGGACCCGCCCCACCGCCGCACCCCCCGCCGCCCCCCTCCGCACCGCAGCCACCACATGCCGGCGAGGCCTATCGGCGGTCAGGGCCCGCATCACCACGCCGTCACGGCGGACCGCCGCCATCCGTGGGACCAGGGCCACCCCCATCCCCGCCTCCACCATCGCCAGGATCGCCGTCCAGCCGGAGGCGGAATGTGCCTGCTCAGGGGTGAAACCGGCCCCCTCGCACGCCGCCCGGGTGATCTCCGACCAGGGGCCGCTGCCGCCGAAGATCCACGGCTCCCGGGCCAGATCCGCCAGCCGCAGCCCCTCCGAAGCCGCCAGCGCGTGGTCCCCCGGCAGCGCCACGTCCAGTGGATCCGCCAGGAGTGACTCCCGGGTGAAGCGGGAGTCCACGTCCGCCGCGGCCGGTGCCTGTACCGCCAGGGAGAGGGCCACGTCCACCTCCCCCGCGGCAAGCAGCTCGTACGCCTCCGCCGCCTCCGTCTCGCGCACCCGCACCGAGATCCGGGGCGCCGCGGCCCGCAGCGCCCGCACCGCGGGGACCACGAGCGCGGGCACCGCCGTCGAGAAGGCGCCGACCCTCACCTCCCCCGCCTCACCCTGCGTGTACGCCGCCAACTCCGCGTCCGCGAGCTCCAATTGAGCGAAGACCGCCTCCGCGTGACGCAGGACGAGATGCGCCGCGTCCGTCAGACGGACCCGGCGGCCGTGCGCCTCGAGCAGCGGCACCCCCAGCTGCTTCGCGAGGTTGGACAGCTGCTGCGACACCGCCGACGGCGTCATCTGCAGCGTCCGCGCCGTCGCCGTGACCGTGCCCCGCTCGCTCAACGTACGCAGGATCTGCAGCTTCTTGATGTCCCACTCGCTCATGGAGTCAACGTACCCAGAGGTCAGGGGCCCGGAGCCCCGCGCCCCACGCGTCACCGCTTCGCGCGCGCCGAGCCGAGCACGACCCCGCCCAGGATCAGCCCCATGCACACCACCTGCAGCCACCCCAACGCCTCGCCGAGCACCGCGAAGGAGAGCAGGGCGACGCACACCGGCTGGAGGTAGTAGATGACCCCGGCGCGGGCGGCTCCGATGATCGAGATCGCCTTGTTCCAGGCGAAGAAGGCGATCGCGGACGAGACGACACCGACGTACAGGAGCGGGGAGAGGGTCCCCATGGTCGGCTCGAAGCCGCCCTGGATCACGAAGCTCGCCACGAACACCGGAAACAGCATCAGCGCGCCCAGCGTGAACGTCGCGAAGAGGAACGGCAGCCCGCCGATCTCCGCGGGCTTGCGCTTGAGCAGCGCGCTGTACGAGCCGAACGAGACGGCCCCAGCGATCACCCACAGGTCACCCGCCGCGAAGTCCATGGAGAGCGATCCCCCGGACACCAGGACCAGGACGCCCGCGCAGGCGATCAGCATGCCCGTCACCCGCCGCGCCCCGAGCTTCGCGCCGCCGATGCGCTCGTACACCGCCATCAGGACCGGCGACGCCGCCATGATCATGCCCATGTTGCCCGCGGTGGTGGTCACGCCCGCCTGGTTGACCAGGGTGTTGTAGATGGTGACGCCGAGGAGCGAGGCGAGGAGCAGGAAGCCGATGTGCTTGCGCAGCACGGCCCGTTGCCGCCAGGTCTGACGTGCCGCGAAGGGCGCCACCGCCGCGATCGCGATGATCCACCGCCAGAACGCGTGCTGGATGGGCGGCACGCTGTCGGCGAGGGCGCGCGAGGTCACGAAGCTGCCCGACCAGACGACCGTGGCGAGCGCCGCGAGAGCGAGACCGAGGCCGATGGGGCGCGCGGCCCGCCGCGCCTTGCTCGCCTCCGAACTCGCCTCCGAACTCGCCTCCGAGGCAATCGGCGTGAGGGGCGTTGTCCGGTCCAGGACGGTCACGGGCATTCCTCGGCTCTCTCCCAGTCGACCTGGGAAAACACGAACCCCGCCGAGGTGGGCACACCCGGCGGGGATCTCTTGGCTGATCTGTTGGCTGGTTGCGGGACTACCGTCGCACTCCCACACCCATCAGGTCCATCGAATCTTTTCGAGCCTTACGTGAAGCAAAACCGAACGGTCGACGGATCAGAACCTTCACGCGCCCACACCCCACCGCGCCAACGCCTCCCCCACCGCCCCCGCGTCCGCCCCCTCCGCCGCCCACGCCACGTACCCGTCAGGCCGCACCAGCACGGTCGTACGCCGCTCACTCGCCCAGCGCACCCCGACGAC
This sequence comes from Streptomyces sp. NPDC048436, assembly GCF_043200355.1. Lineage (NCBI taxonomy): Bacteria > Bacillati > Actinomycetota > Actinomycetes > Kitasatosporales > Streptomycetaceae > Streptomyces > Streptomyces sp. NPDC048436. Next base: position 1,055,996 of record NZ_JBICXP010000001.1, read on the forward strand.
GTCGCCCTTCACATCGACCACCTCGGGGGCGATCAGCACGAACTTGCCCTCGCGCAGGGCTTCGTACAGCCGCCCCTCCTTGAGCGCGATGTCCGGGGCGCGGTGCCCGGTCAGGCGGTGGGCTCCCTTGGGGGCGGGGTAGGTGTAGCCGATGCCGGTGATCTGGCCGATCGCCTTATCGCGGAGCGGTGCCACGGCTCCGAGGAAGGTCGCGAGCGCGGCGCGGGCCGCGATGGTCCAGGGGCGCTTGGCCATCGCGAGTCGTACGATCCCGCCGCTGCTGCGCAGGACCGCCTTGCCGATGGGGTGCCGCTCGGACTGGTAGGTGTCCAACAGACCGTCGGGGGCGTGGCCGTTGACCGCCGCCACCAGCTTCCAGCTCAGGTTCACGGCGTCCTGGAGGCCGGTGTTCATGCCCTGCGCGCCCGCCGGGGTGTGGACGTGCGCGGCGTCCCCGGCGAGGAAGACCCGGCCGACGCGGTACGCGGGTGCCTGGCGCTCGTCGCTGTGGAAGCGGGACATCCAGCGGGCGTCGTGCATGCCGTAGTCGCGGCCGAGGGCGAGCCGGGTGATCTCCTTGACCTCTTCGAGGTCGAGGGGCGCGGTGTCGGGGACGTTGTGGGCGCGGTTCCAGCCGATGACGCGGTAGTAGCCGTCGGCGAAGGGCGCGATGAAGGCGAAGGCGTCACCCGCGGCGTTCACGGTGAGGACCGATTCGGGCTTCTCGGCGAGCTTCACGTCGGCGAGGACGAGCGAGCGGATGGCGGACCTGCCGGGGAAGGGTAGGCCGATCGCCTCGCGCACCGGGCTGTGCAGTCCGTCGGCGCCGACCACGTAGGCGGCCCGCACGGTGCTCGACTCGCCGCCTGGGCCCCGGACTTCGAGTGTCACGCCGTCCGCGTCCTGGGTGAGTCCGGTGACCTCGCTCTCGTACCGGAAGTCGACGCCTGCCGCGACCGCCCGCCGCTCAAGGACCCGCTCCACCTCGTACTGCGGCAGGACCAGGAGGTGGTTGTAGCGCGAGGGCAGCTTGTCGAGGCCGACCTCCAGGCGGGCGAAGAGGCGCAGCCGGTCGAGGACCTGACCCTTGGCCACCAGTTCGTCGGCGAGGCCGCGCGCGTCGAGCTGTTCGAGGGTGCGGGCGTGCAGCACCAGGGCGCGGGAGAGGTTGCTGATCTCGTGCGCCCGCCTCTCGATGACGGTGACGCGGACGCCCGCGGCGGCCAGGTCGCCGGCGAGCAGCAGCCCGGTGGGGCCGCAGCCGACGACGATCACGGCGGGGCCGGGGGTGTCGGTCGTGCCGTTGGTGCCAGTCGTGCCGGTCGTGCCCTGGTTTCCGGTTCCGTTCATGGCGGCCTCCTCATACCCTCACGACAACCGCTGCCAACGCCCGTTGGTCAACGCTTGTTGGCTAACGTAGGACCGCCGCCATGGACTGTCAACACATGTTGGCCTACGCTTGTTGGCATGACCGAGAGCACAGCCCCCCGCCGCTCCGACGCGACCCGAGGCGCGATCCTCGACGCCGCCCGCGAGCGATTCGCCGCCGACGGCTACGAACGGGCCACCATCCGCGCCATCGCCAAGGACGCACGCATCGACCCGTCGATGGTGATGCGCTACTACGGCAACAAGGAGGGCCTGTTCGCGGCGGCCATCTCCATCGACCTGCGGCTGCCCGACCTCGCGGCGGTGCCGCGCGAGGACGTCGGGCGCGCTCTGGTGACGCACTTCCTCGACGTCTGGGAGAAGGACGAGGTGCTCACCGCGATGCTGCGCGTCGGCATCACGAACGCGGCGGGCGCCGAGCGCATGCAGTCCATCTTCAGGGACCAGCTGCTGCCGGTCGCGAGCCGCGTCTGTCCCGATCCCGCCGCCGCCCCGCTACGGGCCGGGCTCTGCGCCTCGCAGATCCTGGGGATGGCGATGACCCGCTACGTGCTGCGCTTTCCGCCGATGGTCGCAATGGCCCGCGAGGAGATCGTGGACTGGGCAGGGCCGACGGTGCAGCGCTATCTGACCGCCGAACGGCCGTGAACGTACGCAGGGGGCCCTTCGCCGACGTACGCGTACGTACGTCGGCGAAGGGCCCCCTGCGGAGAGCTCGGGAAGAGAGGCGGCGTCAGCTCTGCTTCTGCTGCTTGCGGGTCTTGTCACCCACCATGACCAGGCCCGCGATCACCAGGAACAGCACGATGGGCGCCGCGACGTAGAGGCCGAGCGTCTCGATCACGCTCAGGCCGGGACCCGGGTCGTCACCGTCGTCGCGCGTGAGCGCGAGCGCGGGGGACGACATGAGCAGCATCATCAGCGTCGTACCGGAAGCCAGGGCGCCGGCGCGCAGGGCGTTCTTCTTGTCCACGGTGCCAACGTAGCGAACGGCTAAACGGGGCGCGCGCCCGGGGGTGCCGTACGGGTGCGGAACACGTCCATGAACGCGTGCAGCCGGGGTGAGGCGGCGAGTTCCTCCAGGGTGACGGGGCGGCCCGCGGCGTCGGCGATCGGCAGCCGCCAGTTGGGGTACTGGTCCCAGGTGCCGGGGAGATTCTGCGGGCGGCGGTCGCCGACCGCGTCCGGCAGCCAGACGCCCACCATGCGGGCCGGGGTGGCGAGCAGGAAGCGGTGCACGGCCCTGATCTCCTCCTCCTCGTGCCCGCCGCCGCCCGGCAGCATCCCGAGCCGCGAGAGCAGCGCGAGCCACTCCGCCACGTCGGCCGCCGCCTCCGCCTGCTCGACGGCCGCGGAGCGGGCGAGCAGGCCGAGGCGGTCGCGGAGTTGGACGTGCTCGCCGGTGATGCGGGCCGCGGTGGACGGCAGGTCGTGGGTGGTGGCGGTGGCCAGGCAGTCCGCGCGCCACCGGTCGGGCGGAAGGGGCCGTCCCGTGCCCGCCCAGTCCCGTTCGAACCAGAGCACGGAGGTGCCGAGCACGCCGTGCCGCTGGAGGGTCTCGCGGACGCCGGGCTCTACGGTGCCGAGGTCCTCGCCGATGACGAGGGCGCCCGCACGGTGCGCCTCGAGGGCGAGGACGGCGAGCATCGCCTCGGCGTCGTAGTGGACATACGTTCCCTCGGTGGGCGCGCGGCCTTCCGGGACCCACCAGAGCCGGAAGAGCCCCATCACGTGGTCGATGCGGATCGCGCCCGCGCGGCGGAGCAGTGCGCGCAGGAGGGCGCGGTAGGGGGCGTACGCGGATTCGGCGAGGCGGTCGGGACGCCAGGGCGGAAGCCCCCAGTCCTGACCGCGCGCGTTGAACGCGTCCGGCGGCGCCCCCGCCGACATGCCCGCGGCGAAGTGCCGCTGCTGCGCCCAGGCGTCGGCGCCCGCCGGGTGCACGCCGACCGCCAGGTCGTGCACGAGGCCGATGCCCATGCCCGCGTCGAGCGCGGCACGCTGGGCGGTGGCGAGCTGGGCGTCGGTGAGCCAGGCGAGGCGGGAGTGGAAGTCGACGCGGCCCATCAGCTCACGGCGGGCACGGGCGGTTCGGGGTGACGCGGGGTCGCGCAGGGGCGCGGGCCAGGTGTGCCAGTCGGAGCCGTACCGCTCGGCGAGGGCGTACCAAGTGGCGTGGTCCTCAAGGGCTTCGCCGTGCTCGGCGAGGAAGTCGCTGTAGGCGGCGCCCCGTCCGGGCCCGAGCGGCACCTCGTGAATCAGCTCCAGGGCTTCACGCTTGAGCTCCCAGACGGCGTCACGGTCGATCAACTCGCCCTGGCTGAGGACGGATTCGCGCAGTACGGCGGCCCGGCGGGCGAGGGAGGCGACCCGGTCGCGGGCCTCGCCGTCGAGGTGGGCGTACTCGGGGATGTCCTCGACGCGGAGATGGACCGGGTCGGGGAAGCGGCGCGACGACGGCCGGTACGGGGAAGGGTCGGATGCGCCGTCCACCGGGCGCGGCACCGCCGCGTGCAAGGGGTTGACCTGCACGAATCCTGCGCCCAGGGCCCGCCCGGACCAGGCGGCGAGCTCGGCGAGGTCACCGAGGTCGCCCATGCCCCAGGAGCGGGAGGAGAGGAGGGAGTAGAGCTGGACGAGCAGGCCGTACGTCCTGGGGGGCGGGGCCGGGAACGCGTACGGGGCGACGATGAGATGGGCCTCGGCGGACCCGGCGGGGGTGTCGACGCGGAGGCGGTGGACACCGGGCGGAAGCGGGGGCGCCGCGTGCGGAAGCGGGGGCGCCGCGTGCGGCGAGGCGTCCGGGGGCTTCGGGGCTTCCGGGGGCTGCAAGGCTTCCGGGGGCTCCGGGTCTTCCGGGGCTTCCAGGCCTTCCGGGGGCTCCGGGGTCGCAAGGACCTCCACGGCCTCCGGCGTCTCCCACGCGATCCGCTCGCCCTGCTCGGTCGTCACCCGGATCCGCGCCCCGTGCGGCAGCAACCCCGCCAGCGGTGGCTCGGGGCCGCCCTGCCACGCCACCACGGTCGGCGGCAGCAGCCGGGCGCTCAGCTCCGCCTCGCGGGCCGCGAGGGCGCGCCGGACCGCCTCGGGGGTCCTCGCGTCCACGTCGAGGGCGGCCAGGGCCGCGATCACCGCGGCGTCGGTGGCCGGCACCGTGCGGTCCGGGGACGGGGAGTAAGAGGTCGCCACGCCGTACAGGGAGGCGAGGCGGGAAAGCCCGGCGGGGCCGGTGGCTCTCGGTGGGGCCATTCAGACCCCCATGTAGTCCAGGCCCGCGGCCGTACCGGTGGAGGTCGGCTCGCTGGTCAGCGGGGCGGCGTCGGCGAGCGGGGGCTCACTGGTGAGAGGAGCTGCGTCGGCGAGCGGGGGCTCGCTGGTCAGGGGCGGCTCAAGGAAGCCGCAGGAGCAGGAACCGTCGAGTCCGGAGTCAGGCCCGGAGACCTGTTTGGAGAGGGCGGAGAGGAGGAGAGCGGAGGCGGGCACGTAAGGCTCCTTGTCAGGGGCAATTCTTCGGCAGTAGGTCATCGGCAGCAACTCTTCGGCAGCAGCCCTACCCCGAAAGCGCGATCGCAGACATATCCGTTGTATGAACGTGCGCGTGGTCACATTCGTTTCTCTGTTTGGGGGTCAAGACGCAAGATCTTCCTTTTCTCCGGCAGAGCCGCCATATAGACGCATCCAGGAAGCGCCGAGACAGGACGGCGGCGCGGACGGCGGCAAAGCGGAAGGAGGAACACCCCACAACGCCCACCGACGTTGACACCCCCACGCCGCGAGTGGTGGGCTCAGTGACACCCTGAGACAACCGAAGCACCACACGTGATCACCGAGACCGGAATCAACGCCGGAAACAACGAGGAGAGGGCCGTGCAACTGCGGCGCAGGAAGGGCGCGGCCGCCATCGCCGTCGCCGTCATCGCGGGCGCACTCAGCGGCGCCCCCGGCGCCATCGCCGCCCCCGGCGTCCCCGGACCCGGCTCCGGCTCCGGCTCCGGAAAGCCCGGCACCCCCGCGACGTCCCCGGACGACGACCGCACCTCCGACGGCACCCTCCCCCAGGTCTGGCCCCGCCCCCAGTCGATGACCACGGCCGGAACCGCCGTCACCGTGACCCCCGAGGTCGTCCTGGTCACCGGCCACGCCCCGGACCCGTACGCCGTGGACGCCCTGCGCACTCTCCTGCACGACGCGGGCGCCCGCACGATCACCGAGGTCGAGGACGGCGGGCAGCTCCCGGCGGGCGCCGCGAACGGCCTCGTCGTCCGCGCCGACGGCACCGGCGCCGACCAGGCGCTGCGCAGCCTCGGCGCCCGCGACCTCCGCGACCTGCCCTCCGGCGGCTACCGCCTCGCGGTGGGCCGGGTCGGCGGTCAGAGCACCGTCGCGCTCGCGGGCGCGGGCGAGGACGGCCTCTTCCACGGCGTGCAGACCCTGCGCCAACTGATCAGCGGGAAGTCCGGCACCGGGAAGACCGTCCCCGGGGTCCAGATCCGCGACTGGCCCGGCACCGCGGTCCGCGGCATGACGGAGGGCTTCTACGGCACCCCCTGGACCCGCGAGCAGCGACTCGCGCAGCTGGACTTCATGGGCCGCACGAAGCAGAACCGCTACCTGTACGCCCCCGGCGACGACCTGTACCGCCAGGCCCGCTGGCGCGAGCCGTACCCCGCCGGTCAGCGCGCCGACTTCCGCGCCCTGGCCGAGCGGGCCGAGCGCAACCACGTGACGCTGGCCTGGGCGGTCGCCCCCGGCCAGGCCATGTGCATGTCCTCCGACAAGGACATCAAGGCCCTGAACCGCAAGATCGACGCGATGTGGGCGCTCGGCGTGCGCGCCTTCCAGCTGCAGTTCCAGGACGTCAGCTACAGCGAGTGGCACTGCGGTGCGGACGCCGACGCCTTCGGTTCGGGGCCCGAGGCCGCGGCGAAGGCGCAGTCCCGCGTGGCCAACGCCGTCGCCACGCACCTGGCCGAGCGCCACCCGGGCGCGAAGCCGCTCTCCCTCATGCCGACCGAGTATTACCAGGACGGCTCCACGGAGTACCGCGACGCCATCGCGGAGCGCCTCCACCAAGGGATCGAGGTGGCGTGGACGGGGGTCGGCGTGGTCCCCAAGACCATCACCGGGCGTGAACTCGCGGGCGCCCGCAAGGCGTTCGGCGCGCACCCGCTCGTGACGATGGACAACTACCCCGTCAACGACTTCGCGCAGGATCGTATTTTCCTCGGCCCCTACACCGGCCGTGAGCCCGCCGTGGCCACCGGTTCGGCGGCCCTGCTGGGCAATGCGATGGAGCAGCCGTCCGCGTCCCGCATCCCGCTGTTCACCGCCGCCGACTACGCGTGGAACCCGCGCGCCTACCGCCCCCACGAGTCCTGGCTCGCCGCGATCGACGACCTCTCGGGCGGCGACACGAAGGCCCGGGGCGCCCTGCGGGCCCTCGCGGGCAATGACGCGTCGTCCGTGCTGGGCGCGGACGAGTCGGCGTACCTGCGCCCGCTCATGGCCGACTTCTGGCGCGCGCGTACGACGACGGACGCCGCCCGCGTCGAGAAGACCGCGCAGGCTCTGCGGGACGCCTTCACCGTCATGAAGGAGGCGCCGCGGCGGCTCGCCGACAGCGAGCTCGACACCGAGGTGGGGCCCTGGGTGGAGCAGTTGGCGCGCTACGGCGAAGCCGGCGAGACGGCGGTCGACATGCTCCGCGCGCAGTCCAAGGGGGACGGCGCCGCCGCCTGGCGCGCCGCGCGCACCCTGAGTGGGCTCCAGAAGGACCTGAAGGCCGGCCGGGTGACCGTCGGCAAGGGCGTCCTCGCCCCCTTCCTGACGCGGTCGCAGAAGGCGTACGAAACGTGGGCGGGGCTCGACGGGGAGCAGGCGTCGGACCACGCGACGGTGCGCATCCCCCGCGCCCGCCCCCTCACGGCGGTGACCGCCCTGACCGACCCCGGCACCAAGGGCAGCGTCGAGGCGCACGTCCCGGGCGAGGGCTGGCGCCGTATCGGCGCCCTGTCCGGCAGTGGCTTCACGGAGACCAAGGCGTTCACCGGGGCCAAGGAGAAGGGGACCCGCGCCGACGCCGTCCGCGTCACCCTCGCCGAGGGCACGGTCCGCCACCTGGTCCCCTGGTACGCCGACTCCCCCGCCGCCCGCCTCTCCCTGGCCCGCACCGAGGCCGACGTGGAGATCGGCGGCGGCCCGCATCGGGTCATGGCGGAGCTGCTGTCCCTGCGCCCCGGCGACGTACAGGGCAAGGTCACGACGGAGGCCCCCAAGGGCATCGAGGTCCGCACCCCCGCGAAGTCCACGCTGCCGCGCGGCACGCAGGTGGACGTCCCCGTCGACGTCACCGTCCCCGCGGGCACGCGCGCGGGGACGTACGAGGTGCCGGTGACCTTCGAGGGGCAGACCCGGACGGTCTCGGTCCGCGCCTATCCGCGTACCGACGGGCCCGACCTGGCGCGCGGCGCGAAGGCGTCGTCGTCGGGCGACGAGACGAAGGACTTCCCCGCGTCGGGCGCCAACGACGGCGACCCGAAGACGCGCTGGTCCTCACCGGCCGAGGACGGCGCCTGGTGGCAGCTTGAGCTGAAGGAGCCGGTCAGGCTCGGCCAGGTCGTGCTGCGCTGGCAGGACGCGTACGCGGCGGGCTACCGCGTGCAGACGTCCGCCGACGGCAGGACGTGGCGCACGGCGGCGACCGTGAAGGACGGCAGGGGCGGGCGCGAGGCGGTCCGCATGGACGCGCGTGACACTCGTTACATCCGGATACAGGGCGACGAGCGGGCTACGCGTTTCGGCTACTCGCTGTGGTCGGTGGAGGCGTACGGCGTGGCCGCGGCCGCCGCGGACTGACGGCGGCGGACTGCCACGTACCCGTGCAGGGCGCAGGTACAACAGAGCCCGGATCGATTATTAGGCGGAAATGCCATCGATCCGGGCCATCGCGTCGTCCGCGCCGAACGGCTGCAAATACGGCAGCCAGCGCGGATCCCTGTGCCCGGTCCCGATGATGCGCCACGCGAGCCCCGAGGGCGGCGCGGGCTTGTGACGCAGGCGCCACCCCAGCTCCAGGAGGTGCCGGTCCGCCTTGACGTGGTTGCAGCGGCGGCAGGAGGCCACCACGTTCTCCCACGCGTGCGGGCCGCCACGGCTCTTCGGAATGACGTGGTCGACGCTGGTTGCGACGCCACCGCAGTACATGCACCGACCGCCGTCGCGGGCGAAGAGCGCCCGCCTGGTCAGAGGAACGGGCCCCCTGTAAGGGACCCGGACGAACCGCTTGAGGCGGACCACGCTGGGTGCGGGGACAGTGCGCGTTGCGCTGTGCATGAAGGCGCCGGATTCCTCGAGGCAGAGAGCCTTGTTCTCCAGGACGAGGACGAGCGCGCGGCGGAGCGGTACGACGCCCAGAGGCTCGTACGACGCATTGAGGACCAGGACGTGCGGCACGGATGCCTCCTTGTACGCCGGCGGCGCGTGGCTCGCGCCGGGACGATCTGTAGCCAGTCTCCCCTCATGCCTGGTCCAAGCGCCACCATGTGCTGGTAACGGGCTCGGAGTGTTTTCGACCACACCTGTACGTCACCCTCATCTTCCCCAGGTGAGCACTGTCTCTCCCTCGAACATCACAACGATCCACACACAATGCCCCGTTAGTGTGGTGACTCTGTCCGGTGCATCTCCTGGGCAGACCGCTATGCCTGGAGGTACCTGCCGTGTTCCTGTCCGTCCTGTCGGCAGCCGGAACGGACCCGGACGACAAGTCGACGTCGAAGCCGCCGACCTTCGAAGACGCCCAGGAGAGCGCGGGGAACGCCGCGAGCTGGGTCGAGCAGAACTGGTCGGCGTGGCTGGGCATCGGCCTGCGCATCCTGCTGATCATCTCGATAGCGATCGTGCTGCGCGTGGTCATCCGGCGTGCCATCACCAAGCTCATAGACCGCATGAACCGCACGGCCCAGGCGGTGGACGGCACGGCGCTCGGCGGTCTGCTTGTCAATGTGGAGCGCCGCCGCCAGCGCTCGCAGGCCATCGGTTCGGTGCTGCGCTCGGTGGCGTCCTTCCTGATCCTCGGCACCGCGGGCCTGATGGTCCTCGGCACGTTCCAGATCGACCTGGCCCCGCTCCTCGCGTCGGCCGGTGTGGCGGGCGTCGCGATCGGTTTCGGCGCCCGGAACCTCGTCACGGACTTCCTCTCCGGCGTCTTCATGATCCTTGAGGACCAGTACGGCGTGGGCGACTCGATCGACGCGGGCGTGGCATCCGGCGAGGTCATCGAGGTCGGCCTGCGCGTCACAAAACTCCGCGGCGACAACGGAGAGATCTGGTACGTCCGCAACGGCGAGGTCAAGCGCATCGGCAACCTCTCCCAGGGCTGGTCCACGGCGGGCGTGGACGTCACCGTCCGCCCGGACGAGGACCTGGAGAAGGTGCAGTCGACACTCCTCGAGGTCGGCGCGAGCATGGCCAAGGACGAGCCGTGGAACGAGCGCCTGTGGGGCCCGGTGGAGGTTCTCGGCCTGGACAGCGTGCTGCTCGACTCGATGGTCGTCCGCGTCACCGCCAAGACGATGCCGGGCAAGTCCCTCGGCGTGGAGCGGGAGCTGCGCTGGCGCATCAAGCGGGCGTTCGACGAGGCGGGCATCCGCATCGTGGGCGGCCTGCCGCTCCAGGCGACGGAGGAGGCAGCGGACACCTCGGCGGGCGTAGCGGCCCCCTCGGCCTACGCCTCCTCGACGTCCCCGCAGTCGCTGGCGGCTTCGCCGATAGCACCGCCGCCGAATCTGGCGAAGTAGGGGTAGTACGTGAGTGGGGCGGCCCCGGTAGATCCGGGGCCGCCCCACTCACGTACGACCGCTACAGATACGCCCCTCAACGAACCCAGTTCTTCAGTTCCCCGGTGTCGAGGGTGATACCGACCGGGTCCGGGAGCGTGCACTCCTTACCGAAGGGCAGGGTCAGAACCTGCTCGTAGCGACCGCCGTCCGGCTGACTGTGCACCTTGAGTTCGCAGGTGTCGCGGTCGATCAGGAGGTACACCGGGATGCCGGTCTCGGCGTAGGCACGCGGCTTCTCGACGCGGTCGCGCCGGTCGGTGTCGGTGTCGGAGTCGTAGGAGGTGACCTCGACAACCATGAGGAGGGGAGCGGGGTCGGCCCATTCCCCCAGCCGGGCACCTTCCGTGGTGCGGGCCGCGTGACGCGCGATTTCCTCGAACGCTATGGCTCGCATCTGCGGGCGATCGGCGAGCATGGTCACCTGTGTCCTCCTGCCACTGCGGGGGGCAGATCTCCAGCATACGGAGGCAGGCACCTGGGCGCGGGAGCGTTCCGTCAGCATGGGCGGCCCCCTCTCAGCACGGCCCAGACCGTCTTGCCGACACCGTCCCTCGGCTCCACCCCCCACTCATCCGCCAGCACCCCCACCAACACCAGCCCCCGCCCGAACTGCTCCTCTTCGCCCGCCTTCCGCATGGCCGGCAACCGCTCACCGCGCGGATCGCTGACCTCGAGCAGGGCATTGGTCATCAACTCGGAGAGAACAAGAGCGGCGTCCCCCGCGAGGCCGGGCCGCCCCCACTCCCCGACGAGCCGGGCGGCTCTGCGGCGGGCGAGGGGGAGATGGATCGCGGCTTGCGGAATGGGAGGGCGGGACCGGAGACCGGAATGCAGAAAAGTTCCACGGCACGCCGCCCCAGACCCTGAACCGTGGAACTTTTCTGCAACTCGCTCCGAATCACCCCTCCAACCACCCCAGATGCCCGATATGTCAGGCTGGGGAGCGGCCCGTGAGGTCCCACCAGTCACACGCACCTCGGCCACCCCCTCCCCATCGCCGAGGCCGGTGACCGGCCGGCCGCCTCCGGCCTCACCCCGCTAAGCCCGAGCCCTCTCGCCTCTCCCCCTGCCGCACACACCCGCACCTCCACCCACCGAAGCACCCCCGGCAACTGGGCCTCGCCCTTCCCGTGACGCCCGCTCAAGAAGAGCCAGTCCGCACGCCGCAGGAAACCGCAACCGTCCCGCCTGGCCCCGCCCCTCCCCCTGACGGCCACCCCGGAAGAACCAGTCCGCAGATGGCAGGAAAACCGACGAGCCCACCCACGTCCCCACACGACCCCACCCCGGCCGCCCGGCCAACAAAAGCTCCTGCGGTGGAGGTGGGTCAGTCAAGGGTGAAGCGCAGCGGAATCGGCGTAGCCGACGCGACGCAGGAGCGCCCTTTACTGGGCCGCCGGAGGCGCCACACTCCCGAGAGCCGGGCGGCACCGGTGACCATCAACGCCCCCGACCCACCCAAAGCCACCGCCCAGACCGAGCCCCGCCCCCAGACGCACAGCCCTCACGCCCGCTTGTAGTAATACCCCTCCCCATGGGAAGGCCCCACGTTGTGCTGGATTCCGTTGCCGTTGATCGTGAAGTAGGAGGGGTCCAGCGTCGCCGAGCAGAAGGGGGGCCTGTCGCCTACGAAGCTTGCCGTGCCGACGTTGATCCGGCTGCCCTGGCTCTCCGTGGACGTGACCTTGGCGGAGTACGTGCACGACGTATTGCTCTCCATGACCAGGCGGACCGTGCCGCTCCCGGAAATGGTCACCTTGTCCGGCTGCCCGATGTTGTAGTCACCCCCGAACCTCCAGGAGTCGGAGAAGAACGCCGGGACCGTGCCTCCGCTGCCCGAACCGCCCCCGCCGGAGCCGGAGTCACCCGAGCCGCCGTCGCCCTCCGAGCCGGAACCGGAGTCGCTACCACTGCCGGACGAGCCTCCCGGTGACGTACCGCTTCCCGAGGAGCCCGAGCCGGAGCCCGAGCCGGAGCCGGAGTCGGAGTCAGAGCCGCTGCCCGATGAACCGCCCGAGCCTCCCGCCCCTTTCGAGTCCTCGCCGCCCTCGCCGTCCCCCGCGTTCTCCCCGTCCTTGCCGTCCGCGCCGTCCTTGCCGCCCCTGTCCTTCTTGTCCTTCCGGTCGCCACCCTCCTTGCCGTCCTTGGACGGTGAACCGCTGGGCGACCCCGACCCGTCCGGGCCCGGTGCCGCCGGCGCGCTGCTGGACGGGGGTGACGCCTGGTCGTCGCTGTCGCCGCCGAACGGCTGCAGCGCCACGAACGTGCCGCCGCCCACGGAGAGCACGGCGACGACCGGCAGCGCGATCACCAGCGGGCGGCGGCGCCTGGCCCGCTTGTGCTCCTGAGCGGAGGTACCCGCCGCTGTGCCCTCGGCCGCGATCACCGCCACCCCAGGGGCCGCCCCCTCCCGGCGGAGCCGCGCCGTCTCCCGGTCGAGGGTCCCGGCGACCTGCGGCGCCTCCTCCCGGACCGGCTCCGCCACCTCCGCGTCCAGGAGCCGTGCCGCCTGCTGGGCCAGGTGCGTCACGACCTCGGCGGGCAGCCAGGACGCCGCCGCCGTCAGTGGGCGGGCGCGCCCCACCTCCGCCAACAGCTCGTCCACGCCCGGGCGTTCGTCGACCTCCTTGGTCAGACAGCGCGCGATGAGCGCCCGCAGCCCCTCATCACGCACCTTGTCCAGGCCCGGCTCGGCCTCGACGATCTGGTACATGACCGCGTGCTGGTTACTCACCCCGTTCCCGAACGGGAGGACGCCCGTGGCGGCGTACGTCAGCACGCAGCCCAGCGTGAACACATCACTCTTCGGGCCCGCGCTCTGGCCGCGGATCTGCTCGGGGGCCATGAAGCCTGGCGAGCCGATGACCATGCCGGTGCTGGTCAGGAGCGACTCGACGGAGGACGTCCGCATGGCGCGCGCGATGCCGAAGTCGATGACGCGGGGGCCCTCGACGGTGAGCATCACGTTGGACGGCTTGAGGTCCCGGTGGACGATTCCTGCCGAGTGGATGTCCTTGAGGGCGTGCAGGAGCCCATCGGCGAGCGCGTGGACCGACTTCACCGGGAGGGGGCCGTGGCCGCGTACGACCTGTTCGAGGGAGAGGCCGGGGACGTATCCGGTGGCGACCCACGGGAACTCGGCATCCGAGTCCGCGTCGAGGACGGGCGCGGTGTAGCGCTCGCCGACGCGCTGCGCGGCGTCGATCTCCCGGCGGAAGCGGGCCCTGAACTGGGCGTTCGTGACGTGCTCTTCGTGGACGACCTTCACCGCGACCGTGCGGCCGCTCTCGGAGCGGGCGAGGTAGACCCGCCCCATTCCGCCCGCCCCGAGCCGCCCGAGCAGCAGATAGGGCCCGATGCGGGCCGGATCGGCCGCCGTGAGCGGTTTGATGCCGCCGCTCAGGTCGTCGTCGCCGTCGCCGTCGTCACCGCCGATGCCCTCGGCTGCATCTTTGTCACGGCCCCCGCCGGTCGCACTGGTCATGGTGGTCTGGTCCCCCGCTAGCCCCGCCTGGTCGGTCGAACTGACGTGAGAATAGGCGCAGTCGATCCGCCGGTGAAGTTCGGGACGCCTGAAACAGGGGGGACGGTTCTGCCCAGCTGATGGAGGAGCTCCCCTGGGGCACCACCCCGCCCCCGCAGGTAACGAGTTGGTTGCCGCGAGGGCGTGCGCTATTGACGGCTCATTCACGCCGACCGTACGGTCCTCACCAATTGGAAAGTTTCCTAACAGTTGCGCCGCACCGAGCTCGGAGAGCTCCCGAACCCCTGAAAGCAGGCGTCCCCATGGCAGCAGGCAGCACAGGCAGCACTCCGGGGACCCCGGGCACGCCTCGCGTCCTGCGGGCCATGAACGACCGTGCCGTACTCGATCTCCTCGTCGTCCACGGGCCGCTCACCCGCACCCGCATCGGCGAGCTGACCGGCCTCTCCAAGCCCACCACCTCGCAGCTCCTCGGGCGCCTGGAGACCGCGGGGCTCGTGCACACCACCGGCAGCCTCAGCGGACGGCCAGGACCCAACGCCCTGCTGTACGAGATCGACCCGGGCGCCGCCCATGTCGCCGCGCTCTCCGCCGACCCCACCGGGATCACCGCACTCGTCGCCGACATCACCGGCACCGTCATCGGCCGGGCCCGCGTCGAGGCGGAAGCCGTCGCCGAGGACGTGCGCCACCGCACCGCACAACTGGTCGCGGAGGCCGTCGACGAGGCGCTGCGCCAGGCGGGACTCGGCCACGACGACCTGCGGGCCGCGGTGATCGGTACCCCCGGCGCCATCGACCCGCACACCGGCGAGCTGCGGTACGCCCCGCACCTGCCGGGCTGGCACTCGCGGACGCTGCGCGACGACCTCGCCGCCGTACTCGGCACACCCGTAGTCATCGAGAACGACGTGAACCTGGCCGCCGTCGCCGAGCAGTACGAGGGCGCCGCCCAGGACAACGACAACTACGTGCTCACCTGGCTCGACGACGGCGTCGGCGCCGCCATCGTGCTCGGCGGCACCCTGCTGCGCGGCGCCACCGGCGGCGCGGGCGAGATCGGCTACATGCCGCTGCCGGGCGCTCCCCTGGCGCACGGCGGCCCCGAGGCCACCCGTGGCCCGGACGGGGGCGGCGGCTTCCAGAGTCTGGTCTCCGCACCGGTCGTCCGTGCACTGGCGGGCGGCGAGGCCACCCTGGCGGACGCCTTCGCCGACGACACCGTGCTCGACGAGGTGGCACGGCGTATCGCCACCGGCATCGCCGCGGTCGTCGCCGTCGTCGACCCCGAACTCGTGGTGCTCTCCGGCTCGGTGGCCCAGGCGGGCGGCGACAAGCTGCGCCTCCGGGTGGAGGAGGAGCTGACCGGGCTCGCGCTGCCCCGCCCGCAGATCCGCATCAGCGAACTCGACGGCGACCCGATCCTCACCGGCGCACTCCGCTCGGCCCTCACCCAGGCCCGCGACCAGGTATTCGACACCGCCTGAGCCCGCCCCCTCCCCGCCCACAGCCTCGAAGAACCTCAACTCCCCTCCCCGTAAAGGAAGTCCGCCATGCCGCGATGGCGCATGCCCACCTGCGCGTCCGCGGCGCTCGCCGCAGCCGGCCTCTTGCTCTCCGGCTGCGCCAACCCGAGCGTCGGCAGCGCGAACGACGACCCGACCGAGCCGGTCACCCTGAAGTTCTGGCACGGCTGGTCGACGCCCGGCGAGGTCAAGGCCGTCAACGACAGCATCGACCGCTTCGAGAAGCTGCACCCGAACATCAAGGTGAAGGCCACCGGGAACGTCTCCGACGAGACCGTCAACCAGGCCCTGCGGGCGGGCGGCGGCAAGGCCCCGGACGTGGTGTCGTCCTTCACCACCAACAATGTCGGCCAGTACTGCGACTCCGGGATGTGGGCGGACCTGGATCCGTTCATGAAGAAGACCGGCCTGGACAAGCGCAAGGTCTTCCCCAAGACGCTTCTGGACTACACGAGTTACCAGGGCAACCAGTGCGCCCTCCCACTCCTCGCGGACGCCTACGGGATGTACTACAACAAGGACGCCTACAAGAAGGCGGGCATCAAGCGGCCCCCGCGCACCATGTCCGAGTTCGAGAAGGTCTCCAAGAAGCTGACCCTTCGCAGCGGTCAGCACTCGTACAAGCAGGTCGGGTATCTGCCCAACTTCCGCTTCTACCAGAACAGTCCGGACCGCCTCTTCGCGCAGTGGGGCCCCGAGTACTTCGACGCCGAGGGAAAGTCACACCTCGCCGACGAGCCGAAGACGTACAAGTTCTTCAAGACCGCACGCCAACTCGCCGACGCGCAAGGCGGTTTCAACGACCTTGAGCGCTTCCGGATGTCCTTCGGCGACGAGATGTCCAGCCAGAACGCCTTCCTCACCGGCAAGGTGGCGATGCACCTGGACGGCGAGTGGCGCGGTCTGATGCTGGACGAGGCGAAGCCGAAGTTCGACTGGGGCGTGGCGCCGCTGCCCGTTCCCGACGACCAGGCGAAGACGTACGGGCGCGGCTTCATCACCGGCACCGTCGCCGGGATCGCGCACAGCAGCAAGCATCAGAACGCCGCGTGGGAGCTGGTGAGGTTCCTGACCGCGGACACCGATCAGGTCGTGAACTTCGCGAACGCCATCCACAACGTGCCCTCCACCTTCGCGGCGCTCAAGTCGCCACGTCTGGACGCCGATCCGACCTTCCGGGCCTTCTTCGACATCCTGGCGAACAAGCACAGCAAGGCCCTGCCGCCCTCCGTCAACGGCGGCGCCTACGTCCTCTCGCTGATGGACTTCGCGTACTCCGTCGAGGCCGGGCGCATGGGCGATCTGCGCAAGGGCCTGAAGAAGCTCGACGAGCAGATCGACGCCGACACCCTCCAGTCGAAGAGCTGAGGACCCGAGCCATGGCACTGCAACTCTCCAACCCCGCGCGCCGCAGACTGCGCACGCTCGGCTTCCTCTCCCCCTGGCTGGTCGGCTTCAGCGTCTTCTTCGCGTATCCGCTGCTCGCCACCGTCTACTTCTCGTTCATGCACTACAACCAGATCAAGGAGCCCACCTTCGTGGGCCTCCGCAACTGGAAGTACGTGTTCGAGCAGATGCCGCTGTTCGGGCCCGCCCTGTGGAACACCCTCTGGCTGGTCGTGATCATGGTGGCCCTGCGGGTGGTCTTCGGGCTCTCGCTCGGGCTGCTCATCACGAAGATCAAGACGGGGGCCGGGTTCTTCCGCACCGCCTTCTACATCCCGTATCTCGCGCCGCCGGTGGCCGCGACCGTGGCCTTCGTCTTCCTGCTCAACCCCGGCACGGGCCCGGTGAACGAGATCCTGGACGCGGTCGGGATCTCCGGGCCCAACTGGTTCAACGACCCGGACACCGCCAAGCCCTCGCTCGTCCTGCTCTCCCTGTGGGGCATCGGCGACCTGATGGTCATCTTCATGGCGGCGCTGCTCGACGTGCCCAAGGAGCAGTACGAGGCCGCCGAGCTCGACGGCGCGGGGGCATGGAGCAAGTTCCGCTACGTGACCTGGCCCGCGATCACACCGATCGTGATGTTCGCGGTGGTCACGGGCGTCGTGCAGACCATGCAGTACTACACGCAGGCCCTGGTCGCGGGGAAGGTCGCGTCCGGCGTCAACATCGGCCCCGGCTCGGTGGTCCAGCCCGGCTACCCGGACCACTCGACCCTCACGGTCCCCCAGCTCGTCTACCAGATGGGCTTCCAGAACTTCAACACCGGTGCCGCGTGCGTGCTCTCGCTCGTGCTCTTCGCCATCGCCATGGCCGTGACGATGCTCCTGATGCGCAAGCGCTCCGGGCTCCTCGCGGCGGAGGACTGAGGACTCATGACAACGACGAGTACCACCACGACTCTCTCCGCGCCCACCACGCCCGTCCCCGCCGCGTCGAGACAACGCGGCCCCGCCGCCGCCCGGGCCCGCCGCAAGCGGATCCTGCACTGGATCGCCGTACACAGCGTGGCGATAGCCGTCGCGCTGCTCTTCGTCCTGCCGTTCGTCTTCGTCTTCCTTACGTCGGTGATGAGCGACTCGCAGGCGATGAGCGGTGACCTGTGGCCCAACTCCTGGCACTGGTCGAACTACAAGGCGGTGTTCGAGACGCCGGGCTTCCTGGACTGGTGGCGCAACTCGATCATGTACGCGGGCCTCGGCACCCTCTTCACCGTCTGCTCGGCGATCCCCGTGGCGTACGCGCTCGCCAAGTTCCGCTTCCGCGGCCGGCGCACCGCGATGATGCTCGTCATCTCGACGATGATGCTGCCGCCGCAGGTCATCGTGATCCCGATGTACCTGGTGTGGGCCCAGCAGTTCCACCTCTCGGGCACGCTGTGGCCACTGATCATCCCGATGGCGTTCGGAGACGCGTACTCGATCTTCCTGCTCAGGCAGTTCCTCCTCACCATTCCCAAGGAGTACATCGAGTCGGCGAAGGTCGACGGCTGCGGCGAGTTCCGCACCATGGTCAAGATCGTCGTGCCGATGGCCAAGCCGGGCATCGCGGCCATCGCGCTCTTCCAGTTCTTCTACTGCTGGAACGACTACTTCGGACCGCAGATCTACGCGGCCCAGAACCCCGGGGCCTGGACGCTGAGTTACGGCCTCGAATCCTTCAAGAGCGCCCACAGCGTCAACTGGAACATGACCATGGCCGCGACACTGCTCGTCATGGCCCCCGTCATCCTCATTTTCTTCTTTGCGCAAAAGGCCTTCGTCGAAGGCGTCACCCTCACCGGAGTAAAGGGCTGAGAACCGATATGAAGCTCGCAGTGGTCGGCGGAGGGTCGACCTACACACCCGAACTCATCGACGGATTCGCGCGGTTGAGGGACTCCCTGCCGATCGAGGAACTGGTCCTCGTGGACCCGGCCGCCGACCGTCTTGAGCTGGTGGGCGGCCTCGCCCGCCGCATCTTCGCCAAGCAGGGCCACCCTGGCCTCATCCGCACCACGTCCGACGTGGACGCGGGCGTCGCGGACGCCGACGCGGTCCTCCTCCAGCTGCGCGTCGGCGGCCAGGCGGCCCGCAAGCAGGACGAGACGTGGCCCCTGGAGTGCGGCTGCGTCGGCCAGGAGACCACCGGCGCGGGCGGCCTCGCGAAGGCCCTGCGCACCGTGCCCGTCGTCCTCGACATCGCCGAGCGCGTACGGCGTACGAACCCGGACGCGTGGATCATCGACTTCACCAACCCGGTGGGCATCGTCACGCGCGCGCTGCTCCAGGCCGGGCACAAGGCCGTAGGCCTGTGCAACGTGGCGATCGGCTTCCAGCGCAAGTTCGCCAGGCTGCTCGACGTCGCGCCGGGCGATGTGCACCTCGATCACGTGGGGCTCAACCATCTGACGTGGGAGACGGGCGTACGTCTGGGGGGTCCTGGCGGCGACGACATCCTGCCCAGGCTGCTCGCCGAGCACGGGGACGCGGTCGCCGCGGACCTGCGTATGCCGCGCGAGATCGTCGACCGGCTCGGCGTCGTGCCCTCGTACTACCTGCGCTACTTCTACCAGCACGACGCGGTGGTCGAAGAGCTGCGGACCAAGCCGTCGCGGGCCGCCGAAGTGGCCGAGATGGAACGGGAGTTGCTGGCCATGTACGGCGACCCGACGCTCGACGAGAAGCCGGAGCTGCTCGCCAAGCGGGGCGGCGCCTTCTACTCGGAGGCCGCCGTGGACCTGGCGGCCTCGCTGCTCGGCAACGGCGGCAGCCCCTACCAGGTGGTCAACACCGTCAACAACGGCACGCTGCCGTTCCTGCCCGACGACGCGGTCATCGAGGTGCAGGCCACGGTCGACGGCAAGGGCGCCAAGCCGCTGGCCGTCCCGAAGCTGGACCCGCTGTACGCCGGTCTGATCGCGAACGTCACCGGGTACGAGGACCTGGCCCTCCAGGCCGCGCTGCACGGTGGCCGCGACCGCGTCTTCAAGGCGCTGCTCGCCCACCCGCTGGTCGGCCAGTACGCGCAGGCGGAAGCGCTCACCGACCGGCTGATCGCGCACAACCGGGAGCACCTGGCGTGGGCGTAGGCACGAGCGTGCTCGCGATCGACGCGGGCAACAGCAAGACCGACGTCGCGGTGATCGCGGCCGGCGGCGAGGTCGTCGGCTCGGCACGCGGCGGCGGGTTCCAGCCGCCCCAGGTCGGGGTCGAGGCCGCGGTGGACATCCTGGCGGATGCGGTGACGCGGGCGTTCACCGAGGCGGGCGTCGACTCCGTCGGCCATGTGTCCGCGTGCCTGGCCAACGCGGATCTTCCCGTCGAGGAGCGGGAGTTGGCGGCGGCGCTACGGCGACGGGCTTGGGGGCGGGGGGTCGACGTACGCAACGACACCTTCGCCGTGCTGCGGGCCGGTCTCCTGGAGGACGCCGAGCCGCGGGGCGTGGCCGTGGTGTGCGGCGCGGGCATCAACTGCGTGGGCATGCTGCCGGACGGGCGCACGGCGCGCTTCCCCGCCATCGGCCGGATCTCCGGCGACTGGGGTGGCGGCGGGGGCCTTGCCGAGGAGGCGCTCTGGTACGCGGCGCGGGCCGAGGACGGCCGCGGCGAGGCGACAGCGCTGCGCGAGGCGCTGCCCGCGCACTTCGGCCTTGCGTCGATGTACGCGCTGATCGAGGCGCTGCACCTGGGCTCCATCGCCCCGGTACGGCGGCATGAACTGACGCCGGTGCTCTTCGCCACGGCGGCGGCGGGCGACGCGGTGGCGCGCTCCCTTGTGGACCGGATGGCCGACGAGGTCGTCGCCATGTCCACCGTGGCCCTGGACCGCCTCGGCCTGCTCGGCGAGGAGACCCCGGTCCTGCTCGGCGGCAGCGTCCTGGCCGCACGCCACCCGCAACTGGACGACCGCGTCCGGGCATTGCTCGCCGACCGGGCCCCCAAGGCGGTGCCCCGCGTGGTCGCCGCCCGCCCCGTCCTCGGCGCGGCACTGCTCGGCCTCGACCAGGTGGGAGCACCTGTCGAGGTGCACGCGCGCGTGCGGGGGCATTACGAGGCGGCGCAGGGTGCCGGGGACGTGGGAACCTGGGGCGGCTGAGCCCGTTGGCCCGGCCGGGAACCGAACCGTACTGAATCGCGTATTCAAGGGCAGGGGTGGTGCGCGATCTTCGCGCGAGCCGTGCGGGCCGATTCACAGGCAGTGATCCGGAGATGATGATCCGAACAAGATCCAGTCAATGCCTGTGCGGATGTCAGTCCCTGCGGCGATACTTGCGGCCGTGAGCTTCTTCCCGCACCGCGGATGCCGGGAGGAAGTGAACGTCCGATGACCAAGGGGGAGGTCGAGGTCGAGGTGACATACCCGCCGAACGGCAGCGCCGCGCCGCCGGGACTGGCCGCGCCGACGATGCCCGCCGTCCCGCCGCAGGCGGGCTCCGGGCCAGTGGCACCGGGCGCGCCGCCCGCTCCGCCCCGCCGTCCCGCCTGGGTCGAGGGCCGGGACCGGCTGCGCGCCGCCGCGACGACTGAACCGGGCAAGCTGCGCATCATCGGCGCCGTCATCGCGCTGCTCGTCGTGGCGTTCGGCGCGGTCACCACCTGGCAGATGTCCGACCGCTCGGCCGCCGCGGACAACGTCCTGAACCGCAGCCAGCCGCTGAGCGACGACGCCGCGGCCATCTACCGCTCACTCGCGGACGCCAACACGGCGGCCTCCAGCGGCTTCCTTTCGGGCGGCCAGGAACCCGCCGACCTGCGCGACCGGTACAAGCGCGACATCAAGACGGCATCCGAGAAGCTGGCGATGGCCGCGTCGAACGCGGGCTCGGGCTCGTCGGCCGCCGCCTCGGTCAGCAAGCTGAACAAGCTGCTCCCGGAGTACACGGGCCTGATCGAGCGGGCCCGCGCGAGCAACCGCCAGGGCCTCCCGCTGGGCGGCGCCTATCTGCGGTACGCCAACGACAAGATGCAGACCGACATGCTTCCGGCAGCCGAGAAGCTCTACACCGCGGAGAACCAGCGGCTGAGTTCGGACTACGCCGACGCGAAGCCCTACCCCTGGTTCGCCATCGGCCTCGGCGTGGTCGCCATCGGCGGCCTCGCGTGGGCCCAGCGGCGCAACTACCGCCGCACGAACCGGGTGTTCAACCACGGCCTGGTCGCCGCGACGACCGCCTCCACGGTCGTCCTCCTGTGGCTCGTCGCCGGGCACACCTTCGCGCGCTCGGGGCTGAATGATTCGTACGACCACGGCGTGAAGTCCCTGAACGTCCTGAACGACGCCCGCATCAGCTCGCTCAAGGCACGCGGCAACGAAAACCTCACCCTGGTCAGCCGCGGCGCGGAGACCGTCGAGGTCGGCAGGGCCAAGGAGATCAAGGACAAGTTCGACGTCGACTACCAGACGCAGATGAAGCAGCTCGGCACCGTCGACAGCGGGCTCCTGGGCAGGGCGGCCGACATCGCCGACGACACCGAGGGCAAGAATCCCGTCGAGGCGGCCGCGAAGAACGTCTCGGTCTGGAAGGACCGCCACAAGACCGCACGCAACAGCGACGACGCGGGTGACTACAAGGGCGCGCTCGCCAAGGTCGTCGGCGACAAGAGCGACGAGCCCACCGGCGAGTGCTTCGACAATGTCGACAAGGCGCTCGAAGACGCGCTGGAGCACGAGCGGAGCGAGTTCAGGCAGGCGGCCGAGGACGGCAAGGGCGCCATGGCCGGACTGCCCGTCGGCGCCGCCGTGCTCGCGGTGCTCGCCGCGGCGGGCGCCGTGCTCGGCGTCGGCCGCAGGCTGTCGGAGTACCGGTGAGAGGGGGCGAGCGGACGATGCGTACGCGAGGACTGGCGAGGCTGCGCGGCTGGGGTGGAGCCGCCACCATGGCGGTGGCCTGCGCCCTCACGGGCTCCCTCGTCCTTGTGCTGCCCGAAGCGGGCAGCGCGGCCGACCCCGGGGACACCGCCGCGAGCCGCGCCTCCGCGGCGGGACCCGCGCGCGCCGATGAGTGCAAGGACCCGGAGGCGAGCCTCTCGCCCTCGGGCAAGGACGGCCCGACGATCGATGCCATCCGCAACCGCGAGGTCAAGAAGCTCATCGTCGGCGTCGACCAGAACAGCTACCGCTGGGGTTATCGCGACCCGAACAAGAAGACGGCGACGCTCGAAGGCTTCGACATCGACCTCGCGCACAAGATCGCCGAGGACATCCTCGGCGACCGCGACGCCGTGCTCTTCCGCGCCATCCCCACCAATCAGCGGGTCAAGGCGATCCAGAGCGGCCAGGTCGACATGGTCGTACGGACCATGACGATCACCTGTGAGCGGGAGAAGGACGTCACCTTCTCCACCGCCTACTTCAAGACCGGCCAGCAGGTCCTCGCCCCCAAGTCCTCCGACATCACCGGGTTCGACGACTCCCTGGACGGCAAGAAGGTCTGCTCCGCGAAGGGTTCCACCGCGCTCGCCCAGCTGGAGGAGCTCAAGAAGAAGGGCCTCGATGCCGACATCGGTACGACGGTGCCGAACCAACTCGACTGCCTGGTAAGGCTCCAGCTCGGTGAGGTGGACGCCGTGGTGACCGACAGCGCGCTCGCCGCGAGCCAGGCCGCACAGGACCCGACGGTCGAACTCAAGGGTGACGCCCCGCTCAACACCGAGTACTACGGCGTGGCGATGAAGAAGCCGGAGGACGGCAAGGACGACCTGGTGCGCCGGGTCAACCAGGTCCTGGACGACTACCGCGACAGCGGCTGGCAGAAGTCGTACGACAAGTGGCTCAAGCCGGGCCTCGGCGAATCGGCGGGACCGCCCGCGCCGAAGTACAGCGACTGAGCCTCACATGCACAGCAACGCAGAGCGGAGAGGTGATCGATGAGCGTCGCGGGACCCCCCGGTCCTGTGATGGACCGGGACGAGGTGGACCGTGCGCTGGCGCGGCTCGACGCCGAGCACGAGGCGATCGAGACCTCGCTCCTCGCCCTTCAGGATCACGCGGGCCGCAGACTCCTCGAAGGCGCCGGTCTCACCGGCACCACACAGGAGCGCTGGCAGGCCACGGAGCAGCAGATCACGCTGCTCTGGGCATACTTCGACGCGTACGCCGCCGCCCTGCACGCGGCGCGTGAGCTGCGGGCCCGCAGACGCTGGCCCAGCAGAGACGATTTGGTGGAGCTGACCGAGCTGCTGCGCGGTGAGAGCGTCACCGTCGCCGGCGGCGCCGCCCCCGCGCCGTCGGCCTCGATCACCGGACCCGCCAAGCTCACCGAACGCTTCACGCTCGCCGAGCTCGTCTCGCGGATGAACGACCTGTACGCGCACTCGCTCGACATGGTCGTCGCCGCCGACGCGGTGTGGTCCGCGCTGCCCGCCCGCATAGACCTGCTTGCCGCCGAGTTGCACCGCACCCGCCAGCTCGCCCACTCCGTGGGAGTGCGTCCCGGGGAGCACCCCGCGGGCGACGACCTGGAGCGGATCACGGCCGAGCTGACGCTCCTGCGCGAGCAGGTGATCTCCGACCCCCTGGCCTTCTGGCAGCCCGCCGCGGGCAGTTCGGCGCCCGGCGGCGGCCGGCCGCACACCGACCGGTACGACCGTGAGGCGCGCGCCCTTGAGGACGTACGCCGTGAGATCGACGCGGTGCTCACCGTCCGGCAGGACGCGGAGCTGCGGCTCGGCAGGCTCCGTGACGTGCTCTCGCGCGCGGACCGCACCCTGGCCGAGGCACGCTCCGCGCGCGGTGAGGTCCTCGCCAAGATCGCCGCGTCCGAGGTGCCCGCGGTCAGCGGCCCGTCGACCGCGCTGCAGGAGCAGCTGGCCAAGGCGTCCGACTACCGCAGGCACGCCCAGTGGCACCGGCTCTCCCCGCTCCTGGAATCCCTGGAGGAGAAGGCCGAGGACGAACTCATGCGGGCCCGCGAGTCGTTGAGCGCCGTCACCCAGCCCCTCGCGGTCCGCGCCGAGCTGCGCGGGCGCCTGGACGCCTACAAGGCGAAGGTCGGCCGGCTCGGCTTCGCCGAGGACCCGCTCCTGGTCGAGCGGTACGACGCGGCGCGCCGGATGCTGTGGAGCGCGCCCTGCGACCTGCGCGTGGCCGAGCAGGCGGTGCTCCGCTATCAGCAGGCGGCCGCCGAAGTCCTCGCATCAAGGGTGCCGCAACCGGGCGGCCCCACAGACCGGAGGGGGGAAGCATGAGTGAGCAGCAAGAGTGCCAGCGTCCCGGATGCACGGGGTCGTACGAGGACGTGGGCGGCGGCGAGCTGTACTGCGACACCTGCGGCCTTGCCCCCGTGGTCTCACCGAACGGCCTGGTGAACTCTCCCCCGACCGGCATCACGGGCGGCGGCAAGGGGTCGGGCAGCTCCAGCTCACGGTCCAGTTCACGCGCGTCATCCCGCTCCTCGCGGTCCCAGTCGTCCCGCAGGTCGGTCTCGGGGCGCCTCTCGCGTTCCCTGTCCGGCAGCTCGACGTCCCGCTCGGTCTCCGTGCGCAGCTCGGGCTCGGCGGCGGGTTCATCGGCGCGCAGCAGGCTGGGCGTGGGTCTGGTGCAAGTGCCCGAGGTGCCGCGCCCCGATCCGCGCCAGGCGGTGCAGGAGAACCCCGAGGTTCCCGAGCGGAAGCGGTTCTGCTCGCGCTCCGACTGCGGGGCGCCGGTGGGCCGTTCGCGCGGTGAGCGGCCCGGCCGCACCGAGGGGTTCTGCACCAAGTGCGGGCACCCGTACTCGTTCGTGCCGAAGCTGGGCGCCGGCGACATCGTGCACGGTCAGTACGAAGTGGTGGGCTGTCTGGCGCACGGCGGGCTCGGCTGGGTCTATCTCGCCGTCGACCGCGCGGTCTCCGACCGCTGGGTGGTCCTCAAGGGCCTGCTCGACACGGGCGACCAGGACGCGATGGCCGCCGCGATCTCCGAGCGGCGCTTCCTCGCCGAGATCGAGCACAGCAACATCGTCCGCATCTACAACTTCGTCGAGCACCTCGACCAGCGCACGGGCTCCATGGACGGCTACATCGTCATGGAGTACGTCGGCGGCAAGTCCCTCAAGGAGATCGCCAACGACCGCCGCACGGCGCTGGGCAAGCGTGATCCGCTGCCGGTCGAGCAGGCCTGCGCGTTCGGCATCGAGGCGCTCGAAGCCCTGGGGCACCTGCACAGCCGCAATCTCCTGTACTGCGACTTCAAGGTCGACAACGCCATCCAGACCGAGGACCAGCTCAAGCTGATCGACATGGGCGCGGTCCGCCGCATGGACGACGACGAGTCGGCGATCTACGGCACGGTCGGCTATCAGGGCCCCGAAGTCGCCGAGGTGGGCCCCTCGGTGGCCTCGGACTTGTACACGGTGGCGCGCACCCTGGCGGTGCTGACCTTCGACTTCCAGGGCTACACGAACGTCTTCGTGGACTCCCTGCCGGACCCCGACAACATCGAGGTCTTCCGTACGTACGAGTCGTTCTACCGCCTCCTCGTACGCGCCACGGACCCCGACCCGGCCCGCAGGTTCGCCTCCGCGCAGGAAATGGCCGAGCAGCTCACGGGCGTCCTGAGGGAGGTAGTGGCCCTCCAGACGGGACGGCCGCGGCCCGCGCTTTCCACGCTGTTCGGGCCCGAAGTGAAGGTCACGGACACCGAGTTGTTCGCCGAGCTGACCGGGGACGTGTCGCACTTCGGGGTACGCGCGCTGCCCACGGGGCGGCGCAAGGGGCGCCCCGCGCTGACGGCGGGCGAGAGCAACGGTTCTCCGGCGCTCGCGGCGCAGGTGGCGCCTGTCCCGCCGGCCGCCCCGCGGGCCCGGATCGTGCGTGACCTCGACGCCGCCGCGACGGGCCTGGCCCTGCCGGTGCCGCGCGTCGACCCGAACGACCCGAACGCCGGGTTCCTCGCCGGGCTCATGGCCTCCGCGCCCGCCGAGCTGATCACCGCGCTGCGGGCCGCGCCCGCCGACTCCGTGGAGCTGCGGCTGCGCGGGCTGCGCGCACGCCTGGCCATGGGTGAACTGGCCGCCGCGGCCCAGGCGTTGACCGAGCTGGAAGTGAAGCATCCGGACGACTGGCGGGTGGTCTGGTACCGCGGCGTCGCCTCGCTCGCCACCGGCGACCACGAGAACGCGGCGCTGTCCTTCGACGCCGTGTACGACGCGTTCCCCGGCGAGCCCGCGCCCAAGCTGGCCCTCGGCGTCTGCGCGGAGGTCCTGGGACAGCTGGACAACGCCGCCGAGTACTACCGCCTGGTGTGGGCCACCGACCCGAGCTATGTCAGCGCCGCGTTCGGCCTGGCCCGCGTACAGCTCGCTTCGGACGACCGGCGTGGTGCCGTGCACACCCTGGAGTCGGTGCCCGAGGCCTCGATCCACTACACGGCGGCCCGGGTCGCCGCGGTGCGGGCGCGGTTGCGCCACCGTATGACGCCGGACACCACGCCGTCGTCCGGCGGCGCTTTCCTCGACTTCCTCGACGACTTGACGGCTGCGGCGGGGCAGGTCGAGGCCCTCGCGGGCTTCGGCCTCGACGCCGTGCGCCGTGAGCGGCTCTCCACCGAGGTCCTTGGCACCGCGTTGGACTGGGTACTCTCCGGTAGGCACTCTGGTCACGCCACCGCACCACCGGCAGCACCCGCTGCACCGGCGGGCGGCGCGCGGACCGTGCTGCTCGGCAGCGACCTGGACGAGCGCGGCCTCCGGTTCGGCCTGGAGCGCTCGTACCGAACGCTCGCCCGGCTCGCACAGGGTGGCCAGGAGAGGATCGAACTGGTGGAACGGGCCAACCGTTTCCGCCCTCGGACGTGGGTGTGAAGATGTCGCAGATGCACCAGCAGACTGCCGGGGCCGCCGATACGTGCCCCGGCTGCGAAGAACCGCTGGAAACGGGTGACCTGTTCTGCGGCGCGTGCGGTTACGACCTGTCGGCGCAGCCGGCGGGCTCGGACGACCGCCCCACCGTCGCGATGAACGGCTCGGCGCAGGCGGGAGCCCCCGGCGCCTCGTCACAGTGGCCCACCGCCCCGGCGGCGGACAGTTCGGACGTGCCGGTGCCCGCGCACCTGCCCACCGACCTGCCGGGCACGGACTCGGCGGGCGGCGAACTCGCCCCGAACACACAGGACGCCGAGGCAGCGCGGCACCCCCACGGCGTACCGGACGTGCGTACGGACGAGCCCGTCGAGCGCCCCGCCGAACCGGACGAGTACCCCTTGCCCGCCCCCGGCGTCCCCGAGCCCGCCGACCCCCGCACGGTGGTTCCCGACCCCACGCCGCCCGCGGGCACCAAGCTCTGCGTGGCCTGCCGTTCGGGCCGCGTCGACCCGGACGGCTACTGCGAGAACTGCGGGCACGCCCAGCCGCGCGAGCGCGACCACATGGAGCAGGAGCTGGACGCGGTCGCCGCGGTCAGCGACCGTGGCCTTCGCCACCACCGCAACGAAGACGCGTTCGCGATCTCGTCGGCCGCGCTGCCCGACGGTTCGCCCGCCGTCATCGCGATCGTCTGCGACGGCGTCTCCTCCGCGACCCGCCCCGACGAGGCCTCGCTCGCCGCGTCACGCGCGGCCAACGAGTCGCTGCTCGCCGCCCTGCCGCGCGGCACCCACCCGCAGCAGGCCATGCACGACGCGATCCTCGCGGCGTCCGACGCGGTCAACGCCCTTGCGGCGGAGCCCACTCAGGCCAGGGAGCACTCCCCGCACCAGAACGCCCCCGCGTGCACCCTCGTCGGCTCCATCGTCGCGGGCGGCCTCCTGGTCGTCGGCTGGGTCGGCGACAGCCGCGCCTACTGGGTTCCCGACGACCGCGGCGGCCCGACCGTCCGGCTCACCGAGGACGACTCGTGGGCCGCACAGATGGTGGCCGCGGGCCTGATGAACGAGGCGGAGGCGTACGCCGACGAGCGGGCGCACGCCATCACGGGCTGGCTCGGCGCCGACGCGTACGAACTGGAGCCGCACACCGCTTCCTTCAAGCCGGACCGTGCGGGTGTAGTGGTCGTATGCACGGACGGACTGTGGAACTACGCGGAAGCGGTGGAGGACATGGCGCGTGCCGTACCCGTCGATTCCGCCCTGCGTCCGCTGCACAGCGCCCAGGTCCTGGTCGGCCACGCCCTGGACGGCGGCGGCCACGACAACGTAACAGTGGCGATTCTGCCGTTCCGTGTGGTGCCGCAAGGGGCAGGATCCGCCTAGCGAAGGGGCCCGAATCGGGCCGACCGACACGCGCACTCGTCACCCCCCGGCTTGGGGAAGCCGGGGGGAATGTCTAGGGGGAGCAGGGATCCATGGCCAAATTCTCGAAGTCGAACGTGCCACAGTTCTCGGTCGACGTGTACCAGAACGAGTACCTCCCGGAGGGCGCCCGCGAGGTCAACGCGATCGCCACGGTCACCTCGACCGGCGGCGGCACGGTGGGTTCCGCGGTGAGCGCCCCGCATCTGTACTCGACGGGTCAGACCCCGGACGCGGCCGTGGCGATCATGGTCGACTGTTCGGGCTCGATGGACTACCCGCCGACGAAGATGCGCGGTGCCCGTGACGCGACATCCGCCGCGATCGACGCCGTACGTGACGGAGTTCACTTCGCGGTGATCGGCGGCACCCACGTCGCCAAAGAGGTCTACCCGGGCAATGGCCGCCTCGCGGTCGCGGATGCCCAGACCCGGGCCGACGCCAAGCAGGCGCTGCGCAAGCTCAGCGCGGGCGGCGGCACGGCGATCGGCACCTGGCTGCGTCTGGCCGACCGGCTCCTGTCCTCGGCCGACGTCTCGATCCGGCACGGAATCGTGCTGACGGACGGCCGCAACGAACACGAGTCACCCGAGGACCTGCAAGCCTCCCTCGACGCCTGCGCGGGCCGCTTCACCTGCGACGCACGCGGCGTCGGCACCGACTGGGAGGTCAAGGAGGTCACCGGCATCGCGTCCGCGCTCCTCGGCACCTCCGACATCGTCGCCGACCCCTCGGGCCTGGCCGCCGACTTCACGCAGATGATGGAGACGGCGATGGGCAAGGAGGTCGCCGACGTCAGCCTGCGGCTGTGGACGCCGATGGGCGTGCGGATCAAGTTCGTCAAGCAGGTGGCGCCCACGGTCGAGGAGCTGACCGAGCGCCGCACGGAGGCGGGACCGCGCGCCGGGGACTATCCCACCGGGTCCTGGGGCGACGAGTCCCGCGACTACCACGTCTGCGTCGAGGTGCCGGGCGCCGAGCTGGGCCAGGAGATGCTCGCGGCCCGGGTCTCACTGATCGTGCCGCAGCCGGACGGCAGCGCCCAGACGCTCTCCCAGGGGCTCGTACGGGCCGTGTGGACGGACGACATGTCCGCCTCCACGTCGATCAACCCGCAGGTGGCGCACTACACCGGCCAGGCGGAACTGGCCCAGGTCATCCAGCAGGGCCTCGACGCGCGCAAGTCGGGCGATATCGACGGAGCAACGGCCAAACTGGGCCGCGCCGTTCAGCTCGCCAGCGCCTCGGGGAACGCGGACACCGCCAAGCTGCTTTCGAAGGTGGTCGACGTGGTCGACGCCGTGGCAGGTACTGTTCGATTGAAGGCGAGGGTTGCCGAGGCCGACGAGATGACACTCGAGACGCGGTCGACGAAGACTGTTCGCGTGAAGAAGTAACCGGCACGCAGGTGCCGAAAGCCCCACACATGCCCGTCAAGTAGCCCCACAGCAGCACGTACGGCCCTCGGGCCGGAGAAGGAGAGGGGGAAGCGCCGACATGCCGACCTGCCCGAACGGACACCAGTCGGGTTCCGACGACTGGTGCGAGGTCTGCGGTCACCGCATGGCCGGTGCCGTACCGCCTCCCCCGCCGCCCCCGGCCGCTCCCGGCTACGGCTATCCGCCGCCGGGCCCCGGCCAGGACCCCGGATTCCCGCAGCAGGACCCCGGTTATCCGCAGCCGGGCTCCGGACGCCCGCATCTGTCCGCCGTGCCCGACCAGGCGGCCGAGGCCGAGCTCTGCCCGCAGTGCCGCACGCCCCGCGAGGCGAACGCGCCGTTCTGCGAGGAGTGCCGGTGGAACTTCCTGACGAATACGGCGACGTCGTACACCCCGGCCGCCCCGCACCCGCCCGCGCCCAACCCGGCGCAGCAGTTCCAGCAGCAGGGCCCGCCCGCGGGCACGCAGCCGGGGCAGGACCCGTTCGGGTACCAGGGCTCGCGGCCCTCGCAGATGAACCGGCCCGCCGAGCCGATTCCGCCGTTCGGCAATGGCGGCGGCAACGGCAATCCGTCCGGGCAGGTGCCTCCGCCGTACAGCGGCGACCCGCAGGGGCAGCCTCCGCAGGCTTTCCCGCAGTCGTTCCAGCAGCCGGAGCCTTTCCAGCAGCAGGGTGCGTCTGCGCCGCCCGCGTTCCCGCAGGAGACGGGGACTCCGCCGCCTCCGCCTCCGCAGCACGGCGGGCCGGGTCCTTCCGGCCCCGGCGGTGCGCCGTTCGGTGACGGTGGCGACGACTGGATGCTCCCGCCGCCCTCGTCGTCGGCTCCGGGCCCCGGCGCCCCGCGCGCTCCCGAGCAGGGCGAGTGGGGCCAGCAGCCGCCGCCCCCGCAGACCCAGGCGCCGCAGGGGCCTCCCGGCTTCCAGGCCGTGCCGGGTCCGGCCACCGGCACGGTCACCTGGTCGGCGACGATCGGCCCCGACCGTGAGTACTTCATGGCGATGATGCACCGCAGCGGTCCCGAGGCGTCGGGCCTGAACCTGCCCGCGTACTCGCCCGAGCAGCAGCGCCCGCTGGCCGGCAACCAGATCACGATCGGCCGCCGCCGCCACTCCACGGGCGACACCCCGGACATCGACCTGTCGGTGCCGCCGGAGGACCCGGGCGTATCGCACCAGCACGCGGTCCTGGTCCAGCAGCCGGACGGCAGCTGGGCGGTCGTCGACCAGAACTCGACCAACGGCACCACGGTCAACAACGGCGAGGAGCCCATCCAGCCGTTCGTCCCGGTGCCGCTGCAGGACGGCGACCGGGTGCACGTGGGCGCCTGGACGACGATCACGATCCGGCACAGCTGAGCGACGGGCCCCGAAGGCTCACGCGAGTGGCCAGGCGTACGGCCCTTCGGGGTCGTCAAGCCAGGCCCACTCGTGCGGCCCGCTGACGGTGACCCCGAACCGCTCGCGCGCCGGGCGCCCCTCGCGCTGCCACAGGGCGAGGGCCTCGTAGGGGTCGAGGCTGCCCGCGGTCAGTTCCAGGAGGAAACGGAAGAGCTCGTTCTGCAGGGCCCTGCGTGGCAGCCCCCCGAGGTGCTGCTCGTGCGGGGCCCTTGTGCTGCCGCCCCGCAGCGGCACGAAGTACGCGGGGGTGTGCAGGAAGCGGCCTTCGGCGTGCTCGGCGTCGCGCACGGTCAGCCTGATCAGGCCGGTGGCCAGCGGGGCGAGGATGTGGGCTCCTGGGCGGCACTGGGCCAGCCAGGGGCGCGGCACCGAGGGCAGGGAGCAGGTCGCGATGATCCGGTCGTACGGAGCGCGCTCGGGGCACCCGGCGCCGCCGTCGCCGGTGACGACCGCCGGGTGGTATCCGGCGGCCGTGAGATGCCGCCGCGCGGACTCGGTGATCTCCGGGTCCAGGTCGACGGTGGTGACGTGTTCCTCGCCGAGCCGGTGGGCGAGCAGGGCCGCGTTGTAGCCGGTGCCCGCCCCGATCTCCAGTACGTCACAGTCGCCGTCCCGCAGATCCAGCTCGTCCAGCATCTTCGCCATCAGGGAGGGCTGGCTGCTCGAGGAGAGCAGATCTCCGTCGCGTACGCGGGTGGCGAGCGGGGAGTCGGCGTAGGCGCCCTGCAGCCAGCGTGCGCGGCGGGCCGGGTCGGGGTCCTCGCCCCACAGGCGTTCGTAGCCGCCGCCCGCCGAGGGGACGTAGTAATAGGGCACGAACAGGTGCCGCGGGACATGTTCGAACGCCGCCCGGAGCGCGGGGTCGCGCGCCAAGGCGCCGCTCGCCTCGATCTCGCGCACCAGAGCGGATCCGGCCTCCGCGGCGAGAATCGGCTCGTCTGTGGGTCCCATATAGCCACTGTGCTGCGGTTTGGCCCGCGATGCGAGCGGCAGAACGTAGCGATCCGGAGGAGATCGGTCCTCGCGGCGGACGGCCGGTCCTAAGTCTTCCGTCCTCGGTCGCCCCGTCTGAGACCATGGACCGTGTGAACGAGATCCCGCGCGGCACGCTTCAGGAGCAGACCTTCTACGAACAGGTCGGCGGCGAGGAGACCTTCAGGCGCCTGGTGCACCACTTCTACCAGGGGGTCGCGGAGGACCCGCTGCTGCGGCCGATGTATCCGGAGGAGGATCTGGGCCCGGCCGAGGAGCGCCTCGCGCTGTTCCTCATGCAGTACTGGGGCGGCCCCCGCACGTACAGCGACAACCGCGGGCATCCCCGGCTGCGGATGCGCCACGCCCCTTTCACCGTCGACAGGGCCGCGCACGACGCCTGGCTCACGCATATGCGGGCGGCGGTGGAGGAGCTGAAGCTCTCCGAGGAGCACGAGCGGACGCTGTGGAACTACCTGACGTATGCGGCGGCTTCCATGGTCAACTCCGAGGGCTGAGCGGTTCCCGGGGGCCTCTCCCGCGCGGCGTGACCCTACGCGGGCGTGACGGAGAGTCCCCCGACACCGGCTCCGACACCAGATCCGGCACCGGCTCGTCGTACGGCGACGGATCCGTAGTCCGTACGCAGCCGCAGCCACGCCCCGGACGCAAGCAGGTCCAGTGAGTCCCCCCGCAGGAACCCGAGGGCATGGGCGGCATGAGCGGCCCGCACGGGCAGTCCCGTATCGCCGATGGTCCGGGACCAGATCTCCCGCCCCACCCTGTCGAGTTCGGCCCGGACGCGCCGCTCCTGCGGCAACTCCTCGACCCGGGACTTGAATTCGGCGACCGCGGCGGCCACGAGGGCGCGTACCGCGTCCACCGGCGGCAGCCCCCGCTCCGGCTGCCAGCCACCGCGAGGCGGCAGGACTCCGGCCCAGGGCGGCCCGGTGACGGCCTGCGGCACGAAGGCGACGCCCGCCGACTCGACGGACTCCGCCGACTCCCCCACGGCTTCGAGGAGTTCACCGGCGGACACGGTGACGTCGAGCGAGGAGTCGAGCCCGTACTCGTACGGCTTCGCGAGGCGCGCCGTACGGATGGCGAGCACCTCGAAGGACGGCGGGCGGCCGAAGACGGCGAGGGTGTCACCCGCCGCCTGGAGACGGACCGCGGCCGCCTTGTCGTAGTGGATCAGCCGGGCCAGGAAGGCGGCGAGATCCCCCGCCTCCCCGGCATCGGCGAAGTGCAGCTGCGCCGTCATGCGACGAGCGCCTCCGTACCCCCGGCGTCGTCGCCGTCATCGTCCATGTACCGCTGGAGCACGGCCTTCTCCTCGGCGGTGATCCGCCGCGGCCGCTGCGCCTCCAGGTTGAACGGGACGACGATCGTCGTGGCCCGCACGTACACCTGGTCGGGGTCCTTGACCTCGTACGAGATGGTGAGCGAGGCAGCGCCTATCTTCGTCACCCACGACTCGATGGTCACCGGCGTGTGCCGGTGGACCAACGGCCGTACGTAGTCGATCTCATGACGGGCCACGACGGACCCGCCCGAGAACGACGGGCTGCCGTCCCCCGGTGCCAGCCGGAACATGAAGTCGATCCGCGCCTCTTCCAAGTACCGCAGGAAGACGGCGTTGTTGACGTGCCCGAAGGCATCCATGTCCGACCATCGGAGGGGGCAACTGTAGATATGCCGACTCATGTCAATCCCAGCCTCAGTCTCGACCTCAGCCTCGGGTGAGCTTCTTGTAGGTGGCACGGTGCGGACGGGCCGCGTCGGCGCCGAGCCGCTCGACCTTGTTCTTCTCGTACGACTCGAAGTTGCCCTCGAACCAGTACCACTTGGAGTCGCCCTCGTACGCGAGGATGTGCGTGGCGACCCTGTCGAGGAACCACCGGTCGTGGGAGATGACCACGGCCGCGCCGGGGAACTCCAGGAGCGCGTTCTCGAGCGACGACAGGGTCTCGACGTCGAGGTCGTTTGTCGGTTCGTCGAGGAGGAGCAGGTTGCCGCCCTCCTTGAGGGTCAGCGCCAGGTTGAGGCGGTTGCGCTCACCACCGGAGAGCACGCCGGCCGGCTTCTGCTGGTCGGGCCCCTTGAACCCGAAGGCACTCACATAGGCCCGCGAGGGCATCTCGACCTGGCCGACGTTGATGTAGTCGAGCTCATCGCTCACGACCGCCCAAAGGGTCTTCTTCGGGTCGATGTTGGCGCGGCCCTGGTCGACGTAGGAGACCTTGACCGTGTCACCGATCTTGATCTTGCCGGAGTCCGGCGTCTCAAGCCCCTGCAACATCTTGAACAGCGTGGTCTTGCCCGCGCCGTTCGGGCCGATGATGCCGACGATGCCGTTGCGCGGCAGCGAGAAGCTGAGGTCGTCGACGAGGACCTTGTCGCCGAAGGCCTTCGAGAGGTTCTCGACCTCGACGACGATGGAACCGAGCCTCGGACCCGGCGGGATCTGGATCTCCTCGAAGTCCAGCTTCCGCATCTTGTCGGCTTCGGCGGCCATTTCCTCGTAGCGAGCGAGACGCGCCTTGGACTTGGCCTGACGCCCCTTGGCGTTGGACCGCACCCACTCGAGCTCTTCCTTGAGCCGCTTGGCGCGCTTCTCGTCCTTGCGGCCCTCGACCTTGAGGCGGGTCTGCTTCTTCTCCAGGTAGGTGGAGTAGTTGCCCTCGTAGGGGTGGGCGCGGCCACGGTCGAGCTCAAGGATCCACTCGGCGACGTTGTCGAGGAAGTACCGGTCGTGAGTGACGGCGACAACGGCGCCCGCGTACTTCGACAGGTGCTGCTCCAGCCAGTTCACCGACTCGGCGTCGAGATGGTTGGTGGGCTCGTCGAGGAGGAGCAGGTCGGGCGCCTCGATGAGGAGCTTGCAGAGCGCGACGCGGCGCTTCTCACCACCGGAGAGGGTGGTGACGGGCCAGTCGCCGGGCGGGCAGCCGAGCGCGTCCATGGCCTGCTCGAGCTGGGCGTCGAGGTCCCAGGCGTTGGCGTGGTCCAGGTCCTCCTGGAGCTTGCCCATCTCCTCCATGAGCGCGTCCGAGTAGTCGGTCCCCATGAGCTCGGCGACCTCGTTGAAGCGCCTGAGCTTGCCCATGATCTCGGCGGCGCCGTCCTGGACGTTCTCAAGGACGGTCTTCGACTCGTCGAGCTTCGGCTCCTGCATGAGGATGCCGACGCTGTACCCGGGCGAGAGGAACGCGTCACCGTTGGACGGCTGCTCGAGCCCGGCCATGATCTTCAGCACCGTGGACTTACCGGCGCCGTTGGGGCCCACGACACCGATCTTCGCGCCAGGGAGGAAGCTCAAGGTGACGTCATCAAGAATCACCTTGTCGCCGTGCGCCTTGCGCGTCTTGCGCATGGTGTAGATGTACTCAGCCAAGAGAAACCGTCCGGCAATCAGTGAGTGGGCAGATACACCCCATCTTGCCTGACGGCCACCTCCCGGAGGAAACCAGTATGGGGCGGGGGCCGTGAGCTGGGCGTTCTCCGGCACTCCCCTGTATTTGGGCGGTCACTGACGGTTTCTCGATGACGTTCTCTTGCGCAGGAAGAACATCGCCGCCGCGCCAAGCACCACCATCAGGACCGCTATACCCGCGATCATCGGCGTCGCACTGGATCCGCCGGTCTCCGCGAGGTCGCCGTCACCGATGCCCGTGCCGCCTGCCGAGGCCGGGCTCGGCTCGGAGGCGGGCTCTGCCTTGTTGCCGAGCGCGCTGCCCTCGGTCTTGCAGTCGAGTACGCCCTTGAACCGCTTCTCGAAGCCGTTCGGCCCCTTGATCGTGAAGTCGTAGGGCTGGTCCTCCTGCAGCGGTATCGTCACGGTCCGCGACGTACCGGCCTCGATGGTGTGCTTGAAGCCCATGAGGCGGAAGGTGAACGCCTCGTCTCCCTTGTTGCTCGCCGTGATGTCCACGCCGCCCTCGGCGCAGTTCTTCTCGGCGGACAGTGCCGGTATCGCGCCCTTCTTGGCCCAGCTGGCGCTCGCCGACGCGGAGACCGTCGACTCGCTCGAGCCCGCGAGGATCTGCGTCTGGCTCCGGGTCTCGGATGCGAAGGCCCGGCCGACCGGCACCGTGGTGGAGGCCTGGACGGCGAGCGCCGCCGAGCCGTCCGGGGCGCCCTTGGGTACGTCGAAGAAGAGCCGGCTGCCGTTGGCCGCGGACGTGACGGGCTTGCCGTCCTTGCCGACGATCTTCACCCCGCTCGCCACCGAGTCCGCGGGCGGCGTCACGGTCACGGCGTCCGCGTCCGTCCGCACGGTGACCGGACCGAGCAGCTCCCCCGCACGCCCGGACAGCGCGGGCGGGTCGAGCGTCAGCGACGCCTTGGGCTCCGCGCCGCCGCGGGCGCTCTTGTAGAGGTAGTCGGCGAGCTTCTCGGCCTGCGGGTCGACCGCGTCCACCTTGGCGTTGTCCGAGTAGCGCCAGATCGCGACCTGGGTGCCGGCCGCCGCGGACTGCTCGGTGAGCGCCCGTGCGCCTGCCTTGTCGGCCAGTGCGGCGAGGTCGTTCACCTGGGGGTAGGAGTTCTGCAGGATCCAGCGGATCCGGCCCGCGTCCTTGTTGCCGTTCAGGGAAGTGCCGCTCCAGGGGGTCTCCTGGTACTGCGCGTCCTTCTGCGTGGGGTTGTGGATGTCCACGCAGTACGTCTGCAGGGTGCCGCCGCCGTCCACGGACATCTCGAAGAGTCCGGCGGGCACCTGCTGGCTCGAGCCGTGGTCACGGATGACGGCCTGGTCGTACGTCTGGAGACCGCTCAGGGTCGCGGTGGCTCCACCCGAGTGCTGCGGAGCCTCGTCCGCCGCGGCCGGCCCCGCGGCGGCTATCGCGCCCGCGGCGACGAGCCCGGTCGCCAAGGACACGGCGGCGAGGCGCGCGGTGCCCCGTCTCCGCCGGGACGGCGCCGAGCACGCGGAGCCCCCGGAGGACGCGGAGAACACAGAGAACACAGAACGCGCAAAAGACACAGAATTCCCCTCCGGACGGGACCCGTTCACTTCGAGGGGGGTGGTCCCGCCATCAGATTGAAAGGGGCAGAATCACCTGCCACCTGTGTGGCATCCACTACCAACTGCCCCGTGAGCTACGTTCGGCATCCTAGAGACGCGGCACACCATGGTCCCCAGTACTGCCGTTCGATAACCGATCCGATCCGGAATCGTTATCGCCAACACCCGTCCCCAGCTGGGCTTATCGACAAATCAACGGCACCCATTCGCCGATAAGCCGCACATCGGTCGCCTCGCGGGCGACCATGTTTTGACGCCCCGTCACCCCACCGGCTCAGGTTCCGGCTCGCGCATCGCACCATGGTCCGGCTCACGCCCCGCGCCCGGATCCGTCAGCGCCGCATTGGCTTTGAGCACCCGCCGGAACGCCGCCGTACCCCGCGAGAGATCGTGGCCGATGGCCATCGCGTCGATGTCCGCCGACGTCCAGTGCTGGCCGCCCCGCTCCTCGTCGCGCACCTTCAACTTCCCCTGCACGATGACGGGTTCTCCGATCGTCAGCGAGCCCTGCACATTCGTCCCGAGTGTCCGCCTCGCCCACACCGTGAAGAAGTTGGTGTGCCCGTCCGTCCAGACGTTCTGCACCGCGTCGTAGTACCGCGAGGTCACCGCTAGCCGGAACCGCGCCACCGGTCCGGAGGGCAACTCCCGGAACACCGGCGTCGTCGCGACATTCCCCACCACCGTCACCAAGGTCTCGTTCATGCCGAACCCCTCCCTCGTCCACTCCGATTTCGCTGCCGCGGCGGTCGGTCCCGCGGCTTCGATCTCAGAGTGGACCGGTCGGGAAGATCCTGCTGAGCCCTGTGGGCTACCGGGCAGTTGTGGAAAACTCCCTCACCCGAACGAGCCCTCAACGGACGTAACTCACCCGGCCGCGGCCCCCATCACCCGGCCGAGGCCCCCATCACCCGCGCATACTGCTCCCGGACCTCCCGATACCGCAGCAGCTCCGCCGCCACCGGATCCAGGACCCGCGCACGGCCGCACCCCGCGGCCGCCTCCCGCAGCCGCCGTTCCGCTTCCAGGCCATAGCGTCGCGCCGGCCCCCGCGCCGCCATCCGACTCGCCCACTCCACGCAGGGACCGCCCACGATGCCCGCCACCATGAGCAGCACCGGCACGCCCAGATTCGGTACGGCGATCCCGATGATCTGCCCCACCAGCCAGAGCCCGCCCACGACTTGGAGCAGCGTCATCGCCGCTTGGGCGAGGACCGCGACCGGCCACCACCCGGGGCGCGGCG
The DNA here is from genome assembly GCF_043200355.1 of Streptomyces sp. NPDC048436. Lineage (NCBI taxonomy): Bacteria > Bacillati > Actinomycetota > Actinomycetes > Kitasatosporales > Streptomycetaceae > Streptomyces > Streptomyces sp. NPDC048436. Next base: position 1,094,952 of record NZ_JBICXP010000001.1, read on the forward strand.
GCCGCCCCTGTGGCACTCCGGCCTTCACCGTCAGCTTGTCGAGCGCCTCGGACAGCCCCTCCGCTCCGCGCGCCGCCGCCTCCCGCACGGCAAGACCCCAGGGCGTGGGCAGCCCCGAAGCCGCCTCGTCAGCCACCGTGCGCACCGCGTGCTCGACGCGCTGGCGAGCGGTCGCCTCCTCGTCCGCCGGTGCCGGCGCCACGGGCCAGCCGACGTTGCTCGGCGAACGCTGAGCCTCGTACCACCGCCACAGCCGTAGCCAGGGAGTGCCGCACGCCTTGCCCGCATTGCGCCGCCAGGCCCGTTCGGCCGCCTGCCCCGCCGCCGCCGCACCCACCGCGTCCGCCAGCCGGTCGGCGAACTCCTCGCGCGCCTCCTCGCTGAGCCCGGCCCGCGCCCTGCCCCGGCCGCCTGCCCCGGCCGCGTACACGGGCCACAGCCGGTCGGCGGCGGTGTCCAGGTCGGCCGTGATCCGCCGGGCCGCGGCGCCCCGCTCCTGGGTGAACTGCCCGAGGGACTCCCGGAGTTCACCGACTCCGTCGCCGGTAAGGGCGGAGATCGCCAGTACGGTGGCGCCGGGTTCGCCGTGCTCCCCGAGGGCGATGCCGTCCTCGTCGAGCAGCCTCCGGAGGTCGTCGAGGACCTGGTCGGCGGCGTCTCCGGGGAGCCGGTCGATCTGGTTGAGCACCACGAAGGTGACCTCGGCGTACCCGGCCATGGGCCGCAGATAGCGCTCGTGCAGCATGGCATCGGCGTACTTCTCCGGGTCGACGACCCAGATGACCGCGTCGACGAGCTCGAGAATCCGGTCCACGTGCGCGCGGTGCTCCCCGACCGCCGAGTCGTGGTCGGGCAGGTCGATCAGGACGAGCCCCTCCAGGGTGCTCGCGTCCGGGCCCTGGAGCGGGCGCCTGCGCAGGCGCCCCGGGATGCCGAGCCGGTCCAGGAGCGCCGCGGCGCCGTCGGTCCAGCTGCAGCCGATGGGGGCCGCCGTGGTCGGCCTGCGCACCCCGGTCTCCGAGATCGTCACCCCGGCCAGGGCGTTGAACAGCGTCGACTTGCCGCTTCCCGTGGCGCCCGCGATGGCTACGACGGTGTGCCGGCCCGAGAGCCTGCGCCGGGCCGCCGCCTCGTCGAGGACCCGGCCCGCTTCGGCGAGCGTCCCGCTGTCGAGGCGGGTGCGGGAGAGCCCGACGAGTTCGCGCAGGGCGTCGAGCCGGGAGCGCAGAGGCCCGTCGTACGCGGTCGAAGGCGTGGCATCGGCGGGAGGGGCGCAGGGGGAGGAAGCGGAGGCAGCGGAGGAGGCACCGGACGGCGTAGTGGCGGAGGGGGCCGCCGCCGGTGCGTACGCGTCGGCGCCACCTGCCGGGCCCTGGCCCGCGCCGCCGCGCGTGGAGCCGCCCCGCCGCGCGATCAGCCCGTCGTCCCAGACGACTTCGGAGACTTCGGCGCCGCCACGGTCACCCGTGGAGGCGGAAGCGGAAGTGGCTGCGGAAGCACCCTCGGCGGCCCTTCCTGGCCCCGCGGAACGCTCATCACGCTCCCGGGAGCCCTCGCGGGCGCGCTCACGCTTGCGCTTCCCGTCGCGCTCCCCATCGCGCTCATGTTCGTGCTCGGTGTGATCAGTGAGAGCAGTCACCGCGGTCACCTCTCCTTCTGCAGTACGGACAGCGCGGCGATCAGGTCGGCCTGGGGTTCGGGGTTCACGTCGAGGGCGTCGAGAGGGGCGAGGCGTCGTTCGCGTTCGGCGCGCAGGACGTTGTCCAGGTAGGTGGCGAGCAGGCGTCCGCCCCGGTCCCGCAGCCGGAGCGCGCCCTGGGCGCCCATGCGTTCGGCGAGCGTCTCGCCCGCCGAGGCCGCGCGGCGCCCGCCGAGCAGGGTGGTGGCGAGCAGGGCGGCCACCATCTCGGAGTCGGGGACGAGGTTCTTCTCCAGCCTGTCGAGCGCGCGGATCTCGTCATCGGCGTACTCCTCCAGGACGCGCCGCCAGCGTCGTACGGCCATCCCGATGCGATGCTCGGCGCTCTCGGCACCATCGGCGCTCTCAGCGGCCCTGTCGCGGTCGCCGAGCCCGGGGGCGGCCGCGGCGGGCTCACGCCGCCAGGCCTCGTCGATGCGCTCGTCGGCGGCGGTCACCGCGCACAGCAGCAGCGCCTCCAGGCTCTCGGCGACGGCGTCGAGCAGCTCGCCCGCGCCGCAGTCCAGGGGGTAGCTGCGCCACCGCTTCAGGGCGTCCCCCGCGAGGACGGCGCCCGCCTGCAGACGCGTCTGCACGCGCGCGTGCTCGCTCTCGTACGCATCGTCGACGGCGGCGGTGAGCCGCAGCGCGGCCGCGTACTGCGCGGCGACGGCGCCCGCGATCTCCGGTACCCGCACGTTGAGCGACTGGATGACGCCGTACGCCGTCCGCGCGATGGCCTGCGTACGGGCCGTGGGTTCCTGGGACCGATGGGTGAGCCAGGCCCGCAGCGGCGCGACCGCGGTGGCCGGCAGGAGCCCGCCGCCGCCCGCGGACTCGGGCAGCTCGGGCACGGTGAAGCGCGGCACGTCACCCAGGCCCGCCTTGGCGAGCAGCGCCCCGTACTGCCGCGACACCTCGCCCACCAGCTGGTGCGGCACCCGGTCGAGGACGGTGACGAGGGTGGCGTCGTGCTCCTTGGCGGTACGCAGGAGATGCCAGGGCACGGCGTCCGCGTACCGGGAAGCGGTGGTCACCATGACCCACACGTCGGCCGCGGAGATCAGCTCGGCGGCCAGGATCCGGTTGTCGGAGATGAGCGAGTCGACGTCCGGCGCGTCCACCAGGGCGAGCCCCTGGGGCAGGGTGTCGCAGGTCTCGATACGCAGCGCGCGCTCGCCGTCCATCTCGATGGGCAGCAGCTCCTCGCCCCCGTCGTCCCCCTCGTCGTCCTCGCTCCGGGGAACGGGCCGAGGCGCCCATACGCGCATGAGGTCGGGCAGTACGCGCATGCCGGCGAACCAGTGGTGATCCTCCGGATGGCACACGAGGACGGGCGTACGGGTCGTCGGCCGCAGCACCCCCGCCTCACTGACCTGCCGCCCGACGAGGGAGTTCACCAGGGTGGACTTGCCCGCCCCGGTTGATCCCCCGATCACGGCCAGCAGCGGCGCTTCGGGGGCCCGCAGGCGGGGCACCAAGTAGTCGTCGAGCTGGGCAAGGAGCTCGTCCCGGTTGGCACGCGCGCGTGGCGCCCCCGCCAGGGGGAGCGGAAAGCGTGCGGCGGCGACACGCTCGCGCAGGGCGGAGAGTGCGTCGAGCAGTTGAGGCCGTACGTCCAAGGTCACCACATGCGAAGAATGCCCAATTTTGGCGGCTTTCTGAAGCATATGGGCACCCCTGCGCGCCGATCGGACACTCGGGACGGAAGGGGCGACTGGGGCGCAGGCATAACGAGTGCACAACACCCGGGGCGCGAGACGCCAAAAGCGATGCGGGATTCGCACCTGCCTGCGATTATCAGGACCGCTTCACTGAACCTCCACATAGCGCCGCGGAGGCGAAGCGCCAGGGACAAGGACCCGGGAGCCCTATCCTTGTCTCCGGCAAGGTCACGGCTCGACCCACCCGGGCTCCAGGCCACCGGCCACCATCCGGCCCCCGTAGCTCAGTGGATAGAGCAGGCGCCTTCTAAGCGCTTGGCCGCAGGTTCGAGTCCTGCCGGGGGCGCCTCTCACAGGCCTCACTTCGGTGGGGCCTTTTTGCTGGTCAGGGGCGCTCCAGCGGGTCGCCGTGTTTCTGCTGTTCGGTCCCGCCTTCTCAGCTCAGTTGCTCGGCCAGTCCGACGATGATGCCCTCCGGGCCGCGCACGTAGCAGAGCAGATAGCTGTTCTCGAACCGGGCGATCTCGCCGAGGAGTTCGGCGCCGTGGGGCCGCAGGCGGGCGACGGTGTCCTCGATGTCGTCGACGGCGAACATGACGCGGTGCGTGCCCAGAATGTTGTGCGGCCGGTTGCGCGGCCCGGCGCTGATCACCGCGGGGCTGCGGTACTTCGCCAGTTCGAGCCGGCTGTGACCGTCCGGGGTCCGGACCATCGCGATGTCGCAGTGGACGCCGTCGAGTCCGGTGCACTGGTCGGCGAAGAGGCCCTGGACCTCCGCCCTGCCCTCCAGCTCCATACCGAGTTCCACGAAGAACGCGATGGCGGCGTCCATGTCCTCGACGACGATGCCGACGTTGTCCATCCGCTGAATCGCCATGATGGCTTCTCCTTCTTCCTCGTCCGGCCGGTGGTGGCCGCTGATGTCCCTGGGACGGAGCCGATGTCACGTCCTCGACATCCCCGGACCGCCGGACTCCGAAAAATCTGGATCGCGCCTCAGGTGAGATTCATCCGGATGTACCAACCCACCGCCCGCACGCGGTAACGCGTGAGGCACCCTTCGTGCCCCGGACGGTCAGCGATTCACTTCTGCTTGACCGGCGGGCAGGTGCCCGTGTCCTCGCCGATCGAGTTGATCTCGGCATTGGAGCGCGAGTCACCCGCGTAGTCGACCTGGTCCGTGCACTCCGTGTCGGGGTCCTTCGGCGTACCCGACGCCTCGTCGGCCTTCTGGGGCTCGGGGCACGACCCCGTGCTCTCGCCGATCGAGTTGATCTCGGCGTTGGAGCGGGAGTCGCCCGCGTAGTCGAGCTGGTCGGTGCACTTCGTGTCGGCCGCCGACTTCTGCACCGGCGGGCACGTGCCCGTGTCCTCGCCGATCGAGTTGATCTCGGCATTGGAGCGCGAGTCGCCCGCGTAGTCCACCTGGTCGGTGCACTTCGTGTCGGACTTGGCGGGCGTGCCCGACGACTTGCCCTTGGCGGTGTCGGACGGCGGGGTGCTCGTGGCCGTCGCCGATGAACTGCTCGCAGAAGAGGGGGTGCTGTCGGCGCCGTCGTTGCCGCATGCCGTCAGCGCCAGGCCGAGGGCCACTGCGGTCATGGTCAGTACCGAGATCTTCCGAGTGCGCATGCTGGTCTCTGTCCTCTGCGTGGGGCTGTCGCTCCTGGGGAGCGGGCGAGTGAGCTGGGCGAATGTTCGCCCGTGTGGCTTTCTGATTTCCCAGACAGTCGATGTGATCATCTCGGTTGCATCTTGATCGTGTTCCGGACACGTTCGTGACATGACAGTGGCCGCGTCGTGAAGTCCGCGCCGGGGGTTTCGGTGATCAGCACGCGCCAATACGGTGACCGGATGATGTCGATCAAGAAGTTCCAGGTCACCTTCGACTGCGCGGAACCCGAGCGCCTCGCTCGCTTCTGGTGCGAGGTGTTGGGGTACGTCGTACCGCCGCCGCCGGAGGGCTTTGCCGCTTGGGACGATTTCAAGCGCTCGCTGCCGCCCGAGCAGCAGGACGCGTGGTTCGCGTGCAGCGACCCCTCAGGTGTGGGCCCGCGTCTGTACTTCCAGCGTGTCCCCGAAGGGAAGGCCGCCAAGAACCGGGTGCATCTTGATGTGCGGGTCGGCACCGGGCTCGTGGGGGAAGAGCGCCTCGCCGCGCTCGAGGCCGAGTGCGCACGGCTGGTCCCGCTCGGCGCGGTTCATGTGCAAACGCTGTATGACGGCAACGATTCGTGCATCCCGATGCAGGACATCGAGGGCAACGAGTTCTGCATCGACTGAGGGCCGCGAACATGTCCTCGGTCTGTCCGTGGCTGCGGTGGGTCAATGGGCCTGAAGGCCATCGCCGCGCTGTACGCCGAGGACGCGGTCGCCGTCACCCCCGACGAGGGCGAGATCCGCGGGCGCGACAACATCGTTGAGTACAGCGGCAGGAACACCGGGCCGCTGCATCTGCCCTCCGGGGAGACTCTTCCCGCGACCCAGAAGGAGATCAGGGTCCGCGGGGTAGACATCGCCACCGTGACGGACGGCCAAATCGTCGACTACCGGCTCTACTTCGACGAGATGGAGTTCCTTGGGCAGATGGGGCTGCTGCCCGACGAGCCGTCCTGAACTCGGTATCAGCGACCTCATCGGCATCCGCGGCCTCAGCGGTATCCGCGGCCTCACCGGTTGACGTAGCCGCCGTCGACCGGGAGCACCGCGCCGGTCACGTAGGACGCGCGGTCGCTCAGGAGCCAGGCCGCCGCTTCGGCGATCTCCTCGGGGGCAGCCGTACGGCCCTGGGGCGTCGCCGCGTGGATCGCGTCCTCCAGGCCGGGGTTGTCGGCGTACCAGTCCGCCGTGATCTCACTGCGCGTCGAGCCGGGGGCCACCGCGTTCACCCGGATCCCCTGCCGCGCGTACTCATCGGCCGCGGCCCGCGTGAAGCCGATGACGGCGTGCTTGGAGGCCACGTAGGGGGCGGCTGTCGCGATGGCCACCAGGCCGCCGACGCTGCTGTTGTTCACGATCGAGCCGCCGCCGCCCTTCAGCATGGCTGCGATCTCCGGGCGCAGGCAGTTCCACAGGCCGCGGACATTGGTGTCGACGATGCGGTCGTAGACCTCGTCGCTCATGGTGTGCAAGGGCTCCGGATTCCCGCCGGTGCCCGCGTTGTTGAAGGCGCCGTCCAGCGTTCCGTGACGCTCCACGGCGGTGTCGACCGCCCGCCGCGCGTCCTCGCTGCGCGTCATGTCCGCCACTACGTACGACGCCTTGAGGCCCTTGGCGGTCAACTCCGCCACCCGCGCCGCGAGTTCCGCCTCGCGGCGGGCCGTCAGGACCACCGCTGCCCCCTCGCGGGCGAACACCGCGGCGGCTGCCGCGCCTATGCCGCTGCTGGCCCCGGTGACCAATATGACCTTGCCCGACAACAGACCAGCCGATTCAAACATGCAGGCCAGTCTGCCATCGGGCCGGTCCGCCACCGGATCCGGTCGTCAGGAAACGGTGTCCGCCGTGGCCTCGTCCCGCCGGGGAGCCGGTGCTTGTCCGCCCCGAGCGACGGTCACCTCTTGCTTCCGCTCGGAGAGCATCACGTAGATGGCCACCGACAGAAGCGCGCAGATCGCGGCGCTGGCCCAGAGCACGGCCTGCCAGGCGCCGGTGAAGCCGTCGGCCACGAAGTCGAAGAAGCTGGGACGCACGTCCGCGGGCAGCTTCTCCAAAGGCCCCGTCAGATCACCTGAGTTGACGCTGTTGGCCAGCTCGGCGGGGTCACCCTTGTACGCGGGGAACTTGTCGAGGCCGTCGTTCAGCCAGTTCTGTACGAGGTTGACTAGCGCCGATCCGGCGGCGGCGATGACGACGGCCTCACTGCCGAGCCGCAGGGTGTTGAGGAACCCCGCCGCGGTGCCGGTGGCCTCGGGGGCCACCACGGTCAGGACCGCGCCGTCGACCAGGCCGAAGTTGAGGCCGAGACCGATGCCGAGGAGGATCAGCGGGCCCGCGAGCCCCCCGAGGCCGATACCGGGTTCCAGGACGACGGCCAGCCAGGCGACGCCCAGCGTCAGACAGGCCAGGCTGAGGGCGAAGACCGAGCGCGCCGACCAGCCCCACCTGACCAGCCGTCCGGCGAGCAGCGGCGTGGGCAGGATGGGCAGCGTCATCAGGAGCATCGTGCTGCCCGCGGCCTGGCTCGTCGACTTGTTGGCGACCAGCAGGTAGTTCGGCAGCAGCGGCAACAGGATCACGAACGCGAAGGTGACCACGACGGGGATCAGGCAGAGCGCCATGAACCTGGCGTTGCGCAGCAGCGCCAGGTCGAACATCGGATGCGTCTGCCGCTTCTCCACCAGGACGAAGACCGCCATCAGGAGCACCGCCCCGGCCAGGCAGCCGAGCACGCCCGGGCTGGCCCAGCCCCACTGCGGCCCCTCGACCATGCCCAGCATGAGCAGGAAGAGACTGCCGACGAAGGTGGCCGTGCCGGGCCAGTCGACCTTGGCCGCGGTCTCGCTGCGGGACTCCTGCATGAACGGCACCGCGAGCAGGACGAGCAGCATGAGCACCGCGTGCACCCCGTAGAAGGAGCGCCAGCCGAGGGTGTCCGCGAGTACACCGGCGATCATGGCGCCGAGCGCGAGGCCACCGCCCGTGGCGATACCGACGGCCGCGAACACCCGGGTGCGGGCCGCGCCGTCGAAGCTCGTGGCGAGAATGGAGCTGCCGCTCGTCAGCAGCCCGGCGGCGCCGACACCCGCCACCGCGCGCGCCAGATCGAGTACGTAGATGTCGCTGGCCACCGCGCTGACGAGCGAGGCCGCCGTGAACAGCACGGCGCCGATGGTGAACACGCGGCGCCGGCCGAGCAGGTCGGCCAGGGCTCCGCAGGCCAGCATGAAGCTGGCGAAGGTCAAGTTGTAGGCGTGCACCACCCATTGCAGGGCATCAAGGGATGCGTCCGTGTCCAGACCGATGTGCGGCAGCGCCACACCCGACCCGGTCACGGAGGTCGGCAGGATCAGCAGGGTCAACAACACTGCGATCAACGTGATGTGGGGGCTCGGCCCCCGGGTTCGCCCACCTGAACGGGAAGACAACGTGTGCGCTCCTTAGTCGCATGCCGCGGTACGCCGACCGGCGGCCGGCCGCGTGCCGCTGTGAACTGCCTGGGTGTGCTTCATGCGATGGGTCGCTTCATGCGATGGATTCGGCGCGCACCTTGAGTGCCGCGTTCATGAGCATGAAGCCCTCTTCGATCCGCCACACCATGCCGCCGGCGAAGGGCATGGTCAGACCGCCGAAGTCCTCCCGCTGGCGCAGGAGAACACCGCCGTCGTCGCCCTTCTCCAGCAGGAACTCGTGCCGGGCCCGGAAGACGTTCGGGTGCCGGATGATTCCGGACCACTGGAGCTGGCGGTTCTGCTCGACCACGGTGACCGTGGGCTTGTGGACCTCTTCCTCGGACTTCTTGGGGCGCTGCATCCGCAGGCTCAGTTCCTGGCCCACCTCGGCTTTGCCGCGCGCCTCGATGATGAAGGGGTTCCACTCGCGGTACCGGTCGAGGTCGACGACCACGTCCCACACCACGTCGACCGGTGCGTCGATGGTCACGTAGGTCTCTATGCTGCGGCGCATTCCACAACCCTTTTGTAGTAGATGTGTTCGGAAGGGCCGGACGGTCAGGCGGGGATGGAGTTGGCGACGCCGCCGTCGACCAGCAGATCGACGCCGTTCACGTAGGAGGCCGCGTCGGAGGCGAGAAAGGCCACGGCGGAGGCGACTTCCTCGGGGGTGCCGATCCGCTTGAGCACCACGTCCTGGCGGCTCGCCTCGCGGGCCTCCTCGGTGGGCACGGACTCACGGAACATGTCGGTGTCGATGTAGCCGGGGCTGATGGCGTTGACCCTGATGCCGCGGTCGGAGAGGTCGCTGGCAAGGGTCTTGGCCAGGTTGGCCGCGGCGGCCTTGGCGGCCGCGTACAACGAGCCGATGGCCAGGCCCTTGTGGTGGGTCCACGAGGCGTTGATGACGATGGCGCCGCCGTCCCGGAGCAGCGGGAGCGCGTGCTTGACGGTGAAGAAGACGCCCTTGAAGTTGGCGTCCACCACGCTGTCGAAGTCCTCCTCGGTGAACTCCTCGATCCGCTTGAAGACGCCGATCCCGGCGTTGGCGAACACCACGTCGATCCGCTCGAAGCGCTCGCGCACCTCACCCATCAGCCGGTCGAGGTCCGCGGGCCGCGAGACGTCGGCGGGCAGCGCGAGCAGCCGGTCACCCGCGTCCAGGCGCTCCGCGGCGCGCTTGAGGCGGTCCTCGCTGCGGCCGGTGATGACCACCTTCGCGCCCTCGTCGAGGAAGAGCCTGGCGGCGGCGAAACCCATGCCGGTGGCGCCGCCGGTGATGAGGGCGACCTTGCCGTCGAAACGGGCCGCGTCGGTCGTGTTCTGCATAGTGAAATCCCCAGCCATTCAATAGATATGAGCTGCCACGAAGGCTTGGACGGCGCGACGTGGAAAAGTCCGGAACAGTGGGCTGATTACGCCTCTGCGGAAGGACGGCCCGCACGGCGACGGCCTGCGAAAGCGCAGCTTCTTCGCTGCGGGTGCGTCGGCGGGCTAAGAGTCCCCGTACGAGGCAGGTTCGTGCTCACGTGGAGCATCCTGCTCGCTATTGCCGAGACATGAGTAGAGCCAACTTATGGTGGTGTTATGACCACCACCCACACCACAGCCGTCCGTACGGTTCAGGCCAGGCCGCGCCGGGAGGATCTGCGTGACTTCCTGCGATCGCGCCGCGCCAGGGTGATGCCCGAGGACGTCGGTCTCCCCGGCCGCGGCCTGCGGCGGACCCCTGGACTGCGCCGCGAGGAGGTGGCCACGCTCGCCGGTATCGGCGTCTCCTGGTACACCTGGCTCGAACAGGGGCGGATCATCAAGGTCTCGGACTCGGTCGTCGAGTCGATCAGCCGCGTCCTCAGCCTCGACGCCGCCGAACGCGGCTACTTCTACCGCCTGGTGGGGCTCAACCCGCCACCGGCGGTGGGGGCGGACACGGCTCCCATGCCTGAACTCGTGCGGCTCATGGACTCGTGGTCGCCGTATCCCGCCTACGTACTCGACCGCTGGTGGAACTACGTCCTGACCAATTCATCGGCGCAGGCGGTGTTCGGGGTGCCGCGCAAGGGCCAGAACTGCCTGGTCCTCTTCTTCACCGAACCGCGATACCGGTACTTCTTCACCAACTGGTCCACCCTCGCACCACAGGTGGTCGCCGACTTTCGCAGCGCGGCGGCTTCATTTCCCGATGATCCGCGATTCACCGCAATCCAGAGTGGGCTCTATGAAAGGAGCCCGGAATTCGCACGGCTGTGGGATCAGCACGAAGTCCGCGCGGAATCCAACGGAACCAAGGCAGTGGTTCATCCGGTGATGGGTGAGATGACATTCGATCACCTCGTCATGCATCCCTCGACCCGTCAGGACCTGCGGGTATCCGTGCATTTGCCGCGCGGCAGCGAAGGGCGTCACAAGCTGGAGCGGCTCCTTTCCGCTTCGGGTTCCGCGTCCTTGATGACGGAGCCGCGCTTGTAGGCGTGCGTGATCAGTTCACAGGCGAAATCCGCGATGTGCTCGATACTCCCCAACTGCTCGCCGAAGAAGCGGTAGAGGCCGGCCTCGTGCGCCACCGCGACCTCCAGGATCAGATTGTGCGTCCCGGTGATCGCCGCGCAGTACCGCACCTCGGGGCACGCGGCCAGTGCGGAACCGACGGCGTCCAGCTTCGCCGGGCTGACCTTGAGGCAGATCTGGGCCTGCACGGGCAGCCCGAGCAGAGCGGGTTCGACCTCGGTGCGCAGGGCCAGGATTCCGCGCTCCAGAAGGGAGTTGACGCGACGGCCCGCGGTCGCCACGGAGAATCCGAGTTCGCCCGCCATGTCAGTGAGGCTGATCCGCGCGTTCCTGATCAGCGCCGCGGCGACACGGTGATCGGTCGTGGTCAGCTCGTACCGGTCCGCCAGCGGTGAGGTGAAAGGCACCGCGCGCGCCCGCAGCGCGCGTTCCTCCGCCGTCGTCAGCACCGGCGCGCGCCACTGGGCGACCGTGGTGAAGGTCCGCAGCGTGGTGCTCACATGGAATTTCTCGACGGTGGGGACGTCGGGTATCCCCTCCGTCATCAGTGTGTGAAGTCCGCCACGTCCGTCGACCACGACTTCGCACCACAGCACGTCACTTCGGCCGCTGACCGCCACAACTCGCCGTATGTCCTTGCGCTGTGCGAGGGCGCGGGCGGCCTGCTGCACGCACCCTCGCTCGACTTCGAGCCGGAGTTGGACCACGCTCCCCAGTCCGCTGCGCGCCGCGTCGTAGAGCGCTGTGGGGTGAATCACCCGCCAGGCTATGAGCCGTTGGATCCTTCTTGCCACCGTGCGCTCGTGCTCGCCGATGGCTCTCCCGATTTCTCCGCTTCCGGCCCGTGGGTTCAGCTGCAGCGCCGCGATCACACGGCTGTCGGCGACGTCGAGGGTGTCGGAATTTTTCATCACTGCGGGATCATCGCAAGTTCCTGACAGTTTCGCCTGGTCGTGTTGTCCGGACTCACCGCAGTGGTGCAGGATTCATTCACGTGTCGGCGTGGTGTCGGCGCTCTCTTTTTTTACCAAAAACAAACCGCCATCGCGGTTTATTCGGGAGGACTTGATGGAGTTCCGCACACTCGGAAACCTGGCCCTTCTCGTCGACCGGCGCGACATCACCCCGACCGCGCCCAAACAGCGGCAGGCGCTCGCGCTGATCACGTTGCGGGCCGGTCAGCGCGTGAGCATGCCGATGCTCATCGACGAGATCTGGGGAGGCCTCGCGCCTCGCACGGCGATGACAGCGCTGCAGACGTACGTCGGCCAGATCCGCCGCGCCATGGCCGAGGCCACCGGCAGCACGGTCAAGGCAGTGGCGGCGGAGCGGCTGATCACCGACGGGAACAGCTATCTGCTCAACGTCGGCGAAGGCGAGTGGGACAAACCCCTCTTCGAGCGGCTCGTCCAGGACAGCAGGGAGGCCTTCGCCCGCGATGACGCGGCCGAGGCCGAACGCCTGCTGCGCCGGGGCCTGTCGCAGTGGCACGGGCGGCCACTGGCCAACGTCCGGGCCGGCCGGCTCATCGCGCCGCACATCCAACGCCTGGTCGAACTGCACCTGGGGGCACGGACCCTGCTCGTCGACGCGATGCTGCGGATGGGGCGCACCCAGGAAGCCGTCGAGGAGGCGCGCGAGCTCGTGACCGAACACCCCTACCACGAGCTGGTGCACGCGCAGCTGATGCGGGCGCTGTACTCGTCGGGGCGCAGGGCCGCGGCACTGGAGGTCTACCAGCAGCTGAGGAACCACATGAAGGACACCCTGGGCATCTCCCCGTCCCCCACCATCAACACCCTGCACCACGTGCTGCTGCAGGACGAACCCGATGAGCAGTTCCTGGCCTTGTCCGGCGTCGCGTCCTGATCCGGCTTCGGACCGATGCCATGTACGAGTGGGGGGTGCCGCGATCCGCGGCACCCCCCAAATGTGTCGGCATCCATGCCGGAATCTCGGCTCAGGCCGGTACGCCCGGCAGTCTGCCGCCGCCCGCCTCGGTGACGTACGCACCCAGCACGCTGTCGTCCCCGACGGCCACGGGATGGCCGACGGCCTTCAGCAGGGCCAGGTCCGAGGCGTGGTCGCCGTAGGCAGCGGCCTCGGACGGGGTGACGCCCCGCCCCGCCAGGAGCTTCAGGGCCGCATACGCCTTCTCCTCGCCGATCATCGGCGTCTCCAGATGCCCCGAGTAGTGGCCCTCGGCCTGCTCGGGTTCGCTGCACAGCAGCAGGTCCGCGCCCAGGAGTTCACGGACCGGCTCCAGGCAGGGCACGAAGGAACCGGAGACAAGGACGGTCAGCGCGCCCGCCCCGCGATGCCGCTCCAGAGCGGCCACCACGGGGGCGTGCAAGGCGCCGCCCCCCGCCAGTTCGCCCGCGAACCACTCGCGGCCGTGCCGCATCACCTCCCGCACCGGCTGACCGGCGTACTGGAGGTAGTAGTCGCGGTTGGTGTCGGAGCGCGCGGCTCCGGCCGCGGCCCTCGCCCGCAGCTCCGCCTCGGCCCGCAGATACCGCTCGGGCGGCAGGCCCCTGGCCGCCAAGTGGTGGGCCAGGAAGCGGAACATGCTCTTGAAGGTGAGCAGAGTCTCGTCGACGTCGAAGAAGGCCACGGCGATGGGGGCGCTGCCCTTGGCCGCCGCTGCCCCGCCCCGCTCAGCCATGTCCGGCGCCGCCCTCAAGGGCGAGGAACGTCACGGTCCGGGGCAACAGGCCGCCGACCAGGGCCAGCGGGCGGCGCCGCGCGTCGTGCACGGACCGGGACGGCTGCACGGCGGGGGGTGCCGAGTTCATGGCGGCGAGCATGAGGGAGGTCCATTCGTCGAGGGACGCGGTGGGCCGCGGGGGCTTCCCGGGCTGCTGCGGGGTCACTTCGACGTGTCGCAGCCGGGGTCGGGGGCCGGTGTCGAGAATCCGGCGCCCTCCGGGAGTACGTCGGTGATGTACAGGACCACCGGTTCGCTCCCCTTGTTGACACCGAAGTGGACCTCTTCGGGGCCGGTGGGCTCGACCAGCGCGTCGCCGGGCTTGATGACGCGAACCGAGCAGTCGGAGCCGTTGTACCGGGTCAGGGTCCCGGACTTGATGACCGCGATCTCCTCGCCCTGGTGGTAGTGCCAGCCGGTGCTCGCGCCCGGCGGAATGACGGCCTTGCGGTAGACGAGGTGGCGCGGCCCGTCGGCGTTCACCTTGAAGGGGAGGGAGGAGTCGCCCTCGGAGAGGGTCTCGCTGGTGATCGGGCCCGGGTCCGCCTTGTCGGACGTGGCGGCGTCGGCCACTCCGCCGGCGGTGAGGCACAGGGCCGCGGCGAGTACGCCGTATCCGAGCTTGCGCCGACGGGGGGTCAGGAAGGTGCGGGGCATGGGGTATCGCCTCTCGGTGGTTGATTCGCGTAGTCGGTTCGCGCGGTTGATTCGCGCGGTTGATTCGCGCGGGGACGGGGGGCGGTATGGACTGCTGACGCCGTTCAGGCCGCGTCAGCCTGTGACCGGGCGGTCAGGTACGCGCGTACGCCCCGGCCCGAGCTCTTGCGTCCCAGGAAGCCCTCGGCCACGAGCTGCTCCAGAAGTCGCGCTGGAACCAACTCGGGCCTCCCCGTGGCCTCATGGAGGCGCCGCTGGACCTCCAGGGCCACATCAGCGCCGACGGTGTCGAGCAGCCGGGTCGGCCCGAGCGGCTGTCGCCCCACGGACTTCATGACGGCGTCCAGGAGCGGTGGCTCCACCCCGGCCTCGCCCAGCAGCCCCAGGGCGTCGTTCAGACAGGGGAAGAGCAGCGCGTTGACGAGGAAGCCGGTGCGGTCCGCGCACTCCACCGGGACCTTGCCCAGGCGGTTCAGGACGGCGCGGGCCCGCTGCAACGCGGTGTCTCCCGTGTGCCTGCCGTGGACCAGCTCCACCAGGCGCATGGCGGGCGGCGGGTTGAAGAAGTGCAGCCCGACGACGTTCTCCGGGCGTCCTGTCGGTTCCGCGATCTCATGGACGGAGAGACTGGAGGTGGTCGTGGCGAGGAGCGTCCCCGGGCCGCACACCTGGCCGAGCTCGGCGAACAAGGTCCGCTTGACCGCCAGGTCCTCGACGACCGCCTCCACCACGAGATCGGCCTCCGCGGCCCGCGCCAGGTCGGTCGTTCCGGTCCAGCGGCCGAGGGCCCGCGCGAGGTCATCGGCACTGGTTCCGGAACGCTGCAGCCCGAACTCGACGGCCTCGCGTGCGTCTTCTGCCTTCTGCGGGGTGCGGGCGACGAGCAGGGTCCGGTAGCCCGCGCGCAGGAACACCTCCGCGATGCCGGTGGCCATGGTGCCCGAGCCGATCACGGCGACGGTCCTGACGCCGGGTTCGGCGGCCTGCCGCGGCGGGTCGGCGCGGGTGACCGGTTCGGCGACGAGGGGAGCCGGCCGGTAGCGCTCGCCCAGGCGCTGGTGGAGACCCTCCAGAATGTCGCGGGCCGTGCGGTGGCCGATGGCGTCCAGGATCGCCAGCGGGCCCTCGTCCCAGCCGCAGCCGAGGCGGAGTGCCGTCTCCAGCGCCTCCCGGTCCGCGTATCCCTCGTGGTAGGTCCAGGCCGCCTGGTTCAGGATGCCGAACAGCAGGGCGGGGGCGAGGGATCCCGGCCGGTCGGGCACTGCGTGCGAGGTGATGCCCATGCGGCGCAGGAGCTCCGTGACATGGGCCGCGGTGCCGTCCGATGTGTGCGGCCCCCGGGCCAGCTCTGCGGTGTCGAGGCGGTCGGCGCGGACGAACCGCAGGGCGAGCAGTTCGGCGCCTTCCGGGTCCGCGAGTTCGGCCACCGGGGTGGTGAGTGCCGTGGTCACGACGGGGGCGCCGCTGTACAGGGCGAGGGCCCGCAGTACGGCGCGTTTGCGGGGCTCCGGCTCCGGTACCGCTTCGAAGACCACCTCTGCCGCGGCGGTCGCGGAGAGGTCGTCGGTGACCGTGAGCAGGTCCGATGACGCCTCGGTCCTGGCCTGTGCGGCGGCCCGGGGGTCCGGTTCGACGCCGGTCGTCGAGATGCCTGCCGCGACCAGCCGCCGCGCCAGCTCCCTGCCGGTGGCGCCGAGTCCGACGACGGCTGCGCGAGCGACCGGCCGACCGGACGGGTCGGACGGGTCGGACGGGTCGGGAAAGAGAGAGTCCGCTGCCATGTCGTACGCCCTCTCAGTACCGGCTGCCGACGGGCGCCGGCACCCGGTCGAGCTCGGCCAGGTCGTCCGCGGTCAGCTCCAGCGACGCGGCCGCGATGTTCTCGGCCAGGTAACGCGGGTTCTTGGTGCCCGGGATCGGGATGACGTGCTCGCCCTGGGCCAGCGTCCAGGCGATGGCCACCTGGGCCGGGGTCGCCCCGTGCCGGGCGGCGACGGCGCGTACGGCATCCACGATGCGCAGGTTGGCGGTGAACGCCTCGTCAGCGAACCGCGGGTTGGCGGCCCGGAAGTCGCCGTCCTCGAAGCTGGGCGAGGTGAACGACCCGGTGAGGAACCCCCGGCCGAGCGGGGCGAAGGGCACGAACGACGCCCCGTTGTCCGCGCACCAGCGGACCATGTCGGCGCCGGGGGCCAGGGCGTCACGGGTCCACAGCGACAGCTCGGACTGGACGGCCGACACGGGGTGGACGCGGTGGGCGCTCTCCGCCTGGTCCACGGTCGCCTCGGAGAGGCCGATGCGGCGCACCTTGCCCTCGCGTACCAGGTCGGCGAGTTGCGCCCAGGATTCCTCGAGCGGCACGGCCGGGTCCACCCGGTGCAGGTAGTACAGGTCGAGGGTGTCCCTGCGCAGGCGCCGCAGGCTGGCTTCGACGGACTCCCTGATGTGGCGGGGCGAACCGTCCCGGCTCAGGGTCCGGGTGGCCAGGTCGTCCACGACGATGCCGACCTTGGTGGCCACCACCACGTCGTCGGTACGCCCTTCGAGGGCGCGGCCCAGGAGGGATTCGTTGTGGCCGTCGCCGTACGCGTCGGCGGTGTCAAGGTGGGTGACTCCCGCGTCGACGGCCTGGCGGATCACGGCGACGGACTGCTCGTCGTCGCGCCGGGACTCGGCGTAGCCCCAGCTCATTCCCATGCAGCCGAGCCCGATAGCCCCGACGACCGGTCCTCCGTCGGCGAGTTGGCGTGTCTTCACTGATGCTCCTGTCGGGTGGTTGCGTGGTTCAGCTGGTGGTCAGGACGAGCGCGGCGTTGTGCCCGCCGAACCCAAGAGAGGTGCTGACCGCGACGTCGAGCCGTGCGCGGCGGGCCGCGCCGGTCACCACGTCGATGTCGATCTCCGGGTCGAGTTCGGTCACGTTGGCGGTCGGCGGCACCACCCCGTGGTGCAGGGCGAGCGCCGTGTAGGCGGCCTCGACCGCTCCGGCCGCGGCCAGGGTGTGACCGGTGACGCCCTTGGTCGAGGTCACCGCGGGCGAGCTGCCGAGGACGCGGCGCAGGGCGCGTGCCTCAGTCAGGTCGTTCAATGGCGTCGATGTGCCGTGGGCGTTGACGTGGTCCACGTCGTCGGGTGCGACGCCCGCGTCGGCCAGCGCGGTGCGCAACGCCCGTTCGAGCCCGGCCCCTTGAGGTTCCGGTGCGGTGGCGTGGTGGGCGTCCGACGACGCCCCGAACCCGGTGATCCGCGCGTAGCCGCGCCTCCCCCTGGCCAAGGCGTCCCGCTCGCGTTCCAGGACGAGCACCGCGGCCCCCTCGCCGGCCACGAAGCCGTCCCGGTCGGCGGCGAACGGCCGGGACGCGGCGCCCGGATCGTCCTTGCGGCCCGACAGCGCGCCCATCCGGGACAGGCCCGTCAGGGTGGCGGGGCTGATCGCGGATTCCGTGCCGCCGGCGAGCACCACATCGCACAGGCCCGCGTCGAGCCACTGCCGCGCGGTGCCGACGGCGGATGCCCCGGAGGCGCAGGCGGTGGCCGTGACCAGGCTCGGGCCGTGGATGCGCTGGTCCATGGCGACGTATCCGGCCACCATGTTGACCATGCCCATGGGGATCATCAGGGGCGATACGTCCTCGGGTGTTCCCTCGTAATACGCGCGGTGCTGCCGCTCGAACGTCGCGGTCCCGCCGAGGGAGTTGCCGAGGACCACACCGACCCTGGCCGATTCCCAGGACGTGGGGTCGAGCCCCGCGTCGGCGACGGCCTGCCGGGCGGCGACCAGGGCGAGCTGCACGAAGCGGTCCAGCTTCCAGGCCGTACGCCTGCCGAGCAGGGCGTTGGCGTCGAATCCGGGCACCCGGCAGGAGAAGTCGGCCTGCAGGCCGTGCAGTTCGGGGTCGGTCGCCGCCGCGGAGACGCCGGAGCACACGCGCCTGAAGTTCTCCTCGGCTCCCGAGCCCGCCGGGGTGAGCAGGCCGATGCCGGTGATCGCCACGGCACCTGTGGATGCGGTACTCACACGCGGGGGTCCTTGGCCTCGATGACCGCCACCGCGTCGTCGAGTGTGAACGAGGACTTCAGTTCGCCTTCCTCGAGCACTATCCCCATCTCCTTGCGGAGGATCAGACCGAGTTCGACGAGGATGAGCGAGTCGATGTCGAGCTCCTCGAAGGAGGCCCCGGAGAGCACTTCGTCCTCGGGCAGTCCGAACTTCCCGCTCAGGACGGACACCAGATGGGTCTTGATCTTCTGCGTCACGGTCGCCGTGGTCATGGCTGTTCCTCTCGTCATGCGTGGATGTGGGTGGGTACGGTGGCCAGCTCCGGCCAGATGAGGGCCGTGGAGCCCCAGGTGAGTCCGCCGCCGAAGCCGGTCAGGAGCACCCGGTGTCCCGGCCTGAGGCCGCCGGTGGCCACCGCGTCGGCGAGCGCGAGCGGGATGGAGCCCGCCACGGTGTTGCCGACCCGGTCGAGGTTGACGACGATCTGCTCTGCGCTCAGGCCGAGTTGGTCGCCGACCGCACGCAGGATGCGTACGTTCGCCTGGTGCGCGACCACCCGGTCGGGTCCTTCGCCCGCCCAGCCGACCCTGCCGATGAGCGCCTGCGCGGACTTGCTCATGTTCAGGACCGCTTCGGTGAACACGGCACGGCCCTGCATCGAGAACCACTGGTCGCCGTCGGGCGCCGCGAGTCCGGTGGACCGCTGGCGGGAGCCGCCGGCCCGCACGGTGATCATTTCGGCGCCCGCGCCGTCGCTGCCCAGGTCGAACCCGAGGAGCTCGCCCGGTTCACCGGCGTGCCCCGTACGCAGGACCACCGCGCCCGCGCCGTCGCCGAAGATGGCGCGCGTGGTGCGGTCACAGGGGTCGAGGATCGTGGAGAAGGTGTCCGCGCCGATGACCAGGGCGCGGCGGGCCGTCCCCGCGCTGAGCATCGAGGCGGCGGCTGCGAGGGCGTAGACGAACCCGGTGCAGACCGCGGAGATGTCGAAGGCGGCTACTCCACCGAGGCCGAGGCGCTCGGCCACCAGGGGTGCGGTGGCGGGGCAGGGGTGGTCGGGGGTGCTCGTGGCGAGAACGACGAGGTCGATGTCGTCCGGCGCCGTACCGTCCTGCGCGCGGGCCGACTCCAGTGCTCTGCGGCCCGCTTCCACCGCCAGGTCGGAGGTGGCCTCGCCGGGTTTGATGACGTGCCGCCGCTCGATGCCGGTCCGGGTGCGGATCCACTCGTCCGATGTGTCGAGAGTGGCGGCGAGTTCGTCGTTGGAGACGACGGTCTCGGGCAGCGCGCCACCGAGGCCGCAGACCACGGCCGCGTCGCTCATGAGGCCACCTTGCCGGGAGCGGACCCCTTCGGGGCCTTGCCCGCGGGCGGCGCTGTCGCGGGCGCCGCCGCACCGGCCCCCAGCTCCGTGACCGTCTCGCTGCCGACCCGCGCGGCATGGGGCAGCGCCCCCAGTGCGACCCGCGCCCGGCGCAGCGCCATCCTCAGCTCGGCCGGGTCCAGGTCGGTGATCGAGGCGATGTGGCCGTCAGGGCGCACGAGCACCGCGCGCGGCTCCTTGCCCAGCAGCGGCGCGAAGCCCGGCCATGCGGAGATGTCCCGTACCGGGAAGGTGTCCGGCAGGGACGCGCGCAGGGCGGCGCACCGCTTGACCCAGGCATCGTCCTGCCGCTCGCCCGCCCACAGCAGGACCGTGGGCCGCTCGGCGTCGATGGAGGGCCAGCGTCCGTTACTCGCGGCCGGGTCACCGGCCGCCGCGGCGTGCTCGCTGAAGACCGGGAGCCGGTCGCCCGCGCGGACGGTCCTGGTGAGTCCCGGCAGGGTCTGCCAGAGCGAGTCCGCGGGACGGTAGGTGACATCGTGCTGAGCCATCAGGGGTGCGCCGAAGCGCTGCAGTACGCCGGTGCGCCGGGCCATCCGCACGAGGGTGTCCCGTACGGCGACTTCCCTGCGCCCCTTGAACAGTCCCCAGCTGGTCTGCTTCGCGGTGGTGAGGACGACCCGTTCCGCGGCGAGCCGCCGTTCGGAGTCGTAGGTGTCGAGGATGCCGGGCTCCAGCTTGCCGCGGATGACGCCCGCCAGCTTCCAGCCGAGGTTCACGGCGTCCTGGATTCCGGTGTTCATGCCCTGCGCGCCCGCGGCGCTGAAGATGTGCCCGGCGTCGCCCGCGAGGAAGATCCGGCCGTCGCGCAGGGTTTCGGCGACCCGGCGCCGTGCCCGGAAGATCGTGGTCCAGTTCAGCGGTCCGATCAGGCCGGGGTGCGGCGCCCGCTCGTCCATGACGCGCTGGAACAGATCGCGCGGCGGTGCGTGCTCCTCGGTCCAGCCGGGAACGCTGACGGCGAGACGGAACTGGCCGTCGCCGAAGGGTGCGAGGCCGAGCGCGCCGCCACGGGTGTAGCAGTAGAGCAGTTCGTTGTTGTGCAGATCCCCTTCGATCGGGCCGTCGCCGATCGCGAAGAGGACGTCCTCGCCGCTGCCGAGGAATTCGATCCCGGCCAGCCGGCGCACCGAACTGTGCGCGCCGTCCGCGCCGATGACCCAGTCGGCCTCGATCTGCTCGGTGCGCCCGTCGGTCCATTCCACGTCGACGACGGGGCGCCGGCCCGCGTTGTCGAGCCCCGTCACCGTGCCCTGTTCGACCTGCCCGCCGAGTTTGATGAGCCGGTCGCGGACCGCGTCCTCCGTGCGGTGCTGGGGGATGACTAGCCCGAACGGATAGGGGGTGTCCCGCAGCCGGCTCATCTCGATGGCTCCGAGGGGCCGCTTCTGCGAGTAATACGACACCGCGTCCAGGCGGTTGCCCGCCTCGGCGAGCGGTTCGGCGGCGCCTATGCGGTTCAGCAGTTCGAGGCTGCGCGGCCACACCACGATGGCGCGGGAGTGCAGCGAGGAGCCGGGCGGCGTGCCGTCGATGATCCTCACCGGCACACCCTGGCCGAGCAGTTCACAGGCGAGGACCAGGCCGACCGGGCCCGCTCCCACGACCAGCACGGGCCGCTCGCCCCCGGAGTTCTCACGCGGGGAAATCGTCATCCTTACGCCTTTCGTCTTCGTCATGGAGGGAGCGGTCACGGCCGTCGTACGACGACGCCGCTCCAGGTGAATCCCGCGCCCGCGCTCAGCACCAGGGCGTACTCACGGGGCCGCAGCGCCCAGGGCCCAGCGCCGGACAGCGCCGCGAGGTTGGAGAAGAGGTCTCCGGCGCCGAGGTGACCGGTTCCCGCGCCGAGGTCCACGGCGGGGGCGGGCGTGACGGCGGCCACCGCGGGTCCGTAGATGTCCCGTGCGGTCGCCTGGCCGAGGCGGGGCAGCAGCACCGCACGCAGAGCGGGGTCGTCGGGGGCGAGGCCTGCCTCGGCGAGCGCGGAGGCGACGACCCGGGTGGTGGTCTCCCGCAGCCGGGCCACGAACGGTTCGCGGCCGGCGCCGGTGAGGAACGCCTTCTTCGTGCGCCGTACGTCGACGGTGGCGCTGACGGTGTGCGGGGCGTCCTGGAACCCGCTCAGGTCCCGGTGGACGACCTCCAGGTCAGGTGCCGCCTCGGTGACGAGCGCCCGGAGCAGCAGCGCGCCCTCGCCTGCTCCCCGGGGGTCTTGTCCGACGCGATCGACGACGGCCGCCGTGCCGCTGTCGCCGTACCAGACGCCGTAGTCACCGCGCCAGCGGTCGAAGCCGGGCCCGCAGAACCGGTCTCCGGTGGTGACGAGCACCGGCCCGTGCCCGGGCACCGCGAGGTGCCGGGTGAGCGCGGCCTCCAGTGCCGCGCCACCCCCGTTGCACATCTGCTGGATGCCGGTGGGCACCGCGCCGGTGGCTCCGGTCCGCTCGGCCACGTAGTGCGCCGGGGACCAGAAGTCATGGCCTTGGTAGTACGTCCACGCGTGGAGGACAGCGGTGACGGATTCGGGTGCGACGCCCGACCGCTCCAGGGCGTCCCGGCCTGCCCGTACGGCCATCTCGGGCGCCGACTCCCCCTCCGACACCGGGAGTTGCTCGTAGCCCACCGCCTCCGCCTCGTTTGCGGCGGCCCTTCCGTCGGCGACCGCGGCGGTCGCCTTGACGGTGGCGGCGGGCAGCCACTCGGCGGCCGTGACACGGATGCCGTCCGGTGCCCTCATGCCGCCCGGTCCTTGTCATCGGGTAGCCGGGGGGCCGCGGAGCCGGTGGCCGTGTGCGTCACGCCGGACGCGATGACCGTCTCGTCCTGGATGAACTCCACATGGAACGTGTGCACTCCGGCGGAAGGGCCCGGCTCGCCCCTGGTGACACGGACCTTCGTGACGGCATCCAGCTCGGCGTACCGCGTGAAGGTGAAATCGAAGCCCGTCACGGTGGTGTGGGACACCGAGGCACCGAGCAGCTCGGCAGCCGCGTAGAGGCAGGTCTGCCGGGCCGCCTCCATCAGGACCATGCCCGGCAGATGGTCCTGGGCGTGGTCGAACATGCTGGGGTTGTCCAGTGGGACGCGGACGGCGGCCGTGACGCCGTCGGGGCCGGCCGCGATGTCCGCCAGGACGACGTTCGCCGGATCGGAGCGGCCCACGTGCACGGGCCGCACCGAGGAACCGGACCCGCGCAGCCGCGAGAAGGGCGCGAGCGGCCTGCCCCGGCCCCGTTCGCGGACGGTGTCGTAGACCTGTCCCGGTATGTAGCCCACGTCGATGCTCACCCGGCCCAGATAGTGCCGCGTGAGAGCCAGGTCGATGTCGTAGGTGAGCCGCCGCACATCGCCTTCCGCTCCCCTGCGGTTACTGGTGCGCACGCTCATGACGAGCTCGCCCGGACGGTCCTCGCGCGGTGCCGTGAGAAGGCCGGGCAGCGACATCGACCAGGAACGCAGCAGGAACTTGCTGTCCCGGGCCACCCCGAAGAACTCGTGCCCGCCGTACGTCTCCGCCTGCCGGGCGCATTCGAGCAGCAGGAGCGGGTCCGGTGTGCCGAGCCGTGAACAGCGGTCGGCGTAGTAGGTGTGGGCCGGCGGGAGCTGGGCGGCGGCGACGTACTCCGTCTCGCTCGTCTTCCTGGCGTCCGTGAGGAAGACCTCGGAAATGGCCCAGCGGTGCAGGGATCCGCGATCCACGGTCCTTTTGAATTCCAGCTTCTCCACGCCTGGTGGAAAACCGTGCGAAACCTCGGCTTTCATGAATCCGTGCCCCCTAGATAACGTTCACCAATGCACCCGGGCCCCCGTGTCTTCGGGGCAGTCGGCGGGCACGTCAACCAGCATCGAGGGTGCGGGCCAATGTTCAACTCAAGCCGGGCACTTGGCCGGGCCGAGTTGTTCCGCGCTTGTTTCCCGCTTGAGTTCCCGCTCCCGACAATCGTCTGGCGACTTGATGGGTCGGATGCACGCTTCGTCGGGAGGGTTTCTCAGTGGCCACTCAGCAGGAAAACACCGGGCGGTCGACCGCCGCGCTCTTCCCGGGGCAGGGCGTGCAGCGCCAGGGCCTCGGCACCCGCTGGCGCGGGACACCGTCGTGGCCGGTGCTCGCCGAAGTGTCCGAGGCGTCGGGGTACGACGTCGAGGAGCTGCTCCTGGAGACGGGGACGGAGTCTCTCGGGCGGACCGACCTGGCCCAGATCACGGTCTTCAGCGCATCACTGCTGTCCTGGTTCGAGTTCCGCCGCACCCAGCCGGACGCCCCCGTCGCCGCCTTCGCCGGTCACAGCCTCGGCGAATACACGGCGCTGGTCGCCGCGGGCGCGCTGACCGTCGCCGAGGGCGCCCGGCTCGTCGGCGAGCGGGGCCGCGCGATGGCCGCCGTGGCGCGCCCCGCTCCGGGCGCCATGGCGGCGGTGATGGGGGCGGCCTTCGACCGGGTCGAGGCACTCACCGAGCGCGTACGCGAGAGCGGCGAGAGCGTGTGGGTGGCCAATCTCAACAGCGGGCACCAGACGGTGATCGCGGGCACTCCGGACGCCATCCGGCTCGGAGCGAAGCTCGCTCGTGAGGACGGCTTGCGCTACACGGTGCTCCCGGTCTCCGCCGCCTGCCATACGCCGCTGATGGCGCCGTCGGCCGGAGCTCTGCGACCGGCGCTCGACGCCACGCGATTCGCACCGGCGCACAGGCCCGTGGTCGCGAATGTCGACGCGCGGCCACACACCGAAGGGGCCGAATGGGCCGAGCTGTGCGCACGGCAACTCGTGAGCCCCGTACGCTGGTTGGAAACGCTCGAAACTCTGGTGCATTCCATGAATTGCGACCAGATGATTGATTTCGGACCCGGGCGCACTCTGGCCGCACTGACGCGCCGCGCCTTTCCGGATATCTCCGTGTCGTCGGCTCCGGTGCCGGCACCCGAGTTCGCGGCCCAATAGCACCGCGCATGCCCGGAAATGTCGGCCGGGGAACGGACTTCAGTGGCTGATGCCGGACGCTTCCAGCCTCGCCATCGGCATATCGGCGTAGAGCGTGGCGGCCCGGTCGACGGACACCTCCAGCTTGGCGAGAACGAGGGGTGCGGCGATCGCGGGAAGGACCAGCTGGAACAGCTTGGCCACCTCGCTCGTCAAGTCGTAGTCGTCGGGCAGGCCTTCACACACCACGCTCGCGCCTGTCCAGGCGCACACCAGGATCCTCGCGGTCTCCGTCGCGTCGACGTGCGCGTGCACCTCGCCCCGCTCTCGGGCCTCGGCCAGCAGACCCGCGAGCAGCTCCGTCCAGTCCGGCCAGCGCGTCCCGAACAGGCGCCGCGCCTCGATGTCCACCGACATGCGCAGGGCCGCGCTGAGCATCGGCTCACGCGGAAGCCGGTAGGCCAACAGCAGGAGCACGTCGACCAGTTCCTGCAGTTTGAGGCGGTGGGGCCGTACGCCGTCGGTGGTCACCGCGCCGTCGAGCACTCCTCGCGCCAGGTCAGCCTTGGACGAGAAGTGGAAGTACAGGGCGCCCTTGGTGACTTCGGCCCGTTCGAGGACCTCCGAGACCGTTGCCGCCTCGTATCCCCGTTCGTCGAAGACGGCCGCGGCGGCCTCCAGGATGGCTCTGCGAGTCCGGACGGCCCGCTCCTGCTGCACCACGGTAACGCCTCCTTATGATGGTGATCACTTGAAAAAAACCAGGCAGACGGTATGTTACTGGCATTGATTGAACTACCAAGTGTTCACCACTTCATGGGGGAATCCAATGTCCAACGTACTGTCTGCCGACGTCCTTGATTCCATAACCGCCGGCTCTCTGTCGACCAACGAGGCCGCGACCACCACAGTTCCCAAGGAGTTCCTCCATCTGCACCGGGAGGAGTCGGCCCTGGTCACCGGCTGGACACGGCTCGGCTCCGACCAGTACATGGTCACCGCCGCCTGGCCGGAGCCCGCGGCCGGGGGTGCGTACGACCCGCTGAAGCTGACGCAGACGATCCGCCAGGCGTGCCTGCTGATCGCACACGCCGAACGCGGTGTCCCGCTGAAGCACCAGACCCTGATGGAGCGCCTGGACTTCTCCTTCGACCCCGGATTCCGTACCGCACCAGGGCGGACCGACCACTTCGTCCTGGACGTCACGTGCCGCGGCACCGGCCCCCGGTCGATGAGCGTGGACTTCACCGTCCACCATGACGGCCGCGCCATCGGGGAGTCGACCCTCACGTTCAGCTGGATCGGCCCGGCCGTGTACCGCCGGCTGCGCGGCGAGCACCTCCAGGTCGACTGGGCGGCAGTGCCCCGCACCCCGGCCGCCCCCGCCGGTCTCACCGGATGCGACGTGACCAGCCGCATCGCCATCACCCCCACCGAGCGGCCCGGCCGGTGGCAGCTGCGCACCGACACCTCCGACATCACCCTCTACGACCACCCCGTCGACCACGTCCCCGGACTCGCCCTGATCGAGGCCGCCTACCAGGCCGCCCACGTCCTGACCGGCCCGGACGCGCCGAAGGCCCACCAGGTGATCAGCACCTTCGACCGCTACATCGAGTTCGACGCGCCGTGCTGGATCGAGGCGGTCGCGACGGGATCCGACATCCGGGTCACCGGCACCCAGGACGACCGGACGGCGTTCACGGTGACCCTGCGCGGCGCCGCCGCCTGAGCTGCGGACGTAAGAACCAACCGCCATGCCGGTTGGTTCTTACGTCCTGAGAGAGACAGCCTCAGGGAAGCAGCGTCAGCTTCCCTGAGGTCCGGCGGTCCAGCAGGTCGCGGTGTGCCCGGCCCGCGTCGGCCAGCGCGTACTCGGGCCCGGCGACCGGGTGCAGACGTCCCTGCGAGGTCATCTCAAGGAGTTCCCGCAGCGGTTCGGTGAACGCGCCGGGCCGGGCCAGCGTGGGACGCAGCCAGAAACCGACGACAGCCGCGTTGAGCGAGCGCATGCGGGCGTCGTCGAGTGGGGTGAAGCTGGTGCGCGAGGCGCTTCCGTAGGTGACGATGCGCCCGAAGTCGGCCAGTGAGTCAAGCGCCTGGTCGAAGAGCGGGCCTCCCGTGCCGTCAAGGATGACGTCCACCGGCTCGTCCAGCGGGTAGCTCACCGCGGCGTCCGCCCCCAGTTTCAGGGCGAACTCCCGCTTCTGCCGCGTGGAGGCCATGGCAAGGACCCGGCCCGCCCCGAATTCCCGGGCCAGCTGCACGGCGAGGCTGCCCACTCCGCCCGCCGCCGAGTGCACCAGCACGCTCTCGCCGGCCGAGAGGCGGGCGGCTCTGCGCAGCAGATGCCAGGCGGTGACCCCCTGCATCACCAGGGCGAGGGCGTGGGCGGCGGGCATGTCCTCGGGGATGTCGAAGACCGCCGTCTCCTGCGCCACGGCGAGCTCCGCGTAGCCGCCCCGGACCTTGGCGAGGACCCGGCGCCCGTCGTGGGTCCTGCCGACGACCTCGCTGCCCGGGATGTACGGAAGCTGGTCGGCGGCCAGGTAGGAGCCGTCCGTCTGATGCGTGTCGGCGAAATTGACCCCGGCGGCCTCGACCTGGATCAGCAACTGCCCTGGCCCGGGCACCGGTTCGGGGGCCTCGACCACGCCGAGGACTTCCGGGCCGCCGAATCGGTCGAACTGTATGGCGCGCACAGTGAGCTACCCATCTGAAGAGTGTGAAGAGACGCGAAATGACCGCGAATGACCTTGGAACGGTACTCGGTCGGCCCCTTCGCCACTCACCGCGAGGACTCACCGAGGACGCACCGAGGACTTACCGGGACGATTCCCCGTAAAGCGCCTCGATCTCCTCCGCGTACGCCGCCGTCACCGCATGCCTCTTGATCTTCAGTGAGGGCGTGAGCAGGCCGTTGTCCTCGGTGAACTCGCCCTCGACCAGGGTGAACTTTCGGATGGCCTCCGCCCTTGAGACCGCCGCGTTGGCGTAGTCCACCGCCTTCTGGACCTCCGCGATCAGCTTCGGGTCCCGGCACAGCTCCGCGAGCGGGGTGTCCTTGGGGCGCTTTCGTACCGTCAGCCAGTGTTCGACCGCTTCGGCGTCCAGCGTGATGAGCGCGGCGACATACGAGCGGTTGTCGCCGACGACGATGCACTGTCCCACCGGCGCCCGGCTGCGCAACCGGTCCTCCAGGATCGCCGGGGAGACGTTCTTGCCGCCCGAGGTGACGATGATGTCCTTCTTGCGTCCGGTGATGGTGAGGTAGCCGTCGTCGTCGAGCGCCCCGAGGTCTCCGGTCGCGAACCACTCGTCCCGCAGCACGGCGTCCGTCGCGGCCGGGTTGTTCCAGTACGAGGTGAAGACGATGCCGCCCTTGATGAGCACGCCACCGTCGTCCGCGATGCGTATGGATGTGCCGGGCACGGGCGTCCCCACCGTGCCGGGACGCGGCTTCAGCGGCGGGGTGATCGTCGCGGCGGCCGTGGTCTCCGTCAGGCCGTACCCCTCGTAGATGATGATCCCGGCGGCGTAGAAGAAGAGGTTGAGGCTGCGGTCCAGGGGCGAGCCGCCGCTGATCGCGTAGCGCAGCCTGCCGCCGACCTCCTTGCGGATGCGGCGGTAGACCAGCAGTTCGTACAGCGCCCACCCGGCGTACAGCCCGGCTGAGGGGCCGGGACCGCGCTTGTCGAGGAACTTGTTCAGGTACGCCTCGCCGAACCGCACCGCGATCCTCTCGGCCCGGTCGAAGGACGCCCCCCGGCCGATCTTCTCGGCGGTCGCGCGACCCGTGTCGTGGATCTTCTCGAAGAGGTACGGGACGCCGACGATGAACGTCGGCCTGAACGCCCGTAGTTCGGGGCGGAGTTCGTCCGGTTTGATGCTGGGGCAGTGGCCGACCTCGATGCGGGCGAGCATGCAGGCGATCTGGATGCTGCGGCCCAGGATGTGGGCGAGCGGCAGGAACAGGAGCGTCGAGGCGACCTGGCCGGTGATCTCCTTGAAGACGGGGTGCAGCAGGTCGACCGTGTTCGCGGCCTCCGCGTGCAGATTGCCGTGGGTGAGGACGCAGCCCTTGGGCTTGCCCGTGGTGCCCGAGGTGTAGCAGATGGTGGCGATGGAGTCCGGGGTGAGATCGGAGCGGCGCTTGGTCACGTCCTCGTCCGGCACCTCACGCCCCAGGGAGGCGAGTTCGGTGAGGGCGCCGTCGTCCACGCAGAGGAGGCGGGGCGGCTCCGTCAGGGCTTCGACCGCTGCCTCGGCCGTCTCCACGTTCTCCGGCGTCTCCGCGATCAGGAGGCTCACGCCCGAGTCCCGCACGATCCACTCGATCTGTTCGGCCGCCGAGGTCGCGTACACGGGCACGGTCTGCCCGCCCGCCGCCCAGATCGCGAAGTCCAGTACGGCCCACTCGTACCGCGTACGGGACATCAGCGCGACCCGGCCGCCCGGTTCGAGCCCGGCGGCGATCAGGCCCTTGGCCACGGCGGTGACCTCGCGCGCGAAGGCCGCCGCGGTCACCGGACGCCACTGGCCGCCCTGTTTGCGGCGCAGGACGACGGCGTCGGGCGCCTCGGCCGCGTTGGTGAAGGGGATGTCGGCGGTGCTGCCCGCGGCGGCCCGCGCCGCGAGCGGGGCCGTGCGCGCCTCGCGTACGACGCCGTGCTCGTCCCGGACGAGCTCGACCGTGGCGCGGTCCGCGAGCCCCATGTTGCGCTGCGCCCGTTTCAGATCCTTGCGTACGCCCATGACGGCTCCTGGCTCCCGGCTACCAGCTGACATACAGAGGTGGTGCAGGTGGTACAGGTCGTGCAGGTGGTACAGGTCGTGCAGAGGTGGTGCGGTGCTTACTTACTGATGGGTCAACTTACCCATGCGTAGGGAAAGTTCAATGGGTCGGGCAGCGAAGAATCAGTGGGCGGGAGCAGCGAGCGGGACAGTGACCCGGGGCGGCGGCGCCTCAGTCCCCCGACCCCGGCACCCACACCTCCCCCTCAAGTACGCGCCCCATCCCCACCCACACCATGTTCATCAGCCGCAGAGTGACCCCCTCCGGGGACTGGCCGGGGTGGCTGCCCATCCAGTCGGTGAGCGAGTCCGCCGCGCCGACCAGCGCGTGCGCCACGAAGTCGGCGTCCTCGTCCGAGAGCTGGGAGCCCCCGCCGTGCTCCGTGATGCCGTCCCAGACCAGGCCCGCGACCTCCGCCATCACCGCCCGCCGCGCGTCGGCCACCGCCGCGGCGATCGCCTCGCTCAGCTCCGATGCCTGGCGGTGCAGGACGACCCAGCTGTCGCGGTGCTCGGCGACGAAGGCGAAGAACGCCGAGAGGCCCGCGTACAGGCGCAGTTCGGGCGCCGCGCCCCCGGCCTGCGCCGCCCCCTGGAAGGCGGCGACGAGGCGGTCGGCCTCGCGCCGCAGGCAGGCGAGGAACAGCCCCTCCTTGGAGTCGAGGTAGAGATAGACCATCGGCTTTGAGATCCCGGCGAGTTCGGCGATCTCGTCCACGGACGCGGCGTGATAGCCGCGCTTGGCGAAGACGGTCACCCCCACGTCGATGATCTGCTGCTCGCGCTCCTGGCGCGGAACGCGGCGCCGCCGTCCTTCAGTTCTCCCGTTGACCGTCACCCTTGCAGCCTCCCAGACTCGGGGCTACCTTACCCCTTAGTAAGTTTACTCTTAAGTAAGGAGATTGCCATGGCGGACGGCGTCGGCGGCGGCACGGACGGCGCGAAAGGCCGGGATGGTGTGGCCGGTCTGGACTTCGCGAGCGTCACTCCCGAGGAGTTCGCGAAGATCGTGAAGGGGCTCTCCAACAAGGAGATCACCGAGATCGCCCAGGACGGCGAGTTGCGCGCCCGCGTCCTGGCCGAGGTCTTCGGGCGCATGGGCCGGCAGTTCAAGCCGGAGGCGGCGGGCACGCTCAAGGCCCTGATCCGCTGGAAGATCACGGGGGCCGACAAAGCGGTCGGTGAAGGAGCCGACAAGGCGGCCGACGAGACGGTCTACGAGACGGACATCTCGGAAGGCACCTGCACCGTCTCCGCGGGCCGCTCGAACGCCGAGCCGCGCGTCACGCTCGTCATGGGCGACGCCGAGTTCCTCAAGCTGGTCTCCGGCAACGCCAATCCCGTGACGATGTTCATGACGCGCAAGCTCAAGGTCGCGGGCGATGTGGCGCTCGCCGCCGGGCTGACCCGCTACTTCGACATCCCCAAGGCCTGACCCACCACACCGACTTCCGGAAAGGAGCACACCATGGCCTTCTCCCTCGAACTGACCGAGGAGCAGCGGGATCTGCGTGACTGGGTACACGGTTTCGCGGCCGGTGTCGTGCGGCCGGCCGCCGCCGAGTGGGACGAGCGCGAGGAGACGCCCTGGCCGGTCATCCAGGAGGCCGCGAAGATCGGTCTGTACGGTTTCGAGTCCCTGGCCGATCTCTTCGGCGACCCGAGCGGACTCTCGCTGCAGATCGCCAACGAGGAGCTGTTCTGGGGCGACGCGGGCATCGGAATGGCCCTCTTCGGCACGTCACTCGCGGTGGCCGGGATCTTCTCCGCGGGCACGCCGGACCAGCTGGCCGAGTGGGTGCCGCAGTGCTTCGGTGACGAGGACGAGCCCAAGGTGGCGGCGTTCTGCGTCTCCGAGCCCGAGGCGGGCTCGGACGTGTCGGCGATGCGGACGCGTGCGACGTACGACGAGGCACGCGACGAGTGGACCCTGGCGGGCCAGAAGGCGTGGATCACGAACGGCGGCATCGCGAACGTCCATGTGGTCGTCGCGTCCGTCGACCCCGCACTGGGGGCGCGGGGGCAGGCCGCGTTCATCGTGCCGCCGGGTACGCGGGGTCTCGAAGGTGCCAAGAAGATAAGGAAGTTGGGGTTGCGGGCCTCGCACACCGCGGATGTCTTCCTGGACGACGTACGCGTACCGGGGCACTGTCTGCTCGGCGGCAGGGAGCGTCTTGAGGCGCGGCTCGCGCGGGCCCGCGAGGGGGGTGGTGCTGGCCGTGCAGGTGACCGCAAGGGGCAGGCCGCGATGGCGACGTTCGAGGTCAGCCGGCCGACCGTGGGGGCGCAGGCGCTGGGGATCGCGCGGGCCGCGTACGAATACGCGCTCGACTACGCGGGCTCCCGGGTCGCCTTCGGCCGCCCGATCATCGAGAACCAGTCGATCGCCTTCGCGCTCGCCGATCTGCGGACCGAGATCGAGGCCGTGCGGCTGCTGATCTGGCAGGCGTCGTGGATGGCACGGAACGACAAGACGTTCGACGCGGGGCAAGGGTCGATGTCGAAGCTGCGGGCCGGGGAGCTCGCGGTGGCGGCCACGGAGAAGGCGGTGCAGGTGCTGGGGGGTGCGGGGTACAGCAGGGAGCATCCGGTGGAGCGGATGTACCGGGACGCGAAGATCTACACGATCTTCGAGGGGACGAGTGAGATCCAGCGTCTCGTGATCGCCCGGGCGATCTCCGGGCGGCAGATCCGCTGAGGGCCCCCGGGAGGGCCCCCGGGAGGGCCCCGGGGAGGGCTCGTCCTCAAACGGCGGACGGCCTGAAAACTCCCCTCAAGCCACCCCTGACCTGCGCCGATAAAAGGATCATGACGTCGACGCAACTCTCCCCCCGTGAGCCCGATGCCGTCCTTGGGCTGCTCAACAAGCGGCGCGTGGGCGGCCGCGGTCCGCGCCGCGGCATCATCCTCTGTCTGCTGCCCGCGGTCGTCATCGCGTTCGCCGGGTTCCAGCGGCGGTGGATGTCCGACGACGGGCACATCTACGTCCGTACGGTCCGGCAGATCCTGGCCGGCAACGGCCCCGTCTTCAACGCGGGTGAACGCGCCGAGTCCTCCACCGGCACCCTCTGGCAGTGGCTGCTCGTGCTCGCGGGGCTGCCGGGGGCCGACATCGCGACGGCGGCGATGTACGGCGGGCTGCTGCTGACCGCCGCCGGGTTCGCGTTCGCCTCGCTCGGGGCGATGCGGCTGTACGCGGGCAGCGCCGTGCTTCCCCTCGGCTGCCTCGTCCTGCTGGCCCTGCCGCCCATGTGGGACTTCGCCACCTCCGGCCTTGAGACCGGCCTCGCCACCTGCTGGATCGCGGGATCCTGGCTGCTGCTCGTCACCCGGGCCCGGTCGATCGTCACCTGCGTGGTCCTGGGGCTCGGCCCCCTCGTCCGGCCCGACCTGGCCCTTGTCTCCGCCGTCTTCCTCGGCGCGCAGTGGCTGATGGTGCGGCCCAAGCGGCGGGCCACCCTTGGCGGGCTCGGAGCCGCCCTCGCGCTGCCGGTCGCGTACGAGATCTTCCGGGCCGGGTACTACGGACAGCTGATGCCGCTGCCGGGCGTCACCAAGGAGGCCTCGCAGAGCCTGTGGGCGCGCGGGCTCGACTATCTCCAGGACTTCGCCGAGCCCTATCTGCTCTGGGTGCCCGCGCTGTTCCTCGTCGCGGCCCTGCTGCCGGCGGCGTCGCCCCGCCGGCACTCCCCTCCCCTGATCCCCGCGCTCGCGCCCATCGTCGCCGGACTCCTCTGCTGGGTCTACGTCATCAAGGTGGGCGGCGACTTCATGCACGGCCGGATGTTCCTGCCGGGGCTGCTGCTCATGCTCCTGCCCGTCTTCCTGGTGCCCCTCACGCGCGCCTGGACCATCGCGGCGGTGGGCATCGGGGCCTGGGCCATCGTCTGCGCGGCGTTCCTGCGCATTCCGTACGCGGGGTGGATCGGCCCCGCCGGAGTGGCCGACGAGCGCGGTGTGTACGTACAGCAGAACGCCGCACCCCACCCGCTCCACCACACCTTCGCGGGTCAGCCCGGCACCGTCGCCTATGCCCGTCTCGTACGCGACGCGGAGCGCGAGAGCACACCGGCGCTGATCCTCGGCAGGACCGTCGTCGGCGCCAACTCCCCCACGGTGACCGGCGTCTACAACACGCTGGGGTTCAGCGGCACGGTGGTCCCGCTCGACGGCGCCGCGCTCGACCCCATCGGCCTCGCCTACCCCCTGGCCGCCCACTCCGAGCGCTTCCACGGCCGCGTGGGACACGACAAGCGGCTGCCCGACGCGTGGATCTTCGCCGACCGGGGCCATGGCACCCTTCCCGCGGGCATGTCCCCCGTGGACGTCGCCGCCGCCCGCCGCGCCCTGGACTGTGGTCAGCTCGCCGAGCTGCGGGCGGCGACGCGGGACCCGATGACCCCCGCCAGGTTCTGGCACAACCTCACCGGAGCCTGGGACCGCACATCCTTCCGCTTCCCCAACAACCCGGAGCAGGCCGAGCGGCAGCTCTGCGGCGGATGACACACGCATGACCCGAACGAACACCGGCGGCCGAAACGCACGGCTCTGCGGCTCATTTGCGCCGCTTCCGTGCGGCCCGTCGAACATCAACTGCCCTTCCTGACACGGGCCTTGAATGTTGAGTGATCCCGTCCGATGCTGGCGGTTCTTGTTGCCTTACGTTCGGAGTTGCAGCATGGGTGCACATCTGCCGAGCCGCCGTTCCTTCCTCGCCACCGGCACCGCACTGGTCGGCTGGGCCGCCTTCATGGCGCAGAAGCAGGCCTTCGCGGCGGAGGGGCGAGCCGCGGGCGCCCCCGAGTGGGACGCGAACCCGCGTGTCTTCCAGGTCAACAGAGAACCGGCGAGGGCCAGACTCGTCCCGTACGCCTCCACCGCCGACGCCCTGCGCGGTGACCTCGCCAAGTCTCCGTACCACCGCTCCCTGAACGGAAGTTGGCGCTTCCACTGGGCCAAGAACCCCGAGCGCCGCCCGGACGGGTTCGAGGCCGACGACTACGACGTGAGCGGCTGGGACCGCATCCCCGTGCCCTCCAACTGGGAGATCGAGGGCTACCCGGAGCCGATCTACCTCAACATCAGGTACCCGTGGGAGGGCTACGAGAAGCCCGATTTCCCCGACGTGCCCAAGGACTTCAACCCGGTCGGGTCCTACCGCCGCACCTTCACCGTCCCCGACGACTGGTCCGGGCGCCGCACCCTGATCTCCTTCCAGGGCGTGAAGTCCGCCTTCTTCGTCTGGGTCAACGGCAAGAAGGTCGGCTACAGCGAGGACAGCTACACCCCCGCCGAGTTCGACATCACCCCTTACCTGCGCCCGGGGTCGAACTCCCTCTCCGTCCAGGTCTACCGCTGGTCCGACGGGAGCTGGCTGGAGGACCAGGACATGATCGACCTGTCCGGCATCTTCCGGGACGTCTACCTCTACTCCCTCGCCCCGGTCCATGTGCACGACCTCTTCGTACGGACGGATCTGGACTCCGCGTTCCGCGACGCGACGCTGTCCGTCACCACCGTCGTACGCGACAGGAGCGGCAAGGCAGCCGGCAAGGCAGCCAAGGAGTCCCGCAGCGGCGATCACCGCGTCGAGGCGCAGCTGTACGACGCCAAGGGCCGCCCGGTCCTGCGCGAACCGCTGACGGGCGAGCCCGTCTTCGACGAGCCCCTCACGCTGAAGGCCGACGTCAAGGCGCCCGCGCTCTGGTCCGCCGAGGAGCCGAACCTCTACACCGTCGTCGTCACCCTCACCGACGGGAAGGGGCACAAGACCGACATCCAGCGGACCCGCATCGGCTTCCGCGAGGTCGGCTTCGGGCCCGGGAAGTGGACGGTCAACGGCAAGTCCGTGATGTTCCACGGCACCAACCGGCACGAGTCGACGCCCGAGCACGGCCAGGCCGTCCCCGAGTCGGTCATGGTCGAGGACGTCCTGCTGATGAAGCGGCACAACATCAACGCCGTACGCACCTCGCACTACCCCAACCATCCGCGCTGGCTCGAACTCTGCGACGAGTACGGCCTGTACGCGATCGACGAGACCAACCTGGAGACGCACGGCGTACGCGACCGGCTCCCCGCCTCGCTGCCCGACTGGACCGACGCCTGCGTGGACCGGATCCGCTCGATGGTCGAGCGCGACAAGAACCACGCGTGCGTGGTGGCGTGGTCCCTCGGCAACGAGGCCGGGGCGGGCAGCAACTTCCAGGCCATGGCGGACTGGGTGCGCGCCCGTGACGACTCGCGGCCCGTGCACTACGAAGGCATGAACTCCGTCGCCGACGTGCACAGCGAGATGTACACGAAGCCCGCCGACGTCGAGAAGTACGGCAAGTCCGGCAACCCCAAGCCGTACATGCTCTGCGAGTACACGCACGCCATGGGCAACAGCAACGGCAACCTCCCCGAGTACTGGGAGATCTTCGAGCGTTACCCCAATCTGCACGGCGGCTTCGTCTGGGACTGGGTCGACCAGAACATCCGGCGGCCGATACCCGGCGACCCCAGGCACACCTATCTCTCGTACGGCGGCGACTGGCACGCGGGCTATCCGACGGACGGCAACTTCAGCTGCAACGGCCTGGTCGCGTCGACCCGTGAACCCCACCCCGGCCTCATGGAGATCAAGAAGGTCTACCAGCCGGTGTCCGTCACGGCCGACGACCTCGCCACGGGCTCCGTGAAGGTCGGCAACAAGCACCTCTTCCGCGGCCTGGACGCCTATGAGCTGCGCTGGAGCGTGACGCGCGACGGCGAGGAGATCCAGCACGGCACGCTGCCCGCGCCCAAGGTGGCTCCGGGCGCCACGGGGAACGTACGCATCCCGTACAAGAAGCCTGGCGACCTCAAGCCCGGCGCCGAGTACTGGCTCGACGTCACCTTCGCCCTCCGTGCCAAGACGCGCTGGGCCCCCGCCGGGCACACGGTCGCCGCCGAGCAGCTCCCCCTGGACTGGCACGCCCCGGCGGCGGCCGACCCGGCACCTTCGACCCTGCCCGCCCTCGAACTCTCCGAGACGGACGCCGAGGTCAAGGTCACAGGACGCGATGTCGAGGTGGTCCTCTCCAAGGCCACCGGCACCCTCAGCTCGTACCGGATCAAGGGGAAGCCCCTCCTCGCGGGCGGCCCGGTGGCCAACTTCTGGCGCGGGCCCACGGACAACGACATCGGCCGCAAGTACCCGGAGAAGGCCGCCACTTGGCGTGACGCGGGCGCCAAGGCGAAGGTCACGGAGGTCGAGGCCGCGCAGCCGTCGCCGGGCGAGGTCACCATCGAGGTGGCCGCCACGCTGCCCACCTCCCCCTCGCCGTCCCACTGGCACACCGTGTTCACCGTGCGCGGCGACGGCGAGGTGCGGGTGCGGCACACCTTGAAGGCGGCGGCGGGTCTGCCCGATCTGCCCATGGTGGGTGCCCTGTTGACCGTCGCGGCCGGGTTCGAGCGGATCGACTGGTACGGGCGCGGTCCGCATGAGAACTACCAGGACCGCAAGTCGGCGGCTTTCGTGGGCCGTTACCGCTCCACGGTCGACGAGCAGGTCGCGCCGTACGTCAGGCCGCAGCAGACCGGCAACATGACGGACGTACGGCAGCTGTCGCTCGCCGACCGGTCGGGCGAGGGCCTGACCGTGCTCGCCGACCCGGCGGACGGCGAGCCGTTCCTGGAGACCAGCGCGCTGCACCACGCGCCGTCCGACCTGGACGGACCGAAGCATCCGCATGAGGTGAAGCGGCGCGACGAGACGATCCTCGGGGTCAACCACCGGCAGATGGGCGTCGGCGGCAACGACTCCTGGGGCGCGCTTCCGCTGGAGAAATACCTGCTGCACTCGGGCCGCACCTACACGTACGCGTACCGGCTGCGGGCGCGCGGCCGGTCCTGAGGCTCAGTCCGTCCCTGCGTCCGTCCTCGCCTCGCCGCTGAGGCGGTCAGCTTGGGCGACAGCGGTCGCGAGGTCCCGCAGGGACGAGTCGCTTCCCGCCAACTCCTCGGCGCACGTGGCCAGTTCGGACAGGTCGGGCGTGCCGGGGAGGGGCTTCTCCTTCCGCAGGGCGTCCGCGAAGTACGCGGCGACCGCCGTGACCCGCAGCCCCCGGTCCGCCTCCCACAGCTCGCCCTTCAGGTCGCTCACCTCGATCTGGTTCGACTCCTCGTGCGGGGCGCGGCTGCCGGGGTCCAGCCAGCGGACGCAGCCACTCGTGACTGTGACGCCGGGAGGGGGCGAAGGGATCGGTCGTGGGCGTTGCGGAAGCGTCTCGATGTGGGTACGGCGGGTGTTACGGGAGGTTTCCGTTTCCGGGGAGGCCTTTCGGCTCGCCCCTACGACACCACGTCCTTCCGCGCGAACCCCCTGAACGCCAGCGCGAACAGCACCAGCGCGTACGCGACCGACACCGCCGAGCCCTGGATCATTCCGCCCCACTCCATCTGCGGCTGGATCGCGTCCGC
This sequence comes from Streptomyces sp. NPDC048436, assembly GCF_043200355.1. Lineage (NCBI taxonomy): Bacteria > Bacillati > Actinomycetota > Actinomycetes > Kitasatosporales > Streptomycetaceae > Streptomyces > Streptomyces sp. NPDC048436. Next base: position 1,132,825 of record NZ_JBICXP010000001.1, read on the forward strand.
CCACGCGAACTGCCAGTGCGCCGGCAGGAAGTCGCGCCAGCCGCCCAGTGCCGTCACCGCGTCCAGGACGTTGCCGACGATGGTCAGGCCGACCGCGCCGCCGACCGCTCCGAGCGGCGCGTCCGTCTTCGTCGAGAGCCAGAACGCGAGCGCTGCCGTGACCAGTTGGGAGACGAAGATGTACGCCACCACGATCGCGAGCCGCTGCACCGCCGTCCCCGCGGGCAACGCCCCGCCCGTCGGGATCTGCAACGGCCCCCAGCCGTACGTGGCCGACCCCACCGCGAGCGCGATCAGCGGCAGGAGCACCATCACTGCCGCGCTGAGCCCGAGCGCGACGGCCAGCTTCGACCACAGCAGGCGGGCCCGCGGCACCGGGGCCGCGAGCAGATAGCGCAGCGACGACCAGCTCGCCTCAGAGGCGACCGTGTCCCCGCAGAACAGGGCGACCGGGATGACCAGGAGGAAGCCCGCCGAGACGAACAGACACGTCGCCGCGAAGTTCGCGCCGGACGCGGTGGCCGTGTCCATCAGCGTCACCCGGCCGCTGCGCGAACCCGGCGACCCGGCGACGCTGAACGCTATGACCAGCACGAAGGGCAGCAGCCCCATCACCCCGGCCATCACCAGGGTGCGGCGCCGCTTCAGCTGGCGGACCGCCTCGACGCGCAGCGGCAGCGTACGGCCGGGGCGGTATCCGTGCGCCGTGGCGCGCTCCGTGGCTGTGGCGCTCATGCCGTGCCTCCGATCAGGGTCAGGAACGCGTCTTCGAGGCGGCGGTGCGGGCCCATGGACTCCACGGGCACCTCAAGGCGCACCAGTTCGGGCAGCAGCCGCGCGGCACTGCCGCTCTCCGTGCCGTCGAGGCGCACCAGGAGGCCGCCGTCCGCGCGGGCCGCCGATGTGACGCCGGGCAGCGCGGCCACCTTGTCGACCAGCGGATCGGAGATGTCGTCCGCGAGGCCCACGAGGAAGGTGTCGCCGGAACCGATGATCTCCGCGACCGGGCCCGCCTGGACGAGACGGCCGCGGTCCATGACCACCAGGTGCGTGCAGGACTGCTCGACCTCGGCGAGGAGGTGGCTGGAGACGATGACCGTGCGACCGCCTTCGGCGTAGCGGATCATCACCTCACGCATCTCGCGGATCTGTGGCGGGTCGAGGCCGTTGGTCGGTTCGTCCAGGATCAGCAGGTCCGGCATGCCCAGCATGGCCTGGGCGATCGCGAGCCGCTGCCGCATGCCCTGCGAGTACGTCCGCACCGCGCGGGCCAGCGCGTCGCCGAGCCCGGCGATCTGCAACGCCTCGTCCAGGTGGGCGTCCTCGGCGGGGCGGCCGGTGGCCTTCCAGTACAGCTCCAGGTTCTCGCGCCCGGAGAGGTGCGGCAGGAAGCCCGCGCCCTCGACGAACGCCCCGACCCGGGAGAGGACCGGCGCACCCGGCCGGATCGCCTGCCCGAAGACGCGGATCTCGCCCGCGTCGGGCCGGATCAGGCCCATGAGCATGCGCAGCGTCGTCGTCTTGCCCGCGCCGTTCGGCCCCAGGAGGCCGAGCACCTGCCCCTTCTCGACGCTGAAGGAGACGTCACGGACCGCGTAACGGTCCGCCGACTTCGCGTACCGCTTGCTCAAGTCCTTGATCACCAGTGGCACTTCGGCGAGCGCGGGGTCCGGCGCGGGCGCCGTCGTCCGCCGCCGCGCGGTGACCAGGAGCAGGACCGCGATGACCGCGCCCGCGGCCGGGAGCCACCAGACCCAGGCGGGCAGCGGCGTCGCCGCCGTCTTCACGCCGGGCGCGGTGGGGACCTCAAGGCCGCTGTTCAGGGACACCGTGTACGAGGCGGGCTGCGCCGGGGAGGCGTAGCCCAGGTCCGTGGAGGCGACGACCAGGCGCAGCCGGTGGCCCTTCTGCACGTCGTGATCGACGGCCGGGAGGGTGAAGTCGACATCCCTGCCCGCCTTGGCGCCTTCCACGCGCATCGGGGAGACAAGCTGCGACGGCAGCACCTTCTGCTTGCCGTCGGGCCCGACGTCGTACACCTTCCCGAAGAGCACGGCGTCGTCGCTGTCGGACTTGACGTGCATCCGCACCTTCGGTGAGCCGGTGATCCGCAGGTCGTCCTTGAGCGGCGCCGACTGGAACGCGGCGTGCTGGCCGGGGAAGTCGAGCGAGACGCCGACACCGAGCGAGGACAGCTGGTTGAGGCCGCCTCCTCCGACGCCCGGCAGCGCGGAGATGGCGGGTGGCGCGGCGCCCGCCGGGTTCTCGAAGGTCTGCTGCTCGCGTCCGCTGAGGGCGATCTTCCGCTGCCCGTTCTCCAGGCCGGGGTACCGCCCGCCGCTCGCGCCCCGCAGCTGCGCGGCGCCGTCGGTGGAGTCGATGCCTCCGGTGCGGGTGACGCGGAACGCGGGGCCCGTGTCCGCGCTCTTGTCGTCCCTCAGATAGCGGTCGAACCACGAGCCGACGCGTGCGTCCACGCGGCCGGTCTCGCGGTCGCCGCCGTCGTGACCGCCCGCGATCCAGTCGACGGACACGGGCGCGTGATTGCCGTGGATCGCCTTGGCGATGGCGTCGGCCTGGCCGAGCGGGAAGAGGGAGTCGGTCTGGCCCTGGAAGAGCAGGGCGGGCACCTTGATGCGGTCGCCGACGGCTTCGGGGCTGCGGGCGGTGAGGAGCCTCTGTGCCTCGGCGTCCGGCTTCCCGGCCACCGCGACCCGGTTGTACATGTCGCACAGCTGCTTCTCGAAGCGGTCGCAGCCGCCGCCGGTGTTGATGAAGAGCCCTGCCCAGAGCTTCTTGAACACACCGTTGGGGAAGAGGGCGTCGCTGAGGTTCCAGTAGGTGATCTGGGGCGCGATGGCGTCCACGCGGTGGTCGTACCCGGCGGCGAGGAGGGAGACCGCGCCGCCGTACGAGGCGCCGGTCATGCCGACGCGGGGGTCGCCCTTCTTGTCCAGCTGCACCTCGGGCCTCTTGGCCAGCCAGTCGATGAGCCGGCGGGCGTCCGCGACCTCGCCCTTCGGGTCGTTCAGGCCGATCTTGCCGGTGGACTTGCCGAAGCCGCGGGCGGACCAGGTGAGGACCGCGTACCCCTTGCCGGCCAGGTCTTCCGCCTGCGTGCGCAGGTCGTCCTTGCTGCCGCCGAAGCCGTGGCCGATGAGGACGGCGGGGCGCTTCTCGTCCGGGTCCCCCGCGGTGAAGTACGAGGTGTCGATCTTCGCGCCGCCCGTTTTGCCCACACCGGGCATCTCCATGAGACGGTCCTCACGGTGCACGGCGGGCCCGTCGTCCGAAGCCGCCGCCGTCCACGTGCCCGCCCCCGCCAGGACGGCGAGGGCGGCCGCGGCGGCGAAGAGTCTGCGCCTGGGCAGTCGTAGATCCATGCGTCAACCGTACGGGCGGCCACCGACAACCGGTGCAGCCGGTGGGTTGAACCCGGGGGCCTACCTGGGGAGTACGAGGGAAGCGGGGCGTACACCGGCTGCGGTACGGACGGCCTGAAACCCCCGTCAGTGGTTACGCGGGAACCCCAGGTCCACACCCTCCGGCGCGTCCGACGGGTCCGGCCAGCGGGTGGTGACGACCTTGCCCCGCGTGTAGAAGTGCGTGCCGTCCTTGCCGTAGATGTGGTGGTCGCCGAAGAGCGAGTCCTTCCAGCCACCGAAGGAGTGGTAGCCGACCGGCACGGGAATCGGGACGTTCACGCCCACCATGCCCGCCTCGATCTCCAGCTGGAAGCGCCGCGCGGCGCCCCCGTCCCGCGTGAAGATCGCGGTGCCGTTGCCGAAGGGCGACGCGTTCATCAGCGCCACGCCCTCCTCGTACGTGTCGACCCGCAGCACGCAAAGGACCGGACCGAAGATCTCGTCCTTGTACGCGTTCGCCGTCACCGGCACGCGGTCCAGGAGCGAGAGTCCGATCCAGTGGCCGTCCTCGAAGCCGTCGACGGTGTGTCCTGTGCCGTCGAGGACGACCTCGCAGCCCTCCGCCGCCGCGCCGGTGACGTACGAGGCGACCTTGTCGCGGTGGGCCGCGGTGATCAGCGGGCCCATCTCCGACGTCGGGTCGTTGCCGGGGCCGATCTTGATCTTCTCGGCCCGCTCCTTGATCTTCGCGACAAGCTCGTCACCGACGGCCCCGACCGCGACCACGGCCGAGATCGCCATGCAGCGCTCGCCCGCGGAGCCGTACGCCGCCGAGACGGCCGCGTCCGCCGCCGCGTCGAGGTCGGCGTCCGGCAGGACCAGCATGTGGTTCTTGGCGCCGCCGAGCGCCTGGACGCGCTTGCCGTTGGCGGTGGCGGTGGTGTGGATGTAGCGGGCGATCGGGGTGGAGCCGACGAAGGAGACGGCCGCCACGTCCGGGTGCTCCAGGAGCGCGTCCACGGCCACCTTGTCGCCGTGCACGACGTTGAAGACGCCGTCCGGAAGGCCCGCTTCCGAGAGCAGCTCCGCGATCTTCATCGCGGCCGACGGGTCCTTCTCCGACGGCTTCAGGACGAACGTGTTGCCGCACGCGATGGCGAGCGGGAACATCCACATCGGCACCATGGCCGGGAAGTTGAACGGCGTGATGCCCGCGACGACACCCAGCGGCTGGCGGATGGACGAGACGTCCACGCGCGAGGCCACCTCCGTCGACAGCTCGCCCTTGAGCTGGACCGTGATTCCGCAGGCGAGGTCCACGATCTCCAGGCCACGGGCGACCTCGCCGAGCGCGTCCGAGTGCACCTTGCCGTGCTCGGCGGTGATCAGCTCGGCGATCGCGTCGCGGTTGGCGTCGAGGAGCGCGCGGAAGGCGAAGAGGATCGAGGTGCGCTTGGCCAGGGACGACTTGCCCCACGTGGCGTACGCCTCGCGCGCGGAGGCGACGGCGGAGTCCACCTCGTCCACGGAGGCGAAGGCGACCTGCGTGGTGACGGCGCCGGTCGCGGGGTCGGTGACCGAACCGTACGTACCCGACGCGCCTTCGACGGACTTCCCGCCGATCCAGTGATTGACGGTCTTCGTCATGACAAGCATCCCTACTCTCACAGGTGGCGGCGTCGGGCTGAGACGTGCCGGTCGTACTCTTTCCTGGCCTCGATCGCGGACTGCCGGTCCGCGGTCTCGGCCACGGGCACATCCCACCACGCCTGCGCCGGGGGCGGGGGCGACACTGTGTCGGGCGTTTCCGTCTCCACGTAGACACATGTGGGACCGTCGGCCGCCCGCGCCTCTGCGAGGGCATCCCGCAGGTCAGCAACTGTTTCGGCGCGGATCACACGCATCCCGAGCGAGGCCGCGTTGGCCGCGAGATCGACGGGCAGCGGGGCACCCGTGTACGTGCCGTCCGGCGCCCGGAAGCGGTAGGCGGTGCCGAACCGCTCGCCGCCCACGGACTCGGAGAGCCCGCCGATGGACGCGTACCCGTGGTTCTGCAGGATCACGACCTTGACCGGGATGTTCTCCTGGACCGCGGTGACGATTTCGGTGGGCATCATCAGATATGTCCCGTCGCCCACCAGCGCCCAGACCGGGCGGTCGGGGGCCGCGAGCGCGACGCCGATCGAGGCGGGGATCTCGTATCCCATGCAGGAGTAGCCGTACTCGACGTGGTACTGCCGGGGCGAGCGCGCCCTCCACAGCTTGTGCAGATCGCCGGGCAGCGACCCCGCCGCGTTGATGATCACATCCTCGTCCGTGACCAACTTGTCAAGCAGGCCGAGGACTTGGAGCTGCGTGGGTCGTGCGTCGGGTTTCTCGGCCGCGTAGGCCTTGTCCACGACGAGCCGCTCCCAGCGCTCCTTGCGCTCGGTGTACTCGGCGACGTACGCGGCAGGCACGCGCCACCCCTCAAGCGCGCCCGTCAGGGCCTCAAGGCCCGCCCGCGCGTCCGCGATCAGGGGTGTGGCCGCCATCTTGTGGCCGTCGAACGCCGCGATGTTCAGGTTCAGGAAGCGGACGTCCGGCTCGGCGAAGAGCGTGCCGGACGCCGTGGTGAAGTCGCTGTAGCGCGTGCCGACGCCGATCACCAGGTCGGCGGTACGGGCGAGTTCGTCGGCGGTGGCCGTGCCCGTGTGCCCGATGCCGCCGACGTCCGCCGGGTGGTCGAAGCGCAGGGAGCCCTTGCCCGCCTGGGTGGAGGCGACGGGAACGCCGGTCGCGTCCACGAGGTCCCGCAGCGCCTCCTCGGCCGCGCTGTGGTGGACACCGCCGCCCGCGACGATCAACGGGCGGCGCGCGGCGCGCAGGGCCCGGGCGGCGGCGGCCAGTTCACGCGGGTCGGGGGCCTGTCGGCGTACGCCCCAGGTCCGCTCCTCGAAGAACTCCCGCGGCCAGTCGTACGCCTCCGCCTGCACGTCCTGCGGGAGCGCGAGCGTGACGGCGCCGGTGGCGGCCGGGTCGGTGAGCACGCGCATCGCGGCGAGGGCGGCCGGGATCAGGGCCTCGGGGCGGGCGATCCGGTCGAAGTACTTCGACACCGGGCGCAGGCAGTCGTTGACCGACACATCGCCCGCGTGCGGGACTTCGAGCTGCTGGAGCACCGGGTCCGCCGGGCGGGTCGCGAAGGTGTCGCCGGGCAGCAGGAGGACGGGCAGGTGGTTGACGGTCGCGAGTGCGGCGCCGGTGACGAGGTTGGTCGCGCCTGGCCCGATGGACGTGGTGACGGCGTGCGTGGACAGGCGGCCCGACTGGCGGGCGTACCCCACGGCGGCGTGCACCATGGCCTGTTCGTTGCGGCCCTGGTGGAAGGGCATGTCGTCGCCGTACTCGACGAGGGCCTGGCCGATGCCGGCCACGTTCCCGTGCCCGAAGATGCCCCAGGTCGCGCCGATGAGCCGCTGCCGCTCGCCGTCGCGCTCGGTGAACTGCCGGGACAGGAAGCGGACGAGGGCCTGAGCGGTGGTGAGCCTCAGCCTCACAGAGCTCATCGGTATCCCTCCGTGTTCATCGGTATCCCTCCGTGTGGTCAGGGTGGAAGCAGATCCGCCACTCCCGTTCCTCGCCGGGCCCTGCCATCACGTTCAGGTAGTACATGCTGTGCCCCGGCTGGGCGATCGAAGGACCGTGCCAGCCATCGGGGACGAGCACGGCGTCACCCGTGCGGACCTCGGCCAGGACGTCGGTGCCGCCCGGCCGGGAGGGGAACACGCGCTGATAGCCGATGCCCTCCTGCCCGGCGGGTCCGGCCTCGATCTCGAAGTAGTAGATCTCTTCGAGTTCGACCTCCACGCCCGGGCGGTGCTCGTCGTGCTTGTGCGGCGGGTACGAGGACCAGTTGCCGCCGGGTGTGATCACCTCGACGGCGATGAGCCGGTCGCAGTCGAAGGCGTCGGCGGACGCGAAGTTGCGGACCTCGCGGGCGCAGGTGCCGCTGCCGCGGTGCTCGACGGAAACCTCCGGCGCGGAGCCGTAGCGGGCGGGGAGTCGACGCTCGCACTTCGCTCCTGCCAGGGCGAAGCGGCCTCCCGCGCCGGAGGCGATCTGGATCTGGGCGTCGCGGGGTACGTAGGCGAAGTCGCTCACTCCGCCGAACACGCTCTCCCGGCCCAGCAGTTCGATGATCTCGCCTTCTGTCCGCACCGTACAGCCGCCGGTCAGCGGGAGCACGATCCATTCACTCTCCCCGGTGGCGAAGGAGTGCGTGGCGCCCGGTTCGATCTCGATCACACGCAGCGCGGAATAGACCAGACCGGACCGCTTCGGGTCGAGATCGAGTGCGTAGGGCCCTTCGGCCGTGCTGCCCTTCGGTACGTACGTCATGTGGCCCTCCTACAGCAGTCCGACGGCGGTGTCGACAGCGCCCGCCACGTCCCCGTCGGCCGGGTACAGCAGCGTGCGCCCGGCGACCAGGCCGTGCACGGTGGGCAGTTGCAGGGCGCCGCGCCACTTCTCGTACGCCGCGTCACTGTCGTCACCGAGGTCACCTCCGAGGAGTACGGCGGGCAGCGTCGAGGTCTCCATGACCCGCGCCATGTCGTCCGGATTCTCGGTCACCGGGACCTTCAGCCAGGTGTACGCCGATGTTCCGGCGAGCCCCGACGCGATGGCGATGGACGTGGTGACGGCCCCGGCGCTCAGGTCGTTGCGCGGCGCCCCGCCGGCGGCCGGGCGGCGGCACAGGAACGGCTCGACGAAGACGGGCAGCTTGCGGGCGGCCATGGCGTCGACGGCGCGGGCGCTGGAGTACAGGGTGGCCAGGGAGCCGGGGTCGTCGTAGTCGACCCGCAGCAGGAGCTTCCCCGCGTCGAAGCCGAGTCGGTCGATGTCCTCCGCGCGGTACCCCGTGAACCGGTCGTCCAGCTCGAACGAGGCCCCGGCGAGCCCGCCCCTGTTCATCGACCCCATGACGACCTTGCCGTCCAGTGCGCCGAGCAGGAGCAGGTCTTCGAGGATGTCGGCGGTGGCGAGCACCCCGTCCACGCCGGGCCGTGCGAGCGCCAGGCAGAGCCGCCCCAGGAGGTCCCCGCGGTTGGCCATGGCCAGCTTGTCCCCGCCTACGGAGAGCGCGCCACGGGCCGGGTGATCGGCGGCGATGATCATCAGCCGCCCGCTGTCGCCGAGGAGCGGACGCCGGACGCGCCGGGCCGCGGCTTCCGCGATGGCTTCGGGGTGTTCGGCGCGGATCCGGATGAGCTCGGCAAGGTCAACCATGGGTCACGGCTCCCGCGGCAAGCGCCGCCTCGACCTCCTCGGGGAACGGCATCGCGGACGAGCACTCAAGGCGTGAGGCGACGATCGCCCCCGCCGCGTTGGCGTACCGCATGGTCCGCTCCAACTCCCAGCCCGCGAGCAGCCCATGGCAGAGCGCACCGCCGAACGCGTCCCCGGCCCCGAGGCCGTTGAGCACCGTCACGGGAAGCGGCGGCAGCTCGGCCGCCTCACCCGACGCGCTCATCGCGAGCACACCCTTGGGCCCCTGCTTCACCACGGCGAGTTCGACCCCGGCCTCAAGGAGCGCACACGCGGCGGCGTAGGGATCACGTACGCCGGTGGCGACCTCGACCTCGTCGAGGTTGCCCACGGCGACGGTGGTGTGCGCGAGCGCCTGCGCGTAGAAGTCCCGCGCCTGCTCGGCCCGCTCCCAGAACATCGGCCGCCAGTCCAGGTCGAAGACCGTGAGCCCCGCCTTGGCCCGCCGCCGCAGCGCGGCAAGCGTCGCCGACCGGCTCGGCTCCGCGCACAGGCCCGTCCCCGTCACCCAGAACACCTTGGCGGCGGTGATGGCGCCGAGGTCGAGCTCCTCCTCGTACATCTCCAGGTCGGGCGCTTTGGGCAGCCGGTAGAAGTAGAGCGGGAAGTCGTCCGGCGGGAAGACCTCGCAGAAGGTCACCGGCGTCGGCAGTCCCGCGACGCCGCTCACCCAGCGGTCGTCGACCCCGAACTGCCGCAGCTCCCGGTGCAGATACTCCCCGAAGGGGTCATCGCCGGTCCGCGTGATGACCGCGGCCCGGCGGCCGAGCCGCGCCGCAGCGACGGCGACGTTCGAGGCGGAACCGCCCAGGAACTTGCCGAACGCAGTGACATCGGCGAGCCCCACCCCGGTCTGCAGGGGATAGAGATCCACCCCGATCCGGCCCATCGTGATGACGTCGTACGGATCGCTGACGTCGTGCGGATCGGTCACCCTGTACTCCCTCTCGGCGTCGCCCTCCCCCACGTCCACCCCTAGGTCTAACCGCGCCCCAGAGCCCTGTCAACACATTGTCCTTACATTCGGACCACTCCTTGACATCGTTCTCCGCCGCCCGGAAAGCTGGCTCGCATGACGACGCTGTCACGCATCCGGATCGGCTCGGCACCCGACTCGTGGGGCGTGTGGTTCCCCGAGGATCCGGGCCAGGTCCCCTGGAGCCGCTTCCTCGACGAGGTGGCGGACTCCGGGTACGAGTGGATCGAGCTCGGTCCGTACGGATATCTGCCCACCGACCCGGCCGAACTGACCGCCGAGACCCAGCGGCGCGGCCTGAAGGTGTCGGCGGGGACGGTCTTCACCGGCCTGCACCACGGCCCCGCCGTGTGGGACAGGACATGGGCCCATGTGGCCGACAACGCCGCGCTCGCCCAGGCGATGGGCGCCGAACACCTCGTCGTCATCCCGTCCTTCTGGCGCGACGACAAGACCGGCGAGGTCCTTGAGGACCGCACGCTCACCCCGGAGCAGTGGCGTCAACTGACGCTCCAGACGGAGCGGTTGGCGTACGAGGTGCGCGAGCGGTACGGCCTGCGTGTGGTCGTCCACCCGCACGCCGACACCCACATCGACGACGAGGAGAACGTCACCCGCTTCCTCGACGCGACCGACCCCGGCCTCGTCTCGCTCTGCCTGGACACCGGTCACTACGCCTACTGCGGCGGCGACAGCGTCAAGCTCATCGAGACGTACGGCGAACGCATCGGCTATCTGCACCTCAAGCAGGTCGACCCCGGCATCCTGGCCGAGGTGCGGGCGCAGGAGATGCCGTTCGGGCCCGCGGTGGGCCGGGGCGTGATGTGCGAGCCGCCGGCCGGGGTGCCCGCCCTGGAGCCGGTGCTCGCGGCGGCGCAGAGACTGGGCGTCGACCTGTTCGCCATCGTCGAGCAGGACATGTACCCGTGCCCGCCGGACAAGCCCCTGCCCATCGCCCGCCGCACCCGGTCGTTCCTGCGCTCCTGCGGCGCGTAGAGCTTCGGAGCGAATGCATCACAAGCGTCACAAACAACCTCTCCCTGTCACACATGTCCCGCCTACGCGGCTCTTCCGTCACAGGCGTTCGACAGCCACCCCCCTGCGCTCACTCTGCGTCGTTCACCGGGCACAAGGCTGAGTGATCGCCAGCGTCGCGCCGCAGCTCCCCCGACGGCTCCCCCCGAGTCGCCCCTGCGGCGCCCGCAGGGAGGTGCCACAGATGACCGACCGAAGGCTCTGGTCGTACAAGGACATCGCCGCACACATCCGGGTGCAGCCCGACACAGTGCGCTCCTACCGCAAGCACGGCTTGCTCCCCGAGCCCGACCACGTGGAGGGCGGCAAACCCTATTGGTACGCGGACACCATCCGCGCCTGGGTCGCCGCCAGACCGGGCAATCGCGGGCGCAGAGGCTGACCGCCTCCGACCGCGAACCCCTCTTTGAGATGTACCCCCTAGGGGTATACAGTGGTGAGTGTGAGGGGGCCTCCGGGAACACCGGGGCACCTTTTGCACATTACGTCGCATCACCACGCACACCCACACGCCGCACCTCACGGAGGAGAACGACATGAGCGCCCAGACCGAGCTCCCGCAGGCAGAGAACGAGACCACGGGCTCTTGCTGCTCCCCCAGCGGTTCCTGCCACTCCGACGGTGCCGCCGAGGCGCCGCAGGGTGCCGTGACGACCGTGTACGAGGTGACCGGCATGACCTGTGGCCACTGCGAGGGCGCCGTCTCCGGCGAGATCTCGGAGATCGCGGGCGTCAGCTCCGTCAAGGCGGTGGCCTCCACGGGTCAGGTGACCGTGGTCTCCGACGCCCCGCTCGACGAGGCCGCCGTCCGCGCCGCGGTAGACGAGGCGGGCTACGAGCTCACCGGCGTCAAGGCCTGACCTGCCGCCTGCCGGGTACCCCGGGCCCTGTGACGCCGTCACAGGGCCCGCAGCCGCATCACCCCAGAGGCCTCAGAAGCTCCATAAGCCTCAGAAGTACGAGAGAGCCATGAACGAAGTCGAACTCGCCGTCGGCGGGATGACCTGCGCATCCTGCTCCGCCCGCATCGAGAAGAAGCTGAACCGCCTGGAGGGCGTGACCGCGTCGGTCAACCTCGCCACGGAGAAGGCGAAGGTCTCGTACGCGGAAGGGGCCGATGTCGAGGTCGCGCGGCTCATCGCGACGGTCGAGAAGCTGGGCTACACGGCGCAGGAGATCGTCCCGGCCCCTCCCGAGCCGGAGGCGCCGGCCACCACCGCCGACATCACCGAGCCCGACACCCTGCGGCAGCGGCTCATCGGCTCGGCGCTGCTCTCGCTGCCCGTCGTCCTGCTCGCGATGATCCCCGCGCTGCAGTTCGACAACTGGCAGTGGCTCTCGCTGACGCTGGCCGCGCCTGTCGTCGTCTGGGGCGGCTACCCCTTCCACCGGGCCGCGTTCACGAATCTGCGGCACGGCGCCGCGACCATGGACACCCTGGTGTCGGTGGGCACGCTCGCCGCGTTCGGCTGGTCGCTGTGGGCGCTCTTCCTCGGCGACGCGGGGATGCCGGGGATGCGGCACGGGTTCGAGTTCACCGTCTCCCGTGCCGACGCTTCCTCGACGCTCTATCTCGAAGTCGCCGCCGGTGTCATCTCGTTCATCCTGCTCGGCCGCTGGCTCGAGGCCCGCTCGAAGCGGAAGGCGGGCACGGCACTGCGCGCGCTGCTCGAACTGGGCGCCAAGGACGCCGCCGTGCTGCGCGACGGTGCGGAAGTACGCGTCCCGGTCGCGCGGCTCGTGGTCGGCGACCGGTTCGTCGTACGCCCCGGAGAGACCGTCGCGACCGACGGCACCGTCATCGAGGGCGCGTCCGCGATCGACGTCTCGATGCTGACCGGCGAGTCCGTCCCGGTGGACGTGGCCGCGGGAGACGCGGTGACCGGGGCGACCACGAACGTCTCGGGGCGGCTCCTCGTCGAGGCCACGCGCGTCGGCGCCGACACCCAACTGGCCAGGATGGCCAAGCTCGTCGAGGACGCGCAGACGGGCAAGGCCCAGGTGCAGCGGCTCGCCGACCGGATCGCCGGGGTCTTCGTGCCGGTGGTCCTGCTGATAGCCGTCGCCACGCTCGGCGGCTGGCTCGGCGCCACCGGTGACGTGACGGCGGCCTTCACCGCGGCCGTCGCCGTCCTGATCATCGCCTGCCCGTGCGCGCTCGGCCTTGCGACGCCTACCGCCCTCATGGTCGGCACGGGGCGCGGCGCGCAGCTCGGCATCCTCATCAAGGGCCCCGAAGTCCTGGAGTCCACCCGCCGGGTGGACACGATCGTCCTGGACAAGACCGGGACGGTGACGACGGGGCGGATGGAACTGCGGGACGTGTACGCGGCCCGGGAGACCGAGGAGAAGGAGCTGCTGCGGCTCGCGGGGGCCCTGGAGCACGCCTCGGAGCATCCGGTCGCGCGGGCCGTCGCGGCGGGCGCCGCCGCGGAGTTGGGGCTCCCGGTGGGGGCGCTGCCCGCCGTGGAGGGGTTCGAGAACGTCGCGGGGTCCGGCGTGCGCGGCACGGTCGAGGGGCACCTCGTCCTCGTCGGGCGTGAGCGGCTGCTCGCGGACGCGGGGGTCGAGGGTCTCGCCTCGGTGGCCACGCTCAAGGCGGAGGCCGAGGCGACGGGACGTACGGCCGTCCTGGTCGCCTGGGACGGCCGGGCCCGCGGAGTCCTCACCGTCGCCGACGCCGTCAAGGACACCAGCGCCGAAGCGGTGCGTGAACTGCGCGCCCTGGGTCTTACACCGGTGCTGCTCACCGGTGACAACAAGGCCGTCGCCGAAGCGGTGGCGAGGTCCGTCGGTATCGACGCGGACTCCGTGTACGCGGAGGTCCTGCCCGAGGAGAAGGTCGACGTCGTGCGGCGGCTGCGGGACGAGGGCAAGGTCGTCGCGATGGTCGGGGACGGGGTCAACGACGCGGCGGCGCTCGCCACCGCCGATCTGGGGCTCGCGATGGGCACCGGCACGGACGCGGCCATCGAGGCGAGCGATCTGACGCTGGTGCGCGGGGACTTGCGCGGGGCGGCCGACGCCATCAGGCTCTCCCGTAAGACCCTCGCCACCATCAAGGGCAATCTCTTCTGGGCCTTCGGCTACAACGTCGCCGCACTGCCGCTCGCCGCCGCCGGGCTCCTGAACCCGATGATCGCCGGGGCCGCGATGGCATTTTCCTCGGTCTTTGTGGTCACCAATAGCCTGCGCCTCAGGAACTTCACATAAGCTCTTCACATCTTGGTCGCAGCATTCTCACGCCTGAGCCCCGATCGGCATATCGGGCCTCTTGCGCATGTACAGGACATATGCAGGAGACGCAGATCACAGCGATCTGAACGTAACCATTGGAGGGGCTCGCGAGTCTAAGAGGGCGATGCCAGGGACGTCTTGGGGGACGTCTCTAGACATCGGGGACATCTTGGGGGATGTTCCTAGGAATGCGTTGGCCGGGACACGTGCACCGGGGAGCTTTGAGCGGCCCTCCCGTACGTGCGGGTCCCGGCAGATCGCTTCACCAGGCGCGCTGCCACCACAGACGCCCGGCCGGATCCCGTGGGGGGAATCCGCACCGGGAAACAGGAAAGCGCCCCGACCGTCGACCCGTGGGGGGATCGGCGGCGGGGCGCTTTTCGCTTGGATGGGGCTAGCGCCCCGAAGGGGCGCGGGGAACTGCGCGACCAGCCACATGCGGCCCGCAGTTCCCGAAGAAGATCAGCGACCCTCGACCGGGACGAAGTCCCGAAGAACCTCGCCGGTGTAGATCTGGCGCGGGCGCCCGATACGGGATCCCGGCTCCTTGATCATCTCGTGCCACTGCGCGATCCAGCCCGGAAGCCGGCCCAGCGCGAACAGCACGGTGAACATCTCGGTCGGGAAGCCCATCGCGCGGTAGATGAGGCCCGTGTAGAAGTCCACGTTGGGGTAGAGCTTGCGCTCGACGAAGTAGTCGTCGGCCAGCGCGTGCTCTTCGAGCTTGAGCGCGATGTCGAGCAGCTCGTCGTCCTTGCCGAGAGCCGAAAGGACGTCGTGCGCCGCCGCCTTGATGATCTTCGCCCGGGGGTCGAAGTTCTTGTAGACGCGGTGCCCGAAGCCCATGAGCTTCACGCCGTCTTCCTTGTTCTTCACCTTGCGGATGAAGTTGTCGACGTCGCCGCCGTCCTGCTTGATGCCCTCGAGCATCTCCAGGACGGACTGGTTGGCGCCACCGTGCAGCGGGCCCCAGAGGGCCGAGATACCGGCGGAGATCGAGGCGAACATGTTCGCCTGCGACGAGCCCACCAGACGCACGGTGGAGGTCGAACAGTTCTGCTCGTGGTCCGCGTGCAGGATCAGGAGCTTGTCGAGCGCGGAGACGACGACCGGGTCGAGGTCGTACTCGGCGGCCGGCACCGAGAACGTCATGCGCAGGAAGTTCTCGACGTAGCCGAGGTCGTTGCGCGGGTAGACGACCGGGTGGCCCACGGACTTCTTGTAGGCGTACGCCGCGATCGTCGGAAGCTTGGCGAGAAGGCGGATCGTCGAGAGGTCGCGCTGCTCCTCGTCGAACGGGTTGTGGCTGTCCTGGTAGAACGTCGACAGCGCGCTGACCACGGACGACAGCATCGCCATCGGGTGGGCGTCGCGCGGGAAGCCGTCGTAGAACCGCTTGACGTCCTCGTGCAGCAGCGTGTGCTGCGTGATCTCGTTGTTGAAGCTGGCGAGCTCGTCGACCTTCGGCAGTTCGCCGTTGATCAGCAGGTACGCCACCTCGGTGAAGGTGGAGCGCTCGGCCAGCTGCTCGATCGGATAGCCGCGGTATCGCAGGATGCCCTGCTCGCCGTCGAGGTAGGTGATGGCGGATTTATAAGCGGCGGTGTTGCCATAGCCGCTGTCCAGGGTCACCAGACCGGTTTGGGCGCGGAGCTTCCCGATGTCGAAGCCCTTGTCGCCGACGGTCGAATCGATCACCGGGTAGGTGTACTCGCCATCGCCGTACCGCAGTACTACAGAGTTGTCGCTCACGTCATCCCTCACCGACGTTGTGCCTCTTCTTCGAGGTGCCCTGACTGTCTCTACCATCCCCCATTTGGCCCTGGAGAGTGCACTCGGGGTCGACCATTGGGCCTATTGGCGGCACTGAGTGCCGCCAACCTGCTCATCCTGCCCCGTTCGCCCTGGTTGCGGAAGTGCTCTGTGACCTTTCCTACTCGTTTGATCGATCAAAAGTTCCAGGGGCTGATCGGGGGGCGGATACACGGTTCGATCCGGTGCCGGATCCGGGGCTGGATCCGGGGCTGGATCCGGGGGTTGTGCCGCGGCCTCCGGCGAGCCGGAAGTCCAGGGCAGTACAGCGTCTGCCCGCTGAGACCGTTCGCACCGCTTGCCCCAGAGCTTTGCGCGAACCGACCAGGACGACCAGCTTCTTGGCGCGCGTGACCGCCGTATAGAGCAGATTCCGCTGGAGCATCATCCACGCGCTCGTGGTCACCGGGATGACCACCGCCGGATACTCGCTGCCCTGCGAGCGGTGGATGGTGACCGCGTACGCGTGCGCCAGTTCGTCCAGTTCGTCGAAGTCGTACGGAATCTCCTCGTCCTCGTCCGTCAGGACCATGAGCCGCTGCTCGTCGGAGTCGAGCGAGGTGACTACTCCGACGGTCCCATTGAAGACGCCGTTCTGCCCCTTCTCGTAGTTGTTGCGGATCTGGGTGACCTTGTCGCCGACGCGGAACACCCGGCCGCCGAACCGCTTCTCCGGTACGTCCGGTCTGCCTGGGGTGATGGCCTGCTGGAGCAGGCCGTTCAGGTTGCCCGCGCCCGCCGGGCCGCGGTGCATGGGCGCGAGGACCTGGATGTCGCGGCGCGGGTCGAGGCCGAACTTCGCCGGGATGCGGCGCGAGGCCACGTCCACCGTGACCCGTCCCGCGTCCTCGGTCTCGTCCTCCACGAAGAGGAAGAAGTCGGAGAGCCCCTGAGTGATGGGCGGTACCCCCGAGTTGATGCGGTGGGCGTTGGTGACGACGCCGGACTGCTGGGCCTGGCGGAAGATGTGGGTGAGCCGGACCGCCGGGATCGGGCTCTGCTCGCTGAGCATGTCGCGCAGGACCTCGCCCGCGCCGACGCTCGGCAGCTGGTCCACGTCTCCGACGAAGAGGAGATGCGCGCCGGGGGCCACGGCCTTCACCAGTTTGTTCGCCAGGAGCAGGTCCAGCATGGACGCCTCGTCGACCACCACGAGGTCGGCGTCGAGCGGCCGGTCCTTGTCGTACGCGGCGTCTCCTCCCGGCCTCAGCTCCAGGAGCCGGTGGACGGTGGAGGCCTCGGCTCCGGTCAGCTCCGCAAGGCGTTTGGCGGCGCGGCCCGTGGGGGCGGCGAGGACGACCTTGGCCTTCTTGGCGCGGGCGAGCTCCACGATGGAGCGGACGGTGAAGGACTTGCCGCAGCCGGGGCCGCCGGTGAGGACGGCGGCCTTCTGGGTCAGCGCGAGCCTGACCGCTGCCTCCTGCTCGGGGGCGAGGTCGGCGCCTGTGCGGGTGGCAAGCCAGGACAGGGCCTTGTCCCAGTCCACGTCCTGGAAGGCGGGCATGCGGTCCTCTCCGGTCCGCAGGAGGCGCAGGAGCTGGGCGGAGAGGGAGAGTTCCGCGCGGTGGAAGGGGACCAGGTAGACAGCGGTGACGGGCTCTTCCCCGTTGGGGCCCGGGACCGTCTCGCGTACGACGCCTTCGTCCTCCGCCGCCAGCTCCGCCAGGCAGTCGATGACCAGGCCCATGTCCACCTGGAGCAGCTTGACCGCGTCCGCGAGGAGGCGCTCCTCGGGGAGATAGCAGTTGCCCTGGTCGGTGGACTGGGACAGTGCGTACTGCAGGCCTGCCTTGACCCGTTCCGGGCTGTCGTGCGGGATGCCCACGGACTGGGCGATGCGGTCCGCGGTGAGGAAGCCGATACCCCAGACGTCGGCGGCCAGGCGGTAGGGCTCGTTCTTCACTATGGAGATGGAGGAGTCCGCGTACTTCTTGTAGATGCGGACGGCGATGGAGGTGGAGACGCCCACGCCCTGAAGGAAGACCATGACCTCCTTGATGGCCTTCTGTTCCTCCCAGGCCGCGGCGATCATCTTGGTGCGCTTCGGGCCGAGGCCGGGGACTTCGACGAGGCGCTTGGGTTCCTTCTCGATGATGTCGAGGGTGTCCACGCCGAAGTGGGTGGTGATGCGGTCGGCCATGACGGGGCCGATGCCCTTGATGAGGCCTGAGCCGAGGTAGCGGCGAATGCCCTGGATGGTGGCGGGGAGGAGGGTGGTGTAGTTCTCCACCGTGAACTGCTTGCCGTACTGCGCGTGGGAGCCCCAGCGGCCCTCCATGCGGAGGGATTCGCCTGCCTGCGCGCCGAGCAGTGCGCCTACGACGGTGAGGAGGTCGCCGCTGCCGCGGCCCGTGTCCACGCGGGCGACGGTGTAGCCGGTTTCCTCGTTGGCGTAGGTGATTCGCTCCAGGACGCCTTCGACGACTGTCCTGGGTGCTGCGGCTGCTGCGGCGGCGGGGCTCGACATGATCCGACGCTACCGGGTGGCGCTGACAGCGTGGGGGGCCTGTGGATAACTTCGCGGCCGGGCGCTGACGCCGGGCGCTGGACTCTGTGGAAAAACTTCGAGGGGGCCCGGTCCGTCGACCAGGCCCCCTCGGGTCTCCCCTCCCCTGTCAGTACTCCGCGATCCCCCCAGATCCCCCCTACGGAAGTCCCGACGCAAAGTACGACCCGCGTCGGGCGGGAAGGGTTGCACGGGCAAGGGCACGAGTTTTCCGAGTCGGCTTTTCAGGGTGCCGACGAAGTGGGGCAGAAGTAGCGTTTCACCCATGAGTGATGAAACTCCCAAGACCTCGTTGCAGAAAGACGTTCTCGAGGAACTCGGTGACGACAGACTTCAGGAGATCGCGGGGCTGCTGCACACGGATGCCGCGGGGGCGGAGGACGTGGTGAGCACCACGGTGACCTCGCTTTCGGGGAACCTGCGGGAGAGGGCCTCGGATCCCGCGGAGGCGGACGAGGTCAAGCAGGCCTTCGACGAGGCGGCGCCTCCTGCTCCGGCCCCGGCCCCGGCCCCGCAAGGGGTGGTCGGCTTCGGAGGGTTCGGGGGGCTCGCGGCGGGTGGGATGTTGTCCGGCATGCTGACGAAGATGAGCAGGCCGGTGGCGAACGCGGTAGCGAAGAAGACGGGCCTGCCGGTGGCTTCTGTGACCCGCGTGATCGAACTGCTGATCCCGGTGCTGTTGACGGTGCTGACGAGGCGGGCCTCGGCGTCGAAGCAGAAGGGGGCGGGCGGGGCTGCGGGGGGTGGGGGCCTCGGGGATCTGCTGGGTCAGATCCTGAGCGGCGGCAAGAAGTAGCTTCGAGCGAGCCCCGGGGCTCTGGGCGGCGTGCGGTGCTGCTCCGTCTGTGGGTGCGGGGCCGCGCCGGTATGTCCGTCCTCGCCATCGTCCGGTGGCCGATGGGCTACTGCGGCACCGGAGCGCCGCGAACCGTGCTCCGGGCGGAAATACCGACACACCCCCTCGCGAGCGCTGCCGACTGCAGCCAATCGGTCGTGCTGCGGGGCAATCGAGCGGCCGGGTGGGAAAGGCTCGTTCGTGAAGGGTGACGCTGCGGGGCAATCGGGCGGGTGGGCGGGAAAGGTTTGTTCGTTCAGGGCTGGATGCGGGGTGATCGGGCGGGTGGGTGGGAGAGGTTGTTCGTGGCGGGGGTGCTGCGGGGGACGCACCGCCCCCGCCGGCGCCCCGGGGGCGCACGTCACCCGCTCAAGCCCCCCGCAGGGGACCCGTACCGGAGGTACCCCCTCGCCGTCTCCGCCAGGAGCTCCTTGCCATCCCCCGCCCACAACGCCTCGTTGAACAGCTCCACCTCGATCGGGCCCCCGTACCCCGCCCCCTCCACGTACCCCCTCCACTCCCGCATGTCGATCGACCCCTCCCCCAGCTGGCCCCGCCCGTTCAGCACTCCCTCCGGCAACGGCGTGACCCAGTCCGCCATTTGGAAGGCGTGGAGGCGACCCCCGCGCCCCGCGCGGGCGATCTGCGCGGGGGCCTGGTCGTCCCACCACACGTGGTACGTGTCCACGCAGACCCCCACCTGATCCGCGGGGAAGCGTTCCGCCAGGTCCAGGGCCTGGGTCAGGGTGGAGACCACGCAGCGGTCCGAGGCGAACATCGGGTGGAGGGGCTCGATGGCCAGGCGGACCCCGCGCGATGCCGCGTAGGGGGCGAGTTCCGCCAGCGCGTCGGCGATTCGCTCCCGTGCCCCGCCCAGGTCCTTGCTGCCGGCCGGTAGCCCTCCGGAGACCAGGACCAGCGTGTCCGTACCGAGCGTCGCCGCCTCGTCGATCGCCGCCCTGTTGTCCTCGATGGCCTTCACGCGCGCGTGCGGGTCGATCTCGGTGAAGAAGCCGCCCCGGCAGAGGGTGGTGACGGTCAGACCCGCGTCGCGCATGAGCTTGGCGGTCTTCTCGATTCCGTACGACTGGACCGGCGCTCGCCAGAGGCCGATCCCCGGGATGCCCAAATCCGTGCAGGCCGCGACCAGTTCGGGCAGTGACAGCTGCTTGACCGTCATCTGGTTGATGGAGAAACGCGCCAGGGCCTCGGTCATTGCGGGACTCCGTAGACAGTGAGCAGGTTCTTCATGCGGGACTCGGCGAGCGTCGGGTCCGGGAACAGGCCCAAGGCGTCCGCCAGTTCGTATGCCCGGGACAGGTGCGGCAGCGAACGCGCCGACTGGAGGCCGCCCACCATCGTGAAGTGTTCCTGGTGGCCCGCCAGCCACGCCAGGAACACCACGCCCGTCTTGTAGAAGCGGGTGGGCGGCTGGAAGAGGTGGCGGGAGAGTTCGACCGTGGGGTCGAGGCAGGCGCGGAACCCCTTCGTGTCACCGGTGTCGAGCAACCGCACCGCCTCCGCCGCCAGCGGAGCCAGCGGGTCGAAGATGCCCAGCAGAGCGTGGCTGAAGCCCCGGTCGTCGCCCGCGATCAGCTCGGGGTAGTTGAAGTCGTCGCCCGTGTAGCAGCGGACGCCGTCCGGTAGGCGGCGGCGCAGGGCGATCTCGCGCTCCGGGTCGAGGAGGGAGATCTTGATGCCGTCGACCTTGTCGGGGTGCGCGGCGATGACCTCCAGGAAGGTGTCGGTCGCCGCGTCCAAGTCCTCGCTCCCCCAGTAGCCCGTGAGCGCCGGGTCGAACATCGGGCCGAGCCAGTGCAGGATCACCGGCTCGCTCGCCTGACGGAGAAGGTGGCCGTACGTCGACAGATAGTCATCCGGCGACGTGGCCGCCGCGGCGAGCGCCCGCGAGGCCATGAGGATCACCTGGGCTCCGCTCGCCTCGACCAGGGCCAGCTGCTCCTCGTACGCGGCGACGACCGTCGGCAGGTCGGCCGGCGCCGTGAGCTGGTCCGTTCCGACGCCGCAGGCGATGGCGCCGCCGACCGACTTCGCCTCCGCCGCCGAGCGTTCGATCAGTTCCGCCGCGCCCTTCCAGTCAAGGCCCATGCCCCGCTGGGCCGTGTCCATCGCCTCGGCCACGCCCAGGCCCTGCGCCCACAGATGGCGGCGGAAGGCGAGCGTCGCGTCCCAGTCGACGGCCGCCGGGGAGTCCGGGGAGACGTCGGCGCGGGGGTCCGCGACCACGTGTGCTGCCGAGAAGACCGTGCGGGAGGTGAGTGGGGTGGACGCGGCCAGGCTGACCGCAGGGGTGCGGTTGGGCTCGTACGCGTACGTCGTGCCGTCCGGGCCGGGAAGCAGAACCGTCACTGGGCGATCTCCGGAACCTCGATGCGGCGGCCCTCCGCTGAGGACTTCAGGCCCAGTTCGGCGAGCTGCACGCCGCGCGCGCCCGCGTGCAGGTCCCAGTGGTAGGGCGCGTCCGCGTACACGTGCTTCAGGAACAGTTCCCACTGCGCCTTGAAGCCGTTGTCGAACTCCTGGTTGTCGGGGATCTCCTGCCACTGGTCGCGGAAGGAGTGGGTGGCGGGCAGGTCGGGGTTCCAGACCGGCTTCGGGGTGGAACCGCGGTGCTGTACGCGGCAGTTGCGCAGGC
The DNA here is from genome assembly GCF_043200355.1 of Streptomyces sp. NPDC048436. NCBI lineage: Bacteria > Bacillati > Actinomycetota > Actinomycetes > Kitasatosporales > Streptomycetaceae > Streptomyces > Streptomyces sp. NPDC048436. The sequence goes on from NZ_JBICXP010000001.1 coordinate 1,154,557, forward strand.
CCGCGACCGCAGAGCCCTCCGTGCCGTCCACCTGGAACTCGACCAGTTCGTCGCGGTTGACGCGGACCGTCCAGGAGGAGTTGATCTGCGCGATCGCGCCGCCTTCGAGTTCGAAGATGCCGTACGCGGCGTCGTCCGCCGTCGCGTCGTAGGGCTTGTCCTGCTCGTCCCAGCGCTGCGGGATGTGCGTCGCCGTCAGCGCCTGGACGGTGCGTACGCGGCCGAACAGCTCGTGCAGTACGTACTCCCAGTGCGGGAACATGTCGACGACGATGCCGCCGCCGTCCTCGGCGCGGTAGTTCCAGGACGGGCGCTGGGCGCTCTGCCAGTCGCCTTCGAAGACCCAGTAGCCGAACTCGCCCCGGATGGAGAGGATCCGGCCGAAGAAGCCGCCGTCGATGAGGCGCTTGAGCTTGAGCAGGCCCGGCAGAAAGAGCTTGTCCTGGACCACGCCGTGCTTGATGCCGGCGGACTCGGCCAGGCGGGCCAGTTCGAGGGCCGCGGCGAGGCTGGTCGCGGTCGGCTTCTCCGTGTAGATGTGCTTGCCCGCGGCGATGGCCCGCTTGAGTGACTCCTCGCGCGCGGAGGTGACCTGCGCGTCGAAGTAGATGTCGACGGCTGGGTCGGCGAGGACCGCGTCCAGGTCGGTCGAGACGTTCTTCTCGGGGTCGAGTCCGTGGCGCTCCGCGATGTCCCGCAGCGCGTGCTCCCTGCGGCCGACGAGGACCGGCTCGGGCCACAGCACCGTGCCCTCGGCGTCGCCCAGGGGGAGTCCGCCCTGCTCACGCAGGGCGAGCAGGGATCGGACGAGGTGCTGGCGGTAGCCCATTCGTCCCGTCACACCGTTCATGGCGATGCGCACCGTCTTGCGAGTCACAGCAGTCCCTCCGTACGCCGTAGGCGCATAGCAAGCGCTTTCTATCACTGGAGAAGCTAGCCTGCCGCACAAGGTTCGGACAAGAGCTTCGGACCAGCGAGCCGTGACCGGAGGACGACGAGATGACCGTGACCTTGGCGGACGTGGCGGCCCTCGCCCAGGTCTCCCCCGCTACCGTCTCCCGGGTACTGAACGGCAACTACCCGGTGGCCGCGGCCACCCGGGAGCGCGTGCTGCGGGCCGTGGACGACCTCGACTACGTACTCAACGGGCCCGCGAGTTCGCTCGCCGCGGCCACCTCCGACCTGGTCGGCATCCTCGTGAACGACATCGCCGACCCCTTTTTCGGGATCATGGCGGGCGCCGTCCAGTCCGAGATCGGCGGTCCCGGCGGGCGCGCCGGCGGCGAGCGGATGGCCGTGGTCTGCAACACGGGCGGCTCCCCGGAGCGCGAACTCACCTATCTGACGCTGCTGCAACGCCAGCGCGCCGCCGCGGTCGTCCTGACCGGCGGCGCCCTGGAAGATCCCGGGCACGCGGCGGCGATGTCCGCGAAGCTGGCGCGGCTCGCCGACGCGGGCACCCGGATCGTGCTGTGCGGACGGCCGCCGCTGGTGGACTCGGACGCGGCGACGGCCACGCTCACCTTCGACAACCGCAACGGGGGCCGACGGCTCACCGAGCATCTGCTGAACCTGGGGCACCGCAGGATCGGCTACGTGGCGGGCCCCAGGGAGCGCACGACCACGCGGCACCGGCTCGAAGGCCACAGGGACGCGCTCGCGGCTGCCGGGGGCAAGGGCGACCAGGACGAACTGACCGTCCACGGCCCCTACACCCGGCAGTCTGGCTACGAAGCCACCCTCGAACTCCTGCGCCGCTCACCGGACTTGACCGCCATCGTGGCCGCCAACGACACGGTGGCCCTGGGCGCGGCGGCGGCCCTGCGCGAGCGCGGCCTGCGCATTCCCGAGGACATCTCGGTGGCGGGCTTCGACGACCTGCCCTTCTCGGTGGACGCCGTCCCCGCCCTGACGACCGTACGACTGCCGCTGCACGAGGCGGGCGCCCGCGCGGGCCGCCTCGCCACGGGCGCGGAGGCGCCGCCGCCCGGGGGCGTGGCGACGATCGGGGCCGAGCTGATGGTGCGGGGGTCTACGGCGCCGCCGTGTCGGTGAGGGCTTGATGTCGTTGACATCACCGGGGAAGGGGAGGCCCACCGCCATGGCCATGGATGCACCGAGCGCCTGGGACGTACTGGACGGCGTCGATTTTCCCCGCGGCTACCGCGTCGAGATCACCGACGGGAAGATCATCATGACGCCGCGAAGTGAGTACCAGTGGGACGTCATCATTGAGGCCGCCCCGCAGATCGAACAGCAGCTCGCCCGTCGCGGAGCCACCCTCTCGAACGTCATGATCGACTTCCCCTCCAGCCAGTACGGCTACGCGCCCGACCTCGCGATCGTCGCCCCCGGAGCCGAGCGCAACAGTCGCGGCCGCTTCGAGTGGCACAGCCTGGAGGCGGTCATCGAAGTCGTCTCGCGGAGCAGCCGGGACAACGACTTCGCCAAGAAGTTCCACCTCTACGCGGAATGCGGCATCCCCCTCTACGTGGTCATCGACCCCGAGGACGGCGTCTGCACCGTCCACCGCGGCCCGACCGGGACCGGGACCTACGAGGACGCGACGAAGACCCCCTTCGGCCAGGACCTGGTCCTGCCTCTCCAGGGGCGCGACATCACCATCACGACGGACGGCTTCCCGAAGGCCGGAGACCTGGACTGACCTGAGCCCGCGTTCCCGGACACGGCAAGGCGTGGCCATCGAGCGCGGCGCGGCGTACCGTTGACTCAGTCAAAGGTGAACCAGTCCGATGGTCTCCGGAGTGACTCCATGCCGCATGCCGCCCCCGACGCTCCCATCCGTGACATCCGCGCCTTCAACCGCTTCTACACCAACCTCATCGGTGCCCTCGACTACAGCCGCCACACCTACGTCCCGTACACCCTCACCGAGTCCCGCGTCATCTACGAACTCGCCCACTCGACGCGCACCGACGCGGCCGACCTGCGGGCCGAACTGACCCTCGATGCCGGGTACTTGAGCCGCCTCCTCGGCAAGTTCGAGAAGGCCGGGCTCGTCGAGCGTGCTCCCTCCGCGCGTGATCCGCGGCGCCAGAGCATCACGCTCACCGCCCGGGGGCGCGAGGCCGCAGCGCTCCTTGACGAGCGGTCGAGCGAGGCGGTCGGGTCGTTGCTCTCCACCGTGGCGCCCGACCAGCGCAGCCGGCTCGCCGAGGCCATGCGGACCGTGCGGAAGATCCTGGAGGAGGGCAGGGTCACGCAGACCCCCGAGGTGGTTCTTCGGGAGCCCGGGGCCGGGGATCTCGGGTGGATCGTGCAGCGCAACGCCGCCCTGTACGCCGCCGAGTACGGGTTCAACGCCGACTACGAAGGCCTGGTCGCCCGCATCATCGCCGACTTCGCCGAGGATCACGACCCCCACCTGGAGCGGGTGTGGATCGCCGAGCTCGACGGGCGGCCCGTGGGGTGCGTGATGTGCGTACGCGACGAGGCGCCGGGGACAGCCAGGCTGCGGCTGCTGCTCGTGGAGCCGGACGCGCGGGGGCACGGCATCGGGGCGCGGCTGGTCGGCGCCTGCGTCGACTTCGCCCGCGAGGTGGGCTATCGCGAGATGGTCCTGTGGACCAACGACATCCTCGGCTCGGCCCGCGCCATCTACCAGCGGCACGGTTTCGTCCTCGTCGACGAGAAACCGCACCGCTCGTTTGGAGTCGATCTCTTGGGGCAGGACTGGTGGCTGCCCCTAGGGTCGGAGTCATGAAACTCGCCTTCTCCACGCTCGGCGTACCCGGACTCCCGATCGCCGACGTGCTGCGTCTCGCCACCACCCACGGCTACGACGGCGTCGAACTGCGCGCGCACCCCGAAGAGCCGGTCCACCCTGGGCTCGGGCTGACCGAGCGCGCCGATGTGGCCGCCCAGTTCAAGGCCGCGGGCGTCGAGATCCTCGGTGTCGCCGGGTACGCGCGCGTGGCCGCGCCCGGTGACGACGAACCCGTCCTCGAAGACATACGGTCCCTGCTCACCCTCGCCCGTGACCTGGGCGCCCCCTTCATCCGCGTCTTCCCCGGCGGCGGCACCGAACAGAGCGCGGATGAGGCCGACGCGACGGCCGCCCGGCGGCTCGGTACCGCGGCCGAGTACGCCGCCGACTACGGCGTACGCATCCTCCTGGAGACCCACGACTCGCACCGCACCGGCGCCGCCGCGACCCGCGTGCTCGGCGCGGTCGGCCACCGGCACCTGGGCGCCCTGTGGGACGTGATGCACACCTGGCTCGGCGGCGAGTCCCCCGCCGAGAGCCACGCGGCGCTCGGGCCGTACCTCGGCTACGTACAGGTGAAGGACATCGCGTCGGCCGACGACACGACGCCGCTGGGCCTCGGCGAGGGAGTCCTGCCGCTCGCCGAGTGCGTGGACGTGCTGCTCAGCGAGGAGCGGCGGAACGGCTGGCTGTGCTGGGAGTACGAGAAGCGGTGGTACGAGGACGCGGCGCCGCTTCCTGAACTCCTCGGCCCGGGGCGGGACTTCCTGTCGCGGCTGCTGAACCGCGACGCCTGACACCGGCCAGGGACGTCAGTCCCACGCCGCCCACGAGCAGCGCCGCCGCGCACCACCCCAGCGGGCTCACCGACTCGTCGAGGAAGAGCGCCGCCGACGACATCCCGAACACCGGGACCAGGAGGGAGAAGGGAGCCACCGTCGACGCGGGGTGGCGGCGCAGCAGATAGCCCCAGGCGCCGAAGCCGAAGACCGTCGTGATCCAGGCGACGTAGACGATGATGCCCGCGCCCTGCCAGTCCAGTGAGCGCAGGGCGGCGAGGTCCGCCGACGGGCCCTCGAAGAGCAGCGAGATCCCGAGCAGCGGCAGGACCGGGACCGTGCTCACCCACACCATGAAGTTCAGCGCGTCCGGCGGGGACGCCTTGCGGGTCAGGACGTTGGAGGCGCCCCAGCAGGCCGCGGCGCCGATCAGCAGGGCGAAGGCCGTGAGCGGGCCCGCCTCGCCCTCGTCGACCGCGGCGACGGCGATGCCCGCCAGGGCAATCAGCATGCCCAACGTCCGTACGCGGCCCGGTCGTTCACCGAGGGCCACGAAGGCGAAGAGGGCCGTGAACACCGCCTGGATCTGGAGGACCAGGGACGAGACCCCGGCGGGCATCCCCGCGTCCATGCCGATGAACAGCAGGCTGAACTTGGCCACCCCCAGGACGAGTCCGACCCCGATGATCCACTTCCAGGCCACCTTGGGCCGCCCCACGAAGAAGACCGCGGGCAGCGCCGCCACCAGGAAGCGCAGGGCGGAGAAGAGCAGCGGCGGGAAGTGGTCGAGGCCCACCTCGATGACGACGAAGTTGACGCCCCATACGGCGGTGACGAGGACGGCCAGAAGGACATGTGCGGGTCGCATGCGTCGAGGATCACCCGGCGCGACCATGTAGGACCAGCGCGGATCTCTGCATGATGGGATGAAGCAACGCTGATGAATGGGGTGGCTCTCACGTGCTCGATCTCGCTCGGCTCCGCGCTCTGCACGCCGTATCCGTGCACGGCACGGTCGGCGCCGCCGCCACCGCGCTCGGCTACACCCCCTCCGCCGTCTCCCAGCAGATAGCCAAGCTGGAGCGCGAGACCCGCACCACTCTCCTCGAACGGCGGGGCAGGGGTGTCGCGCTCACCGAGGAGGCGCGCCATCTCGCGGCCACCGCGCAGGAGTTGATGGCGATCGTGGAGCGCGCGGAGACGGAGCTCGAAGAGCGGCGCGGGGTGCCCGCGGGGCGCCTGTCCATCGCCGCGTTCGCCTCGGCGGCGCGTGGCCTGCTGCCGGGTGTGCTCGCGGATCTCGCGCGTCGGCATCCCGCGCTCGACGCCCGGATGTCGGAGATCGACCCGCATCTCTCCGTGGACCTGGTGGCCAAGGGCGCGGTGGACATGGCGGTCGTGCACGACTGGGACATCGCGCCGCTGCCGGCGCCTCCCGGCGTCGAACAGGCCGTCATCGGCGACGACTACTGCGACCTCGTCGTACCCGCGGGCCACCGGCTCGCGGGGCGGGATTCCGTGCGCCGCGAGGAGTTGAAGGGCGAGCGGTGGATCACGCAGCCGCCGGGTCTTGTCTGCCACGAGTGGCTGGTCCGTACGCTCCGGGAGGCGGGCTGCGAGCCGGACATCGCGCACATGGCGGAGGAGAACCCCACCCTGGTCGCGCTGGTCGCCGCGGGGCTCGGCATCGCGCTGATCCCTCGCCTGGGCAGGGGCCCGATACCGGACGGCGCGGTCACGGTGCGGCTGGATCCGCTGCCGGTGCGGCGGCTGTACGCGCTGTGGCGGGCGGGAGCGTCACGGCGCCCCGCGATCGCCGAGACGGTCCGAACGCTGCAGGCGCGGTGGCCGGAGGCGGCGGGGGTCCGGGGGCGGCCGGAAGCCGGGGGGATTGGCGGCACGGGGTCCGACGCCACGGAACCCCACACCACGGAACCCCACACCACGGAGCCCAACGCCACGCGACCCAACGCCACGGAACCCAACGCCACGGAACCCCGCACCACGGAGCCCAACGCCACGCGGCCCGCCGGTGCGGAACCCCGCACCCCAGAGCCCAACGCCACGGAACCCCGCACCACAGAGCCCCCTCTCGTGACGGCGGGGCGCCCCCACTGACCCCCCACCACCCCCACCCGCACCACTTTCCGGAAAACGCCCCCAGCGGGGAACCCCCGCACGCGGACCGGCGTCCAAGCAGCGTGCTGCCGGGTGAGTCTCCGCGAGGCGGTGTCGGCATCGCTGCTGGCTGCGAACGCTGACCACCCTCTCTGCCGCCTGCGGCCGACAGCATGCCGTCACCGGTGCGCCCCCCTTCAACAGCGCCGGTGACGGCCCCTCTCTCCGCCCCGCTTCTTCACCACGGCTGCCCGGTCCCTTGACTGGCAGAAATCTTCGGGATATCCGTGAATCTCGGAAAGTTTCCTTCAGCCGGTTTCCCCAGCCCGGCTCCGGTCCGGCTTCCGCCCCCGAAGGAGCACACATGTCCCACCGAAACGCATCGAGACGCACGCTGCTCACCGCCACGGCCGTCGCCGCCACGGCGCTCGCCGCCCCGGCCGCCCGCGCGGCGGGCAGCGGCGACCAGGGCCGGGCCCGCGACCGGAAGCTGCGCGAGCTCATCTCCCGTATGAGCATCGAGGAGAAGGTCGGCCAGCTCTTCGTGATGCATGTGTACGGTCACTCCGCCACGGAGCCCGACCAGGCGGACATCGACGCCAACCTGGAGGAACTCGGCGTACGCACCGCCGCGGACGCGGTCGCCAAGTACCACCTCGGCGGCATCATCTACTTCGGCTGGGCCCACAACACCCGCGCCCCGCACCAGATCGCCGACCTCTCGAACGGCATCCAGCGCGCCGCCCTCACCCCCGACGCCCCGGAGCAGTCCCCCACCGCCCGCATCCCGCTGCTCATCTCGACCGACCAGGAGCACGGCGCCGTGGCCCGCGTCGGCATCCCCGCCACGCTGCTTCCGGGCGCGATGGCCCTGGGCGCCGCGGGCTCGCAGGCCACCGCGCGCAAGGCCGCCCGCATCGCCGGCACCGAACTGCGCGCCCTCGGCATCCGGCAGAACTACGCCCCGGTCGCCGACGTGAACGTCAATCCCGCCAACCCCGTCATCGGCGTACGCTCCTTCGGCTCCGACCCCGAAGCGGTCGCCGGCCTGGTCGCCGCGCAGGTCAAGGGTTATCAGGGCGCGGACATCGCCTCGACCGCCAAGCACTTCCCCGGGCACGGCGACACCAAGGACGACAGCCACTCGCAGCTGCCTTACATCCACCACACCCGCGAGCAGTGGGAGACGCTCGACGCCCCGCCGTTCCGCGCGGCGGTGGCCGCGGGCATCGACTCGATCATGACCGCGCACATCGTGGTCCCCGCCCTCGACCCCGCCGAGGACCCGGCCACCCTCTCCCACCCCATCCTCACCGGCATCCTGCGCGAGGAACTCGGCTATGACGGCGTCGTCGTCACGGACTCGCTCGGCATGCAGGGCGTCCGCACGAAGTACGGCGACGACCGCGTGCCGGTGCTCGCCCTGAAGGCGGGCGTCGACCAGCTCCTGAACCCGCCGAAGCCGGAGATCGCCTGGAACGCGGTGCTCCAGGCCGTGCGGGATGGCGAGTTGACGGAGGAGAGGCTCGACGCGTCGCTGCTGCGCATCCTGCGTCTCAAGGCGAAACTCGACCTGTTCTCCGACCCCTACGTCACCTCGCGCGGCGTCGACCGTACGGTCGGCACCCGCGCGCACCTCGCCGCCGCCGACCGGATCGCCGAGGAGACGACGACGCTGCTCCTGAACAAGGACGGGCTGCTCCCGCTGTCGCGGCGTACGCGACGGAACGTACTCGTGGTGGGCGCGGACCCGGCGTCACCGTCGGGGACGACAGGACCGCCGACGACCATTCTGGGGCGTGAGCTGACGGACCTCGGCTTCTCGCCGACGGTGCTGCCGACGGGCACCGCCCCCTCCGCCGCGAAGATCGCCGAAGCGGTGGCCGCCGCCGCGGGCAAGGACGCGGTGCTCGTGGGCACGTACAACGTCGGGGCGGGCAGCGCGCAGGTCGCCCTGGTGCGGGCGCTGGTCGCCACCGGCGTCCCCGTCATCGCACTGGCGATCCGCAACCCGTACGACGTGGCACGCCTGCCCGCGGTGGGCGCGTCGCTGGCCGCGTACTGCTGGACGGATGTCGAACTGCGCGCCGCGGTACGGGTGATCGCGGGGCGCGCCGAGCCGCACGGACGGCTGCCCGTGCCGGTGCAGCGGGCGGACGATCCGGCGCAGGTGCTGTACCCGGTCGGGTACGGCCTGACGTACTGATCCGTACGCAGCGCCCCCGGTTCACCCCCTCCACCTGACCCAAAGCCCCCCGCGCACCTGGCGTGCGCCCGCTCCGGCGGGCCACGCTGGGTGCACAATCGGGGGGTTTGCCATGCTTGCCATGCTTGCCGTGTTTGGCAGGACGACAGCGCTGCCGCTGCTCGCGGTGGTGGCGTTGCTCGGCGGGGTGACGGGGTGCCAGAAGTCGGACGATCCGGGGCCGGGTTCGTCGGGGCGGCTCGACGGCCGCGAGCCGTCCGCTTCGGTGTCGTCAGGGCACGGCGCGGTCTTCCTCGCCGTGGACGAGTGCGGTTCACGGGGGCGCGAGACCTACGCGGAGGTGCCGTGCACGAGCGAGCGGGCCGCGGCGCGCGTCATCGCCCGCTACGACGGCAAGGTCACGGAGGGCCCCTCCTGCCCGGCACGCACGGACTTCGTCCTGCACATCAGCGAGGACCGGCCCGCGGCGGAGGAGAACGGGAACGGGGCGGTGCCGCGGGGTTACGCCTGCATGCGGAACCTGGAGGAGCCGCATCCCGGGGACCCCGGGGGCGGGGGCGGGCCCCGGACGGTCGTCGGGGACTGCGTCTACAGCGCGGGGCGGGGCGAGGTGCGGGAGACCGCGTGCGACGGGTCGGGCGCGAAGGCCCCGGAGTACCGGGTGACGGTGGCCGTCTCGGAGCGGGCCCTGTGCCCCGACGCGACGCAGTTGTACGTATCGCTGGGGGGCGGGAAGCCGGTGGGGTGCGCGGTGCGGGTGTGAGCGCCGGACGGGCGGTGAACAGCCCGTCCGGCGTTTGAGGACGAACCCGGCGAAGCCGGTGATCAACGGCGCCCTACGGCCGCAGAGTCAGCTGCTTCCGCTCGTCCTTGCGGTCGAGCTTCGCGTCGTACGGAGCCAGCGGCTTGGGAGAAGCCGAGGTGGAGACACCCGCCCAGGCCTGGATCCGCTCCGTCGCCTTCGCCTTCTCGGCAGGGACGAGGCCCGCGACGTTCGCGCCGTGGTTGGCCCCCGGCGCGGTGAAGACGTACGAGTCGTGCTTCGCGCCCTTGGCGGGGCGGAACGGCTCGGCGCCCCACGGGTCGTTCGCGCCGTAGACGTACAGCATGCGCTGGGAGTTGTGCCGCACCCAGCGGTCGACGTCCTTCATGGCGCCCGACTGGAACTTCATCGGGATGTCGCGCGGCACGAAGTTGCGCGGCGGCTGGTAGCCGTAGCGGCTCAGGTCGCCGAGCCAGGGCTGGGTGATGTCGGGCGAGCCCAGCTGCGTACCGGCCTGGTAGTAGTACGGCGTGTACGGGGTCAGGCCCTGGTCGGCGTAGGAGGACCAGCCGCCCACCGCGTCGATGTAGTCGAAGATCACCTGGTCCGAGGCGGACTTGGCGTCGGGGACGTCCGCGCACGCGGACTCCGGCTGGTACTGCCAGAAGCCCCACACCATGTCGAGGACGACCGCCTCGTACGCCTTGTCGAGGTTGCCGACCGTCTTGAAGGTGTAGCCGCCGGCCTCGGCGAACGCGGCGTACTTCTTCTCCAGCGGCTCACGGCGCACGAGCGCCTCGCGCTGGACGGCCTCCAGCTTGGCGCGGCACTCCTTGGTGCCGACCGTCTTGAAGAACTCGTCGTAGGCCGAGTCCTCCTTGTTCACCACGTCGTTGGGGGCGACGTACGCGACGACGCCGTCCATGTCACGCGGGTAGAAGCGCTCGTAGTACGTGGCGGTCATGCCGCCCTTCGAGCCGCCGGTCGCCACCCACTTCTTGTCGTAGATCGGCTTGAGCGCCTTGAAGATGCGGTGCTGGTCGCTCGCGGCCTGCCAGATGTCGAGCTTGGACCAGTCGGCGGGCTCGGGGCGGGACGGCGTGAAGTAGCGGTACTCCAGGGAGACCTGGTTGCCGTCGATGATCCGCGTCGGCTCGCTGCGGCTGGGGTTGGTGGAGACTCCGTAGCCGCTGGTGAAGAAGGCCGTCGGGCGGGCGGTGTCCTTGTGGAGCACCGTCAGGCGCTGCTTGAAGGTGCCCTTGGAGGGGTGCCGGTGATCGACCGGCTGGGTGTAGTTGAGGACGAAGTAGCGGTAGCCGGCATAGGGCTTCTCTTCGATCAGGCTCATGCCCGGTATCGCGAGGAGCCGGTCCTTGATGTCGGTCGCCGTGCTGTCCGTCGACTTGCTGTCGGTGGCCCGCGGCTCGGCGGCGGTGGCCGCCCCTGCCGCGCTCACTGTGCCCGCGGAGCCGATGCCTATCAGCACCACGAGCGACAGCAGCCATCTGAGCGCCTTGCGCATGCACTCTCCCCTTGTGTTCACGGTTGCGTCCGCCGGAACTTATCGGAGCAACTCGCTCACTACTAGGGGCTCTTGCGTCACACCAGGACGCAGTACGGCACAAATGCGGGCAGGTGCCTCAGTGCAGGATCAGCACAGGATCCAGCCCGAGCTGGCGCTCCCTCGGCCGACCGCGCCCTTCACCCACACGCACCGATGCCCCGCGTGCACTGTCACGGGGCCCGCGTGATGGGTGTAGCGGCCCTTGTCCCTGGCCGGGCGGTTGCCGCGGGCCTGGACGCTGACGGACATCGTCTTGCGGGCGCCGGGGCGCTTGGCGACGGTCATGGCGCAGACATAGCCGCGGCTCTTGTAGACCACGACCTTGCCGGTGCTGAAGGGAAGCGTGCGCACCTTGTGCCCGCCGCAGCGGCCCGCCTGCGCCTGGGCCTGCGCCGTGCCTGCGCCCACCACGCCCAGCAGGACGGCGGCCGCGAGGACGGCGGCACCGAGCGCGATGCGCCGCCGTATGCGTCCACTGCTCACCGGTTCCCCTCCTGCCACTTCCGCATCAGCGTACTGATGTACGGACGCCGACCGAAGGGCGCATGGTTGCGGGGACGGCCGGATTCGTGCACCGGATTACGCGGCCGACGGCTCGGTCTCCCCCACGAACGTCCGCCACAGCGTCGCGTAGCGCCCGTCGAGTGCGAGCAGCTCCTCGTGCGTGCCGTCCTCCGCGACCCTGCCGTGGTCCATCAGGATCACGCGGTCCGCGCGGGCGGCCGTGGTGAGGCGGTGGGCGACGACCAGGGTGGTGCGCTTGCCCGCGATGCGGTCGGTGGCCTGGTTGACCTGCGCCTCGGTGGCGAGGTCGAGGGCGGCGGTCGCCTCGTCGAGGAGCAGGATGTCCGGGTCGACGAGTTCCGCGCGGGCGAGCGCGATCAGCTGGCGCTGGCCCGCGGAGAGGTTGCGGCCACGCTCGGAGACCTCGTGGAGGTAGCCGCCGTCCAGGGTGGCGATCATGTCGTGCGCGCCGACCGCGCGGGCCGCGGCCTCCACCTGGGCATCCGTGGAGTCGGGCCGCCCATAGGCGATCGCGTCGCGCACCGTGCCCGCGAAGAGGTAGGCCTCCTGCGGGACGACACCGAGGCGGTGGCGGTACGAGGTGAGGTCCAGGGAGCGCAGATCGGTGCCGTCGACGGTGACCCGGCCGCCGGTCGGGTCGTAGAACCGGGCGACGAGCTTGACCAGCGTCGACTTGCCGGCGCCGGTCTCGCCGACGAAGGCGACGGTCTGGCCCGCGGGGATCCGAAGGCGCACGTCGCTCAGGGCCTCCTCGGGTTCGTCGGCGGATCCGTACGCGAAGTCGACATCCTCGAAGGCGATCTCGCCGCGCAGCGACAGGACGTCCATGGGCTCGTCCGCGGCCTTGGTGGAGGTCGGTTCCTGGAGCAGCTCCTGGATGCGGCCCAGCGAGACGGTGGCCTGCTGGTAGCCGTCGAAGACCTGGGAGAGCTGCTGGACGGGGGCGAAGAACAGGTCGATGTACAGGAGGTAGGCGACCAGGGCGCCGGTCGTCAGCGTGCCCGCCTCGACCCGGCCCGCGCCGACCCAGAGCACCGCCGCCGCCGCGACCGCCGAGAGCAGCTGCACGAACGGGAAGTAGACGGAGATCAGCCACTGCCCGCGGATGCGCGCGCTGCGGTAGTCGGCGCTGGCCGCGGCGAACTTCTTCCTGCCCAAGCGCTCGCGCCGGAAGGCCTGCACGATGCGGAGCCCGGCGACGGACTCCTGGAGGTCGGCGTTGACGACGGAGACGCGCTCACGGGCGAGTTCGTACGCCTTGACGCTGGAGCGGCGGAAGAAGAACGTGCCGATGATCAGCGGCGGCAGCGTCGCGAAGACGACCAGGGCCAGCTGCACGTCGATCACCAGGAGCGCGACCATGATGCCGAAGAAGGTGACGACGGAGACGAACGCGGTGACGAGGCCGGTCTGCAGGAAGGTGGAGAGGGCGTCCACGTCCGTGGTCATCCGGGTCATGATGCGCCCGGTCAACTCCCGTTCGTAGAAGTCGAGTCCGAGCCGCTGGAGCTGCGCGAAGATCTTCAGACGGAGGGAGTAGAGCACGCGCTCGCCCGTCCGTCCCGTCATCCGCGTCTCGCCGATCTGCGCCGCCCACTGCACGAGCACGGTGACCAGCGCGAGCCCGGCGGCCACCCATACCGCGCCGAGCGCGAGCTGCGAGACGCCTTCGTCGATGCCGTGCCGGATCAGTACGGGAAGCAGCAGCCCCATGCCCGCGTCGACGGCGACCAGGAGCAGCGCGAGCAGCAGCGGCTTGCCGAAACCGGCGAGCAGCCTGCGAAGCCCGTACGACTCCTCGGGGGTGACCGCGCGTGCCTCGTCGATGCCGGGGGTGTCGGTCGCCGGGGGCAACGCGTCGACCTGGGCGAGGAGTTCGGGCGTCGCGGGCGTCCCGTCCATCGCGGTGTCGCGTGGCTCGCGGTCGCCGGTCCACAGGGCGGGCGTGATGCCGCGCTCGGCGTCGAACTCGGCGTCCAGCTCGTCGCGTACGGAGGTGTCCTCAGGGAGCTCGACCGGGACCGCGCGGCCGGGCGAGACGCCGCCGAGCTCGTCGGGGTCGGTCAGAAGCCGCCGGTAGAGCGGGGAGTTCTCCGTCAGCTCCTCGTGCGTGCCGATGGCGGCGAGCTTGCCGCCATCGAGTACGGCGATGCGGTCGGCGAGGTTCAGGGTGGAGCGGCGGTGGGCGATGAGCAGGGTCGTACGGCCTGCCATGACGCCGCGCAGCGCTTCGTGGATCTCGTGCTCGACCCGGGCGTCCACCGCGGACGTCGCGTCGTCGAGGACGAGAAGGCGGGGGTCGGTGAGGATGGCGCGGGCGAGCGCGACGCGCTGGCGCTGGCCGCCGGAGAGCGTGAGCCCGTGCTCGCCGACGGTGGTGTCGTATCCGTCGGGCAGCTCGGAGATGAAGCGGTCGGCCTGGGCGGCGCGGGCCGCGGTCTCGATCTCCTCCTGGGTGGCGTCCGGGTTTCCGTACGCGATGTTGGCGCGCACGGTGTCGGAGAAGAGGAAGGAGTCCTCGGGCACGAGCCCGATGGCGGCGCGCAGCGAGTCGGCCGTCAGTTCGCGCACGTCGTGCCCGCCGATGAGGACGGCGCCGTGCGTCACGTCGTAGAAGCGGGGCAGCAGCAGCGAGACGGTGGACTTGCCGCTGCCGGATGTGCCGACGACGGCGAGGGTCTCGCCGGAGCGGATCTCGAAGGAGAGGCCGTCGAGGACGGGGCGGTTGTCCTCGTAGGCGAAGGAGACGTCGTCGAACTCGACGGTGGCCGGGGCGTCGGCGGGCAGTTGCTTGGTGCCGTCCTTCAGCGTCGGCTCGGTGTCGATGAGCTCCAGGACGCGCTCGGCGCCGGCGCGGGCCTGCTGGCCGACGGTGAGGACCATGGCGAGCATGCGTACGGGTCCGACGAGCTGGGCGAGGTAGCTGGAGAAGGCGACGAACGTGCCGAGCGTGATCTGTCCGCGTACGGCGAGCCAGCCGCCGAGCGCGAGCATCGCGACCTGGCCGAGCGCGGGCACGGCCTGGAGGGCGGGCGTGTACTTGGAGTTGAGGCGGATGGTGCGAAGGCGTCCGGCGAAGAGCTTGCGCCCGACCTCCCTGAGCTTCCCCGTCTCCTGGTCCTCCTGGCCGAAGCCCTTCACGACGCGTACTCCGGAGACGGAGCCGTCCACGACTCCGGCGACGGCGGCGGCCTGGGCCTGCGCGTACCAGGTGGAGGGGTGCAGGCGGCTGCGGCTGCGCTTGGCGATGAACCACAGGGCGGGGGCGACGGCGAGCGCGACGAGGGTGAGCGGCACGGAGAGCCACGCCATGATCACCAGGGAGATCACGAAGAGCAGGATGTTGCCGATGGTCATCGGCAGCATGAAGAGCAGGCCCTGGATGAGCTGGAGGTCGCTGGTGGCTCGCCCGACGACCTGTCCGGTGGACAGCTCGTCCTGCCGCCGTCCGTCGAGCCTCGTGATCGTCCCGTACATGTCGGTCCGCAGGTCGTGCTGGACGTCCAGGGCGAGACGGCCGCCGTAGTAGCGGCGGATGTACGTGAAGACGTAGACGAGGGCGGCGGCGCCTATGAGGGCGCCGACCCAGGGCCCCATGGACCGCGTCTTGTCCCCGATGACGTCGTCGATGATCACCTTGGTGATGAGCGGGACGAGCGCCATGACGGCCATACCGGCGAGCGAGGAGCCGAGCGCGAGCACGACGTCCTTGGGGTAGCGCCACGCGTACCCCGTCAAACGTTTCGCCCAGCCGGATTTCTCCTCCTGGACCCCGCCCCGTTGCTCCACCACGTGCTGCCTCCCGTCGACCTGACCTGCCGAGAGGCCCAACGCGGCGGGATGCGGATTTCATCCCGCCGCAACAAAGACGGGCCTCAGGTCCTAGGACCTGAGGCCTCGCCGGGGCGGGACCTGTCAGCTGCTCTGTCAGTTGCCGGGGGCCGCCACGAACGCCTCCCGCGGCGTGCCGGTCGGGGCGTAGCGCCCGGCCGCGGAGGTCGTGGGCGTCAGGTCCTTGTGGATGGCCTTGGCCACGCCCTGGATGGTGGCGACGCCGTAGTTCATGGTGCTGTTGCCGTGCGTGAGCACGGAGAGGGTGTAGTCGTGGCCGCCGCCCTTGAACGCGCCGATGCTGTGCACCCGCCAGCCGTGGGTCGACCGCTGCAGCCAGCCGTTCTTGACGTGGATCTTGACGCCGGACGGCGCGCCGGCGGGGGTTCCCCAGCGCTGCGAGGGGATCACATTGCCCATCAGCTTGAGGAGGTAGCCGCGGGAGGCCTCGGTCAGGACGGTGTTGTCGCCGGTGATCAGGGCGAGGAGCTTCTGCTCGTCGGTGGCGTTGATCCGGGTGAGGCCCCAGTAGCCGCCGGATCCCGGCACGGTCTTCGTCATCCCGGCGGCCCGGAGGAAGCCCTTCACCTTGGTCGCGCCGAGCTGGCGCCAGAGCGTGCTGGTGGCCGCGTTGTCGGACTTGGTGATCATGGAGGTCGCGAGGGTCTTCTCGCGGGACGTCAGCGCGCGGCCGGTCTTCTGGGCGTCCCACAGGAGCGTGGCGAGGACGGTCGCCTTGACGACGCTCGCCGAGTCGAACGAGGTGGTCGCGCGCAGGGTGCAGGTGGTGCCCGTGGCGCGGTCGCGCAGGCCGACCGCGACGGTGCCCTTGCGGTTCTTCAGCGCCGCCGTGATGTCCTTCGTCAGCTTGGCGGCCAGGCCGGCCTGCGTGGAGGTGCAGGTGACCTGCGGTGTCGTCGCGGCGACGGCGGGCGTGGCGATCGTGGCCGTACCGAGCGGCACGAGCACTCCGGCGGCGAGGCCCGCCGAGAGCATGCGGGCACGCGTGGATATACCGGATGTCCGGTGAGTCATGGAGTCTTCCCATCCCCTTGGGTCCGTACAAGACCCACGGGGCCCGTACAAGCGCGCCCCCCGGCACACTCACCTCAGATGACTCACCGGTACCGCCATATGGATGCACGAGTTTGGGAACAGATGACCGATCTGTAATCAGCCCGTGTCACGGGACCCGCCGCCGATCACAGAAAAACGCAGGCTCAGAGGTGCGTCGGCTCGAACATCCGAAGCACCGCCGGGAGCACGACAACGGACGGACCGGGCTCCGCGAGCGCCTTCGCCAGATCGTCACGGAGGGTCTCCGGAGTCGTCCGCACACCCGGCACCCCGAAGGACTCCGCGAGCTTGACGAAGTCGGGCCGCGCCAGCTCCGTCGCCGTAGGTTCGCCGAAGGCCTCCGACATGTACTCCCGGAGGATTCCGTAGCCGCCGTCGTCCACGATCAGCCAGGTGACCGGCAGGCCGTACTGCTTGGCCGAGGCCAGCTCCGCGATCGAGTACATCGCACCGCCGTCGCCCGAGACGGCGAGGACCGGCGTGGTCGGGTCGGCTGCCGCCGCGCCGAGCGCCGCCGGGAAGCCGTAGCCGAGGCCGCCCGCGCCCTGCGCCGAGTGCATCGTGTTCGGGTGCCGTGCGTCGAAGGCGGACCAGGCCCAGTACGCCAGGATCGTCATGTCCCAGAAGGACGGCGACGCGTCCGGCAGCGCCTCGCGCACCGAGGCGATGACCTGCTGCTCCAGGGTGAGGTCCTGGGCGGCGATCCGCTCGCGGACACGGTCGAGCACGGCCCGGACCCGCTCGGGGGCGGAAGTGTCCTCCCTCGGGGTGTCGATCGTCTCCAGGAGCGCGGACAGGGCGAGCCGCGCGTCCGCGTGGATGCCGAGCGCCGGGTGGTTCGACTCCAGCTTTCCGGCGTCCGCCTCGATCTGGATGACCCGGCCGCGCGGCTTGAACGTGTGGTAGTTCGAGGAGAGCTCGCCGAGGCCCGAGCCGACCACCAGGAGGACGTCCGCGTCCTCCAGGAAGTCCGTGGTGTGCCGGTCCTCCATCCACGACTGGAGCGAGAGCGGGTGCTCCCAGGGGAAGGCGCCCTTGCCGCCGAAGGTGGTGACGACCGGGGCGTTCACCAGCTCGGCGAGGGCGAGGAGCTTTCCGGAAGCATCCGAACGTACGACTCCACCGCCCGCGATGATCGCCGGGCGCTCGGCCCGGGACAGCAGGTCGGCCGCCACCGCCGTCAGCTCGGGGCGCGGGACGACCTCGTCCGGGGTCGCGTCCATCGCCGTGACGACCGGCAGGGTCGTCTCCGCGAGCAGTACGTCCTGCGGGATCTCCACCCACACCGGACCGTGCGGGGCGGTGAGCGCCGACTCCCAGGCCTCCGCGATCGCGGAGGGGATCTGCGAGGCCGTGCGCACCGTGTGCACCGACTTCACGATGTCGCGGAACGACGCCTGCTGGTCGCGCAGCTCGTGGAGGTAGCCGTGCCGGCCGCCGCCCAGGCCCGCCACCGGGACCTGGCTGCCGATCGCGAGGACCGGCGATGACCCGGCCGCCGCCTCCTGGAGCGCGGCCAGCGAGGTCAGCGCGCCGGGTCCGGTGGAGAGCAGCAGCGGGGCCACCTCGCCGGTGATCCGGCCGTACGCGTCCGCCGCGAAGCCCGTGTTGTTCTCCACGCGAAGGCCGACGTACGCCAGGGAGGAGCGGCGCAGCGCGTCGAACATGCCGAGCGCGTGCTGGCCGGGGAGCCCGAAGACCGTCGTCGCGCCGAGGCCCTGGAGGGTCTCCACGACGAGATCGCCGCCGTTGCGCCCCGGGGGCGGGTTCAGGGCCGCCTCCGTCTGCGCGTCCGTGGGCCGCAGGACTACGTCGTGGTCGTGCGTCACTTGGCCGCCCGCCCCTCCGCGATCTGACGGGACATGATCGTCGTCAGCTCGTACGCGGTGTGCGAGGCGGCGACGGCCGTGATCTCCGCGTGGTCGTAGGCGGGGGCGACCTCGACGACGTCCGCCGAGACGAGGTTGCAGGAGGAGAGCCCCCGCAGGATCTCCAGGAGCTCGCGCGACGTCATGCCACCCGCCTCGGGGGTGCCGGTGCCGGGCGCGTGGGCCGGGTCCAGGCAGTCGATGTCGATCGAGATGTACAGCGGGCGGTCGCCGATGCGCTGGCGCAGCTGGTCGGCGACCTCGTCGGCGCCGCGGCGGTAGATGTCCGCCGA
This sequence comes from Streptomyces sp. NPDC048436, assembly GCF_043200355.1. NCBI lineage: Bacteria > Bacillati > Actinomycetota > Actinomycetes > Kitasatosporales > Streptomycetaceae > Streptomyces > Streptomyces sp. NPDC048436. The sequence continues at coordinate 1,173,308 of NZ_JBICXP010000001.1, forward strand.
TGTGACGATGCCGAAGCCCATCTTCTCGTCGTCGGTGAGGTCCTGCTTGCCGTAGAGCGGGCCACGCGTGCCGACGTGGGAGAGCGCCTCGGTGTCGAGGATGCCCTCCTCGACGGCCCGGCGGAACGGCGTGCCGTGCGTGTACTCGGCGCCGAAGTACGTGTCCCAGGTGTCCAGGTGCGCGTCGAAGTGGAGCAGGGCGACCGGGCCGTGCTTCTTGGCGACGGAACGCAGCAGCGGCAGGGCGATGGTGTGGTCGCCGCCGAGCGTCATCATGCGGGCGCCCGAGCCGAGCAGGTCGTCCGCCGCGGCCTCGATCGTCTCGACCGCTTCGTTGATGTTGAACGGGTTGGCGGCGATGTCGCCCGCGTCCGCGACCTGCGCGAGCGCGAAGGGCGATGCGTCCTGCGCCGGGTTGTACGGACGCAGCAGCCGCGAGGCCTCGCGGATCGCGTTGCCGCCGAAACGGGCGCCGGGGCGGTAGGAGACACCGGAGTCGAAGGGCACGCCGACCACGGCGATGTCCGTCTTGCCGCCCACCTCGTCGAGGCGGGGAAGCCGGGCGTAGGTCGCCGGGCCCGCGTACCGGGGGATGCGGGAGGAATCGACCGGGCCGCGGGGGGTCGGGGTCTCGGCGCTGCTCATGGTCGGGTTCCTCCTGTTGGTACGAGTGGTGCTGTGCTGCTGGGACAAGTGTCGCGCGGCCCACTGACAGTGGGCCGCGCGCAGAGCTAGACGGCGACCGGCGCTTCCGGTTCCGCTTCCTCGGCCCCCCGGCCCGCGAGCCGCTCACGCCAGGCGGCGAGGATGTTCGCGTCGGTGGGCTTGGTGGCGAGGGAGACGACGACGTACACGCCGAGAGAGATCAACAGGCCGTAGTAGATCGGCTCGTTGGCGAGGATTCCGTACCCCCACATGAGCCCGATGACCGAGAGCCCGCCGGCGACGACGGCCGCGAGCGCGCCCTCCGCGGTGCCGCGCTTCCACAGCAGCCCGCCGAGGATCGGCACGAGAAGACCGGCGACGAGCAGGTTGTAGGCGACGGTCAGCGCCTGGACGACGTCGTTGAGGGCGATGGCGATGCAGACGACGGCGATGCCCATGATCAGGATGAAGAGACGGTTGCCCTTCACCTCGTCGTGCGCCTCACCCTCTTCCTTCGGGGCGACGACACCGCGAAGGCGCGACCAGATGTCGTTGTTGGCGACGGTCGCGCAGGCGATCAGGGCCCCGGAGGACGTGGACATCACGGCGGCGAGCGCCGCGGCGAGCACCAGGCCCCGTACGCCCATGGGCAGTTCGTCCTTGACGATGGTCGCGAAGGCCGCGTCGGCACTCGGCAGCTTCGGGTACATGACCTTGGCCGCCGTGCCGATCACGGCGCCCGCGATCGCGTAGACGAGGCAGTACGTACCGGCGACGGTGCCTCCGTAGCGGGCGACCTTGTCGCTGCGCGCGGTGAAGACGCGCTGCCAGATGTCCTGCCCGATGAGCATTCCGAACGTATAGATCAGGACGTACGTGAAGATCGTCTCGCCGCCGATGCCCAGCGGGTCGAAGTACTCGGTGGGCAGCTTGGCCTTCATCTCGCCGAAGCCACCGGCCTTGACGACGGCGATGGGCAGCAGGAGCAGCAGTACGCCGATCGTCTTCACCACGAACTGCACCATGTCGGTGAGCGTGATCGACCACATGCCGCCGAGCGTCGAGTACGCGACGACGATCGAACCGCCGAGGATGATCGCCAGGGTGCGGTTCATGTCGAATATGACGTCGAAGATCGTGGCGTACGCGATGGTCGAGGTGACCGCGAGCATCAGCGTGTACGCCCACATGACGACTCCGGAGATGACGCCCGCCCTGCCTCCGTAGCGCAGGTCGAGCATCTCGGAGACGGTGTAGACCTTCAGGCGGGCGATGCGTGCCGAGAAGAAGACGCTCAGCGCGAGAAGACCGAGGCCGATCGTGAAGACCATCCAGGCGCCGGAGAGCCCGTACTGGTAGCCGAGGCCGACGCCGCCGATGGTGGACGCGCCGCCGAGGACGATGGCGGCCATGGTCCCGGAGTACATCCACGGACCGAGGCGGCGTCCCGCGACCAGGAACTCACTCTTGGACTTGGCGCGGCGCATGCCCCACCAGCCCATGGCGAGCATGCCGGCGAGATAGACGACGATCACTGTGTAGTCGACGGCCATAGGGCCCTCCTTCGCGCACCTCGGTGGCGTGTCGTGCAGATGGGGGTAGGGGGTGGCAACGACCGGCCGTGGGGACATCCGCCCGTACCCACGGCCTGGGGTCGGCACGACCTTAGGTGGCTGGAAAGCAACGCTGAAGTGTACGTTTCATCCACTCCTCGTGATCGAAATGGATGGAACATCCACCGTGCCGGACCCCGCCGCATCACCTGCCGCACCTCCTGCCCCTGCTGTCGCTCCCCCCACACCGCCGGTCCCGCTCACCGCGCTCCTGGCCCGGGAGGACCTGGGCCTGCGCCAGATCGCGGGCCCCGACGCCGCGGAGAGCGGGGCGGCCATCCACTGGGTGCACACCTCGGAGATGGCCGACCCGTATCCGTATCTCCTGGGCGGCGAACTGCTGTTGACGGCGGGCGTGCACATCACGGACCCGGTCGGCGCGGGGGTCTACCTCGACGATTACGTGGCGCGGATCGTCGAGGCGGGCGGCGCGGCCCTCGGCTTCGGTGTCGCGCCGGTGCACGACACGGTCCCGCGCGCCCTGGTGACGGCCTGCGACCACTACGGACTGCCGCTTCTTGAGGTGCCGCCGCGCACGACGTTCAGCGGGGTCGCCCGCGCGGTGTGGCGGCTCGTGGCGGAGGCCAGGCATGCGGAGCTGCGCCGCGTCACGGAGGCCCAGCAGGGGCTCGCCACGGCCGCCGCGCGCCCTGATCCCGTCCCCGCGGTGCTGCGTCTCCTGGCGGCGCGTCTGGGCGGCTGGGCGGTGCTCTACGCGCCGGACGGCGCGGTGCTGCACACGGCGGGTACGGCTCCGGGGAGCGCGGTGCGGCAGGCGGTGCGCGACCTCTCCGGGGTCGTCCGTCCTACGGGGCGGACCGGGCCCGCTCCCGCCTCCGCCACCGACTCTGTGGGCGGCGTGGGCGGCGTGGGCAGCACCCACCTCGCCGCGTACGCGCTCGGCGGCGGGCAGGGGTTCGCGCTCGGGATCGCCGCCGAGCAGCGCGAACCCGGCGACCACACCATCACCGGGGTGGCCCTCGTGCTGCTCTCCCTCCTCATGGGCAGGCACCAGGGAGCCGCCGAGTCCGCCCGGTCGGCGGCGCTTGTCCGGCTCCTCCTGGGCGCGGCGGCGGGCGATGTGGCATCACTCCTGGGGGCCGACGAGTGGACCGTGGTGCACGCGCGCGGGGATGCGGGGGACGACCCGGTGGCCCACTCCGTGGCCGCATCCGCGCTGGCCGCCGCGCTGGGCAGCGGCCTGGTCGACGCGGATGCCGGGCAGGATCTCGTACGGCTGCTGCTCCCCGCGGGCCGCGACCTCGCGGCGCAGCCCGGCTGGACCCTCGGCGCCTCCGCCCCCGCCGCCACCGGTGACCTGCGCGCCGCCGACGCCCAGGCGGCCCGCGCCCTGCGCCGCGCCGAAGCCACCCGGGCCGTCCTCGTCCGGCACCGCGAGGCGGGCCTCGCTTCCCTGATCGCCCCCGAGGAGGCCGACGCCCACGCGCGCGTGCTGCTCGCCCCGCTCGGCGACAGCCAGGCGCTGACCGGCACCCTGCGCACCTGGCTCTCCCTGCACGGCAGCTGGGACCGCACGGCGACAGCACTCGGCGTCCACCGCAACACGGTGCGGCAGCGGATCACCCGGTGCGCGGCGCTTCTGGGGACGGACCTGGACGACCCCGATGTCCGCATGGAGCTGTGGTTCGCGCTGGGCCGCGAGAGGTGACCTGGGCCTGCGGAGGGTCGCAACTCACAGGTCCAAGCGTCGGGACACCCCGCCACCGCCCGGTCACCGACGGCACAATGGGGTCCATGCCGATACCCAGCCGTGCCGCCCTCGTCGACCACCTCGTACGCACTCGCATCGCCGGCGATGTCGCCACGCCACGCGAGAACAACCTCAGCCACTACCGCAAGCTCGCGAACGGCGACCGCCACTACTGGCTCGGCCTGGAGCTCGGCGACCGCTGGAGCGACGAGCAGGACGTCCTCGCGGTGATGGCGGAGCGGTGCGGTGTCATCGACGACGACGCGTTCCGGCACGGCCAGGACACCATCGACCCGGAGCTGACGGTCGACGCCCTGGAGCGGATGGCGGCGCGCCTGCGCAAGGCGGCGGCCGGCAAGGAGAGGGTCCTTTTCGCCACCGGCCACCCCGGGGGCCTGCTCGACGTGCACCGTGCGACGGCCGCCGCCCTGCGCGCGGCGGGCTGCGAGATCGTCGTCATCCCGGAGGGTCTTACCGCCGACGAGGGCATGGTCTTCCAGTTCGCGGACGTGGCGGTCCTTGAGCGCGGCGCGACCCTGTGGCACACCCACTCCCCCGAGCCGATGAACGCGATCCTGGACGGCCTCGATCGCGAGGGCCGCCCGCTGCCCGACCTGGTCGTCGCCGACCACGGCTGGGCCGGACGGGCGGGCCAGCGCGGCATCGACTCCGTCGGGTACGCGGACTGCAACGACCCGGCGCTGTTCATCGGCGAGGCCGAGGGCACCCTCCAGGTGACGGTCCCGCTCGACGACCACGTCACGAGCCCGCGCTTCTACGACCCGCTGACGGCCTACCTGCTGGACTCGGCGGGGCTGACCCCCGAGTCCTGAGCGGGGCCCGGGCCCGGCGTCGGGTCCAGATACACGCGGCTGATCGCGGGGAAGCGCTCCTGGATGCGGCGCGCCATCCGGTCGCAGGCCCGCTCGATGTCCCCGGCCGTGGACATGTCCCGGAAGTCGACCTTGGCGGCGACCAAGGCCTCCTTGGGCCCCTGGAGCAGCGTGGTCAGCTCCAGTACGTCCACCACGTACGGGTCGGCGAGCAGCTCGGCGCGGATCGCGACGCGCATCTCCTTGGGCAGCGGGCGCCCGATGAGCAGCTCGGAGTTGGCGTGCCCGAGGACCCACGCGACGTACACGAGAAGCACGCCGATGCAGAGTGAGGCGACGCCGTCCCACACGCCGGACCCGGTGAGCTGCCCGCCGAGCAGTCCGGCCGCGGCGAGCACCAGGCCCGCGAGCGCCGCCGAGTCCTCCATGACCACGGCCTTCACCGCGGTGTCGGGGGTGTGCCGCAGGTAGTGCTTGACGTGCACCCCGAAGCGGTCCGCCGCGCCGCGCGCCTGCTTGAGACCGGTACGCAGCGAGTAGCCCTCCAGAAGGAAGGCGATGGCCAGGACGATGTACGAGACGAGCGGATCGCCCGGGTCGGCGCGGTGCGTGAGGGTGTGGATGCCGTCGTAGACCGCGAAGACACCACCGCCGACGAAGGTGGCGACGGAGGCGAGGAGCGCCCAGACGTAACGCGCCCCTCCGTAGCCGAGCGGATGGTCCTCGTCGGCCGGCCGGTCGCTGCTCTTGAGCGAGACGAGGAGCATCAGCTCGGTGACGGTGTCGGCCACCGAGTGCGCCGCCTCGGAGAGCATCGCGCTCGACCCGCTGACGACACCGGCGACGGCCTTGGCCACGGCGATACCGAGGTTGGCGACGGCGGCGACGATGACGGTGAAGGTGCTCTCGCCACCGCCCTCTGACGGTTGGTCACTCATGTACCGGACGGTATGTCCGATCAGCGCGGAACGCGAACCACTCAACGCGGAACGCGCACCACGCCTTCTTGGATGACGGTCACCGCGAGCTGCCCGTCCCTCGTCCAGATCCGCGCCTGGCCGAGGCCGCGCCCGCCGGAGGCCGAGGGCGACTCCTGGTCGTACAGGAGCCACTCGTCGGCCTTGAAGGGGCGGTGGAACCACATCGCGTGGTCGAGCGAGGCCCCGACGACGTCACCGACCGCCCAGCCGCCCCGGCCGTGCGCGAGCAGCACCGAGTCGAGCAGCGTCATGTCGGAGACGTACGTGGCGAGGCAGACGTGCAGCAAGGGGTCCGCGGCGCGGTCGGCGTACTCGTCGAGCTTGCCGTTGGTGCGGAACCACACCTGGGAGCGCGGTTCGCGCGGCTGCCCGACCGTGGCCCAGGGCGGTGCGTCCACGTAGCGCAGGTCGACGGCCGCGCGGGCCTCGATCAGGCGCTCGGCGACATGGGCCGGCAGATGGCGCGGCAGCATCTCGGCGGCGGTCGGCAGCGTCTCGGGGTCCGGCGCGGACGGCATGCCGGTCTGGTGCTCCAGGCCCTCCTCGTACGTCTGGAAGGACGCGGAGAGGTGGAATATCGGCTGCCCGTGCTGGACGGCGACGACCCGGCGCGTGGTGAAGGAGCGGCCGTCACGGATGCGGTCGACGGTGTAGACGATCGGCGCGCCCGGGTCGCCCGCACGCAGGAAGTACGCGTGCAGGGAGTGGGCGGGCCGGTCGGCGGGGACGGTGCGTCCTGCCGCCACCAGCGCCTGGGCGGCCACCTGGCCGCCGAAGACGCGCGGGACGAGCGCCGAACGGCTCACGCCCCGGAATATGTCCTCCTCGATCTGCTCCAGGTCGAGCAGATCGAGGAGGGACTCAAGTGCCTTGTTCATGAATCAAGTTCTACAGGGCGATCTTTACAGGCCCATGTCCTTGGCGATGATCATCTTCATGACCTCGCTGGTGCCGCCGTAGATGCGGTTGACGCGGTTGTCCGCGTACAGGCGGGCGATGGGGTACTCGTTCATGAAGCCGTAGCCGCCGTGCAGCTGGAGGCACTTGTCGATGACGCGGTGCGCGACCTCGGTGTTGAAGAGCTTCGCGGACGCGGCCTCGGCGGCGGTCAGCTCACCCCGGTCCAGGGCCTCAAGGGCGCGGTCGGCGACGGCCTCGGCGGCGTCCACCTCGGCCTGGCAGGCGGCGAGCTCGAACTTGGTGTTCTGGAAGGAGGCGACCGTCTTGCCGAAGACCGTGCGGTCCTGGACGTACTCCTTGGCGAACCGGACGGCGGCCTTGGCCTGCGCGTACGCGCCGTAGGCGATGCCCCAGCGCTCGGAGGGCAGGTTGCTTCCGAGGTAGTAGAAGCCCTTGTTCTCCTCGCCGAGGAGGTCCTCGACGGGCACCTTGACGTCGACGAACGCCAGCTCGGCGGTGTCGGAGGTCTTCAGGCCGAGCTTGTCGAGCTTGCGGCCGATGGAGTAGCCCTCGGACTTGGTGTCGACGGCGAAGAGGGAGATGCCGAAGCGGCGGTCGTCGGCGGTGGGCGCGGAGGTGCGGGCGCAGACGATCACGCGGTCGGCGTGGACGCCACCGGTGATGAAGGTCTTGGAGCCGTTGAGGACGTAGTGCGTGCCGTCCTCGGAGAGCTTGGCGGTGGTCTTCATGCCCGCGAGGTCGGAGCCGGTGCCCGGCTCGGTCATCGCCAGGGCCCACATCTCCTCGGCGGAGACGAACTTCTCGAGGTAGCGCTTCTTCTGCTCGTCGGTGGCGAGCATCTTGATGTACGGCAGGGCGAGCAGCACATGGACACCACTGCCGCCGAAGCTGACGCCCGCGCGGGCGGTCTCCTCGTACTGGATGGCCTCGAACTTGTGCGTCTCCATGCCGGCGCCGCCGAACTCCTCGGGGACGTTGATGCCGAAGAGGCCCAGCTCGGCCAGCTTGTAGTAGAACTCGCGCGGCACCTGACCCGCGGCGAACCACTCGTCGTGGACCGGGACGACCTCGGCCTCGATAAAGGCGCGCAGGGTCTCCCGGAACGCCTCGTGGTCTTCATCGAAAACGGTACGGCGCACGGAAAACTCCTTCGATACGGCACAGGCTCGGCCAAGCGCACACGACTAAGCGCTTGCTCAGGGCAACGTTACCCGCCGGTCACCGGACCGTCCAGAGAGAAGTCCTGTCGCTCCCGTCACGCCACCGCGGCGGCGAACGCCCCGCGCGCGAGGCGGTGAAGGAGCTCCGCCATGGCCGCACGGCTCGGCAGCGCGTCGCGCCGGCTCAGGTGCGGCGTCGAGTTGAGCAGCCCGAAGACGGCGTGCACGGACACCCGGGCCGCGTTCTCGGCGAGGTCCGGGTAGACCTTGCGCACGACGTCGACCCAGATCTCCACGTACTGGCGCTGGAGCTGGCGGACCAGCTTGCGGTCGGTGTCCCGCAGGCGGTCGAGCTCGCGGTCGTGCAGGGTGATCAGGGAGCGGTCGTCGAGGGCGAAGTCGATGTGCCCCTCGATGAGCGAGTCGAGCACCTGCCTCGGCGATCCGTCCGTGTCGGCCACGCACCGCTTGCCGCCGGTCAGGAGCTGCCCGCTGATGCCGACGAGCAGCTCGGCGAGCATCGCGTCCTTGCCCGCGAAGTGGCGGTAGAGACCGGGCCCGCTGATGCCGACCGCCGCCCCTATCTCGTCCACTCCGACTCCGTGGAAGCCGCGCTCGGCGAAGAGCCGGGCGGCTTCCTTGAGGATCTGCTCGCGACGGGTGGGGGCGTCGGTTCTGGTGGCCATGGAATCAATTCTAGACAGGGCGGTTAGCGCTCGTTAACCTGAAGGAAACGCGTTAACGCTCATTAACCGAGCAAGGGGGCTCGACTGATGCTGCAGGCACCGGTCCTTGCGAGCGCGGCTGATCCCGCGTCCGAAGCATGGCGGACCAACGAGGCGGCGCACACCGCCCTCGTCGAGGACCTGCGGGCCAAGCTCGCGGCGGCCAGGCTCGGCGGTGGCGAGCGGGCCCGGGCCCGCCATGTCGCCCGCGGCAAGCTGCTGCCCCGCGACCGCGTGGACGCCCTGCTCGACCCCGGATCGCCCTTCCTTGAGCTGGCCCCCCTCGCGGCCGACGGGCTGTACGGCGGGGACGCCCCGGCGGCCGGGGTGATCGCCGGCATCGGCCGGGTCTCCGGGCGCACCTGTGTGATCGTCGCCAATGACGCCACCGTCAAGGGCGGGACGTACTACCCGATGACGGTGAAGAAGCACCTGCGCGCCCAGGAGGTCGCGCTGGAGAACCGCCTCCCCTGCCTGTATCTGGTGGACTCGGGCGGCGCCTTCCTGCCCATGCAGGACGACGTCTTCCCCGACCGCGAGCACTTCGGGCGGATCTTCTACAACCAGGCGCGGATGTCCGGTGCGGGCATCCCGCAGATCGCGGCCGTCCTCGGCTCGTGCACGGCGGGCGGCGCGTATGTCCCGGCGATGAGCGACGAGGCGGTGATCGTCCGCAATCAGGGCACGATCTTCCTCGGCGGCCCGCCCCTGGTGAAGGCCGCGACCGGCGAGGTCGTGACCGCCGAGGAGCTCGGCGGCGGCGAGGTCCACTCCCGGGTCTCCGGGGTGACCGACCACCTCGCGGAGGACGACGCGCACGCCCTGCGCATCGTGCGGACGATCGTCTCCACACTCCCTGGGCGCGGCGAACTCCCGTGGTCCGTGCGCCCGGTCGAGGAGCCGAAGGTGGACCCCCTCGGGCTCTATGGAGCGGTGCCGACGGACTCCCGCACCCCCTATGACGTACGCGAGGTCATCGCGCGCGTGGTCGACGGCTCACGCTTCGCCGAGTTCAAGGCGGAGTACGGCCAGACGCTGATCACCGGCTTCGCCCACCTCCACGGCCACCCGGTCGGCATCATCGCGAACAACGGAATCCTGTTCTCCGAGTCCGCCCAGAAGGGCGCCCACTTCATCGAGCTGTGCGACCAGCGCGGCATCCCGCTCGTCTTCCTGCAGAACATCTCCGGCTTCATGGTCGGCCGGGACTATGAGGCGGGCGGCATCGCCAAGCACGGCGCCAAGATGGTCACGGCGGTGGCCTGCACGCGCGTGCCGAAGCTGACGGTCGTGATCGGCGGTTCGTACGGCGCGGGGAACTACTCCATGTGCGGCCGGGCCTACTCCCCCCGCTTCCTGTGGATGTGGCCGAACGCCAAGATCTCCGTGATGGGCGGCGAGCAGGCCGCCTCGGTCCTCGCCACCGTCAAGCGCGACCAGTTGGAGGGGCGGGGCGAGGAGTGGTCCCAGGCGGACGAGGAGGCCTTCAAGGACCCGGTCCGCGCCCAGTACGAACAGCAGGGCAACGCCTACTACGCCACCGCGCGGCTGTGGGACGACGGCGTGATCGACCCCATGGAGACCCGGCAGGTGCTCGGCCTCGCTCTGACCGCGTGTGCTGAGGCGCCGCTGGGCGAGCCCGGCTTCGGCGTCTTCCGGATGTGAGGCATGACCGACTTCAGGAGAGGGACGATGTTCGACACGGTTCTGGTCGCGAACAGGGGCGAGATCGCGGTCCGCGTCATCCGTACGCTGCGGGCGCTCGGCGTCCGCTCGGTCGCCGTGTTCAGCGACGCGGACGCGGACGCACGGCACGTTCGCGAGGCCGACACGGCCGTGCGGATCGGCCCTGCACCGGCCACCGAGAGCTATCTCTCGGCCGAGCGGCTGCTGGAGGCGGCGGCCAGGAGCGGCGCCCAGGCCGTGCATCCGGGGTACGGCTTCCTCGCGGAGAACGCGGAGTTCGCGCGGGCCTGTGCGGACGCCGGACTCGTCTTCATCGGCCCGCCCGCCGATGCCATCTCCCTCATGGGCGACAAGATCCGCGCCAAGGAGACGGTGCGCGAGGCAGGCGTCCCGGTGGTCCCCGGCTCCTCCGGCAGCGGCCTGAGCGACGCCCAACTGGCCGGCGCGGCGCGGGAGATCGGTATGCCGGTCCTGCTCAAGCCCTCGGCGGGCGGCGGCGGCAAGGGCATGCGGCTCGTGCGGGACGCCGCCCTGCTCGCGGACGAGATCGCCGCCGCCCGGCGCGAGGCGCGGTCCTCCTTCGGTGACGACACCCTGCTCGTGGAGCGCTGGGTCGACCGCCCCCGGCACATCGAGATCCAGGTCCTGGCGGACGGCCACGGGAACGTGATCCACCTCGGTGAGCGCGAGTGCTCGCTGCAGCGCCGCCACCAGAAGATCATCGAGGAGGCCCCGAGCGTCTTCCTGGACGAGGCCACGCGCGCGGCGATGGGCGAGGCGGCGGTCCAGGCGGCACGCTCCTGCGGGTACGCGGGCGCGGGCACGGTGGAGTTCATCGTGCCGGGCAAGGACCCGGCCTCGTACTACTTCATGGAGATGAACACCCGGCTCCAGGTGGAGCACCCGGTCACGGAGCTGATCACGGGCCTGGACCTGGTGGAGTGGCAGCTGCGGGTGGCGGCCGGCGAGGAACTCCCGTACAGCCAGCGGGACATCACGCTCACGGGGCACGCGATCGAGGCCCGCGTCTGCGCGGAGGACCCGTCCCGCGGCTTCCTGCCGTCCGGGGGCACCGTCCTCGCCCTGCACGAGCCGCAGGGCGACGGCGTGCGGACCGACTCGGGGCTGAGCGAGGGCACGGAGGTCGGGAGTCTGTACGACCCGATGCTGTCGAAGGTCATCGCGTACGGCCCCGACCGCCCGACCGCGCTGCGCAAGCTGCGGGCCGCCCTTGCGGAGACGGTCACGCTGGGGGTGCCGACCAACGCGGGGTTCCTGCGACGGCTCCTCGCCCATCCGGCGGTGGTCTCCGGGGAGTTGGACACGGGCCTGGTGGAGCGCGAGGCGGAAGGGCTGGTCCCCGAAGGGGTGCCGGACGAGGTGTACGAAGCCGCGGCCGCCCTGCGGGAGTCCCGTCTCGCCCCCACGGGCGACGGCTGGACCGACCCCTTCTCGCGGCCCAGCGGCTGGCGGCTCGGCGGCACCCCGGCTCCCCTCACCCACTGGCTGCGCGCCGCGGGACTTGAACCCGTCACTCACCAACTCCGGGGCGGCGGCGCCCGCACGGTAGGTCCCGGCGCGGTCTCCGTGACCGTCGACGGCACGCTGCACACCTTCCGCCACGCGGGCGACTGGCTCGGCCGCGAGGGCGACGCCTGGCACATCCAGGACCACGACCCCGTCGAGGCGAGCCTCACCGGCGCCGCGCACAGCGGGGCCGACGCCCTGACCGCCCCCATGCCCGGCACGGTCACGGTGGTCAAGGTCTCCACCGGCGATCGGGTGACCGCGGGCCAGAGCCTGCTCGTGGTGGAGGCGATGAAGATGGAGCACGTCATCTCCGCCCCGCACGCGGGCACCGTCGCCGAACTCGACGTCACTCCGGGCGCGACCGTCGCCATGGACCAGATCCTGGCCGTGGTGATCCCCGACGAGGCCCCCCAGGAGGAAAAGTGACGCTCCCCATGACCGTCCCCGCCCAGGGCCTGCCGCCCCGCGTCCGTATCTACGAAGTGGGCGCCCGGGACGGCCTGCAGAACGAGAAGGCGGTCGTCCCCACGGAGATCAAGGCGGAGTTCATCCACCGCCTCGCCGCCGCGGGCCTCACCACCATCGAGGCGACCAGCTTCGTGCACCCCAAGTGGGTGCCCCAACTGGCCGACTCCGAGCAGCTGTTCCCGCTCGTCCGGGACCTCGAACTGAACGCGCAGGCGCAGCTCCCCGTCCTCGTGCCGAACGACCGGGGCCTGGACCGCGCCCTGGCCCTCGGGGTCCGCGGCATCGCCGTCTTCGTCAGCGCCACGGAGTCCTTCGCCAAGGCCAACCTCAACCGCACCCTCGGCGAGGCCCTCGCGATGTCGGAGCCGGTCGTCGCCCGCGCCCGTGAGCAGGAAGTACGGGTGCGCGGCTATCTCTCCATGTGCTTCGGTGACCCCTGGGAGGGCCCCGTGCCCATCGCCCAGGTCGTCCGCACGGCAAAGGCGCTCCTGGACATGGGCTGCGACGAGCTGAGCCTCGGCGACACGATCGGCGTGGCCACTCCGGGCCATGTCCAGTCGCTGCTCACCGAGTTGAACGCGGCGGGCGTACCGACGGACCGCATCGGCGTGCACTTCCACGACACATACGGCCAGGCGCTGTCCAACACCCTCGCCGCCCTGCGGCACGGAGTCAGCACGGTCGACGCGTCGGCGGGCGGCCTCGGCGGCTGCCCGTACGCGAAGAGCGCCACCGGCAACCTCGCCACCGAAGACCTCGTATGGATGCTCGACGGCCTCGGCATCGAGACCGGCGTCGACCTCGGCCGCCTCAGCGCCACCAGCGCGTGGATGGCCGAACAACTGGGCCGACCCAGCCCCTCCCGCACCGTCCGTGCCCTGACCGGCACCTCCCCTCAGGAGCAGTGAAGAACGATGGACCACCGTCTGTCCCCCGAGCACGAGGAACTCCGCCGCACGGTCGAGGAGTTCGCGCACGAAGTCGTCGCCCCGAAGATCGGCGACCTCTACGAACGCCACGAGTTCCCGTACGAGATCGTGCGCGAGATGGGCCGCATGGGCCTCTTCGGCCTGCCCTTCCCCGAGGAGTACGGCGGGATGGGCGGCGACTATCTCGCCCTGGGCATCGTGCTCGAAGAGCTGGCGCGGGTCGACTCCTCCGTGGCCATCACCCTGGAGGCGGGTGTCTCGCTGGGCGCGATGCCGATCCACCTCTTCGGTACGGAGGAGCAGAAGCGGGAGTGGCTGCCCCGGCTCTGCTCCGGTGAACTCCTGGGCGCCTTCGGCCTGACCGAGCCGGACGGCGGCTCGGACGCGGGCGGCACCCGCACGACCGCGGTGCGGGACGGCGACGAGTGGGTGATCAACGGCTCCAAGTGCTTCATCACGAACTCCGGCACGGACATCACGGGCCTGGTCACGGTCACCGCCGTCACCGGCCGCAAGGCGGACGGCCGTCCACTCATCTCCTCGATCATCGTCCCGTCCGGCACGCCCGGTTTCACGGTCGCGGCGCCGTACTCGAAGGTCGGCTGGAACGCCTCGGACACCCGTGAGCTGTCCTTCTCGGACGTACGGGTGCCGGTGGCGAACCTCCTCGGCGAAGAGGGCCGCGGCTACGCCCAGTTCCTGCGGATCCTGGACGAGGGCCGCGTCGCGATCTCCGCGCTCGCGACGGGCCTCGCGCAGGGCTGCGTGGACGAGTCCGTGAAGTACGCCAAGGAGCGGCACGCCTTCGGGAAGCCGATCGGGGCCAACCAGGCCATCCAGTTCAAGATCGCCGACATGGAGACGCGGGCCCATATGGCCCGGGTCGGCTGGCGGGACGCGGCATCGCGCCTCGTCGGCGGTGAGCCCTTCAAGAAGCAGGCGGCGATCGCGAAGCTCTACTCGTCCACGGTCGCCGTCGACAACGCGCGCGAGGCCACGCAGATCCACGGCGGGTACGGCTTCATGAACGAGTACCCCGTGGCCCGGATGTGGCGGGACTCCAAGATCCTGGAGATCGGCGAGGGCACGAGCGAGGTGCAGCGGATGCTGATCGCCCGGGAGCTGGGATTCGCGGGATAACCACCCGCGTCCCGGGGAAGGCGACCGCGGGAGCCGCTGGACATCAGCTTAGGTTAGGTTAACCTAAGCGCTAGTTCAGGCCAGTGGCTCCGCAGCCGCCTCAGGAAAGCAGAGAACCTCATGTCCCACGCCCGTCTCCCCCAGCCCTCCCGCCGTGGCATCCTCGCCGCCGGCGGCGCCCTCGGCCTCACGGCCCTGCTGGCGGCCTGCGGCGACGAGAAGAAGGACGGTTCGAGCAAGGAGAGCGGCGCGGACTCCGGCCCCTGGAGCTTCAAGGACGACCGCGGCACGACGGCCAAGAGCGAGTCGACGCCGAAGAACATCGTCGCCTTCACCGGCGTCGCCGCCGCCCTCTTCGACTACGGCATCGAGGTCAAGGGCGTCTTCGGCCCGACGAAGACCAAGGACGGCAAGGCCGATGTCCAGGCCGGCGACATGGACGTCAGCAAGGTGACGGTCCTCGGCAACGAATGGGGCAAGTTCAACATCGAGAAGTACGCGGGCCTCGCCCCCGACCTCCTCGTCTCCACGATGTTCGACGACGCGGGCACCCTCTGGTCCGTCCCCGAGGACAGCAAGGACAAGATCCTCAAGCTCGCTCCGAGCGTCGGCATCAGCGTCTACGACCGCCAGATGACCCAGCCCCTCCAACGCCTGCTCGCCCTCGCCGAGTCGCTCGGCGCGGACGTGAAGGCCGACAAGGTCGTCAAGGCGAAGAAGCGCTTCGAGGCCGCCGCCGAGCGGCTGCGCAAGGTCGCCAAGGCGAACAAGGACATCAAGGTCCTCGTCGGCTCGGCGAGCCAGGACATCTTCTACGTCTCCGGCACGAATCTCTCCGCCGACCTGGAGTACTTCAAGTCCCTCGGCGTGAACTTCGTCGAACCGTCCGAGAGCGCCAAGAAGGCGAGCGGCGGCTGGTTCGAGAACCTGAGCTGGGAGAACGTCAACAAGCACGCCGCGGACATCATCATGATGGACAACCGCACCGCCACCCTCCAGCCCGCCGGCCTGGGCAAGGACAAGCCGACCTGGGCGAAGCTGCCCGCGGTCAAGGCCGGCCAGGTCATCCCGCGCGTCACCGAGCCGATCTACTCGTACGACAAGTGCGCCCCGATCCTCGAGGACCTCGCCGACGCGATCGAGAAGGCCAAGAAGGTCAGCTGAGCCCCCGCGCGCACCCCGCGCACGCCCCGCCCCGCGCACACCAAGCGCCACGAGCTGCCCTCTCCATGCCCACGGAGGGGGCAGCTCCAGTTTCCGCGCCGGTGACCCCGCCTCTGGTGACCCCCGACTACAACCGGCAGAGAAGTTAGGTTAGGCTTACCTCACTTCCCCACAAGTCCCCTCACCCAGAGGACCGTTCATGCGCTCGCACCTGCTCAACGACACCACCGCGGAGCGATACCGCAGCTCCGTGACCGAGGGAGTCGAGCGGGTGGCGGCCAGAATCGCCACCACCTCCCGCCCTTTCACCGGGATCTCCGTCGACGACCTCGCGCCCCGGATCGAGGCCGTCGACCTGGACGAGCCCCTGCACGACACGATCGCCGCCCTGGACGAGCTCGACGAGCTCTACCTGCGCGACGCCGTCTACTTCCACCACCCCCGCTACCTCGCGCACCTCAACTGCCCGGTCGTCATCCCGGCCGTGCTCGGCGAGGCCGTGCTCTCCGCCGTCAACTCCTCCCTCGACACCTGGGACCAGTCCGCGGGCGGCACACTCATCGAGCGCCGCCTCATCGACTGGACCGCCGAACGCATCGGGCTCGGACCGGCCGCCGACGGCGTGTTCACCAGCGGCGGCACACAGTCCAACCTCCAGGCCCTGCTGCTGGCCCGCGAGGAGGCCGCCAAGGCCGGAAAGCCGCTCACCCGGCTGCGTATCTTCGCCTCCGAGGTCGGCCACTTCAGCGTCCAGAAAGCCGCGACGCTGCTCGGCCTCGGCGAGGACGCCGTCGTCACCATCCCCACCGACAACGAAAAGCGCATGCAGACCGTGGCCCTCGCCCGCGAGCTGGAGCGCTGCCGGGACAACGACCTCACCCCCATGGCGGTCGTCGCCACCGCGGGGACCACCGACTTCGGCTCCATCGACCCGCTGCCCGAGATCGCAGAACTGTGCGAGCAGTACGGCACCTGGATGCACGTCGACGCGGCGTACGGCTGCGGCCTGCTCGCCTCGCGCACGAGCCGTTACCTCATCGACGGCATCGAGCGCGCCGACTCCGTCACCGTCGACTACCACAAGTCCTTCTTCCAGCCTGTGAGTTCCTCCGCCGTCCTGGTGCGGGACCGGGCGACGCTGAGCCACGCGACGTACCACGCCGAATACCTCAACCCGCGCCGCATGGTGCAGGAGCGCATCCCCAACCAGGTCGACAAGTCCCTCCAGACGACCCGGCGCTTCGACGCGCTCAAGCTATGGATGACGCTGCGCGTGATGGGCGCCGACGCCATCGGTGACCTCTTCGACTCCGTACGCGACCTCGCGGGCCAGGGCTGGCAGCTGCTCGCCGCCGACCCCCGCTACGACGTGGTCGTGGAGCCCCAGCTTTCGACGCTGGTCTTCCGCTACATCCCCGAGGCGATCTGCGACCCGTCCGCCATCGACCGCGCCAACCTGTACGCCCGCAAGGCCCTGTTCGCCTCCGGTGACGCGGTCGTCGCGGGCACCAAGGTCGGCGAACGCCAGTACCTCAAGTTCACCCTGCTCAACCCCGAGACCACGGTCGCCGACATCACGGCCGTCCTCGATCTGATCGCCGGCCACGCCGAGCAGTACCTGGGAGAGACCCTTGACCGCGCTTCCTGATCACCGAGAACCACGTGAAGCACACGCATCACGCGAACCACTGGACTTCATCGGTATCGGTCTTGGCCCCTTCAACCTCGGCCTCGCCTGCCTGACCGAACCCATCGACGAGCTGACCGGCCTCTTCCTGGAGTCCAAGCCGGACTTCGAGTGGCACTCCGGCATGTTCCTGGAGGGCGCCCACCTCCAGACCCCGTTCATGTCGGACCTGGTCACGCTCGCGGACCCGACGTCCCCCTACTCCTTCCTCAACTACCTGAAGGAATCGGGGCGGCTGTACTCCTTCTACATCCGCGAGAACTTCTATCCGCTGCGCACCGAGTACAACGACTACTGCCGCTGGGCCGCCGCGAAGCTCTCCTCGGTCCGCTTCAGTACGACGGTGAGCGAGGTGACGTACGAGGATGACCTCTACGTCGTCCGCACCACCACCGGCGACACCTTCCGCGCCCGCCACCTCGTCCTCGGCACCGGCACCCCGCCGCACATCCCCGAGTCCTGCGCGGACCTCGGCGGGGACTTCATCCACAACTCCCGCTATCTGCAGTCCAAGCGGGAGCTCCAGAAGAAGGAGTCGATCACGCTCGTCGGCAGCGGCCAGTCCGCCGCCGAGATCTACCTCGACCTCCTGAGCGAGATCGACGTACACGGCTACCGACTCAACTGGGTCACCCGCTCCCCGCGCTTCTTCCCCCTCGAATACACGAAGCTGACGCTGGAGATGACCTCTCCGGAGTACGTCGACTACTTCCACGCGCTGCCGGAAGCGACCCGCTACCGCCTCCAGGACCAGCAGAAGACCCTCTTCAAGGGCATCGACGGCGAACTGATCAACGAGATCTTCGACCTGCTCTACCAGAAGAACCTCGGCGGCCCGGTGCCCACACGGCTGCTCACCAACTCCTCGTTGCGCAGCGCACGTCACGAGAACGGCACCTACACCCTCGGCCTGCACCAGGACGAGCAGGACAAGGACTTCGAGCTGGAATCCGAGGGCCTCATCCTGGCCACCGGCTACCAGTACGTCACGCCCGACTTCCTGGAGCCCGTGCGCGAGAGGATCCGCTGGGACGGCCGTGGCCGCTACGAGGTCGCCCGCAACTACTCGATCGACACCACGGGCCGCGGCATCTTCCTGCAGAACGGCGCCGTGCACTCCCACTCGCTGACCAGCCCCGACCTGGGCATGGGCCCGTACCGCAACGCGTACATCATCGGTGAGCTGCTCGGCGCCGAGTACTACCCCGTCGAGAAGTCCATCGCGTTCCAGGAGTTCGCCGTATGAGCAACACCTCAGACCTGACCCTGCGCCCCCTCGACCCCCTGAAGGACGCCGAACTCCTGCACGGCTGGGTCACCCACCCCAAGGCCTCGTTCTGGATGATGCAGGGCGCGACGCTGCCGGACGTCGAGCGCGAGTACATGGCGATCGCCGCCCATGAGCACCACGACGCGTTCATCGGTCTGCACAAAGGCGTGCCCGCCTTCCTCATGGAGCGCTACGACCCCCGGTACGTCGAACTCGTCGGCCTCTACGAGCCCGAGCCCGGCGACGTGGGCATGCACTTCCTCACCGCGCCGTCCGACGTCCGCATCCCCGGCTTCACGCGGGACGTGATCACCAAGGTCATGGAGACGCTCTTCGCCGACCCGGCGACGGAGCGCGTGGTGGTCGAGCCCGACGTCGACAACAAGGCCGTGCACGCCCTCAACGAAGCCGTCGGATTCCGCGCGGCCCAGGTCATCCAGAAGCCGGAGAAGAAGGCTCTGCTGAGCTTCTGCACCCGCCAGCAGTTCGAAGCAGCAGTACGCGAAAGGGAATCGGCGATATGACCCTGTCCGACGCCACGGCGCACCTGACCCCCGAGCGCTGGGAGCAGGCCAACCGTCTCCTCATCCGCAAGGCCATCGCCGAGTTCTCGCACGAGCGGCTGTTCACCCCGGAGCCCGTGGGCGACGACAGATACGTCATCCGCAGCGACGACGCCCTGACCCGCTACCGCTTCACCGCCCGTCGCCTTCGGCTCGACCACTGGCAGGTCGACGCCACGTCCATCACCCGGCACCGCGACGGCACCGAACTCCCGCTGAACGCCCTCGACTTCTTCGTCGAGCTGCGTTCGGCCCTCGGCCTGAGCGACGAGATCCTGCCGGTCTACCTGGAGGAGATCTCCTCCACTCTCTCCGGCACCTGCTACAAACTCACCAAGCCCGCGATCCCGGCCGCCGAGCTCTCCCGCTCCGGCTTCCAGGAGATCGAGACGGGCATGACCGAGGGCCACCCCTGCTTCGTCGCCAACAACGGCCGGCTCGGCTTCGGCGTGCACGAGTACCTCTCGTACGCTCCCGAGACCGCGAGCCCCGTACGCCTTGTGTGGCTGGCCGCGCGCAAGGACCGGGCCGTGTTCACGGCGGGCGCGGGCATCGACTACGAATCGTTCCTGCGGGCCGAGCTGGGCCAGGAGACCCTGGACCGCTTCGACCGCAGACTCCGTGACCAGGGCCTGGACCCTCAGGACTACCTCCTGATCCCGGCCCACCCCTGGCAGTGGTGGAACAAACTCTCCGTGACCTTCGCGGCGGAGGTCGCCCAGCGGCACCTGGTGTGCCTGGGCGAGGGCGACGACGAGTACCTGGCCCAGCAGTCGATCCGTACGTTCTTCAACACCAGCGACCCGGCCAAGCACTACGTCAAAACGGCCCTGTCGGTCATCAACATGGGTTTCATGCGCGGGCTTTCGGCCGCGTACATGGAGGCGACCCCGGCGATCAACGACTGGCTCGCGCACCTCATCGACACCGACGACACCTTCAAGTCGACGGGCCTCACGATCATCCGCGAGCGCGCGGCCGTCGGCTATCGCCACCTGGAGTACGAGGCCGCCACCGACCGCTACTCCCCGTACCGCAAAATGCTCGCGGCCCTGTGGCGCGAGAGCCCCGTGCCGTCCCTGGCCGAGGGTGAGCAACTGGCCACCATGGCATCCCTGTTGCACACCGACCTGGAAGGCGCGTCCTTCGCGGGCGCCCTCATCGAGCGCTCCGGTCTCACCCCGGCCGAGTGGCTGCGGGGCTATCTGCACGCCTATCTGACGCCGCTGCTGCACAGCTTCTACGCGTACGACCTCGTCTTCATGCCGCACGGTGAGAACGTCATCCTGGTCCTGAAGGACGGCGTCGTGCAGCGGGCGATCTTCAAGGACATCGCCGAGGAGATCGCGGTCATGGACCCCGACGCGGTGCTTCCGCCCACGGTCGAGCGCCTGCGGGTCGAGGTCCCCGACGACCAGAAGCTCCTGTCGATCTTCACGGACGTCTTCGACTGCTTCTTCCGGTTCCTGTCCGCGAACCTCGTCACGGAGGGCCTGGTCGACGAGGACACGTTCTGGGGCACGGTCGCCGAGTGCGTGACGGCCTACCAGGAAGCCACGCCCCAACTGGCCGACAAGTTCAAGCAGTACGACATGTTCGCCCCCGAGTTCGCCAGGTCCTGCCTGAACCGGCTCCAGCTGCGGGACAACGAACAGATGGTCGACCTCGCCGACCCGTCAGGGGCGCTGCAGCTGGTCGGGACCTTGAAGAACCCGATCGCGTAAGCGGCCCCCTCAAGCCGAGTGGGCTCCCGGGACGCCGCAATCATCAGCGGCTGCGCCGCGGGCCGGGAGCCCACTCCTTTGTGTAACGCCTACTTGCCCGGCCAGGGCACGTCGGGCGCCTTGTAGTACCCGATGCCCAGCGCGTCCCAGCGCGGCCCCTGCTGGGCGAGCCGCACCTTGTACGCGTTCCAGTCGTGCGTCGACGCGGGCGACCAGCCGAGCTCGGCGATGCCGGGCAGGCGCGGGAACGCCATGTACTCGATGTGCGCCGACGTCGAGATCGTCTCCGACCACAGCGGCGCCTCGACACCCTGGATCGACTCCGCGGGCGCGCCCTTCAGATACGTCCCCGGGTCCCAGTCGTAGCTGCGCTGGGTCGAGACGTAGCCCGCCCAGGCGAGGCCCAGCGGGGTGTTTTTGTCGTACTTC
The DNA here is from genome assembly GCF_043200355.1 of Streptomyces sp. NPDC048436. Taxonomy (NCBI): domain Bacteria; kingdom Bacillati; phylum Actinomycetota; class Actinomycetes; order Kitasatosporales; family Streptomycetaceae; genus Streptomyces; species Streptomyces sp. NPDC048436. The sequence goes on from NZ_JBICXP010000001.1 coordinate 1,194,486, forward strand.
ATGTCGAGGTAGGCCCGGTCGGCGGGCGAGAGGATCAGCTTGGTGCCGTTCTTCGCCGCGTTCACGACCTGCTCGCGCTCGGCGGCTCCGGTGGCGTCATAGCCCCAGTACTGCGCGAGGGCGCCCTTGGCGGGCGTGGCGCCGGTCAGCTGGTGCCAGCCGATCGCGGTCTTGCCGTACTTGGCGACCACGGGCTGCACCTTGTTCATGAACGCCACATAGTCCTCGTGGCTGGTGGAGTGCGCCTCGTCGCCGCCGATGTGGATGTACTTGCCGGGCGTCATCGCGGCGATCTCCCGGATGACGTCGTCCACGAAGTCGTACGTCACGCCCTTCTTGACGCACAGCGAGCTGAAGCCGACCTCGGTGCCGGTGTAGAGCGGGGGCGCGACGCCGTCGCAGTTCAGTTCGGCGTACGAGGCGAGCGCGGCGTTCGTGTGGCCCGGCATGTCGATCTCGGGGATGACCTCCAGCTGACGCGAGGTCGCGTACTGGACGATGTCCTTGTACTGGGCCTTGGTGTAATAGCCGCCCTTGCCGCCGCCGACCTGCGTGGAGCCGCCGTACGTCGTGAGCCTGGGCCAGGAGTCGACGGCGATGCGCCAGCCCTGGTCGTCGCTCAGGTGCAGGTGCAGTTTGTTGACCTTGTAGAGCGACATCTGGTCGATGTAGCGCTTGACCTTGTCCACCGAGAAGAAGTGCCGCGATACGTCGAGCATCGCGCCGCGGTGTTCGTAGCGCGGCTTGTCCTCGATGGTGCCGCCCGCGACGAGCCAGGGGCCGCGCTGTTCGCTGTTCTTCTCGGCGGCGGCGGGCAGTTGCTGCCGCAGCGTCTGGACGCCGTAGAAGAGCCCGGCGGCCTTGCGGGCCGTGATGGTGACGGAGCCCCCCCTGGACTCCAGGCGGTAGCCCTCGTTCCCCAGGGACTTGTCCTTGGAGCTGAGCCGCAGCCGGATGCCGTCGCGGCCCCCGTCGTCGGTGACCTTCAGGGAGTAGCCGGTGGAGGGGCGCAGGACGCCCGCCAGATAGCCGCCGATCCGCCGCGCGTCACGCGAGTCGTCGACCCGGATGCGGGTCTTGGAGTTGATCTCGTACGGGGATCCGCCCGGGGCGGCGGACGCCGGGGCCGGGATGACCTGGCCGAGCGGGATCGGGGTGGCGGCCGTGGCCGCTTCCTGGCCGCCGCTGCCGCCCGGCGCCGCGGCGACGGACGAGAATCCGGCCGCCGCGACGAGCAGCAGCGAGCCGAACAGGCGGGTCGATCTGTGGTGCTGTCTCACGAGCGGGTCCCTTCGACGGGGCTACGTCACGGGTGGCGCCTCACTGTGGTGCATCGCAATCGAATGGTCACCATGCGTACCTTGCACCCCGTGCCGGGTCAAGGGTGTAGACCACTTCGGCGGCCCGCCGGTGGAAGAATCCTCAAGGACCCCCTGATTACCCCGGGGCTCGTTTTCGACGCGCCCCTGCCCGATTCCGGGCAGGATTGTTGCACCCGGAGGGCTATTCCTCCAGGATCAACGAATGCACGACGACCTGGTGGACCACCTCACCCGCAGCACCCCGCTCCAGCGGGGCGAAGCTCTGCGGGTCATCCAGGACGTGCTCGCCTACTTCGACGAGACGACCGAGGAATTCGTCCGTCGCCGCCACCGCGAACTGCAAGGTCAGGGCCTGCTGAACGCGGCGATCTTCGAACAGATCTCGGCGGATCTCCAGTACCGCGCGGTAGCGCCGCCCGAGCTCACCCTCCGGCAACTGCGCCGCCTCATCTACGGCTAGGAAACCCTCTATGTGTGGAATCGTCGGTTATATCGGCAAGCGTGACGTGGCCCCCCTCCTCCTCGAAGGCCTCCAGCGCCTGGAGTACCGCGGCTACGACTCCGCGGGCGTCGTCATCACCAGCCCCAAGACCTCCGGCCTGAAGATGGTCAAGGCGAAGGGCCGCGTCCGCGACCTGGAGGCCAAGGTGCCCGCCCGCTTCAAGGGCACCACCGGCATCGCCCACACCCGCTGGGCCACCCACGGCGCCCCGTCCGACGAGAACGCCCACCCGCACATGTCGGGCGACAACAAGGTCGCCGTCGTCCACAACGGCATCATCGACAACGCATCCGAGCTGCGCGCCAAGCTCACCGCCGACGGCGTCGAGTTCCTCTCCGAGACGGACACCGAGGTCCTCACCCACCTCATCGCCCGCTCCCAGGCGGACAAGCTGGAGGAGAAGGTCCGCGAGGCCCTGCGCCACGTCGAGGGCACGTACGGCATCGCCGTCCTGCACGCCGACTTCAACGACCGCATCGTCGTCGCCCGCAACGGCTCCCCCGTCGTCCTCGGCATCGGCGAGAAGGAGATGTTCGTCGCCTCGGACGTCGCCGCGCTCGTCTCGCACACCCGCCAGGTCGTCACCCTCGACGACGGCGAGATGGCCACCATCAAGGCCGACGACTACCGCACGTACACGACCGAGGGCTCCCGTACGACCGCCTCGCCGACCACCGTGGAGTGGGAGGCGGAGTCGTACGACATGGGCGGCCACGACACGTACATGCACAAGGAGATCTTCGAGCAGCCCGACGCCGTGGACCGCGTCCTGCGCGGCCGCATCGACGACCGCTTCTCCACCGTGCACCTCGGCGGCCTGAACCTCGACGCGCACGACGCCCGCAAGGTGCGCCGCGTCAAGATCCTCGGCTGCGGCACCTCGTACCACGCGGGCATGATCGGCGCCCAGATGATCGAGGAGCTGGCCCGCATCCCCGCCGACGCGGAGCCGGCGTCCGAGTTCCGCTACCGCAACGCGGTCGTGGACCCCGACACCCTGTACATCGCGGTCTCCCAGTCCGGTGAGACGTACGACGTGCTCGCGGCCGTGCAGGAGCTGAAGCGCAAGGGCGCCCGCGTCCTGGGCGTCGTGAACGTCGTCGGTTCCGCGATCGCGCGTGAGGCCGACGCGGGCGTGTACGTCCACGCGGGCCCGGAGGTCTGCGTGGTCTCCACCAAGTGCTTCACCAACACCACCGTCGCCTTCGGCCTGCTCGCCCTGCACCTGGGCCGCATCCGCGACCTGTCGGTCTCCGACGGCAAGCGGATCATCGAGGGCCTGCGCAAGCTGCCGGGACAGATCTCGGAGATCCTCAAGCAGGAGGACGAGATCAAGAAGATCGCCAAGGAGTACGCGGACGCCCGTTCGATGCTCTTCATCGGACGCGTACGCGGCTACCCCGTGGCCCGCGAGGCCTCCCTGAAGCTCAAGGAGGTCTCGTACATCCACGCCGAGGCCTACCCCGCGTCCGAGCTGAAGCACGGCCCCCTCGCGCTGATCGAGCCCGCGCTCCCCACGGTCGCGATCGTCCCGGACGACGACCTCCTGGAGAAAAACCGCGCCGCCCTTGAGGAGATCAAGGCCCGCAGCGGCAAGATCCTCGCGGTCGCGCACCAGGAGCAGGAGAAGGCCGACCAGACGATCCTCGTCCCGAAGAACGAGAACGAGCTGGACCCGATCCTGATGGGCATCCCGCTCCAGCTCCTCGCCTACCACACGGCGCTGGCCCTGGGCCGCGACATCGACAAGCCGCGCAACCTCGCGAAGTCGGTCACGGTCGAGTAGTCCCGCACCACGGCAGTGAACGGCCCCTCGCGCGTGCCACCGGGCGCGCGAGGGGCCGTTCCTCAAGGATCAGGGGCGCCCATTCCCCTGACCCGCGCCTGCCTCGGCCGGTAGCCGTCACTCCCCGGTCGGCAGGTTGTCGTGCCACCTGTACGTACCCTTCACAAGGGCACTCAGCACCTCTACGCACGAGTAGATTTATCTACACCACAAGGAAGTTGACCCCACATCACCCTCATCCCACCTGGGACGACGGGCAGTCAGGGAATGACGATGACGGGGCGTTGCGCACGGCGCGCGAGCCGGCCCGCGACGGAGCCGAAGATGCGCCCCACGATGCCGTGCGTCGATCCGACGACGATCGCGTCCGCGGAGTACTCGCGGCCGACCTCTTCGAGTTCGTGGCAGATGTCGCCGCCGCGCTCGACCAGGATCCACGGCACCTCGGCCAGATAGTCCGCACAGGCCAGTTCGAGTCCGAGCACTTCCGTGCGGTGATCCGGCACGTCGACGAAGACCGGCGGTTCGCAGCCCGCCCACACCGTGGTGGGGAGCCGGTTGGCGACATGCACGATGATCAGGCCTGAGCCGGAGCGATGGGCCATCCCGATCGCGTACGAGAGCGCGCGCTCACTGGAGGTCGAGCCGTCGAAGCCGACGACGACCCCGTGCCGGAAGGCCGGATCGCAGGAGTGACGTGTTTCTTCCGCCGCCTGGGGGGTCGCTGTGGGATCGGCGACCTGCCGCTTGCGGTCCGCGGGTTCGGAGAATTCGTGACCGGCCATGGGTGTCTCGGCGAAGGAGTCCTCTGTGGGAGGGTCGGCTTTGTTCGGGTCGTACGGCGCAGTATGGAGCGGGACGGACAGGACGGACGGAACGGGCACAACGGACAGCGGTGGGGTCGGGCGGGGAAGAGTGGCGACGACCACCGGAGCTGTGTCCGGGAATCATCTTCCCAACCCCATACCCCTAAGGGTACGGCGACACTCCTCTCCTGCCCAGAGCCTTCGACAGGCCCTGCGGGAGCCTCACGGCGTTCACCGGAGCATGCATGAGCCGCGCCCGTATGGCAATGGTTGCTGCCCCGTACAGGCGGTTTGGGCACCCACTCGCGTGGCCCCGCTTTCACGCCAGTGACCGGCCGCCCGACCACGCGTTGAACTGCGGTACGCCACCGCCACAGGGAGCCCGCCGTGCCAGGACCGTCGCCCGCGTCCTCACCAGTCACGACGCAGCGCCGCCGGCGCCCGCCGGAGGGGGCGCGCGAGCGCCCGCGCGGCGGTGTCCCGACGCCACGCGCCGAGGAGACGCCACCCACCCCTTCACAGGACTCCGCGAGCGATGTCGTGCGCTGGGCCGCGTTCAGCTGCGTCCTGGTTCCCGTCGTCCTCGTCGGGTACGGGACCTCACTGGCGGGAGCCGCCGGATCGGCCCTCGGCCTGGTGGCCGTGACGGGGGTCTGCCGGCTGCTTCTCCGGCAGTCCGAGCGGGGGGCGGCGCGGCTGATCGAGGAGCAGGGCCAGGAGCGTCGCGGGCGGCACGGGAGGGCGGGCTCGGGGGCGCACAGGAGCGGTCGGCATGCTGGTGGGTCCGCGCCGGAGGACTGACCGATTCACGCGTACTCCCCCGTAGCTTTTCAGCCAACTTCCTATGGCCATGCATTCCTTGGCCGAAGGGGTGCCCAACCCCCCTCCCACCAGGGCTGAAAGGGAGGAAGAAGGCGCTCGCACCCTACGGGGACCGGCCACCGAGCTGAGGCGCACTTCCCAGCAACGCCCGTGAGTGCAACGCTTCGTGATCGACTGCTTCACGCCAAGTTGCCATGTCGACATAATGCCGGGTCCTTAACTGGTCACCCCGGCGGCACAGGACGCAGTAGATTCGATCATGACTGTATTACGGCGGGGGACTGGTGGAGGACCGAGGGGAAACGTGCAGGAGCGACAGGTCCGACGGGAACGCCGAGAACGCCGAGAACGCAGACCGCGTAGAGACCACAGAGCAGGTCAAGACCAGGGAGCCGCGACGACCGAGGGGGGCTTAGCACCATGAGCCACGACTCCACTGCCGTGCAGGAAGCCGCGTCTCGGAAACTCTCCGGGCGCCGCCGCAGGGAGATTGTCGCGGTGCTGCTGTTCAGCGGCGGCCCCATTTTCGAGAGTTCCATACCGCTCTCCGTGTTCGGGATCGACCGGCAGGACGCCGGGGTGCCCCGATATCGGCTGCTGGTATGCGCCGGTGAAGAGGGCCCGCTGCGGACGACCGGAGGGCTCGAACTCACCGCGCCGCATGGCCTGGAAGCGATAGGGCGCGCGGGCACCGTCGTCGTGCCGGCCTGGCGGTCGATCACATCGCCGCCACCGCCGGAGGCGCTCGACGCGCTGCGCCGCGCGCACGAAGAGGGCGCTCGCATCGTGGGTCTGTGCACCGGTGCCTTCGTGCTCGCCGCGGCCGGTCTGCTGGACGGCCGTCCGGCGACCACGCACTGGATGTACGCACCGACGCTGGCCAAGCGATATCCGTCCGTCCACGTGGACCCGCGTGAGCTCTTCGTCGATGACGGGGATGTGCTGACGAGCGCGGGGACCGCGGCCGGAATCGATCTGTGCCTGCACATCGTGCGCACGGATCACGGCAACGAAGCGGCGGGCGCGCTCGCGCGCAGGCTCGTCGTGCCTCCGCGCAGGGCCGGCGGCCAGGAGCGCTATCTGGACAGGTCTTTACCTGAGGAGATCGGTGCCGACCCGCTCGCCGAGGTCGTCGCCTGGGCCCTGGAACATCTCCACGAGCAGTTCGACGTGGAGACGCTGGCCGCGCGCGCCTACATGAGCAGGCGGACCTTCGACCGCAGGTTCCGCTCGCTCACCGGGAGCGCTCCCCTGCAGTGGCTGATCACTCAGCGCGTCCTGCAGGCACAGCGGCTGCTCGAGACCTCCGACTACTCCGTCGACGAGGTCGCGGGCCGCTGCGGCTTCCGCTCGCCGGTGGCCCTGCGCGGCCACTTCCGGCGCCAGCTGGGCTCCTCGCCCGCCGCCTACCGGGCCGCTTACCGCGCCCGCAGGCCGCAGGGGGGTGAGCGGGCCATGCTGGAATCCGCACCGCCCGTCCAGGCCGCACCGGCGATGAGCACGGAGAACGGTCCAGTTCCGTCGCAGACGCGGCGTACGGCGGCCGCGAGCGCCCTTGGTCCCTCGGCCTCGCTGTCCGCGGATCCGGGCAAGCCGAGCTCGGATCTGTACGCTCCAGGTCGTCCGCCTCTGCCCGGCCAGAGGAGTGCGCCGTAGGGTAAGACGCATGAACGATCGCATGGTGTGGATCGACTGCGAGATGACCGGGCTCTCGTTGACGGACGACGCACTTATCGAGGTGGCCGCACTGGTCACCGACTCGGAACTGAACGTGCTCGGCGAAGGTGTGGACATCGTGATCCGCCCGCCGGACGCGGCGCTGGAGACCATGCCCGAGGTGGTGCGCAAAATGCACACCGCCTCGGGGCTCCTCGACGAGCTGGCCGGCGGAACCACGCTGGCGGCCGCCGAGGAGCAGGTCCTGGCGTACGTACGTGAGCACGTCAAGGAGCCGCGCAAGGCTCCGCTCTGCGGGAACTCGGTCGGCACCGACCGCGGCTTCCTGCTGCGCGACATGGGGACGCTGGAGGAGTTCCTCCACTACCGCATCGTCGACGTCTCCTCGATCAAGGAGCTGGCCCGGCGCTGGTACCCCCGGGCGTACTTCAACAGCCCGGACAAGAACGGCAACCACCGTGCGCTGGCCGACATCCGCGAATCCATCGCGGAGCTGCGCTACTACCGGGAGGCGGTCTTCGTGCCGCAGCCGGGCCCGGACTCCGACACCGCGAAAACGATCGCGGCCAAGTACGTGCTGCCCACGGAGTAGCCCGCGCGCAGCCCCCTGTACGGGGTCCGGAAAACGCGTGCGCGAGCACCCCTTCGGACCCTGTACACTTTTTCTCGGCCGGTCGGAAGAACGAAAACGACCGGACATGGTGGGTGTAGCTCAGTTGGTAGAGCACCTGGTTGTGGTCCAGGTGGCCGCGGGTTCAAGTCCCGTCACTCACCCTGATGAAGGGCCCCGGTTCTCAGGAACCGGGGCCCTTCTTTCGTTGGTCGCCGCCCCGGCCGCCCGGCGCACACCCTTCTCTCCCGCGTCGGCGGCCCGCCCGCCCTCTCAGGACGACGCCCGCTCCACCAGTTCCGTGGGGAGCACCAGTTGGCGGCGGTCGAGGCGGCGGGCGCTCGCCGGGCGGTCGTCCGCGATCTCGGCCAGCAGCAGATCGATCATCGCCCGGCCCATCTCCTCGATCGGCTGCCGGACGCTGGTGAGGGGCGGGTCCATGTGCCGGGCGATCGCCGAGTCGTCGAAGCCGACGAGCGCCACGTCGTCGGGTATGCGGCGCCCCGCCTCCCGCAGCACCTGGCGGGCGCCCGCCGCCATCACGTCGGAGCCCGCGAACACCGCGTCCACGTCGGGGAAGGACGCCAGGAGCTCCGTCATCGCCCGCCGGCCGCCCTCCTCGGTGAAGTCACCGGGGACGATCAGGCGCTCGTCCACGCCCCGGCCCGCGTCCGACAGCGCCGCGCGGTAGCCGTCGAGGCGGCGCTGGGCGCCGTAGACGTCGAGGCGGCCGGTGATGGTGGCTATACGGGTGCGGCCGCGCGACAGGAGGTGCTCCACCGCCGAGTGGGCGCCGGCGAAGTTGTCGGAGTCCACCGAGGGCAGTGCCTCCTCGGCGGAGCGCCGGCCGCTGATCACGGCGGGGATCTCCAGCTGGGCGAGGAGGTCCGGCAGCGGGTCGTCGGCGTGCACCGAGACCAGGAGCACCCCGTCGACGCGGTGGGCCGCGAGGTACTGGGCCAGGCGCTGACGTCTGCGGTCGTTGCCCGCGAAGATCAGCAGCAGCTGCATCTCGGTCTCGCCGAGCTCCGCGCCGACCCCGCGCAGGACGTCGGAGAAGTACGGCTCGGCGAAGAAGCGGGTCTCGGGTTCCGGCACGACCAGGGCGATGGCGTCGGTGCGGTTGGCGGCCAGGGCGCGGGCCGCCGTGTTCGGGACGTAACCGAGCTCGGCGACGGCGGCCTCGACGGCCGTGCGGGTCGTCTCGCTCACCCGCGGTGAGCCGTTGATGACGCGGGAGACCGTGCCGCGTCCCACTCCCGCCCTCGCGGCGACCTCTTCCAGGGTCGGTCGTCCGCCACTGCGGCCGCGCGGTCCGTGAGCTGGCATTGTCCGCCTCCCGTCGCACTTCCCCCGGGCGAGGAATGTAGAGGAATGTAACAGCCTGATCATCGCCGGTCGGATCGGCCGGACGGCGACCGCCCCCGTAACAGCCCGATAACTGAACACATAACTCTATGTCCGGTCCCTTGACACCCCCGCTCCGAGCCACGACTCTTCAACTCATCACCTGTGGGAGCGCTCCCACACTACCTGACACGTACACATCCCGCACGTTCCCCGCCCGAGCCGAAGAGTCAACCAACGGGGCAAGTAGTGCAGTTGGCCGGGGGGTCGGCACGTCAGGCAATTGGAGGACGCAATGCGCACGAGTTCCCGCCGACCACGTCGGCTGGTGGCCCTCGCGGCCGTGGCCACGCTGGCAACGAGCCTGCTGGCCGGTTGTTCGAGTGACGACGACAGCGGTTCCGAGGGCGGCGACGGCAAGGTCACGCTCAACGTCGGCACGTTCGGCGTACTGGGCCTGAAGCAAGCCGGGCTCTACAAGGAGTACGAGAAGTCGCACCCGAACATCAAGATCAAAGAAAACGTCATCGAGCGTAATGACGCCTACTACCCCAAGCTCCTGACCCAGCTCCAGTCCGGCGCCGGCGTCAACGACGTGGCGGCCATCGAGGTCAGCAACATCACCGAGGTCGTGCAGACCCAGGGCGCCAAGTTCGAGGACCTGGGCAAGGCCAAGGGCGTGGACAAGTCCACGTACCTCGACTGGAAGTGGGACCAGGGCACGACCGACGACGGCAAGACCATCGGCCTCGGTGTCGACATCGGCCCCACCGCGTTGTGTTACCGCAAGGACCTCTTCAAGAAGGCCGGTCTGCCCACCGACCGCGAGGAGCTCGCCAAGGCGTGGTCCGGCGACTGGGACAAGTACGTCGCGCTCGGCGAGAAGTACATGAAGAAGGCGCCCGACGGCACCAAGTTCGTCGACTCCGCCTCCAGCGTCTACAACGCTGTCTTCGCCGGTGCCACCGAGCGGTACTACGACAAGAGCGGCAAGGAGATCTACGAGAAGAGCCAGGGCCGCAAGGACGCCTGGGACGCGGCGATGAAGGTCGCCAAGGGCGACATGTCGGCCAAGCTCAAGCAGTTCGACCCGACCTGGGACCAGGGCTTCGCCAACGCCAAGTTCGCCACCGTGGCCTGCCCCGCGTGGATGGCCGGTTACATCCAGGAGAAGACGGGCGCGAGCGGCAAGGGTCAGTGGGACATGGCCAAGGCGCCCAAGGAAGGCAACTGGGGCGGAACGTTCCTCGGCGTGCCGAGCGCGGGCAAGCACAAGAAGGAGGCGACCGAGCTCGCCGTCTGGCTGACGCAGCCCGAGCAGCTCTCGAAGGTCTTCGCCAAGCAGGCCAGCTTCCCCTCCACCCCGTCGGCGTACGACACGCTGAAGCCGTCGCCCGCGACCAAGGCGTACTTCAACAACGCGCCCATCACGAAGATCTACGCGGACATCGCCAAGAACATCCCCTCGGTCATCTACGGCCTCAAGGACGCCCAGATCGGCCAGTCCATCACCGACATCGGTGTGCTCCAGGTGGAGCAGCAGGGCAAGTCTCCTGCCGAGGGCTGGGAGGCCGCTCAGAAGGAGATCAAGGATGTTCTGGGACAGTGACGCGCATGTCCGAGACCGCTGAGTACGCCGAGACCGCGTCCCCCGAAGAGGGGGACGCGGCCCCGGCCGCGTCCGGGAGTCGTAAGGACTCCCCCAGGTCCTCGTGGCGCAGTCGCCTGTACCGCTGGGACATCAAGGCGTCGCCGTATGTCTTCGTCGCGCCGTTCTTCCTCTTCTTCGGGGCCTTCGGCCTGTTCCCGCTGCTCTACACCGGCTGGGCCTCGCTGCACCGCCTGGAGCTGACCAACCTCGACGACAGCACCTGGCTGGGCCTGGAGAACTACACCAACCTGCTGCAGAGCGACTACTTCTGGAACGCGCTCGGCAACACCTTCACCATCGGCATCATCTCCACCATTCCCCAGCTCGCCATCGCGCTCGGCATAGCCCATCTGCTCAACTACAAGCTGCGGGGCTCCACCCTGTGGCGGGTGGCGATGCTCGCTCCGTACGCCACCTCGGTGGCAAGCGCGTCACTGGTCTTCACGCTGCTGTTCGCGTGGGACGGCGGCATGGTCAACTGGATCATCGGGTCCGTCGGCATCGATCCCGTCAACTGGCGTGAGTCCTCCTGGGGTTCGCAGTTCGCGGTGTCGTCGATCGTCATCTGGCGGTGGACCGGCTACAACGCGCTGATCTACCTGGCGGCGATGCAGGCCGTGCCGCACGACCTGTACGAGTCGGCCTCGCTGGACGGCGCCTCGCGCTGGCAGCAGTTCCGGCACGTGACCATCCCGATGCTGCGGCCGACGATCCTGTTCACGGTCGTCGTCTCCACCATCGGGGCGACCCAGCTGTTCGGTGAGCCGCTGCTGTTCGGCGGCACCGCCGGGTCCAAGGGCGGCGCCGACCACCAGTTCCAGACACTGGGGCTCTATCTGTACGACCAGGGCTGGATCAACGGCCATCTGGGCAGGGCGTCCGCCGTGGCCTGGCTGATGCTGGTGGTCCTGCTGCTCATCGCCGCGATCAATCTGCTGATCGCCCGACGTCTGAGGAAGGCCCAATGAAGTCCCGCACCCTGGGCCTGAAGCCTGCCGTCACCACGGGCCCGAAGGCCGGCCGCACCCTGGGCCTGAAGGCCGGCCGCACGATGCACGCGGGGCCCGTGACCTACCTCGTGCTCACGCTGTTCACGGCCGTCTCGCTGGCGCCGCTGATCTGGACGGCGATCGCGGCCTCGCGCAACAGCGGGCGGCTCGCGCAGACCCCGCCGCCCCTGTGGTTCGGCGGGAACCTCTTCAAGAACCTCGAACGGGCCTGGACCGAGGCCAGTCTCGGCGACGCGATGCTCAACACCACGATCGTGGCGGGCAGCATCACCATCGGCACCGTCCTGTTCTCCACGATCGCCGGATTCGCCTTCGCCAAGCTGAAGTTCAAGTTCAGCGGGCTGCTGCTCCTGCTGACGATCGGCACGATGATGGTGCCGCCGCAGCTGAGTGTCGTACCGCTGTATCTGTGGATCGCCGACCTGCAGTGGACCAACCAGCTCCAGGCGGTGATCCTGCCGACGTTCGTGAGCGCCTTCGGGGTGTTCTTCATGCGGCAGTACCTACTGCAGGCGCTGCCGACCGAGCTCATCGAGGCGGCGCGGATGGACGGCGCGAGCAGCATGCGCATCATCTGGCACGTGGTGTTCCCGGCGGCGCGGCCCGCGATGGCGGTCCTCGGCCTTCTGACGTTCGTGATGGCCTGGAACGACTTCCTCTGGCCGATCATCGCGCTGAACCAGTCGAATCCCACCGTGCAGGTGGCGCTCAACTCCCTTGGTACGGGGTATATCCCGGACCGGGCGGTGATCATGGCGGGCGCGCTGCTCGGCACCCTGCCGCTGCTCCTGGCGTTCGTCCTGTTCGGCAAGCAGATCGTGAGCGGCATCATGCAGGGCGCGGTCAAGGGCTGAGTCCCTCCGCCCCGCCCGTCCTGCCCGCCAGGGCCGAGCCGCCGCCGCCTCGGCCCTGGCCACCCGCCCACCTGCCCACCCCCTCTTTCCTTGTCCTTTCCCCCTCCCATGGGAGCGCTTCCATGCCTGAGTCGATCACCTTCCCTGACGGTTTCCTCTGGGGCGCCGCCACTTCCGCGTACCAGATCGAGGGCGCCGTACGCGAGGACGGCCGCACCCCCTCCATCTGGGACACCTTCAGCCATACGCCGGGCAGGACCGCCGACGGCGACACCGGTGACGTCGCCGTCGAGCACTACCACCGCTACCGCGACGACGTGGCGCTCATGGCGGACCTCGGTCTCAGTGCCTACCGGTTCTCCGTCTCCTGGTCGCGGGTGCAGCCCACCGGACGCGGCCCCGCCGTCCAGCGCGGCCTCGACTTCTACCGGCGGCTCGTCGACGAGCTGCTCGACAAGGGCATCAAGCCCGCCCTGACGCTCTACCACTGGGATTTGCCGCAGGAGCTGGAGGACGCGGGCGGCTGGCCGGTGCGGGACACCGCGTACCGGTTCGCCGAGTACGCCGGTTTTGTCGCCGAGGCCCTCGGCGACCGGGTCGAGTCGTGGATCACGCTCAACGAGCCGTGGTGCAGCGCCTTCCTGGGGTACGGCTCCGGGGTGCACGCCCCGGGCCGCACCGACCCGGCGGCGGCGCTGCAGGCCGCGCACCACCTCAACCTCGCGCACGGCCTTGCCACACAGGCGCTGCGCGGCGCCCTGCCGGCCCGCGCCCAGGTGGCGGTGAGCCTCAACTCCTCGGTGGTCAGAGCCGTTTCGGACCACCCCGAGGACATGGACGCCCGCCGCCGCATCGACAACCTCGCCAACGGCGTCTTCCACGGCCCGATGCTGCACGGCGCCTATCCGGCGGACCTGCTCACCGACACGGCGCGGGTCACCGACTGGTCCTTCGTGCACGACGGCGATCTGACCGCCATCCACCAGCCGCTGGACGCGCTCGGCCTCAACTACTACACACCGGCGCTGGTTTCGGCCGAGCAGAACGCCGCGGGTGACGCGCGGGCCGACGGGCACGGCGCCAGCGCGCACTCCCCGTGGCCCGGGGCCGACGACGTGGCCTTCCACCAGACGCCGGGCGAGCGCACCGAGATGGGCTGGACCATCGACCCGACGGGGCTGCACGACCTGATCATGCGCTACACCCGGGAGGCTCCGGGGCTTCCGCTGTACATCACCGAGAACGGCGCGGCCTACGACGACAAGCCCGACCCGGAAGGCCGCGTCCACGACCCGGAGCGCATCGCCTACCTCCACGGCCACCTGGCCGCCGTGCGCCGGGCCATCACGGACGGCGCGGACGTCCGCGGCTACTACCTCTGGTCGCTCATGGACAACTTCGAATGGTCCTACGGCTACGGCAAGCGCTTCGGCGCGGTGTACGTCGACTACGAGACGCAGGCCCGCACCCCGAAGTCCAGCGCCCACTGGTACGCGGCGGTCGCGGCCGCCGGTGAGCTGCCGCGGGAGGACGTCATGAGCTGACCCATGGAGGTGGGCGCCCCGACCGGGTGGGGGGGGATGCCGGTCGAGGCGCCGTGGGGGGTGGTACGTGATGGCGTGTGGCTACTTGTAGGCGGCGAACGCCTTCGTGAAGGCGAGCGGCTCCTGCTCGATGGAGGAACAGGTGGGCTGCGCACCGTTGTTGGCGCCGCCCTCGCAAGCCTTGTCGCGGGTCGAGGACCACATCGCAAGCCAGCCGAGCCCCTTCTCCTCGGCGAACTTCACCAGCTCCGTGGCGTCGTCGACCTTGAAGACCTCGGTGGTGACGTCGTTGACGCCGATCATCGGGGTGACCGCGACGGCCTTCCACGCCTCGGCGTCGGACAGGCCGAGGGCGCCCTTGATCTGCTTCTGCGTGGCGGTGGCGGCGTCGATGGCGTACTGGCCCATGTCACCGCTGTAGGAGGGCCCGTAGTCCATCGCCATGATGTTGACCGCGGAGACCTTCACGCCGTTCTTCTTGGCGTCGGCGACGAGATCGACGCCCGGCTGGGTCAGCCCTTCGGGCATGACGGGCAGCGTGAACGAGACGTCCAGGCCCTCGTGTTCCTTCTGCAGCTGCGTGATGGCCTGCGCGCGGCGGGTGTTGGCGGCGGTCTCCGGAAGGGCGGCGCCCTCGATGTCGAAGTCGACCTTGGTCAGCTTGTACTTGTCGATGACCTTGCCGTACGCCTTGGCCAACTCGTCGGCGCTGCCGCACTTGAGGCCGAGCTCGGAGCCCGCCTGCCCGCCGAAGGACACGCGTACGTCGCCGCCCTTGGCCCGCAGGGCGCCGATCTGCGAGGCGACCTTGTCGTCGTCGAGGCCGGTGACGCCTCCCCACAGGGGCTCGCAGCCGCCGCCGGAGGTGACGAAGGCGAGGGTGAACTCCTTGACGCCGGTCTTGTCGGCGGTGTCGACGAGGTCATACGCGGGGGCGAGCGAAGTGTCCACGAACGGGGCGAACTTGGCCGCTGCCGCCGTCTTCGCGGAGGCCTCGGAGGGGGTCTCGGCGGGGGCCTTGGTCGCGAGCGCCGTCCCGGAGAAGAGGAAGGCGCCGCCGCCGACGAGGCCTGCGGCCACGAGCCCGCCTATGACCTTGGACTTGCTGCTCACCGTGCGCCGATGCGTACTGCTCATCGCGTGCCTGCCTTAGCTGTGCGGGGGGTTGGGGTGCGTGCAGCACGTTAGCTTCGGGAAGCGCGACTTATGGGGCGAACCGGACCTGGGGTCTGGATCTTAGGGCGGGCTTAAGGGAGCGATCGGGGGCGGTTAATGGTGGGTGCGGATCTGCTCCTCCCGGGCTCGGGCAGTGGCGCTTTCCCGCGCTCCGCGCGGATCTTTCCCGCCCGCCCGCCCGATTGCCCGGCAGCCGCGGGGTAATCGGGCGGGTCGGCGGGAAAGATCCGCCGCGAAGTGGCGGCGGCGCCGACTGCAGCCGCGCCCCACCGCACCCCCGGCCGGCAAGGCCTAGCGCACGCTCGGGGCGCGCTTACGGCGGCGTACAGAACCCCCGTGCCCGCGGCCGCCCACCACCGGCCGCCGTCCGTCCAGCTGGATCCAGATGCGGACCTCGGTCCCGCCGAGCACGGACCGCCCGATGCGGACATCGCCACCGGTGGACTCCGCGAGCTGCCGCACGATGTCGAGCCCCAGGCCAGTGGACCCATCCGCCCCCGACCCCCCGCCCCGCGCCAACGCGGCCTCGGGGTCGGCGATCCCCGCCCCCGCGTCCGAGACCAGGACGATCACCGCGTCCTCGCCACTGTGCACGTCCACCGCGAACGCCGCGCCCTCCCGCGTGTGCCGGAAGACGTTGCCGAGCAACGCATCGAGGGAGGCGACGAGTTCGGGGCGTGCCACCGGTATCCACACCGGCCGCTCCACCCCGGCGACGCGCACTTCACGCCCCTCGTCCTCCGCGAGCGCCGACCAGAAGGCCATCCGCTCCTGGATCACCTCGGATGCGTCGCAGCCCGCGCCTGGCCCGACCGTGACGGTCCGCGGTTTGGCGTCCCGGGCGGTGCGGATGATCGTGTCGACCTCGCGCTCCAGCTTCTCCACCGCGACGCGGGTCTGCTCGGCCGCCGGACCGTCCCCCAGCGAGGCCGCGTTGAGCCGGAGCACCGTCAGCGGGGTACGCAGGCGGTGTGACAGGTCTGCCGCCAACTCCCGCTCGTTGGCCAGGAGTTGCACCACCTGGTCGGCCATGGAGTTGAACGCCACCGCGGCGAGCCGCAGCTCCGTAGGGCCCTCCTCCGGGACCCTCGCCCCCAGCGTCCCCTCCCCGAGGGACCGCGCCGCGCCCACCAGCCGCTTGGCGGGCTGCACCATCCGTACGCCGAGACGGTCCGCGACCGCCACCGAGCCGATGATGAGGGCGATGCCGACCCCCGCGAGCACCAGCCACGCCGTGGTGACGCCGTTGCTGACCGCGCCCTCGGGCACGAAGATCTCGACCACGGCGATCTTGCCGGAGCTGAGCGCCATCGGCTGGAGCAGCGCGAAGCCGCCCTCGACCGTCGTGGTCCGCGCCCGGCCCTCCTTGCGTGTCGTCTCCACGGCCGCCGCGTCCGCACGCCCGTCGCCGATGTCCAGGGCGGGCGCCTCGTCGACGGCCGGTACGTACACGGCCATCCGCCCCTCGCCGCCCGCCTCGGAGGTGGCGACGGCCCGCGTCAGCTGATCGCGGTCGGTGGTGATGGAGAGGGTGGGGCCCATGCCGGCCGCGTGCCGCTCGGCGTTCGAGAAGGCCCGGTCCCGCGCCATCTCCTGGATGACGAGGCCGAGCGGTACCGCGAAGGCCACCACGACCATCGTCGTGACGGCAAGGCACACCTTGACGAGTGCCCACCTCACAGCGGTGGCTCCAGCTTGACGCCGACACCCCGCAGCGTGTGCAGATAGCGCGGCCGTGCGGCCGTTTCGCCCAGCTTCCTGCGCAGCCACGACAGATGTACGTCGATGGTCTGGTCGTCGCCGTAACTCTGCTGCCACACCTCGGCGAGCAGCTCCTTGCGCGGTACGACGACACCGGGCCGCCCCGCGAGGAACGCCAGCAGGTCGAACTCGCGCCGGGTCAGATCGAGCCGCGCCCCGTCCAGCTCGGCCTGGCGCCGCAGCGGGTCGATGGCGAGCCCGCCGACCCGGATCTCGCGGCTCGGCGGCGCCTCCCCGGCGCTCACGCGCGAGCGGCGCAGTACGGCGGCCATGCGGGCCGACAGGTGTTCGACGGAGAACGGCTTGGTCAGGTAGTCGTCGGCGCCGTCGTTCAGGAGCCTGACGATCTCGGTCTCGTCGTCACGCGCGGTGGCGATGATCACCGGTACGTCGGTGATGCCGCGCAGCATCTTCAGCGCCTCGGAACCGTCCAGGTCGGGCAGACCGAGGTCCAGGATCACCACGTCAAAACGGAAATGGGCCACCTCGCGCAGCGCCTCGAGGGCCGTGCCGACGCTGCGCACGGTGTGCGTTGCCTCGGTCAGATGCCGGATGAGTGCGGAGCGTACGAACTGGTCATCCTCGACGACGAGCACACTTGCCATGGGCGGCACCGTACGCCATACGAGTGACCCCGGTCCTCCTGGGACAGGGGCGGCGATGGTGGTGCAGTATGGCTCGCGATGCGCAGAGGACTCATACACGCAATAGCTTGGTCGCTGGCCACGGGCGCGGCAGTCACGCTCTCCTGGTGGGGTGTCCACACGGTCATGGCGGGCACCGCGTACGACCCGCCGCGTGCCGTCCCGCTGGCCGCCGACGGCGACCGGTCCGAGCCGCTCTCGTCCTCCACGCACCGCCCGGACCCGACGCCGACGCCGACGCGAAAGCCCTCGACGTCGCAGAAGCCCTCGAAGACCCCCGAGAGCAAGCCGTCCAAGTCGAGCACCGCCAAGCCGAGCACCTCTTCCAAGCCCGCCCCCTCCCCCGCGAACGTGAAGAGCTACTCCTCCGACGGAGGCCGCGTCGTCTTCGACCTCGGCAAGGACTCCGCGACGCTGGTCTCGGCGACCCCGGCGGCCGGCTGGTCGGTGCAGGTGTGGAAGCAGGACACCTGGATCCGGGTGGAATTCACGTCGGGTTCCAAGAACATCGCGGTGTTCTGCACCTGGCACGACCACGCCCCATCGGTCGAGATCAGCGACTACTGACCGGCCGGTTCAAAACGAATCCGCCCGCCGGTTCAGCGGAACACCGACCGCGGCGGAGCAGGCGAAGCCACCGCGCTCGCGTCCGTGACGGCCGCCGCTCCCCCGCTGAAGTCGATGAGCGCCCGCCCGTGCTCGACCCGCGCCGGATGCGAGTCCCCGGCGCTGCGCCGGGTCAGCTCGGCGATCGGCAGCGGCAGACCGGAGGCGACGAGCACCGCGTTGCCGAAGCGCTTGCCGCGCAGCACGGCGGGGTCGGCGATGAGGGCGAGCTCCGGGAAGACCGTGGCGGCGGTGGCGAGCTGGCCGCGCAGATGCGCGAGCGGCGGCCCGTCGGCGAGGTTCGCCGCGTAGAGACCGCCGGGCTTCAGGACCCTGCGTACGTCGGCGAGGAACTCCGTGCTGGTGAGGTGCGCGGGGGTGCGGGCGCCGCTGAAGACATCGGCGATGACGAGGTCAGCCCAGCCGTCCGCGATCTTCGCGAGCCCTTCGCGGGCGTCGGTGCCGCGCACCCGCACCCGCGCCTGCGGGTCGAACGGCAGTTCGCGGCGTACGAGTTGGACGAGCGCCGTGTCGCGCTCGATGACCTGCTGGGTGGAGCGGGGCCGGGTCGCGGCTATGTAGCGGGCGAGGGTGAAGGCGCCGCCGCCGAGGTGCAGGGCCTGGACCGGCTTTCCTGCCGGGGCGACGAGGTCGGCGACATGGCCGATCCTGCGCTGGTACTCGAAGTCGAGATACGCCGGGTCGTCGAGGTCGACATGGGACTGCGGGGCGCCGTCCACGAGCAGCGTCCACGCGCGCGGCCTGTCCCGGTCCGGCATCAGCTCGGCGAGCCCACCGTCCACGTTCTCGACGACGGCTTCCGCCTCTTCCCGGGATCGCCTGTTCCTTGCCATCGGACCATTATCGGCGTACGCGGACGGTGCGGCCCGATGACCTTGGAGAACCGCTTCTTCAAAAGCTCAACGGCAGTTGTCGGCGGCCTCGATCGTGCGGGCCGCCATGCCGAGCGCGGCGCGCAGGACAGCGGGGTCCGTGACCGGATCGGCCTCGCCCGGAGGCAGCAGCCAGCCGGTTCCCGCGACCGGGGGCGGTGGGGGGACGGGCTCCTGCTCGGCGTGCAATCTGCCGCCGCGGCCGAAGGTCTGCGTACACGCGCTGCCCGGCAGGTCCCAGCCGTCGGCGGTGCCGGGCGGCACGAGGAACCCGAGGGTGTCGCAGCCTCCGTCGTGCAGGACGGGGCCGACTGCGTCACCGGACCCGCGGCGCAGGATGTCCACCGCCTCCAGGCCCTGGCGGGCCGGGACCGTGACCAGGTCGCAGAAGTCGGGTGGCTGGGGGACCTCGGTGGTCCGGCCGCCCTGTGGCGGGGGTGCGCTGCGGTCCTGGGTCGGCAGGTGCCGTGCCGTCGTCAGCGACGCCCGCGCTTCGTCGTTCTCCACGCCGATCTCCAACAAGGGGACCCCTCCTCCACAGAAGGGGAAGCCATGTCGCTCCCTCTCCGCATGGTTCAACGCGGGACGGCGTCAACAGCTACGGCACAACTCCGCCGCAAAGGATGGCACTTCATGGCAGATCATGGGTGAGATATCCGGTTTGTAGCCAAACTCCGTGTGGCGGACTCGTCACAGCGGGTACCTTCTTGCTCCACCGGAACAGGGGCAGAACCGTCGGGTCCGCAGGATCCGGCACACTCCGGCACGATCCGTACGAGAGGGTCAGGCCATGGCGTCGTCACCGATGACATCGTCAACTCCGTCTCCACGACCGAATCTTCTCTTCCGGCGTCTGCGCGGCCAGCGCTCGCCGGGTGAGTTCGCCGCCGCGGTCCGCAGGGCCGCTCGCGAGATCGGCGAGCGCGTCAGCTGCGACGCCCGTTACATCGGGCGCGTCGAGGCAGGCGAGATCCGCTGTCCCAACTACGCCTACGAGCGGGTCTTCCTGCACATGTTCCCCGGCCGGACGCTGACGGATCTGGGCTTCGCCCCCCGCTCGGCAGTGCGCGGGCGGGGGGCGCGCACCGAGTCCCGAGCGCCCGTGTCACACACCACGATCCAGCTGTATGAGTCTCCCCCGTCCGAGCCGTCCGGCTCCTCACTGCACGAGTGCGACCCGTACGAGATCCAGAGCAACGAGGAGAGCGACGTGCGGCGTCGCGCATTCATGAGCGGCACGGCCACCGTGGCCGCCGCCTCTTTGGGGTCCTTCGGGCTTGCCCACGCCCCGGCCGAAGCCGCGGCACAGCGCGGCGGCCGGGCCGGCGAGGCCGAGGTGACCGCGGTCGAGCAGGCCGTACGCCACATCCGGCTGCTCGACGACCGGCACGGCGCCGACGGCCTCTACCGCCGTGCGGCAGCCCCGCTGCGGACCGCCTACGCCCTGCTCGACGCGGGCACCACCCGCCAGTCCACGACGGACCGGCTGCAGGCGAGCGCCGGTGAACTCGCCATCTCCGTGGGCTGGTTGGCGCATGACTCGGGCCGCTTCGACGACGCCCGCTCGCACTACGCGGAGGCCCTCGCGACAGCCCGGATGGCCGGCGATCTCGGCCTGGAGGCGCACGCCTTCTGCAATACGGCGTTCCTGGCGCGCGACGCCGGGCGCCCCCGGGAGGCGATGCGGGCGGCGCAGGCGGCGACGCGGGCCGCCCGGCATCTCTCGTCGCCCCGGCTGCTCTCGCTGCTGGCGCTGCGCGAGGCCGGGGGCTGGGCGGGGCTCGGCGACCGGGCGGGCTGCGAACAGTCGCTGACCCGCGCGCACGCCCTCTTCGACCGTGGCCCATCGGACGCCGACCCGGAGTGGATGAGCTTCTACGGCCGGGCCGAGCTGGAGGGCCTTGAGGCACAGTGCTGGTCGGCGCTCGGCGACTGGCAGCGGGCGGCCCGGCACGCCCGGCGCGCGGTCGGCGTGGCCTCGGCGCAGACCCCGCAGTTCACCCGGAACATCGCCCTCTACACCGCGGAGCTCGCCGACGACCTCGCCCGCGCGGGACGCCCCGACGAGGCGGCGACGGCGGGGCTGCGGGTCCTCTCGCTCCTCGACGAGGTGCAGTCCTCGCGCATCCAGTCGATGCTCGCGACGACGGCCCGCGTGCTGCTGCCGCACCGCCGCGCCTCGGGAGTCTGCGGCTTCCTGGAGCGGCACGCCTCACTGCCACGAGCGGTGTGACGGCTACCTGGCGGCTCTCTCACGGCTACGCGAGGTGCCCGGTCTCGTTCCATGACTCGATGGCCGGTTCGCCATAAGCCCAGCCGAGCGTCGAGATCGACGTCGGGTTGAGGCGGATGCGGGCGGCGAAGTCGATGCCGAGGCCGAGCCAGCGAGCGCCGATGGACCGCAGGATGTGCCCGTGCGCGAAGACGAGGACGTCACGGTCCGCGTCCCGCGCCCATGCCACCACCTCGTCCGCGCGGGCGGTGACCTGCTCCAGGGTCTCGCCCCCGGGCACGCCGTCCCGCCAGATGAACCAGCCGGGGCGCACGGCCTGGATGTCGGCCGGGGTCATCCCTTCGTACGCGCCGTAGTCCCACTCCATGAGCGTGTCCCAGGCGGTGGCACGGTCCCCGAAGCCGGCGATCTCGCAGGTCTCCCGCGCGCGGGCGAGAGGGCTTGTGCGCACCTCCACGTCCGGGAGACCGTCGAAGGGAGCGCGGCGCAGGCGCTCGCCCAGAAGCTTCGCGCCGTTGCGGCCCTCTTCCAGGAGCGGGATGTCCGTCCTGCCGGTGTGCTTCCCGGACAGTGACCACTCGGTCTGTCCGTGCCGGGCCAGCAGGATGCGCGGTGCCATGTCGAGCCTTTCCGAACCGGCGGCCACCGGCCGGGGCCGTCGGCTGCCATCGAGCAAATTCAGTGGACAGCACTGTCCGAATTCAGTGGACAGGCAACTGTCCGTTCCCTCCATCATCACTCACGCGCGAAGTCCCGATCACTCGTGCCCGGTAAGGGGCAACCCGCTCGTCGATCTCTGCGTCTTTGACGACCGGGGGACGCCTCAGCGGACCTTCGCGTACGCCGTATGGTGAGGCGGCGTTGAACACCGCATGACCATGAACAGATGGGGGACCGACCGGATGCCGCAGATGGATGCTCCGGGCACCGGGGGTACCAGTGGGTTCAAGCTCCGCTGGTGGACGGAGCTGCCGCTGCTCGTGCTGGTGTACGCCGCGTACTCGGCGGGGCGGCTGCTCGCCCGGGGCGATGTGGCGAGCGCCGTCGACCACGGCATCGGCATACTCCGGGTCGAGAAGTTCCTGCGCCTCAACGCCGAGAACCCGCTGAACCGAATCTTCACCGCACACTCCTGGATAGGCATACCCGCCGACTTCTGGTACGCGTCGCTGCACTATCTGGTGACGCCGGTGGTTCTCGTCTGGATCTTCCGCAGCCGCGCGGTCCACTACCGTGCCGCACGCGCGTGGCTGATGGTCTCCACCCTGATCGGCCTGGTCGGCTTCACGCTCCTGCCGACCTGCCCGCCCCGCCTGCTGAGCGTGGGCCACGGCTTCGTCGACACCATGGCGCAGTACAGCGACTACGGCTGGTGGGGCGGCCAGGCGAGCGCGCCGCGCGGGCTCGGCGGCATGACCAACCAGTACGCGGCGATGCCCAGCCTGCACGTGGGGTGGTCGCTGTGGTGCGGGGTGATGCTGTGGCGTCACGGGCGCTCGCCGCTGGTCAGGGCCGCGGCGGTGGCCTACCCGCTGATCACCACGATCGTCGTGATGGGCACCGCGAACCACTACTTCCTCGACGCGGTCGCCGGCGCCGTGGTGATGGGCCTCGGGCTGCTGCTGGTTCAGCCGGTGCTGGCGCTCGCGGACCGGGTCAAGGCGAGGGTGCGGCTGCCGCTGGCGGTCGCCGGGACGTCTTCGGTGGTCACGGGCTCGGGCTCGGCCGCGAAGGTGGGCTCGCCGTCCGTCTCCGCCGCCCCAGAGTCCTCAATTGTCAGTGGCGGGTGCCAGACTTCGACAGGTGAGCGAATTCCCCGGCCGCGCAGGCGGCCTGCCGAGCCAGGCGCCGAGCCGAGTGCCCGCCCCGCCGAAGCGGGGGACAGCACTGCGAGAGCGGCTCGCTGAGCTGCGCGGACCGGACGTCCCCGCTCAGCCGCTCGACGCCCGCGCCCTCGCGGCCCTCGCCGCGAATCCGGGCTGCCGGCGGCGGGCCCTGCTCGACGGGGCGGGCGTGGACAAGACGGCGCTCGCGCAGTCGCTCGGCTCTCCCGCTTCCTTCGGGCAGTCGCAGTTCGCCTTCATGCGGGGCAACGCCTTCGAGGCGAAGGTCAAGGCGGACGGCGGCGCGGAGCTGCTGCGGCTTGTCCACGGCCGGCTCGGGGGCGGCCCTGAGCCGATGCCGGGCGAGTCGTCCGTGCCTGACCTCGCCGCGGTGGGCCCCGAGGGGCGCGCGGCCCGCACCTCACTGGCGCTGCGCGAGGCGACATCGACGGGGGGCTGGACCCTCCTGGACCATCCCATGCTGGCGCTCGACGTCGCCGGGACGCCCGCGTTCCTCGAACCGGACGCGGTGGTGGTCCACCCCGACGGCACCTGGACGGTCGTCGAGATCAAGTCCTTCCCGATGATCGACGGTTCGGCGGACGCGGCGAAGGTGGGCGCGGCGGCCCGCCAGGCCGCGGTGTACGCACTGGCCCTGGAGCGGGTGGCGGCGCACATGGACCCCGCGCCCCGGGTCCGGCACCACGTGCTCCTGGTCTGCCCCAAGGACTTCTCGAACTCCCCCACGGCTTCGGCGATCGACGTACGCAGACAGCTCTCGGTGACGAGGCGCCAGCTGGCCCGGCTGACCCGCATCGAGGACATCGCGGCGGCGCTCCCCGAGGGCACGACGTTCGACGTGACCCGCCCGGCCGCGGAGCTGACGGCAGCGGTCGAATCGGTCCCGGCGACGTACGCCCCCGAGTGCCTCGCCGCCTGCGAACTGGCCTTCCACTGCCGCGAACGCTCCCGCGAGGAGGGCGCGGTGACAGCGCTTGGCCGTTCGGTCCGGGGCGAACTGGGCGGCCTGACAACCATCGGCGAAGTCCTCTCGGCAGCGTCAGGCACGTCGGGCGACCCGACGGACCCGGCGGTGGCGACACTGCGGAGAGCGGCGGCACTGCGGGCCGAGGCGTTGTCGGGCGTGGGCACCTTGGGCGGGGCGGGGGGTGCGGGGTGCTGACTGGAGCTGCGGTGGGTTCTTCGGTGCCCGCTCGGTGCCGGGTGATCGGGTGGGCGGGTGGGGAGCTCCCGCCGCGCAGCGGCGGGGGAACCGGCGACGGCCCGAGGGGGAGGAAGCGCTGATGTCACTGATCGACAACCTCGCCCGGCTGGAGGCCGTCACCACAGGCCGTGCCCAGCCAAGGGCAACCGTGCGGCACCGGCACCTCACCCAGCGCCCCCTCGTCCTCGTCCCCCTCATCACCGCAGGTGAGGCCGGCGCCCCGCTCGGCGCGCTCGTCGGGACGGAGCGGACCTCGCCCCGGATCCTCGTCGTCCCCCAGCCCCGCGACCGCGACCTCCGCTTCACCTTCCTCGCCCAACTCGCGGACACCGTCCTGGAGTACGTCGACACGTTCACGGACGACGTCGAAGCGGCGGAGCGCAGCGAGACGGACCCGGAGACCGGCAAGCGCGTGAAGGTGGAGGTCGAACTATGCGCGGACGCGCCGCAGTTGATCGTCCCGAGCCGCGCCGGCATCGACTTCGTACGGCTCATCGGCCGCTCCACCCGCTTCCGCCGCACCGCCGAGCAGGACCCTCAGACGCCGTATCCCGCCCCGCCCCGCGTCCCCCTGCTCGGCCGCTGGCTGACCCACTTCGGGGAGCGGGCCCGCGTCCCGGGCTCCTCCCTCCTGGTGGCCATGACGGACCTGCTCTCCCGGCACTGGGCCACCGGCCAGTCAAGCCTCGAGGACCAGCACCTCGGCGCCCTCCTCGCCTGGATCGAGGCCCCGCAAGGAACGTCAGGGGCCGACGCGGCCCGCCGCGCCGAGCTGGCCAGGGGCAAGGACGGTCAGCTGCTCTGCCCGCCCGCGGGCCCCGCCACCGACCCGGCCTTCGACAACCGCCTGCTCGCCCCTGCCATCGAGCGCTACGACCACGCGCGCTCAGCCCTCGCCACCGCCGAGGACGGCATCCAGGCGGACGCCCGCCTCGCCGCGCTGGCCGCCGCCGAGCGGGAGATCCGCGCCCTGATCGAGAGCAGGACCCGCCCCACGTGGGACGCGGTGTGGCGCGGCCTCGACGCGCTCTGCACCCTCCCCGAAGCCCCGCACGCCGCCGACCGCTGGACCCGCGACCGCTGGTCGTTCACCGGCCACCGGGACCGCGTGGTGGCGGGCGAACCCCCGCAGCCCCGCATCGACGACGCGGTGACAGCGGCGAACAAGCTCGGCGCGCGCGAGCGCGAGCAGTCCAGGCTCGACGCCCAGGAGGCGCTCGACGACCCCCTGGTGATGGCGGGCCGCCGGCTCGCGGGCGAGGCCTTCACCGGTGAGGTGACCGAGGTCGTCATGGCGTACAGCGAGAGCAAGAGTCCAAGGCCGCGGCCCCTGGTCACGGTCCGCACGGACGACCGACCGCATCTGGCCGAGCGCGCGAAGGTCTACCGCTCGCTCCAAGGGAAGCCGCAGACAGCCGAGTTCGTCGCGTACGAGGCCGAGACCAGCACCGACGCCGACACCGGAACCGGCACCGGCACCGGCACCGCATCCGTCGTACTCCGCATCATCGACAAGATGGGCCGCGGCAAGGAGCCCGAGCCCGGATCCCTGCCCGAGAAGGGCGAGCGGATCTGCTGGACGCTCTTCGAGCACGAGCAGCGCGGCGGCCCCAAACTGCCCGACCCCGAAGCGACCCCCTGGACCCACGGCGGCCCGCCGGGCGACGCCGCCGAGCGCCCTGACCCCGTGACCGCGGAGGACACCCTGTGAGTCCAGTGTCAGCCCCCTTCGACCCCGGCGCGGCAGCCGCGCGGGCCACGGACGCGATCCTGCACGACACGCTGCACAGCGCGCACCGCGGTGTCGTGGTCGACTCCCCGCCCGGGGCGGGAAAGTCGACCCTCGTGGTCCGCGCGGCCCGCGAACTGGCCGCCGCGGGCCGCCCTTTGATGGTGATCGC
The DNA here is from genome assembly GCF_043200355.1 of Streptomyces sp. NPDC048436. NCBI lineage: Bacteria > Bacillati > Actinomycetota > Actinomycetes > Kitasatosporales > Streptomycetaceae > Streptomyces > Streptomyces sp. NPDC048436. The sequence goes on from NZ_JBICXP010000001.1 coordinate 1,220,679, forward strand.
GCAGACGAACGCGCAGGTCGACGACCTGGTCCTGCGCCTCGCCGAGAAGGACCCCGAGCTGCCGGTCGGCCGCCTGCACAGCAGTGACCCGGACGCGTACGACAGAGCGCTCGACGACCTGCCCCATGTCCGTACGTCCACGAAGGCGGCTGACCTGGCGGGGCTCGACGTCGTCGTGTCGACCGCCGCGAAGTGGGCGCACGTCGACGCCGCCAAGCTCGACGCGCCCTGGCCGCACGCCATCGTGGACGAGGCGTATCAAATGCGTTCGGACGCGTTGCTCGCCGTGGCCGGGCTCTTCGAGCGGGCCCTGTTCGTGGGCGATCCCGGCCAGCTCGACCCGTTCTCGATCGTGGGCGCCGAGCAGTGGGCGGGCCTCGCGTACGACCCTGCGGCGAGCGCGGTGACGACGCTGCTCGCGCACAATCCCGAGCTGCCCCAGCACCGGCTCCCGGTGTCGTGGCGGCTCCCGGCGTCGGCGGCTCCGCTGGTCTCCGCCGCCTTCTATCCGTACACGCCCTTCCGCAGCGGCACGGACCACGGCGACCGGCGGCTCGGCTTCGGTGTGCCGTCGGACGGCTCGGGCCCCGACCGCGTCATCGACGAGGCGGCGGAGTCGGGCTGGGGCCTGCTCGAACTGCCCGCGCGGAACACGCCGCGCACGGACCCGGAGGCCGTGCGCGCGGTGGCGCAGGTCGTCCGCCGCCTCCTGGACCGCGGCGGCGCGGCGACGTCGGAGCGCGACCCGGACCCCACGCCCCTGACAGCCGACCGCATCGCCGTCGGCACCGCCCACCGCGACCAGGCGGCGGCAGTGCGGGCGGCCCTCGCGGAGCTCGGGGTCAGGGACGTCACGGTGGACACCGCCAACCGCCTGCAGGGCCGCGAGTACGACGTGACGGTGGTCCTTCACCCGCTCTCCGGCCGCCCTGACGCCACCGCGTTCCACCTGGAGACGGGCCGCCTCTGCGTCCTGGCATCCCGCCACCGCCACGCCTGCATCATGATCTGCCGAGCGGGCGTCAGCGACCTCCTGGACGACCACCCCTCGACAGAACCGGTCCAGCTGGGCGTCACAGTGAAATTCCCAGATGGCTGGGAGGCGAACCACGCGGTCCTGGCCCGCCTGGCTGAACACCGCGTGGCATGGCGGCCCTGATCCCGGGCGAGGCGCACAGCGAACGCCATGGCGGCCGTAAGCCCTGTGCCCACGGCCCTCTTGCGCGGCAAGGGAGAATGGAAGACGGTCCCACGGCCGGACACCGTACGAGGAGGAAGAACCATGGCGGAGCCCCAGCGGCCCCCGACCGAGCAGCGTCTGCGACCCGCGCCCCTGCTCTTCGAGCCTGCGGAAGCCGCCGCCGACCCGGAGCACTTCTTCGACCTGGAGTCGATGGAGGACCCCCGGGAGCTGCTCGACCGCGCCACCGAGCTGACCCTCGCCTTCCGCGCCGCGACGGACCGGTCCATCGAGTTCCAGGCCATGGCGGCCGCCCAGCTCGCCGACCCCCGGCGTTTCGACCGCCTAACGCACGCCGCGATCGCCGAGCGCGCGCAGTGGACCGAGGACTACGCGAAGAAGATGGTCGAGTTCGGGCGTGACCTGCTGCGCGGGGCCGGGGCAGGCGGAAGCGGTCCGGAGGCCTGAGGCCCCCGGTTCCCGGCTGTCCCCGCAACAAGATCGCGGGGCATATGCCAGTCGCGAGGGCAAGGTACTCCCCCACCCCCGCCGCTGTCCCGATTTCTGGCAACTCTCAGAAATGGAATGCTCGCTACCGGTAGATGTATCCGCCATGAGCAGCACGCGTCTCCACCCGAACCCCACCCCCGCCACCGCCACCGTCTCCGGCGCCTCCACGGCCTCCGCCGTCACGACCGAGGGCGCCGCCTGGCTCGCCTCCGCGGAAACGTATCCCCGCAGCGCCCTCACCCACTGGCGCACCCGGCCCACCGCCCCGGCCGTCCTCCCCTGCGGCTCCGTCTTCGACGTGGTGAGCGTGCCCGCCGTCTTCGGGCGCCGGATGCTCGACCGCTTATGGGACGAAGGCCCCGGCTCGGGCCCCGTCGCGGCCCACCGCGGCCGCATGCTGCTCTTCGCCGCCCCCGGTACCGCCCAGCGACTGCCCTCGCTGCTCGCTTGGGAGGAGTGGGGCCGTGCCGTGCCGGGCGTGCTCTGTCACGGCACGGGCGACGCCGTGACCGTGCCGCCGATCACCGCGGACCACCGCGTGACCCCGCCGCCCGGCCGCCTCGAAGGGCACCTCGAATCGCGCTGGCTCGTCGCCCCCGACGCCCGCCATCCCTGGCTTCCGGGGCCCGAGGTGATGCTCTGGGCCTGCGTCCGCGCGGCCCGCGCCGCGGCCGGGTCCGCGGTCCGTATATCGATTTTTCCTGGCGGCGATCAGGATGCTAAGGTCTACGACGTCAGCAGGCGCCGCTAGCTCAGTTGGTTAGAGCAGCTGACTCTTAATCAGCGGGTCCGGGGTTCGAGTCCCTGGCGGCGCACAGACAGTGAGAAGCCCCTCGCGGAAGCGAGGGGCTTCTTGCATGCGCGGCCGGCGGCAGCCGAGGCTCAGTCCACCGACACCTTCACCGTCCACGCCCCCGACGCCGTCCGCCCCTCGACCTCGATCCGGACGTCCTCCCCCGGCACCGTGAAGCTCTCCCCTGTCCTCACCGGCGCGTCCGCGAGCGGCGGATACACCGACCCGCCCCAGCAGGCCTCCGAATCCGGGTGGGCGTCCACGACCTCGATCGGCCCACCCCCGGACGAGGCCTCGTTGCGTACCCGGTAGACGAGCACGCCCTCGCTGCAGGTCGCACGGTCGTTGCCCCCGGTGCCGCGCGCCTCGATGGCGATGACGCTGTCCAGGCCCGTGCGCACGACCGCCAGCTTCGTGCCGCCGACGCCCCCGCGCGCGGGCCTCACCGACAGCGGCTCAAGCGTCAGCCGCTGCCCGCCGCTCGCCACGCACTCCACCTGACGCGGGTCCAGCCAGCCGAGCTTCCACTTGTGCCAGCCGAAGAGGTCAGGGGAGAGCCCGAACTGGCTGCCCATGACATCCCAGTCGCCGACGTACGTGTCCCAGTCGCCCTTGCCGTCCGTCGGCCGGTGGTAGAGATCGGGCAGGTCGAAGACGTGTCCCGTCTCGTGGGCGAGGACGTTGCGGTCCGGCGGGTGCCGCTCGAAGACCGTGACGATGCGCTTGATGTCCGTGCCGTCGGCCCGCAGCGGCCGGTCGAAGTTGACGACCTTCGTCGCGTCGGAGTCGACGCCGGGCGCGTCCGGGTCGGCCACGAAGTAGACGAGGTCGTACCGCGAGAAGTCGACGTGCGGATCGGCCGCGGCCATCGCGTCGCGCAGATAGGCGCTGCGCCGGGACGTGTTCCAGTCGCGCTGTATGGCGTACGAGGTGGAGTCCTGCGGCATCTCGACCCAGGCGCGCTGCGGATGCGGGCGCAGGGTGAACTTTCCGTAGGAGGCGTGGTCGAAGAACTCGCTGGTGGCGGGGAAGTGGTCGGCCGCCAGTTCCCTGGTGTCGGTCAGGGGCGGCGAGTCCGGGAAGGAGAGGAAGACCATCACCGCGTCGAGGGCCCGGTCGGGTCGCGGATAGGCGGCGTTCCAGGTGTCGACGCCCTCCGAGTGGTGCGCCGGTGTGCGCTGGAGCGCGCAGGGCACAGCGGACGACTGGGATACCGCCGGGCCCGCGACGAGCCCCGTGGCCGCGAGCGCGGTCAGAGAAGTGAGGGCCGCGGCCGTGCCGCGCAACCGTGGCCTTTCCCCACGGGTGAGTCCCCAGGGGGACAGCTGACGCGGCACGTCGACCTCCGGGTGGCGTTTACGAGGCATCCCACCCACCCTGTGCCGCTTAGGGGGAGTACGCCCTGTTTGTCTGGCCCAGCCGGGTGAAGAGAGGCCCGTGGATCGCTCACGGAACGTCACAAGTGGTCGACGTGCGGATGGGGCCGCAAAGTAAGCAGTACATGGGAGAGCAGAAACGATCTGCCGCCGGGCGCGTGCCAAACCCGCACCGGGCATGCGTCTGTCCTATGCCGGTTCCGGCCGCCACGCGGCACCGCGCTGTGGCTGGATGCACCCTCGGGCCAGCCCCTATGATCGGCACACTTTCCTGCGCGGGCCCGGCCTCGCCGAACAACTGCACTGCGGGAGCAAGTGGTGAACCGAACGTCTGAAGGCCGAGCGCCCACAGCGGTCACAGCACCCGACCTCGCCAGGGCGCCCATCACGGAGCGTCGCCATCCGGGGCAACGGCCCGACCACCGGGCCGCCTTCGCCGCCGCCCCCCTCGCCCTCGGCATCGTCGACAGCGAGGGTCTGGTCATGGACGCCAATGACGCGCTCGCCGAGCTGCTCGGCGCGACCCCGGAAGAGCTGGCGGGCCGCCTCGCCGCCGACCTGGTGGACCTGGCGTCGGACGCCCGCACCTGGCACGCCTACCGCGAGGTCCTGCGCGGGCGCCAGGCGAAACTGCGCTGCACCCGGCGCCTGAAACACCCCGACGGGCACTCGCTGTGGGTGCAGGTCACCGTCTCACCGATGCCCGGCGGACGTACGGTCCTGCTCGCGGCCACGGACATCAGCGCCCGCCGCGAGCTCCAGTCCCGGCTCCGGCACCTCCAGATGCACGACCCGGTGACCCGGCTGCCCAACCGCAGCCTGTTCTTCGAACGCCTGGCCGCCGCGCTCGAAGCGGGTGCGTACGACGACACGGGCACCGGCCGGATCGGCCTCTGCTATCTGGACCTCGACGGGTTCAAGGCGGTCAACGACACCCTCGGCCACCGGGTCGGCGACCGGCTCCTGGCGGCCGTCGCCGAACGGCTCACGCGGTGCGCCGACGAGGCCGGTCACGGCAGGACGGGGCCGCCGCTGGTCGCCCGGCTCGGCGGCGACGAGTTCGCGCTCCTCGTGGAGGACTCGACGGGCACCGACCAGCTGGCCGACCTCGCCGACGCGGCGCTCAAGGCGCTGCAGGAGCCCTTCGACCTGTCGGGCCAGCGGCTCTCCGTCTCGGCGTCCATCGGCGTCGTGGAGCGCCGGGCCGCCGGGACGACGACGACCTGTCTGATGCAGGCCGCCGACACGACCCTCTACTGGGCGAAGTCGGACGGCAAGGCCCGCTGGACCCTCTTCGACCCCGAGCGCAACGCCCACCGTATGACCCGGCAGGCGCTGGCGAGTTCACTGCGCCCGGCCGTCGACCGCGGTGAATTCGTCCTGGACTACCAGCCGTTGGTGGGCCTCGGCGACGGCGGTCTGAACGGGGTCGAGGCGCTGGTGCGGTGGCGCCATCCGCAGTTCGGCCTGCTGACGCCGAATCGGTTCATCGGACTTGCGGAGGAGGACGGATCGATCGTGCAGCTGGGCCGCTGGGTGCTGCGGACCGCCTGCTTGCAGGCCCGGCAGTGGCAGCTCGACCACCCGGAGCACCCGCCGGTCTTCATGAGCGTCAACGTCGCGGTGCGCCAGGTGTGGGACTCGGACCTGGTCGCCGACGTCGCGGAAATCCTCACCGAGACCCAACTCTCCCCACAACTCCTCCAGTTGGAGCTGACAGAGTCGGCCGTGATGGGTTCGACCGGCCGGCCGTTGCAGGCACTTCAGTCGCTCAGCGACATGGGGGTGCGCATCGCTATCGACGACTTCGGCACCGGCTACTCGAACCTGGCCTATCTGAGCCGGCTTCCGGTGTCCGTCCTGAAGCTGGACGGCTCCTTCGTACGAGGCTTCCAGTACGACGCCGAGGCGGGCGAGGCCCATCTCAACCCCGCCGACGAGGTCATCGTCGAGGCCCTTGTGCAGCTCGCGCACCGGCTCGGCCTGACCGTCACCGCGGAGTGCGTGGAGACGACGTCGCAGGCGGCGCGGCTGCAGCGGATCGGCTGCGACACCGGGCAGGGGTGGCTCTACTCCCGCCCGGTGACGCCGGATCGTATCTCCGCGCTGCTGGCCGCCGGTTGACGGTTACGCGGGCAGTCCGTAGGCGTCCGCGATCAGCTCGTACGAGCGCAGGCGTACGTCACCGCTGTGCGCGTTGGCCGTGATCATCAGCTCGTCGGCGCCGGTGCGCTTGGCGAGGTCGTCGAGACCGGTGCGGACCTGGTCGGCGGTGCCGTGGATGACGTTGGAGTTCCAGCTGTTGATGAACTCCCGCTCCATCTCCGAGAATTCGTGACTCTCGGCCTCCTCCGGCGTCGGGACGAGTCCCGGCCGGCCGGTGCGCAGGCGGACCATGTTCAGGGCGGCGGCGAGGACTTGGCGGCGCGCCTCGTTCTCGTCGTCCGTCGCCAGCGCCGATACGCCGATGAGGGCGTAGGGGGCGTCGAGGACCGCGGAGGGCTTGAACGACTCCCGGTAGAGGTCGAGCGCCGGGATCGTGTTCTGCGCGGAGAAGTGGTGCGCGAAGGCGAACGGCAGACCGAGCACTCCGGCGAGGCGGGCGCTGAAACCGGAGGAGCCGAGCAGCCACAGGGGCGGCCGGTGCGGGGACTGGACGCCGCCGGGCGAGGTCGCCTGGATCGGGCCGGGTACGGCGTGGATACGGCTGTACGGGTGGCCGTCCGGGAAGTCGTCGTCCAGGAAGCGGGTGAGCTCGGCGAGCTGCTGGGGGAAGTCGTCGGCGCCTTCGTTCAGGCGTTCCGTGCGGCGCAGGGCTGCGGCGGTCGCGCCGTCCGTGCCCGGGGCGCGGCCAAGACCCAGGTCGACGCGGCCCGGGGCCATCGCCTCCAGTGTGCCGAACTGCTCGGCGATGACGAGGGGGGCGTGGTTGGGCAGCATGACGCCGCCCGATCCCAGGCGGATCCGCTCGGTGTGCGCGGCGAGGTGGGCCAGGATGACCGCCGGGGACGAGGAGGCCACGCCCGGCATGGAGTGGTGCTCGGCCACCCAGTAGCGGTGGTATCCGCGGCGCTCGGCCAGCTTGGCGATGTCCACGCTCTTGCGGAGGGCGTCGGTGGCGGTCCGGCCCGCTCCCACGGTCACCAGGTCAAGCACGGAGAGGGGGACTGGCGCGCTGCCGTGCTGCTCGCCGCGGATGTCGTCGCTCGGGTCCAGTGTCACGGGGTCCTGCCTCCTGCTGCGCGTGCTTTTGCGGTGTCTTTCCTGCTCCGCAGGTTCTAACAGGAGGGGGGCTCCGGTTTATTCCCCCTGGCCGGGGAGGGCCTTTTCGCCGCTTCGCGGCGGATTTGGGGGGGGGGGGGGGCGGGCCCCCCCCCCCCCCCCGCCGCCCCCCCCCCCGCCCCCCCCCCGATCACCCCGCATCCGCCCCTGAACGAACAAGCTCTCCCGCCCACCCACCCGATTGCCCCGCAGCACCCATGGGAGCAAGCGCACATGCCCCGCAGCGGGGTGGGGACGGGTGGGGGAATGGCCCCAGAACACCCGCAGTCGGCAGCGCTCGCGAGGGGACGTGTCGGTATTTCCGCCCGGAGCACGGCTCGCGGCACTCCGGAGCCGAAGCACCACAGCGACCACCGGACGATAGCGAGGACGGACATACCGGCGCGGCCCCGCACCCACAGACGGAGCAGCACCGCACCCCGGCCACCCGCACCACGGGCCCCGCCCCCAAGACAGACAGGCACCACACCCCGGCCCAGCACACCGCCGCCCGGCCCTCAGAACGGAACCGCACAACCCCCGGCCCAGCACACCACCGCCCCGCCCCCAAGACGGACCCGCACCCCACCCCCGCCCAAGCCCAGCGCACGCACGCGCCCCCGCCCTACCCCCGAACCTGCACCACCGGCTCCTGAGTGAACAACGCCCCCAGCGACGGCGCGTTCACCCGGCGAGCAGCCAACCGCAAGCCCTCCCACACCGTGACCTGATTCGCCGTCAGAACCGGTTTGCCCAGCTCCCGCTCCAGATCATGGACGTACGCCGCCGTATGCAGCGCCGTATCGGGGAGCAAGAGCGCCTCCGCGTCAGGGTGATCCCCCGCCCGGGCCATGGCACTGACCTCATCCCAGCCCCACGTCCCCACCTCCGCCGCCGTGATGATGCCGCTCCCCCGCGTAGACACGACCTCCACGCCGGACGCCTTCAGGAAGGTGGCGAAGAGGGCAGCCACGTCTTCCGGGTACGTCGCCGCGACAGCGACCCTGCCCGCGCCCACCTCGCCCACCGCGTGGGCGAAGGCGAAGGACGTGCTCGACGCCGGCAGGCCCGCCGCCCGGGCCAACGTGCGGACCTGATCATGCGCGCCCTCCCAGCCGAAGACGAAGCTCGCGCTGGTGCAGGCCCACACCACGGCCTCCGCGCCGGACAGGCGCAGCTCCTCGACACCGGCCGCGAGCCGTTCCGGCGAGCCCATCTCCAGGAGCGCGTCGACCCGGTGCGCGTCCTCGCCGATGTCGGTGTGGACGACCTGCAGCCGGACATCACTCCCCAGCATCTGTTCCATGCGGGGGTAGTCGTCCTCAGCCGAGTGACCCGGATAGAGGAAACCAAGTGCGGTCACTTCCAGCCTCCTTCAAGGCAGCGTTTCAAGGCAGCGTCGGTGGTCCTTCGGGCAGGCCCTGGGGCGGATCGAGCGGCACCACGCCCGGCAGATCGCCGGGCCCGGTGACCGGACCCGCGCCCGGCCTGGCGCTCGGGTTGATCAGCGCCTGGTAGGGCCCTACCGCATGCGTACCCAGACGGCGCAGCGCGGACCACATCGTCACCTGGTTCGCGGAAATCACCGGAATCCGCAGCTCGGCCTCCAGCTGCGGGATGACGTCGTACGTGGCGAGGTTGGTGCAGCTGATGAAGAGCGCGTCGGCCCCGCCGAGCACCGCCCGCCTGGCCATGTCGGCCACGTCCCGGTAGGGCACCTTCCAGATGTGCCTGGTCAGGCCCAGATAGGCGCGGCCCGTGACGGAGACCCCGGACTCGGCCAGGTAGTCCTCCAGGGACTGGGTCACCGACCAGGTGTAGGGCGTGACGAGCGCGATGCGCCGCGCGTCCAGGTCCTCCAGCGCTTCGAGCAGCGCGCCGGAGGTGGTGACGGAACTGACCGCCCCCTCTCGGGTCATCGCCTCGCACATCGCGCGCTCACCAGCGGTACCGCCGACGAAGCTGCCGGACGTGCAGGCATAGGCGAGGACTTCGGGCTCGGCGGCGCTCAGCGCACGCACCGCCTCGGCGAGGGTTTCGTGCTCGCTGACCAGTCGTGCCAGGTCAAGGCTTACCTCGACGGGCACGTACGGAGTGCGTGTCAGATGGAGGGAGACCTCGTCCGGGACCCAGCGCCAGAGTTCCCGGTCGAGGGCGAAGTCGAAAGGGGCGACGACACCTACACCGCGCTGAGGGTGTGGTCCGCCGAGGAAAGAGACGTCCATGAGCAGGCCCCAAGTTCGTGCGTGCGTGCATTGGAGGGACCGGCCGGGGGCCGGGAGATGCGGAGGACCGGCGACGCGCCGGGACGTCGGGATTGGGCAGAAGGCAGGCGCCAAGAAAGCGCAACAGAGAGTGCTACAGCCTCGTACGGAGCGTACTCAGTTGTGGGGTGCTTGTGATAGAGCACCTCTGTTGACGAAGGTAGTTTCAGGTGCGAGCGTGGTCAATCCGCGCATCTCAGACGGCTCTGGCCGACACACTCTCAGGGAAGCGGACTCTCATTGCGAAACGGTTTCTCCCCGATGTCCGAATCAACGTCCGAATCAACGTCTGATCCGATGTCCGATACAACCGTTCTGGTCCTGGACGCCCCGTCGCCCGCCCCGCCGCCCCGTCTGGGCAGCCTCACCGGCCGTGCCCGGATCGTGCACGCGGACGCGGAAGGCCTCGCGGCCCAACTCCCCCACGCCGATGTGCTCCTCGTATGGGATTTCCTCTCCGACGCGGTACGTCTGGCCTGGCCGGGTGAGGGGCCGCGGCCCCGCTGGGTGCACACCGCGAGCGCGGGTGTGGACCGCCTGATGTGCCCGGAGCTCGCCGCGTCCGACACGTTGGTCACCAACGCCCGTGGCGTCTTCGACCAGCCGATCGCCGAGTACGTCGCGGCTCTCGTCCTCGCCATGGCCAAGGATCTGCCGCGCACGCTGCGGCTCCAGGAGGAGCGCGGCTGGCTGCATCGCGAGACGCAGCGGGTGGCGCGCACGCGGGCGTGCGTCGTGGGTTCGGGACCGATCGGACACGCCATCGTCCGCATGCTCAAGGGGCTTGGGATCATCACGGCCCTGGTGGGACGCACCGCGCAGCACGGCGTGCACGGGGCCGACGAGCTCGACCGGCTCATCGCGCGCGCCGACTGGGTGGTGTGCGCGGCGCCGCTCACGGACGACACGCGCGGCATGTTCGACGAGCGGCGCTTCGGCATGATGCAGCCGTCGGCGCGCTTCATCAACATCGGGCGCGGCGCGCTCGTCGTGGAGGACGACCTCGCGGCGGCCCTGGCCAAGCGGTGGATCGCGGGCGCGGCGCTCGACGTCTTCGAGCACGAGCCGCTGCCGGCGGACAGCCCGCTGTGGACGGCTCCGGGGCTGCTCGTGTCCCCGCACATGAGCGGCGACACGGTGGGCTGGCGCGATGAACTGGGCGCGCAGTTCGTCGAGTTGTACGAGGAGTGGGCGGCCGGTCGGCCCCTGCCGAACGTGGTCGACAAGAAACGCGGGTATGTACCCGGTCATTGATCCTTCGCCGGGTCATTCACCGAGCCACTTACCTGCCCCCTGAGGCCCCCTGAGGAGCGTGCATGACCGAGCTCACGGATCTCACCGCGGTACAACTCGTCGACGGCTATCGCAAGGGCGAGTTCAGTCCGGTCGACGCGACACGCGCGGCCCTGGACCGGGCAGCCGAGGTGCAGCCCGTGGTGAACGCCTTCGTGCGCGTCGACTCCGAGGAGGCCGTCGCCCAGGCCGAGGCGAGTGCGGCGCGGTGGCACAGCGGTGAGCCGCAAGGTCTGCTGGACGGGGTTCCCGTCACGGTCAAGGACATCCTGCTGCAGCGCGGCGGGCCGACGCTGCGTGGCTCGAAGTCCGTCCGTCCGGAGGGACCTTGGGAGGAGGACGCGCCGTCGGTGGCGCGGCTGCGGGAGCACGGCGCGGTGTTCATCGGCAAGACGACGACGCCCGAGTTCGGCTGGAAGGGCGTCACGGACAGCCCGCAGAGCGGGATCACCCGCAATCCGTACGATCCCTCGCGCACCGCGGGCGGATCGAGCGGCGGCAGTGCGGCGGCCGTGGCGCTCGGTGCGGCACCGGTGTCCCTCGGCACGGACGGCGGCGGCTCGGTGCGGATCCCGGGCGCCTTCTGCGGGATCTTCGCGCTGAAGCCGACGTACGGGCGCGTGCCGCTGTATCCGGCATCGGCGTTCGGCACGCTCGCGCATGTCGGGCCGATGACGCGGGACGCGGCGGACGCGGCCCTGGTGATGGACGTCATCAGCGGGCCCGACGGGCGCGACTGGTCGCAGCTCGGCCCGGTGGCGGACAGCTTCCGCGCGGGCATCGACGGCGGCGTACGCGGTCTGCGCATCGCCTACTCACCCACGCTCGGCGGCCAGGTCGCGGTGCGGCCCGCGGTCGCCGCCGCGGTGCGCCGTGCGGTGGAGTCCCTCGCCGCGCAGGGTGCGTATGTCGAGGAGACCGACCCGGACTTCACGGATCCGGTGGAGGCGTTCCACACGCTGTGGTTCAGCGGTGCGGCGCGGGTGATCCAGCATCTGGCGCTCGGGCAGCGGGAGTTGCTCGACCCGGGGCTCCGGGAGATCTGTGCGCAGGGCGCCCGGGCCAGTGCGCTCGACTACCTCGCGGCAGTTGACGTACGCATGGAGCTCGGCCGTCGCATGGGCCGCTTCCATCAGACGTACGACCTCCTGGTCACTCCGACGCTTCCGATCACCGCGTTCGAGGCCGGGGTGGAGGTACCGAAAGGTTCCGGCCATCGACGGTGGACGGGATGGACCCCTTTCACCTACCCGTTCAACATGACGCAGCAGCCCGCGGCGACGGTGCCGTGCGGGGTGGACCGGGACGGGCTCCCGATCGGAGTGCAGATCGTGGCGGCGCGGCACGCCGACGCGTTGGTCCTGCGGGCCGCGCACGCCCTGTACACCGCGGGCAGCGCGCGCATCGCGCCGCCCACGGCGGCCTGAACCTAAGCTCGGCGGAAACTCAGCGTCTCGCCCTGCGCGCCCGCGCGCCACAGGTCGTTGCAGGCCTCGGCCATCTGGTCGAGGCCTTCGACGACCTGCCCCCAGACGATGCCGGGAACCCAGCCGACGTCGCCGTTGAGCAGCAGGTTGTTGCGTTCGTAGAAGAGGGCGAGGTCCACGACCGTGGCGCCCGCCTTGACGTCGGCGCCCGGTTCGTACCCGTACGCCTGAGTGCCCAACTGTGTCCCGTTGAAGGAGAAATAGCAGAGGTCGCCGGGGATGGGGGTGACTGTCGGATTCTCCAGGGGCGGCTCGCGGTCCGCGAAAGCCGGAAAGAGGGCGTAGATCTCATTGCGGGCGTACTTCGCGTGATAGACGTCTTCGCTCAGTGGCAGTGCGTTCCACACCGCTTCGCAGGTGATCGGGGCGCGGTCGTCGAGCAGTTTGGCGGTGCAGCGCACGCCCCGCTTGTCGAGGGAGAGTTCAATGTGGCGATCGCTCATGCCCCATGACTGCCCCACAACCCGGAGCATCTCACTCCCATCACGGGCTGAAATACATCCGCATATCTTGTGCGGACTCGGGTAGTCGCGCGCCCATGGCTCCACCACATGAGAACAACGAGGGATTCACAGGCAGACTGCGCCGGCGCTCCCTGCTCGCGGGGGCAGCGGCGTTCGGGGCGATCGGTGCCGCGGGGTGCACCAAGGTCCCGGAGGAAGGGAAGGTTGAGGGCGGGGACCTGCTCAGTCGGCTCCGCGACGCGGGGACCGTGAGGATCGGCGTGGCGGGCGAGCTCCCGTTCGGCTACATCGACAAGCAGGGGGAGGTCACCGGTGAGGCGCCGGAGATCGCCAAGGTGATCTTTCCGCGCCTCGGCGTGCCGAACGTCTCGGCCGTCCCCACCGAGTTCGGCGCACTGATCCCGGGACTGACCCAGGCGCAGCAGTTCGACGTCGTGTCCGCCGGGATGTACATCAACCCGGGCCGCTGCGAGCGCGTGTTGTTCTCCGATCCCGACTACCTGATGCTCGACGCCTTCATCGTGAAGAAGGGCAATCCGCACAACATCACGCGGTACGAGGACGTCGTCGAGAAGAAGCTCAAGATGGCCAGCGGCACCGCGTACGCCGAGATCGACTACGCGAAGGACGCGGGAATCAAGGACATCCTCATCCTCCCGGACCCGGTGGCAGGGCTCGACGCCGTGGTCCAGGGCCGTGTGGACGTCTTCGCCGGCACCGCCATCACCACGCGTGACGTGGTGAAGGGCAACAACCGGGCCGAGGTGACGAAGCCCTTCCAGCCCAAGATGGGCGGCAAACCCGCCTATGGCGCGGGCGGCTTCGCGTTCCGTCTTTCGGAGAAGAACCTGCGCGACGCCTTCAACAAGGAGCTTCACAAGATGAAGAAGAGCGGTGAACTCCTGCGGATCGTCGGCAAGTTCGGGTTCACCAAGGCGGAAATGACCGACCTGACGCTCGATGATCTGTGCCCGCCCGTGAAGGGGGCCTCCTCATGATGACGGCCGACTTCATCGGGAAGTGGTTCCTGCCCGGGCTCTGGATCACCGTGCAGATCACGGTCTACAGCGCGGCACTGGCCTTCGCGATCGCCTTCCCGATCGGTGTGCTGCGTACGTCGAAGCACTGGATCGTACGGTTCCTCGCCGGCACCTACTTCGAGATCTTCCGCGGCACGTCGGCCCTGGTCTTCATGTTCTGGATGGCCTTCACCGTGCCGATGCTGTTCGGCTTCAGCTTCGTGCCGATCGCCGCCGGTGTGCTGGCGCTCGGGATGACGTACGGGGCGTACGGCTCGGAGATCGTGCGTGGTGCCCTCGCGGCCGTACCGGTCGCCCAGCGTGAGGCGGGTGTGGCACTGAACTTCACCCAGGGGCAGCGGCTGCGGAAGATCGAGATCCCGCAGGCCTGGCCCGAGATGCTGCCCCCGTTCAACAACCTGCTCATCGAGCTGCTCAAGGGCACCTCGCTGGTCTCGCTCATCGCGGTGGCCGACATGACGTTCGCGGGCAACCTGTGGCGTCTCGTCACCGCCGAGAGCGCCCCGGTCTACACGGTGCTCCTGGTGGTGTACTTCGTGCTGGCGTTCCTCCTCACCCGCGGGATGCGGCTCCTTGAGCGGCACGCGAAGTCGAGGGTCGGCCAGGCGCCCGAGAAGATCGGCCTGCTCAGCGGGCTGCGCTCCAAGTCGACGATCGACGCCGTGACCGGTACCGGGGGTGCCAAGTGAGCTGGGACTGGTCCCATGTCGAGGACTTCATGCCGCTGTTCTGGGACGGAGTGCTCGTCACTCTCCAGGCGCTGGGCTGGGGCACCCTGATCGCGTTCTCCCTCGGTCTGCTCTGGGCGATCGCACAGCGCTCCGATCAGGTGTGGATCCGCTGGCCGGTGACGGCCGTCACCGAGTTCATCCGGAACACTCCCCTGCTGGTGCAGCTGTTCTTCCTGTTCACGGTCGTTCCCGAGTTCGGCCCCACGATGTCCCCGCTCACCACGGGCATCGTCGGCCTCGGTCTGCACTACTCGACGTACACCGCCGAGGTGTACCGAGCGGGCATCGACGGCGTCCCCGTCGGCCAGTGGGAGGCGGCCACCGCGCTCAGCCTGCCCAAGCGCCGCACCTGGACCGCGATCATCCTGCCGCAGGCCATCCGCCGCGTGATCCCCGCCTTGGGCAACTATGTGGTGTCCATGCTCAAGGACTCCCCTCAGATCGCCGCCATCGGCGCCCTGGACATGCTGGGCGAGGCCAAGGGATTCACCCAGGCCACCTTCACCTACGAGGCCATCAGCATCGTGGGCATCGCCTTCATCGTCATCGCCTACCCGGCTTCCGTCCTTCTCCGAGTCTTGGAGCGTCGCCTTGTCCGCTGACAGCAGCATCTCGAAGGAAACGATCAACCCGACGGTGGACGGCAGCGAGCTGATCCGCTTCGACAAGGTCACCAAGAGGTTCGGTAACCATGTCGTCCTGGACGAGCTCGACTTCTCGGTGGCCTCGGGCAAGCACGTCACGCTGATCGGCCCGTCCGGGTCCGGCAAGACGACGATCCTGCGCCTCCTCATGACCCTGATGAAGCCCGAAGAGGGCACGATCAAGGTCGGTGGGGAGTACCTCACCCACGAGACCAAGAACGGCAAGCTCGTGCCGGCGGGCGAGAAGTACATCCGCGAGGTCCGCAAGAACATCGGGATGGTCTTCCAGCAGTTCAACCTCTTCCCGAACATGAAGGTCCTGCGCAACATCACCGAGGCGCCGGTCCAGGTGCTCGGCCTCTCCAAGGACGAGGCCGAGCAGCGCGCCCGCGAGCTGCTCGAACTGGTCGGGCTCACCGAGCACATCGACAAGTACCCGACCCAGCTCTCCGGCGGCCAGCAGCAGCGCGTCGCCATCGCGCGCGCCCTGGCGATGCGCCCGCAGGTGCTGCTCCTGGACGAGGTCACGTCCGCGCTCGACCCCGAGCTGGTGGCGGGCGTACTCGACGTCCTGCGGGACATCGCGCACACCACGGACATCACGATGCTCTGTGTGACGCACGAGATGAACTTCGCCCGTGACATCTCGGACCAGGTCCTGATGTTCGACTCCGGCCGAGTGATCGAATCCGGGACCCCGGAGAAGATCTTCACCGAGCCCGAGCACGAGCGGACCCGGGAGTTCCTCAGCGCGGTGCTGTGATCGTCCGGGTCCACGTGGGGTCAGTCTTTGCCGGCCGCACGACTGGGTCTTGACGCTGGCATATGCCAGGGTGGCGCGTTCCTGCTGACAGAGCCGGAGCGCGCCACCATTCTCGTCAACAGCCGCTCCCTATCGGCCTCTTGGCCACTACTGTGGACACAGCACAGCTGTCCGGAACCGTTGCACGCAGGGGGAAGCCGTGGCGCTGAAACATGAGCCGACCACGCCGCAGCACTCGGTGCAGAGCGCCCTCCGAGTGCTCGAAATCGTCGCCCGGCACAACGCGGGAGTGACCGACGTCGAGCTCGCCCGGCAGACCAAACTGCCCGCGCCCCAGCTCGCCGCCCTGCTGCGGATGCTGCGCCGCGAGGCCTTCGTCGAGCAGATCGCTGACGGCGCGTACGTCACCGGGGAAACCCTCACCCGCCTCGGCTCGGCCCACCGCCGTGACCAGGCGCTGCGGGAGAAGCTCAAGCGGACCCTCGACGGACTGCGCGACTCGATCGGCGCCGCGGTCTACATCAGCCGGTACGAGGACGGTGAAATCAAGATCACCGACTTCGCGGACGGCCCCCGCACCCCGAAGGTCAACGAGTGGGTGGACTTCCGCTCCTCCGCGCACGCCAGCGCGATCGGCAAGAGCCTGCTGACCCAGCTCGACCTGAACGGCCGCAGGGACCACCTCTCCCGCCACAAGATGGCCCGCCTCACCTCGCGGACGATCACGAACGAACGCGTCCTGCTCAACCGCCTCGCCGCCCAGCCCGCGACGGTGCCCGTCCTCGACCTCCAGGAGTACGCGGTCGGCACGGTCTGCGCCGCCGTCCCCATCACCGCGGGCTCCGCGGTCGGCTGCCTGGCCCTCTCGCTGCCGATGGAGCACGCGCACCGGCTGCGGGAAGCGGCGGACACGCTCAATCGCGGGGCGGCGCCGGTGCTGCTTTCGCTGGCGATCTAGGGGCACCCCCCGCCCCTTGGCGGCGGTCCTGAGCACCCTTCGGGACCAGGTATTATTTTCGAGTCAGCAGGCGCCGCTAGCTCAGTTGGTTAGAGCAGCTGACTCTTAATCAGCGGGTCCGGGGTTCGAGTCCCTGGCGGCGCACAGACAGTGAGAAGCCCTTCGCGGAAGCGAGGGGCTTTTTGCATGTACGGACTACGGGCTCCGCGAGGCGCCGTCCGCTGATTCCGCACCGGTCAGGCGAGCACCACCCAGTCCATGAGCAGCGCCGCCACCAGACCGGCGGCCAGCAGATAGCTGCCGAGCCTGGTCCGCCCGCGCCTGCTGAGTTCGATCACCAGACCGCAGAGGACGAGCAGCAGCCCGTACACCCCCACGACCAGGACGGACGACCGGCTCGCCAGGCGCACGGCGAGCACCACGGCCGCCGCGGCCATCAGCACCGAGGCCGCGGCGATCCGTATACGCCGGGCCTGGCGTGGGGTGAGGCCTGCCCGTATGTGGTCTGACGTGCTCATGGTTGTCGATCGTAATCGACCGGACCTTGCTCCGACGGCCAGTACAAGGATCAACAGGATCGGCGTCGCTCAGGCCCGCAGATACGCCAGCACCGCGAGCACCCTGCGGTGCGTTCCGTCCCCCTGTGGCAGGTTCAGCTTGCCGAGGATGTTGCCGATGTGTTTGCCCACCGCGGCCTCGCTGACGACCAGTTGGGCTGCGATCGCGCCGTTCGACTTGCCCTCGGCCACCAGTCCGAGCACCTCGCGCTCGCGCGGCGTGAGCTGTTCGAGGGGGTCGCGGCGACGCCTCAGCAGCTGTCATACGACCTCCGGGTCGACGACCGTGCCGCCCTCCGCCACCCGCGTCACCGCCTCGGCGAACTGCTCGACCTGGCCCACCCGGTCCTTGAGCAGATAGCCCACGCCGGTGCCGTCCCCGGTGTCGAGGAGCTCGGCTGCGTACGCACGCTGCACGTACTGGCTGAGCACCAGGACCGGCAGCTTCGGCCGCTCGGCCCGCAGCGCGAGAGCGGCGCGCAGGCCCTCCGCGTCACCGAGCGCGGCCGGCACCTCGTGGCCGAAGCGGGTGAGCAGGCCGATGATGCCCTCGCGGAGCAGCAGGCTGTCCTCGGCGACGACGATCCTCAGGGCTGGGCTCGGTTTCGGTGCTGGGCTCGGCACGGGATCTCCACGGACAGTACGGTCGGGCCGCCCGGCGGGCTGGTGACCGTCAGTGTCCGGCGGCGTTCGAGGGCGGCGATGGGGATGCCGGTGAAGATGAGGAGGGCGAGCAGGGGGAGGCCGATGAGTACTACGGCGAGGGCGGCGGCGAGACCGCCGATGAGTACGGCGATGCCTAGCAGCACGCCCCCTGCCAGATACGCCACGCCCCTCCAGGGCGCGCTACTCCCCAGATACGTCGGCCGCCTCAACCCCACCCATACGCTCTCCCCTGGCATGGGGTCACGGTATGCGGCGCCTGTCCGTCTGTGGGTGCGGGGCCGCGCCGGTATGTCCGTCCTCGCCATCGTCCGGTGGCCGATGGGCTACTGCGGCACCGGAGCGCCGCGAACCGTGCTCCGGGCGGAAATACCGACACGTCCCCTCGCGAGCGCTGCCGACTGCGGGCAATCGGTCGTGCTGCGGGGCAATCGGGCGGGTGGGCGGGAAAGCTTGTTCGTCCAGAGGCCGCTGCGGGGTGATCGGGCGGGTGGGCGGGAGAGGGACCGGCCGGAGGCGGACGCGGGCCTCAGCCGGGTAGGAGCCCCTCGCGGGACTGAGCCCGGTACTGGGCCCGCAGGGCACCCTCCGCGGTGGCGGTGAGCCGGTGGTAGGCGGCCACCCCCGGGCCCCGCCACCACACAGGATCCCCGCAGCAAAACCCCTCCCCGCGCAAGGCGGCCCGCGCCACCTTATTCGTCGCCGTCACCGGCATCCGCCGCACCACCCGCACAAAGCGGGGCGCCATCTTCGTACCCAAGTCCGGTTGGGCGAGGAGGAACTCGGCGAAGGCGAGGGGATCGAAGGGCGTCCCGGGGCGCGGAGCCACCGCCGCCATCACCTGATCCCCCGCCACCGGATCCGGCACCGCGTACACCGCCACCGCCGCCGCCCCCTCCCACCGCGCCAGGATGTTCTCGATCATCGCGGCCGCCAGATTCTCGCTGTCCACGCGGAGCCGGTCGTCCGTACGCCCCGCGAAGTAGAGGAACCCCTCCGCGTCCCGGTAGAAGAGGTCTCCCGTCCAGTACCACCCGTCCCGGAGCCGCGCCGCATCCGCCTCCGCGTTGCGCCAGTACCCCTCGAAGGGGGACCGCCCCTTGTTCACCAACTCCCCTATGGCCACATCCGCGTTCAGCAGGCGGCCGTCCGCCGCGAACTCCGCCGGCGGGCATGTTCGGCGCGTCGCCGGATCCACCACCGCCAAGTCGTCCCCCGGCGCCGCCCGCCCTATCGCCCCGGACGGAGTCCCCGGCGCCCGCTGGATCGCCGCGCCGCCCTCCGAAGAGCCGTAGCCCTCCACAAGCCGCACCCCGAACCGCTTCTCGAACCGCGCCGCGTCCACCGCCCCGGCCTCCGTGCCGAAGCCCACGCGCAGCGGGTTCTGCCCGTCGTCGGGGCGCTCGGGCGTCGCCAGTAAGTACTGCACCGCCCGGCCGACGTACGTGAAGTACGTGGCCCCGTAATTCCGTACGTCGTCCAGGAACTCCGAAGCCGAGAAGCGGCGTCGCAGCGCCACCGCCGCGCCGCCCGCCAGCGCGGGCGCCCAGTCGGCGATCACCGCGTTGCCGTGGAACATGGGCATGCAGATGTAGTGGGTGTCGTCCGGGCCCACCTGGAAGTGGGTGACCAGGGAACGGCCCGCCGCCGCGAGCCTGCCCTGGCTGCAGATCGCCGCCTTGGGCGCCCCCGTCGAGCCCGACGTGAAGTAGAGGAGCATGCGGCTGGCCGGGGTCACCGTCGGTGATATCTCGGGGCGCGCGTCCTCGTAGGGCGCGAGCAGGTCGGCGTACGCGGTCGTGTCCGTCACCAGCACGCGTACGCCCGGGAGTTCAAGGCCGTCGAGCAGCGGGAGGTGCGACTGCTCCGTGATCAGGATCCGGCAGTCGGTGTGCATGATGTCGCGGGCCAGTTCCGCTCCCCTGCGCGTGGGATTGATGCCCGCCACCGCCGCCCCCGCCAGCGCCGCCGCACTCAGCCACAGCGGGTACTCCGGGGTGTTGTCCAGCAGCACACCGATGTGCGGCTGAGCCCCTCTCGGCAACAGGTCGGCAAGCAGCGCCGCCCTCGCCGCGGCGCCCGCCGTGACCTGGTGATGGGTCAGCGTCCGCTGCTCGAAGTGCAGTCCTGGGCGGTGGTCTTCCCAGCGCGCCTGTACGAGTTCCGCGACCGTACTCCCGGTGGACTTCATGGCCGCGCACCATAATTGATGCGCCGTCAGATAGGGAGAGCGAGGCGTGGAGGGCTACGGCAGGTCCGAGGCGAACATGTCGTTCGCCGTCACCATGAAGTAGATGGAGAAGGCGAGCATGAGGCCCAGGAAGCAGAGCATGCCGAGCGTGCCCGCCGCGTTCTTGACGGGGCTCGGGGCGTACGCCGTCGCCCTCTCCGGGCGGTCGGCCGCGTAGTGCACGGTGACGATGTCGCCCTCGATGGTCGTCGCCGGGCCGTTCTCCTCCTCGAAGCGGACGGGGCGACCCGCAAACGCGGACACAGACGCGGACGCGGACGGTGTGAACTCGTAGACGTGGTGCAGCGTGGTCGTGACGCGGCTGCTGTCGCTGTGGCTGCTCGTCGTGGTGTAGGTGCGCAGGCAGCGCGCCTCCGCCGTCAGACCGCTCGACCACGCCTGCCGCAGCTCCAGCGAGCGCTTGATCACCTTGACCGCCATCGCGATCACCACGGCGCCGATGAACGCCGGTACCGCGTAGAACATGAACTCCACTGCATCCCCCGATGGTTGATTCCCGTACTGCTCCGCGTACGCCGTCCTGGTCATGGACGGCGTACGCGGAACCTACCCGCGGGGAATGCGGAGGAGCCTCAAGCGAGGCTCAGAACTTGACGTCCGAGCAGGCGTAGAACGCGTTGGCCGTGTCGTAGACCGTCCACACCGCGACGATCACGTGGTGTCCGCTCCTGCCGCCGGGGATGGTCCCGGAGTGCGAGAGCGTGGCGGGCGGCTGCTGGCCGTTGTAGGGGACGTTGAGGAACGGCGTGGTTTCGAGCGCGGCCCGGGTCACCGGCTTGCTCTCGTCCCAGCCCTGCTTGGTTATGTAGTACTTGAAGTCCGTCGTGCGGTGGCGTGCCGTGAACTGCCAGCGGAAGGTGTAGTTCTGACCGGCGCTGACGCTGGTCGTCGGCCAGGCTCCGCCACCCGGCGCCTTCGGCTGGTTGAGCGAGTCGAAGCCGCCGTTGCCCGCCGAGCAGATCTTGCCGTCGGCGGGGCCGGACGCCGGGAAGCCCTTGGGACCCTCGACGCTCTGGGGTTCGTACTGGATGGAACCGCAGCCGCTCACCGTGCCGTTGGCACAGTTGATCTGGCGGCTGGCCGGCAGGTCGGTGTATCCGTGACTGCTCGCGCCACCGGACGAGAGCGCGAGGGCCCCGACCGTGGTGGCGCCGAGCATGGCCGCGTACATCTTCTTGTTTCGCATGCTGCCGCTCCAGGGGAAACGTGGGGGTTCCGTGAACCGTGCGGGCGCGCCTGCGGCACTGCGGATGCAGTGGGTGCAGTTGGGTGCAGCGAGTGCTGCGGTCTAGACCAAGCCCAGATTATGGGCGGTAGTTGAACATGTCCATACCAATAGTCGAGAGGATCCGATCGCAGCGACGGCGCGATTTCTCCACGAGATCACCGTTGGGGCCGTCGTTCGTCGCCACCCACGCGGCCGCCCCGTCGGGCGTGAGGCCGCCGTCCAACTGGCGCTCGATCAGGCGTAGTTGACGTACCTCTCCAAGTGCCTGCACGTACCAGCACTCCGCCATCAGCCGCCGCGCATCCCGCCAGCCGGGCAGATCGCAGGCCAGATAGTTCCCCTCGGTGACCACAAGGCGGGCGGTCGGCGGGACGCGGTGGCGGGCGGCCACCGGCTCGTGGAGGGTGCGGTCGTAATCGGGTACGTAGATGTCGTGGTCCGCGGTCTCCGTCAGGATCCGGTGGAGCAGCGCCACGTATCCCCGGACGTCGAAGCTCGGCTCCGAGCCCTTACGGGAGGTCAGGGAGAGGCGCGCCAGCTGGTCGTTCGACAGGTGGAAGCCGTCGAGCGGGAGATACGCGGCGCCCTCACCGATCGCCTCCACCAGCGCCCGCGCGAGCGTCGACTTGCCCGCGCCGGGCGGCCCCGCGATCCCCAGGAGGGTGCGGGGCCGGTCGGCGGTCAGGTTCCAGGCGTCCTGGGCGAGGGTCGCGAGGGCAGGGGCGCCGTGGTCAGCGGTGTGGTCATCGGTCTCCATGCCCCGTATAGAACGCCACCGTCAGGTCCTTGACCAAGGCCTTGCGTTCGTAGTCGTCGAGTTCGACCAGGCCGCGGGTGGTCAGCCGGGTCACCGTGTCCTCGACGGAGTCCACCACCGAGGTGAGCACGCTGTCGCGGTGCCGCGCGTCCAGCGCGGCGACCCGGCGCAGGCGCATGGTCTCGGCGACCTCGGGGGCGTACTCGATCCGCGTCGGCTGGGCCGAGAAGACCTCGATGCCGACCGGTTCGGCGTCCGCCGCGAGCATCCGGGTCAGCGCGTCACCGACGGCGTCGGCGTCGCGCAGGGTCGGGGTGTCGTCGTGGAAGGCGTCGGCGGGCAGCCGGGACAGGACGCGGGCGGTCGCCGCCTCGGCGCACTCGCGCAGATACTCCTGGTGGTCGGCGACCCCGAGCGTCGCCCGCGCCGCGTCCTTGACCCGCCAGACGACGAGGACGACGACCCGCAGCGCGACCCCGCTCCGGTCCACCGCGGGCATCGGCTCACTGCGCCAGTGCCGCAGGCGTACGTCGACACGCCTGCGCAGCAGCAACGGGTTGACCCACATCAGGCCCGTGCGGCGGACGCTGCCGCGGTAGCGCCCGAAGAGGGTGAGCACCCACGCCTTGCCGACCCGACCGCGGGCAAGACCGCCGAACCCGAAGAGGGCGAGCGCCCCGGACCCCGCGAGCGAGGCCCACTGCGCGATGCCGAGCCCGGCGTACGCGTCGTACCCCTCGGAGCCGGGCAGCCGCACCGCCTGCGCCACCGTCTCCGGCAGCACCCCCGCCCACCACAGCGCGACCGTGCACCCCGCCACGCCCACGCTCCCGCCGAGCACCCCGGCCATCCCGGGCAGCACCCGCGCAGGACGCTCGCCGAGCGCGGGATCGACCTCGGGCAGGGGCCTGGCCACCACGGGGGCGGGGGGCCGCCGTGCGCTTGCGGTACGCGGCTGCTCCCCCGTCCCCTGCCTGCGCCGCACCACGGCGGAACCGAGCGGCATCCCGGGGCCGGACCCGGGATCGGCGGGGTCGTCGCGGAAGAGCAGATGGATGGGGATCTCGGTGGTGGCCTCGCTCTGGATCAGCCGCCGTCGGGCGGTCGAGTCCGGGGCAAGGACCAGATCCGGAGCGGCGTCGAGCTGCCGGCCCTGCGGCTGGGGAGACTTCGCGTCGGGGGTCTTCGGCTGCGGGGCCTCCGGCTGGGGGGCCTGTGACCGTGATGCCGCTGTCGCACTCATCCTTGCCTCCGCCTCATACGTGCCTCGATCTCATCCGCAACCAGGTCACGTTTGTGCGCCGGTTCGATTCGTGCCCCGGTCTCATCCGTAACCGGGTCACGTTTTTGCCCGCGTCTCACGAGAACAACCGCCGCCACGTCTCAGGCCCCGGATACCCGTCCGCCGCCGCGCCCCGCCAGCCCTGCGCTCGCTGGAACGCCTCGACGTTGCGGCGGTCGTTCTCGCCCCAGCGGGGGCCCGGGCCCTGGGCGTAGTACCTGCCGAAGCCCCTCTTCACCAGCTGGCGGCCCAGCTTCTCGACCGCCGGGTCCGTCCGGCCGGGGCGGAACACCCCCATGCCGGGGTACGCCGGAGCCCTGCCCTGGGCACCGCCCGCGCCGCCGCCCGCCCCGGGAATGTCGCGGCCCTTGCCCGTCATCAGGTAGGACCAGGTCGCCGGGCCGGGCAGGCCGTCCGCGTCCCTGCCCGTCCAGCCCTGTGCCTGCTGGAACGCCTGCGTGGCCCGGCGGTCCGCGTCCGTCCAGCGCGGGCCTGGGCCCGACCTGTAGAAGCGGCCGCCGCCCCGGGCGACCAGCGCCTTGCCCAACTGGGTGACGTACTTGTTGTTCGCACCGGGGCCGAACGAACCTGGCCCGGGATAGGGCGTCCCTCTGGTCGGACCCGAGCCGCCCGCGGTGCCGCTCGTGACTCCCTTGTAGCGGTAGGCCAGATAGCGGCTCGCATTGCTCCAATAGGCATAGGGAGTCGCCTGTTTACGGGCGTGCGGGCGGGTCTGTTCGTACGCGGTGTATTGCGTACGGGCGGTGTTCGCCCAGCCGCCGAAAATCGTCACGTGCGACCCCTTCTCGGGGTTCGCCGGATTGTGGAAGAGGAGAATGTCTCCCGGCTGGAGCTCGTTCTTCGTAATGCGGACCGCGAACGAGGCGAGGCTGCCCGTCCATTCGTTGCGGCCGAGGTTCCAGGCCATGGAGACAAAGCCCGAGCAGTCCTGCCGGTAACCGTCGGACCAGTACTTGCTCATGCTGTACGGCACCTTCGCCGTGACCCACTTCTGGGCCCGGGCGATGATCGCGGCCCGCGTGGTCGGCAGGGCCGTCGAGGCCGCCGTGGGCCCCGGAGTCCCCGGTTTCCGCGACTCTCCGTGCAGCGCGCCCGTGCCGCCCTGCGGATTGCCGGGGCCCGGGTCCGGGTCGTCGTCCGCCGGGGACGATGGAGACTCCGGGACCCCCGGGGCCCCCGGGGCCCCCGGAAGCGCCGGGCCCGGAGCCGCCGCCGCCGGAAGGACCTGCCCACCCCCCAGCACGGAGCCCGCCGCCGCGGCCAGCACCAGAGCGCGCCGCGCGCCGTGCGCCGCCGGGTGGCCACCCTCTCGTACGGGGAGCGCGTGGGCCTTGGTCCGTCGCCAGTGAATACATCCGGGGCAGTCGCAGTCGCTCTCGGGATCGAATTCCTCGAATGCCGGAGCACCCACCATGCGATTCCCCTCACACTCCAGGAAAGAATGCCTGCGTCGCATTTGCACAGTCGTCAGCTTCTCAACTGTCGCGCGATATCGCATGTTGACGGTCCGAATGATGGAGCCGCCCCGCATTCCCGCACCCGCCGCTTCCCCGGCCCGCCCCCGGCAATGCCCCGGGGCGCCCGTGCGAGGCCCCTGGGTGGTCCGGAGCACCCGCCCGCGTCCGGTAGAGTTCTCCAGGTCAGCGCGCGCCGCTAGCTCAGTTGGTTAGAGCAGCTGACTCTTAATCAGCGGGTCCGGGGTTCGAGTCCCTGGCGGCGCACAGACAGCGAAAGCCCTCCGTTCACGCGGGGGGCTTTCGTCATGCGCGCACGCGGGACGGATCCCTCCGCGATCCCCCTCACGCACGCCGCGAGCAAGCCGCACGCAAGGTCGCCACCGGCGCCCGTACCGCTACCGTTGCGCCATGGCGCGCGACATACAGGAGCGGATCAAGAAGCTCATCATCGACCAGCGGCTGCCCTCCGGCGCCACCCTGCCCACCGAGCCCGAGCTGATGGCACGCCTCGGCGTCAGCCGGAACTCCGTGCGAGAGGCGCTCAAGGCTCTGCAGGCGATGGGCATCGTAGAGATCCGGCATGGTTTCGGCACATATGTCGGGCCCATGTCGATGGCCCCCATGATCGAGGGCCTCACATTCCGCACGGTGGCCGGCCACTACCGGGGCGAGGACAGCCTGCTCCAGCTCCTGGAGCTGCGGGAGGCCGTGGAGACCGGGCTCATCGCGCGCCTCGCGGGCCGTATCCCGGCCGCGGATCTGGCCGAACTCGACGCCCTCGTGGATCAGATGGACACCGAGGCGGCGGCGGCCGACGACATCCACGCCGGCGGCCAGGGAGCGGTGCACACCGAAACCGACCGTGCGTTTCACGCCACTCTCTACCGCTGTCTGCGCAATCCGCTGCTCGGCGAGGTCCTTGAGGCGTTCTGGGACGCCTTCCACAACGTACGCATGGATCTCGTGGACGTGCCGCAGGATCCCAAGGTCACCTGCCGCCAGCACCGCGAGATCCTCGACGCGGTCCGTTCCGGCGATACGCTCCGGGCTGAGCGGGCGATACGGGAACACTTCGGTAATATTCGAACGCGATTGAGCGCTCCTGTCCCAACAGGCAACTGAAATCGCTCGTATGACCGGTAAACACCTTGTTTCGCCCTTGCGATCATGGCTAGGGGCGTAGAACCTTGTGCTGGAGCCATTGGCTCTCATGAGGCAGGCGGTGCGGGGCAGTTGGGGGCCCGCCCGGCCGAAGCCCGCGGGGGCAGGGGCGGGGGTCCCGTTAACGAATGGATGCCGAGGGGGGCATCATGCAACCGGAAGGTAGCTGTTCCATGTCTAAGGGGACGGTGGCCTGCCATTGATGCGTCCGAGCGGGTCGAGGGGGACCTGACCGGGCGGAAGGACCAACGAACACGCGGGCGACCGCGTGCGGGGGGATGACTCATGACGTCGACGCCGACGGGCGCCCGGCCGAACGACCCGTCAGAGACGACCCAGCTGAGGGTGCCGACGAACCGGACAGGCGGGTTCAGGCGTATCAAGAAGGCGCTGCCGAGATACGACTACGAGCACTACAGCCGTCTCGCGGGGCCGCTCACGCAGCCCGATCCGACCAAGCCGTACAAGGTGCAGTACCGCTCCCTGCTCTCGCAGGAGCCGCACCGGATCCGGGCCGCCCTCATGCTGGGCGCCGCGCCGCTGCTCTCCCTGGTGCTGCTCGGCTGGCTGCTCCAGCCGGAGCACTGGACGAAGCGCGACTACGTGGCGAACGACTGGCTGCCGGCGCTCGACATCGTCATGCTCGTCTCGATCGGCCTGATCGAGTTCTTCCGCTGTATGAACGTGCTCTCGAACGCGCACGCCACGCTCGTCGCCCGTGACCCAATACCCGTGGTGCCCGAGACCGGCACCAGAGTCGCCTTCCTCACCTCCTTCGTGCCCGGCAAGGAGCCGCTGGAGATGGTGACGAAAACGCTGGAGGCGGCGGTCCGCATCCGCCACCGCGGCCTGATGCACGTCTGGCTCCTCGACGAGGGCGACGACCCCGCCGTCAAGGAGGTCTGCCTGCGGCTCGGCGTGCACCACTTCTCCCGCAAGGGCGTCGCGAAGTGGAACATGAGCAAGGGCCCGCACCGCGCCAAGACCAAGCACGGCAACTACAACGCCTGGCTCGACGCTCACGGCGGCGACTACGACTTCTTCGCGTCGGTCGACACCGACCACGTCCCGATGCCGAACTACCTGGAGCGGATGCTCGGCTTCTTCCGTGACGAGAACGTCGGCTTCGTCATCGGCCCGCAGGTATACGGAAACTACGACAACTTCATCACCAAGGCCGCCGAGTCCCAGCAGTTCCTCTTCCACGCCCTGATCCAGCGCGCGGGCAACGCCTACGGCTCCCCCATGTTCGTCGGCACGAGCAACGCCGTACGCATCAGCGCCCTGAAGCAGATCGGCGGTCTGTACGACTCGATCACCGAGGACATGGCCACGGGCTTCGAGATCCACCGCGCCACGAACCCCAGGACCGGCAAGAAGTGGAAGTCGGTCTACACCCCGGACGTGCTCGCGGTCGGTGAGGGCCCCAACGCCTGGACGGACTTCTTCACGCAGCAGCTGCGGTGGTCGCGCGGAACGTACGAGACCATCCTCAAGCAGTTCTGGAAGGCGCCGTTCTCGCTGCCGCCCGGGCGGCTCTTCAACTACACGATGATGGTCATCTTCTACCCGATGTCCGCCATGAACTGGATCCTGGCCGCGCTCTCCTGCGCGCTGTTCCTGGGCCTCGGCGCATCCGGCGTGAACATCGACCCGACGATCTGGCTGATGCTCTACGGCAACGCGTCGGCGCTGCAGATCGGCCTCTACATCTGGAACCGCCGCCACAACGTCTCGCCGCACGAGCCCGAGGGCTCCGGCGGCATCGCGGGCATGGTGATGTCCGCGCTGTCCGCTCCGGTGTACGCGCGCTCCCTACTCGACGCCGTGCTGCGCCGCAAGAGCAAGTTCGTGGTGACTCCCAAGGGCGATTCGGCGAGCCCGGACACACTGTTCGGCACGTTCCGGATCCACCTGTTCTTCATCCTGGTCTTCAGCGGTTCGATGGCCGCCGCGTTCGTCTTCGACCACGTCCACCCGGCGATGATCACCTGGGCCACGTTCGCCCTCCTGATCACAGCCGCGCCGATCTTCGCCTGGCGGTGGGGCATGCGGCAGGACAAGAAGAAGCGCGGGTCCCGGCACGGATCCGGACCTTCGGAGCCGCCGCCCGGCGGCGGAGACCCGATGGTGCCGCAGCAGCGTGACGCCACGGCCCAGCTGCCGCAGGCGCACGACGCCCCGCAGGCACCACACGCGCCGCAGCAGAAGCCCAGCTGGGCGGCGAACGACCAGACCATGCAGATCGCCCTTGGGGGACGTAAGAAATGAAAGACCGCTCCAGCCGCCGCCGCGCCCGCCGCATAGCGATAGGCGCGGCGGTGGTCATAGCGCTGGCCGGCATGAACGGCCCGTGGCTCTGGCGCGTGGGTTCGGAGAAGTACCACGACTACAAGATCAACAAGCCGGAGTACAAGGCGGACAACGGCCACTGGGAGGTCGTGAACTTCCCCGAGGAGTACCGCCAGAACACCATCCACGCGGCCCTCCTGCACACCGGCAAGATCCTCCTGGTCGCGGGCTCCGGCAACAACCAGAAGAACTTCGACGCCAAGAAGTTCGACACGCGCCTGTGGGACCCGGTCAAGAACACGATCAAGAAGATCAAGACGCCCGTCGACCTCTTCTGCACCGGCCACACCCAGCTCGCCAACGGCAATCTGCTGATAGCCGGCGGCACCCAGCGCTACGAGAAGCTCAAGGGCGACATCACCAAGGCCGGCGGCCTGATGGTGGTGCACAACGAAGACCCGGACAAGCCGATCACGCTGCCCAAGGGCACGAAGTTCACCGGCAAGAAGAACGGCAAGACGTTCGTCTCCAAGGACCCGGTCGTCATCGAGCGCGCGAAGAAGGTCTTCGACAAGCAGACCGGCGCGTTCGTGCGCAACGAACCGGGCCTCGGCCGGGTGTACGTCGAGGCGCAGAAGAGCGGCACGAAGTACGAGACGGGTACGCAGGACAACTACCGCGTGCAGGGCCTGAGCGGCGCCGCCACCCGCAACACGTACGGCATCGCGCAGAAGCTCGCCCTGGACAAGAAGGACTTCCAGGGGATCAAGGACGCCTTCGAGTTCGACCCGGTCGCCGAGAAGTACATCAAGGTCGACCCGATGAACGAGGCCCGCTGGTACCCCACGCTGACCACGCTCTCGGACGGCAAGGTGCTCAGCCTCTCCGGCCTCGACGAGATCGGCCAGCTGGTCCCGGGCAAGAACGAGGTGTACGACCCGAAGACCAAGAAGTGGACCTACACCAAGCAGGTCCGCCAGTTCCCGACCTACCCGGCGGTCTTCCAGCTGGAGAACGGCAGGCTCTTCTACTCGGGTTCGAACGCGGGCTACGGCCCCGACGACGTCGGCCGCAAGCCCGGCACCTGGGACCTGGAGAAGAAGGGCAGCTGGAAGGGGATCCCCGGGCTGAGCGACCCGAATCTCCTGGAGACCTCCAACACGGTGGAACTGCCGCCCGCGCAGGACCAGAAGTACATGGTGGTCGGCGGCGGCGGTGTCGGCGAGTCCGACAAGTCCAGCAAGAAGACCCGCATCGTCGACCTCAAGGACGACAGCCCGAAGTTCGTGGACGGCCCCGAGATGGAGAAGGGCACCCGCTACCCGCAGGCCTCGACGCTGCCCGACGACTCGGTGCTCATATCCGGCGGCTCGGAGGACTACCGCGGCCGGGGTGACTCGAACATCAAGCAGGCGCGGATCTACGACGCCAAGACCGGCAACATGAAGCGGGTCGCGGACCCCGAGGTCGGCCGCAACTACCACTCGGGCTCGATCCTGCTGCCCGACGGCCGCGTGATGTTCTTCGGCTCGGACTCGCTCTACGCCGACGAGGCCAACACCAAGCCCGGCGAGTTCGAGCAGCGCATCGAGATCTACACGCCGCCGTACCTCTACCACGGCTCGCAGCCGACGCTGGGCGACGGTCCGAAGGAGATCAAGCGGGGCGGGTCCGGGACGTTCAAGTCGAAGCATGCCTCGTCCATCAAGACGGCCCGCCTCATCCGGCCGAGCGCGTCGACGCACGTGACCGACATCGACCAGACGTCGGTGGCCCTCGACCTTAAGAAGGCCAAGGACGGGGTCACGGTGACGATTCCTCAGGAGCGGAGCCTGGTCGAGTCCGGCTGGTACATGCTCTTCGTGACGGACGACCAGGGCACCCCGAGCAAGGCTCAGTGGGTTCACGTGCCGTAGGACGGGCCCCGTAAGGGGCGCGGGGAACTGCGCGAGCAACCACAGAAAAGCCGCAGTCGCGTCTGCCGAGTACTGAGCAGACGCGACTGCGGCTTTTCGCGCGCTGAGCGCGCAGTTCCCCGCGCCCCTTACGGGGCGCTACTACTTGGCGGCTGCCTTCGCGAGGCTCAACGCGTACTCGGGCCACCAGGCCCCCGCCTTGGGCCCACCCCGGCACGTGCCGTCCGACTCGCCGGGCCGCTTGACCCAGAGGTAGGCGTCGACGAGCGGATCGTCGGTCTTGGTGGTGGGCGTCTCGCCCAGCGCGCGGCCCGGCGGGTTGCACCAGGCGTCCTTGCCCTTCGTGTACGGGCCGTTGCCGTTGCGCGCGGTGTCGATGACGAACGGCTTGTTGCCGATCTTCGCCGACAGCTTCTTGCCGAACTCCGTACTGGCCTCGGTCGTCTGGAAGTTGGAGACGTTGACCGAGAAGCCGTCGGCCTGCTCGACGCCCGACCACTTCAGGGGCTCCCAGAGCGAATCAGGGTTCTTCCAGCCCGCGTTGCCCGCGTCCAGATACACCTTGGTGTTCTTCAGGGACTTGAGCTTCCCGATGGCGCCCTTGAGGAGGTCGTAGCGCTCCTCGTGGAACTCCTCGGGCGTGCAGTTGTCGACCATGTGGAGCACCGCGTCGGGCTCCAGGATGACCGTGGCGCGGCGGTCGCCGATGCCCTTGGCCACCTGGTCGACGAACTCGCGGTAGGCGTTGCCGTCCGCAGCGCCGCCGCCGGAGTACTGACCGCAGTCGCGGTGCGGGATGTTGTAGAGGACCAACAGGGCGTCCCTGTCGGCCTTGTCGGCGGCCTCGGTGAAGCCGCGCGCCTGGTCCTCCGCGTTCTCCGGGATGATCCATTCCGGGACCGGCTGTTCGGCGATCTTGCGGATCAGTTCGGCGTCGTCCTTCTTGCCGTCCTTCTCGTACGAGGTGACCTGCTTGGCCGCGTTGCCCTCCGGGTTGACCCAGTAGGGGTCGGAGCCCTTCGGCTGCTGCTTGATCGGCTTCCCCGACGCTTCCTCCGAGCCCCCGTCATCGGAGGAGCACCCCGACAGCAGCAGCGCAGCCCCCGCAAACGCCGCCGCAGCCTTCACCCCCCTGGCCGCGATCCGATGACCGCGGCCGGTGCCTTTGTGGTACATCCACTCCCCCTTGGGCGCACTGTCCGATTCTCAATCCTGACATACGCACTCCCTGCCCACGAGGGCCGCCCGTCCGCTGCGAAGACCTGTAGGAGACCTGTTACAGCGCGGCGGCTGCGGGTAGACGCAGGGCGCGGGGTAAGGCCACCAGGGGAGAGATCATGCAGGATCGCACCTCCGAATTAAGGCTGGCCGAAGTCCTCGTGGAGGCCTCGGACACGCTTTCCGAAGATTTCGACCCCGAGCGCTACCTCAGGCGCGTCGCGGGCCACTGCGTGGAACTCCTGGAGGCCACGGCGGCGGGGGTGATGGTCAACGGCCACAGCAAGCTCTCCCCCGCGGCGAGCGGCCATCCCCGGCATCTGGCACTCGACCTGCTTGAGATCCAGCGGGAGGGCGGCCCCTGTGTGGAGAGCCTCGGTACGGGGCGGCCCGTGCCGCCCGTCCGGATCACCGCCGCCGAAACCGCCGCACGCTGGCCGGAGTTCACGGCGCGGGCCCGCGAGCACGGCATCGGCGCGACCTACGCGGTGCCGCTGCGGCAGCGCGATTCCATGCTGGGCGCGCTCAACGTCTTCGTACCCGAGGCGGCCCTGAACAGCCTGCCGGAGGGAGACTTGCGGATGGCGCAGACGATCGCCGACGCCACCGCGGTGGGGCTGCACAACCACCGCACCCTCAGGGAGTCCCGGACCCTGGCCACGCAGCTCCAGGGAGCTCTGACCAGCCGTATCCGCATCGAACAGGCCAAGGGCATGCTCGCCGAACGCTGGCACACCGACCTGGACGAGGCGTTCGACGTCCTACGGCGGTACGCGCGCAAGGAACGGCTGGTCATGGAGCTGGTCGCCACCGAAGTGGTCGAGGGCTCACTCGACGACGCGGCGCTGCGCGGCAGTTGGTCCGGGCCTGAGTAGCGGCCTCGCCGAGGACCGGCGCCACCTGCGGTGATCACGCAGAGGGAGCAGGTCACGACTTGGCGTCAATCGCCCTCTAGGCTCAGGCGCTCATCCGTTCTACAGTCGTCTCAACGGCCCAAGCCCCCGGCCTGATCGTCCATTTCGTATGCCGGAATGGCCCTGTGAACCTCCCGCGCCGGCGCCGGGTTACTCCCGCAGCCCGTGCGCGCGCGGTCGAGGACCAGCCCGGTCGACGGCTCCGGGGGGAGCGGGCCGCCGACCGGGCCGGGTTGCCCGCACCCCTGAGTGACACACGCCCTGTTGACAGTGTCCATCGCCAACTGGGACTCTCCGGGACGACAAGTCCATACATCGAGGCGACGGTTGACAGGAACCCGGTGCGATTCCGGGGCGGTCCCGCCACTGTGACCGCGTGCCGCAAGGCGCGCGGAAGTCAGGAACTGAGCTGTCGTCCTCCTGCGATGGGGCGTGGAAACCCCAGAAGGAGGCCCATCGGTATGTCAGTCCTCTCCGGGCACACCGCAGCACACACCGACAGCGTGGCGGCCCAGGCCGCCGCGACCCAGACCCGCGACTGGCTCATCGCGTCGGCCGCGGCCATTCTCGCGTTGATCGCGCTCTACGCGGTCTTCATCGACAACGGTTCGCTCATCTCGGCGACCGGCAGCTATCTGCACGAGTTCGCTCACGACGGCAGGCACCTCTTCGGTGCCCCGTGCCACTGACCGGGGACGGACCGAGCACCATGCCTTCCCCCTCGTCCTCACCTGTACTGCCCCTGCTCGGCCGGGGACTCGCGGCGGGAGGAGCGGCGGGCCTCGCGGCCGGTCTCTTCTCCCTGCTGCTCGCCGAGCCGCTGATGGACCGGGCGATCCGCGTCGAGGAGAAGCGTTCGGCCGCCGAGGAGCACGCGCACGGCGCCGCTCAGTCCGTGCAGCACCACGAGGAGCTCTTCACGCGCTCGACCCAGCACGCGGGCCTGGTCGTCGCCGCGGTCGTCGCGGGTCTGGCCCTCGGCATCCTCTTCGCCGTGGCGTACGCCCTGGTGCACCGCCGCGACCCGCGCTCGGCTCCGTGGCCGCGCGCCCTGACCTTCGCGGGAGCGGCCTTCCTCGCCGTCTCTCTGCTGCCCGGTCTGCGCTACCCGGCGAACCCGCCGGGCGTCGGCGACTCGGGCACGGTCGGCGACCGCCAGGCGATGTGGCTGGCGTCCGTCGCGATCGGCGTCCTCGGCATGTTCCTGGTCTGGCAGGTGTACGTACGCCTGGCACCCAGACCTCTGCCGGTGCGGCAGATCGCGGCGGCCCTCACGACGGTCGCCGTCCTCGCCGTGCTCTTCCTGCTGCCGGACAACCCGGACCCGGTGCCCGTCGACGCGACGCTCCTGTGGGACTTCCGCGTCCTGTCGGTCGCCTCGCAGGTCCTGCTCTGGGCCGTGTTCGCCGCGGTCTTCGGGGGCCTTGGCCTGCGGGCCGTCCGGGAAGGGGCCGCCGCCGGGGGCAGGGCCGTGGGCGCGAGCGCGGCGGGAGTGCCCTCGCGCCTCGGCGCCGCCCCTACGGCTCCACCCCAGTGAGGTAGGCGGACACCACCACGTTCGCCGAGTACGTCCGGGTCTCCCGGTCGAAGGTGCCGCCACAGGTGATCAGGCGGAGTTCGGCGCGGCCCTCCTCGTGGGGGCCGTACGCCTTCTGGGCGTCGAAGCGGTCGCGGCTGAGCACCTGGACGTCGTCCACGGTGAACACCGCGACCGAGCCGTCGTCCCGGGTGACGCGGACCTTCTCGCCGGGGCGCACCGCGCTGAGGTCGTAGAA
Organism: Streptomyces sp. NPDC048436; assembly: GCF_043200355.1. Lineage (NCBI taxonomy): Bacteria > Bacillati > Actinomycetota > Actinomycetes > Kitasatosporales > Streptomycetaceae > Streptomyces > Streptomyces sp. NPDC048436. The sequence continues at coordinate 1,254,935 of NZ_JBICXP010000001.1, forward strand.
GACCGCGGGGCGCGTCTCGGTGTCGACGTGGCCCACGAACAGCGACGTACCCGCCGCACCGGGGCGCGTCCCGCCGCCGTACCAGCCGACGGTGCCCGCCTGCGTGTAGGGCGGCGGATCGATGGCGCCGTCCCCGTCGAGGCCGCGGGCGACCACGGGCGCCCGCACCTTCACCGAGGGAACATCGACACGCTGCGGCTTCGCGGCGCTCAACGGCTTGTGCGCGTCCGGGAGTTCGACGGCGAACGGACGGCCCACCGCCGCGACGTCACCGGTCGTGGGCGCCGAGACACCACCGCCCACGTCAGTGATCTCGCTGCCCCACAGCCAGAGCCCGACGAGCACCAGCGCCCAGGCGATCCCGGTGAGGAATCGCCCGTGCCCTGTCTCCTTCTCCTGGCCCGGCTTCTGCTGGCCCGACATGTCGGTCGCCGCCCGTCACTCGGAGCGGCGCCGGCGGACGCTGCGCAGGGCGACGGCCACGGCCGCCACCCCGGCGAGCACCAGGCCGATCACCGCGTGCCGGGTGCCGGGCCCCGCCTCCTGGGTCTGCGTCGCCAGCCGCGCGGTGCCGCCGCCGCCCGCGTGGACCGGGGATACGGGGGCGGAGTGCTGCTGGACGACCTGCAAGGAGCCGACGCCCTGGTGGGGGTGGCCGTCACAGATGACGGTGATGTCGTACGTCCCCGCGATGTCGTTCTTGACCATGGCGGAGCCGTTCAGCGTGTACTTTTCGCCGTCCCGGCCGGTGAGCTTCGCTTCACCGTTGAACGCCCCGGACCCCGCGGACCCGGTCGTCCCGTCACAGCCTGAGACGCTCACCTCCACCTGGGCCCCGGGCGCGGCACTGGACGGGGTGACCGTGGCGTGCACTTTGCCCTGGTCATGGGCGTGGGCGGGCGTCGCCGCGGTGACGGGCAGCGCGGCCAGTACGGCGACCGCGGCTATCCCACGCAGGGTGAGTGGTTCTCTACGCATCGTGAACCTCCTCATACGAGGTTCACGCGCGCAGGGGTCCTTCGCATCTTGGTACGGGGTGAACGGGTGGGCGAGCGGGCCGAAAACGGGGCCTTTGCCCAGGTCAGACGGTCAGACCCGGTCGACGAGATCGGCGATGGAGTCCACGATGTTGGACGGCCGGAAGGGGTGCTGGTCGATGTCGGCACGAGTCGTGAGCCCCGTGAGCACCAGGAAGGTCTCCATCCCCGCTTCAAGACCGGCGAGGACATCCGTGTCCATGCGGTCACCGATCATCGCGCTCGTCTCGGAGTGCGCGCCGATGGCGTTCAGGCCGGTCCGCATCATCAGTGGATTCGGCTTCCCCGCGAAGTAGGGGTTCCGGCCTGTCGCCTTGGTGATCAGGGCCGCGACGGAGCCGGTTGCGGGCAGCGGCCCCTCGTTGGAGGGCCCGGTCTCGTCCGGGTTGGTGCAGATGAAGCGGGCCCCGCCGTTGATCAGACGTACGGCCTTGGTCATGGCCTCGAAGGAGTACGTGCGGGTCTCGCCGAGCACGACGTAATCCGGGTCGTGGTCCGTCAGGACGTACCCGATGTCGTGCAGGGCCGTGGTGAGCCCCGCCTCACCGATGACGTACGCGGTGCCGCCGGGCCGCTGGTCGTCCAGGAACTTCGCGGTGGCGAGCGCCGAGGTCCAGATGTTCTCGACCGGCACCTGGAGGCCCATGCGGTTGAGGCGGGCCTGGAGGTCACGCGCGGTGTAGATGGAGTTGTTCGTCAGGACCAGGAAGGGCTTGCCGGACTCCCTGAGCTTCTTGATGAACGCGTCGGCGCCGGGGATCGGGACACCCTCGTGAATGAGCACGCCGTCCATGTCGGTGAGCCACGATTCGATGGGCTTGCGCTCTGCCATGCGGTGCACTCCTGCGGTCAGCGGTCTGCAAGTCAACTGAAGGGGCGCCGGGACGACTGTGTGCCGACGCCCCACAGCCTAATCAGGATGCGGTGATCTTGACCCGGCCGGTGTACGCCCGCTGTCACCGTGGGCGGCGCGGAGTTCGCCCTTGTCGACCTTGTACGCGGCGTCGGTGCGGTCTTCCCATGTCTTCGGGGCTGGGGATCCTGCCCGCCGCCAGGGGCTCAGCGTCCTCGGCCGGCGCGCAGCCGCCGGGTGGCCACGACGAGGCCCCACCCTCCGGCGAAGAGAGCGGCGGCGACGGCTCCGGCTCCGAGCAGGGCGCGGGGGCCGGTCGCGGCGAGTTCATCGGCGTACGAGAAGCCGCCGGCGTCGGTGCGTTCGTGCCGCCCGCTGTCGCCGCGGCCGTATCCGTGCCCGCCCGGGTCGCTGCCGCCGTCCCGGCCCGCGTCCCGCGCGCCTCCGTCGTCGCGCTCGTCCCCGCTTGCGTCCCCGCTTCCGTCTTCGCTTCCTTCGACGTCGATGCCGAACGGGTAGTCGTCGGACTCGCCCACCCAGTCGCCGTCGTCGTCACGGCGCTGGACGACGGCGGCGGAGATGACGGCGTGCTCGGACCGGGCCGCGGAGGTGAAGGAGAGGCGGACCTTGGCGGTGAGGGTGTGCCCCGCCTTGACCCTGAACCCGGGGAACCCGTCGTCGAAGACACCGACGTTCTCGTCCCGGTCGGTCCGCTCGAAGCCCACCGGACGCCACCGTTCGCCGTCGTGGAAGTCCAGCTGAATCTGCCGGGGCAGCAGCTCGCGCTCCCGGTCGACGATGACGACTACGGGGTGGATGTCACCGCAGGTGCCACGGGTGGTGTTGGTCAACTTGAGGGACCATGTGCGGTAGCCGCCGCCGGCTTCGTAGGCGGCGGGCCCGCCCTTGATCCGGGTCCGGATGGGGAAACCGCCGCTGTCGGGGGCGGCGCAGGTGGGCTGCTGGGCCACGGGTTCGGCGGAGGCTTCAGCGGGGCTTGCGGCCTGTGCGCGCGTGAGTTGCGTGAGCTGCCGGGGTGGGGCGGCGGCCATAACGGCTACGTCCGTCGCGTCTGTCGCATCCGCCGCGCCCGTCGCGTCCGCCGTGTCCGCCGCGTCCGCCGTGTCTGTCGCGTCTGTCGCGCCGCAGGAGGCCGAGCCCAACGGCTCCCCCACCGCACACATCTGAGGGCCCATCGCAAACGCTGGACCCACTCCGCTCACGGTGGACGCGAGGGCGGCGGCGACGGCGGTGACGCCGGAGGCGAGAGAGCGGCGGAGTCGCATAAGGGGCCTTTGCTGAGCGCGGAGGGGCGGGAGCGGGGAGCGGGGGCCGTACGGAGCGGAGGCGGGGCGGGGGCGGGGCGGGGCAGCGGTATGCCACTTGCCGTGGGCGGCGACCATGCCACGCCCGCCCATGCCTACCGGCCCCGCCACGGCCCGGTACCGCCGACTGGACCGCGCAAGTCCGCCCTATCAGCCGACTTTCCGTTAATTGCGATTGCCGGAGGGGCGAGCGCGTAGGTGCCGACCGCGGAACACTCGACCGCCCCCGACTCCCGCCCCCGCTGCCGCCCTCGCTGCCGGACACCACCACCGACTCCTGCCACCAGGAGCTCCACCGCCTCCAGCTACCGCTACCCGGACACCCACCCACCCGGAAACGCCACATCCACATCCGCCCGGCCGAAGAGCGGGGCAAGGACCAGTTGGGCCGCGCCCTCCGCGACCCCCCTCTCGCCCCCGGAGGCGATGGTGACCGGGACCTCCCTGCCTCCGCCGCCCCGCCGCGCGCGTTCTGCGACCACGGTGCCCACTCCCCGTACAAAACGCTCCTGGTCCGCCAGGACCACCCGGCCGCCGAGCAGTACGAGATCGATGTCCAGCAGGCTGACCAGGTTCCCCGCCCCCGCCCCCAGCACCCGCGCCGCCTCGTCGAGATCGCCCCGGGCCACCGCCGCCAGGCACAGCGCCTCGATGCAGCCGCGGTCGCCGCAACCGCACACCGGGCCGTCCAGCCGGATCACCTGGTGGCCGAACTCGCCCGCCCCCGTCCGCGCCCCGCGGTACAAGCCTCCCCCCAGGACAAGACCCGCCCCGAGCCCCGTACCGAGGTGCAGATACGCGAAGGAGTCCGCCACCCCGCCCAGCGCGAGGCCGAGCGCTGCCGCGTTCGTGTCCTTGTCCACGACGACCGGCAGCCCGAGGCGCCCGGCGAACGCGTCCCGCAGCGGGAAGCCGTCCCACGCGGGGTAACCGGTCACGCGATGCAGGACCCCGGCGGCGTGATCGAGCGGCCCGGGCAGCGCGACCCCGACCCCGAGCAGCCCGGGAGCAGCGGCCCCGTCACCTCCGCCGTCACCGCCGAGCGAGTCGCCCAGCTCCCGCACCACCCCCACCGCCACATCCACCACCGCTTCCGCCCCGGCACCGAAGTCCAGCGCCGTCCGGCGTTCCACCACCACCCGCCCCGTCAGGTCGGCCAGCACCGCCGTCAGCTCGTCGCGGTCCAGGTGCAGGCCGACCGCGTGACCGGCCTCCGGAACCAGCCGCAGCAGCGTCCGCGGCTTGCCTCCCGTGGACGCCCCGCGGCCCGCCTCCGCCGCGAGGCCCTCCGTACGCAGCCGTGCGGTGATCTTGCTGACGGCCTGCGGGGTGAGCCCCGTGCGTTCGGCGAGTTCGAGGCGGCTGATGCCCGCCTCGCCCGCCGTGCGCAGCAGGTCGAGCACCAGGGCCGCGTTGTGCCCGCGCAGCGCGAGGAGGTTCGCTCCCCCGCCGACCCTGCTGCCTGCCGCCGCCACCCTGCCATTGGTCCTGTTCACACCCCCATTGTCGCCCGCGCTTGCGCTTTGGCAACACCGTTGCTTAAGTGGAAAGCATGACTGGTACAGGCTCAGGCTCCACAGGCTCCCCTCTCCGCGTAGCCCTCGTCGGATACGGCCTCGCGGGCTCCGTCTTCCACGCCCCGCTGATCGCCGCCACCGAGGGCCTCGTCCTCGACACGGTCGTCACGTCGAACCCCGAGCGGCAGGCGCAGGCCCGCGCCGAGTTCGGCGACGAGCTGCGCTTCGCCGCCTCCGCCGACGAGCTCTGGGGCCGTGCGGACGAGCTCGACCTGGTCGTGATCGCCTCCCCGAACAAGACGCACGTCTCCCTCGCGACCGCCGCCCTCAAGGCGGGCCTCCCGGTCGTCGTGGACAAGCCCATCGCCGGCACCGCCGCCGAGGCCCGCGAGCTCGCCGCGCTCGCCGACGAACGCGGACTCCTTCTCTCCGTCTTCCAGAACCGCCGCTGGGACAACGACTTCCGTACGCTCCAGAAGCTCGTATCCGGCGGCGCGGACGGCTCCGTCGCCCCCCACGGCGAACTCGGCGACGTATGGCGCTTTGAATCCCGATTCGAGCGGTGGCGTCCGCAGCCCAAGGGCGGCTGGCGCGAGTCCGGAGACCCGGAAGAGATCGGAGGTCTGCTGTACGACCTCGGCAGCCACGTCGTCGACCAGGCGCTCGTCCTCTTCGGCCCCGCCCGCTCCGTGTACGCCGAATCCGACGTACGCCGCCCCGGCGCGGAGGCCGACGACGACACGTTCATCGCGATCACGCACACGAACGGCGTCCGCTCGCACCTGTACATGAGCGCCACCACCGCCCAGCTCGGCCCGCGCTTCCGCGCCCTCGGCTCGGTGGCGGGCTACGTGAAGTACGGCCTCGACCCGCAGGAAGCCGCCCTCCGCGACGGCAAGCGGCCCACGGGCGACGGCAGTTGGGGCGTGGAGCCCGAGTCGATGTGGGGCCGCGTCGGCTCCGGCGAGTCCCCGCTGACCGGCGGCGGCACCCCGGTCGAGACGCTGCCCGGCGACTACCCCGCGTACTACGCGGCCGTGGCCGCGGCCCTGCGAGGCACCGGCCCGAACCCCGTCACCGCGCACGAGGCCGCAGCCGCCCTCGACGTCCTGGAGGCGGCGCGCCGCTCGGCCCGCGACGGTGTGACGGTGGTCGTATGACGAGCCCGACCCCGAGCCCAACCCCGACCCCGAGCTCCCAGCGGCCCGAGCCGCCCACGGTCGAGGAGCTGGAGGCCCAGGAACTCCGCCTGATCCTCCCCCACTTCACATACGAGGACGCCTGGGCACTCGGCACACTCCTGGTCGGCCTGGCCCGCGAACGCCAGGCCCCGGTGGCCATCGATATCACCCGCGGCGGGCAGCAGCTCTTCCACGCGGCGCTGCCCGGTTCGACCCCGGACAACGACGCCTGGATCCACCGCAAGCGCCGGGTCGTCGAGCGCTACGGCTGCTCGTCCTTCCTGGTCGGCACGCGTTTCCGCGCCAAGGGGACGACGTTCGAGGAGTCCTCACGCCTTGACCCGGACATGTACGCGGCGCACGGCGGCGCGTTCCCGATCACGGTGCGGGGCGCGGGTGTCATCGGCACTGTGGTGGTGTCGGGGCTCCCCCAGGCGTCGGACCACGCGCTGGTGGTCGAGGCACTGGAGCGTTTCGCGTAAGCGGGGCGCCCCTGAGGGGACCCCGTCAGGGGCGCGGGGAACTGCGCGCCCAGCCACGACGCACCCGCAGGTGGAGTCAGCAGAACCCCGCCGAACTCCACCCCAGGGCCCCAAGTAGCCCCCGCCCGAGGCTACGCCGGCTTCAGCTCCTGGCGCTGCCTGCCAAGACCCTCGATCTCCAGCTCCACCACATCACCGGCCCGCAGATACGGCTTCGGCTCGGGCTGCCCCATGGCCACCCCCGCCGGCGTACCGGTGTTGATGACGTCACCCGGGTACAGGGTCATGAACTGGCTTACGTAGCGCACCACTTCGGCCACGGGGAAGATCTGCTGCGAGGTGGAGCCGTCCTGCTTCAGCTCGCCGTTGACCCAGAGCTTGAGGGAGAGCGCCTGCGGGTCGGGCACCTCGTCCGCCGTCACGAGCCAGGGGCCGAGCGGGTTGAACGTCTCGCAGTTCTTGCCCTTGTCCCAGGTGCCGCCGCGCTCGATCTGGAACTCGCGCTCCGAGACGTCGTGCGACACCGCGTACCCGGCGACGTGCGCGAGCGCCTCCTCGTCGGACTCCAGGTAGCGCGCGGTGCGCCCGATGACGATCGCGAGCTCCACCTCCCAGTCGGTCTTGACCGACTTGCGCGGCACCAGGACCGTGTCGTGCGGCCCGACCACCGTGTCCGCCGCCTTGAAGAAGATCACCGGCTCGACGGGTGGCGTGGCCCCGGTCTCCTTCGCGTGGTCGTGGTAGTTGAGCCCGATGCACACCACCTTGCCGATCCGGGCCACCGGCGGCCCGACCCGCAGCCCCTGCGCGTCGAGCGCGGGCAGTCCCCCCGCCTCGGCGGCGGACCGGATCCGGTCGAGGGCGTCCGCGTCGGCGAGCAGCGCTCCGTCGATGTCCGTGACGGTCGCCGACAGATCCCGCAGGGTGCCTTCGGCGTCGAGGAGCGCCGGGCGCTCGGCCCCCGCCGTACCGACTCGCAGCAGCTTCATGGTCAATCTCCCTTGGTCGAGTCGCGCCCGCGTCCTGACCGCCGCGTGGCCCGGATTGGGGCCTCCCCTGCTCGAACGGAGTTGAGAGCTCGGGGAAGGATTGCGGCCATCGGAGGATTGGAAGATCCTCCAAGGTCACCGTCCACTCCGCAAGACCCTGTTCACAGACCGGACCTTTACTGGGCAGTAGCCAAGGCGCCCGCTCCGGCCCCGTACGGCATGTCCCGGTACAGCACGGCGCGCTCGACCGCGCTCCAGGTCGTGCTGGTGACGACGTACAGCGCGGCGGCCAGCGGCACGAAGGCCACGGTGAACAGCGTCATGAAGGACATGAACGGCATGACCTTGGTCATCGCGCCCATGCCGGGCACCTGCTGGCCCGCGTCACCCGCGGGCGTGGCCGCGGCCGTCGCGGCCATCTGCCGCTTCGTACGCCGGAAGTTGAAGGTCGCGACGGCCGCGACGATCGCGAAGAGCCCGAGGTAGACGAGCCCCTGCGCCCCGAAGACCCCGCCGTCGCCGAGCGCGTCCGCCCACCGCCCGCCGAGGGGCGCATCGAACAGCTTGTGCCCGAGGAGCGAGTTCGCCTCGCCGCCAATTTTCGAGTTGGAGAACAGGTGGTAGAGCAGGAAGAAGGCCGGCAGCTGGAACAGGCTGGGCAGGCATCCGGAGAGCGGCGACACCTTCTCCTCCCGGTGCAGCTCCATGACCGCCTTCTGCAGCTTCTCGGGGTTCTTGGCGTGCTTCTTGCGCAGCTCCGCGATCCGCGGCGACAGCTTGGCGCGCGCCTTCTGGCCACGGGCCGACGCCCGCGACAGGGGGTGGACGAGGAGTCGTACGCAGGCGGTGAAGAGCACGATGGCGGCGGCCGTCGCGGAGGCGTGGAAGACCGGCTGGAGCAGGTCGGCGAGGGAGCCGACCAGGTCGGCGAAGAGGGAGATGAAAGCGGACAGGAACGCGGGCATGGAGCCCTCCGGGGGTCTCGTCGTGCCGAGAGAAAAGGTGAAATGCACTTTTCGGCGTGACGGCCCGCGAAGGGGGCTTCGGGTTTCCGGTGCTCCCTACGCGGCCGTCAGGACGAGACGGCCCGGCGCTCGGGGTCGCCTGCGCCCGGAGGCGTCGGGATCGCGCTGGGGCAGGAACGCGGTGCGCTTCTCGCGGTCGCGGATGGCCGTACGCACGCGGGTGCGGGGTACGACGGGCGCGCAGCGCGCGGCGATGACAGAGCAGGCGGCGAGCGCGGACCCGGCGGCGGCGGTCGCGGCGAGCGCGACGGCGGCGGTGAGGCTGCTCGCGTCGAGGAGAACGACCTCGATGAGGAGGAAGAGGAGGAGCCCGGTGGGACGGAGGGCGGCCTTCCAGCCGCGAAGCGCGTCCTGCATGAAGTCCGACCCCCTCTCCTCGACGCAATAGACGTAATAGTCGTAGTACTTACTGTGCCCGTTATACAGGATCGGTCTCGGCAGCCGTCTCGACAGCCGTAAGGAGCCGCCGGGGCGTGAGCAGCGCCCGGCTGACCGGATCGGCCGGGTCCTGGTCCAGCCCGGGACCGGGCGTCATCTCGACGTCCTCGACGGGTACGAGGATGCCGCAGCCGGGACATTCACCGACGACGCCGAGTTCGGTGCCGCAGGCCGCGTGGTGGAAGTAGCGCAACGGCTTCGCCCCCGCCTCGGAGAAGTTGTCGCGCCCCCAGGCGCCGAGCGCGCGCAGGGCGGGCCAGAGCGCGCGGCCCCGCTCCGTCACGACGTACTCGTGCCGCGAAGGAGCCCGCGCGCACGGCCGCTTCTCCAGGACGCCGGCGGCGGTGAGCGTCTGCAGGCGCGAGGCGAGGACCGCGCGGGGGATGCCGAGGTGGACGAGGAAGTCGTTGTAGCGCCGCACTCCATAGAGGGCGTCGCGGACGACGAGCAGCGTCCAGCGCTCCCCGACGACCTCAAGCGCGCGGGCGATGGAGCACTCCTGCGCCGCGTAGTCCTTGCCGAGAGCCATGGACCCACCTTAACGACTTTACGGATTCCAGGTTCAGTGACTGAACTCGCCCTGCTACGGTCGTGTCGTCGTACGCAGGTTCAATGACTGAACCTACACGGAAGCTCACGAGAACCGCCCCAGCCCACCCCTGGAGGAGCAGGCCATGCCCCGGCTAGTACGCACCACAGCTCCCGCCCCCGCAGCCCCCGCCCCCGCAGCTCCCGCCCCGCCCGTCGCGGCTCCGTCCCCGGCGGCACCCGCGCCCTCGCCCCGCCCGGCCGCCACCCTCGCCGTTACGAGCGCGGCCACCGCCGTGGCCCTGATGACGTACACCGCGCCGATGGTCACGCTCCCCGACACGGCCGCCTCCCTGCACACCCCGCTCTCCGCCCAGGCCTGGCTGCTCAACGGCACCCCGCTGGGCCTGGCCGCCCTGCTCCTGGTGGCGGGCAGTCTCGCCGACGACTACGGCCGCCGCCGCGTCTTCCTCTCCGGGACGGTCGCCCTCGGCATCACCACGGCGCTGGGCGCCCTCGCCACGTCGACCTGGCTGTTCACGCTGGCACGGGTGGCCCAGGGCGCGGCGAGCGCGGCGATCCTCGCGGCCAGCCTCGGCTTGCTGGTCCACGCGTTCCCGGCGGGGCAGGGCCGGATCCGGGCGACCGGGATCTGGGGAGCCTTCGTGAGCGGAGGCATCGCGGTGGGCCCGCTGCTGGCGGGCGGCATAGCGCTGGCCGACTGGCGCTGGTCGTACGGAGCCCTGGGGCTCGCCGCCCTGGTGGTGGCCGCCTTCGCCCCGCGTGCGCTGACGGAATCCCGGGCCGCGCGCGGCGGTCGGCCGGACTTCGCGGGAGCGCTGACGCTGGGCCTCGCGCTTGTGGCGCTGGTGGCGGCGCTGACACTCGGCAGGGATGGCTGGCTGCGTACACCGGTGGTGGCGCTGCTCCTGGCGGCGGCAGCCCTGATCGCCGCCTTCGCGGCGGTGGAACGCAGCTCGGCGGCCCCCATGCTGGACCTGGCCCTGCTCCGCCGTCCGCCGTTCCTGGCGTCGTCGGCGGGCGGCTTCTTCACGGGCTTCGCGGTGATCGCGCTGTTCAGCTACCTCCCCACCCTCCTCCAGCAGACGCTTTCCCTGTCCGCGATGGGCACGGCGGCGCTACTCGTGATCTGGTCCGGTACGTCCTTCGCGGTGGCCCTGCAGGCACGCCGCCTGTCGGGCAAGGTCTCGCCCCGCCACCAACTGGCCCTGGGCTTCGCCCTGCACGCGGCGGCGGTCCTGACCATGCTGCCCGCGGCCACCTCGGGCCCGTGGCCCCTCCTGATCCCCGGCCTCGTCATCTCGGGCGCGGGCAGCGGCCTCCTGAACGCGGCACTCCCCCTCCTCGCGGTCACGTCCGTCCCCGCCGAACGCGCGGCGATGGGTTCGGGGGCGAACAACACGGCGCGGTACGTCGGTTCGGCGGCCGGGGTCGCGCTCATGATCGCGGTATCGACGTCGACGGATTCACCGGCGCATGGGACACAGGTGGCGTTGGTGGTGTCGGCGGGGCTCGGCGCGCTGGGGGCGGCGAGCGTGCTGGGGCTGCGGGGGCGGTGAGGGGCTCCGCCCTCGGGGGCGGTGAGGGGCCGCGCCCTCGGGGGCGGTGAGGCCCCGCCCTCGCCTACCGGGGCCGCATGGACCGCAACTTCCCCCACACGATGAGCCGGTACTTGGAGGTGTATTCGGGGGTGCAGGTGGTGAGGGTGATGTAGTACCCGGGAGAGCTGAACCCGTACCCCTTCCTGACGCCACTGCGGGGGACGGGAGCGATGACCCGACTGTCACGGGCTGAGGTCTGACCAAGGCTCTTCTCGACGACGTACGTAAAAGTCCCCGCCTTGGTCTCGACGACGACCTCATCCCCGCCCCTCAGCCGGTCGATGCGGCGAAAGGGCTCACCGTGGGTATTGCGATGCCCCGCGAGGGCGAAGTTCCCGCCTTGGCCGGGCTGAGCGGTGCGCGGGTAATGCCCGACGTACCCCTTATTGAGTACGGCTCCCTTGCTCACCCCTTCTGCTACGGGCACGCGGATCCCGATACGCGGAATGCGCAGGACGGCGTAGGCCTGGTCCCAGCGGGGCGCGGGGGCGGGCTCGCTCCGGGGGGCGGCGGGACGGGAGCGCCCGGAGGCATCCGGGGATCCGGAGCCGCCGGAGGACGAGGAGGCGGAGGGCTCAGCGACAGGCGACGACGACCCCCCGGCATCAGCGCTTCCCTCCCTCCCCCACTCCCTCTCAAGGGCCTGAACCTTGTGCTCGGCGTCGGCGCGGGCCTGGCGGTTGGTCCACCAGAGCTGATGGACGACGAGTAGGAGCAGGACGACGCCGAGGGTGACGGCGACTTCGGCGCAGCTCCAGAGCCCGCGGGCGAGCCCGGTGCGCCGCCGAAGGCGACGCCCTTGCACCACAACAGGAACCCGCTCCCGCCACTCCCGCCACTCCCGCACGACCAGGCACCTCCCGACTCACGCCACCCACCCACACCCACGGCCACACTCACGGCCGCCCGCACGATAGAGCGGACGCCCGGAACTAGCCATGCCCACGCCACGCCGATCCGGACCAGCCGGATCGACACGGCAACCCTGCTGTAACCCACCCCCTCGGCAGTACGGTGTCTCGTATGCGCCCCGACACGCCTGCCGACCACATCGCCGAAGCCGAGCGCCTGGAGCGCACGGCCGGCCTGTACCCCGAGGACGCCGAGCAGCTCCTCCTTCAGGCCGCAGCCCACCTAGAGCTAGCGGGCGAGCGCGATCGCGCGACGACGCTCTACGACCGCCTCCTGGCCCCCGACGCCCAGCACCCCCCGGCGGCCCCCACCCTGATCCGAGCCCTGAAGGCCGCCAATCTCTGGGAGTACGGCCACGAGGCGGAGGCAAGGGCGATCATCGACGGCGTACGGGCAGCAGCCCCTCGCGACCCGGCGCCATGGGTGATCGTGGCGGAGTCGCTGGAGTCCCACGACGAACTGCCGCAGGCGCAGGAGACGTTCACGGAGGCGGTGGAACTCCTGCTCCCGCCTTCGGACACCACGGGCACCCCGTCCTACGAACAACGCCCGCTGCTCTTCGGCCGCCACCGGGTACGCCGCCTCCTGGGCGCACCCCACGACGCGTGGGACGCGCTGGCGGACGAGGTCTCAACCTCGCCGATCCCCTTGGACGAACTCCACGACCCGAAGCGCATCTGGTCCCTGGGCTCGAACAACCCCGCGGAACTCCGCGCGGAAATCTCCAGGATCCAGGCAGAACTGGGCTCATACAGAGAGGCCCTGTCCCGCCCCTTCCCGGTGGCGGTCCTCCACTGGCCCTCGACGGAACTGGAAGAACTCCTGACGGCGTACCCGTCCCTGGAGTCCGAATACCCGTCCCACGAGGCCCACTTGGCGACCATAGAGTCCTCCCTGAGAGAACTCGCAGCCTCCGGCACCCCCAACTTGGGAATCGTCACAGGCACGGTCCCGTCCTACGAGGCCTTCGCAGCCTCAGAGGGCACGGAGCCGACGGACGTATCGCTACTACCGCAGTACGCGACGACACTGGCGGCGCGGGGCCGGGCTGTGGGGTGGCCGCCTCGGGGGGATGCGGCTTGTTGGTGTGGGTCGGGGCGGGGGTATGGGGGGTGTCACGGGGGCGGAACTTCCTAACCATGCCGGGCCTGCCAGGAACCGGGCCCGGCAGGCCCCCAACAGAGAGCATCAGCTAGGGCTTGCTCCCACTACCCCACCACTTGCGGTGATAGCGGACATAGTCGAGGTGCACCTGGTGCCCCTTCTTCACAGTCAATTTCGGTAGCACGCTCGCTCCTTCCCCTCCGCTGCGCACGACGATCGACCAGTCGTCCTCTATGAGGATGCTGCCGAAGTCAAGGCGAACGTGGCAGTTAGGGCAGAGGCAGAGAATGTTGCGCTCGACATCTGGCCCTCCATGCGGATTGCCAAGCGGTTTTATGTGAGCGCCCTCGCTGTAAGGCTTGTCATCCGGACCCACCAGACGAACGTTGCACGCCTGACAACGACCGTCGTAGAGATCCTTTATGCGCCGCGCCGCTGCGGCATCACGGACCAGTCGCTGCACCTGCGTGGTACGGGTCTCGGGGATCTTCTCAGCATCGTTGCCGTCCAGCTCCCCTTGCTCTAGGAGTTCGGCGATCCGCTTCTCAACGGGAGTTACTTGCTGCTGCGAATCAGGGAGCCGGTGCAGGTCGAACTGACAGATCAGGATGGCAGTGCCGTCAGGCGCAGGTGACGCGGACGTGGCCGTACGCACGACGGTGATCTCATACAAACCGTCATATCTGTAGTGATCACGCAGGGAGTATCGCTCGTCTCCCTTGTAGCCACGAAGGATCCGAATGGGGTGCTTCCGCTCGTGGCTCAGGTTGAGAGCCGCATTGTCGGCATACGACCAAGATTGACTCCGCAGGAGCTTCTTCGTCACTGTGTCGCGGTCCCTGTCAGGCGACGCCCCCGTGTAGCGCACCCAAGTCCAATGGTCCTCGTCGTCTTCGTAACCACCATTCAGGACAATGGCGTCAGCAACCCTACTACCGTCCGGATCCCGCAGCATGGAGATCCCTCGCTGTTGGTCACCGTGCAGTTTGGCTCGCAAGACGTCAGCGCGACGGTGGAAAACCGCTCCAGGCGCGACGCCGGCTATATGACCTATACCTCGTTCACTTTCCACGCAGCCATCGTGGGCCGCGAGCGATCGACTCCGATGTAGCCGCGTCGAAAGTTGACTGATTCTTCACTACGAAGTGATCAACCTGACCGAACGTCACCGCTGGCCGCCCACGCCCCCTCGAAACGAGACTGCGCTCGATCCCAGGCACCGTCCATATCGCACCCGTGCGCATGAAGCCAGTGCAGGAGGTCGGCCAGCACATCGATCACCAGCATTTCCGTCGCGGCAGTTGCCAGGCGTGAACTCCCCGTAAGGCGCTCACTACTTGCCTGCAGATAGCCCTCGAGCACGGCCTCGGCCCGACCGACATGGGCACTGCCCACAGCTCCGTTCCCCACCCCGCCCCCCGCCTCCAGCTCGCACCACGTGACCTTCGAGTCCGGCCCGGGCAGAACCCCCCACCGCTCGGCCACCTCACTCACGATGGCCATTCCGCGCCCACCTTCCGCGTCCCGTTCTGCCGCAACGAGGGTGGGCAGCGCTCGCGCATCCGGGTCCCGGACTTCGATGCGCACATACGCCCCACGCATCGAAAGGCCAAGGACTGTCGGCGTGCCAACTCCCACGTGATCGATGACATTCGTGACGAGCTCACTCACGCACAGTTGCGCGGTATCGACCATATGAGGCAGCCCCCATCGGACGAGGTGCAGCCGAATGATGCGACGCAAGGCCGCCACCTCTTCGGGCTCCGCGACAAATGCCAGTTCCCAGCCGATGCGCGGTACTTCACAGATCGGTCCACCCATACTGTCCAGCTCCCTCACACCTCCGAGCGTCGCACGGTGCTTCCGCTCCATCACTCAGGGTTGCAGTGGAACTTCCAAAATGGAACTCTCATAAGGGATTTCAAGGAGCACGAGGCTGACCGCACGCCCCCGGCGCACGCAACCTTGCCCAGGTCCCGCCACACGGGCACGCTCGTTGCGATCAACACGAAGGGCAGGCCATGCCAGTTGGACCAACCACCCGCCGTCGCCAACTCGGCGCGGACCTTCGCCGTCTACGTGAGCGCAAGGGACTGACCCTCGAAGAAGCGGGCGCCCGTGTAGGCATCTCCAAAGCCACCCTCAGCCGCTACGAGACCAAGGAGGGGACCGTCAAGTGGCCCGCGGTCGACGCACTTTGTCGCGAGTACGAGACGACCGATGATGAACGCCGGGCTCTGGTCGAGCTCGCCAAAGGGGCCAAGATTCAAGGGTGGTGGCGCTCCCTGGCCGACCCGATCCCCGAGTCCATGAACCTGATGCTCACCCTGGAGGACGAAGTGGTCCGAGAGGATCACTACGCCTGCATGTACGTCCCTGGTCTGCTCCAGACCCGCGCATACGCCGAGGCGGTGCACCGTGCCTCCGAAATGCGCTGCGAGGAGCGGGAGGTGCAGCACATGGTGGATATCCGCATGAAGCGGCAAGAACTCCTCACACGTGAGGAGCCTCCTCACATCTGGGCCATCGTGGACGAGGCAGTTATCCGTCGTTGCGTCGGCGGCACGGACGTGATGCGAGAGCAACTTCAGCGGTTGCTGGATCTGGCAGCGTCGCCCCACGTGACCTTGCAGATACTGCCGTTCGCAGCCGGAGCCCATGCCGCAGCGGTCGGGAGCTTCGTCGTGCTGCGGGGCACTGTCCAGGAGTTGGATGTGGTGTACGTGGACATCCTGGGCGGCGGTCTTTTCATGGAAAAGCAGCCAGAGCTCGATCGCTACACAATGGCGTTCGATTACCTCCGTGCCCAGGCCCTGGATCTGGCAGCATCCACAGAGACCATCCGTCGAACACTGAGGGAACTCTGATGGCTCACGGGCAGCGGCTCGACTGGTTCAAGTCCTCCTACAGCGGGGGAAGCGGTACCGAGTGTGTGGAGGCCGCGTTCACGTCCGGCACCGCCTGTGTACGTGACTCCAAGAGTCCCGAACTCCCTTACTTCGCCGTTCGCCATCCTGCCTGGACCCGCTTCATCCACGCGTTCCGCGCCGGCGGACCGTCCTGAGCCGAAGCCCTGGCTCTCCAGAACGTGGAATTGCAGAAAAATTCCAGTGCCGCGCCCCCAAGGGGCTCGGCTACCGGAAGTTTTCTGCAACTCGCCCCCCGCGCCCCCACGCCCCCACCCCTAAAGCGAAGCCTCCCCCACCCCCTCCCCCCACTCAATCCGATGCTCGAACTGCCAGGCCCCCCAGACCGCCCCCGCGCCGCCGCCCACCTTCGTCGCCACCGGGAGTACCGCGTCGCGCAAGGCGCGGCTCAGTGGGCCCGCCGGGCGGGGAGTGGCCGTGCGGGCTGCCGCGGAGGTGGCCGTTGCCGTGGCCGTTGTGTGTTTCAGGATGCGGTCCACTCGGGGGCGGCGCAGGGACTCGTACGCCTTGAAGGCCTCGGCCACGGGCAAGTCCCGTAGGCAGCGGGCCAGTTCTACCGCGCTCTCCGTGGCCAGCGATGCCCCCTGGCCCGACGTCGCCGGCGTCGCGTGGGCCGCGTCGCCGATCAAGGTCATGCGGCCTCGGCTCCACCTCTGGAGCGGGGGCATCGTCTCCGCCGGGCCCGTGATGAGGAGGGCCGACTCGGGGGTCGCGTCGAGGAGTTCGGCGGCCGGGGTGCGGTCCTGGGCGAATGCCTCCCTCAGGCGCTTCAGCCACTCCACCGCTCCCACCGCCTGCGCCTCCGCCGGCGTCATCGGCTCGCGGTGCGGGAGGTTCACGAACCATGTCGCCGAGCCGTCGTCGAAGATCTGGTAGGCCATGTACGCCCGCTTGCCGAAGCACCTGTACAACACCCCCTCCGTGGACGGGAGTTGGCACCCCACAGCCCTTGCTGTGAACGTCAGTGTTCCTGCGTAGTGCGGCTTCGGCGCCGACGCGTCGATCAGCCTGCGCACCGTCGAGCGCAAACCGTCCGCGCCGATCAAGATGTCCGCCCGCGCCTGCGAGCCGTCCGAGAAGCGGGCCGTCACCCCGGTGCCCGTGTCCGTCGCGTCCAAGAGGCGCTTGGAGGAGTGGATCGCGATTTCGCGGCGTGACGCCTCCTCGTCGAGCGCCCGGTGCAGGTCCGCCCGCCAGACGAAGCGCGTCACGGGGAGGTGCGGTGGGGCGGGCAAGTGGCCCAGGGACCTGCCCGTCCAACTGCGCAGGGCCATCGCCGTCACCGGGGTTCCGATCGCGTCCACCACGTCCGCCGCGTCGATCGCCTCCAGTGCCTGTAGGCCGTTGGGGGCGATCGTCATCCCGGCGCTCGGGCCCTCGTCCTCCCCCTCCCGCTTCGTGGAGCCGCCGGAGCCGCCGGAGTCGCCCGCCTCGTAGACCGTCGCCTCGATGCCCGCCTTGTGCAGCGCCATCGCCGCTACCGGGCCCGCGATTCCACCCCCGATGACCAGGGCGGTACGGATGCGGGCAGGGGTTTTGACGGTCTTCACTGCTATCGGTCCCTCGTCGGGTGCGCTTTCGGGCCGCCAGGCGCCGCGGCGTGCCCGCGCACCAACCTACGTGGGGCAGGCCCCCTCGCCGCAAGGCTTTCCGGGCGGCGCGTTAGCCTCGGGAACCCATATAGCGCGTTGAAGGCCGTACGTCGTGGAAGCGAGGCAAGCATGGCGAAGGTACCGGCCGCGGCAGTGGCCGCCAGTGGGCTCGTCGGTGGGTTCGCCGTCGCCCGGTGGAGCAAGAAGCGGCCCCTCGGTGGCGTCGTCCTCGCCGCCGCGGGTGCCGCCGCCGCGCGGCAGTGGCAGCAGGGCGCGGGCCGCAAGACCGCGGTCGGACTCAGCGCCGCGTACGTCGCCGCCTTCGCCGGGGCTCATCCCCTCGCCAAGAAAGTCGGCGCCTGGCCTGCCGTC
The DNA here is from genome assembly GCF_043200355.1 of Streptomyces sp. NPDC048436. Lineage (NCBI taxonomy): Bacteria > Bacillati > Actinomycetota > Actinomycetes > Kitasatosporales > Streptomycetaceae > Streptomyces > Streptomyces sp. NPDC048436. The sequence goes on from NZ_JBICXP010000001.1 coordinate 1,272,839, forward strand.
TTCGGCGTCGCGGGCGGCGTGGCGCTCGCCTCCTGGGTCCTCGTCGATCGCCGGGGCTGACAGACGGCGATTCAGCCCTCGCTGTCCCTGAACAAGCGCGCGAAACCCGCCACCGCGAGCACTCCCGCACCCATCACCAGCACGAAGAACGCCCACGCCACCGGCCACACCGCCGCGTCCGGCTCCGGATGGCTGTCGAAGGAGACGTACATCAACGTCGCCGGAGGCCCCACCACTATCAGGAGCGCCCAGCCGAGGCGGTCCCGGAAGCCGAAGTAGGCCGCCAGGACCAGCATCGACACGGCCAGGCCCGTTATGCCCAGCGCCGTCACCGGTGACGTCTCGTTGATCGCGCCCGGCGTCTCGGGGCGGTTGCGCAGGTCCCAGGGGAGGCAGAGCAGGTACGCCGCCGCCATGACCCCGGCGCCCGCGGCGCGGGTCGTCCAGCGGCCCAGCGGAGGGCGTGCGGGCAGCTGGCCCAGCAGGTTCGCCGCCATCGGCGCGCGGGCCGCCGCGGCCGGAGTCTCGGTCTCGCTAGCAGTAGCAGTGGCACTAGCACTCGTGTGCGTCGACTTCGCTGTCATGCGTACGACCATGCCGCCGCCGTCACGGGGCCGACAGAGTACGCGTACTCAGGCCGCCCACCGCATCCGCCGCTGAGTAGCCGTACTCAGCCCGAGGGCCGCGGCCCCGCCCCCCTGACCCCCCTGAACGTCATCCGGTACGCCCCCGGCGACACCCCGAGGCCCGCCTGGAAGTGCTGCCTCAGCGACGCTCCCGTGCCGAAGCCCGTCTCCGCCGCGATGCGGTCGACCGTGCGGTCCGTCTCCTCCAGGAGTTCGCGGGCCCGGTCCACCCGGCACGTGGCCAGCCACCGCATCGGCGTCAGGCCCGTCTCCTCGCGGAAGCGGCGGCTGAAGGTGCGTACGCTCATGGACTCCCGCGCGGCCATCTCCGCCAGCGTCAGCGGCTCGCCCAGGCGCTCCAGGGCCCAGGCGCGTGCCTTGCCCGTGGACGTCAACCCGGGCTCCGGCACCGGGCGTTGGATGTACTGGGCCTGGCCGCCCTCGCGGTGCGGGGGTACGACGGTGCGGCGGGCCACGGCCGCGGCCACCGCCGCGCCGTGGTCGCGGCGGATCATGTGCAGGCAGAGGTCGATGCCGGCCGCCTCGCCCGCGGAGGTGAGGACGCGGCCCTCGTCGACGTACAGGACGTCCGGGTCCACCGTCACGGCCGGGAACGTGCGGGCGAAGAGGTCCGCCGAGAGCCAGTGCGTCGTCGCCCTGCGGCCGTCCAGGAGGCCCGCTGCCGCGAGCACGAAGGCGCCGGTGCAGATGGAGGCGATACGGGCGCCGGAGCCGGACCCTGGGGCCCCCACAGCCTCAGGGGCCCCCAGGGCCTCCGCGAGCGCGGGCGGAAGCTCACCCCGCCGCAGCGACTCGTCCTGTTCGTGCGAGGCCGGGATGATCACCGTCCCTGCGTCCGCCAGCACCTCGGGGCCGTGTTCGGCGTGGACGGGGAAGTCGGCGTCCGTGCGGATCCTGCCGGGGGTCAGGGCGCAGGTGCGGACGTCGTACAGCGCGGCGCCGGACGCGTCGCGGGCGTTGCCGAAGAGCTGGTGGACCAGGCCAAGCTCCATCGGGAGTACGCCGTCCCGGATCAGGACGGCGACCTTGTGCCGTTCCCCCGACCGTTCCCCGGACCGCTCCCCGGACCGCTCCTCGCCAGGCCGCTCCTCGCCCACAGAACCTTCAGCCCCCCACCGCATGCGAGACCGTATAGATCAGCAGCCCCGCCAGCGACCCCACCACCGTGCCGTTGATCCGGATGAACTGCAGGTCACGGCCGATGTGGGCCTCGATCTTCTTCGAGGTCTGCTCCGCGTCCCAGCCCGCCACCGTGTCCGTGATGAGGGAGGTGATCTCGTCGCGGTACGTCGTGACCACGTACACCGCTGCGCCCTCGACCCAGCCGTCCACCTTCTGCTGGAGCCGCGCGTCCGTCGCCATCCGGCTGCCGAGCGAGAGCAGCGCCGCCCGCACGCGCAGGCGCAGTTCGCTGCGCTCGTCCTCGGCCGCGGCCACGATCATCTGGCGCACCGCCGACCAGGCCGAAGCGATCAGGTCCTGCACCTCACCGCGGCCAAGGACCTCCCGCTTCAGGCGCTCCACGCGCTCGCGGGTGTCGGAGTCGGACTGGAGGTCGGCGGCGAAGTCGGCGAGGAAGCGGTCGACGGCGCCCCGCGCGGGGTGCTCGGGCATGTCCCGCATCTCGGTGAGGAAGCGCATCAGCTCCTTGTAGACGCGCTCGCCGACCTTCTTGTCCACGAACCGCGGGGTCCAGCCCGGAGCGCCGCCCTGCACCGCGTCCATGACCGACTCGTCGTGCTCGACCAGCCAGTCGTGGGCGCGTACGCAGACCAGGTCGACGACCCGCCTGTGGCCGCCGTCCGCGACGACCTTCTCCAGCATCTTCCCGATGCCCGGCGCGATCTCCTGGGCGTCCGCACGGCGCGTGATGGCCTCGCCGACGACCGCCTGCACGTCGGAGTCGCGCAGGACCGTCAGCGCGCCGCGCAGGGCCGTGGCGAGCTCGGCCGTCACCCGGTCGGCATGTTCGGGCTCCGCCAGCCAGGTGCCGAGGCGGCTACCGATGCCCACCGCGCGCAGACGTCCTCGTACGACATCGGAGGACAGGAAATTCTCTCCTACGAAGTCGCCGAGCGAGGCACCCAATTGGTCCTTCTTGTTGGGGATGATGGCCGTATGCGGAATGGGCAGACCCAGTGGGTGGCGGAAGAGCGCGGTCACAGCGAACCAGTCGGCGAGCGCGCCGACCATGCCGGCCTCGGCCGCCGCGGCGACATAGCCCGCCCAGGATCCGGCGCCGGAGTTCTGGGCCCATTTGGCGAGTACGTAGACGACGGCGACGAAGACGAGCAGGCCCGTCGCGGTGATCTTCATCCGGCGGACGCCGCGCCGCTTCTCCTCGTCCGCCGGGCTGTACGTGAAGCCGCCCCCTGGCAGGCTTCCGGACAGGCCCCCGGCCCGCGCCCCGCCGGCCGTGACACTGGACACGTCGCCCGGAGGGCGGAGGCCGCGGGCAGGCCGCCCGGGCTCCGGCCCGGGGTCCGCTTCAGCCGATTCCTCCGCGTTTGTACGCTCCACTCACTTCACCTGGCCCGTTCGCGTCGTCCTGAATCGCATTGTTCCCCGTCTTCGTAGGCCTCTTCCTGACCGACTCCTGGAACGGACGACAAGTTCCCGGCGTCTGAATAGTGGGAGGGGGGCAGTGTCGGCCACCTCACGGCCCATGACGCATCATGGGGTGATCACATCGGAGCCTCGGGCTCCCCCTGCTCGAGGAGACACAGCCCGCATGACCAAGCGTCACGGTTATGCCCTGCTAGCCGCGGTCCTCGCGGTGATAGTGGTGATTTCCGCCGCCATATACCTCGGTGTCTCGGGCACCGACGACGGATCTCAGGACACCATCAGCGCAGGCCCCCGCGGCCCGCGCAATTCCGCGGCGCCCGCCTCCGCGGGCACCTGGGTCGGCTCCTGGGCGGCATCCCCCGCCGCGGCCGAACCAAACACGCACCGCAACGGCTTCGCGGGCCGCTCGATCCGCAACGTCGTGCACACCAGCGTCGGCGGCGAGAGCGCCCGCATCACCCTGTCGAACCTCTACGGCCGCCAGCCGCTGAGCATCACCCACGCCTCCATCGCCGTCGCCGCCGGCGAGAACAACCCGGCCGCCGCGCCGGGCACCCTGCGCCGCCTGAACTTCAACGGCAACACGTCCGTGGTGATCCCCGCGGGCCAGCAGGTGATGAGCGACGCGGTCCGGCTCCAGGTGCCGCACGACGTGGACCTCCTGGTCTCGACGTACTCGCCGACCCCCTCGGGCCCGGTCACCTTCCACCCGCACGCCCGCCAGGTCAGCTACGTCGCCGAGGGCGACCGTACGGAGGACCCGAACGGCGAGGCGTACAACCAGCAGAGCACCTCCTGGCGCTACCTCTCGGCCGTTGACGTGCTCAGCAACGAGTCGAACGGCAGCGTCGTCGTCTTCGGCGACTCGCTCACCGACGGCATCTCCTCCACCATGGGCGCCAACGCCCGCTGGACGGACTCCCTCGCCGACCGGCTGCGCGAGGAGTCCGGCGGCCCGCGCTACGGCGTCGTGAACGAGGGCATCAGCGGCAACCGCATCCTCTCCGACGGCAACGGAACACCCGCGGACAACCCGAGCGGTCTCTCCCGCTTCGACCGCGACGTCCTGGACCGCTCGGGCGTCAAGGCCGTGGTCATCGCGCTCGGCGTCAACGACATCCTGCGCAACCCGCACCAGAACGACCCGGACCGCATCGTCGAGGGCCTGCGCGAACTGACCCGGCAGGCGCACACGCGCGGCCTTCGGGTCGTCGGCGCGACGCTGATGCCGTTCGGCGGCCACCGCGGGTACGAGCCCGGCCTCGAGAACGTGCGCCAGGCGGTGAACGAGCAGATCCGTGACGGCAAGGTCTTCGACGACTTCGTCGACTTCGACCGTGCCCTGCGCGACCCGTACGACCCCCGCAAGCTGCGGAGCCAGTACGACTCGGGCGACCACCTGCACCCCAGCGACATGGGCTACCGCAAGATGGCCGAGACGTTCAACCTCTCCCACCTCAGGGGCTCCGCGGCCGCCGAGCTGTAGCCCCCGGCGCCACCGTCGGCAACTGTTTCACCGCCGACGGTGCCGCTCGCCTCGCTCTCCTCGCTCGCCTCGATCGCCCCGCTCCAGACGGTCGCGGCGGCGCTCCTCCTTGATCCGCAGCTTCTCCGCCTTGCGGAGCTTGCGGTCCACGCCGACGCCGCCCATCAGGGCGAAGCCGTTGACGACCACGCGGGGCGAGCCGGGCGTGCCCTCGCCCGTCGCCTTGTCGTCGAAGCCGCCCATGATGCCGAAGCCCTTGACCAGGACGTTCATCTCCGGCGGCACGATGACCTGCAGACCTCCCATGATGGTGAAGCAGCGGATCTCGACGTCACGGTCGGCGAACCGCGCCTCGCGCAGGTCGATCTCGCCGCCGCCCCACATCGCGAACGCGGTGAACTGCCGCCCGATCGTCCAGGCGCCCTTGCGGCTGAACCCGCTCCAGAAGGCGAAGGCCCCCGTCGACGTGGGCTCACCGCCCATCCGTGCCGCCCAGTCGATGGCAGCGGGGTCGTCGCTCACCGGGCCCTTCACCATGGACACCTTGGCGCCGTGGCTCGGCAGATCCCGCGTGATCGGCTCCAACTCGCCGTACGTACGCGCCTTGTACGTCGCGTCAAGGCGCTCCTCGAACTCCTCCATGTCCAGGCGGCCCTCGGCCACCGCGTCGCGGAGTCGTTCGGCGACCCGCTCGCGGTCGGCGTCGGCGGCCCGGAGGTCGGGGAGGTGCGGCTGCTCGTCGGTCATGCGAGCAGCCTACGAGGTCGCCTTCTCCGCGTACATCTTGGCGATGACCGCCTCGATGTCGGGTTCCCTGACCGAGAGATCGACCATCGGGTACGCCGCCGCGATCCGCGCGACAAGCGGAGCCGCCGAATCCGCCGCCGGGAAGGCGAGCCACTGCCGCGGCCCCTCCACTTTCACCACGCGCGCCGACTCGACCTCGATGGGCGGCAGTTCGCGCTCCAGGTCGACGATCAGGGTCCGCTCGCTCTCCCCCACCTCGTGCAGTCCGGCGAGCGCACCGTCGTACATCAGGCGCCCGTGGTCGATGACCATCACGCGCTTGCAGAGCTGCTCGATGTCGGTCAGGTCGTGCGTGGTGAGCAGGACCGTCGTACCCGACTCCCGGTTCAAGTCCCGCAGGAACTCCCGGACTTTGGCCTTGCTGATCACGTCGAGGCCGATCGTCGGCTCGTCCAGGTAGAGCACCTCCGGATCATGGAGCAGCGCCGCCGCGATGTCTCCGCGCATCCGCTGCCCGAGCGAGAGCTGGCGCACCGGCACGTCCAACAGGGCGGCCAGCTCCAGGAGTTCGACGCAGCGGTCGAGGTTCTCCTTGAAGCGCGCGTCCGGGATCCGGTACATGCGGTGCATCAGGCGGTACGAGTCGATCAGCGGCAGGTCCCACCACAGGGTCGTGCGCTGGCCGAAGACCACGCCGATGCGGCGCGCGAGGCGGGTGCGTTCCCGCGAGGGGTCGATGCCCGCCACGCGTAGTCGGCCGCCGCTGGGGGTGAGAATCCCTGTCAGCATCTTGATCGTCGTCGACTTGCCCGCGCCGTTGGGCCCGATGTAGCCGACCATCTCGCCGCGCGGCACGGTGAAGCTGATGCCGTCGACGGCCCGCACCTCGTGCTTCTCGCGCCGCAGGAAGCCGGTCTTCTTGCGTACGTCGAAGACCTTCTCGACGCCCTCCAGCTCAATGAGGTCTCTTTCCACGGCAGTTCAGCTCCCTGTGCTGCGGTACGAACGAAGGCCCGCGCGCCAGGCGACCCCGGCAAGGGCAAGGCAGGCGACGGCCACCAGCGGCGGCGTGAAGGCCGTCCACACCGGCAGGTCGAGCGGGTAGGGCCGCCCCAGGACGTACAGGGCGGGCAGCCAGTTCACGAAGGCGAGCGGCAGGACGAACGTCACGCCGCGCACCAGGTCCTTGGCGAAGACGGTCGGCGGGTACTGCAGCAGCGTGGTGCCGCCGTACGTGAAGGCGTTCTGCACCTCGGCCGCGTCCTGCGCAAGGAACTGGAAGGCCGCGCCCGCCACGAACACGGCGGCGAAGATGCCCGCGCCGCAGAGCACCATCAGCGGGATCATCAGGACCTTCACCGGCGTCCAGGCGATGTCCAGGACCACCAGCGCGTATACGAGGACCAGCACCCCCTGGGCCAGGCGTCCGAGCCGGTGCAGCCCGAACCGGTCGGCGGCGACCTGTGCGATGACCGGGGCGGGCCGCACCAGGAGGGTGTCGAGCGTGCCGTCCCGCACCCGCTTGCCGAGCCGGTCCATGGACCCCAGGGCGAGGTCCGCGAACCCGAAGGAGGTGCACGCGGCGCCGTACAGGAAGGCGATCTCGGCCAGCGAGTAGCCGCCGAGCCGGTCCACCTGGGAGAACATCAGCAGGATCGCCGCGAAGTCGAAGGCGGTCACGGCGAAGTTGCCGAGCGCGGTCATCGCGAAGGAGAGGCGGTAGGCCATGAGGGAGCGGATCCACATGGCGGAGATCAGCCGGTAGGCGCGCAGTCCCTCCCGCACCTGTGCCAGGTCAGCCACCCTGGACCACCACCCGGCGGGTGGCCACGGCCTGCAACAGCCGCCCGGCCGAGAACAGCACCGCCGCCCAGCCGGCCTGGAAGGCGTACGTCCACAGCAGATCGACGCCGGTGTGCTTGCCCAGGAACACGTCGACGGGCACCTGGAGCAGCGCCGACCAGGGCAGTGCGCGGGCGATCTCGCCGAGCGCGCCGGGGAAGACGTTCAGCGGGAGCAGCATCCCGGAGAAGAAGGTGCCCGCGAGCATCGCCATCTGTGTCACGCCCGCACCGTCCATCGTCCAGAACGCGGAGAGCGCCACCAGGAAGCGGATCGCGAAGCTGACCACCACGCCCAGCAGGACGGCCACCAGGAACGCCGGCCAGCGCCACGGTTCGGTGGGCACCGCCAGGTCGAAGACGAGGGCGCCGACCACCATCGGTATGACACCGCGCCCGAGCAGCTGGAAGAGCGCCCGGCCCAGGTCGGTCGCCAGCCACCAGGCCTGGAGGTCGGCGGGCCGGTAGAGGTCGACGGCGATGTCCCCGGTGCGGATCCGCTCGATCAGCTCGCCCTCGAAGCCGCCGCCCATCAGCGCCATCACCGTGAGAAGGCCCTGGCCGAGCCAGACGTACGTCAACGCCTGCGCCTGGTCGTAGCCGCCGAGCCCGGGCCGCTCGTCCCAGAGCGCGATGTAGGTGTACGCGAGGATCAGCCCGAAGACGGTGTTGGTGAACACCCCCGCGAGGGTCGCCGTCCGATAGGTCGCGTACCGCCTGAACCCTCCGCGCGCGACAGCCGCGTACAAGCGGAACCGTCCTGTACGCACACGCATCCCCTTTAGCGAGAGCTTGACGAGAGCCTTGACGAAAGCCCTGCCCGTTCCGGGCCAAAGGGACGGAGCCTAGTGCTGACCAGGGCACCCGTGCCAGGCAATTTACGGGCATGAAGCGTGCCTGGCGCGGAACGCAGGAAGCGACAGTGTGCAATGGGTCGTACGAGGCGTACGTGACGTACGACGCGAACCGGGAGTTCCACGAGACATGAGCAGCGACGAGCCGCAGCAGCGGGGTGGCGAAGAACCCGAGGGCTGGGCGCCCCGCGACCCCGTGGACACCCCGGCAGGTCCCCCATCCCCTGACGAGACCTCCGAGCAGGCCCCCGAGCCAGACGCGCAGGCCAAGACGGGCAAGAAGGGCAAGAAGAAACGCCCCAAGCGCAAGGGCTGGCGGCGGATCTTCCCGACCTGGCGCATGGTGCTCGGCGGCTTCATCCTGCTGATCCTGCTCTGCGTCGGCGGCTTCGCCGCGGGCTACATGATCGTGGACATCCCCCCGGCCAACGCGGCGGCCACCGCACAGAGCAACGTCTACCTCTACGCCGACGGCACCCAGCTCGCCCGCGACGGCGAGGTCAACCGCGAGAGCGTGCCGCTGAGCCACATCCCCAAGGACGTCCAGCACGCCGCGCTGGCCGCCGAGGACCGCGACTTCTACGGCGAGTCCGCGGTCGACCCCAAGGCCATGATCCGCGCCGCCTACAACACCGTCACCGGCAAGGGCAAGCAGTCGGGTTCGACGATCACCCAGCAGTTCGTGAAGAACTACTACCTGGGCCAGGAGCAGACGGTCACCCGCAAGGCCAAGGAGTTCTTCATCTCGATCAAGCTGGACCGCGAGGTGAGCAAGGACGACATCCTCGCCGGGTATCTGAACACCAGCTACTTCGGGCGCAACGCGTACGGCGTACAGGCCGCGGCCCAGGCGTACTTCGGCAAGGACGTCAAGAAGCTGACCACCGCGCAGGGCGCCTATCTCGCGACGCTCCTCAACTCCCCCAACGCGTACGACGTGGCGACCCACCCGGAGAACAAGTCCCGTGCCGTGGGCCGCTGGAACTACGTCCTGGACGGCATGGTCAAGGAGGGCTGGCTCAGCGCGGCCGACCGGGCCAAGACCAAGTTTCCCGCGCCCAAGGAGGCCAAGGGGGCTTCCGGTCTCTCCGGGCAGCGCGGCTATCTCGTACAGGCCGTCGAGGACTATCTGACGTCCAACGACATCGTCGAGGAGGACATGCTCGCCAAGGGCGGCTACCGCATCACCACCACGCTCCAGAGGGACCGGCAGGACGCCTTCCAGGAGGCGGTCGACGACCAGGTGATGTCCAAGGTCGACAAGGACGCCCGCAAGGTCGACCGCAACGTCCGCGCGGGCGGCGCCTCCATCGACCCGGCCACCGGCAAGGTCGTCGCGATGTACGGCGGCATCGACTACACGAAGCAGTACGTCAACAACGCCACGCGCCGCGACTACCAAGTGGGCTCCACCTTCAAGCCGTTCGTCTTCACCTCGGCCGTGCAGAACGGCTCGGTCACCCAGGACGGCCGCGCGATCACCCCGAACACGATCTACGACGGCACCAACAAGCGCCCGGTGCAGGGCTGGGACGGCGGCACCTACGCCCCCGAGAACGAGGACGACGTCGACTACGGCAACATCACCGTCAGTACGGCCACCGACAAGTCCGTCAACTCGGTCTACGCGCAGATGGCCGTGGACGTCGGCTCGGACAAGGTGAAGGACACCGCGGTCGCCCTCGGCGTCCCGGAGTCCACCCCCGACCTGACGGCGTCACCGTCCATCGCGCTCGGCCCGTCCACGGCCAGCGTCCTGGACATGACCGAGGCGTACGCGACGCTCGCCAACCACGGCAAGCACGGCACGTACACGATGGTCGACAAGGTCACCAAGGACGGCCAGGAGGTCGAACTGCCCGAGCAGAAGACCTCGCAGGCCGTCAGCCGTGAGGCCGCCGACACCACCACGTCGATCCTGCAGAGCGTCGTCGACGGCGGCACCGGCACGGCCGCGCAGGCCGCGGGCCGCCCCGCGGCGGGCAAGACCGGCACCGCCGAGGAGGACAAGGCCGCCTGGTTCGCGGGCTACACCCCCGAGCTGGCCACGGTGGTCTCCGTGATGGGCCAGAACCCGGACACGGGCGCGCACACCCCGCTGTACGGGGCGCTCGGACAGCCCCGCATCAACGGCGGCGCCTACCCGGCGCAGATCTGGGCCCAGTTCACCAAGGACGCCCTCGCGGGCGAGCCCGTACGGGACTTCGACCTGGAGGTGGAGGAGGGCGCCGACGTGCCGGTGGTCCCGGACCCCTCGGACACCGGGGAGGACCCGACGACGGGCGGCGCGGTCACCGGCGGCGATGACGGCGGCACTCCGGGCCAGGACCAGGGCCAGACGCAAGGCCAGGACGAGGGCCAGACGCAGGGCCAGGACCAAGGCCAGACCCAGGGCCAGGACGAGGGCCAGACGCAGGGGCAGGACCAAGGCCAGACGCAGGGCCAGACGGACGGCGGTGCCACCACCGACGGCGGAACGACGACCGACGGAGGCACCACCGCCGACGGGGGCGCCGCCCAGGGCGGCCAGACCGACGGCGCCACCGTCGACGGCGGAACGGGCGACGACGGCGGCACCGTGAGCGGGCTCACGGACGGCGCGACCACCAGACGGAAGGCCGAGGGCGCCGGATACCCCGGGTACTACTAGCCGATGAGGGCCTGGGTGATCTGACGGGTGGTCTGGGCGGCAACGCGGGGGTTGGTGGCGGCGTAGTGGGAGTGGGCGTTCAGGCCGGTGGCCAGGGCCCAGCCGCGGCCTCGGGCCCAGGTGGCGTCGTCCACGTCGAGCGCGGCGCGGAAGGCGGCACGGGACCCGGCCGACATGAGAGTGAAGGCGATGGTCAGATCGCGGGCCGGGTCGCCGACGCCGAGCTCGCCGAAGTCGATGACCGCGCTGAGGCGGCCGTCGACGGTCAGCAGGTTGCCGGTGTGGAAGTCGCCGTGGGACCAGACCGCGGGGCGATCCCATTCGGGCGCCCTGAGCGCCGCTTCCCACAGGTCAGTCATGGCCGCGGTGTCGAACGCGCCGCCGAACTCAGTGATGGCGGCCCGCGTATCCCCGTCCCGCGCGGCCAGCGTTCCGACGGTCAGGCCCTCGCGGGCGTCCTCGGCCGGGATCTCCTTGGGCGCGAACCCCTGAAGCGCGGTCAGGAAGTCGGCCAGTTCGACGGCGGTCTCGTACGAGTCGCCCAGTGCCTCGACGGTCGCCACCTCACCGTCGAGCCAGCGGGACAACGCCCATGGCCACGGATAGCCGAAATCGGGTTCCCCCACCCCCACCGGGGCGGGGATGGCCAGTGGTAGGTGCGAGGCGAGCCGGGGCAGCCACCGGGACTCCTTGGTGGCCTGCCCGATGGCCCCGGCATGGCAGGGCAGCCGAACGGACAGCTCTTCGCCCAGCCGGTAGATCGTATGGTCCGAGCCGGCGGGGTCGAGCAGTCGCAAAGGAAGCCCTGCCCACTGCGGGAACTGCGTATCGACCAGGCGCCGGACCAGAGCGGCATCCATCGCGGGGCGGGCGTCCGATGTTCTCCCGGTTGCCAAGAACTGCTCCTGCGGTCGGCCCGCTCCGTTCGGCGGGCAGTCGGAGACATCACAGTGTGTCGCGCGCTCGCATGTCGACCGATTTTCCTGACGGACCTCCCCCGAGACCGGCCGATCATGGCTGTGGGCAGTCCGGCATGATGCCCAGGTGAGCATCATCGTGAAGTTCTTCGTGGCGCCGGACGACACGTCAGCGGGTCTGGCCCTCCAGGCTGGGCCGGGACAGGCATGCGAGTCGCTCTCCTTCGGCAACTTCGATCCCGAAGAGGCGGTGATCGAGTGGGAGTGCCTCCTGGCCGGCGGCAGCTTCGAGGAACTCGTCGATGCCGGTGAGCCTCGCATCGTCGCCGGCCAGGACAACGACGGGTGCGTCGTCTTCGCGATCTCGCCTCGCCTGTCCACTGCACTCGCGGACGCCGGGCCCCGCCGGTTGCGTGACGTCGCTGCCTCGTGGGCTCAGCTGCGTGCGGAGGACGGTGAGGTCATCGACACGGAGATCGCCGCGGCGATCGTGGGTGATCTGGCCGGCCTCGTCAGCGGTGCCCGGCGCCAGGACCAGGGCGTCTACTGCTGGGTCGCTTAGGAGTTCATGTTCGAAGCCGGCACTCGGATCTTCTCAAGGACCAGCTTGAACCGGGTGCGGTCCGCCCGCTGACCTGGAGTGACGATCAGGGACAGCGGGCGGCAGCGGCCGACCTAGTGCCCCGAGGTCGCCTTCAGACCCACGACGGCCACGAGCAGCAGCACGACGAAGAAGATCCTGGCGGCGGTGGCGGGCTCACCGAGCACCATCATCCCGACCACCGCCGCGCCGGCCGCACCGATACCGACCCACACGCCGTACGCCGTACCGATGGGCAGTGTCTTGGCGGCGTGCGAGAGCAGCATCATGCTGGCGACGATCCCGAGCCCGGTGAACACGCTCGGCCACAGCCGCGTGAACCCCTCGGTGAACTTCATCCCGATCGACCAGCCCACTTCGAGCAGACCGGCGACGATCAACAGAACCCAGGCCACGACGGCACCTCCGACACGTAGAAACGCGGGATCGCGTTACTTCAATGGGGGTGCGTCGTCTTTGCGGAAACCCGGTACGGCGCGTCTCGTCGGGGTCCTTGAAAGGTAGCAAACAACACGCGAGAGGGGCTGGTGACCATGGTCACCAGCCCCTCTCGCCACTCCTTGACGGCTACAGATAGAGCCCCGTCGAATCCTCGGACCCCTCGAACCGGTCGGCGGCCACCGCATGCAGATCGCGCTCGCGCATCAGCACGTACGCCACACCCCGCACCTCCACCTCGGCCCGGTCCTCAGGGTCGTACAGAACCCGGTCGCCCGGCTCCACCGCCCGCACGTTCTGCCCGACAGCCACCACCTCGGCCCAGGCCAGACGCCTGCCGACGGCGGCGGTCGCGGGGATCAGGATGCCGCCGCCCGACTTGCGCTCGCCCTCGGCGGTGTCCTGCCGCACGAGCACACGGTCGTGCAGCATCCGGATGGGCAGCTTGTCGTCGTGGGGGCTGTGTCCCCGGCTCTTGGCGCTCACGCCCCGAACCTACCTGCCACCGCCGCGCCCGTACGCTCCCGGGTCAGTCCTTGCGGCGCCGCGCGCTCACCGCGAGCAGCCCCACGAGGCCCACGACCACCAGAGCCACCGGCACGACGCGCTCCAGGCGCGGCACCCCGTCCTCCGTGACCAGCTGGGCCCTCACATCGGAGACGACGCGGTTGGCACCGACGTACGCCCGCCCGAGGGAGTTGTCCACGCTCGCGACGACCTTGGCCTTCGCGTCGCCCACGATCGTCTTCGGGTGGACCCGCACCCCGATCTCGTCGAGTGTCTCGGCGAGCGTCTCGCGGCGGCGCTTGATGTCCGCCTCGATCTGCGCCGGGGTCCTGATATCCGACGTGTCCGACACCGCGCTGCCTCCGTGGTCGTGTCCGGCTGTCTGTTTCCTTCTGTCCGTACCGCCGACAGTCTGTCAGCTCCAGGCGCACCGCACCCCACGGCACCCCTATTACGCTCGACTCCGTCACCACATGTTTCACGAGATCCTTTGCGAGGAGACCGAAGATGAGCGAGCGACTCACCCCCGGCGACACGGCCCCGGCCTTCACCCTGCCGGACGCGGACGGCAACGACGTCTCCCTCGCCGCCCACAAGGGCCGCAAGGTCATCGTCTACTTCTACCCGGCCGCCCTTACCCCCGGCTGCACCAAGCAGGCCTGCGACTTCACGGACAACCTCGACGTGCTCGCCTCCGCGGGCTACGACGTCATCGGCGTGTCCCCGGACAAGCCGGAGAAGCTCGCGAAGTTCCGCGAGCAGGAGAACCTCAAGGTCACGCTGGTCGGCGACCCGTCCAAGGAGACCCTTGAGGCGTACGGCGCCTTCGGCGAGAAGAAGCTGTACGGCAAGACGGTCACCGGCGTCATCCGCTCGACGGTCGTGGTCGACGAGGCGGGCAAGGTGGAGCACGCGTTCTACAACGTCAAGGCCACCGGACACGTAGCCAAGATCATCAAGGACCTCGGCATCTGACCTGGGCACCTGACCTGGGCACCTGATAGAGCTGCAACTGTGACGAAGGCCCCCTTCAAGGGGGCTTCCGTTTGCGTCGGCCATCTTCGAGCAAATGATGCCAGGAAGATTGTTCACGGAACGGAAGGACCAATGTGATGGCGGCCAGCGACGGGCCAGCGGCGGATACCGAGGCGGTCAAGCGCCACCGCACCCTCTTCCGGGCCGTCAAACGGCGCACGAACCCACCGCTGCGCCGTACGGACATCACGGTCACGGACGACGCCGCGGTCAAGCGGGCGGTCAAAGCGGCCTCGCTCGGCAACGCCATGGAATGGTTCGACTTCGGCATCTACAGCTACCTGGCTGTCACCATCGGCCATGTCTTCTTCCCTTCCGGGAACGACACGGTCCAGCTGATCTCGTCGTTCGCGACCTTCGCGGTGTCCTTCCTGGTCCGCCCCATCGGCGGCATGGTGTTCGGCCCGATGGGCGACAAGATCGGCCGCAAGAAGGTCCTCGCCCTCACGATGATCATGATGGCGATCGGCACCCTGGCCATCGGCCTGATCCCCTCGTACTCCGTGATCGGCTTCTGGGCCCCGGTCCTGCTGATCTTCTTCCGCCTGGTCCAGGGCTTCTCGACGGGCGGTGAGTACGGCGGCGCGTCCACCTTCATCGCCGAGTACGCCCCCGACAAGCGCCGCGGCTACTTCGGCAGCTTCCTGGAGCTCGGTACCCTCGCCGGCTACGTCGGCGCGGCGGGCCTCGTCCTCATCCTCAACACCGCCCTCGGCTCGGACGCCATGGAGTCGTGGGGCTGGCGCCTGCCGTTCCTCGTCGCGGGCCCGCTCGGCCTCGTCGGCCTCTACCTGCGACTCAAGCTCGACGAGACGCCCGCGTTCCAGAAGATGGAGGACGCCACCTTCCACTCGGCCACCGAGGGCGCGTCCGCCGTGGAGACCACGGCCAAGGGCGACCTGGCGAAGATCTTCACCAACTACTGGCCCACGCTGATCCTCTGCATCGCCCTGGTCGGCGCGTACAACATCACCGACTACATGCTCCTGTCGTACATGCCGACGTACCTCTCGGACGAGCTCGGCTACGACGACTCGCACGGCCTGCTGATCCTGATCGGCACCATGGTGATCCTGATGCTGATCATCAGCCAGATCGGCAAGCTCTCCGACCGCTTCGGCCGCAAGCCGCTCCTGATGACGGGCATGGTCGGCTTCCTGGTCCTGTCCATCCCGGCATTCCTCCTGATCAAGCAGGGCAGCCTGATCGCGGTCTCCGGCGGCATGCTCCTCCTGGGCCTCTCCCTGGTCTGCCTGCTCGGCACGATGTCGGCCACGCTCCCGGCCCTCTTCCCCACCTCGGTCCGCTACGGCTCCCTCTCCGTCGGCTACAACCTCTCCGCCTCCCTCTTCGGCGGCACGGCCCCCCTGGTCATCACGTCCCTGATCAGCATCACGGGCACGGACATGATCCCCGCGTACTACTCGATGGCGGCGGCGCTGGTGGGCATCGTGGCGGTGGCGTGCATGAAGGAAACGGCCCAGAAGCCGCTGAGCGGCTCGCCGCCGTCGGTGGAGACGAAGGAGGAGGCAGCAGAACTGGTGGAGGCACAGGCACCTACGCCGCGGTTCTGAGGCTTTCCGGAGTGGGGGCGTAGGCCGGTGCGCGTTCCACTGCGGCTGCCAGCCGGATACGATGCTGCCAGCCGGCGGCCGTTGCTGAATGGTATAAGCGGAGGTTTTAGGTGCCTCTGGGCGCAAGCCCATGTGGGTTCGAATCCCATCGGCCGCACCAGCCTTAGATACGAAGGCCCGGCTCGCGCAGTGCGCGAGCCGGGCCTTCGTATCTGACATACGGCGCTCCTCAGCCCAACAACTCCCGAACCACCGGCACCAGCCCCCGGAACGCCTTCCCCCGGTGGCTGATCGCGTTCTTCTCCGCAGGAGTCAGCTCCGCGCACGTCCGTGTCTCGCCCTCCGGCTGGAGGATCGGGTCGTAGCCGAAGCCGCCCGAGCCCGATGGGGTGTGCCGCAGTACTCCCCGTAGCCGGCCCTCCACCACTCGCTCCGTGCCGTCCGGCAGGGCGAGCGCTGCCGCGCAGGCGAAGTGGGCGGTGCGGTGGGTGTCTTCGGCGATGTCGCCCAGCTGGGCCAGGAGCAGGTTCAGGTTGGCCGCGTCGTCGCCGTGGCGGCCGGCCCAGCGGGCGGAGAAGATGCCGGGGGCTCCGCCGAGGACGTCGACGCAGAGGCCGGAGTCGTCGGCTACCGCGGGCAGGCCCGTGGCCTGGGCCAGGGCGTGGGCCTTGAGGAGGGCGTTCTCGGCGAAGGTGACGCCGGTTTCCTTGACGTCGGGGATCTCGGGGTAGGCGTCCGCGCCGACGAGGTCATGGGTGAGGCCTGCGTCGGCGAGGATCGCCCTGAGCTCGGTGATCTTGCCTGCGTTGCGGGTGGCGAGGATGAGGCGGGTCATGCCCACCAGTATCCGGGCCCGCGGGCGTTACGGCGTACAGACCTTGGTGAGCTCGCCCGCCGCGTCGACGACCGGGCTGAGGTCGGGTGTCGAGTCGCCCTTGTCGATGGACTCGCGGACGTTGTCGACGGTCTTTTCGAGGTGGTCGACGGCCTTGGTCACATCGGCGTTGTCGGTCTTGTCGCCGATCTTGTCGATGTTCTTGTCGATGTCGTCGAGCGCCTCGTCCGCCTGTGTGGGGTCGTCGCCCGCCTTCTCTATGGCCTGCTGGAGGTCGGTGACGCTCTCGGCTATGGCGTCGGCGGTCTGGACGCAGTCGAGTGCCTTCTCGACGGCGCCGCAGCCGACAAGTCCGACGCCCGCCGGTACGGCGATCAGAACTGACGTGATGGCGATGGCGATACGGCGGTGGCGCGCGGCCATGCGTGGGTCCTCCCCGAGTGCTGGTACGGGCGCGCGGCTTTGCCCGCGCGCCCGTATCCGTTAGAACGCCCTTGAGGGGCCCGATGGTTGCTTGTCCGGCTGCCGAGTTGGCTGCCGGCCTGCCCCCGCCTACTTGGTCGCTTCGAGCGCCTCGCGCTGGAACTTGGCCAGGTCCTCGCAGCCGCCGACCGCGAGGTCGAGCAGTGCGTTCAGTTCCTTGCGGTCGAACGGCTCGGCCTCGGCGGTGCCCTGGACCTCGACGAAGCGGCCGTCGCCGGTGCAGACGACGTTCATGTCGGTGTCGGCCTTGACGTCCTCTTCGTAGCGGAGGTCGAGGAGCGGGACGCCGCCGACGATGCCGACGGAGACCGCGGAGACGGTGTCGGTGAGGGGCTTGCGGCCGGCCTTGATGAGCTTCTTGCCCTGGGCCCAGGCGACGGCGTCGGCCAACGCAACATACGCGCCGGTGATCGCTGCCGTGCGGGTGCCGCCGTCGGCCTGGAGGACGTCGCAGTCCAGGACGATGGTGTTCTCGCCGAGTGCCTTGTAGTCGATGACGGCGCGCAGGGAGCGGCCGATGAGCCGGGAGATCTCGTGGGTGCGGCCGCCGATCTTGCCGCGTACGGATTCGCGGTCGCCGCGGGTGTTGGTGGAGCGCGGCAGCATCGAGTACTCAGCGGTGACCCAGCCTTCGCCGCTGCCCTTGCGCCAGCGCGGTACGCCTTCGGTGACGGAGGCGGTGCAGAAGACTTTGGTGTCGCCGAAGGAGATGAGGACCGAGCCCTCGGCGTGCTTGCTCCAGCCGCGTTCGATGGTGATGGGGCGGAGCTGTTCGGGGGTGCGGCCGTCGATGCGGGGCGTTGAGGACATGGGGTCGAGCCTATCGGGACATGGGTGAGGGGCCCTTCCCGGTCGGGAGAGAGCCCCTCGTCCGTGGGTCCTCGGTGAGTACCCGGCGAGTTCAGGAACTCACATCATGTCTTCGATGTCCGCGGCGATCGGGTCCGCGTCGGTGCCGATGACGACCTGGATCGCGGTGCCCATCTTGACGACGCCGTGGGCGCCGGCGGCCTTGAGGGCGGCGTCGTCGACCAGAGCCGCGTCCTTGACCTCGGTGCGGAGGCGGGTGATGCAGCCCTCGACCTCTTCGATGTTCTCGATGCCGCCGAGCCCGGCGACGATCTTCTCAGCCTTGCTGGCCATGGTGTTCTCCCTGTTCTTAAAGGACGCGGCCTCACCACACCGTAGGCCCGCTTTGTCACGGTAACGCACGGTTGGAGCATCTTCGCGGGCGGTTACGGCACTGGTGCCCAATGATGACGATCAAGGTGTCACCCCTGTGGGGACGGCACCGCACCCGTTTCCGCAACTGGTCTACACCAGTTTACGACGACCGCCAAACCTGCCTGTTCCGGAGGGGACGCCCATGAGTTCCGACGCCGCGGCGGTGCCGCAGAAGAAGTGGTGGAGCGGTCTGTTCCAAGGCCTCCAGAAGATGGGACGCAGCCTCCAGCTTCCCATCGCCGTCCTGCCCGCGGCCGGCATCCTCAACCGCCTTGGCCAGCCGGACGTCTTCGGCGCCGACGGCCTCGGCTGGGACAACGTGGCCAAGGTCTTCGCGGCGGCCGGCGGTTCCCTCCTGGACTCCACGCTCGGTCTGCCCCTGCTGTTCTGCATCGGCGTCGCGATCGGCATGGCCAAGAAGTCCGACGGCTCCACGGCGCTCGCGGCGGTCGCGGGCTTCCTCGTCTACTACGCGGTGCTGCGGGCCTTCCCCGACAACTGCCCCGCGGACACCACATTCAGCGGTGCGGGGATGTGGGGCGGCGTGTGCGTGGCGGAGGACGGGACGGTCGCGCAAGCCCCGTACCAGAACCCAGGTGTCTTCGGCGGCATCGTGATGGGCCTGCTCTCCGCCTGGTTCTGGCAGCGCTACCACCGCGTGAAGCTGGTCGACTGGCTCGGCTTCTTCAACGGCCGCCGCCTGGTGCCGATCATCATGGCTTTCGTCGGTCTGGTCTTCGCCGGTATCTGCGTCTGGATCTGGCCGCCGATCGGTGACGCGCTGACCAGCTTCTCCAAGTGGCTTGTGGACCTTGGGTGGTTGGGCTCCGGAATCTTCGGTGTGGCCAACCGTGCGCTGCTCACGATCGGCCTGCACCAGTTCCTGAACACGTTCGTCTGGTTCCAGTTCGGCGACTTCACCAAGCCGGACGGCACGATCGTGCACGGTGACATCAACCGCTTCCTCGCGGGCGATCCGACGGCGGGTCAGTTCACGTCGGGCTTCTTCCCGATCATGATGTTCGCGCTCCCCGCGGCGGCCCTTGCGATCACGCACGCAGCCCGCCCGGAGCGCCGGAAGGTGGTCGGGGGCCTGATGCTCTCGGTCGGCCTGACGTCGTTCGTCACGGGCATCACCGAACCGATCGAGTACTCGTTCCTCTTCATCGCGCCTCTGCTGTACGCGATCCACGCGGTCCTGACGGGTGTCTCGATGGCCGTGACGTGGGCGCTGGGGGTCAAGGACGGCTTCAGCTTCTCGGCAGGCTTGATCGACTACGTCATCAACTGGAGTCTGGCGACGAAACCCTGGCTGATCATTCCCATCGGGCTCGTGTTCGCGGTCGTCTACTACGCCCTGTTCAGCTTCGTCATCCGCAAGTTCGACCTCCATACGCCGGGGCGCGAGCCCGAGGAGGAAGCGGAAGCGCAGGACGCCGAGCAGACGAAGGCGTAGCCGCTGGCAGGGCGCACGCCGGGGCCCTGTATCGGTCATACTTGGAAGACGTACCCGCAAGGCCCTCGGACTTCAGGTCCGGGGGTTTTTCGGCGTTAATTTCGCGTTATGGCGGACCCCACAAAACTCGTGGGTTCCTTACGTCACCTTCACCGTGCTACAACAGGTCTACACCACTAATTGGTGTAGACCACGCGGCCGTCGAGCCGCGGCCCCCGGAGACGCCGCCGTCACCCACTTCCCTGTCCCAGGCGGCGCCTTGCCCACTGGAGGAAGTTGTGTCCACGGTCAGTGCCGCCCCCGCGGCCGACAAGAAAAAGGGCTCCGGCGTGATGGCTGTCATGCAGCGCATCGGCCGCAGCCTCATGCTGCCGGTCGCGGTGCTGCCCGCAGGAGCGCTGCTCGTCCGCCTCGGCAACCCCGACATGCTCGGGCGCCCGTCGTTCCCGGCCTTCGTCACGAAGATCGCCGGCTTCATGGCCGCGGGTGGCAACGCCATCCTCGACAACATGGCGCTGCTGTTCGCCGTCGGTATCGCGATCGGCTTCGCCAAGAAGTCCGACGGCTCGACCGCTCTCGCGGCCGTCACCGGCTACCTGGTCTTCAAGAACGTCCTGGCCACGTTCACCGACCCGAACCTCGACAAGATAGCCAAGGTCGTCGACGGCAAGATAGTCATGACCGAGGCCCCTGTGGACGCCAAGGTCCTCGGCGGTGTCGTGATGGGCATCGTCGTCGCCCTGCTCTACCAGAAGTTCTACCGGACCAAGCTGCCCGACTGGGCCGGCTTCTTCGGCGGCCGCCGTCTGGTCCCGATCCTCTCGGCCTTCGCGGGCCTGATCCTCGGCATCGTCTTCGGCTACATCTGGCCGATCCTCGGCACGGGTCTGCACAACTTCGGTGAGTGGCTCGTCGGTTCCGGCGCCGTGGGCGCGGGCATCTTCGGTGTCGCCAACCGCGCGCTGATCCCGGTCGGCATGCACCACCTGCTGAACTCCTTCCCGTGGTTCCAGGCCGGTTCGTACGAGGGCAAGAGCGGCGACATCAACCGCTTCCTCGCCGGGGACCCCACCGCAGGACAGTTCATGACCGGCTTCTTCCCGATCATGATGTTCGCGCTCCCCGCGGCCTGCCTCGCGATCGTCCACTGTGCCCGTCCCGAGCGCCGCAAGGTCGTCGGCGGCATGATGTTCTCCCTCGCGGCCACCGCGTTCGTCACCGGTGTGACCGAGCCCATCGAGTTCACCTTCATGTTCATCGCGCCGGTCCTGTACGCGATCCACGCGGTGCTCACCGGTGTCTCCATGGCGCTGACCTGGTCGCTCGGCATGAAGGACGGCTTCGGCTTCTCGGCGGGAGCGGTCGACTTCTTCCTCAACCTCGGCATCGCGCACAACCCATGGGGCCTGGCCCTGGTCGGCCTCTGCTTCGCGGTGGTCTACTACGTGATCTTCCGCTTCGCGATCACCAAGTGGAACCTCCCGACGCCGGGCCGCGAGTCCGACGAGGAGCTCGCCGAGATCCTCAAGGCCGAGGCGAAGTAACCTCCGCCGCGCTCCTCCGCGCGCTGAATGACGTAAGCCCCTCGCCGTTGCTGCCAACGGTGAGGGGCTTTGTCGTTCGTCGTGGCCGCCGATGCCCGCTAGATCTCGTACGTCCTGCCCGGCGCCGCGACCTCGGCGGGTCCTTCGTACGCCGAGCGCGCGTCCGCCAGGTTCACCTGGGGGTCCGTCCACGGCGGGATGTGGGTGAGGACAAGGCGCCCGGCGTTCGCGCGGCGGGCCGACTCGCCTGCCTCGCGGCCGTTCAGGTGCAGGTCCGGGATGTTCTCCTTGCCGTGCGTGAAGGCCGCTTCGCAGAGGAACAGGTCGGTGTCGGCGGCGAGTTCGTCGAGCGCCTCGCACACACCGGTGTCTCCCGAGTACGTGAGGGACTTGCCGCCGTGCTCGACACGGATGCCGTACGCCTCGACGGGGTGGCACACCTTCTCCGTACGCACCGAGAACGGGCCGATGTCGAACGAGGCCGGCTTGACCGTGTGGAAGTCGAATACCTCGCTCATCGAGGACGCCGAAGGCGTGTCGGCGTACGCGGTGGTGAGGCGCTGTTCCGTGCCCTCGGGGCCGTAGACCGGGATGGGGGCGCAGCGACCACCCTCGTGCCGGTAGTAGCGTGCCACGAAATAAGCGCACATATCGATGCAGTGGTCGGCGTGCAGATGGCTGAGGAAGATCGCGTCCAGGTCGTAGAGACCGACGTGGCGCTGCAGCTCGCCCAGGGCGCCGTTGCCCATGTCGAGAAGCAGCCGGAAGCCGTCGGCCTCGATGAGGTAGCTCGAGCAGGCCGAGTCCGCGGACGGAAACGACCCCGAGCAGCCGACGACGGTGAGCTTCATGGAGCGGTGACCTCCGGAGGCGGAACGGGGGTTGTGCGGGGGCCGTGCGGGGGCCCGCGAAAGGCCTGCGAGAGGCTCTTCGTGGAGTGCTGCGATCCGTCGAGCGTAAGGCGCAAAAGGGCCGGTCGCTCCTCCGTCGTGGGCCGTTGTGGGAGAACTCACCTGCGCTGTCACCGGTTCGGGGGGCGCGCGGGGCAGGGCGTGCGCCGGTACCGTCTGCGGTATGGATACGTCATGGTGGCTCGCGCTGGCCGCTGTGGTGGTGCTCGCCGTGGTCGCCGCGTTGGTGGACGGCTGGGGGCGCGGCAACCGCGGCCCCCGTGGGCGGACCACCCGGCCGCCGGCCCGGCCGCGCGGACCGCGGCGCCGGCTGCCGACGCCGAAAGCGGCGGAGATCTGGTGGGCGAGGGTGCCCTACGAGGACCGTCGCGGCGAGAAGGACCGGCCCTGTCTGGTGCTGTCCGTGCGGGGCGAGAGCGCTGTCGTCGCGAAGATCACCAGCAAGCACCACGGCGAGCGTCCCGGGGTGATTCCGCTGCCGCCCGGCTCCGTGGGCGACGCGCGGGGCCGGCCCAGCTTCCTGGAGACCGATGAGCTCAGGGACGTACCGGTGCGGGAGTTCCGTCGCAGGGCCGGGGCGGTGGATCCGGCGCTGTGGGATCAGGTGAGGTACTTGGCGGGGTAGGGCAGCAGAAACGCCGGACGGGCTGGAGATATCCAGCCCGTCCGGCGTTGGACCCGCGTCTGTACCTAAGCCCAGAGCTGGCCCTGCAGCGTCTCGATCGCCGCCTCGGTCGTCGTCGCCGTGTAGACGCCGGTCGACAGGTACTTCCAGCCTCCGTCGGCCACCACGAAGACGATGTCGGCGGACTCCCCCGCCGCCACCGCCTTCTTGCCCACGCCGATGGCCGCGTGCAGCGCGGCCCCGGTGGAGACGCCGGCGAAGATGCCCTCCTGCTGGAGGAGCTCACGTGTGCGGGTCACCGCGTCCGCCGAGCCGACCGAGAAGCGGGTCGTCAGGACCGAGGCGTCGTACAGCTCGGGGACGAAGCCCTCGTCGAGGTTGCGCAGGCCGTACACGAGGTCGTCGTAGCGGGGCTCCGCAGCGACGATCTTGATGTCGGGCTTCTGCTCGCGCAGGAAACGGCCTACGCCCATCAGCGTCCCGGTGGTGCCGAGTCCGGCCACGAAGTGGGTGATGGACGGCAGGTCGGCGAAGATCTCCGGGCCTGTCGTCGCGTAGTGCGCCCCGGCGTTGTCCGGGTTCCCGTACTGGTAGAGCATGACCCAGTCCGGGTGCTCGGCGGCGATCTCCTTGGCGACGCGTACCGCCGTGTTGGAGCCGCCGGCCGCCGGGGACGAGATGATCTCCGCGCCCCACATGGCGAGGAGGTCACGCCGCTCCTGCGAGGTGTTCTCCGGCATGACGCACACGATGCGGTAGCCCTTGAGCTTGGCCGCCATGGCCAGCGAGATGCCCGTGTTACCGGACGTGGGCTCCAGGATCGTGCAGCCGGGCGTCAACCGCCCGTCCTTCTCCGCCTGTTCGACCATGTGCAGCGCCGGGCGGTCCTTGATGGAACCGGTCGGGTTGCGGTCCTCCAGCTTCGCCCAGATGCGGACGTCATCGGAAGGGGACAGGCGCGGCAGGCGGACGAGGGGCGTGTTGCCCACGGCCGCCAGCGGGGAGTCGTAGCGAGGCATCCGCGATCAGACCATGCCGCCGGCCACGGCCGGGAGGATCGTGACGTTGTCGCCGTCCGTGAGCTTGGTGGAGATGCCGTCCAGGAAGCGGACGTCCTCGTCGTTCAGGTACACGTTCACGAAGCGGCGCAGCTTGTCGCCGTCCACGATGCGCTCGGCGATGCCCGTGTGCCGTGAGTCGAGGTCGGTGAAGAGCTCGGCGAGAGTGTCTCCACTGCCCTGGACGGCCTTCTCGCCGTCGGTGTAGGTGCGGAGGATGGTCGGGATGCGGACCTCGATGGCCATGGCTTGGGCTCCTTCGGGAAAAGTCACGTGGGTGGGCGCGCGGCGGCCCGGTGGTGCGGGTGCGTGGATGTACGCGGGGGTGGCGCCGCGGCTCACGGCCGTACGGCGGCGGCGGTCAGCGCGAACAGATCGCGCTGGAAAGCCTGCACAAATCGACGTGCAGACGCGCAACGAGCAGCATGCCCGGCATCTTGTCGCTCACGTCGAGGGGAACCATGCGGTCATCGTATCGATTCCCGGTCCGGGTACTGGAATGTGATCTCACATGGTGGATGATTCGCGTCCAGTACGTGGATGAGGCCCTTATGCCGGGGATGCGCGCCGCCCTCCGGGCCCAGTACGCCGCTCAGTACGCCGGGACGACCCGCACCTCTTCCTCGGTGACCTCGCCGTCCACGATCCGGTAGGAGCGGAACTGGAACTCGCCCGCGTCGTCGGTGTCGGCCGTGGATACCAGGACGTAGTGCGCGCCCGGCTCGTTCGCGTACGTGATGTCCGTCCGCGAGGGGTAGGCCTCGGTCGCCGTGTGCGAGTGGTAGACGATCACCGGGTCCTCGTCGCGGTCGTCCATGTCGCGGTAGAGCTTGAGGAGGTCGGCCGAGTCGAACTCGTAGAACGTGGGTGAGCGGGCCGCGTTCAGCATCGGGATGAACCGCTCGGGGCGGCCGGTGCCCGCGGGCCCCGCGACCACGCCGCAGGCCTCGTCGGGGTGGTCCTGGCGCGCGTGCGCGACGATCTGGTCGTGGAGGGCCTGGGTCAGGGTCAGCATGGGAGCCAGGATAAGCAGAAGGGCCGGCCCGTACCGAGGAGCGGTACGGGCCGGCCCACATGCTGGGACGGAGTGTTACGGCACTACTTCGCCGCGTCCTGCGGCTCGGCCTTGTCGCCGCCCTTGCCAACGCCGGACTGCGGGGCCCGGCGCTGCATGACGAGGTAGCCGACGCCCAGGATCAGCGCCCAGACGGGGGCCGCGTAGAGGGAGATCCGCGCGTCCTTGTCGATGCCCATCATCACGATGACCATCGCGATGAAGGCGAGCGCGAACCAGCTCGTGTACGGGGCTCCCGGCGCCCGGAAGGTGGACTGCGGCAGCTCGCCGCGGTCGGCCTTGCGGCGGTACTTGATCTGGCAGACCAGGATCATGATCCAGGCCCACATGCCGGAGATGGTGGCGAAGGAGACGACGTAGTTGAACGCCTCGCCCGGCCACTGGTAGTTGATCCAGACGCCGACCAGCATCAGGGCCGCGGAGAAGGTGGTGCCGACCAGGGGCAGGCCGTTCTTCGTCAGCTTGGTGAAGAACTTGGGGCCCTGGCCGTTCAGCGCCAGGTCGCGCAGCATGCGGCCGGTGGAGTACATGCCGGAGTTGCAGGAGGAGAGCGCGGCCGTCAGGACGACGAAGTTGACGATCGCTGCGCCGACGCCGAGGCCCATCTTGTCGAAGGCGGCGACGAACGGCGAGACGCCCGGCACGAACTGCGTCCACGGCACGACCGAGAGGATCATGATGAGCGCGCCGACGTAGAAGACGGCGATGCGCCACGGCACGGTGTTGATCGCCTTGGGCAGGACGGTCTTCGGGTCCTTGGACTCGCCCGCGGTCACGCCGACCAGCTCGACGGCGAGGAAGGCGAACATCACGATCTGCAGCGTCATCAGCGTGGAGCCGATGCCGTTCGGGAAGAAGCCGCCCTGGTCCCAGAGGTGGGTCACGGAGGCGGTGTCACCGGCGTCGGAGAAGCCGATGGTGAGGATGCCGGCGCAGATGAGGATCATGCCGATGATCGCGGTGACCTTGACCATCGAGAACCAGAACTCGAGCTCGCCGAAGAGCTTCACGGAGATCAGGTTGGCGCCGTACAGGACGACCGTGAAGATCAGTGCGTACGCCCATTGTGGAATGGAGTCGTGCGTCCAGAACTGCATGTACTGGGCGGCGGCCGTGACTTCCGTGATGCCGGTGACGACCCAGAAGAGCCAGTACGTCCAGCCGGTCACGTACCCGAAGAAGGGGCCGATGAATTCACGCGCGTACTCCGAGAAGGAGCCCGACACGGCGCGGTACATGAGCAGTTCGCCCAGGGCCCGCATGATGAAGAAGATGACGAGGCCCGCGATGGCGTACGCCAGGATGAGGCTGGGACCGGCCTTGTGGATGGCCTTGCCCGCGCCGAGGAACAGGCCGGTGCCGATGGCACCGCCGATCGCGATCATCTGGATCTGCCGGGCTCCGAGCCCGCGCTGATATCCCTCGCCGGACGCGCCGGACGAGTTGGCCTGACCGGCCTCATTGCCGTCGTGATGCTCTTCGACCTGCACTGAGGTCATGGTGACGCCTTTCTCCATGCTGATCCGCGCCCGCAGTCTGCGTGATGGCCGCGGATCAGGTCCTGATCCCCCCGGATATGGATGGAGTGCTGCCGGCGGTCTGCCGGCCCGAGCGCCATCGGTGACATGGGTGGCGTCACCGAGTGGTCGTGAAGATTTATCACGGCCGCAACAGTGCGCGAATCAGCCACGTGTGGCCCACACCACGAGAAGAAGCGGACAAAAGTCCCTCGCCGCATCAAATGCGGGCAATGAAGTGACACGATCGTTATCCGGATTTGAGCGTCCGCTGAGCGAACGTACGGTAACAAGTGCCCCGTACATCGACTTCGTACGTCAGACGCGTCAGGTGCGTCACGTCTACGCGATGAGCGTGCCGACCAATGTCTCCTGGAGCCCGCCGAGCCAGAGGTAGGCCATCACCATCGGCTTGCGCGGATCGGAGTCCGGCAGCCGGTAGAGCAGGTCCGTGTCGTCCTCGTCGGTCACTTCGAGGCGGGCGCCGATCGCCAGGCGAAGGTCGTTGAGCGCGCCGAGCCAGTGCCGCGACTCGTCGGCGGACAGCTTCAGGACGGCGCCGCCCTCGTCCTTCGACGTCATGGCGTCCAGGCAGCGGATCACCACCACGGCGTCGTCGCGCTTCTTGGCCCGCAGGTCGTTCTCGGT
Organism: Streptomyces sp. NPDC048436; assembly: GCF_043200355.1. NCBI lineage: Bacteria > Bacillati > Actinomycetota > Actinomycetes > Kitasatosporales > Streptomycetaceae > Streptomyces > Streptomyces sp. NPDC048436. Next base: position 1,300,080 of record NZ_JBICXP010000001.1, read on the forward strand.
GAAACGTCTGAACTCCGAGGAGTACGCCCGAAGTTCGTCCCCATCGGCCTTCTCGCTGCCGGGGCCGCCGTAGGCGTCCGGCAGCAGTCGCTGGAGGACCGGGTCGGTGGGCGGCTCGCTCGGGCCCTCCGCGAACAGCTCCGCGAGCGGGTCGTCGGACGCGTCCTCGGCCGGACCCGGACCGATCAGCTCCAGGAGCTGCACGGCGAGGGAACGGATGATCGAGATCTCGACCTCGTCGAGCGCGACGGCCGCGCCGCCCCCGGGAATCGCTTCGAATTGTCCTGGCATCAGATGCGTCGCTACTTCCGGTCCTGCTGGAGGGTGGCCCAAAGGCCGTACCCGTGCATGGCCTGTACGTCGCGCTCCATCTCCTCGCGCGACCCGGTGGAGACCACGGCCCGGCCCTTGTGGTGCACGTCCTTCATCAGCTTCGTGGCCTTTTCCTTGGAGTATCCGAAGTAGGACTGGAACACATAGGTCACGTAACTCATCAAGTTGACCGGGTCGTTGTGGACGAGCGTGATCCATGGGACGTCCGGCTCCGGGACGGCGAAGGTCTCTTCGGCCGATTCCGGGCGGGTGATCTCTGAGGGAGCCGTACTCACTCGCCCCATGCTGCCACCTGAAGGGCGGCCTCGCACAAATGGACCCAGGAAATCGTCAGAGTGACGAGATGCGGGGTAGCATCCTTCACATGAACACAGCGGACCTTGGGCTGCCGGTGGATGTTCCGTCGACAGCGCTCTTCACGGATCACTACGAGCTCACGATGCTGCAGGCCGCGCTGAAGGCCGGCACCGCCGACCGGCGCTCCGTCTTCGAGGTCTTCACGCGCAGACTGCCCGAGGGCCGCCGCTACGGAGTGGTGGCCGGAACGGGCCGGGTCCTGGACGCCGTCGAGAACTTCCGCTTCGACGCCGACGTCATCGGATTCCTGCGCGAGCGCCGCGTGGTCGACGAGGCGACTCTGGAGTGGCTCTCCTCGTACCGCTTCAGCGGCGACATCTGGGGCTATCCGGAGGGCGAGGCCTACTTCCCCGGCTCGCCGATCCTGCGCGTCGAGGGCTCCTTCGCCGAGTGCGTGCTCCTGGAGACGGTGATCCTCTCCATCCTCAACCACGACTCGGCGATCGCGGCCGCCGCCTCCCGGATGGCCTCGGCCGCCGGTGAGCGCCCGCTGATCGAGATGGGCGCACGGCGTACGCACGAGCTGGCGGCCGTCGCCGCCTCGCGCGCCGCGTACGTGGGCGGCTTCACCACCACCTCCGACCTGGCGGCGGGCTTCCGCTACGACATCCCGACCGTCGGCACCAGCGCCCACGCCTTCACCCTGCTGCACGACAACGAGCGCGACGCGTTCCAGGCCCAGGTCGACTCCCTCGGCCCCGGCACGACGCTGCTCGTCGACACATACGACGTGACCGAAGCCGTCCGTACGGCCGTCGAGGTGGCGGGGCCCGAGCTCGGCGCCGTGCGCATCGATTCCGGGGACCTGCTCCTGGTCGCGCACCGGGTGCGTCAGCAGCTGGACGAGCTCGGTGCCACCAAGACGAAGATCGTCGTCACCTCCGACCTCGACGAGTACGCCATCGCCTCGCTGGCGGCGGCTCCCGTCGACGCGTACGGCGTGGGCACGCAGCTCGTCACCGGCTCCGGGCACCCCACCTGCTCGATGGTCTACAAGCTGGTGGCCCGCGCCCATTCGGCGGACCCCAAGGCCGCGCTGCACCCGGTGGCCAAGAAGTCGCTGGGCGCCAAATCGTCCGTCGGTGGCCGCAAGTGGGCCGCGCGGCGCCCCGACGAGCACGGCGTCGCCGAGGCCGAGGTGATCGGCACGGGCCCGGTGCCGGTGGAGCTCGCCGACCACCAGCTCCTCGTCGAGCTGGTCAAGGGCGGCGAGGTGGTGGCGCGCGAGCCGCTGGACGCCGTGCGCGACCGGCACGCGGCGGCACGGGCGCGGCTTCCGCTGTCGGCCGCGCAGCTGTCGAAGGGCGAGGCCGTCATCCCGACGGAATATATCTGAATACGGCTGAATACGGCCGAATACGACTGCTGATGCGCCGGAGCGGAGGGCCGGGGTTCGAACGCCCTCTCCCGCAACTCGGTTGAAGTCTCTACGCTCGGTCCATCCGGCCGAGTCCCCCCATGCCTGTACGCCTACGAGTCTTGCCGAGCCGAAGGACACCCGATGCGCCGCGCTCTGATCGTCGTCGATGTGCAGAACGACTTCTGCGAGGGCGGCAGCCTCGCGGTCGCGGGGGGCTCCGACGTGGCCGCCGCGATCACCGAGCTGATCGGCCAGGCTCCGGCGGGCTACCGCCACGTGGTGGCCACCCGCGATCACCACGTCGAGCCGGGCGACCACTTCTCGGACCGGCCCGACTACGCCCGCTCCTGGCCCCCGCACTGCGTGGCCGGGACGGAGGGGATCGGGTTCCACCCGAACTTCGCGCCCGTGGTCGCCTCCGGGGCCATCGACGCCGTCTTCGACAAGGGGGCCTACTCCGCCGCGTACAGCGGCTTCGAGGGGGCCGACGAGAACGGCGTCATGCTGGCGGACTGGCTGCGGGAGCGCAAGATCACCGAGGTGGACGTGGTGGGCATCGCCACGGACCACTGCGTCCGCGCCACCGCGCTCGACGCGGTGCGGGAAGGCTTCGGCGCGGTGGTCCTGCTCGACCTGACCGCGGGTGTCTCCAAGGAGACGACCGAGCGGGCCGTCGAGGAGCTGCGGGCCGCCGGGGTGGAACTCACCGGGAAGCCGGTCCTCTGAGCCTGCGGTAGGACTCAGAGCGGCCCTGGGACCCCCTCAGACACTGGACGCGAGGAAGCTCCCCTGACGCTTCAGGGCTCTGATCGGGTGCCACAGCTCCGCCGCGCGGTCCGGCGCCGTGCGCCATATGAGGCCGTCCGGGTGGTGCAGCACCGCCGTGACCTCGTCCGGCGTCGGAGGCTCCGCGTTGCCCCGCAGATACACCGCCCGCAGGCCGAGGTTCCGCAGGCGTGTCAGCGCCCTGGCGCGGTTCACCGCGTGGACGATCATGCGGACGTCGCCGCCGCCGGCTGTGGGGCTCGGCAGCGTCATCGCCACCACCACAGTGCCGTTCGGCAGCTTGCAGAAACCTCCTGCGGACATGGTTGGTCACACCCCCGTGAGACGTCGTACGAGGCCCTCGACCCGAAACGGGCCGGGCCCCGTGTCAATAAGAAATCCACTGGACGCACCTAAACACGATCGGCCGCCGCCCGCTAGGGGGCAACGGCCGATCATGGCTTGACCTGCGAAAACGCGAATTACTTCACCGACGGACCCACCTGGACCGTGATCGTCGAGCCATCCTTGGGCTGCTTGACGATCTTGATCTGAGTGTTGGTGTCAGCGACCTTGACACTTCCCGTGGGGTTCGTCTCGTACCAGTAGGTGCCCTTGTGGTCGTCGAAGACCGGGACACCCTTCTGGGACTTGATCTTCAGCGCGACGTCCGCGTTGTGGAGCGTGAAGGCGTCGGTCGCGAACTTGCTGAACGGTGCGTCGAACGGCTGGATCTTGTTGCGCAGGATCGTGCCGTCCTTCCACTTCAGCGGCGTGGCGTGCGCGTCCACCGGCAGGATCAGGCCCTTGCCGGGGTGCGCGCTGGTGTTGTTGTCCTTCTGCGAGGTGTCCCACTGCCAGACCATCAGGCCGGTCTGGTACGCGTAGTGCTCCACCCAGTCCGGACGGGACTGGGAGAAGCCGAAGTTGTACGGGCCGACCTCAAGGGTCTTGTCGTACGACACGTACTGACGGTTCTCGGCGAGGTAGTACTGGTCGTAGTTCTTGGTGAAGGACTCGCCGATGCGCGAGAAGCCCTTCGCCGTCCAGCCGTTGTCGCCGCCCTCGGCGCCGTCCTCGAAGACCTTGGCACCGTCCGCGGTGACCGCGAGCGCGTCGGCCGTGAAGCCCTTGCCGCCCGCACCGCCGTCCGTCGAGTAGCGGAAGCGGAGGTCGATCTTCTTGCCCGCGTACGCGTCGAGCGGGAACGCGAGCTTCTTGTACGCGCCCGACGCACCGGTCAACGCGGGCTTGTCACCGGCGTCGCGCGGGATGGGCTTGCCGTCCGCGGTGCCGTCCACGGGCGTCCAGTTGGCGCCGCCGTCCGTGGAGACCTCGGTGTAGAGGTAGTCGTAGTTGGCCTCGATGTCCCACCAGCCGTCGAGCGTGAGCGCGGCCTTGGACTTGCCGGTCAGGTCGACCGAGCGCGTCAGGGTGTTCTTGAGGTCGTCGCCCTGGTCGCTCCACCACTGCTTGGAGCCCTCGGTGGGCTTGGTGACCGTGGTGGTGACGGCCTTCTTCGGCAGGTCGACGACGAGCGCCTGACGGTGCCGGGTGTTGTACTCCGAGACCCCCAGCTTGTGCTCCGAGGTCGTCGCCGCCTTGGCCTTGGCGTAGTCGAGCCAGCCCAGCTGGAACTTGTCCCAGGCGGTCATGTCGCCCGGCAGGTCACCGATGGCGTCCTTGCCGGTGCCGAGCCAGGAGCCCGCCGACATCAGCGACCAGAAGCCGACCGAGTTCTCGCCCTTGCCCGAGGTGTCGTACAGGTCGGGCAGGCCCAGGTCGTGGCCGTACTCGTGGGCGAAGACGCCGAGGCCGCCGTTCTCCGGCTGCATCGTGTAGTCGCCGACCCAGATGCCCGAGTCGCCGATCTGCGTGCCGCCGGCCTTGTTCTCGCCGGGGCCCGTGTTGCCCGCGTCGTTGCCGTACGCGTACCAGCGGTGCGCCCACAGGGCGTTGGTGCCCTCGGCGCCGCCGCCGGCCGACTCGTCCTCGCCCGCGTGCACGAGCTGGAAGTGGTCGATGTAGCCGTCCGGCTCGTTGAAGTCGCCGTCGCCGTCGAAGTCGTAGCGGTCCCAGAGGTCGTACTTGGCGAGGTCGGCCTTGATCTGGGCGTCGGTCCTGCCCTGGGCCTGCTGGTCCTTGGTCCAGGCGGTGACGCCGTCCTTCACCGCGTCCCAGACGTTGGGGCAGTTGGTGTCGCCGCAGTAGTTGGAGCCGTACCGCGCCTCGTTGTAGTCGACCTTGACCCAGTCGGAGACCTCGCCGTCGACCGAGTAACGGCCGGACGAGGTCTTCTCGTAGTAGGTCTTCAGGGAGTGCTTGGCCTTGCCCTTGGCGTCCTTGCCCTCACCGAAGTAGAGGTCCTGGAAATGCTTCTGGTTGTAGTCCTTCTGCCAGGCCGTGCTGTTGTCCTTCGCACGGTCCGGCTTGGCTATCGTGTTGTGCGCAGGGCCTGCCTTGCCGCCGTACTTCTTGACCGGCGCCTCGGGCCCTTCCGGGCCGTCGGGGTCGTACATGGTGGTGTCGTCCACCTTGTCCCCGAACTCGACCAGGATCGTGAAGATCTTGTCGGTCTTCTCGCGGCCCAGCTCGACGTACTTCTTGTCGTCGAGCTTCACGACCTGCGAGCCGCCGCGCTTCTGGATCTTGGCGTCGCCCTCGATGACCTGCTGCAGGGCCGCCTTGCGCTGCTGGGCCTGCTGCTTGCTGAAGGGCCCGTCGAGGTCGTGGTCGACCTGCGCCTTGGCCCGGCTGGGGTCCTGCCGGTCGATGGCGGGAGCTCCGGTGGGCCCGCTGTCCTCGGCCGATGCGGTGGCTGCCGAGAACGTGGCGGCTGCCGCGGCCATCGCCACGGCAGCCGCGGTGGCTCTGAACGTCCGTCTTTTGACTGTCACTTGATGCTGTCCTCCCCGGCGTCCGCGCGGGCGGACCGAAGACCCGGTCGGAGGAGGTCCGCGCGCGATACGCGTCACAAGTGACGACATTCGACCGGAGATACGGGAGAAAAGACAGACCTTGACTTGAACAGGCCAAGTGCACTATGCAGACGCGGAGGTCCGCTATCCGGACACGCGCGCCCGCCCGCGGGCATGGTCAACAGGCGCGCCGCACCGTCCACTTAGTGGACGTCATGAACCCGTGCGCCCCCTGTGCTGCGGCACCGTGGGTTAGGTCACGCTTACCGCCCGTTCCCGTCGGGCATGCAGCGGAATAGAGTCAATCGACGGTGCGCTGCAGCGCGAGGCGATACTTCTCAAGTCGCCGCAGCCGGGCGCCCTTTGATTCGTACTACAGCTTCACATTGGGTACGACCACCCCCGCATCCGCTGTCCCGAGGACGGAATACGCCATGCCTCGTCCCATGCCGCTGCCTCGTCCCACCCCCGCCCAGCTCGCCTACGGCTCCCTGACCGTGGTCTTCTCGACGCTCGCCATGCTGCTGCTGTCCCAGACGAGCTCGGGGCCCGGGGTCGCGGTGATAACGGCCGCCGCGCTCGGCCTCGGCTTACTGGTGGCGATGACGGTGCCCCAGCCGAAACCCGCGGCCTCGCCCGCCGCACGCGTCGCCCCCGCCGCCCGCGCCGATGCGGGGCGCGTCCCGCACCAGCGCGCCGCCACTCCCGTACTCGCCGATTCGGTACGCGAACCAGCGGGCCCGTGAGGTTCACGAGCCCGCTGGTTACGCCGCTGTCGCCGCCGCCGCGGCTGCCGTCCTTCGCCGTCAGCCGGTGCTGACCACCACGGTCTTGGCCGCCTTGTCGTGCAGGCCCTGCTTGTAGGGCTTGTCGAAGAAGCTCCAGCCGCCGCAGATCGCCGTCCAGATACAGGCGCAGCAGAACGCGAACGGCAGCCAGAGGACGGCCGCGCGGACGAGCGCGGTCTGCAGGGTGGGGGTCGCCCCGTCGTTGAGGTTGGCGACCCGCAGCCCCAGCCACTTCTTGCCGAGGGTCTGACCCGTCCTTGAGATCATGAAGCTGTCGTACGCGATGTAGAGCACGGCGGCGAGCAGGGACTGCCCGAAGCTCTTGCCGTACTCGACCTTGTCCGGGTCGACGTCGAGCTCGCTCGTGCCGAAGGCCCAGGAGAGCAGCCAGACGATGACGCCGACGATGATCATGTCGAGGATGCGGGCGAGGACGCGTTTCCCGCTCTCCGCCAGGGGCGGCATCCCGGCGAGGGGGTCCTGCCCCCCGAATCCCCCGCCTCCGTAGGGGTCTCCTCCGCCTCCTCCACCGCCGTACGGAGGGGGTGGCGGGGGCGTGCCGTACGGGGAGCCGGTGCCGCCGCTGCCCGGCGGGGGCGGGTCGTAGGGGGAGCCGGTGCCGCCGCTGCCCGGCGGGGGCTGCTGTTTCTTGAAGGGGTCGTTGTCGTCGGGGGGCGGCGGGTATTGCGGCGGTTCGGTACTCATGGGGTGAGTCGACCGCGTGGGGGTGGGGTTCGCATCCGGCGAGCGGCTGTCCGGGTTAAGCCGGTTCCGCTTTCCGCGGGGGGACCCTCACAACGGGCGTGGCCCGGCTGCGGGCCGGTGGGGGCCGTTTGGCCCGGCGCTCCGCGCCGGATGTTTCCCACCCACCCACCCGATCACCCCGCGGTACAGGGGCACCCCTGGTCCCGCGGGTTCCTGGCCGATGCGGGTCATCGGGCAGGAGCACCCGCGGGCAGTCGCCGCGCCTACAGTTCCCGGCCGATGCGGGGTAATCGGGCGGGTGGGCGGGAGAGGTCCTGCGGTGCGGCTGACGCGGGAAGCGGGACATACCAGGGGCAGGCTGTAACTGCCCCCAACGGCGCCTGACCGATGCCGGGTGCTCGGGCGGGTGGGCGGGAGAGGTCCTGGGGTGCGGCTGATGCGGGAGGCGGGACATACCAGGGGCAGGCTGTAGCTGCCCCCAACGGTGCTCGGGTGGGTGGGCGGGAGAGATCCTGCGGTGCCGCCGCTGCGGAGTGGCGGGACAGGGCAAGGCGCGGAGGCAGGCCGCTCCGGCTAGCCCGCGACGAACGTGCGCGCCGCCTTGTCATGCCAGCACTGGCGCCATGGCCGGTCGAACAGACCCCACAGCACGCCCACGACCCCGATCAGCAACACACCCGGCACCACATAGACCAGCCACCGCTTCAACGCCGCCCCGAACGACGGCGCCTCATGCTCGCCCATGTCGCGTACCTGAAGCCCCAGCACCTTCTTCCCCAGCGTGCGACCCCACTTGGCCGTGGGAAGCACCTCGTAGAGAACGCCGAAGAGCAGCAGCACACCCAGGACCATCCCCAGGTAGCCCGCCGTCGTGCCGTCCAGCAGCCACACGGTGACCTTCTCGCCGGACATCTTCGCCGCGTCGATCTTGCTGTCGACGTGATCGGCGGCCTTCGTGCCCAGCGGCAGCGCCACGGCTCCGGTCACGACCGCGAGGATCACCGAGTCGATGAACCGCGCGGCGAACCGCCTGCCGAGCCCCGCGGGCCGCCCCGCCGCCTGGCTCTGCGCCATCGCGAGGAACGGGTCGCTGGCCACCGGCTTCCACGGCACGACCGGCTGCTGTTGGCCACCGTCACCCTCGGCGAGCTGGTGGACCTGCTGTGCCCACGAGGGCGAACCGCCACCGGGCCCCGACGTCACCGGCGAGGCAACGCCGCCCTGCTGCGGGACGGTTGGCTGAGCCGGCGCGGGCGAGGGGGCAGGGGCGGCCGCCTGGGGAGGTACGGAGGTCTGCGGGGGCGCCGGGCTCTGTGCCGCGGCGCCGGACGGCTTCGGGCGGAGCGCCCGGATCGCCATGGTGCCCTCGGTGGCGGGCGACGCGGCGGTGGGGCTCACCGGCCCCGAAGGCCTGCGGAACGTCACCGTGCCGTCGGTCGGGGGCTGCGGCTCGGGCGGCGTACCGGATCCGGTCGGTGCGGCTGCCGCGCCCGCCGCGCGTGACGCGCCCGGCTTGATCGCGCGGATCTGCACCGTGCCGGGGCCGCCCGTCTCCGGGGAAGGCGAGGCCGGGACGTCCGCGGCGGCCGGCTCACTCGGCCCGCTCGGCATCCGGGGGTCCCGCGGATCGCGCACGCCCGGCGCACTCCGCTGCTCGGGAGCGCCGGAGCCGCCCCACGAGACCCGGCGCTCCTGCTCGCCGCCGAGCCCCGTCTGCCGAGCCGCGTCCGCCTGCCACGCGGAGGCGGGCTCGGGCCTGGCCCCGTGCTGCGCGGCGTCGGCATCCGATGCGGCATCGGGCTGCGGCATCGGCTCCTCGTCGAAGAAGACCGGCCCGGTCTCCTCCACCGGCGGTGCCGCCGCGGGACCAGGAGCGGGCGCGGGCGCGGGCGCGGACCCCGCTCCGGGGGGCACCGGCAGCGATTCGCCGTCGGTCGGAGCCGGACGGCTCGTACCGGGCACCCAGGCCGAGCCGTTCCAGTACCGGACATATCCGGGAATGGACGGATCGGGGTAGTAGCCTTCGCGGGGCCTGTCGTCGCCTGGGGCCGGAGTTGGGGCGCTCATGTCCGTCGTCCCGTATCTGCTCGGGGGTCTTTTGAGGGCTCCACATCTATCAGACCTCCGCCTGTGCCTGTGCGGCTCCCGCCCTACAGACCACTATCCGGGCACAGTTCAACCACGTACGGAAAAAGTCTCCGGAACCCGCGTAACGCTCCGCCCGCACCGCGCTCTCTCCTTGCACGGGTCCGCTCCAGGACCCCGGAACAAGGAAGGAACCGTACCGACATGCACACCGTGGTGGAACGCGAGCTCGAGCTCAAACTCGTCCTGTCGCCGGAACGCGCCATCCCCGTCCCGGCCCGCCTCTCCTATCGCACCGACGACCCCTACGCCGTACACATCGCCTTCCACATCGGCTCCGAGCACCCGGTGAACTGGACGTTCGCCCGTGAGCTCCTCGTCGAGGGGGTGTTCAGGCCCTGCGGGCACGGCGACGTACGGGTCTGGCCGACCAAGGTCGAGGGGCGCAGTGTCGTCCTGATGGCGCTGACTTCACCCGACGGCGACGCCCTCCTGGAGGCGCCCGCGCCCGCCGTATCGGCCTGGCTGGAACGGACCCTGCGGGTGGTACCTCCGGGCTCTGAGGCGGAGCAGCTCGGCATCGACGACGGCCTGGCCGAGCTGCTGACACCGACTCCGGCCGACGACCTCTGGCTGCGCGACCCGTGGCCTTCGGACGAGTCCAAGGACGGTGAGTGAACTCCGCCGCCACGGGGGCGAACGCGGAGCCGTACGGAGACTACCGGCGTCAGAACAGCTTGCCCGGATTGAGGAGGGAGAGCGGGTCGAACGCCGCCTTGACGGCGCGCTGCATCTCCACTCCCACCGGGCCGATCTCGCGTGCCAGCCACTCCTTCTTCAGGACGCCCACGCCGTGCTCGCCGGTGATCGTGCCGCCGAGTTCCAGGCCGAGGGCCATGATCTCGTCGAAGGACTCGTGGGCGCGTCGGCCCTCGTCGGGGTCCGCCGCGTCGAAGCAGACGGTGGGGTGCGTGTTGCCGTCGCCCGCGTGCGCGCAGACCCCGATCGTGAGGCCGTACTTATCGGCGATGCGGTCGACGCCGTCGAGCATGTCGGCGAGCTTCGAGCGCGGCACGCACACGTCGTCGATCATCGTCGTGCCCTTGACGGCTTCGAGCGCGGTGAGCGACAACCGCCGTGCCTGGAGCAGCAGTTCGGACTCCGCCGCGTCCTCGGCAGGGACCACCTGGGTGGCGCCCGCGGCCTCGCAGAGCGCGCCGACGGCGGCGAGGTCGGCGGCGGGGTCCGGGGTGTCGAAGGCGGCGAGGAGCAGCGCTTCGGTGGTCTCCGGGAGTCCCATGTGGGCGAGGGCGTTGACGGCCTTGATGGTCGTACGGTCCATCAGTTCAAGGAGTGAGGGGACGTGCCCCCCTTCCATGATCTTGCATACGGCGTCGCAGGCGTCCTTGGCCGAGCCGAACTCGGCTGCCAGGACGAGCTGTTGGGGAGGCTGCGGCTTCAGGGCGAGGATCGCGCGGACGACGATGCCGAGGCTGCCCTCGGAGCCGACGAAGAGGCGCGTGAGGTCGTAGCCCGCGACGCCCTTGGCCGTGCGCCTGCCGGTGCTCATGAGCCGTCCGTCGGCGAGGACGACGTCGAGGCCGAGCACGTACTCCGCCGTCACGCCGTACTTCACACAGCACAGGCCGCCCGACGCGGTGCCGATGTTGCCGCCGATCGTGCAGGTCTCCCAACTCGACGGGTCCGGCGGGTAGTAGAGCCCCTGTTCGTTCACGGCGCGGGAGAGCGTGGCGTTGACGACGCCCGGCTCGACGACCGCGATCCGGTCGACGGGGTTGATCTCCAGGATGCGGTCCATCTTGACCAGGGACAGCACGATGCAGCCCTCGCTGGCGTTCGCGCCGCCGGAGAGGCCCGTGCGGGCGCCCTGGGGCACCACGGGGATCCGTAGCTCGGTCGCCGTGCGCATGACGTGCTGGACCTGTTCGACGGTGCGCGGCAGGACGACGACGGCCGGAGTGCCCGCGTCGCAGAAGCTGGCCATGTCGTTCGCGTACGAGGACGTGATGTCGGGGTCCGTGAGGATGGCGTCGGCGGGGAGGCCGTCGCTGCCTTCGCTGCCCTCGCTGCCCTCGCGGAGGAGTTCGATGAGTGTGCGGCTCATGATCACAGCCTCGCACCCGGGGCCATCGGTGTGAACCCGTGTGCGACGCCCATCCGCGTGCCGGGATGTGCTCGTCGTATTGACGCACAGTAATCCCATGGATACCGAGACCGCGTCCGTGCCCGTGCCCGTGGCGAAGAAGGCCCCCGCCGTGCGGCGCGCGCTGATCGCCTCCGTCGCCGGGTGCGTGGTGCTCGGCGGCGTGGCGGTGTTGCTGCTGCCCGACACGGACGGCGACGCGGCGCCGCCCGCGCTCGGTCCTGCCGGGCGGGCGATGGCGGCGGCGGGCGCCGGGGCGCCCGCGTCGTTGCCGGACCTCTCCGTGCTGATCGGTGAGCGGGAGGCGCACGTGCAAAAGCATCCCGGTGACGACCAGTCGTGGGCGGTGCTCGGGGCCGCCTACGTCGAGCGGGGAATGCGGACCGCGGACTCCGCGTACTACCCCAGGGCCGAGCGGGCGCTGCGTACGTCCCTGAAGACGCATCCGCGGGGGAACGTGGAGGCGCTGACGGGCATGGCGGTGCTCGCGAACGCACGGCACGACTTCCGCGGGGCGCGGAAGTGGGCGGAGCAGGCGGTCGGCCTGTCGCCGAAGCGGTGGTCGACGTATCCCGCCCTGATCGACGCGTACAGCGGTCTGGGCAACGAGAAGGGCGTGACGAAGGCCCTGGAGACCCTCCAGGACCTGCGCTCGGGCGCGTCCGTGATGGCGCGGTCCGGGCAGGTCTACCGGGACCGCGGCTGGCGCGAGAACGCGGCGGCGGCGCTGATGGACTCGGCGGCGCTCGCGGAGCGGCCCGCGGAGAAGGCGGCCTGTCTGCACCGGGTGGGGGAGCTTTCGTGGGAGCGGGGCGAGCCGGCGGAGGCCCTTCGCTACTACGAGGCGGCGCTGGACGCGGACCCTGACCACCACCCCTCGCTCGCGGGAAAGGGCCGCGCGCTGGCCGCCCTCGGCCGTACGTCGGAGTCGTTGCGTGCCTATCAGAGCGCGATGGTGAGGCAGCCGGCGCCGGAGTACGCGCTGGCGCTCGGCGAGTTGTACGCGTCGCTGCGGCTGGCTCCCGCCGCGCAGGCTCAGTACGACGTGCTGCGGGCCAGGGTGAAACAGGAGGGGGTCAACGGCGTCAACGACGAACGGATCCTGGGCCTGTACGAGGCGGACCACGGGGACCCGGAGGAGGCGGTGGACCGCCTGCGGGCGGAGTTCAAGCGCCACCCGAGCCCGGAGGTGGCGGACACGCTGGGGTGGGCGCTGCACCGTTCCGGGAAGGGGAAGGAGGGCCTGAAGTACGCGAGACGGGCGATGGACAAGGGGCCGCGGAGTGCGGTGTTCGCGTACCACCGGGGTGAGATCGAACGGAAGCTCGGCAGGTACGGGGCCGCACGCCGGCACATCGGTGAGGCGCTCCGCATCAACCCGTACTTCTCCCCCCTGCTGGCACCGGCGGCGCGCAAGGCCATGAAGTCCCTGGGCGACCCCCCGGAGGGAGGCCCGGCCCAGATGTACGCCGAGTCCCCATCCGGCGAAACCCCGACCCGCCAGAGCCGGAAGCGACAGCGACGGTAAGGACGGGCACCCGGCGGGCAGGGCTAAAGCGGTGCCGTGCCGATCAGCGCGTTGCGGGTGACCATCGCCGTCAGGTCTTCCTCCCGGAGGGACCCCGTGGTGGGGCGGCGGGGCAGCACCATGTAGCGGGTCTCCGCGCTGGAGTCCCACACCGTGATCTCCGTGTCCGGCGGCAAGGTGAAGCCGAACTCCGCGAGCACCGCCCGCGGTTCACGCACCACGCGGGAGCGATAGGCCTCGCTCTTGTACCAGCCGGGAGAGGGCCCGAGCAGCCGCACCGGGTAGCAGGAGCAGAGCGTGCAGACCACGACGTTGTGGGTGTCCTCGGTGTTCTCCACCACCCGGAGGCGTTGGGGCTGGACGCCGCCCGCGGAGTAGCCGAGTTCCGCCACCGCCGACGTACCGTCCGCCAGGAGGCGCTCCTTGAACTCCGGGTCCGTCCACGCCCGTGCCACCACCCGCGCCCCGTTCAGCGGGGTCGCCCCCGCCAGGAACGCGTCCAGGGCCTCGTCCAGAACCGTCGGACCGATCACCCCGCGTTCCTCCAACAGGGTTTCCAGGGCCCGCACTCGGCGAGAGATCACGGCGTCGGAATGTGTGCCGGACATCAGTCGTCCTCCGGTTCCAAGTAGCTCTCCCACAGGTCGAGCACCACCCCGTGGTCGCCCTCGCCCCACAGTTCCCGCGCGGCGAACCGCACCGCGTACACCTGCTCCACCGGCGCGTCCGACCGCCCCCGCGAGCGGACGTCCGCCAGCGCGTGCCGGCCCTCGGGCTCGACCACCACGCCCCGCTTGCCCCGGGCGTAACGCGGCAGGCGGGTGTGGTGGGTCGGGTCGTGGTGGACGGTGCGGACTCGGGCTCCGGAAACGAACCGGTCACTCATCCGGCTCACCCACCGCCAACACGCCCTTGCGCTCAAGCAGCACCCGGATCGCGTGGAACCACCGCTCGTAGTACGAAGCCGCCAGGTACTCACCCGGCGGCATCGTCTCCACGGCGTCCCTGAACTCGTCCAGGTTGTAGACGCCCTCCCGCACCAGCGCACTGTTGAGCGCGAACACCCGCGCCTCCCAGTCCGCGTGGAAGGGCTCCGCGTCGTCGGTGGTGTCGATGGGCCCGAAGCCCGTCATCCCGCCGACGTCATTGATCCTGGCCATTCCCGCACTTTAACCAGCAACCCGGTGGTTCGCCCCTACAGATTGCCCCGCTTTTCCTGCTCCCGCTCGATCGCCTCGAACAGCGCCTTGAAGTTGCCCTTCCCGAAGCCCATCGACCCGTGCCGCTCGATCATCTCGAAGAAGACCGTCGGCCGGTCCTGGACCGGCTTGGTGAAGATCTGCAGCAGGTAGCCGTCCTCGTCGCGGTCCACGAGGATCTTCAGCTCGCGCAGGGTCTCGACGGGGACACGCGTCTCGCCCGCCCACTCCCCCAGCGTGTCGTAGTACGAGTCCGGGGTGTCGAGGAACTGGACGCCGGCCGCGCGCATGGTGCGTACGGACTCCACGATGTCGTTCGTGGCGAGCGCGATGTGCTGGACGCCCGCGCCGCCGTAGAACTCCAGGTACTCGTCGATCTGGGACTTCTTCTTGGCGATGGCCGGCTCGTTGATGGGGAACTTCACCTTCAGGGTGCCGTCCGCCACCACCTTCGACATCAGCGCGCTGTACTCCGTCGCGATGTCGTCGCCCACGAACTCCTTCATGTTCGTGAAGCCCATGACCTTGTTGTAGAAGGCGACCCACTCGTTCATCTTGCCGAGCTCGACGTTGCCCACGCAGTGGTCGATCGCCTGGAAGGTCCGCTTGGCGGGCGGCTCGACGATCGGCGACGCGGTCTTGAAGCCGGGCAGGTAGGGGCCGTCGTAGCCGGTGCGCTCGACCAGCGTGTGGCGGGTCTTGCCGTACGTCGCGATGGCGGCGAGCACCACCGTGCCGTTCTCGTCCTTGACCTCGTACGGCTCGGTGAGACCGCGGGCGCCGTGCTCGACGGCGTACGCGTACGCGGCCCGCGCGTCCGGCACCTCGATGGCGAGGTCGACGACGCCGTCGCCGTGCTCGGCGACATGCCCCTCTATGAACTGGCCCCACTCCGTGGAGGCCTTGATGACGGAGGTGAGGACGAAGCGGGCCCCGCCGTTGGTCAGGACGTACGAGGCGGTCTCACGGCTGCCCGTCTCCGGACCGGCGTACGCGACGAGCTTCATGCCGAAGGCCGTCGAGTAGTAGTGGGCCGCCTGTTTGGCGTTGCCCACGGCGAAGACGACCGCGTCCATTCCCTTGACCGGGAAGGGATCGGCCTCGCGCGCGGTGTGGGGGGTGGTGGCGATGGGCTGGGTGTTCGCGGTAGCTGCCATGTCCGCAGGCTCCCGCCGTATCGCAAGGTGCGCAATAGTTCGCGAATTTGGTGGGCAAACTGACCAGTAGACGGCCAGTATGAGCGGGCTATCTGTACATGATGACCACCCCGGAAGCGGAGAAGAGCGCACCATGGCGATCGATCAGCTGGACGGCAGGCTCATCGTGCTGCTCGCCCGGGAGCCCCGTATCGGCGTCCTGGAGGCGTCCCGACGCCTCGGTGTCGCGCGCGGGACCGTGCAGGCCCGGATGGACCGGCTTCAGTCGAACGGAGTCATCCGCGGCTTCGGCCCGGAGGTAGACCCGGCCGCCCTCGGCTACCCCGTCACCGCCTTCGCCACCCTGGAGATCAAACAGGGCCAGGGCGCCGACGTACGGGCGCATTTGGCGACCGTCGCCGAAGTCCTCGAACTGCACACCATCACCGGCCACGGCGACATGCTCTGCCGTCTCGTCGCCCGTTCGAACGCGGATCTCCAACGTGTGATCGACCGGGTAGTGGGTTTTGATGGCATCGTCCGGGCCTCCACGGCGATCGTCATGGAGAACCCTGTTCCGCTGCGGATCATCCCGCTGGTCGAACAGGCGTCAGAAGACACCTGATGCGGGTAGGTAGGGAAACGAACACGACGTACGCAGCACGCGGGCGCCTGGAGACTCCCGGCGCCATCTGAACCGCGCCTGGGCGAGGTGAGCAGTTCAGTGAACTTCTGGGACTACCTCGGCAACCGCCACCAGCAGTTGCTGGCGGATGCCTACCAGCACGCCAGCGCAGTCTTCCAGTGCATGGTCGTGGCGACCGTCATCGGAGTACTGATCGGCGTCGTCACCTACCGCAGCGAGTGGGCGGGCAACCTGGCGACGACGGCGACCTCCACCATCCTCACCATCCCCTCGCTCGCCATGATCGGCCTGCTGATCCCCGTCGTCGGCCTCGGTGTCGCGCCGACGGTCATCGCGCTGACCCTCTACGGCCTGCTCCCCATCGTGCGCAACGCCATCGTCGGCCTGCGCGGGGTCGACCCCTCCCTGGTCGACGCGGCGAAGGGCATCGGGATGTCGCGCGCCGCCCGGCTGATGAGGGTGGAGCTGCCGCTCGCCTGGCCGCCGATCCTGACCGGCATCCGTGTCTCCACGCAGATGCTGATGGGCATCGCGGCCATCGCCGCGTACGCGTCGGGCCCCGGCCTCGGCAACGAGATCTTCCGCGGCATCGGCTCGCTCGGCAGCAAGAACGCGCTCAACCAGGTGCTCGCGGGCACGCTCGGGATCATCATCCTGGCGCTGCTCTTCGACGCCGCGTACGTCCTGATCGGCCGGCTGACGATCCCGAGGGGTATCCGTGTCTGAGACCACCGCGACGTCCGGCGACGGCGCGACGACCGAGGCCGCGGCGGGCCCG
Source organism: Streptomyces sp. NPDC048436 (assembly GCF_043200355.1). Taxonomy (NCBI): domain Bacteria; kingdom Bacillati; phylum Actinomycetota; class Actinomycetes; order Kitasatosporales; family Streptomycetaceae; genus Streptomyces; species Streptomyces sp. NPDC048436. The sequence goes on from NZ_JBICXP010000001.1 coordinate 1,316,842, forward strand.
GCCGCGAACGCCACCACCGGGGCGACGATCGAGCTGGAGAACCTCACCAAGCGCTATCCGGGCAGCAACGAACCCGCGGTGGACAGCGTCAACATGGAGATCAAGGCGGGCGAGATCGTCATCCTCGTCGGCCCGTCCGGCTGCGGTAAGTCGACCACGCTCAAGATGATCAACCGGCTCATCGAGCCGACAGGGGGACGCATCCGCATCGGCGGCGAGGACGTCACCGACATGGACCCGGTGAAGCTGCGCCGCAAGGTGGGCTACGCGATCCAGTCGTCCGGGCTCTTCCCGCACATGACCGTCGCCCAGAACATCGCCCTCGTACCGAAGATGGTCGGCTGGGGGAAGTCGCGGATCAAGTCCCGGGTCGAGGAGATGCTCGACCTCGTCGGGCTCGACCCGGGCGAGTTCCACGGACGCTATCCGCGCCAGCTCTCCGGCGGCCAGCAGCAACGCGTGGGTGTGGCACGGGCGTTGGCGGCCGATCCGCCCGTGCTCCTGATGGACGAGCCGTTCGGCGCGGTCGACCCGATCACCCGCGACCATCTCCAGGACGAGCTGATCCGGCTCCAGCACGAGCTGCACAAGACGATCGTCTTCGTCACGCACGACTTCGACGAGGCCATCAAGCTCGGCGACCGCATCGCGGTCCTGCGGGAGCGCTCGCACATCGCGCAGTTCGACACCCCGGAAGCCATTCTCACCAACCCCGCCGACGACTTCGTGTCGGGGTTCGTGGGCGCGGGGGCGGCTCTCAAGCGGCTCAACCTCACCCGCGTACGTGATGTGGAGATCGCCGACTTCGCGACGGTGACCGTCGACGACCCGCTCCAGGACATCTTCGACAAACTGCGGGAGAGCGGCACGAACGAACTGCTCCTCCTCGACAAGCGCGGCCGCCCCTACAAGTGGCTCCGGCGCGGTGACCTGATGCGCGCCAAGGGGTCGCTCGCCCGCGCCGGGACCCTCGTCCACGACACGGTCACCCGCGACGCCACGCTGCGCGACGCGCTCGAAGCGGTCCTCACGGACAACGCGGGGCGGGTCGCGGTCACCGGGCGGCGCGGGGAGTACACCGGCGTCGTGGACATGGAGACCCTGATGAACTCCGTGCACGAAATGCTGGAGGCCGACCGGCTCGACGCCATGGAGCACCAGCATGACCTGGAGGCGCAGCGCGCCGAGCTGACCCACCACGAGCAGGAGGGCGTCGGAGGGGAGTCGAAGGCGTGAACGGCATCCCCGGGAGCAACCCCCGGCCCCCCGACCACAAGCCGTCCCTCGGCGTCACCCCCGGTGACACCCCCAGTGACACCCCCAGTGACACCGTCGGTGACGGACCCGGTGACGGACCCGAGATCCGCCCCGCGGGTCCCCCGCCGGACACGCCGAGGACGCGGCGCATCAGCTGGCAGAAGCTCACGTTCCTGCCCGCGGTGCTCGCGCTTGTCCTCCTGATCACCTGGTGGTGGTTCGAACAGGCCGACCTGGACGCGATCAGCAAGAACGCCCTCGCGGGCGGCAACGTGTGGCTCAGACTGCGCCAGCACATCCAGCTCACGGTGATCTCCACCTTCTTCGTGCTGATCATCGCGATCCCGCTGGGCATCCTGCTGACCCGAAAGAGGCTGCGCAAGGCGGCGCCCGCCGCGATGACCGTGGCCAACATCGGCCAGGCGACCCCGGCGATCGGCCTGCTCGCCCTCCTGGTGATCTGGATCGGCATCGGCGAGAAGGCGGCCCTGATCGGCATCATCATCTACGCCGTCCTGCCGGTCCTCTCCAACACGATCGCGGGCCTGAACGCCAACGACCCGACCCTCCTGGAGGCCGCGCGCGGCATCGGCATGTCGGCGTGGGGAGTCCTCGGAAAGGTCGAACTCCCGCTGGCCGTACCGCTGATCCTCGCGGGCGTGCGCACCGCGCTCGTACTGAACGTGGGCACGGCGACGCTCGCCACGTTCGGCGGTGGCGGCGGCCTGGGCGACCTGATCACCACCGGGATCACCAATCAGCGTATGCCGGTGCTCATGCTCGGCTCGATCCTGACGATCGCCCTCGCGCTCCTGGTGGACTGGCTGGCGTCCCTGGCCGAACTTGTCCTGCGTCCGCGCGGGTTGGAGGCAGGGTCATGAGGCTTACGTTGCGTACGGCGGCCGTCGGTGTGCTGGGCGGCGCCCTGCTTGTGAGCTGCGGGCTCACCAGCGGCAGCCCGATGGTCGACGACGTCAAACCGGGCACGATCGGCAAGGGGCTGCCCCTGAAGGGCGCCGACCTGACCGTCGCCTCCAAGGAGTTCACCGAGCAGCTGGTCCTCGGCGCGATCATGGGCATCGCCTTCGAGGCCGCGGGCGCGGACGTCCTTGACCGGACGGGCATCCAGGGCTCGATCGGCGCCCGCGAGGCCATCAAGAGCGGCGACGCGGACGCCATGTACGAGTACACGGGCACCGCCTGGATCACGTACCTCGGCAACTCCGACCCCATCGACGACCCGCAGAAGCAGTGGCAGGCGGTGCGTGACGCGGACCTGAAGAACGGCGTCACCTGGCTGCCGCCCGCCTCGCTCAACAACACCTACGCGCTCGCGACCAACCGGAAGAACGAGGCCAAGTACAAGACGAAGACCCTGTCCGATGTGGCGGCCCTGTCGAAGAAGGACCCGAAGGCGGTCACGCTGTGCGTGGAGAGCGAGTTCTCCTCGCGTGAGGACGGTCTGCCGGGCATGCAGAAGGAGTACGGGATGAAGATCCCCAACTCCAACATCACCAAGATGGACACCGGGATCATCTACACCCAGGTCTCCAAGGGGTCGTGCACGTTCGGCGAGGTCTTCACCACCGACGGCCGCATCAAGGCGATGAACCTGGCGGTGATGGAGGACGACAAGCACTTCTTCCCCAATTACAACGCCGCTCCGGAGATCAACACCGACGCGCTGAAGAAGCACCCGGAGATCGCGGAGGTCCTGGCCCCCATCACGAAGAAGCTGAACAACAAGATCGCCCAGGAACTGAACTCCAAGGTGGATGTGGAGGGGCAGGATGCGCATGAGGTGGCGAAGGACTGGTTGATCAAGGAGGGGTTCGTCAAGGAGTAGCTCTGGCGGGGGACCTCCAGAAGTTACAAAGACTCCGTTGCAGAGAAAGCGTTGCAACGGAGTCTTTGCATGTCTACTCTGACAGGCATGACGGACGGCACGGCGGACCCCGAGAACCCAGAAAATCCCGAGGACCCAGAGAACCCCGAGAATCCCGAGGACCGGAAGGTCCATACGCTCACCCCGCGCTCCCTGCGTGGACTCGCGCACCCCCTGCGCATGCAGCTGCTCATCTCCCTGCGGCGCGAAGGACCGGCGACCGCCTCCCAACTGGCGGCCCGCCTGGGCGAGTCCAGCGGCGCGACGAGTTACCACCTGCGCCAGCTCGCCGCGCACGGCTTCGTCGAGGACGCGCCGGGCCGGGGCAAGGGCCGCGAGCGGTGGTGGCAGTCGGCGCACCAGGGGACGCGCCTCGACGAGTCGCTCATGACCGACCCCGACCCGACGGTGCGCGGCGCGGTCGCCGTCTACCTCCACGAGGTCGCGACGTTCCACGCCACGGAAGTCTCCACCTGGATCGGCACACAGCACGACTGGTCCACGGCGTGGACGGAGAGCTCCGACATCAGCGACTACACCCTGCGTCTGACGCCCGAGCTCACCGCCGAACTCGGCGGCAAGATCAACGAACTCATCGAGAGCTACCGCCCGTTGGCGGTCGACGAGGACGCTCCCGGCTCCGCCAGGGTGCGCCTGCACACCCACGTCTTCCCGACGCGCCCCACCGAGTGAAAGGCCTCAGCCATGCACCCCGACATATACCTGACGCTGCACCACGCCCGGGCCGCCGACCTGCACGCGGCGGCGCCCCCGCGCCCGAACCGCCCCCACCTTCGTACTCAACTCGGCTGGACCCTGGTCGAGTTAGGGCTTCGCCTCGTCAGCAGCTCGGAACCTTCCCGCCCCGGTCCAGGGAACGCAGCGCGTCAACCGTGTCCTTCAGTGTCGTGACCGGGATCAGCCGCAGCCCCTTCGGCTTCTCCGCCTGAGCGTCCTCGCACTCGGCCTCCGGGACGAGGAAGACACTCGCCCCGTCCCGCTTCGCCGCCTGCGTCTTCATCGAGACACCGCCGACCGGGCCGACCTTGCCGTCGGCGGAGATCGTGCCGGTGCCGGCGATGTTCCGGCCGCCCGTCAGGTCCTTGCCGCTGCCGTTGCCGTCGAGGAGGTCGATGATGCCGAGGGAGAGGAAGAGGCCCGCGCTGGGCCCCCCGATGTTGCCGAGATCGACCTCGACCTTCGCCTTGTCCGTGCCGTCCACACCCTCCGCCTTGAGGTAGGCGAGCGCGGACTGCGTGGCCGTGTCCTGGGACTTCTTCATGTCGCCGAGGTTGTGCTTCTCGACTTCCTTGACGTCGTTGCCGGTGGGGTACACCGAGTCCCTTGGCATCACGGAACGGTCCGTACGGAACCACCCGTCCACGACATCGCCCAGGCTCACGTCCATGTCCGGCCCTGTCGCGACGATCGTCGTCATCCGCAGCTGCCCGCTCGTCTCCCGGGTGGGCGCACCGGTGACCGTGATGACCGGCTTGCCCTTGTACTCCCCGAGCACGTTCGCCGTAGACCCCGGCTGAGCCACAGAAAAGGGCAACGGCACGAACCCCGCGACGGCGAGCAGCGCGATCACGGGGACGGCACAGACGGCGAGGGCCTTGGGGCGCGTGAGACGAGAGAGGGAGAACACGGGATCAATCTAACGTGCGAAAGAAGCGCCGAGCCTTCTGTCCGGCGTCGGATGACATTTCAGCCCGTCCGGCGCTTGAGGACGAACACGGCGAAGCCGGTGATGCAGTTCTCAGCCCGTCCGGCGTTTGAGGACGAGCTCGGCGCAGCCGGTGACAGGGGCGGCGCCCAAGAGAACACCGCCCGCCCCCGCGGTCTCAGCGCAACGCATCGGCAACCTCCCGAGCCGCATCCACCACCCGCGCCCCCACCCGCTCCGGCACGGCGTCCGCCAGCATGACGACCCCCACGCTCCCCTCAATGCCGGTGACGCCCACCAGCGCGGCGGCGGCCCCGCTCGCGCCCGCCTCCAGCTCGCCGTGCGTCAGCGCGTAGCCGGGGTCGGTGGCCAGGCCCTGTCGGGCGGCGAGGATGGCGCGCCCCGCGGCGCCCCGGTCCAGGGGATGGCGGAAGCCCGTGCGGTACGCCACGTGGTAATCCGTCCAGGTCGGCTCCACGACGGCTACGGCGAGGGCCTCGGAGCCGTCGACCAGCGTCAGATGCGCCGTGGCCCCTATGTCCTCGGCGAGGGAACGCAGCGCCGGCAGCGCGGCCTCCCGCACCAGCGGATGCACCTGGCGGCCGAGCCTCAGCACCCCGAGGCCGACCCGGGCGCGACCGCCCAGGTCACGGCGGACCAGCGCGTGCTGCTCAAGGGTGGCGAGGAGGCGGTACACAACGGTGCGGTTCACACCGAGCTTGTTCGACAGCTCGGTGACGGTGAGCCCGTGATCGGTGTCGGCCAACAGCTTGAGGACACGCAGTCCTCGGTCGAGCGTCTGGGAAGTCTCCGCGGTCACGACGCCCACTCCTTAGGTGAGGGTCGACGGCCCCTTTACGCGGCGGTTGCGTCGCCGGTCCCGTGGGCGACGCGCGTCAGAGGCCGCCGGTCGGAACTCCGGCTGCGCTCCGCGGCGGCGCTGCCACGGGGCGTGTACGTTGCGGGGACAGTAGCGAGGCCGTCCCGCTCAGCGGAAGACTCCGTCCAGAATCCGGGCACAGGAGAAGAGATTAGGGGCGCAATGCCCCATACGCGGGGCGCTCCGGCGGCAGCGTGCACCACTCCCGCACACGGAACGCACCCCTCCTCCCCGCCGCCGGGAAGCGCTTCACCTGAAGGGGAAGCGCTTCACCTGAAGGCGCCTACTTCATGCGGGTGGCCCACTCCCCCACCTTCGCGATGCGCTGCCGCAGCTGCCCGGCGGTGGCCTCCGCGCTGGGCGGCCCGCCGCAGGTGCGGCGCAGCTCGGTGTGGATCACGCCGTGCGGCTTCCCGCTCTGATGGACGTACGCACCGACCATCGTGTTGAGCTGCTTCCTCAGTTCGAGCATCTCCTTGTGGGAGACCACGGGCCGCCGCTCGGCAGGCAGTTCGAGAAGATCCGCCTCGTCGTCGGGCCGCTTCTTGCTGTGCGCGATCTGCCGGGCCTGCCGCTTCTGGAGCAGCATCTGCACCTGGTCGGGTTCGAGCAGACCGGGGATGCCCAGATAGTCCTGCTCCTCCTCGCTCCCCGGGTGGGCCTGCATGCCGAATTCGGCGCCGTCGAAGAGGACGCGGTCGAAGACGGCATCGGATTCCAGGGCCTCGAAGGAGAACTGTTCCTGCTCGCCGGTGTCCTCGTCCTCCTCCTTGTTCGCCTCGTCCATCTCCTTCTCGGACTCGGCGTAGGGGTCCTCTTCGCCTTCCTTCTTCGGCTTGTCGAGTACGTGGTCGCGCTCGACCTCCATCTCGTTGGCGTGGCCGAGGAGGTCGGGGACGGTGGGCAGGAAGACGGACGCGGTCTCGCCGCGACGCCGTGAACGCACGAAACGGCCCACTGCCTGGGCGAAGAAGAGCGGCGTCGAGATCGTGGTCGCGTACACGCCCACAGCGAGCCGCGGGACGTCGACGCCCTCGGACACCATCCGGACCGCGACCATCCACCGGTCGTTGCTCGCAGTGAAGTCGTCGATCCGCTTGGACGCGCCCGTGTCGTCGGAGAGGACGACGGTGGCCTTCTCCCCGGTGAGCTCGCGGATCAGCTTGGCGTAGGAGCGGGCGGAGTCCTGGTCGGAGGCGATGACGAGCCCACCGGCGTCCGGGATGGCCTTCCTGACCTCCGTAAGGCGCTGGTCGGCGGCCTTCAGCACGTTCGGCATCCACTCGCCGCGCGCGTCGAGGGCGGTGCGCCAGGCCTGCGAGATCGCGTCCTTGGTCATGGGCTCGCCGAGCCGCGCGGCGATCTCGTCGCCGGCCTTGGTCCGCCACCGCATGTTGCCGGAGTAGGAGAGGAAGATGACGGGCCGGACGACGCCGTCGCCGAGCGCGCTCCCGTATCCGTACGTGTAGTCGGCGGCCGACCGCCGGATGCCGTCGTTGCCTTCCTCGTACGCGACGAAGGGGATCGGGTTGGTGTCGGACCTGAAGGGCGTGCCGGTGAGGGCGAGCCGCCGGGTGGCGGGCTCGAAGGCCTCCAGGCAGGCCTCGCCCCACGACTTCGAGTCACCGGCGTGGTGGATCTCGTCCAGGATCACGAGGGTCTTGCGCTGCTCGACGCGGTTGCGGTGGAGCATGGGCCGCACGCCGACACCGGCGTACGTGATGGCGATGCCCTGGTACTCCTTGCTGAGCGGTCCCGCGCTGTACTCCGGGTCCAGCTTGATCCCTATCTTGGCCGCGGCCTCCGCCCACTGCTTCTTCAGGTGCTCGGTCGGCGCGACCACCGTCACCTGCTGCACGACATGGTGGTGCAGTAGCCAGGACGCGAGCGTCAGCGCGAACGTCGTCTTGCCGGCGCCGGGCGTCGCGACGGCCAGGAAGTCACGCGGCTGCTCCTGGAGGTACCGCTCCATCGCCCCCTGCTGCCAGGCGCGCAGCTTGTTGGCGGTGCCCCAGGGGGCGCGGCCGGGGAAGGCTGGAGAGAGGTGGTGGGAGGCGGAGTTGGCGGCGGTGGTAGTCACGGTCTCCGGATTTTGGCAGCTCGGGTACGTACGACAACCGGGCCACCCTACCGGTGACCCCGCCGCTTCCCGGGGGTGACGTCATCGCTTCAACCCCGGGTGCGACAGGGGTCACATGGCTTCGTGCAGACCTCGCAGCCGCCGGGAGATCAGCCCCACGTCGTCCAGGTCACCGCTGGCCACCTCGATGACCAGCTTGTACGCCTCGTCCTGGTCGACGTCGATCATGTCAGTGCCGTTGAAGTCCAGGAACACGACGGTACTCATCCACGCCATGCGCTTGTTGCCGTCGACCAAGGGGTGGTTCACGGCAAGCGACTGGAGCAGCGCGGCGGCCTTCTCGAACAGGTCCGTGTACGCCTCGATGCCGAACATCTGTGACTGGGGACGGTGGACGGCCGAGCTGAGCAGCCCGAAGTCACGTACGGCGACTTCCTGCTCCCCGCAGGCAAGTTCCGCCAGGTCCAGGACTTCCTGGGCCGTGAGGTACTTCATCTACTCCCCCAGCCTCCGCAGCAGGTCGGCGTGGCCCGCCGCGTACTTGGCCCCCAATCGGCGGACAGTCGCCCGGTCCGCCTCCTGCTCCAGATACCGGTCAATCGCCTGAAGCACTATGGCGTGCATACTGCGCCCCTCCTCCTCGGCACGCAGCTTGAGCGCCTCCTGCTGGTCGTCACGCATACGAAGGTTCATAGCCATACCGCGATGGTACTACTGATGGGGTCAAAGTGGTACCACTTAGGCCGACCGCTCCCTCAACCGCGTCCCCACCCAAGCCCCCACCAGCGCGACCGCCGCCATCGGCAGGAACACGGCGACGAAGGCCCCGGGGTGCGAGCCGCCCACCCCGGTGGAGCCGTGCGCGTCCACCATGCCGCCGCCCAGCGCGGCGAAGGCGGCGCCTCCGGCGGCCAGCAGCAGAGCGTTGGAGAGGCCGTCGGAGATCTGGAGGGCGGCGGAGTTCGCGCCCGCGTCCTGCGGCGCCGAGAGGCGGAGGAGCAGCACGCTCGTCGAGCCGATCACCGTGCCCATGCCGAGGCAGCCGAAGGCCCAGGCCACCGCCACGATCCAGACGGGCACGGCGTCGATCAGGACCGTGGGCGCGGCGGCGATGGCGGCGGCGACCAGGAGCATCCCGACGACCATGAGCCGGGTCCGGTGTGGCTCCATGGCAGGCCGCGACTGTACGAACGACCCGAACGCCCAGGTCGCACCGCCCACGGCGAGCGAGAGTCCTGCCAGGGTCGGCGAGAGCCCGCGCTGGGTGACGAGCATCAGCGGCACGAAGGACTCGGCCGCGATGAACGACCCGGCGGCTATGCCGCGAAGCAGGACGACGGAGGGCAGGCCACGGGCGGCCCGGTACGTGCCGCGCGGCAGCAGCCCGAGGACGGCGGGCACGAGCACGGCCGCGCCGAGCACGGCGGGCAGCAGCGAGAGCCAGCGCAGTTCCTGACCCGCGTACTGGAGGAGGGCCGCCCCCAGCGAGATGCCGAGCGCGAGCCGGATGCGGCGGCGGTCGAAGGGTCCGGGCGCCGCATCGGAGTCGACGGGCCCGGCGGCCCTGCGCCGGATCTGCGGCAGGGCGAGCGCGAGCGGCGCCGCGACGAGCACCGGGATCCCGAGGAAGACCCAACGCCAGCCGAGCTGCTCGGTGACCGTCCCGGAGACCAGCGGCCCGACCACGGACGGCACCACCCAGCTCGCCGCGAACGCCGCCAGGATGGACGGCCGCAGGTGCTCCGGGTAGGCGCGGCTGACGACGACGTACAGCGCGACGATGACGAGCCCGCCGCCGAGCCCCTGCACGGCACGGCCGAGGATGAACATCCACATGGCCTGGGCGGTCCCGGAGAGCAGCAGCCCCGCCGCGAACAGCCCGATCCCGGTGGCGAGCGGCCCCAGCGGCCCGCGCCGGTCGGCCCACTGCCCGGAGAGCACCATGCCGAAGAGGCTGGTGGTGAAGTACGCGGAGAAGGCGAAGGCGTAGAGCGAGACGCCGTCCAGCTCACGGGCCGCGACCGGCATCGCGGTCCCTACGGCCGTCGCCTCGAAGGCGATGAGCAGAACCACGGAGACGATGCCGAGGCTGAGCGCGCGGTAGGGGGCGCGCAGAATTCCGCCCTGGAGCTCGGACGGCGGGACTATTGGGGCGGCGGCGACTTCGGCGTCGCGTGGTTCCAGGGCGCTCATGCTGGCCAGCGTAAGGGGCGTGGCGGGCTTTGACCCCTGTCCGGGGTCGGTGGCCCTCTGGTCCCTTGGTCGTACGTCTCCGGCTCGCCCCAGGTCGGTCAGCTCCCGGACGCGTACGTCACGAAGTCGCCCCATGCGGCGGGGGTGACGGCAAGCCAGGGGCCCTGGGGGTTCTTGGAGTCGCGGAGGTGAATGGTGACGGGGGTGGTGGCGATCTCTACGCCGTCCTCGCCACCGAGCTGGCGAGCAACGCCGCGCTGCACGGCCACGTACCCGGCAGAAGCTTCCGTCTGGCGCTCACACTCACCGAGGCGGGGTCCAACTGCCGCCCGTCTACGCCGAGTCGGGCCGAGGTCTGCTCCTGGTCGCCGCCCTGTCCGACCGCTGGGGCACGGGACCGGGCTCGCCCCCCTGCAAAACAGTGTGAGAGCCCGGCACCCTGAATCATGAACGCCGTATGGCAGTCCCGTTGCAGCAGCCCAAGATTCCTTGAACGATCCCGCCGGCCACGGCTAGCTTCAAGGGGTCGAGTTCAAGCTCGGCCGTGTGCCCGAGTGGCTTAGGGGCTGGACTGCAAATCCAGTTACGCGGGTTCGATTCCCGCCACGGCCTCCAGAGAACAGCCCGAGGGGTCGGGAAAAGCCCGAGGGGTTCAGACCCGCGCCTCGTCGAGCCCCGCGAGAACCGCGTCCACCGTCTCGTCGACCGTCAGGTCCGAGCTGTCGAGCCAGAGCCCGATCCTCGGGGTGGTGGACCGCATGCCCGTGTCCAGGTCCTCCACGGTCCATGCCCCGTACCCCGTCTTCCCGCGGCCCGCCTCCCGCGCCGCGACCGCGTCCGGCCTCGGGGCGAGCACGACGACGTACACGGGTCGCGTACGCAGCAGATCCACGTACGACTTCAACTCCTCGCCCAGGATGACGTCCTGGACCACCGCGACGAAGCCCGCAGCCGCGTACGCGTCGGCCGTCGCCGCCGACAGGCCGTAGCGCAGCCGGAGCTGGGCCTCGGCCTCGTCCGACGCACCGGGCTCGTACTCCTGGCCGCCCGAGACGATCATCCGGCGGAACACGTCACCCCGCACATGTGCCGCGCGCGGCAGCCGCTCGGCGAGGGCCTGCGCCACCGTGGACTTGCCCGCGGCCATGATGCCGGTGATGACGACGACCCCGGTCAGGGGCTCCGTCATGTCGCGACCGCCGCCTGCGGGCGGATCGGCAGCCGGTTCACCGGGCGGCCCGTCGCCGCGCGGACCGCCGAAGCCACCGCCGCCGGAGTCGTCACGACCGGTACCGCGCTCGCCGCCTTCGCGCCGAAGGGGGCGACCACGTCGCGCTCCTCGACCAGCTTCACGATGCGGATGTCCGGGGTGTCCAGGGCGGTGGGGAGGGCGTAACCCGTCAGGTCGGGGTGGCGGACCAGGCCGCGTGGCGTACGGAGGTTCTCCGTCAGCGCCGCGCCGACTCCCTGGGTCACACCCGCCTCGATACGCACCCTCAGCTGGGTCGGGTTCAGGATGCGGCCCACGTCCTGGGCGACCGCGAGCTCCACGACCCGCACCGAACCGATCTCGATGTCCACGTCCACCACCGCGCGGACCGCGCAGAACGCCATCCCCACGAAGGCATCGCCCTGGCCCGCCTCGTCGAGGGGCTCGGTGGGGTGCGGGCGGCACTGTGCCGTCGCCCAGAGCTCCTTGCCGTCCATCGCCTCGGTGACGGTCGTGCTCAGCACTCCGTCGTACGAGGTGATCTTGCCGTCGGTGATCTGGAGCAGCTCCGTGGACATCCCGAACTTGTGGGCGAGCGGCTGGAGCAGCTGCGTGCGGACCATCTTCGCCGCGCGCTCCACCGCCCCGCCCGACACCCACGTATGACGCCCGTGGCAGCTCGGTCCCGCCGGGGGCTGGTCCGTGTCGACGGGGGCCACGCGGACGTCGTCGATGCCCAGCGTCTCCTGGACGATCTGCCGGGCGAGCGTCGAGAAGCCCTGGCCCGTCTCGACGGCCGCGCAGATCACCGTCGCGATGCCGTCGTGGACCTTCACCGTGGCCGTGGAGACCTCGTCCGTGCCTTCGGCGCCCAGGAGCTGGACCATGCCGAGGCCGTAGCCGACGCCGCGGCGCACCGCGGCCGGTTCGCCCGCGCCCTCGGGTCCTCCGGGCAGCAGCCACTCGTCCTCGGGGGTGTCCTTGGGCAGCTCGGGGAGGGGGAAGTCCCGTACGGCGGCGAGGAGTTCGGCCACCGGGGCCGGGCAGGTCACCGTCTGTCCTGTGGGCAGGATGTCGCCGGTGGCCATCGCGTTGCGCAGCCGCAGCTCCGCCGGGTCGATGGACAGCTTCTTCGCGATCTTGTCCATCTGGGCTTCGTACGCCGCGCACACCTGCATGGCGCCCTCGCCCCGGACATGCCCGGACGGCGGGTTGTTCGTGCGGACCGCCCAGCCCTCGATGAAGGCGTTCGGGACGACGTACGGACCGCAGGCGAAGGACACGGCCGCCGCGAGCGCGTCGCTGGACGTGTCCGCGTAGGCGCCCGCGTCGAGCAGGACCTGCGCCTCCACCTTCACCAACTTGCCCTCGGCGTCCGCGTGATGGCGGTAGCGGAGCAGCGTCGGGTGGCGGTGCGCGTGGCCCAGGAAGGACTCCTCGCGGGTCGCCGTCAGCTTCACCGGGCAGCCGGTGGTCAACGCCAGGAGACCGAGCGGGAGATGGAAGCTGGCGTCCTCGCGGTCGGCGGTCGCGCCGGGCACGCCGGTCACGACGACCTTCACGATGTCCGGGTCGATGCCGAAACAGGACGCGGCCATGTCGCGGTCGGTGTGCGGGTCGGTGGAGGCGATGTACAGCTCCACGCCCCCGTCCGGACGCGGCACCGCGAGCCCCGCCTCCGCGCCGATCGGCGCCGGGTCCTGGCGGCCGATGCGGTAGAGACCCTCGACGACGAGCTCGCCCGCCGCCTCCGGGTCGCCGTGCCGCAGCGGGATGTGCCGGATCAAGTTGCCGTCGGGGTGCAGGGGTTCGGCCGCGAAGGCCTTCTCCGGGTCGGTGACCGGCTCCATCACCTCGTACTCGACGTAGATGGCCGCGGCGGCCATCCGCGCGGTGTCCGGGTGATCGGCGGCCACGGCCGCGATGGGCTCGCCGTGGTGGCGTACGACATCGGAGGCGAAGACCGGGCGGTCCGGGGTCTTGCGGCCGTGCAGCGCCTCACCCGGCACGTCCTCGTGCGTGACGACGGAACGCACGCCCGGCATCTCACGCGCCTGGGAGGTGTCGATGGAGACGATGCGCGCGTGCGCGTGCGGGGAGCGCAGGACGGCGGCCCACAGCAGGCCCTCCGCCCACAGGTCCGACGCGTAGGGGAACGTGCCCTCCGTCTTGGCGCGGGACTCCGCGGACGGCAGCGAAGAGCCGATGCCGTGCGGCAGCGGCTCGGGGCCGGGCCGCGGCTCCACTGCGGTCGCGGTGTTCGCCGTCCCCGCGGCTTCGTTGCTCACGCCTGACCTCCGTCCTGGCCGTACGGTCCTTCGTAACTTCCGTCCTGCGCCGCCGGGTTGACCCCTCCGGCGCCGGGCCCTGCCTGGTGCGGGATACGCGCCTCGCCGTCGCTGTGGCCCGACGGCTCGGCGGCTGCCGCGGACGCCTCGCGCTCGGCGACCACTTCTTGCACGGCGTCGAGCACACCTCGGTAGCCGGAGCAGCGGCAGAGGTTGCCGCACAGGGCGCGGCGGGCCTCCAGGTCGGTCGGGGCGGGGTTGCCCTCAAGGAGGTCGTGGACGGTCATCGCCATGCCGGGTACGCAGAAACCGCACTGGACGGCGCCGCAGTTGGCGAGCGCCCGCTGCACGTCGGAGGGTCTGCCGTCGGTGGCGAGACCCTCGACGGTGCGCACCTCGCTTCCGGCGGCGGTGGCGGCGGGCACCAGGCAGGAGGCGACGAGCCTGCCGTCCACCTGGACGTTGCAGGCGCCGCACTCGCCCTGGGAGCAGCCGTCCTTGGCGCCCGCGAGGCCGAGGCGCTCGCGCAGGACGTAGAGGAGGGACTCGCCGATCCAGGCGTCGGTGACGGGGCGGTCGGCGCCGTTGACGCGCAGGACGTACGAGCAGAGGGGGTGTTCGTCGGAGAGGGCCGAGGTGGTGACGACCTCGGGCTCGGGGTCGGCTTCGGGCTCGACTTCGGCGTCCGGCTCAGGCTCGGCTTCGGCGTCCGCTTCGGGCTCGGTTTCGAGCTCGGCTTCGACGGCGGGCTCGGCTTCGAAGGCGGGCTCGGGTTCCGGCTCGGGCTCGACCGCGGGTTCGGGTTCGGGGTGGGCCTCAGCGGGCTCCTCGGGCGCCACGTGCGGCTCGTGCACCTCAGGCGCCACATGCGCCTCCGGGGCCGGGACGGCCTCGTGCTGGACCTGGTACTCGTGAGGCTGCGGCTCGGCATACGGCGGCTGCTGCTGTTGCTGCGGCTGCACCTGCTCCGACCACGGCGCACCGGCCCCCGCGCCACCCGTCGCCCACGGCGCTGCGGCGCCGCCCGGCAGGGTCGCGGGTGGCGTACCGCCCCACTGAGTGGCGAGCGAAGAGGCCGTGAACTCACCCGATTCGTCCGGAAGATCACCATTGGCGACCGGGATCGACCACTCCCCCGTGACATCGGCCGAGGCGGGCGCGGGAGCAGGGACATGCCCCTGCGCCTCATACCCATGAGCCTCGTGCCCCCGAGCGTCGTGCCCCTGAGCCTCGTGCCCCTCATGGAAGTTCCACTGCCCGGTGGCCGCGGCGGGCCACTGCACGTCCTGCACGTCCTGCGCGCCGGGAGCAGCCCCGGTCACTTCGGGCGGCATGACCCAGACGCCCGTGGCGGCGGGGTCCATGGCCTCTGCGGTGGTCGGGTTGACCGTTATCTGCGGCGGCACGTAACCGTGGCCGGGCGCGGCCAGCGGAGAGTGGTCGAAGGAGTCGAGCGCACCTTCGGGCAGCTGCACGAAGGCGGTGGCGTCCGAGTCGTACTCGCCCTGCGGATGCGGCTGCCAGCCGCCATTGTTGTTCTGGTCGTCACTCACGACAGCGCCCTCCCCAGTGCTCGTCGGGCCAGCGCGGCGACGGTGCGCCGCAGGTGCAGTACGGCGGGCGGCAGCGGCTGTGCCGTGCCGTCCTCGGCCGGAGGCTGGTCGGGGATGCAGGCGGTGGCGACGTACTCACCGAAGGCGGTGAGCGCCTCCGGCACGATCGTCCGCGCACCGTCCCAGTCGATCAGCGAGGCGACCCACTGCTCGGCCTCCAGGGGCCGCAGCGGCATCGGCGCGACGGCGCCGACCGCACAGCGCACTCCGCGCCGCGCGGGGTCCAGGACGAGCGCGACGGAGGCGGTGGCGCGGCCGGGCCCTGTGCGTCCGGTGGCCTTGAGGAAGACCTGCGGGGCGTGCAGGAGCGGCAGCCGTACGAAGCCGATGAGCTCGCCGGGGCGGAGCATGTCCATCCCCGCGAGCAGGTGCGAGACGGGGACCTCGCGGCGTGCGCCGCCGGGTCCCGCGATGACGAGGACGGCTTCGAGGGCGGCGAGGACGGGCAGGGTGTCGCCGGTCGGTCCCGCCGTGGCGATGTTGCCGCCGAGGGTGCCCGCGTTGCGGATCTGCGGGGGGCCGGCCGCGCGCGCGGCGGCGGCGAGCGCCGGGATCAGGGCGGCGAAGTCGGGCCGCCCGATGCGTGCGTGGGTGAGTCCGGCGCCGAGCAGCGCGTGGCCGTCCTGGTACTGCCAGCCGCGGATCTCGCTGATGCGGCCGAGGCCGACGAGCGCGGAGGGGCGCAGGAGGCCCGCGTTGACCGAGGCCATGAGGTCGGTGCCGCCGGCCACGGGCACGGCGGCAGGCATCGCGGCGAGTGCCTCGACGGCCTCGTCTAGCGTCCCAGGCAGCTTCGCCGTCTGCGCGGTCTGCGCCGCCTGCGGTGCGTGCGTGGTCAAAACCGGCTGCCCCTTCCCGATGCCCGGCGGCTTTCTCGCCGTTCTCACCGTTACGCCTGTTCCGCCGTACGGTACGTGCTCACAGCCCGGACGTGGCAACTCTGGCACATCTTCCCCGGCCCCCGGCGCGGGGGTCCGCTAGGAGCAATTCGTCCGCAGACCAGGGGGATGTGCCGGTTTCACACGCCCTCGTCGGTCAGCGGGAATTGCCACTTTCGGTAACCCTTGTACGACTTTCGCCGGGCCGCACACGCTTCCAGTGCGAGCGGCCCGACACGCGGACTATCGGGTGTGCCTCACACGTTCGGGGGCGCCTTGTCGATCGGGCGTCCGAGTACACCCGGGCGCTTCTGCCACGGCAACGGGCCGCCGGGCGGGCGGTAGTCGACGCCGAGGGCGTCAAGTCTCGCGTAATGCGGGGTCATTCGCCGCTCGAAGTCGGCGAAGTCACGCTCGGCGGATGGCGGGAGCGCGCTCCAGGCGACCTCGGCGAAGGCGGCGAGACGCGGGAACACCTGGTAGTCCACGCGTGCGTGGTACTCCATCACCTCGGTCCAGACGTTGGCCTGGGTGCCGAGCACGTGCCGGGCCTCGTCCGCGGTGAGCTGCGGCGGCAGCGGTTCAAAGCGGTAGACGTCCTCCAGGGTGCGGACGAAGCCGATGGGCGCGGGCTCGTCGGGGCCGCCGTGCTGCCGGTGGTCGAGGTACACCTGCTGCTCGGGACACATGACGACGTCGTGGCCTGCCTTGGCCGCCGCGATGCCACCCCCGTACCCACGCCAGGACGAAACCGTGGCGCCCTCCGCGAGGCCGCCCTCCAGGATCTCGTCCCAGCCGATGAGCCGGCGCCCGCGCTCGGTCAGCCACCGGTCGAAGTGGCGGATGAACCAGCTCTGCAGCCCGTCCTCGTCGCCGACACCGAGCTCCTTGATGCGGGCCTGCGCGGTGGGCGACTCCTTCCACTGGTCCTTGGGGCACTCGTCGCCACCGACATGGATGAAGGTGGAGGGAAACAGCTCAAGGACTTCTTCGAACACCCCCTCGTAGAAGCGGAGGGTGTTCTCGGTCGGGGCGAGGACGTTGGGATTGACGCCCCAGGTGTCCCAGACGCCGAGCGCGGCGGTGTCGACGACGTCGGTGTTGCCGAGTTCCGGATAGGCGGAGATGGCGGCCTGCGAGTGCCCGGGGATGTCGATCTCGGGCACGACGGCGATGTGCAGGGCGTCGGCGTACGCGACGATCTCGCGGATGTCGTCCTGCGTGTAGTAACCCCCATGAGGGGTTACGTTCCACAGTTCGGAGGCGCGGTGCCCCCACTTCGTGCGCGGTCGCCACGATCCGACCTCGGTGAGCTTGGGGTAGCGCTTGATCTCGATGCGCCAGCCCTGGTCGTCGGTGAGGTGGAAGTGGAAGACGTTCAGCTTGTGGGCGGCGAGGAGGTCGAGGTAGCGCAGGACGCCGTCCTTGGGCATGAAGTGCCGGGCCACGTCGAGCATCATGCCGCGCCAGCCGAAGCGCGGGGCGTCCTCGATGAGGCATCCCGGCACTGCGTACCGCCCCGCCGCCCGCAGCGGGGCACGCCGGAAGGCCTCAGGACCGATGAGCTGACGCAGGCTCTGCGCCCCCCAGAAGACGCCGGGGGCCGAGCCGCCGAGGATCTCGACGCCGCTCTCCCCCACGGTGAGGCGGTACGCCTCGGGCGCGAGGGAGTCGTCGACGCCGAGCGAGATGCCGCGGCCTTCGCCCGGCGCCAGGGGCAGGCCCAGAGCGCCGCCGAGGGAGGCACGCAGCCAGCGCTCGGTGGATTCGGTACCCGGACCGGCCCTGAGGGCGGTCGACGAGTCGAGGATGAAGCCTTCGGAATGCGGTCCCTCGGCGCGTGCGGGCGCGGGGATGAGTTGCTCAAAGGTCATGCGGCTGAGGCTGCCACGCGATTGCACAACACAAAAGGGGCGTTGCGGTACACGCAACGCCCCTTCGCGAGGGGTCCTGGACCGTGCCCGGGGGCTACTTCTTGCCGCCGCCCTTGCCGTCCTTGCCTCCGTTGTCCTTGTCGCCACCGGCGCTCATGGACTCGTAGATCTCCTTGCACATGGGGCATACGGGGTACTTCTTCGGGTCACGACCCGGCACCCACACCTTGCCGCAGAGCGCGACGACGGGCGTACCGTCGAGCGCGCTCGCCATGATCTTGTCCTTCTGGACATAGTGCGCGTAGCGCTCGTGGTCGCCGTCACCGTGCGACACCTGCGGCGTCGGCTCTACGAGGGTCCCCGTACCTGCCCCGCGCTCGGGCTCGGGCTCAAGAGTGCTCATGGCATCCAAGGGTACCTACGCGCGACGCCTGCGGGCATCGCCCGCCGAGCGGCATCTGCCCGGCGTACGCGAAAGACCACAAGAAGTCAGCCCACGAACTTGTACACCAGCGCCCCGACCATCACGAGGATCACCGCGCCCTCCAGCCAGTCGGTGAAGGTGAACCCCTCGGATCCCGCGGACTTCGCGGACTTCGCGGATTCCGCGGCCTCAGGGGTCTTGCCCTCGCCGGTCATCCCGTTCTCTTCCTCAGCCATGCCTCACACCCATCTCAACGAGTACGCGATCGCGTCACACAGGTCACCCATGGGGCCCTCCGTACCACTCAGCGGCACGGAGAACGCGAGTACCAAATAGCCCACGCCGCCCGGCATCCGCACGTGGAAATCCGCCGTCGTGTCCGTGACGGCGCGGACCATGTCCCCCGCCGGGAGCTCGCCGGTCGTGATCTGCGACTCCGGGCCCCTGCGCCGGGCCAGCGTCCCGGCCAGCTCGGTGACGTCCGGCGCGAGCCCCGGCGGCGTGGGCAGCAGAGAGACCAGCAGTGAGGCGGGGTAGGCCGAGTCCTGGGGCGACTCGGTCTTGAGGAAGAACTCCAGGGCGCCTTGCGCCACCCCGACCTCGGCGGTGTTGCGCAGGGTCGTCCAGATGGAGCGCCGGGTCTCCGCGGAAGCACTGCCGCCCGCGGCCTCGCGGTCCACGAACGTCTTCAGCTGCCCGCGCCACCGCTCCTGCGTCAGGTCGACGCGGAACCAGTCGCGGGGGACGAGTATCCGGTAGTCCGATGGCGGCGCCATCATGTCGCTCACGCGTCCGCGTCCCGGTCCGGGACGATCAGCGGTTCGCCGTCCGGCTCGAACAGGCGGATGCTGCTCACGATGTTGCCGAACATGGTGGAGAACTCGTCCCAGCCGACCTGCGTGGGCGTGCCGAGCTCCATCACCAGCGTCGTCCCGTTGGGCAGCGGGACGTAGACGCGTATGAACCACGTCGGGATCCTGATGCCGTCAGGGGACTCGGTCAGCTCCCCGGTGACCTTGTCGACGCGCGTGCCCACGAGGGACACCGCGGGGCCGCAGGGCAGCAGGATCTCCGTGACCTCGCCCGCGTCGTCACGGCGCAGGCTGGACGCGATCGCCGCGAGGGGGTCCGCGTCCTCGTCCTCGGGGCTGTCGACCAGGGAGGCGTAGACCGTGGCGCTGCACGGGTCCTCGCCGATCGCGCCCACGGCGATGGCCGCGTACTCGGCGCCGGCCTCCAGCAGATCGTCGATGCCGAGCGCGCAGATGACGGCGAGCTTGAGCAAGTCCTCGTCCTCGGCGCCGGGCAGCGCCTTCGCCGCGAGCTCCTCCAGGAGCCGGGCCCCTTCGTCCTCGTCCTCCTCATGGATGGGGAGGTCGTGGAATATCTCCGGCATCACCCAGCGGACGTGGATGCCGTCGCGGTCGATGCGGGTGCCGGAACCGGGCCCGGCGTTCTGCGCCTCGAACCGCAACGGCTCGTAGGGAGGTGCCACTTGGGACGTCGTGGCGGTGTGGGACTCCGTGATCACTTGGTGCCGTTGCTTTCCGGGAGCGGAGGGATGGGGAGTTCGGGCGCCTCGGGGAAGAACTTTCGCGAGGTCGCGTACATGCCGTAGTACGGATAGAGGCGGGGGATGTCTGCGCCGCCGTCGCGGGCGATGCCGACGATCTTCCGGTAGAGCCGCGCCCTGCAGCGCATGTTCCGCATGGCCGGATCAGCTACATCCGGGTGGCGCAGGCGATAGGCGACCACGAGCGAGGCGATGACGATCGCCGCGTCCACGCAGATGAAGGCGGCCTGGAAGGGTCTGCCTTTCTGCGACGCGACGAGATCCCAGAACGGCCAGGCGCCCACTCCGAAGATGAAGAGCGGGACGGCGAGCAGGCAACCGACAAGGCTCCCCTTCTCCGTGTCCTTGCGCCGCTGGAACAGCATCCAATGCACGGCCCGGTCGTCGAGGAAGTCGAACCGCACCTCCCGCCCGTAGGACTCGGCGGCCTCCCGCGCCGCGGGCACGGCGGCGATGACCGCCGAGGGGACAAGGTCGTGCTCGGTCCCGCTGTCGTCGACGAACGTGCCGCGCCCCAGGGCGTGGTAGTCGCTCACCTGTCCCGCTCCTTACCCGGCCGGGGCCAGCGAGGAGTGGAACGAGGACGAGGAGGGACTCGGCCCCGGCCGCGGGGACGGAGTCGGCGTGCCGGGGGTCGACGGCGTGCTCGGCGGCGGCGAGCTGGGGTGCGGCCTCGGGCCGGGCCCCGGCTGCGGGGTGACGGTGTGCGGCTCGTTGGAGGGATCGCCCGCGGCTTCCTTCAGCCTCATGATCGACTTCACGTACAGGTTCCCCAGGGCCGCGCCCTTGATGTAGCGGGTGACGACCTCGGGATTCCAGCCGCCGGCGGGCAGCTTGGGCGTGGTGATGCCCCGCTTGGCGAGCATCTTGGAGGCGAAGCCGACGCCCTTGTTGATGTTCTTCACGGCGAAGCCGTTGGTGAAGGCGCCCCAGACGCCCTTGCCGGCCCCGGCGAGGCGCGCGCCCTTGGCGGCCGCGGTGAGACCCTTCAGGGCGCCCAGTCCGGGGATGATGCCGAGTACGTCGACGCCGATCGCGAGCAGGTCGAGTTTCCCGCCTCGCGCGAAGACGTCGTACAACCGCCCGGACAGGGCTGTCGCGCTCATCGCGGCCCCGACGCCGACCAGGACGATCGCCAGGGTGCCGCCCGACAGGACGATCGCCGCCACCAGGGCCGCCACCGCGAGGACCGTGGCCGCGGCCGTGAACCAGTCCGCGTGGTCCGCGATCCAGTTCATGAAGCCGCCGGGGTCGCGCACCCCGTCGTGGTGGATGACGTTCTTGATCTTCTTGGCCGCCGCGCTCGCCGCGTCGTCCCGGATCTCGATCGCGTCCATGATCTTGCCGCGGTGCTGCGCCATGATCGTGGTGGCGTCGTCGCGCTTCTTCTGCTGCTTCGTCCGGTCGACCGAGTCCTCCTTGGAGGAGGGCACCGTCCCCTCGGTCTTGTCGAGCTCCTTGAGGGCGGACTTCTGCTCCGCCTCCGCCTTGCGGAACTCCTCCAGAGCCTTGTCCGCCATCCGCTGCGCACGGTGCAACTCGCTGGCGTACTCCTTCGACTCGCCCTCCCTGACCTTGGTGCCCAGGGCGATGGAGGCCTCGTCGTAGCGGTCGTACGCCTTCTTCAGGCGCCCCGCGGTGTCGCCCGCGACCTCGTGGAAGGCGCGCCCCGCGTCGCTGTCCCAGCTCTCGACGGACGCCAGCGCCTTGATGTTCCGCGCCTGCTTGTCGATCTCCTCCGCCATGCCGCGCAGCTTCTTGCCCAGGCGCGCGACCTCGTACGGGTCGCCGGGCACGGGGTCGGAGTCGTAGAGAGGAGTCCAGTCGGTCGGCCGCCCGCTCACTTCTTGCCCTTCTTGTCGCTCTTCTTCGCGTCCCGGAGCGCGTTGGCGAGCTCGTGGTCGATGTCCTCGTACGCCTTGGCCGCGTCGGCGGTGATCTTGGCGAGGTTCTCGATGTCCTTGTTCAGCTTCTTGCGCGTCTTCTTCCAGGTGCTGGAGAAGTCGTCGAAGATCTCGCGCAGTTTGTCGCTGCCGAGGTCCTTCTCGTAGCCGTCGGAGGGGTCGCCGTTCTCCTTGAACTCACGGTGGATGCGGTAGAGCGACTCCGAGCATTCCTTGATCATGTCGAGGTCGTACCTGGTTCTGTCCGACACGGGATCAGACCCCCCGCGCGTACGAAACCGCCACGAGGGCAGGCGACTTGGGCGGATTGCGGCGCTTCACGGTCAACTCCCGTAGCAAAGACGTCAAGTACGCCTCAGGACGCTATCCGTGTCACTCGTGGTTGCGCCACTGACGACCACCTCGCGGCGCTGACCTGTCAGTTGAGCGACGGATCGTCCGGATACGTCGCCACCATCGCCAGCTCACTGCGCTGGCGCCGCAGCACCGCTCGCCACAGCCGCTCCGGATCCGGGGACGAGACGTCGCCGGGCTCGGACTCGACCACGTACCAGGCCCCCTCGACGAGCTCGTCCTCCAGCTGGCCCGGGCCCCACCCCGCGTACCCGGCGAAGATCCGCAGCGAGCCGAGCGCGGGGGCCAGGAGTTCGGGGGGTGTGTCCAGGTCGATCAGGCCGATCGCGCCGTGCACGCGCCGCCAGCCGATGGGCTCCGGCCTGCGGGTCCTGGCGCCGGGAGCGGGGACCTCCTCGCCGGGGATCACCGCCACGCCGAGCGCCGAGTCGAGCGAGACCGGGCCGCCCTGGAAGACGACCCCGGGCGCGCCGGCCAGGTCGCCCCAGCCCTCCAGGATGTCCGCGACCTCCACCGGCGTGGGCCGGTTGAGGACCACGCCGAGCGAGCCCTCCTCGTCGTGGTCGAGGAGCAGCACCACCGCGCGGTCGAAGTTCGGGTCCGCCAGGGCAGGCGTGGCCACGAGCAGCCGCCCTGTGAGCGAGGACACCTCGGTCATGAACGACATGATCCCGCATCTTTGCCCCGCGGGGGGAGTCAATGCCCGTACGGGAGTGAATGCAGCTCAGGGCGCACCGAAGCGGCCGGAGCGCACACTTTCGGCGGTGACCCGGAGTGTCCGGTTCCGAACGTTTCGTGTTGTCGCGAACCCCTGACGCGGTTTACGCGTCCTTAGCCTTACGGAAGGGGGGTACGCGCCCATTACGCTTGCCCTTTGGTCCACCCGTCCATCCAATCGGAACGCGAGATTCATGACCGTCACCGACGATGTACTGCTTGTCCACGGCGGAACCCCGCTGGAGGGCGAGATCCGTGTCCGCGGCGCGAAGAACCTCGTGCCCAAGGCCATGGTCGCCGCGCTGCTCGGCAGCGCTCCGAGCAGGCTGCGCAATGTCCCCGACATCCGCGACGTCCGCGTCGTACGCGGTCTCCTGCAGTTGCATGGCGTTACGGTCCGCCCCGGTGAGGAGCCGGGCGAGCTGGTCATGGACCCCTCGCACGTGGAGAGCGCCAACGTCGCCGACATCGACGCGCACGCGGGCTCCTCGCGGATCCCGATCCTGTTCTGCGGACCTCTCCTGCACCGGCTCGGCCACGCCTTCATCCCCGGCCTCGGCGGATGTGACATCGGCGGCCGGCCGATCGACTTCCACTTCGAGGTGCTCCGCCAGTTCGGCGCGACCATCGAGAAGCGCGAGGGCGGCCAGTACCTGGAGGCCCCGCAGCGGCTTCGCGGCACGAAGATCAAGCTGCCGTACCCCTCCGTCGGCGCCACCGAGCAGGTGCTGCTCACGGCCGTGCTCGCCGAGGGCGTCACCGAGCTCTCGAACGCCGCCGTCGAACCCGAGATCGAAGACCTCATCTGCGTACTGCAGAAGATGGGCGCGATCATCGCGATGGACACCGACCGGACCATAAGGGTCACCGGTGTCGACAGCCTGGGCGGCTACAACCACCACGCCCTCTCGGACCGCCTGGAGGCCGCCTCCTGGGCTTCCGCGGCCCTGGCGACCGAAGGCAACATCTACGTCCGCGGCGCCCAGCAGCGCTCGATGATGACGTTCCTGAACACCTACCGGAAGGTGGGCGGTGCCTTCGAGATCGACGACGAGGGCATCCGCTTCTGGCACCCCGGCGGCTCGCTCAACGCGATCGCCCTGGAGACGGACGTGCACCCCGGCTTCCAGACGGACTGGCAGCAGCCGCTCGTCGTGGCGCTGACCCAGGCCGCGGGCCTCTCCATCGTCCACGAGACGGTCTACGAGTCCCGGCTCGGCTTCACCTCCGCGCTCAACCAGATGGGCGCGCACATCCAGCTCTACCGCGAGTGCCTCGGCGGCTCCCACTGCCGCTTCGGGCAGCGCAACTTCCTCCACTCGGCGGTCGTGAGCGGCCCCACGAAGCTCCAGGGCGCCGATCTGGTCATTCCCGACCTCCGCGGCGGCTTCTCGTACCTCATCGCCGCCCTGGCGGCGCAGGGCACGTCCCGCGTCCACGGCATCGACCTGATCAACCGCGGCTACGAGAACTTCATGGACAAACTCGTGGAACTCGGCGCGAAGGTCGAGCTCCCGGGCAGGGCCCAGCTCGGCTAAATCCAGCCCGGCTAAATCCAGCCCGGCCGGCGTTTGAGGCCATCTTCTAGACGGCACGCCAAAGGGGCGGCCACCCAACCGGGTGGCCGCCCCTTTCGCTGCTTGAGGCTACTTGCCCTTCGCGGCTTCCTTGAGCTTGGAGCCCGCGGAAACCTTGACGCTGTAGCCGGCCGGGATGTTGATCGGCTCGCCGGTCTGCGGGTTCCGGGCGGTGCGAGCGGCACGGTGGGTGCGCTCGAAAGTCAGGAAGCCGGGGATGGTGACCTTCTCGTCGCCCTTGGCAACGATCTCGCCGACGGTCTCGGCGAACGCGGCCAGCACGGCGTCGGCGTCCTTGCGAGTCACCTCGGCGCGGTCGGCCAGCGCGGCCACCAGCTCACTGCGGTTCATGTTTGTACTCCCGTGTTCTTCTTGCCGTTGAGGCGTGCCACGCGGCGGAGCCGCATGATGGGCACAGCGAAGCCGATGCTGCCAGGGTCCTCGGTCAGGCCCCGGACCCGGGTCCGTCTCAGACCCTCGCGCCCAGAAAGGCATCCTGCCCCCACCTGCGGCGGGAAAGCCAATCCGGCGCCCTTGGAGGTCACACGAAAAGCGTCACCACCCTTGGAGAAGGGCAGTTGCGTGCGTGCTTCTCCGCCACACTAGAGGGCCGTTGAGGGCCCCGCGTTCCGCGACGCGCCGTACTACTGGGCCGTGGCGCCTGTCACAGCCACCCCGGCCGCCTTCGCCGCGGTGCGCACGGCATCGGCGACGGCGCCCGCGACCTTGTCGTTGAAGACGCTGGGGATGATGTAGTTCGGGTTGAGCTCGTCCTCGGCGACGACGTCCGCGAGGGCGCCCGCCGCCGCCAGCATCATCTCCGTGTTGACGGTGCGCGACTGGGCGTCGAGCAGACCGCGGAAGACACCGGGGAAGACCAGGACGTTGTTGATCTGGTTCGGGAAGTCCGAGCGGCCCGTGGCCACAACTGCCGCCGTCTGGCGGGCGATTGCCGGGTCGACCTCGGGGTCCGGGTTCGCGAGCGCGAATACGATGGCGCCTTCGGCCATGGCCGCGACGTCCTCGGCGTTCAGGACGTTCGGGGCCGACACGCCGATGAAGACGTCCGCGCCGACGACCGCTTCCTTCAGGGTGCCGCGGGCGCCCTCGGGGTTGGTGTTGTCGGCGATCCAGCGCAGCGGCGAGTCCGGCGCGGCGTCCACGAGGTCCTCGCGGTCCGCGTGCACGACGCCGTGGATGTCGGCGACGACGGCGTGCTTGACGCCGGCGGCGATGAGCAGCTTGAGGATGGCCGTACCGGCCGCGCCCGCACCGGACATGACGACCCGTACATCACCGACGCCCTTGCCGACCACACGAAGTGCGTTGGTCAGCGCGGCGAGTACGACGATCGCGGTGCCGTGCTGGTCGTCGTGGAAGACGGGGATGTCAAGGGCCTCGCGGAGGCGGGCCTCGATCTCGAAGCAGCGGGGCGCCGAGATGTCCTCCAGGTTGATGCCCGCGAAGCCCGGGGCGATAGCTTTGACGATCGAGACGATTTCGTCGGTGTCCTGGGTGTCGAGGCAGAGCGGCCAGGCGTCGATGCCGGCGAAACGCTTGAAGAGGGCCGCCTTGCCCTCCATGACGGGCAGCGCGGCCTTCGGGCCGATGTTCCCGAGCCCGAGAACGGCCGAACCATCCGTTACGACCGCAACGGAGTTCCGCTTGATGGTGAGGCGGCGCGCGTCCTCGGGGTTCTCGGCGATCGCCATGCACACGCGGGCCACGCCCGGGGTGTAGATCATGGAGAGGTCGTCGCGGTTACGGATGGGGTGCTTCGACTGCATCTCGATCTTGCCGCCGAGGTGCATCAGGAACGTACGGTCGGAGACCTTGCCGACAGTGACGCCCTCGATCGTGCGCAGCTGCGCGACGATCTCGTCCCCGTGCGTGGTGGAGGTCGCCGCGATCGTGACGTCGATCCGGAGCGCCTCATGACCGGAGGCCGTGACGTCGAGGCCGGTCACCGAGCCTCCGTGGGACTCGACGGCCGTGGTGATCTGGGAGACCGCGGTGCCGCTCGCGGGCACCTCCAACCGGACCGTGTTCGAGTAGGAGACGCTGGGCGCCGTTGCCATGGCCGACTTCCTCTGCTTTCACCGTGTAGCTCTTGCCGTCCGATCGTCGCACCTACCACTGAGTACGTGGTAGCCGCCTCGGATTGCGAACTTTTCGTTCACCAGCTTTTCGGAAACTAGTTTCCACCATACGAGAAGTTGAAGGAAGCCGGTAGGGGTGAACGGAAACCGGTGGTTGAAAACCGGAAGAGGCCCCCGTCACGTGGTGACGAGGGCCTCTCCCTGACGCTTAGTGACACCGACCCGCCATGCTCGCCTCGCGGCAAGTGGTCGCTCGTAGCGACGAAGGTTGGGCCCGGGGGCTTGGATCGGGCCGGTGCCACATCAACGGTAACAAAGGATCCCCGCAAGGCAATTCCCGTCCCGGAAAGTCATTCGCGGAGCAGGTCCGGCACGCCCTCCGCGTCGGGGTCGTCACGCTCGCCGGACAGCACCGTCAGCTGCTGTGTGGCCCTGGTCAGCGCCACGTACAGGACGCGCAGGCCCGCCGGGGACTCGTCCGCGATCTCCGCAGGAGAGACGACGACCGTCGCGTCGTACTCAAGGCCCTTGGCCTCCAGACTGCCCAGCGCCACCACCCGTTCGCCGAGCCCCGCGAGCCAGCGGGCCGCCTGCTCGCGGCGGTTCATCGCCACGACGACGCCCACGGTGCCGTCCACCTGGCCGAGCAGCAGCGCCGCCTCCTCACGCACCGACGCGCCGAGATCCTTGCTCTGTACGACCGCGAAGCGCGGCTTCACCCCGGTGGACCGAACGGCTGACGGCGACTCGGAACCCGGCATCGCGAGCGCCAGCACCTTGGCGGCGAGATCGGCGATCTCGGCGGGGTTGCGGTAGTTGACGGTGAGCGTGAAGCGGCGGCGCGGGCGGCTGCCGAGGGCCTCGTCGCGGGCGGCTGCGGCCTCGTCCGGGTCGGACCAGGAGGACTGGGCGGGGTCGCCGACGATCGTCCACGTGGCGTGGCGGCCCCTGCGGCCCACCATGCGCCACTGCATGGGGGTCAGGTCCTGCGCCTCGTCGACGATGACGTGCGCGTACTCCGTGCGTTCCGCGGCGAGCCGCTCGGCGCGCTCACGCTGGGACTCCTCACGCTGCGGCATCAGTTCTTCGAGGCCTGTCAGCAGGTCCAGGGGGTCGAGTTCCTTCTTCTTGCGGGGCCTGGGCGGCGTACCGAGAATCGACTGGAGCTCGTCGACGAGCGCCACGTCGTGCACGGACAGGGCGTCGCGCTTGAGGGAGCGGGCGACCTTGCGGACCTCGCCCGGGTTCAGGTCGCGGCGTGCCCAGCGGCCCAGGCGCCGCTCGTCGCCCATCGCGGCGAGCACGGCGCGCGGTGTCAGTTCGGGCCACCAGGCGTCGAGGAAGCGGATGAAGTCGTCCTCGGACGTGATGTCCTCGTCGAAGGACGAGCGCAGCTCGGCGGCCAGTTCCGGGTCGCTGTGCCGGCCCGCGGAGCCCGACTGGGACCACAGGGCGTCCAGGAGGAGCTTGCGGGCGCGCGGGCGCAGCAGGTTGACGGGAGCGGTGCCGCTGAGCGCGTTGCGCCGGATGCGGTCGAGGGCGTCGGCCTCCAGCTCCAGGCGGCGGCCGAAGGCGACCACACGGAGGCGGGTGGGGCTCTGGGCGGGGGCCTTGGGCGCATCCTCGAAAGCGTCGTCGTCGCCGAAGGACAGCTGGCCGTCCTGCGCCGCGGTCTTCACCGCCGCGCCCGTGCCGCCCTCCAGAGCGCCCCGAGCCGCCTTCCGCAGGACGTGCAGCATCCGCGACGAGCCCTTGACCCGGGCCACCGCCGGGGAGTCGTACACGGTCGCCTCCACCGTGCCCGAGGCGTCATCCGCCAGTGCGCCCACCGCGCGGATCGCGACTTGGCCCTCCTCGCCGAGCGAGGGCAGCACGCCCTCGGTGTAGGCCACGAGCAGCGGGGTCGGCGAGACGATGAGGATGCCGCCCGCGTACCGGCGGCGGTCCTGGTAGAGGAGGTAGGCCGCGCGGTGCAGGGCCACGGCGGTCTTGCCGGTGCCGGGGCCGCCCTCCACGTACGTCACCGAGGCGGCGGGGGCGCGGATCACCATGTCCTGCTCGGCCTGGATCGACGCCACGATGTCGCGCATCGTGTGGCTGCGGGCCTGGCCGAGCGCCGCCATCAGGGCGCCGTCACCGATGACGGGCAGGCCCTCGCCGTCCAGGGTGGCCGTCAGCTCCGGGCGCATCAGGTCGTCCTCGACGCCGAGGACCTTGCGGCCCTTGGAGCGGATCACCCGGCGGCGCACGACTCGGCCGGGGTCGACCGGCGTCGAGCGGTAGAACGGCGCCGCGGCCGGGGCCCGCCAGTCGATGACGAGCGGGGAGTAGTCCGCGTCCAGGACGCCGATACGGCCGATGTGCAGGGTCTCGGCGATCTCGGCGGTGTTGTTCGGGCTCACGGCGTCCTCGGCGGGCTCCACCGACGTGTAGGCGCCGTCCGGGCCCTTCTTGCCGTCCTTGCCGAGCA
Organism: Streptomyces sp. NPDC048436; assembly: GCF_043200355.1. Lineage (NCBI taxonomy): Bacteria > Bacillati > Actinomycetota > Actinomycetes > Kitasatosporales > Streptomycetaceae > Streptomyces > Streptomyces sp. NPDC048436. The sequence continues at coordinate 1,345,784 of NZ_JBICXP010000001.1, forward strand.
GCAGGTCGATCCGTCCGAAGAGAAAGTCCTCGAACTCACTGTTGAGCCGGTTGAGATGCACTCCCGCGCGAAACACCTGGGCGTCCCGCTCGGCGAGCGCGCCGGGCGTGCCCACCTGCGAGCGTTTGGCCGCGTCGGTCATGAGGAACTCGGCCTCGTGGATCTTCTCCTCGAGACGCCGGTAGACCCGGTCGAGATGTTCCTGTTCGACGCTGATCTCACGGTCGCGTACGTCGGCCACCGAGGCCCCTTTCCGGACGTGCAGCTGCCCAATCGAGCAGCCGTCCACCGTACGCGAAAGGGGGCCCCTATGTGCACTTCTCCTATGCCTCGACTATGCCTCGACCTCCACCAGACGCTTGCCGTCCAGGGTGGTGACCTCGAAGTGGTCGATGTCGTTGCGGTCCATCGCGGCGCCCCCGTGGACGTACAGCGGGCTACGCGCCCATTTGTTCGGGCTGTCCTTGATGCCGTAACCCCACTCCGGGACGGACCAGGTGGTCACCGTCTCCTTCTCGCCGTCCTTGCCGACCGCGACCAGGGAGCACTTGAGCGGACCCTTCACGTTCTTCAGCTCAAGGACCGTGTGCGTGCCCCAGGCCTTCTCCTCCGTGCCGACCGTGGCGCTGACCTTGGTCGTCGGGTCGGTGGCCTTGATCTTGTCGTCCATGTGGTTGAAGAAGGCGTCCTCGGCGGGGCTTGTGGGGTGCGGTTCGCCCGCCATGTCCTTCGTGCCGTCGCCGTCGCTCACCGCGAGGACCGTGAGCGGGCCGCCGACGATCAGCGCTGCCGCCGCCGCGACCAGATACATGCCGCGCCTGCGCTTCTGCGCCCGCCTGACGGATACCTCGTCCACGAGCCGGTCCGCGAGGCGCGGGCTCGGACGGGCGGCGAGCTGTTCACCGATCTCCGGTACGCCGCGCGCCCCGGGGAAGTCCGCGAGCGCGGCCAGCATCGGCTCCATGCCGGAGAACTCCTCCAGCTGGTGCGCGCAGTACTCGCAGCCCGCGAGATGGGCCTCGAAGGCCGTGGCCTCCGCGTCGTCCAGGACGCCGAGGGCGTAGGCGCCGACGGTCTCGTGTACGTCGCCCTGCGCGCCATGGCCTGTGTAGTCGGACTCGTTCATGCCGTCACCCCCCGCTCCTCGAGCGCCAGCTTCATCGAACGCAGCGCGTAGAAGACCCGCGAGCGCACCGTCCCACTCGGTATACCCAGTGTCTCGGCCGCCTCATTGACCGTACGCCCCTTGAAATAGGTCTCGACAAGTACCTCCCGGTGGGCGGGAGTCAGGTCGTCGAGCGCATCCGAGAGAGTCATCAGCCACAGCGCCTTATCGATCTCGTCCTCCGCGGGGATGACCTCCAGCGGCGACGGATCGACCTCCTGCGGCCGGGCCTGCCGGCTGCGGTGACCGTCGATGACGATGCGCCGGGCGACCGTCACCAGCCAGGGGCGTACCGAACCGGTCGCACGATTGAGCTGACCGGCGTTCTTCCAGGCACGGATGAGCGTTTCCTGTACGACATCTTCGGCGCGCTGCCGGTCTCCCGCCACCAGGCGGAGCACATAGGCGAGAAGTGGACCCGCGTGCTCGCGGTAGAGGGCGCGCATCAACTCCTCGTCGGGTCCGCCCCGGTGGGGGACAAGGCGATGTCGGTGCGGGCGTTCCTGCGGGCGCTCATCGGCCACGGCGGAATCCTTGCGCACGTCTGCCTCCGGTGTCCGCTCTTCGTCTTGGCTGGCTCACCGGGGATGTACGTACGCCGGAACAGTTGTGTTCAGCCCCGCGCGGAACAATGTCGATCAGGCCCGCGCGAGCGCCGCCCGCCGCCGGTGCCTCGCCACCCGCTCGCGGTTGCCGCACACCTCGCTGGAGCACCAGCGGCGGCGCCGGCCGCGGGACGTGTCGAGGTACACGATGGGGCAGTTGTCGCCCTCGCACTGGCGCAGCAGGGCGCGCGCCGCGGGGTCGGTGAGCAGCTCCACGGCGTCGCGGGCCACGGCTGCCAGGAGGGCCGCGCAGCCGGGGTCGCCGCGCAGGGTGCGGACGAGTCTGCCCTCGGGGGTGCGGACGGCGTGCGGGGCGGGCGGGGCGGGTGCGGCGAGGGCGTTGACCTGGGCGAGGGCGGTGTCGGCGGGCCGCCCTTCGAGCTCGGCGAGGACCAACTGCCGGACACTTCCCCGCAGTTCACGGAAGGCGACGAGCCAGGCCGGGGTCGCTCCCGGCAGGGCCGTGCGGTCCGGGATGAGGCCGGCGCCCGCGAGCCAGGCACGCAGCCGGTCCACGGAGTCGAGCCGATCCACGGGGTGGGTCGTCGCCACGAGGTCGAGACAGCTGCGCCCGGAGTCGAAACGCAGCTCGTACGTGGCCGGGTCCATGCCCAACACCATGTGCCTGTCACCGCCTTGTGGGGTTACCGGTGGTGCTCTCCCTACAGTGCCTCTCCTTGGGCGGACGCGGAACCCCTGCCACCGGGAGCGGGTGAGACGCCCGCTTATGGCGAAGCGCCGCTGAACCATGGTCCAAAGCCCGCCCGCACGCTTGACTCATCCCCATGACAGACATACGTGGGACGGAAAGTCGGGGGCGGAACACCGCCGGGGCAGTTCTGGGGGTGGCCACCGTCGCCATGGGTTTGATCGCCGGGGCCTTCTACGTCTTTGCCTGCGCGGTCATGCCGGGCCTCGCGAGGAGCGGCGACCGCGTCTACATCGAGGTCATGCAGAACATCAACGACGTGATCCAGAACCCGGTGTTCTTCGCGAGTTTCATGGGGGCGCTGCTCTTCACGGCCGTCTCCGCGTGGCAGCTGCGCGGGACGGCCCCGCACCGGTGGGTCGTCGCGGCGCTGATCGTCTACGTCGTCGCCTTCGCGCTCACGTCGTTCGTGAACGTGCCGTTGAACGACGACCTCATGAACGCGGGCGACCCGGCGAAGATCGCCGATCCGGCCGCCGTACGCGAGAAGTTCGAGGACGCGTGGGTGGCCTGGAATGTCGTACGCGCCGTGCTGTGCACCCTGGCGTTCGCTCTGCTCGCCCGGGCGTTGGTGCTCCTTGGCAAGGGTGCGCCTCAGTCCGCGTACTTGGACTCGGCGGCCGGGTCGAGCGCGAGCCGGTAGCCGCGCTTGACGACGGTCTGGACGAGCTTCGGCGCCCCAAGTGCCGTACGCAGCCGAGCCATCGCGGTCTCCACAGCGTGCTCGTCACGCCCCGCGCCGGGCAGCGCCCGGAGCAGTTCGGCGCGGGAGACCACCCATCCAGGGCGCCGCGAAAGGGCCCGCAGCAGCGACATCCCCGCGGGCGGCACGGGCCGCAGCTCGCCGTCGACCAGGACGGCATGGCCACGGATCTCCACGCGGCGCCCCGCGATGGGCAACGTACGGGCACGGGAGGGCAGTTCCTGGCACAGGATCTGTACGAGAGGGCCGAGCCGGAAGCGTTCGGGCTGGACGGTGTCGATGCCGCGGGCCTGCAGCGGCAGCGCGGTGACGGGGCCCACGCAGGCGGACAGGACGTCGTGCTGGAGGGCGGCGAAGAGTTCGATCGCCATCCCGCGGTCCTCGGCGCGGGCCAGGAAGGACGCGGCGGCGGGCGCGCTGGTGAAGGTCAGGGCGTCGACGCCGCGCGAGACGGTGGCGTCGAGGAGCCGGTCGACGGGCGCGAGGTCCTCCGGCGGCATCCACCGGTAGACGGGCACGCCCACGACGTCGGCCCCCGCGGCGCGCAGCGACTCGACGAAGCCGGGCAGCGGTTCGCCGTGCAGCTGGAGCGCGACGCGCCGCCCCTCCACCCCTTCGGCGAGCAGCCGGTCGAGCACCTCCGCCATGGACTCGGATGAGGGCGACCACTTCTCGGTGAGCCCGGCGGCACGGATGGCGCCCTTCACCTTCGGCCCGCGGGCGAGCAGTTCGGTGCCCCGCAGACACTGGAGCAGCGCGTCCCCGAACCCCCACCCGTCGGCGGCCTCGACCCAGCCGCGGAACCCGATGGCGGTGGTGGCGACCACGATGTCGGGCGCGTGGTCGATCAGCTCCTTGGTGGCGGAGAGGAGCTCACTGTCGTCGGCGAGCGGAACGATGCGGAGCGCGGGTGCGTGCAGGACCGTGGCGCCGCGCCGCTGAAGCAGCGCACCGAGCTCGTCGGCGCGCCGGGCGGCGGTGACGCCGACGGTGAATCCGGCGAGGGGACCGTTCTGGTGGCCGTTCTGAGTGGTCGCGTGCATGGCAGCTGCTCTCGTCCCGCTAATTGCGCGATGGGTGATCCGGGGTTGCACGAGCCTGTCAACGGCCCGTGACAACCCCGGATCATCTCGATGTCGTACGTGTTACACCAGGCTACGACCACCCATCCGTCAGACTTCCGCGTACGTGAGCTGGGGCTTCTCCTCCGCGTGCGGCTCGGAGGCCGCGGCGGCGGCGGGCCGGCGAAGGTATACGGCCCAGGTGAGCACGAAGCACGCGGCATAGAAGACGAGGAAGGCGACGAAGGCTCCGGTGCCCGATCCGACGGTCTGGAAGGACTGCCGGAAGGCGAGGTTGATCCCGAGCCCGCCGAGCGCGCCGACGGCCCCGATGAGCCCCATCGAGGCCCCCGACAGCCGTCGCCCATAAGCAGCGGCGGCCTCCCCTTCCAGCCCCTGCTGCAGGGCCTTGGCCTGGAAGATGCCGGGGATCATCTTGTACGTGGACCCGTTGCCGAAGCCGGTGAGCACGAAGAGGGCGATGAACGCGGCGGTGAACAGCGGCAGCGACTCCCGCATGGAGGCGATGACGACGACGGCGGTCGCCGCGCCCATCCCGACGAAGTTCCACAGCGTGATGCGGGCCCCGCCGAACCGGTCGGCCATCCGCCCGCCGACGGGCCGGATCAGGGAGCCGAGCAGCGGCCCGATGAAGGTGATGGAGGCGGCCTGCAGCGGCGTACGACCGAACTGGGTCTGGAGCACGAGCCCGAAGGCGAAGCTGTAGCCGATGAACGATCCGAAGGTGCCGATGTAGAGGCACGCCATGATCCAGGTGTGCGGGTCCCGGACGGCCTCCTTGGCGGCGCCGGCGTCGTTCTTCACGGTCGCGAGGTTGTCCATGAAGAGCGAGGCGCAGACGGCGGAGACGAGGATCAACGGAATGTAGACCCCGAGCAGCACACGGGGCCCGCCGCCCGCCCCGATGACACCGAGCCCGACCAGCTGCACGACGGGTACGCCGATGTTGCCGCCGCCGGCGTTGAGCCCGAGCGCCCAGCCCTTCTTCCGCAGCGGGAAGAACGAATTGATGTTGGTCATGCTGGAGGCGAAGTTTCCGCCGCCGACGCCGGTGAGCAGGGCGCACAGCATGAAGGTGGTGTACGAGGTGCCGGGCTCCATCACGGCGAAGGCCGCGACGGTCGGCACGAGCAGCATGCTCGCCGAGATGATCGTCCAGTTACGTCCGCCGAAGCGGGCGACGGCGAAGGTGTAGGGGACGCGGACGATGGCCCCCACCAGGGTGGCCATCGACACCAGGAAGAATTTTCCGGCGGGGTCGATGCCGTATTCGGGGCCCATGAAGAGCACCATCACGGACCACAGGGTCCAGATGGAGAACCCGATGTGCTCGGACAGAATCGAGAACACCAGGTTCCGCCGGGCGACCCGCTCGCCTCCCTCCTCCTTCCAGAACTTCTCGTCCTCCGGGTCCCACCGCTGGATCCACATGACAGTCCTCCGCATCTCCACAGCTGGCGGCTGATGGATTCCGAAGGTAGGGAGACCGGGTTTCCGCCACGTGGCACGCGGTGACCGGCGGGGAACTTTGCTCTCACCTGGCGGTGGGGCGGGCGGTGAGGGGCCTCGCGGGGGAGGCGTAGGAGCAGGACGGGCTCTGCCCCTGCCCCTGCCCCTGGTAGCCGGTGTCACCGGCGGCCCGGGTCGCCTCGGTCGGCTCGGTCGACTCGGTCGGCGCACCCCGCAGGCACCCCCACCTCGAACCACAACAGCTTCCCCCCACTGCCGAAGAGCTGATCCCCGAGCGGCCACCCGCCCCACGCGTCCGCGCAATGCCGTACGAGGAAGAGCCCACGCCCACTGTCGGAGTCGGCCGGCACGGGCGGCGCACCGAACGCCCCGGGGGGCTTGTCGAAGGGGGCGGGGATGTGGGGGCTGGTGTCCCACACCCCGACCCGAAGCCGCCCGGCCCGCACGGAGCGCAGCCGCAGCGAGGCGGGGCCTTTCGTGTGCCGGTAGGAATTGGTGACCATCTCGGACGTCAACAACTCGGCCACGTCGAGAAGTTCACCCATGCCGTGCCCGGCGAGAGCGGCCCGCAAGGTCATACGGGCGACGCGGGGCGCTCGGGGGTCATGGGGCAGATGAAGGGCGTAGGACCAGCCTTGGGGTGGGGCTACGGTGACCATGCGTACCTCCTGGAGGGGCGGGACTTGACTCACTCGACGGCCGCGACTCAGTGGTGGCAGTGCCACAGGCCGTGGTGCTCTTCCGCTTCGGTGGCGCCGCGAGTTGAGCGGTTCGTGAACTACCGTAGAGCAGATAGTTAGATACTTCTCACCTATAGCTAGAGATGCATCACCCCTTCACTCGTGTGAGGGATGCGGAAGCCACAACACGGCCCGAAAGGAGGCGCTTTGCCACCCACCAATACGCCGACACTGCGCCAGCGGAGACTGGGCGCCGAACTGCGCAAGCTCCGTGAACGAGCAGGGCTAACCGCCACCCAGGCGGCCGCACAACTCGGCGTCAACCAAGCTCGCGTCAGCATGATCGAGACAGGCCGCAGCCCGGTCGGTGCCGACCGCGTCCGCGCAACGGCACGTGCCTACACGTGCACCGACGACTCCCTGGTGGACGCCCTCGCCGCCATGACAGGACGGCGCACTCGCGGCTGGTGGGAGGAGTACCGCGAGTACCTACGCCCCGACCTCGTCGACCTGGCCGAACTTGAGCACCATGCCAGCCAGCTTCAAGTGGCGCTGACCCTGCACATTCCGGCGCTCCTGCAGACGCCAGAGCACGCTCGCGCCATGCTCGGCGAGGCCGTTCCGGCCTTCAGGCCGTACGAGCTCGAACACTGGCTGTCGTTCAGGATCAAGCGGCAGGCGGTGCTGCACCGCTCCGACCCCATTGCATACTCGGCGCTCGTGCACGAAGCAGCCCTGCGCATGCAGTACGGCGGCTCGGACACGGCACGCAGCCAGCTCGCCCACATCCTCGAACTGAGCGAACGGGACAACGTCACCGTCCGCGTGATCCCCTTCACCACGCCAAGCTTCCCTGGCAACGGCCAGTCCTTCGACTACGTGCGCGGCCCCGTCCCGCAGCTCGACACCGTTCAGCTGGACACCCACCACGGTTGCGAATTCCTGGACGCGGAGGCTCAGTTGGACAAGTACCGCACGGTGCTGGACCGCATGGAGGCCTGCGCACTCAAGCCGCAGGAATCACGCGACTTCGTACAACGCATCATGCGAAGCATCTGAGAAGGGACCGCATTGCACACCCACGACTGGCAGAAGTCGACCTACAGCCCCGACGGGTCCAACTGCGTCTACATAGCCGCCTCCCCGGACGGCACGGTCCACCTCCGTGAGAGCGACGACCCGGACATCAGCCTCACTACAACCCCTGACCGCCTGCACGCCCTGATACGCACCCTAAAAGCCACTCCGCGCTAGCCGGTTGCAGAAAAATTCCGGCGACACGCCACCAATACGGTGCGCCACCGGAATTTCTCTGCAACCGCTACTGCCCTGCGAAGGGCGAATTCACCGGTTGACGGACTGGATCTCCTCCACCACGACTTGCTGATCCCCGCCGAACTCGCCCTCGGGGAGTTCACCGCCCTCGCCGGTGGTGCTGGTCCAGCTGATCTTCCAGGTAAGGGTCGCCTGGAGGTTGTACGGGCCGTCGCCGGAGGAGCGCAGGTACTTCACACCGCACGGCGGCAACGTGTCCGCGGGAGTGCCCTTGGCGCGGGGCGCGCCGATCTTGCCGTCCTCGATGGGGCACGTGCCTGAAGCCGGGTAGGTCTCGGCGTCCTTCGTCCCCGGATCAATCGAGAGGGACACGGGTTCAGCTGTCGTGGTCGCGGAAAGCCCCGAGCCCGGGATGCTCGCGGTGACGGAGACCTTCTTGAACTTCGCCTTGTCCAGCCAGGCCCAGGTCGGGAGATTGACCTTCGTCGTTCCCTCGGGAGTCATCTTGATCTCGGTACCGGGGACGGGCAGTTCGTCATAGGCGTACTCGGCGAGGACCTTGGGGGACACCGCGAGCGGTTCCTTGGGAGTATCACCGTCAGGAACCCAGAACGGCAGTCGGTCACATGCGCCGGCCTCCGGATCGTCCTTCCGGTTGGGGTTGACGGCTGCCGCCCAGAACTGCCCCTCGCCTTGCTTGTCGAGGTTGTAGTCCTTGTACGGATGCCCCTCCTTGTAGTACGAGTCGTAAACGCCGCCGACCAGTTCACCGATCCCCATGAGGCTGACCTTGCGCCAAGCCTTGACGGTGGACTCAATTTCCTTGGGCGAGAACGCAGGCTCGTACCAGCAGGCCGGGGGTGTCCAATTGCTGTCAGCGGACGAAAGATTCCCTGTCTTGGCCACCGCGGACCCGCCGCTTACGGTCGTCTGAACCTTCGTCCGGACATTGATCTTCCCCTCCCCAGCGCCTCCCTGAGCACTGCCTCGCTGATTACTGCTGCTCCCCCTGCCGCCACCTGCATGAGCAGTGGTGGGCAAGATGACCAGGGCGAAAGCCAGAGCTGCAGCGGCCGAGTTGATGAATTTCCTCAGCCCGGCCACACCGGTCACATGCACTTCTTCGCTCCAGGACCAGAAGTGACGTTGACCGACTGCCAGACACCCTCGGGATTCTTCTTCAATTGCTCGCTGAAGAAGGTGTAGTCGTCAGCCGATGCCGGGGCCGACCGGTCTACCTTCTTGGTCTTGCGATCCATGGGGTACGTCTTCGTCGCGTCGGCGCAATACGTCAACGCTGCCGTGTCGTCGGCACGGAGACTGACCTCACGCTGGTAGTAGCGGGTGGTTCCGACGAAGCTCCTGCCATCGTCGTAGAAGGACTTGATGTAGCCGGCAGCAGAAACAAGCGCTTTGTCCTTGTTGTAGAACTTCAGCGCCGCCTGCGCGGAGTCTTCGCCCACCGTGATCGCGGAATCGATCGCCCTGAGGTTCTGCTCGTTGTCCGCCAGCACCGCGTCCTTGGTCTTGTCCCCAGTACTCCCGCCCTCGAACGCATACTTCACGTCCTTCGGCAGCTTGATCTCCGGGCGGTCGATCCCGTCGTCGGATGCTGTCGGAGACGGCGACTCTCTCTTCGCACCGGAGTCGGCACCGGCGATCTTGTCGTTCTCCTTGGAGCCGCCATCGCCCCCTCCGCACGCGGCAAGCGAAAGGACTGCGGCAGCAGTGAGGGTGGCCGCTGCGAGCAGGGTGGGTCGGCGATTCACGGTCAGCTCCTGATGAGACGAGGGTTCCCTGGAGCGAACCAAGCTATCCATGAGGGAAGGGCGACGTCACGTCGAGCTTCGCGCCCCGGAGTACCGGCGGCTCCGATGTGGCCCCGCGCTCAGCCCAGATGCGTGTCCCCCAGCGAAACCAACAACCGCCGCAACGCCCCATCCAGCGCCCTGCGGTCATCAGCGGACAGAGCCGCCAGCATCCGTTCCTCGTTCGTGACGTGGTCGACCACCGCGCGGTCGACCAGCTCTCGGCCCGCATCGGTGAGGCGGACGCGGATCGCCCGGCGGTCGGACGGGTCGGGGTGGCGTTCGATCAAGCCCTTGCGTTCCAGTTTGTCGAGGCGGTTGGTGATCGCGCCTGACGTCACCATCGCGGTCTTCAGGAGTCCGCCCGCCGTCAGTTCGTGCGGGGCGCCGACCCGCCGCAGCGTGGCGAGGACGTCGAACTCCGCGAACTCCAGGTCGTACTCGACGAAGACCCGCTTCATGCCCTTGCTCAGCAGATGGTCGGCGCGCTTGATGCGGCCCACCAGGGCCATCGCGTCCAGGGCGGTGAGATCCAGGTCGGGCCGCTCGCTGCGCCACTGGGCGCGGAGCTGGTCTATGGCGTCGGTGGTGGGTTCCGCCGGCGTGTTCGCCTTGTCGGCCATGCGTGACTCCTTGTTGCCGGCCCGGGGTGAGCAGGGTCAGGGTATCCCGTTATCTCAACGTTCAGATACTTGACGTTCGCGGATCCTCGGGTCCATATTTATCTCAACGTTGAGAATAACAACGTTGAGTGAAGCTACTCCGAGGGGGAACTGCCATGTCGGTCACCAGCACCAGCACCAGCACCAGCACCAGCACAAGCACCGTCACCACACGCAGGGCAGCGGGCGCTGTCGGCGCCCGCACGACCACGACCACGACCACCGCCAAAGCCGCCGCAGGCATCGCCGCGCTAGCCGCCATCGGCCCGGCGACCTGGGGCACCACCTACGTCACGACCACGGAACTCCTGCCCGCCGACCGCCCGTTGCTCGCCGCGGCGCTGCGTGCGCTGCCCGCCGGGCTGATCCTCCTCGCGCTCACCCGGCGGCTGCCGAGGGGTGACTGGTGGTGGAAGGCGGCCGTGCTGGGGCTGCTGAACTTCGGGGCGTTCTTCCCGCTGCTCTTCTTCGGCGCGTACCACCTGCCCGGAGGTGTCGCCTCGACGGTCAGCGCGGTCATGCCGCTGCTGGTGGCGGGGTTCGGGATCGGCGTACTGAAGGTGCGGCCTTCCGGTCGTACGCTCCTTGCGGGGCTTGTCGGTGTCGCGGGAGTCGCGCTGCTGGTCCTGCGCGGCAGCGCGGCGGTGGACCCCTTGGGGATCGCGGCGATGCTGGCGGCGACGACGCTGATGGCCCTCGCGGTGGTGCTCAGCAAGCGCTGGGGCCGCCCCGAGGGAGTCTCGCTGCTCACCCTGACGGGGTGGCAACTGACGGCGGGCGGCCTGGTCCTGGCCCCCATCGCCCTCACCGCGGAGGGCCTGCCGAGCCACCTCACCGGCGCCAACATCGCCGGGTACGTCTACCTCGGCCTGATCGGCACGGCGATCGCGTACGCCCTGTGGTTCCGCGGCATCGAACGCCTCCCCGCCTCATCCGTCTCCTTCCTCGGCCTGACCAACCCGGTCGTCGCCACGCTGGCCGGTCTTCTGCTCCTGGGCCAGACGCTGACCGTGTGGCAGGTGGGCGGCCTGGTGCTGGTACTGGGGAGCGTGCTGCTGGGGCAGAGCGGGGGCGGAAGGGTGCGGAAGCAGAGGTAGCGCGCCTCCCCCACGCCCCCCCACGATCCACGCCTCAATCCCCACCCCCCCGGTTCCCAAGGAGCTGAATCCCATGCGCATCACCGTCTTCGGAGCAGCAGGAAACGTAGGAAGCCGAGTCGTGGCGGAGGCCCTGACCCGCGGCCACGAGGTGACCGCGGTGGTCCGCGACCCGGCCCGCTACGGCGAACTGCACCCCGCCGCCACCCACCGCACGGGCGACGCCGGAATCCCGTACGACGTAACGGAGTTGAGCGCGGGCCAGGACCTCGTGATCAACGCCACGAGACCGGCGCCGGGCCGCGAGCACGAGCATGCCGCCACCGCCAAGTCACTCCTGGAGGGCCTGGCGGGCACCGGCGTGCGGCTGCTGATAGTCGGCGGCGCGGGCAGCCTGACGGTCCCCGGCACTCAGGGGGCCGTGGCCGCCATCGACGACCCGAGGTACGTCCCCATGGCGTGGCGGCACATCGCCCAGGCGTCCAACGACCAGTACGAGGTGGTCCGCACGGCGGCCACGGACGTCGACTGGACCTACGTGAGCCCGTCCGCCGTCCTGGAGCCGGGCACCCGCACCGGCACATTCCGCCTGGGTACGGACGAGCTGCTCGTGGACGCGGAAGGCAACTCGTCCCTCTCCATGGAGGACTTGGCGATCGCGCTCGTGGACGAGGCGGAAACCCCGAGGCACAGGCGCGGCCGCTTCACCGCCGGTTACTGAGGCGGCGGCCCCTACACCGAGTCGACCCAGGGCAGGACATCGCTGCCGCCGCCCTTGTCCCACTTGAGGGTGACCTCGTCGTTGGCCTGGGTGAGGTTCGCCGAGATGTACTTGGCGTCGTCGCCGGTGCCGCACTTGAGGGCGATCCGGAAGCCGGTGCCGTTCTGCTCCTGGCCGAGCCCCATGCAGAGGCCGTCGCCGCCCGCGTCGATGTACGACACGGAGTGCTTGCCCTTGCCCTGCCCCGATGACAGCTTGTCGCCGATGGTGAGGGTCTTGCTCTCGTCGTTCTGCCACTGCCCTTGGTAGCCGGTCTCACCGGCGGGCCGACTCTTCTCGCCCTCTTCCAGGGGGTCTTCGGTGGCGGGATCGTCCGAGGGCAGTTCCTCGGTCTCGGACGCGGACGCGGACGGGGACTCGGACTCGGAGTGGTCGGCCGATGGCCCGGCAGAGACGCTCTTGTCGGCCTTCGGCTTCTTGTCGTCGTCGCCGTCACCGCTGGTGGCGAGGAAGATCCCACCGCCGACGAGGGCGGCGACAACGACCACGGACCCGATGATCAGGGCTAGGCGTCGCTTGCCGGGCTCTCCGGGCGCGGGGGGCGGTGGCGGTTGGGCACCGCCGCCGTACGGGGGTTGGGGCTGTCCGTAGGCGGGCGGCTGCTGGGGCGGCTGGCCGTAGGCGGGCTGTTGGCCGTACGCGGGCTGTTGGCCATAGGCCGGCGGCTGGCCGTACGCGGGCGGCTGCTGGGCCGGTGGTCCGCCGTACGGATTCTGACCGGCGTCGGGCCCCTGCCCCGCGTATGGGTTCTGCCCCTCGGCCTGAGGGGGAGGAGGCGGCGGAGCCCCATAGGGGCCGGCCGGCACCCCCGGCACGGGCGGCTGGGGCTGCTGCGGAGGGCCGAATCCGTCCTGCGGCGGCTGACCGGGAGGCTGGGTCATATCGGTTCGGGTCCCCTCGCTGTCCGCTCTTCACAGAGCCCGACGGAGACCCCCTGCCCCCGCCCACTCCCCAACATCCACTACGAGCCACCCCCGCACAAGCCCCGCCCGCCACACCGGCTACGGGGTCTACGGCTCCCGATTCCGCCCGGAGATCCGCCCCGAGATCCGCACCGACGAATCAAGACACCACGCGAGCACCGACTCCCACGCCCCGTACCCCGCGTCCAGGTCAAGGTGCCCACCGCCGGGCACGACATCGGTGTCGAGTCCCAGTGGCACCCCGTACTGCTCGGCGGCGCCGCCCGGGCAGTACGGATCGTCGTCACCGGCCACAAGCCGCGTCGCACCGGCGGCGGAGGCCACCTGCGCGGCGGTGGCGCCGGGACCGCAGAAGCCGGCGACCTCCTCGTACCCGGCGAGCACTTCGTCGGACGGCGGCGCGACGAGGAGAACCCTCTCGGCCCGGACTCCACCGCGTCCCACGGCGTGCAGCCACAGCAGGACACCGAGGCTGTGGCAGACGACGACATCGCCACCACCGGGATCAAGAAGGGCATGCAACTGTCCGAGCCATGTCTCCAGATCGGGGTCGTCGGGCTCCGGAAGCTGCGGATAGGTGACGCGGGCGCCACGGTCGGCGAGTTCACCCGCGAGCCACCGCTGCCAGTGGCCTTCGGGCCGATGGTTCTCCCACCCGTGAAGGATCAGAAAGGAGGAGGAGCTGATGTCTGCGTCCGAGGTCGAGGTCACCCACCGATCGTCGGCCCCCCGACCCATCAGGTCCAGTTAATGTCTCTGGATGGAACAGGTAAGCGGAACCTTCACGATAGATCTGCGCCGCCTGGCCGCACTGCGCGAACTGGACCGCCGCGGCAGCCTGGCGAAGACCGCGGAGGCCATGCACCTGACGCCGTCAGCTGTCTCTCAGCAACTGGCGGCGCTGTCCCGCGAGTTGGGGGTACCCCTGCTGGAGCGCAAGGGAAGGGGCGTCCGCCTGACCGGCCAGGCAAGGGTGGTGCTCCAGCACGCGGATGTGATCGCCGCACAGCTGGAACGGGCACGTGCCGAGCTGGCGGCCTGGGGCCAGGGCCGCCGCGGCACCCTCACCATCGGCGCCTTCTCCAGCGCGATCTCCGGCTTGCTGCCGGCCGCGTTGACGGAGCTGGCCAAAACGCACCCCGCGATAGACATCGCCGTAATCGAGGCCGAGCCACCGGACCTCTTCACCCGCCTCGACGCGGGCGAGATCGACGTGGCGGTGGCCGTGGACTTCGCGGAAGCGCCCCCATTCACCGACCGCCGCTACGTACGGACGGACCTGCTCACCGACATCCTCGACATCGCGCTACCGGCCACGCACCGCCTGGCGCACCGCCCCCAAGTCCCCCTGCGCGAACTGGCTGCCGACCCCTGGATCGTCGGAGACCCCCGAAGCTGCTGCGGCGCGGTGACCCGCTCGGTCTGCGCGGCGGGTGGCTTCACCCCGGAGATCCGCCACGCGGTGAACGACTGGCAGTCACTCGCTTCCCTGGTCGAAGCGGGCGCGGGCGTGGCCCTGATCCCCCGCCTGGTCCAGCCCTTCCACCGCCCGGGCCTGGCCCTACGCCCGGTCGAGGGCCAACCCCCCACACGGCACGTCTTCGCGGCGGTCCGCACGGGCGCGGAGAACGACCCGGTACTGAGGGCAACCCTGACCCACCTGACCACAGCAGCCCTCGCATCGGAGTCCTCCGCCACGACACGCGGCGCCGGGACCTCGAACCCACTGGGCGGCTCGTCGGATGGGGCGGGGACGTAGGGGCCGGAGTTCGACACGCCCTCGGGGCCATCCCGGCCGAGCGCCAGGCTCGCGGACAATCAAACCGCCCGAGCCCTCCGCCCCTTCCCCGCCTTGGCCCCATTGGGCCAGAGCCGGGGCCTCCGCTTGGCCGCGAGGTCCTCCAGCCAGCCCACCGCCACCACCATCAGGCCGATCAGCGGCCAGACCAGGACCGTCATCCACAGCATGTACGTCGAGTCCAGCGCGGAGCTCCAGCGCTCGTTCTCCATGAACGGCAGGTCGTACGCCAGGTCGATGATCGGCACCGTCGCCATGATCAGGAGGTTGTGCCACAGGTAGATCGTGACCGCGCGGTTGTTGGAGAGCGTGATCAGCTTGTCCCAGCGCGCAAGGCGGCGCGGCAGCTCCTGCCACGACGGCGAGTACTGGAACAGGATGACGACGAAGCCGAAGGACCACGCCGCCTGGGCCAGCGGAATGTCGTTCAGGTCCCAGCCGTCCGGGCCCAGATGGCCCGAGGCCCACCACAGGCCGAAGGCCATGATCAAGGCCGAGACGGAGACCGCCAAGTAGCGCGGGACGCGCGCCAGTACGCCCTCCTGGTGGGCGATGCCCAGGACCCAGCAGCTGCCGTACACGGCGAAGTCCGACACCGCGTTGCCCGTCTCGCCCGGGATCGTCACGACACCCGTGGCGAGCACCGCCGTCAGGGCGAGGGGGGCGAACAGCGTCGCCCACGGGACCCTGCGGAACGCCCACAGCAGCAGCGGCGACGCGATCACGAACCACAAGTACGCGCGGATGTACCAGAGCGGGCCCGCCGCCTGCGCGGGCCAGGTGTCCTCCAGGAGGCCCGCCTTGTCCCCGATGTGCCAGGGGAACGGCGGGGCGCCGAGCGGGAAGACGTAGTTGAGCATGCTGACCAGGCCCCACGTGTCCCCGTGGTCCGGGTCCTTGGTCACGTTCCATCCGCCGTAGAAGAGGAGGAAGAGCGCGACCGCGCTGAATGCCCACATGGGCGGCAGGAGGCGGCGTATCCGGCCTCTGATGACGCCCCATGCCGGGCGCTTCAGCGAGCGTGCCATCAGCGCGCCCGCCAGGGCGAACATCACGCCCATGGAGGGGAAGAGGATCGTCAGCCAGGCCCAGCCGAACAGGTGGTAGATGACGACGCGGACCAGGGCGAGCGAGCGCAGGACGTCGAAGTAGCGGTCCCGGCCCGGCTTCTTGGGCGCCGAAGGGGCTGCTGGAGTTGCTGGAGCCGCCGGGGCCCCCGGGGCGACCGGCGTCACCGCCAGGCCGGGAGCCGCCGGGCCATGATTCCTCAGCCCCGGAGGGGGCGGCACCTGCGGCAGCGGCTGGGTGGGGTAACTCATGCGACGGGCCTCCGATCAGGGCTGCCCGTCCGCTGCTGCGGAATCGAGGGCGGTGTCCCGAGCACTCCCGTACGCCGGAGCTTCTGCCACCGAAGGCGGCCTCCGGTCAGGGCGGTGATCCAGGACTGCAGCAGCACGACGTACATCAGCTGCCGGTAGAGGATCTGCTGCAGGGGCAGCGAGATCAGATGGGTCATGCGTTCGCGGTCGAGCCGGAAGGCGTACGCCGCGCACACCGCCTGGACGGCGAGCACGCCGAGCCACGCGATGATCGTCTTCTGCGTGGGACCGAAGACCAGGCCGTAGAGCAGGAATACGTCGATCAGGGGGGCCAGCAGGGGTGCCAGGACCATGAACAGCGACACCAGCGGCATCCCCACCCGGCCGAAGCGGCCCGAGGGGCCCGACTCGATCACCGAGCGGCGGTGCTTCCAGATCGCCTGCATCGTGCCGTACGACCAGCGGTAGCGCTGCGACCACAGCTGCTGCACCGTCTCCGGCGCCTCGGTCCACGCGCGCGCCTTCTCCGCGTACACGACGCGCCAGCCGTCCCGGTGCATCGCCATCGTGATGTCGGTGTCCTCGGCGAGCGTGTCGTCGCTCATGCCGCCGACCCGCTCAAGTGCCGAACGCCGGAAGGCTCCCACGGCGCCGGGGATGGTCGGCATGCAGCCGAGCATGTCGTACATCCGGCGGTCGAGGTTGAAGCCCATCACGTACTCGATGTGCTGCCAGGCGCCGATCAGCGAGTCCCGGTTGCCGACCTTCGCGTTGCCCGCCACGGCGCCCACGCGCGGGTCGCCGAACGGCTGCACCAGCTCGCGCACGGTGGACTGCTCGAAGACCGTGTCGCCGTCCATCATCACGATGAGGTCGAACCGGGCGTTGGCTATGCCCCTGTTGAGAGCGGCCGGTTTGCCCGCGTTCTGCTGGCGTACCACGCGTACGTTCGGCAGGCGAAGACCCTCGACGATGAGCGCCGTGCCGTCCGATGAGCCGTCGTCGATGACGATGATCTCGATGGGGTGGTCGCTCGACATGAGCGAACGGACCGTCGCCTCGATGCACTTGGCCTCGTTGTAGGCGGGCACGAGGACCGATACCGGTTCGGTGATGTCCGGGCCCCAGCGGAAGCCGCGCTTGCGCACCTTGCGCGCGTGCACCGCGGAGAGCAGCAGCATCAGGCCGAAGCGGGTCAGGACCAGGAAGCCGATGATCGCGAGGGCGACCACCAGTACGCCGGTGATGTTCTCCGACGCTCCGACCAGGAAGACCCAGGCCTTGCCCTTCCACAGCCCTATGCCGCTGACCGGGGCGTGCGCGCTGGGCGCGTCAAGGGCTTCGGTGAGGTTGGTGAAGCGGTAGCCCTTGTCCTGCAGACCGGGCAGGAAGGTGTCGAGCGCGGCGACCGTCTGCGAGCGGTCGCCTCCGGAGTCGTGCATCAGGACGACGGCTCCGTTGCCGTTCTTGGGGGTGGCGCGGCGGATGATCTCGGCGACGCCGGGGCGCTTCCAGTCCTCGCTGTCGGTGTTGTTGACGACGGTGAGGTAGCCGCGGCTGCCTATGTACTGCGTCACCGGCCAGGACTTGTTGTCCATGGCGTCGGAGAAGGATGAGTACGGGGGACGGAAGAGGGACGTGCGGATGCCGGCCGCGCCCGCGAGGGCCAGCTGGTTCTGTGAGAGCTCCCAGTCGATGCGGCTCGTGGACTGGTACGAGAGGTCGGGGTGGTTGAACGTGTGCAGGCCGACCTCGTGGCCCTCGTCCACCATGCGCTCGACGAGGTCGGGGTAGCGGGAGGCCATCGTGCCGGTGACGAAGAAGACGCCGTGCGCGTGGTGCTTCTTCAGTACGTCGAGGACCTTGGGGGTCCATTCCGGGTCCGGGCCGTCGTCGAAGGTCAGCACGAGCCGGTGGCGGGGGACGCTCAGTGTCTCCTCGTGGTCGCCGCGGGTGTCGATGACCGGGCCGCCGCCTTCGAGGATCTTCTGCGGGACCTTGTCGGTGGCCGCGGGCGGGCGCACGCGGTGGTCGGCGAGGATCTCGCTGTGCGTGTAGCCGCGCAGCATGAGCATCGCCATCAGGGCGACCAGGATGAGCGAGGGCAGGAGATAGCGCAGGGGAAGTCTGCGCTTCTTGCCGCCTCGGGCCGGCGCGCGACGGCGGCCGCCCTTGGACTGGGCGTGGTGGTTCCGGGGCTGGGCGTGACTGTTGCGGGGGCCGGCGGACCGGCCCCTGTTGGTGCGGGAGTTCATCGCTGTGCGCCCTCCGAGGGCTGCTTGTCAGCGCTGCGCGGGGCCTGATAGCCGGCCGCCTGGGCGCTCTGCGGGGACTGCTGGTCGGCGGCGGGCTGCACCACGGGGACTTCGCCGCCACCGCCGTTCGCGCCGCCCGGGGTCTCGGTGGACGGGTCCGGGTCCGGCGTCGTGGGGTTGTCGGTCGGGTCCGGATCGGGGTCCGGCTTGATGGGGTCGTCCGTCGGGTCGGGGTCGCTGCCGCCGGTCGGGTCCGGGTCGGGCTTGTCGCCGCCGCTCGTGGGGTCGGGGTCGGTCGTCCTGCCCGGCTTGTCCTTGCCCTTGTCCGGCTTGGAGCGGTCCGACGCGTCGCTGCCGCCGGTCGCGGGCGCGGTCGAGCCGCTCTCCGAAGCGCCGGGCGACGGTGTCGCGCCGGGCGATGCGGAGGGGTCGGCGGAGTCGGCCGGGCGGTCCGGTGTGTCCACCTTGCTCGCCGGCTTCTCGTCCTTGGGCCCTATCGGCAGCCACGGAGCGCTGGAGTTGCCCGAGAGCAGGGTGCCCACGATGATCACCGCGTAGACGGCGCAGGCTATGCCGACGAGCACGCCGATTCGGCGGTACCTCCGGCTGCGGCGGCCCGTCTCATCGACGAATACCGGCCCGTCCGGCGCGTCCTGGTCACTGCCGGCGGCCAGATGATCCGCCAGCTGTCGCCCCAGCCCGTCGATCTGAACGGTGACCTCGTTCGGATCATGGGTATGTTCCGGTAGGGCATCTTCTCGCCAATTCTCCATGCGTACGCACAACCCCCCACATAACCTGATTCGGGCGCGCACGACTCCGGGCAACTTGCCGTCGGACCGGGCCCCCACCCGATCCGAGCGCCCCCCTATCACACCGCGCCCGGACCATGAATGTAGCGCACGGCAGTGACAGTCGTACTAATTCGTCAGTCGCGTCTCATCATGATGAGTGCATCTGTGGCCGGAACCCACCCGTTTCGGGGCCTACGCAGCCATCCTTCGTCGGCCGCGAGTTCGGCAGCGGCGGTGCGCAGCGCGTCCACACCCGGATGCACGAGCCCCTTTCTCCACACCATTGACACAGGTGACAGCGGTACGGGATCGATCAGGGGCCGCAGGACCGCTTCCGGCATGGCCGGAAAGCCGACAGCGACGAGTACGGGGGTCCGGTTCTTGGCCATGATCCTTCCGAACTCGTCGGTTCCCACCGCGAGCGGCGCCGGCGGTGCCACCTCGATCCCCCGCCCCTCGAAGAGCCGGTGCGCCAGGTCCGTCCACTCCAGCGTCCGCGGATTGCCCGCCCCCGCGTACACGCTCTCCCCCGCGAGCGCGCCCAGCGGCACCGCTTCGAGCTCGGCCAGGTGGTGACCGAGCGGCAGCAGGACCGCCATCGGCTCGTACCGCACGGGCTGCTGCGCGAGCCGGGCCCGCAGCGCCGGTTCGAGCCCGGCGTACCGCCCGAAGGAGACGTCGAGCCGGCCGGCGAGCATCTCGGCGGCCGCCCCGGTCAGGCCGCTCTCGAAGCGGGCCATCAGCTCGCACTCCGGGGCGAGTTCGCGGGCCCGCTCAAGGATGCGCCCGCAGACGAGCCCCGGACTGTTCAGGTCCACCAGCAGCGGCCGGGCCGCGCCGCCCCCGCCGCCTCGCGCGAAGGCCGCCGTCAGGTCGTCCTGCGCCTCAAGGACACGCCGCGCGTACGGCAGCAGCCGCTCCCCCTCCGCCGTCAGCGTGACCTGCCGTGTGGTCCGCACGAACAGCTCGGCCCCCAACTCCCGTTCCAGGCGCCGCACATCACGGCTCAGGACCTGCTGGGAGACGTAGATCCGGGCGGCGGCCCGCGTGAAGTGCAGCTCTTCGGAGACGGCCACGAAGGCGCGCAGGAGGCGGGGCTCCACGTCACGGGTCGGCACGCGGGGCTCGCGTGCACGGGCCGGGTCGCGGGACTCTCGTGCGCGGGGCACTCCTGCGCGGGGCTCTCCGGTCATCCCGGGAACCTACAACGCCAGTGCGTGAATTGGCCCCCGAAAGGTGTTGGACCGCTCACCACGGCCGCGGTGAGGGTGATCACATGCCGCCTGCCGACCCCCGTACGCCGCGCCGCCGCAACCCCTACGCCCGCCTCTTCGAGATACCGGGCGCCACCGCCTTCACCCTCGGCAACCTCATCGCCCGCCTCCCCATGGGCATGTTCAGCGTGAGCGCCGTCATCATGATCGCCGGGTCGCGCGGTTCGTACGCCCTTGCCGGCGCCGTCACCGCGACAGGCCTCGCGGCGACCGCCGTCGTCGCGCCCTGGACGGCGCGCCTCGTGGACCGGCACGGCCAGGCCCGCATCGCCGTCCCCGCCACCGCGACCGCCGCGCTCGGCTCGCTCTCGCTGCTGCTCTGCGTGCGCTACGGAGCGCCCGACTGGACCCTGTTCGCCTCCTACGCCGCGACGGCCACGACCCCCAACACCGGCGGCATGTCCCGCGCCCGCTGGGCCCACCTCCTCAAGGGCGACGAGCGGGCCGTGCACACCGCCAACTCCTTCGAGCAGGCCGCGGACGAGCTGTGCTTCATGCTCGGCCCCGTACTCGCGGCCTTCCTGTGCGGATCGCTCTTCCCGGAGGCGGGCACCCTCATCGGGGTCGTGCTGCTCCTGACCGGCGTCCTGCTCTTCGCCGCCCAGCGATCCACGGAACCGCCGCCCCGGAAACGTACGGCCGCGAAGGAGGAATCGCCCCTCCACGCGCGCGGGATGCCCACGCTGCTCGCCGCCTTCCTCGCCACCGGCGCCGTCTTCGGCTCGATGGAGGTCGTGACGATCGCCTACGCCGACGCCCAGGGGCACAAGGCGGCAGCGGGCGCCATCCTCGCCCTCCAGGCAGCGGGTTCCTGTGCGGCGGGCCTCCTCTACGGAGCGCTCAAGCCGAGCGGCCCCCTGCGCCGCCGCCACCTCCTGTGCGTCACCGCGATGGCCGCCCTGATGACCCTGCCGCTCCTGGCCGCGACGCTCACCGGCTCACTCCTTGTGCTCGCCGGGGCTCTCCTTGTCGCCGGTATGGCGACCGCCCCCACGATGGTCACCGGCCTGACCCTGGTCCAGGAGCGCACCCCCGAGGGCCGGTTGAACGAGGGCATGACCCTCGCCGTCACCGGTCTCCTCGGGGGCATCGCGTGCGGTGCCGCGGGCGGTGGCTGGGTGGTGGAGCACCTGAGCGCCACCCGGGGCTACGCGGTCCCGGTCACCGCCGCGTGCTGCGCCCTGCTGCTCAGCATCGCGCAGGCTTGCGCCACGAACACTCCAGGTCCCCGCTCGGCTCTGCCCCACGCTCCGAACGCGGCCTGACGAGCACGGCCTTGTCCTCGGTCGACTTGGCGAGCGTCACCACGATCGCGTCCTCCAGGGCCTTCACCGAAGAGGGCAGGTAGTTGTTCAGGATGATGCTGAACACCAGCTCACGCCCGCCCGCGTCCTTCACGTACCCGGACAGGGCGGACGCCCCGGTCAACGACCCTGTCTTCGCCCGTACGTTGAGGGCCGCCGGCGTCCCGCACATCCGCGAGCGCAGCGTGCCGCCGACGAACTTGTCCGGGGCGCAGGCCACCGGCAGGGACTTGTACCAGTCGGCGTACCAGGGCTCGCCCTTGGCCGCCAGGAGCAGCTTGATCAGCTGGTCGGCGGGGACGTTGTCCTTGCGCGAGAGACCGGAGCCGTCGACCTGGCGCAGCTTGCCGGGGTCGACGCCGGCGGTCTTCAAGTAGGCGCTGATCGCGGCGAGTCCGTCCGGCCAGCTTCCGGCCCGCCCGGTCGCCTCGTACCCCATGGTCTTCGTGAGGTTCTCCGCGTGCATGTTGTTGGAGAGCTTCATGAAGGGGATCATCAGCTCCTTGAGCGGCATGGAGTCGTGCGAGGCGAGCTGCCGCGCGCCCTTGGGAGTGGCGAGCCCGGCCTTGGTCGGCCCGCTCACCCGCACCCCGTGTGCCTTGAGTGCGTCACGGAAGATCGCGGCGGCGTAGCCGGTCGGCTCCCAGACCGTGATCCACTCCTTGGTGGCGGAGCCCCCCACGGGGACGGTGCCGGTGACCGTGATGGTGTTGGTGCCGTGCTCCCGCTCGATGGTGAGCGTGTCCTCGCCGCCCGCCGCGACGGTCTTCGCGCTGATGTCGACGTCTACGTAGTCCGTCTTCGGGCTCACCGTCACCTTCGGCCGGTCCCCGGCCTTCGCGCCGGGGGTGGCCTCGACGATGACGGTCCCGGTGTCGTAGTCGGTGTCGGGGGCGACGCTCAGTGCGGAGATCTGGGCGGCGTAGTACGCGAATTCGTCGTCGCCCGCCCAGGTGTCGCCGATGCGCTTGTCGTCGAACCGGGTGTCGTCCGCGACCAGGCGCCCCGAGACCCGCCGGACGCCCGAATCGGCGATCTTCGCGGCGAGTTGGTCGTAGTCCTTGGCGAGCGTCGTCGGGTCGCCGGTGCCGCGCAGATACAGATCGCCCGAAAGCACGGGGCCGTGTTGCTTGCCGTCGGTGAGCACATCGGTGGTGAAGCGGTGGTCGGGGCCCAGCTTCTCCATGGCCGCCGTGGAGGTCAGCAGCTTGGTGTTGGACGCGGGCATCAGGCGTCCGCTGGGCAGGTGCTGGTAGAGCACGTCCCCCGACGCGGCGTCGGCGACGACCACACTGGCCGCCCCACCCTCCATCCGGGGGTCTCCGAGGATGGTGTCGATGGCTTCGGGCAGGCCGCTGCGGTCGGAGTCCGCCCCGGCGGGCGATCCTGCGGAGAGGGTGGCCGCCGCGATGCCGAGCACGGCGGGCCAGATCCAGTGGCGCATACGGGTGTTGACGCGTCTCACGGGTCTACTCATGACCCAGGAGCATCCCCGACTCGGGCGCCAGGCGACAGACCCCACTCCGACGGTCACGCTCCGTGCGAACTCCGGGGCGGACTCCGGGCAACGGAAAAAGCCCCCTGGCCAGTGGCCAGAGGGCTTTAACCTCACATGGGAATTGTGGAGATGGCGGGAATCGAACCCGCGTCCAACGGAGCAAAAGGAGGGCTTCTCCGAGCGCAGTTCGCTGCGATTTTCTCGGCCCCGAAGATCTCGCGAACAAGTCTTCGACGGGCCCAGTCACTGTTTGATTTCCCATCGAACCCCGTGACCGGGCTCGATGGTTTAGTCCCCTAGATTATGCCAGGGTCCGGGTCGGGAACACTCCCGGGCTGACACCCATTAAGGGTCCTTCACTCACTGCTTATTAGGCAGCGAGGGCGAAGGACTGGGAATCGCTCTTGGAATTGGCGATTATTGGTTGCGACATGTGGTTTACGAGATCATTGTCGCTTCCTCGGCTCGCTTCCCCTGCTTCGACTTCCGCTGTCGAAACCGATCATCCCCATGTTGACCACTATTGAATTAGATACTGCGTGATGCGCGCACCCACTGTGGGGTGCAGTGCCCATCGTACGTGACCAACGCCCGACGGGGCCAGCCAATTCCCGCGGACCCGTCCGGGCCCGCGGCTACGCGCTGCGCTGGCGCCGCTTGACGTCCGCGACCGCGCGGTTCGTCTCGCGCAGGTCCTGCTTCTCCTTGAGCGTCTGGCGCTTGTCGTACTCCTTCTTGCCCTTGGCCAGCGCGATCTCGACCTTGACCCGGCTGTCCTTGAAGTACAGGGCCAGGGGCACGATCGTGTGACCCGTCTCCTGCGACTTGGACTCCAGCTTGTCGATCTCCGTCCGGTGCAGCAGGAGCTTGCGCTTCCGCGTGGCGGAGTGGTTGGTCCACGTGCCCTGCACGTACTCCGGGACGTGGATGTTGTGCAGCCACGCCTCGCCGCCGTCGATCTGCACGAAGCCGTCCACCAGGGAGGCCCTGCCCATCCGCAGCGACTTGACCTCGGTGCCCATCAGGACGAGGCCACACTCGTACGTGTCGATGATGTGGTAGTCGTGCCGCGCCTTCTTGTTCTGCGCGACCATCTTCTTGCTCGGGGCCTTCTCAGCGGCCTTCGCGGCCTTGCGTTTTACTTTTTCCTTCGCCATAGTCCCGCCATTTTCGCACTACGAGGGGGGTCCGAGGCCAGTCAATACTGTCTCGGCCCTGGTCTCGGCCCCGTCCTGGACCTCCAGGTCCGGAGTGATGCCCCGGCCGTCGACCGCGCGCCCCGAAGGAGTGCGGTAGTGCCCGACCGTCGTCTCGGCGACCGAACCGTCCGGCAGCCGGCTCGGCATCTGGACCGCGCCCTTGCCGAAGGTCCGCGAGCCCACCACTACCGCGCGCCCGCGGTCCTGCAAGGCGCCCGTTAGCAGCTCGGCCGCGCTCATCGTGCCGCCGTCGACAAGGGCGACCACGGGTCTGCTGGTGTCGCCGCCCCGCTCGGCGTGCAGGGCCTTCTGCTGGCCGCGTACGTCATACGTCGCCACCAGGCCGCCGTCGACGAGCCCTGAGGCCGCGGTGACCGCCTCGGACACCAGGCCACCGGAGTTCCCGCGCAGGTCGAGCAGGATCCCTGCGCCCTTGGGGGCCTCGCGCACCGCGGCCCGTACGCGCTCGCCCGTGCCCTTGGTGAAGGCCTCGACCTTGATCAGGACGGCGCCGCCCGCGAGCTGCGTGACCGTGACGGAGTCCGTGGAGAGGCGGGCCCGGTGCAGCGTCTCGCTCCACGCGCGCGTGGCCCGCCGCAGACCGAGCTCGACCGGCGTGCCCGCGCGGTCGCCCCGCAGCAGCGACACGACCTCGGTGACGGGAAGCCCCGCGACGCGCTTGCCGTCGATGCTGACGAGCTGATCGCCCTCGCGGATGCCGGCCCGGTCGGCGGGGCCGCCGCGCTGCACCCTGGACACCTCGATGCGGCCGTCGGCGGCGCGCCTGGCCCAGAGGCCGACGCCGGTGTACGCGCCGTCGAGGGCCTGCTCGAACTCCTGGTACTCCCCCGGGGAGTACACCGACCCCCAGCGGTCACCGCTGCGGCTGACGGCGTCCTGTGCGGCCTTCTTGCCGGACTTGCCGTCGGCCATGGCCTCGGCCGCGGCGTCGGCGGCCTCGTCGGCGGTGTCGCTCGCCGCGTCACTGGACGAGACGACGGAACGCGTGGACGGAGGGGGCGACTTCCGGTCTTGTCCGGCGACCTCGCTCCAGGACCCGGTGGCCGCTCCGGTGGCGAGCACACTCGCGAAGACCAATGTCAGGGTCGCCCCGCGGCGGATACGGCGGGTCCGGGAGAGCCGGTCGCAGAACCGGTCGGGGCCTGACATGCCGGTGAGTCTAGGACAACGAAGGGCGCCGTACGGTCGGTTGAACCGTACAGCGCCCTTCGGAACACGCGGGACTTGTCACACCTTGAGGTACTTGCGCAACGCGAAGAACGCCGCGAGCGCGGGCATCAGCAGACCGATGGCGAGCACCAGGGGCAGCTTGGTCAGCACCGCGTCCCATCCGATGAAGTCGATGAGGTTCATCTTCTCGGAGAGCGCGAGGCCGTGGTCGATGAGGAAGTACCGGCCCAGCAGCAGCATCGCGCAGGCGAAACCGCCACCGATGAGGCCGGCGACGGCGGCCTCCATGATGAACGGCATCTGGATGTAGAAGCTGGACGCGCCGACGAGCCGCATGATGCCGGTTTCACGTCTCCGGCTGAACGCTGAAACGCGCACCGTGTTGACGATCAGCATCAGCGCGACGACGAGCATCAGCGCCATCACCGCGAGCGCCGCCCAGTTCAGGCCGTTCAGGAGCTCGAAGAGGTTGTCCAGATAGCCCTTCTGGTCCTCCACGGACTGCACGCCGTCACGTCCGGACAAGGCGGACGCGACGACCTGGTACTTCTCCGGGTCCTTCAGCTTGACGCGGTACGACTCCTGCATCTGGTCCGGCGTCAGGGAGTTGGACAGCGGGGAGTCGCCGAACTGCTCCTTGTAGTGCTTGTACGCCTCGTCCGCCGACTCGTGCTGGACCGTGTCCACGACGGGCATCTTCTTCAGATCGCCGACGATCTCGTGCTTCTGCTCGTTCGTGACGGCGCCCTTGGCGCACTTGGGGTCCTGCTCGGCATCGCCCTTGTTGCACAGGTAGATCGAGACGTTGACCTTGTCGTACCAGTAGCCCTTCATCGTGCTCACCTGGTCGCGCATGAGCAGCGAGCCGCCGAACAGGGCGAGCGAGAGGGCGACGGAGACGATGACCGCGAAGGTCATCGTGAGATTCCGGCGGAGACCGACGCCGATCTCCGACAGGACGAACTGGGCGCGCATGGCTCCCTTTCAGTGGATCAGTGCAGTGGATCAGTACGGGTCGTCAGTGCTGGTAGCCGTAGACGCCGCGCGACTGGTCGCGGACGAGACGGCCCTTCTCCAGCTCGATGACCCGCTTGCGCATCTGGTCCACGATCTGCTGGTCGTGGGTCGCCATGACGACGGTCGTGCCGGTCCGGTTGATCCGGTCGAGCAGCTTCATGATGCCGACCGACGTCTGCGGGTCGAGGTTGCCGGTCGGCTCGTCGGCGATCAGGAGCTTGGGGCGGTTGACGAAGGCGCGTGCGATCGCCACCCGCTGCTGCTCACCACCGGAGAGTTCGCCGGGCATCCGGTCCTCCTTGCCGCCGAGGCCGACGAGGTCGAGGACCTGGGGCACGGACTTGCGGATCTCGCCGCGGGACTTGCCGATGACCTCCTGCGCGAAGGCGACGTTCTCGCCGACGGTCTTGTTCGGGAGGAGGCGGAAGTCCTGGAAGACGGTGCCCAACTGGCGCCGCATGTGCGGCACCTTGAAGTTGGAGAGGCGCGCGAGGTCCTTGCCGAGGACGTGCACCTGGCCGTGGCTGGTGCGCTCTTCGCGCAGGACCAGCCGCAGGAAGGTGGACTTTCCGGAGCCTGAGGAGCCCACCAGGAAGACGAACTCGCCCTTCTCGATCTCCAGGGAGACATCCCGGAGGGCGGGCCGGGTCTGCTTGGGGTAGGCCTTGGAGACGTTGTCGAATCGGATCACGGATGCACCACGGGTCGCCGGGGGTAGGTGAGCGTGACCATACGCGAACCCGGTACGCGAGCGCAGTCAGCGTCCTGAGTTGCGCGAATTGTCGCGGATATACCACGGAACGTAACAGTCGGAAACCGACGAGGACGGGCGGGCCGCGCCGAAACTCGTGGAAGCTGGCACAGTGGTAGGGGGAACGGTTGAGTTCCCCACAGCGTTGGGCAGGCTGTAACTGTGCGGGAGGAGGAGCGCATGACCTACGACAGGTTGGTGTGCGCGAACTGCGCGGCGCCCGTGAACGAAGGCCGCTGCCCCGTGTGCCGTGCCAATCGCGCGCGCATGGAGCAGGAGGGCCCCTTCGGCGGCCTCAGCCCTGCGGCCCTGATAGGGCTTCTCGTCGTGCTGATCGCCGCGGTGGCACTGCTGGCGCACCAGACCGCTTAGCGCGCCGGAGAGCGCGCTCGCCAGGACACCGGAAGGGCCCGGAGCATAAGGCTCCGGGCCCTTCTGTCTGTCGGTCACGTCACGTACATACGTTCTATACGTTCGCTGCGGCGCCCTGGATCAGGCGGCAGCGCCGCGGTTGCCGACGAAGCGCGGCAGAACGCGGAAGCCGATGCCGCCGGCGATCATCGTCGCGGCGCCGATCAGCAGGAACGTGGTCTCGGCGGCGCCCGTCTCGGCGAGCTCGCCCTTGTCGGCCTTGTCACCCTGCTCGACCGGGGTGCTGCCCGTGTCGGTCAGGCTGTCCTTGCCCTTGCCCTGCTCGACGGGGTTGGCGCCACCGTCGGGGTCGTTGTCGTTGCCGCCGGTGCCGTTGCCGTTTCCGTTGCCGCCGCCCGTGCCGTTGCCGTTGCCGGGCTCGCTCGGGTCATCGGTGGGCTGGGTCGGGTCCGTCGGGTCCGCGGTGGGCTCGGTCGGGTCCTCGGTGGGCTCCGTGGGCTCCTCGGTGGGCTCGGTCGGCTCCTCGGTGGGCTCCGTCGGGTCCGCGGTGGGCTCCGTCGGGATCACCGTGGGGTCCTCGGTGGGCTCCTCGGTCGCGTCATCGCCGATGCCGACGTCGACACCGATGCCGTTGTCGTCGGCGCTGGCGTTGACGCTGGCACCACCGAGGTCGACGCCGACGTCGAGGGCCGAGGCGGCACCGGCGGCGGTCAGCGAAGCACCTGCGGCGATCACCGCGCCCGCGGCTATACGTGCTACGCGGATCCGCGTCTTCTTGGTCATCTGGCTGCTACCCCCAGTAGCTGAATCGTCAGTGAGGCAGCGCCCGGGACTGCGTTCGTCGGGAGCGCTGGATCGGCCCCCACAGATCACACGCGCCCCAGAGATACGCATGCCGCTCGCTAGCCTTTCCAGTTTCCACAGCAACGTCAAGGTCGTTGCGGGCGCGATGTCTGAAATAACATCAGTTGACCGGCGTACGGAGATGTGACTGTGACGTAAGAGGCACTGAGCGGCACAACAAAAGGCAACTGCCGCCCGGAAGGCGGCAGTTGCCTTGTCGATAAAGCGGCGCTTACTTCTCCTGCTGCTTGCGCCAGCGAATTCCGGCTTCGAGGAAACCGTCGATCTCGCCGTTGAAAACAGCCTCGGGGTTGCCCACCTCGCACTCCGTACGCAGGTCCTTGACCATTTGGTACGGGTGCAGGACGTACGAACGCATCTGGTTGCCCCAGGAGTTGCCGCCGTCTCCCTTGAGGGCGTTCATCTTCGCCTGCTCCTCCTGGCGGCGGCGCTCGAGGAGCTTTGCCTGGAGGACGTTCATCGCGCTCGCCTTGTTCTGGATCTGCGAGCGCTCGTTCTGGCAGGAGACGACGATGCCGGTGGGGAGGTGCGTCAGGCGGACCGCGGAGTCGGTCGTGTTCACGCCCTGGCCGCCGGGGCCCGACGAGCGGTAGACGTCGATGCGCAGCTCGGACTCGTCGATCTCGATGTGGTCGGTCTTCTCGACCACGGGGAGGATCTCGACGCCCGCGAAGGAGGTCTGGCGGCGCCCCTGATTGTCGAAGGGCGAGATGCGGACGAGACGGTGCGTGCCCTGCTCGACCGAGAGCGTGCCGTACGCGTACGGGACCTGGACGGCGAAGGTGGTCGACTTGATGCCGGCCTCTTCCGCGTACGAGGTTTCGTAGAGCTCCGTCTTGTAGCCGTGCCGCTCGGCCCAGCGCAGGTACATGCGCTGGAGCTTCTCGGCGAAGTCGGAGGCGTCCACGCCGCCGGCCTCCGCGCGGATGGTGACGAGCGCCTCACGGGCGTCGTACTCGCCGGAGAGGAGGGTGCGGACCTCGAGCTCGTCCAGCGCCTTCTTGACGGCCGTGAGCTCGGTCTCGGCCTCGGCGCGGGTGTCCGAGTCGTCCTCCTCCTCGGCCATCTGGAAGAGCACGCTGAGGTCGTCGATGCGCCCGCGCAGGGCCTCGGCCTTCCGCACCTCCGCCTGGAGGTGGCTCAGCTTGCTGGTGATCTTCTGTGCCGCATCCGGGTCGTCCCACAGGGACGGCGCGGCCGCCTGCTCCTCGAGCACGGCGATGTCTGCCCTCAGCTTGTCGAGGTCCAGGACGGCCTCGATCGACTCCATGGTCGAGGAGAGGGACTTGAGCTCTTCGGATACATCGACGACTGCCACGGGTCCAGCCTAACGGCTGGGGGCAAGGGGTCTGGCCTCGCGGCCTTGGGGAGGGGTGCGTGGGCACCCTGGGGGCCGGGGGGCGTGGCTTCGGCTTCCCCGGGGTGCGGGGCAGGGTGCGTGACCTGGCTGCGGGCGGGTGGGGCGTTCGCCCCGGCGCTCCGCGCCGGATGTTTCCCGCCCACCCACCCGATTACCCCGGAGGCCCCAGCTCCCAGGGCGCGGGGCGGGTCGGCCTTCCCTGGCCAGGGGGCGCGACCCGGCTACGGGCCGGTGCGGCCTTCGCCCCGGCGCTCCGCGCCGGATCTTTCCCGCCCACCCACCCGATTACCCCGCGGTGCAGGGTCGCCCGCACTCCGTCGGTCCCTGGTCGATGCGGGGTGATCGGGCGGGTGGGTGGGAGAGGAGCGGGGCATGCCACGGTCAGCAGATGGGCCTACGGTTCCTGGACGGTGCCGGGTGATCGGGCGGGTGGGTGGGAGAGGTCCCGCGGTGCCGCCGATGCGGGCCGGCGGGGCGTGCCACGGTCAGCAGATGGGTCTGCGGTTCCTGGCCGGTGCGGGGTGATCGGGCGGGTGGGTGGGAGAGGTCCCGCGGTGCCGGGGAGGGGCGCCCGCCGGGAGGGTAGGTGCAGGCCCGCACGAGGCCCCGGGGCCAGTTACGGCGACGATGGAGCCGAGTTCTTCGTGTCCTGCGGCGTCGCGTCCGCGTCGTCGCCACTCGTCGCCGCCCACGTACCGAACCCCGCGGCAGCGACCAGCACCACCCCGGCCACGCCCAGCGTGATCCTGCGGCGGCGGGCCGACGCGCGGTGGCGGGCCGAGCCGGGGCGGGCCGCGCCGGAAGCGCGGGGGGCGCGGGCCGTGCCCCGGGCGCCGCCGGCCAGCTCGTCGGGGCCCGGCACCCGCATCGACGTGTGCGTATCGCGGTTCGAGTCGGGGGACGACCCCGGGACGAGCGGGACCGCCCCGCGCCGGGGTCGACCGGCGGACGGCTCCGGCGCGGGCTCCTCCTCCGCCTCCTCTGCCTGCGGCTCCGTATCCGGCTCGTCCACGTCCAGCGGCGGCATCCCCGCCACCAGCGGCTGCAGCTCCCGCAGCCGTGCCGCGAGCTCCGACGCACGCAGGCGGGACGCCGGGGCCTTCGCCAGGCACTGGACCATCAGCTGCCAGAGCTCGTCCGGGATGCCGGGGAGGGGGACGACGGTCTCCGTCACGTGGCGGCGCAGGACCGCTCCGGGGTGACCTCCACCGAACGGCGTGAACCCCGCGAGGAGTTCGTACAGGACCGTGGCGAGCGCGTAGATGTCGACCGCCGCGCGCGGCGGCAGGCCCTCGATGAGCTCCGGGGCGAGGTAGTCCGGCGTACCGATGATCTTCGTCGCGCGGGTTCTGCGCGGGGAGTCGATCAGTTTCGCGACGCCGAAGTCCGTGAGCAGGGCCGGGTGCGAGCCGCCGGGGCCCAGCGGTCCCTGCATGTCGAGCAGGACGTTCTCCGGCTTCACGTCACGGTGCACGATCCCCGCCGCGTGCGCCGCCGCGAGGCCGTCCGCCACGTCCGCCACGATCGCCACCGCCGCCTCCGGAGCGAGGCGGCGCTCGCGGTCCAGGCGGGTGCGCAGGTCCGTGCCGCGGACGAGGTCCATGACAAGGGCGAGGTCGTTGCCGTCGACCACCAGGTCGTGGACGCCGACCACGCGCGCGTGGTCGAGGCTGAGCAGGGCCGTGCGCTCCTGGACGAAGCGGCCGACGAGCTCCTGGTCGGACGCCAGGTCCTCGCGCAGCAGCTTGATGGCGACGGGCCCCTCGGGTCCCTCGCCGAGCCACACCGTGCCGGCGCTGCCCCGACCAAGGATCTGGTGGGCGGTGTACCGGCTGCCGATCTTGCGTGCCAAGACTGCTCCTACGGATGCGTGTTGGCGACAAAACTACGCGGCCTCGACGCCAACCTTCACTCCAGGAGCAGAAATCACCCCACAGGTGTCGACAAATCCCCAGAGTCGGCGAGGGATTCGCCGAATTCGGGCGGTAATCCACCCCGTACTTGTCCAGCACGCGCACAGTCACGCGCACAGCATTGAGCGGGGCCACCGGGGACTGCTCGATCCCGGTGGCCCCGCTCGGTACTGGCTTCAGTTGCCGCTGACTTTCCCTATCCAGCCGGAGACCGTGTCGTACCAGTCGCCGAGCTGGGCCCAGTAGCCCTTCGTGGTGCCGATCCACTCCTGGAGCGGGCTCAGCTCCCAGACGAGCCAGCTCGCCACGAAGAGGATGATGATCGTGAAGAGGCATCCCTTGAGGCAGCCGAGACCCGGGATCTTCATCCGGTTCGCACTGCGCTGGCGCGGCTCACGCGGCGGCCGTCCCGCCGGGGGCTGCTGGGGCGGCTGCTGCTGCGGCGGCGCGTACTGCTGACGCTGCGGCTGCTGCTGCGGTGCGTACTGCTGGCGCTGAGGCTGCTGCTGGCGCTGCTGCTGCGGCGCGTACTGCTGCGGACGCTGCGGCTGCTGCTGCGGGCGGGCCACCTGACGCTGGGGGCGGCGGCGCAGCGGGTCCTCGTTGGGGTCCAGGTAGGACTGGACCTGCGTCTGTTCGTTGCGGTCGCGTGCCGCCCGCATCTGGTTCTGCCAGGGGTGCGGGTCGTCGGGGTCCGCACCGGGCTGGTTCGGCGGCACGGGCGGCATGACGGCCGTCGGGTCCGCCGCGCCACGGTTGCCGTGCGGAAGGACCGACGTCGGGTCGGCGTCCCCGGAGCCGCCGGTGTTCTGCATGACGCTCGTAGCCGCGTTCGGGTCGTACGACCCGGCGTTGTGCGGGAGCGCCTGCGTGGGGTCGGCGGCGCCGGCCGTGCCCGGCACGGCGGCGGGCGACGGATCGGGCATCAGGAGGGCGCCCACGCCCTCCGCGGCGGCGATCTGCGCGCTGGACGCGTGCACGCCCACGCCGTCCGCGACGGCCCGCAGGCCCCGCGCGAGGTTCTCGGCGCTGGGGCGGTGGTCGGGGTTCTTGCTGAGGCAGCGCTCTATGACCGTCCACAGCGGGTCCGGGACCGTGGAGGGGCGGCGCGGTTCGGCGCTCAGATGCTGGTGCAGGACTTCGAGGGCCGAGCCGCCGCCGAACGGCGGACGCCCGGTCACCAGCTCGTACAGAAGGATGCCCGCTCCGTAGATGTCGACCGCGCTGGTCTGCGGGCGGCCCTCGGCGGACTCGGGCGCCACGTACGCCGGCGTACCGACGAACTCGTGGGTGCGGGTCAGACCCGGGGAGTCGGCCAGGCGCGCGATGCCGAAGTCGGTGAGCATCGGGTGCATCGAACCGTCGGGCTCCTGCTTGAGCAGGACGTTCGCCGGCTTCAGGTCGCGGTGCACGACCCCGTCCGCGTGGCTCGCCGCGAGGGCGTCGGCGATCTGGGCGGTCAGAAGGGCCGCACCGACCGGTGTGAACGGGCCGTTGTCACGGAGGTAGTGGTGCAGGTCAGGGCCCTCCACCAGGTCCATGACGAGGGCGAGGAGCTCCCCCTCGACGACCAGGTCACGGGTCCGCACGATGTTCGGGTGCGTGAGCCTGAGCAGGACGGAGCGCTCGCGGAGGAACCGCATCACGATGTCCGCGTCGTTGGCGAGCTCTTCCTTGAGGACCTTGATCGCGACCGTCTCGCCGGGCTGGCCGGGAACGGCCGCCTCGGCACCCGCGGTCTCGCGCTGGCGGGCCCGCCAGACGGTGCCCGTGGCGCCGCGTCCGAGCGGCTCCTCGAGCAGGTACTTGCTGCCTACCGGCCGCACGTCATGCGCTCCCTGCTGATCTGGCTGGTCTGTCCGGACCCGGCTGCCCGCCGGAGGGTGTTCCGACCCACTGTAATGCCGCCGAACGGGGCACCGGCCGGTCACATTCCGTACCGGCCTCCAAGTGCCCGGATCGTGGTTCGGTGGAAGTCCGGATCGTTGTTCGGTGGAAAGACGCCCGACGGAGGTCGTTGGTTGCCGGAGTGCGGCGATTCGACCTTCGTCACCCCCGGACACTGCCCGGACACCGCTGATCGCAACAGTCCAAGCAGGCACTTTTCCGAGCAGAGCCGACCAATCAAGATCACTTACCGGTGGCCGCCGGGCGTGTTGTCAGTGGCAGGTGCGAGGATGCCTTCTTGATACTGGCCGACGTGGCCGTGTGCGGTGGGGGGAATCACAGCGCGAGTCCCCGTGCCCGGCGGCAAGGGCAGAAGGGACCGCTGACGGCGATGCAGATCCGGCTGACCGTCCTCGGGCCGCGCAGCGGCCAGACCGCCGAGCCCCATGGCCGCCCCGCCGCGGCGCGCGGCGCCTGTGATGTGCTGGTCACCGCCCCCGCAGGGACCGCGCTCGCCACGGTCGCCTCGGGCCTGGCAGCGGCTGTCGCGGGCGCCGAAGGCCCCCTCGTCCTGTACGCGGAATCGGAGCGCCTCGACGCCCACCGCTGCACCCTCGGGGAGCCGCCCCTGATCGACGGGGCGGTGCTCTCCCTCGGCTCCCCCGCCGAGCCGGGACCCGAACTCGCGGGCGCGACCGCCCAGTTGCACGTGGTGGCGGGCCCCGACGCGGGTGGTGTGCACCTCCTGCACGGCGGCCAGATCCGCGTCGGCCGCTCGGCGGACGCGGACGTCCCGCTGGACGACCCGGACGTCTCGCGGCTGCACTGCGCGGTGACGCTCACACCGGACGGCCAGGTGACCGTCACGGACCTGGGCTCCACGAACGGCACGACGGTGGACGGCCGCGAGATCACCGACCGGCCGGTGCGCCTGGCCCCCGGCTCCCTGCTGCGGCTCGGCGAGTCCGCGCTGCGGCTCACCTCCGGCGACGGGGCCGGCGGGACGGGCGGGACGCTGCCGACGGCCCCGGATGGCGAGGGGCATGTACGTGTGCGGGTCGCGCCGGGCGCCGAGCAGCCGCCGGGCACTCATGCCGAGCCGGGACCCACTCCTTCCGGCGGCACCCACCACGCGTACGGATCGGCGGGCTGGGGCGCCTCGGGCGAGAACAGCCAGGCCGGGGGGTACGGAACGCACGAGGCCCACGGCCAGCAGTTCGGCCCCGCAGGCACCGACACGCCGCTCGTCCCCCAGCAGGGCGGCGCCCCGGACGCGGAGAGCACCCGCACCGGCACCCCCGCGCGCGGGACCACCGTGCCGCGCAACCTCCGCAAGCGCGGCGGCCTCTCGGCCTGGGCCCGGCGGCTCACGGGCACCCGTGACGACGAGTTCGGCGACGACCACGAGGACGAGGGGTACGACACGGACGGCGACGCCCCGCCCCCGGCGCCGAGCCCCACCCCCGAGGACCTCGCGGTGGCCGCCGCCGCACGGACCCCGGAGTCCTGGCCCGATCCCGCGGCCCTGCTGCTCACCGCGCTCGGCCCGGGCCCCCGGCTCTGGGAGCGCGGGCCCGCCCACCCCGAGGCGCTCGCGGTCAGGCTCGGCACGGTCGACCGCGCGACCCCGGACGACCGGGGGCTGCTGCCCGCCGTCCCCGTCACGGTCAGCCTGCGGGAGGCGGGCGCGCTCGGCCTCGCGGGTCCGCGCGAGCGGCTCACGGGGCTCGCCCGCGCGGTCGTCGCCCAGCTCGCGGCGCTGCACTCCCCCGACGCCCTGGAGATCGTGCTGCTCAGCACGGACCGCGCCCGGCCCACGCCGGAGCGGGCCGCCGAGTGGTCGTGGCTGGGCTGGCTCCCGCATCTGCGGCCCACGCACGGACAGGACTGCCGCCTCCTCCTCGCCTACGACCGCGAGCAAGCGGCCGCGCGTACGGGCGAACTGCTGCGGCGCCTCGAGGACTTCCTGGCGGACCGCGCGTCGGCGTCCGCCGCGGACGAGCCCCTGGAGCCGGGCCCCCGCGCCGTCGTCGTGGTGGACGGCGACCCCGGGTCCGCCGGACTGCGCGAGGCCGTGGCTCGGCTCGCGCGGGAGGGCGGCGCGGCCGGGATCCATGTCGTCTGCCTGGCCGAGACGCCCGCCGCCTCGCCCGCTTCCCCGGTGTCGGCCACGTACGAAGCCGCCTGTTCCGTGTCGCCCGCCTTCCGGTCCTGCGGCGCGGTCGCCCTGCTCAGCGGCGATGTGGCGACCGCGCTGCGGCTGCTGCGGACCGTGGACGGGCAGCCCGTGGGGCACGGCACGGTCGCCGCGGTGGACGCGGTGTCACAGGCCTGGGCCGAGCGGTTCGCCCGGGCACTCGCCCCCTTCCGTACGGACGGCGCGACCGGCGACGGGCACGCGCGCGTGTCCGCCCCGCTGCCCCAAATGGCGCGGCTGCTTGACGAGTTGGGTCTCGCCAGGGCCACCCCGGCGTCCCTGATGGCCCGGTGGGCCGCTGCGGCCGACGACCCGGAGGCGCTGGGCGGCCGGGCCTGGACGGTGCTCGGGGCTGGACCCCGCGGCCCTGTGGTGGTGGATCTCGCCGCCGAGGGCCCGCATCTGCTCGCCGAGGGCCCCGCGGGCAGCGGGCGCACGGAGCTGCTGCGATCCATCGCCGCATCGCTGGCCGCGGCCGAGCGGCCCGACCGGCTCGGCATGGTCCTGATCGACGGACGGGACACCACGGGCAGCGCGGGCAGCGGGACGAACGGCGGGAACGTGAAGCTCGTCGAGGGCCTCGCGGTCTGCATGGACCTGCCGCACGTCACCACGCATCTGGCCGCCAACGACCCGGTGAGGATGCGGGAGTTCGCCCAGTCACTGACCGCCGAGCTGAAGCGGCGGGCCGAGCTGCTCGGACGGCTCGGCTTCGCCGACTGGCACACGCAGCGGGAGATCTCGGGCCGGATGGTGGCCCAGCGCTCTGCCGCCTCGCAGCCTTCGCCGCCGGCCGCCGGGGGCGGCGACCTCGATCCGCCGACCAGTTCCACGCTGCGGCTGCGGCCCGCCTCCGCACGCAAGGCGGCCGATCCCGGGCCGCCGCTGCCCCGGCTCGTCGTGCTCGTGGACGACTTCGACGCACTGCTCTCGCCCGCCCTCGGGTCCCCGGGGCGGCCCGCCGCGGGGTCGGTCGTGCGGGCCCTTGAGGCGGTCGCCAGGGACGGGGAGCGCCTTGGGGTGCACGTGGTCGCCACCACGGCCCGCAGCGAGCGCACCCTTGAGACGGAGCTCGGCCGGCGGGCGACCCTGCGGGTCGTGCTCGACGCGGTCACCCCGGGGCCTGAGGAGCCCGCCCCCGGCAGGGGCGAGCTGCGTACGGCCGATGAGCGGGTAAGTCCCTTTCAGGCGGGGCGCGTTACGGGGCGTATTCCGCGTACGTCGACACTGCGGCCCACGGTCGTCCCGCTGGAGTGGGAGCGGATGGGGGATCCGCCCACGCGGCGCCCCGTCCGCGAACTGGGCAACGGGCCGACGGACTTGGCGTTGCTCGCCAGCGCCCTTGAGCGGGCCGCCCGTTCCGTCGCGGCGGATGAGGTGCCCTCCTTGCTGTGACACCGCGCGGAGCCCCCGCACCCTGTGACGGCACGTCACAACGCCATCACGATCACCTGGTTGACATGGTTGGCGCTCTTGCCGCCCCTCCCCGCCCAGGCGTAGACAGACCGCACGGGACTCGCTCGTCAGGGAAGAGAACGGGGCAGTGATGCGCAGCACTCTTCGTACACGCAGGGCAACGCACCACCGGCGTACCACAGCCAAATTCGCCGCGGCCGTCGTCGCGGGCACACTCGCGCTCACCGTCACCGCGTGCGGCGGCGGTGACAAGGACGACGACGGGAACGGCGGCAAGGGCGGCGGCAAGGAGAACGGCTCCGCGGTCCAACTCCCCAAGCTGGACGGCCAGAACGTCTCCGTGGCCGCCGTCTGGGGCGGTTCGGAGCGCAAGGTCTTCCTGAAGGTTCTCGATGAGTTCGAGAAGCGGACGGGCGCCAAGGTCACCTTCGTACCCGCCCAGGACCCCATCATCAGCTTCCTGGAGTCGAAGGTCGCGGGCGGCCAGCCGCCGGACGTCGCGATGCTTCCGCAGGTCGGCGCGATCGACCAGGCCGTGGCGAACAAGTGGGCCAAGCCGGTCGGCCCCGAGGCGCAGAAGCAGCTCGACAAGAACTACGCCAAGGGCTGGAAGGACCTCGGGGCCGTCGACGGCAAGCAGTACGGCGTGTACTTCAAGGCCGCGAACAAGTCGCTGGTCTGGTACAACACCAAGGTCTACGACAACGCGGGCGCCAAGGCGCCCAAGACCTGGGACGACTTCATGAAGACGGCCCAGACCGTGTACGACTCCGGAGTGCCGCCGATATCGATCGCCGGCGCCGACGGGTGGACCCTCACCGACTGGTTCGAGAACATCTACCTCTCGCAGGCGGGCCCCGAGAAGTACGACCAGCTCGCCAAGCACGAGATCAAGTGGACGGACCCGACCGTCAAGGACGCGCTGACCACACTCGGTGAGCTGTTCGGCAAGAAGGGCTTCGTCGCGGGCGGCGCCGACGGCGCGCTGCAGACGGAGTTCCCGGCATCGGTGAAGCAGACGTTCACCGGCGGCGACCAGCCCAAGGCGGGCATGGTCTTCGAGGGCGACATGGTCTCGCTGCCGATCTCGGAGACGAAGGCCAAGATCGGCTCGGACGCCAAGGTGTTCCCGTTCCCGGCGGTCGGGGACGAGTCACCGGCGGTCGTCGGCGGTGACGCGGCCGTGGCGCTGAAGGACAGCAAGGGCGCCCAGGCGCTGCTCACGTTCCTGGCCTCGCCGGACGCGGCGAAGATCTGGGCGGAGTCCGGCGGCTTCGTCTCGCCGAACAAGAGCCTGGATCTGTCGGCGTACCCGAACGACGTGCAGCGGGCAATCGCCAAGGCCCTCATCGCGGCGGGCGACGACATCCGCTTCGACATGTCCGACCAGGCCCCGCAGGCCTTCGGCGGCACGCCGGGCAAGGGTGAGTGGAAGGCGCTGCAGGACTTCCTGAAGAGCCCGAAGGACGTCGCGGGCACGCAGAAGGCGCTGGAGACGGCCGCCGCCAAGGCCTACAAGGACTGACGCGGTGTCATCCGCGAACGCCGGGGGCACGCCGAACGTGGCGCTGCCCCCGGCTCCGAAACCGCGCAAGAGCGTGACCGGCACCCGCAAGTCCGTGGCAGCGCTCTTCCTGCTGCCAGCCTTGCTGCTGCTCGGCGCGCTCGTCCTGTACCCCATCGGGTACTCCGTCTTCCGCAGCTTCTTCGACAAGTCGGGCGACTTCACGGCGTTCGGCAACTACAAGACCCTGTTCACGGACGACACCATCCTGACCGCGGTCAAGAACAACGCGATCTGGGTGGTGGTCGCCCCGACGCTCGCGACCGGGCTCGGCCTGATCTTCGCCGTGCTCACCGAACGGATCCGCTGGGGCACGGCGTTCAAGCTGGTCATCTTCATGCCGATGGCGATCTCGATGCTCGCGGCGGGCATCATCTTCCGGCTCGTGTACGAGTCGGATCCCGACCGGGGTGTCGCCAACGCCGTCTTCGTGGGCGTGCACGACACCTTCGCCGAGTCGTCCGCATTCCCGCAGGCGCATCCCAGTACGCGGTCGCCGCTGAAGGCCGCTGACGGGGGCGCCTTCATCACGCGTAAGCCGGTCAGCGCGGGCACCCCGGTGGCCCTGCCGCTGACCGGTGTCGCCCCGGACAACATGCCGGGCGACGCCAAGTCCGCCGCGGCCGCGAAGTCCGACCCGGACCAGGTCACCGGCACGGCCTGGCAGGACTTCACCCGTGGCAAGGGCCGCGGCGAGGTCAACGCCCCGGACAAGGCCGAGTTCGGCTACGCGGGGATCAAGGTCGAGGCCGTGAAGGACGGCAAGGTGGTGGCTTCGGCCAAGGCCGCGTCCGACGGCACCTTCGCACTGCCCAAGGAGGCCGACGGGGCCCAACTCCGGTTCCCCGCATCGAACTTCCGGGAGCCGTACAACGGAGTGGACTGGCTCGGCCCCTCCCTCATCACGCCCGCGGTCATCGGCTCCTACCTGTGGATCTGGGTGGGCTTCGCGATGGTCCTGATCGCGGCCGGTCTCGCCAGCGTGCCGCGTGAACTCCTGGAGGCCGCCCGCGTGGACGGCGCCAACGAGTGGCAGGTGTTCCGCCGGATCACCGTGCCGATCCTCGCGCCGGTGCTCGCGGTGGTGGCCGTCACGCTCATGATCAACGTACTGAAGATCTTCGACCTGATCTTCATCATCCCGCCGAACTCCTCGAAGGACGACGCGAACGTCCTGGCGCTCCAGCTCTACAACTCCGCGTTCCTCGACAAGGATTCGGGAGTGGCGAGCGCCATCGCCGTACTCCTCTTCCTCCTCGTGATCCCGGTGATGCTGTTCAATGTACGGCGACTTCGGCGGGAGGCTCGGCGATGACCGCCCAAGTGGAAACGGTGAAGGCGAAGCAGTCGCTCGGCGGGCGGATCGCCTCCGTCCTGAGCGGCAGCGCCGTACGCGTCTTCCTTGCCGTCGTCGGGCTGTTCTGGCTGGTGCCGACGATCGGTCTGCTGCTCGGTTCGCTGCGCACCTCCGCCGACATGGCCGAGAGCGGCTGGTGGAAGGTCTTCACCGCGCCGTCGCAGATGACGCTTGACAACTACACGAACCTGCTCAAGGACGAGACGATCACCGACTCGATCCTGTCCAGCATCATGATCACCGTCCCCGCGACGCTGCTCGTCGTGATCATCGGCTCGCTCGCCGGATACGCGTTCGCGTGGATGGAGTTCCCGGGCCGCGACTGGTGGTTCCTCGGGGTCGTGGGGCTGCTCGTGGTGCCGGTGCAGGTGGCGCTGCTTCCGGTGTCGAAGATCTTCGGCGCGATCGGGATCTTCGAGACGACGGTCGGTGTGGTCACCTTCCACGTGGCCTTCGGTCTGCCGTTCGCGATCTTCCTGCTTCGCAACTTCTTCGCGGAGATCCCCCGCGAACTACTGGAGGCGGCGCGCCTGGACGGAGCCGGTGAGCTGCGGCTCTTCTTCCGGGTCGTGATGCCGCTCGGCGCACCCGCGATCGCCTCGCTCGGCATCTTCCAGTTCCTCTGGGTCTGGAACGACATGCTGATCGCGCTGATCTTCGCCGATTCCAAGAGTCCGCCGATCACGGTCGCGCTCCAGCAGCAGGTGCGGTCGTTCGGCGACAACGTGCAGATCCTGGCGCCCGGTGCGTTCATCTCGATGGTGATTCCGCTGGCCGTGTTCTTCGCGTTCCAACGCCAGTTCGTTTCCGGAGTGATGGCGGGCGCGGTCAAATAGCCCGACGAGTGAGGCGGTCCGCGTCCGGGCCGCCTCCCTCGCGTCCATCCCTCGTATGCCACATCTGGCGTGACCCGACCGGACTCCTGGGCGTTTTCGGGCAGTATGCCCGCGTCGACCCATGGATGTGCCTTGCCCCGGTTCAGTGTCATCGTGCCCGTGTACAAGGTGCAGGCCTATCTGCAGGCATGCCTTGAATCCGTTCTGGGTCAGTCGTTCACGGATCTCGAACTGATCGTGGTCGACGACTGCTCACCGGACGCCTGCGGCGCCCTCATCGACGAGTTCGCGGCCCGCGACACCCGCGTACGGGCCATCCACCTCAAGGAGAACGTCGGTCTCGGCCGGGCCCGCAACGCCGGTGTGGAGCACGCGGAGGGCGACTACCTCGTCTTCGTCGACAGCGACGACACCCTCGCAGAGGACGCCCTGCACGCGATGTCCGACCGCATCAAGGAGACGGACGAGCCGGACGTGCTGGTCTATGACTACGCGCGTACGTTCTGGTCGGGCGAGGAGGTCCGCAACCAGTTCGCCTCCGTGCTCAGCCAGGAGGGCGAGGCGCCCTTCCAACTGCTCGACCGTCCCCAGCTGTTGAGGCTCCTGATGGTCGCCTGGAACAAGGCCTGCCGCCGCGACTTCATCGAGCGCGAGGGCTTCACCTTCCCGCCCGGCCTCTACGAGGACACGCCCTGGACGTACCCGATCATGATGAGGGCGCGCACGATCGCCACCCTCGACCGGGTCTGCGTGCACTACCGGCAGCGGCGCAGGGGCAGCATCCTGCGCACCACGACCCGGCGGCACTTCGACATCTTCGACCAGTACGACCGGGTGTTCGCGTTCCTCGACGAGCACCCGGAGCTCTCCGCGGCCTGGCGGCCCATCATCTTCCGGCGGATGGTCGACCACCTCTCGACGGTCTTCACCAAGCGGGACCGCCTCCCGCGCGGCAGCCGCGCCGACTTCCTGCGCAAGGCCCGCTCCCACTACCGCCGCTACCGCGTCCCCGGCGCCTGCCCGCGGACCAGCACCCGGATCCGGCACGCCCTGGTGCGCCTCGGCACGCACCGCACCTACCGGACCGTGTGGGCGGCCCTGCGGATGAGGGCCAGGGCCAGGCGGTACGCGGCCACCGCGCGGCGCCGGGTCAAGGGGGCCGCGCTGCAGCTGCACTACCGGATCCAGCTGCGGCTGCCGGTGCGCGCCGACCGCGCGGTCTTCTCCTCGTTCTGGGGGCGCGGCTATGGCTGCAACCCGGGCGCCCTGGAGGCCGCGCTGCGCGAGCACGCCCCGCACATCCGCACCGCGTGGATCGCGGACCCGGCCCACCACCACTCGGTGCCGACGGCGACCCGCAGGATCCGCCCCGGTACGGCGGCGTACTGGACGGCCCTCGCGCGCTCCAAGTACCTCATCAACAACGTCAACTTCGACCGCAGGCTCGTCAAGCGCCCCGGCCAGGTCATGATC
Source organism: Streptomyces sp. NPDC048436 (assembly GCF_043200355.1). Lineage (NCBI taxonomy): Bacteria > Bacillati > Actinomycetota > Actinomycetes > Kitasatosporales > Streptomycetaceae > Streptomyces > Streptomyces sp. NPDC048436. The sequence continues at coordinate 1,388,383 of NZ_JBICXP010000001.1, forward strand.
CAGACCCAGCACGGCACGCCCCTGAAGCTGATGGGCCTCGACCTCCAGGACCGTCCTGCCGCCGCCCGGGGCATGGACTTCGGCGCCCTCCTGCGCAACGCCGACAAATGGGACTACGTCCTCTCGGCGAACCGCCACTCGACACTCGTCTGGGAACGCGTGTTCCCCGCCTCCTTCAGGACGCTGGAGTACGGCTACCCGCGCAACGACATCTACCAGCGGGCGACCTCCGCCGACGTGGCCCGCCTGCGCGAATCCCTCGGCATCCCCCCGGGCGCCGTCGCCGTCCTCTACGCACCCACCCACCGCGACTACCGCCACACGCAGCTGCACACCCTCGACCTGGAGCGGCTGCTGCACAACCTCGGGCCCCGCTTCGTCGTCCTGACCCGCGCCCACCACTCGTACGGGGCGCCCATGACGGCCACCTCGGGGCGCCTGATCGACGTGTCGCACCACCCCAGCACCGAGTCCCTCTGCCTGGCGTCGGACGCCCTCGTCACGGACTACTCGTCGCTGATGTTCGACTACGTCAACCTCGACCGCCCCGTCGTCCTGCACGCCGAGGACTGGGAGGCGTACGAGGCATCCCGCGGCACCTATTTCGACGTGCGCGAGTTCCCGCCGGGCGCGATCGCGCGCAGCCAGGACGAGCTCACCGACATCTTCGCCACCGGACACTGGCGGGGCTCGCGCGCGGCGCAGCTGCGCCGCGCGTTCCGAGACCGCTTCTGCGTGTACGACGACGGGCGGGCCGCTGAACGAGTTGTGAGGCATGTGGTGCTCGGTGAGGCGGGCGGTCTACCGTCGGTGGCGCCACTGGCGGAGCGGCGCCCCGCGCCGGCCATGGGGGCGGCCGACGAGCCGCTGCCGCGGGCCGGCGTCACCGAGCCCACTCCGCGCCCGTGACCGCCCCGTTCTTGGGACCAGATATGCACAACGCTTCGGCCACCACTTCCGCGACCCCGAAGGCCATCGGTCAGGACACCGGTCAGCTGCCGCGGCCGCACCGGCTCTCCGATGTGAAGGGATGGTTCCATCCGGTCGACCAGGTGCTCTTCGACTGGATCCTGGGCCGCCAGCGCGACCGGGGAGAGCGCGGTGACCTGCTGGAGCTCGGCGCGTACCTCGGCAAGAGCGCCATCTTCATGGGCGCCTACCTGCGCGCCGACGAGGCCTTCACCGTCTGCGACCTCTTCGACTCGCCCGCCCCCGACGAGGCCAACTCCGCGGAGATGGGCCGCTCGTACGCCACCCTGACGCGCCGCGCCTTCGAGGCCAACTACCGCTCCTTCCACGACGGTCTGCCGCGGATCGTCCAGGAGCCCTCCGCCGGGATCACCGCGCATGTGGAGGCGGACAGCTGCCGCTTCGCGCACATCGACGCCTCGCATCTGTACGAGCACGTCCACGCGGACATCAGCGCGGCCAAGAAGGTCCTCGGCCGGGACGGGATCGTCGTCCTCGACGACTTCCGGGCCGAGCACTGCCCCGGCGTGGCCGCGGCGACCTGGGGCGCCGTGGCGAACACGGGGCTCAAGCCGCTGTGCATCACGGCCACGAAGTTCTACGGGACGTGGGGCGATTACGACGCGGTCCACACCGACCTCGCGGCGTTCCTCAAGGGGCGCGACGACATGTGGCACGGCGCCGAGGAGGTCGCGGGCTTCCCGATGATCCGCATCAGCGGCAAGAAGGCGAAGCCGCCGCGGCATCCGGTGTCGCGGCACGCGGGCGAGGCCGCCGCAGTCCCGGAGCAGCAGGGCCGGGCGGCCAAGGGCCTGCTTTCGTCGCTGTTCGGCCGCTCGGGACGTTCCTGACGTACGCCTTGTAAGGCTCGTACGCCGCTACCGCTCAAGCAGCTCGAACAGCTCCTCCCAGCGCTCCAACACCCGCGCCTCGGAGAACCGCTGCACGTTCAGCCGGGCCCGCTCCCCCATGGCGTCCCGCAGCCGTGGGTTGCCGGTGAGGCGCAGGAGGCGGTCGGCGAGGGCCTCGATGTCGCCGACGGGGGCGAGGAGGCCGTCCTCGCCGTGGCGCACGATCTCGCGTACGCCGGGTGCGCAGTCGAAGGCGGCACACGGCACCGCGCTGGCCATCGCCTCCATCAGGGCCAGCGGAAAGCCCTCGCCCCGCGACGACTGCACGAACACGGAGCTCTGGGCGAGGACCCCCGGCACGTCACTGGTGCGGCCACGCCACTGGACCGAGCCGTCGAGGCCGAGGCGCGTGCACTGCCGCTTGAGGTCGGCCTCGTCAGCGCCCGCGCCGTAGATCCGCAGCGTCCAGTCCGGGCGCCGCGGGGCCACGAGCGCCCAGGTGTCGACGAGCATGTCGACGCCCTTCTGGTCGGCGAGCCTGCCGATGCTGCAGACCACCTTCCCCTCGCGCGGCGAGGGCACCGCGGGGAGGTGGGCGAGGGCGTTCGGCATCGCGCCGACGTTGTGCATGCCGTCGGTGATCCAGTCGTCGGCGTCCTCCTGGGTGAGCGCGAGCCAGCGGTCCAGGGACGGGTAGCTGCGCTTGACCGCGCGGTAGCGGTGGCAGGCACGGGTGTAGGCGTACGACTCGTGGCTCATGCCGATGATGCGCAGGCCCGCCGTGTCCGCTTCCCGGATCCACTCCATCGGCCAGACCTGCGTGACGATGGCGACCGCGCCGGGGCGTGCGGCGCGGAAGAGCTCCGAGAGACGCTCGACGGTGCGGCGCTTGGCGGCGATCCGCGCCGACTCGCGGCGCCACGCGACGACGTTGAGGCGGCCGATGCCACGCACCGGGCGCGGGGACGCGGGATGCTCGCGGTAGAGGCTGGTCACGGGGTAGCCGCGGTCGTCGGGGAGCGCCAGCTTCAGCTCGGCCTCGTGGACGCCGATGACGTGCACCCGGTGGCCGCTGCCCTGGAAGAGCCGGGCCATCTGGTGGGCCCAGGCGGTGACTCCGCCGAGTTCGTCGACGGTGTTGGCGATGAGGAAGAGGTCCCGGCTCTTCGTCTTGGAGGCCCCGGTCCTCACGGTCGTGCTGGTCATGCCCCGCCCCTCTTCTCCCTGTTCCCGAACCGCTCGCCGAAGAGCGCGTCCACCACGTCGGCCGAGGCCCGCCCCTTGTCGTACGCCCCGAAGCGCTCGGCGAAGACGCGCCGGGCCTCGGCCCAGGCGCCGTCGGTCTGCTTCACCGTGGCGAGGACGCGCAGCAGCTCCGCCTCCGTCTCCACGACCGGCCCGCCCGCGTCGTCCCGCAGCGAGAAGTAGCTGCCCCGCTCGGCCGCGTACGCGTCGAGGTCGGGCGTGAAGTGCACCAGCGGCCGGTCCAGGAGGGCGAAGTCGAACATGATCGACGAGTAGTCGGTCACCAGGATGTCGGCGAGGCAGAGCAGCTCGCTCACGTCGTGGTGGGCGGAGACGTCCACGACGGTGCCGGGCGGGCACGGCGGAATGCTCGCCACCTCCATGTAGTGGGCGCGCACCAGGAGTACGTGGGTGTCGCCGAAGCGGTCCGCGAACTTGACCACGTCGAGGGGGAGCCGCGCGGGAGCGTTGTTCTTGGGCAGGCCGCGGAAGGTGGGCGCGTAGAGGACCACCGTCTTGTGGTCGGGGATGCCGAGGACGGCCGCGGCGGCCGGGCGCGGGAAGCGGCCCGATGCCTCGTCCTTCGCCCGCGCGGCGACCAGGCGGTCGTTGCGCGGGTAGCCGCAGCGCAGCAGGCGCTCATCGGTGATTCCGTAGGCGCGGGCCAGGGTCTTCACGTCGTGCTCGGAGCGCACCAGGAAGTGGTCGAAGCGGTCGACTGCCTGTCGCAGCCGGGTCCGCTGCGGGGCGTTCTGCGTCTTCAGGCGCGCCTCGTCGAACCCCATGCGCTTGTAGGCGGAGCCGTGCCAGGTCTGGAGGTACGTGGTGTGGCGGGGCTTGTCCAGGCTGTGCGGGAAGCCCTGGTTGTCGATCCAGAACTCGGCGCGGCCGAGGGCCCACAGGTAGCGCCAGGACCAGCGGCGCACCAGACGGGCGGTGTCGGGGAATCCGTCGGCGGTGGTGGCGTACGACCAGGTGCAGCGCAGCCTGAGACCCCGGTCGAGGATTTCCTGGTGGACCGCGCGGGGGCTGTCGCCGTAGTGCCTGCCCATGTGGCTCTCGAAGATCACCGAGCCCTTGCTGACGGGCAGCCGCCGCAGCACCCGCCGATAGGCGCGCACCTTGACCGGCTGGGCGCCGAGCCGCTCCAGCCTCTTGCGCAGGGCGCGAAGCCGCAGTCTCAGCCTGCGCGCGGGGCGGAAGTGGGTGGCGTAGTGCAGCGCGCCCCGCAGCAGGCGGGCGGCGCGGTGGCGCGGTGCCAGGCGCAGCTCCAGCTTGTTCGCGCCGGTGACGGTGAACCCCTGGCTCGCCCCGACGGTCTCCGCCTCGGCGACGAGCACCGTCACCAAGTCGCTGTCCCCGGCGCGAATTTCCAGCCTGGGCTCCCAGGCGCGGTCACGGATGCCGAGGTCCCGCAGGCCCGCGGTGAGGTCCACTGTGGCCCGCCAGTGGATCGCGCCGCCGTCGTAGCGCACTTCCTCCACGGGTACGCGGAAGCCGCGTCGCCGTGTGCCGCGGGCCCGTACGTCGAGCCGGGCGGTGAGCGGCGGCCGTTCGGGGACCAGGCCGCCGGGCAGTACGACCCGTCCTTCGATGACCGCCTTGCCGCCGTCGACGCGGCACCGGGTGAGGCGGTTGAGGAGCCGCACGGAACTCAACTCCCGGTGCTGGTGGCCGAGTTCAGTGACGTCGAGGACTTCGCGTACGCGCGGGTCTTCGAGCCCCTCCGCGCGCCAGTAGACCCTGCCCTCGCGCTCCGTCAGCTCCGATACGACGGTCTCCGGCTGCCCCAGCGCGTACGCCGCGCCGAGCACGCCGTCCGTGTCGCCCTCCGCGAGCAGCCGTACGCACACCCGCTCCACGGGGCCGAGCGCGTCCAGGGCGCGCAGGTCAACGCGGCCGGCGAGGTGCGGGGCGAGTGCGGCCGTGGCCCGGCGGCGCTGCTCGGCGGTGAGGCCCGGGAACGTACGGGCGCAGGGCAGCACATGGTCGGCGAGGAAGGCGCGCTCGCGCCGGTCGCACAGGTCGAGTCGGCCGAGGCTCACGAGGAGCGCGGCGACGCGGGCGTTGGCCTCGGCGATGGCGGGGGTCTCGCGGGCGGGGTCGGGGGCCGCGCGGTGGGTGGTGATCAGGTTCGGCACGAGGGTGATGCGCCGGACGCCGAGGGCGGCCTCGACGCCGAAGAGGACCTCGCTGTGGGCGAGGTCGTCGGCGTACCGCAGTCGTGCGCGGTCGATGAAGTCCCTGCGGACGCAGAACCCGGTGAGCAGGGAGTCCCTGACGACGAGTTCGGGAGCGTCGGCGAGGTTCTGAACGTCCCTGGTTCTTGCGTGCAGTTGGGCCTGCCAGCCGGGGCCACGCTCCTTCGTCCCACTCCCCGTGAGCCGCGTCCAGCGCCCCGCCACCAGGTCGGCCCCGGTGGAGCGCGCGGCTTCGAAGAGGTTCCGGCAGGCGTGGCGCTCCAGGAGTTCACCCTCGCCCAGCACGATGACGTACCGGCCGCGTGCCGCGTCGAGCCCGAGGTTCCGCGAGGCCCCCAGGGGCGCCCCCTTCTCCGCCATGACCCGGCGCACCCGGAGCGGCCGGTCGGCGGCGAGCGCGTCCGCCGCCGCACTGACCTCGCCTGCCGCGCCGGGAGCGACGACGACCGCCTCGACATTGCCCATCGACTGGTCGAGCACGGACCGCACGGACCGCTCAAGGGCCTCCGCGTCCGTGCCGCCGACCACGACACAGCTGACGTCGTGCAGCTCGGGCCCCCTCATGCGCGGCCTCCCTCAAGCATGGCGTCGGCGACACCGGCGGCGGCGTTCCCGTCGTCCAGGTCGCAGAAGACCTCGCGGAATCTGTCGTACGCGTCGGCGTACGCGGCGGTGGCGGCCGTCGGGTCGCGCAGCGCGGCGATCACGTCGTCGCCGGTGGCGAGCAGCGGTCCCGGTGCCTGGGCCGCGAAGTCGAAGTAGAAGCCGCGCAGGGTGTCGCGGTAGTGGTCGAGGTCGTAGGTGTGGAAGAGCATCGGGCGCCCGGTCTGCGCGAAGTCGAACATCAGGGACGAGTAGTCCGTCACCAGCACGTCGCTGATCAGGAGCAGTTCGCGGACGTCGGGGTAGCGGCTGACATCGCGTACGAAGTCCGAGCAGGGGATGGTGCCGCCGACGAGGTAGTGCCTGCGGATCAGGAGCACCTGGTCGTCGCCGATGGCGCGCTCGGCGGCGTCGAGGTCCAGCTGGAGGTCGAGGCCGTAGCGGCCGCCCTGCTTGGGCTGGTTCTCGCGCCAGGTCGGTGCGTAGAGGACGACGCGCTTGCCCTCGGGGATGCCGAGCCGTTCGCGTACGGAGGCGGCGACCTTCGCGCGGTCGGTGGCGTGCAGCAGGTCGTTGCGCGGATAGCCGCGCTCAAGGACCTCGCCGGTGTAGCCGAAGGCGCCGCGCAGGACGGGCGTCGAGAAGCGGTTCGGGGAGACGAGCACGCTCCACTGGTCGGCGCGGCGCGGCAGGGTATCCATGTAGGCGCGGTCTCCGGACGCGTGGCCCGCGAGGTCGCGGCCGATGCGCTTGAGCGGAGTTCCGTGCCAGGTCTGCACGACGTACTGGCCTTCGGCGCGCTCGAACCAGTCGGGCAGCTGGGTGTTGGTCACGATGTAGCGGCAGCGGGCGAGAGCCTCGTGCCACTCGGCGCTCCACAGGGCGACGGGCGTGGCGCTCTCGGGCAGCGCCACCTGCTGGTCGCGGACCACCCACAGGTGCTCCAACTCCGCGCCCCTGCCGACCAGTTCCTCGTGCACGGCGCGCGGCGAGTCCGAGTACTGCCGTCCGTCGAAGCTGCAGTACAGGACCGCGTCGCGCAGCGGCCCGCCGCGCTGGGCCGCGTAGGTCTCGCGCAGCTCGCGCTGGCGCGGGCGGCCCCGGTCGGTGACGGGCAGCGCGGAGCCTGAGCGCAGGTGGAGGCCGTCGTGGGCGTGGCGTTTCAGGCTGATCTCGCGGCCGGCTCGGGTGCGGGCGAGCGGGAGCGCGCGGTCGTTGCCGGGTGCCAGGCACACGGGGGTGTACTGCTCGGGGTCGCTCTCGCCGGGCTCGCGCAGGAAGAGGTTCCAGCGCCCTTCGGCGAGCGGCAGGGTACCGGCAGGGCCGGGCAGGGCTTCCGGCCGCAGGGACACGGAGAACCGTCCGCCCTCGATCCGCACCGGCAGCGCGGCCTCGTCGCCGTGGCCGCCGTGCACGAGCACCAGCTCCCCGGCACGGTCCGCCGCGTCAGGGTGGCTGCCTTCGATGAGCAGCTCGTCCTCCCAGGTCACGTTGTCCACGAGCGGCCGCAGGGTCTGGTCGCGCAGCTCCAGGTTCCCCGACACGTTGGCCAGGACGAGGAGTTCACGCCCGGGGAGCAGTCCGTACCGCCCCGGCGGTACCTCGGGGCAGGCGGCGAGCGGGGTGCGGTCGCCGCCCTCACGGACGAGCGCGACACCCCACGGGTCGGCCTTGCGGGGCTTGCCGGTGCGCTTGTCCTCACCGGCGTGGAAGAGGGCGAGCGGCACGTCCGCGCTGAAGTCACGGCCGTTGACCACGGCAGGGAAGTAGTGCGCCTCCTTGGACTTCCAGTTCTCGACGCACAGGGCGTCGACGGCCTGGGACTCCCCCGGCGCGAGCCGCCCGTGCAGCCGCACGACGCCGCCGCATCCCTCGTGCGCGACGAGCCGCGCCGCCACCCGCTCCGTACGCAGCCTCAGCCGCCCCTTGCTGAGCGTGACGGCCACCCGGAGGAACTCCTCCAGATACCGCACGGGAAGCCGCGGCGGGGCGCTCATCCTGACCGGCCCGGTGCGCGGAAGCAGCCCGCTGACCACGCCCATCTCCAGCTTCCAGGTGGTGGTGCGCCGCCTTGTGACGGTCCTGCGGGGGTCGACGACCGTCTCGAACCCCGACCGGTCGTAGCTGTGCAGACCCTGCTGGGAGCGGTACGTCGCCTCGCGCGCCCGCACGGTGCGCAGCTTCAGCGGCAGCACGCGCCGCCGCCCGGCCCGCAGCCACGCGACCCGGGCGCGCGCGCCGATCCGCCCGGCGGGCAGATTGGGGATGTAGGCGTAGCCCTTGAGCCGCAGCCTGCCCTGTTCGTCCCACGCGACCTGCGTGAGCTGCGCGGTGAGCGGCAGGTCGGAGCGCTCCAGGGCGACGGTCTCGCGCGGCAGGCCGCCGATCCCGGGGTAGTCGGCCCGGCGCTCCCGGAGCCCGCGGACCCGGAAGGCTCCGGGGTTGGCCTTCTCGTACGCCATGAAGGCGAGCAGGTCGGTGACGCGGCGCCGGCGGATGAGCTGCCACCGCACGCGCAGGGGAAGCGGCAGTCCGGCGATGACCGCGGGGTCGACGGTGTCGGCGAAGAGGTTGGCCTGCTCGATGAAGACGTCGTGATAGGCGGAGTCGCCGTGCGGCAGGGCCTCCATGAACAGCCACAGGTCCCCGGAGAGCACCGTCGCGTCATAGCGCCGCTTGGCATCGGCGTAGACCGCGGCCTGCGGTGTCCCGGCCGCCTCCGCTGCCTTCCCGGTGAGGAAGGCACCGGCGGCGAGGACGGCGGCCGTGCGGTCGCGGACGGCGCGCGGCTTGGCGCGGCGCTTGGTGATGGAACCGTCGCGGTCGCGCCAGAGGTAGACGGGCTCCTTCAGGACGTCGACCGAACGGGCCAGGAAGTGGGCCGGGACCATGACGGGGGTGTCCTCGAACAGCACGCCCTCCGGGAAGGCGAGGGCGTGCCGGTCCCAGAAGTCCCTGCGGAAGACCTTGTTGCAGGCGATGCGGTCGCCGAGCAGGTCCCAGTCCCGGGTGACATGCGTGGCGCTGCGGTTGGACCCCATCACTTTGCGGAACATCGGCGACTGCTCCGTTCGGCCGCCGGTCCGCAGCCGGTGGACGTTGCCGGTGACGAAGTCGGAGCCCGACTTCCCAAGGGCCGCCAGCATCCGCTCGTACGCACGCGTCGGGACGACGTCATCGCTGTCGGCGAATGCCAGATGCGTGCCCCGCGCCGCGCGGACCCCCGCGTTGCGGGCCGCCCCGAGTCCCGCGTTCGCCTGTTCGATCAGGCGGAATCTGCCGTCCTCATCGGCGAACTCCCGGGCGATGCGCGGGCTTTCGTCGGTGGAGCCGTCGTCGACCATGACGACCTCAAGATCCTGCGTGGTCTGCTCGGCCAGTGACCGTAGGCAGGGGCCGAGAAACTCCTCGACGTTGTAGACGGGGACGACGACGGAGAGTCGGGGTGTCATGCGCTGCGCACATTCCTTCCGGAGTACTGACGGGCACGGCTGCGCGTCCTGCTGGGGGCCACTCGGTTAACAACGGCCGCCCTTCCGGGTCACTTGCACAGAGCCATTCGGGTGATCACGGGGGCGGGCCCCGTGTCCGGCAGCGGGGGCTGCCGGGCGCGGGGCCCGCTCACGGGACACGGGACGCCTCACGGCTTGACGGCGATCCGCCCCTCGTCCATGCGCAGGAGCAGCAGCCGCTCGCCGGTCTTCTCCAGGAACTCGTCGACCGCCTGACGCGAGCCCTGCCAGTAGCCGTAGTCGTCGATCAGCAGAACGCCGCCGCTGACCAGGCGCCCGTACAGCTCGTCCAGTTCGTGCTTGGTCGAGGCGTACCAGTCGGTGTCCAGGCGCAGGATGGAGATCTTCTCGGGTGCCTGGCGCGGGACGGTGTCCTCGACCCGTCCCTGGACGAAGTGCACGCGCTCCTTGGGGTAGGGCACCTTCTCGAAGCCCGACTTGACGTCGTCGAGGGAGGCGACGGCCCAGATCGGACGGTCCTTGCCCTGCAGCTTGAGCAGCTCCTCGGCGGACTTGCCGTCGAGGCGCAGGTCCTCATCGGTGGGCGGGGTCATGCCCTCGTAGGTGTCGAAGAGGTACAGGTCGCGCTCGGTGTCACCGGCGGCGAGCAGCGCCTTGGCGCAGGCCTGCATCGAACCGCCGCGCCACACGCCGCACTCGACGATGTCACCGGGGATGTCGTGCTTGACGACGTGCCGGGTCGCCAGGATGAAGGCGTTCAGCCGTTCGGGAGAGGTCATCGTGTACGGCTTCACCGCACGGATGATGTCCTTCGCCTCGTCGTCGTAGTCGGCCGGGAGATTCAGCGGCTTCGGCTTGGGCTTCGGGGCGGGCTTCGAGGCCGGGGCGGGCTTCGGCGCCGGGGCCGCCGCCGCGCGCTGGCCCGGCACCGGGGTGCGCGTCAGCTGGTATCCGGTCAGTTGCTTCAGTGCGCCATTCACAGCGCGTCGCCATGCCATGGGATCGGACAGTACGCGCAAGCCACGCATGATGTCACATTTCGTCAACATGAGGTCATCTGGCGTCACTTGAGGCGGAAACGGACTGCTCGTCCACCTCGCGCGGAGCGACCACCTTCGGCCTGCCGCAGAGCGCGCGCCCCTCGACGGGCTCGGGCAGCGGGACACTTTCGACCCCGCCGACCTTGTTCGCCCACCATGTGGTCGTGCCGCGTACGAAGGCCATGGTGAGGCGCGGATAGCGCTTGGGCCGCTGGAAGACGCCGACGGAGTCGCCCCAGTAGGCGTGCTTGGCGTCGATGCTTCCGTAGGCGTGGCGGATGCCCTTCATGGGCGGGAAGTCCGTGTAGGCCTCGCGGAGTTCGAGGCGCGTGTACGCGGCCAGGGCGCGATATCCGTCCGGGTAGTAGCGCCAGCAGTCCTGGGCGTCGTGCACATGGCCGCGCGAGGGCGCGGTCACGAAGGCGATGCCCTCCGGCTTCAGGACCCGGGCGATCTCCAGCATCGTCGCCCAGAAGAAGGGGATGTGCTCGAACGCCTGCCCGGAGATGACGAAGTCGGCGCTGCGGGACTTCACCGGGATGCGGTACGGCTTCGTCATCACCGCGTCGACATTGCGCCCGTCGAGCACGTCGACGCCCACGTACTCCGTGTCACGCCCTTCGAGCAGCGCCTTGTGGGTGCGGGTCTGCCCGTCGGAGACCCGGGCGCCGAGGTCGACGACGCGATGGCGCTTCCCCGCGGGCATGTACTGCTCCACACAGAGTTCCATCTGTTCGTACGCGGACTGATGCACGTCTCCTCCGATACCAAGGGGCCACGATGCCGTCGGGTCACAATGCCGTCAAACAGCATCAACATAGGTCTTTTTACCCCTCCACCCACGCGGAGTGTGTGTGGCGCACCACTTCCTCGCCGGTTCCTCGACGTACGTGAACATCGCCCAGGAAAGACCGACCACGGTGACCGCGACGCCGATGAGCGTGAACACGGCCGAGTTCTCCGGCTGCGGGCGGCCCCAGGTGTCGATGATCAGGCGGTTGACGGTCTGGTGCAGCAGATAGAAGGCGTACGACCAGAGCCCGAGCAGCACCATCGGGCGCGCGCAGAGCCAGCCGCGGCGTCCGGCCAGCTCGCGCTGGACGTAGGCGACGATGAAGAGAGCGGCGAAGACGGCGGCCAACGGCCGCAGGCTCCAGATGAGTTGGGCGGCCACGTGCGGGCCGAACCAGGCGCGGTGGCAGTAGAGGAAGGCGTACGCGGCGAAGCAGACGAGCAGCGCCGGTGGGCTGAGGCGGATCCTGTGCCCGCGGCGCAGGGCGAGCGCGCAGGCCATCCCGACGCCGAACTCGGGCAGCCTGGCCACCGGATGCCGCATGATCCACTCGGTGGCGAAGGGCGAGAAGTGGGCGGCGGCCCACCAGTTGAGCGCCCACATGCCGGTGAGTCCGCCGGCGGCGAGCAGGGCCAGGGTGCGGGTGCGCAGGCGCAGGGCGCCGCGGATGGCGTAGGGGAAGAGGAGGTAGAAGAAGACCTCGACGCTGAGGGTCCAGGCGACGCCGTTGCCGGGGAGCGTCGGTACGACACCGGGGAACCAGGTCTGTACGAGGAAGAGCGAGGCGACGAAGCTGAAGACGTCCGTCGGTACGCCGCCCCAGAGGTAGAAGACCCAGACGCAGGGCACGGTCGCGACCAGATGGGCGGGCCCGATGCGGCCGAACCGCCGCCAGTAGAAGAGGCGGGCGGACGTGCCGGGGCGGTGTCCCCAGGTGAGCAGGAAGCCGGAGAGCACGAAGAAGAACCCGACGCCGTTCGCGCCCATCGTCGAGTACGGGAAGAGCAGCGGCGCGTGGGCGACACCGCCGTGCGCGCTGAGACCGGTGAAGTGGTGCACGAACACCGCGAGGGCGGCGAGGAAACGCATCCCGGTGAGGGAGTCGACCCGGGGCGCGGGTTCGGCGGCGGTGCGGTGTCCGGGCCGGGGGTGGGTCTGCCTCGGGAGAGCCGTCGTCATCGGGGCACCCCCTGACCCGCGCGCAGGGTCGGGCCGCAGCCGCTGGGCCGCATCTGGGCGATCATGTCGTCCAGGGCGGGGCGCACGCGCTCGCGGAGTGCGGTGATCCTGGCCGGATCCCGTACCGCGCCTGCCCGGACGAAGTCGCCGCCCGTGTCTTCGCGGTAGAGGGGGACGTATCCGGCTGCCGTCAGGCGGGGCATGGTCAGGCCGGATTTCCTGGTCCAGGCGGCGTGGACGTGGAGGAGTTCGGGGCGTACCTCGTTCAGGACGTAGTGGCGCAGGGCGGCCGTGTCCCCGGCCGCGTAGGCGTCGGCGACGCGGCGGTCGGTCAGGCCCGCGACGTCCACGACACGCAGTCGCGAGGTGAGCAAGGTGCCTCCCAGGTCGGGCAGGGCGACGGTGGCGTCACGCAGGCCGAGGTACGCGGCGTACGCGTTGAAGGTGTGGCCGTAGCGCTCGGCCACGAAGCACATGGACAGGGTCGGGCGGTGCACGAACCTGTGGTTCTGCGCGGCCTGTCCGGCGGCCGAGAGGAGCAGGGCGCCCGCGAGGGAGCAGCCGATGAGGGCACGGGCGCGGGGGTGTTCCGCGTGCCAGACGGTGCAGGTGGCCAGGGCAAGGGCCGTCGCGGCGAGCACCCACACCGGGGTCGCGAAGCGGTACAGCGCTATCCAGTCGCGGCCGAGCACGCCGTACGCGAGGAGGGTCAGAGCCAGCGGGACGAGCAGCGCCACCAAGCCCCTGCGGGGTGCTCCGGGGCGGGCCAGCGCGCGGCCTGCGCAGGCCGCGCCGATCAGGGCGAGCGCCCAGCCGCCGTAGGTCAACAGCTCGCCCGCGTCCGCCAGTTGGGCCAGGCCCGGCGCCTGCTGTGCCTTGGCCACCGCCGTGTTCGGGACCCAGAGGCCGAAGGTCGCCCGGCGCCACAGCAGGAACGCGGCGTAGGGCAGCGCGAAGGTGGCGGAGCTCAGCGCCACCGCGCGCGCGGCGCGCGCGATGCCGTCCGCGCGCAGAAACAACAGGACGGTCAGCGGGTAGGCCGCCGCGAACACCGCGCCGTCCGGCCGGGTCAGCGCGGCGAGCAGCGCCAGGGCCCCCGCGGACGCGGCGACGGCGGGCCGCAGCAAGGTGCCGCGCACGGCTGCCCGGACGAGCAGGGCTCCGGTCGCGGCGGCGGTCAGCGCGTACAGGGGGTTTTCGAGCCCCGAGAAGGACCACGCGACGTACGACAGGTTCAGGGCGAGTACGCCGCCGGTCAGCAGCGTCACCGCCCAGGCCCGCCCCGGCAGCACGGCCCGCGCCGCCACGGCCACGCAGGCGAGCACGCCCGCCGTGCAGAGCAGCGCGAGGGCCTTGGGGTAGAGCACCAAGTCGCTGACGCCGAGGAGCGAGCCGTGGTCGAAGAGGCCGAGCCTGCGCCCGACCAGGAGCAGGGCGAGCCAGGAGGGGTTGGAGTACCCCTCCACCGGGTCGGCCCCCGGCTGCTGGACGGGGCCGAGGCCCTCGTCGACGCTGCGGGCGTAGGCGAAGGTGATGGCGGCATCGTCGACGATCCACTGGCCGAGCGCGCTCGCACGCAAGGCGATGAGGAGCGTCGCGAGGGCCACGGCCGCGGGGTCGGCCCAGCGGCGGAGTGGGGACAGAAGGCGGGGCGGGGACAGGAGGCGGGGCGGGGACAGGAGGCGGGGCGGGCGCGTCGAAGTGGGGGCTTCGGGTGGGGGCAGGGGTGGCGTTACGGGGGGTTCCGTGCGGCGCCGGAACCGCGCTGGGGAAATGATCATTAAGGTGCTAACCCCGGCGCCCCGCGCCCGGTCACGCTCCCCTCGGCCAGGCGGGTGACCCGTACGCGGCCACACCACGCATCGGAGCTAACACGGGGCAAAGTGGCCCAATGCACCACATTGGGTTCACGCCATGACCCCGCCACTGCCGCCCGCCGCACGACGGCTCCTCACCACCGCACGGGCCACCCGCTTCCGCGCGGAACGCGCTGCCGCGGGGCGGGTGAGCAGGCGGGCGGAGGCGCTCGTGGCGCCCGTTCACTTGTCGCTCCGGGACAGCCGCACGCTCAACCTCGCCGTCGCCGCTGCCCCCGGGGACCAGGTCGACCGCGCCCATCTGGTCGTCTCGCGCGGACACCGCCGGTTCCGGATCCCCCTCGCCTTCGAGCAGCACGCCCACGGGGGGCTGCTGCTGGCCGGGACTGCGACGTTGCGTGATGTACGCGACGTACGCATCGAGGGGAAGGGCGCGGGGGTCCGTCCTCGCCTCGGTGAAGGCGTCTGGCGGCTCACGCTCGTCACCGCCGACGCCCGCGGACGCGTCCGGCGGCGCGGGCTCCGCCTCGCCGGGGAGACCGAGCTGCCGCCCACGCCGACCCTGCGTCACGCCCCCGACCCCCGCACCGGCACGCTCATCCGCGTCGTCCGGTGCCGCAGCGGGCGCGCGGTGCTGCAGGTGACCCGGTCCCGGCCACGCGCCGAGCTCGTGCGGTTCGTGCCCGGCGGCGACGGCATCACCGTGCACGGGCGGCTCGTCATGGCAGGCACCCGGCGGCGCTGGCAGGCGAAGGCCGTGCGGCGGCGGGACGGGGTCACCGTGCCCGTGGGCGCGGTGTGGGAGGGCGCCGAGTTCAGCTTCCCGCTGCCCCTCCGGGAGATGGCGGGGGCGAGCCCCGGCCAGTGGGTGTGGGACTTCCACGTCACGGCAGGGGCCGACGAGCCCGCGCTCCCCCTGGGCCGCCGGCTCTCCGACGTACGCGACCCGTCGGCCGCCTGCCCCACCCCCTTCCGCGTCTTCGCCCTGCCCGGCGGCGGGCTCGTCCGCGCCCACGCCCACTTCACCAAGTCCGGCGATTTCGCGGTCACTTGCTGGGACATCACGGATCAGACCTCATGAACGAAACCTCATGAAGGAGACCTCATGAAGATCACGTACCTCCTCGGCTGGGGCGACGAGATGGGCGGCACGGAGCTCGCCACGTACACCCAGGCACAACATCTCGCCGACCGGTACGACGTCGAGGTCATCTCCGTCTTCCGGACCCGGCCCGAGCCCTTCTTCCCCGAGGCCCGCAGCCTCCCCGTCCGCTATCTCGTCGACCGCACGGTGTCCCCCGAGCGCCCCGTACGCGGCTCAAGCCTTGACGAGGCCGCCTGCCGCACCCTCGCCGCGCTGCCCAGCGAACTGATCAAGCCCTCCTGGGAGTCCGCCTTCGACCGGCTCTCCGACATCGAGATGGCCGCCGCCCTGACCACCCTGGACACCGACGTCCTGGTCACCACCACGCCCGCCCTGATGGCCGCCGCCGTGGAGCTCGCGCCGGCCAGGGTCGTCACCGTGCACCAGGAGCATCGCCCTACCCAGCGCCGAGGCCCCTCCGGCGAGCCCCTGCTCCTGCACGCCCCGCGCCTGGACGCCCTGGTCACCCTCACCGACCGCACCCGCGAGTGGATCGCGGAGTCCCTCGGCGCCACCGCGCCGGAGCTCGCGGTCATCCCGAACGCCGTGCCCGACGGCTTCCGGCCGCGCGCCGACGGCGAGAGCAAGGTCATCGTCATGGCGGCGCGCCTGACCGGCGAGAAGCGCGTCGACCACGCGGTGCGGGCCTTCGCCGAGCTCGCCGACGCCTACCCGGACTGGACGCTGCGGATCTTCGGCGGCGGCCACCGCGAGCAGAGCCTGCGGCGCCTGGTCGACGGTTTCGGGCTCCAGGACCGCGTCGAACTCCTCGGCCCCTGCCAGGACATGGCCGCCGAGTGGGCGAAGGCGGGGCTCACTCTCATGACGGCGGGGCACAACGAGGCGTTCCCGCTCGTGCTGCTCGAAGCGCTGGCCGCCGGGGTGCCCGTCGTCGCGTACGACGTCCTGACCGGGCCCGCCGAGATCGTCAGGCACCGCGTCGACGGACTCCTCGTACCTCCCGGCGAGGTCCACGAACTGGCCGCCGCCATGAGTGAGTTGATGGGCGACGCGGAGACCCGCCGCACCTACGCGCACGCCGCCCGCGAGGGTGTCTACGCCCGCTTCTCCTCCGCCGACGTCACCGCGCGCTGGCAGGAGCTGTACTCCCGGCTCGTGGCCCGGCGCGACGCTCCCGAACGCCTCGGCGACCGGGCGGACCGGGTGGCGCTGGGGGTCGCTTCCGGGGGCAGCTCCTTCCGTCCGACCACGCCGTACACCCTGGACGCCGCCGCCGAGGACGACGAGCGCGCCCGCGAGGACGAGATCGCCGCGGCCGACTCCAGCGGCCTCATCATCCGCTCGGTGGGGCGGCTCGCCGAGCGGCGCGACGATGTCCTCGCGCCGGACATGGCGAACTGGAACCTCGAACTCGCCGCCACCGCGCTGGAGTCGGAGGACATTCCCTACGTCCTGGTCCGCACGCCCGGGGTCACGCACACCCTCGCCGTGCCCGACGACGAACGGGACGGCGCGCTCAAGGCCCTCGCCGAGTCGCTGCACGGTCAGCCCGTCTACGCCGAACTGGTCAGACCGCGGGACGCGGCTCCCGGAGTCGTACTCGCGGAACGCCTCGACGGGATCGGCGAGGTGGCGGGCGTCAAGATCTTCAAGCCGGTGACGACGACGACTCTCTCCCTGCGGCATGGGGTGGGGCAGGCGTGCACGGTGGGGTTCTGGCCGCGGGTCGCGCAGGAGGGTGAGGGAGTGCCGGCAGTGCGGGCGGGGGCGATGGGCGAAGCGCGCCACGCGCCGTTCGGCACGACTCTGGCCGGCTCGGAGCTCCCTTCCCTCTCCCCCACGGCGACCCTCCGGGTGGCCGACCGCACCTACCCCACGCTCGACGTCTTCACCGAACTCCTCGTCGGCGACGTCGACTTCCCCATCGACGCGGTATACACCTGGGTCGACGACTCCGACGCCGAGTGGCGCGCCCGCCGAGCGGAGGCTCTCGGCGCCTCCGATACCGGCGCCTCACCCGACGACGAGTCGCCCGACCACGGCGCAGTCCGCTTCCGCAACCGCGACGAACTCCGTTACTCGCTGCGCTCCCTGGCGATGTACGCGCCCTGGATCCGGCACATCTACCTCGTCACGGCGGGCCAGACGCCGCCGTGGCTGAACGAGGAGCACCCCGGCATCACGGTCGTCGACCACCGCGACCTCTTCGCCGACCCGGACGGATCGCTCCCCACGTTCAACTCCCACGCGATCGAAAGCCAACTGCACCGCATCGAGGGCCTGTCGGAGCACTTCCTCTACCTCAACGACGACATGTTCCTCGGCCGCCCCACGACCCCGGAGACCTTCTTCCTCAGCTCGGGCACGTCCCGCTTCTTCTGGTCATCGGCGTCGGTGCCGGCGCTGCCCGTCTCGCCCGACGACGAGGGCTACTTGGCGGCGGCGAAGAACAACCGGGGGCTACTGCACAGGGAGTTCGGCCGGACGGCGACGCACACGTTCTTCCACGCCCCCTACGCCCTGCACCGAAGCGTCCTCGCGGAGCTCGCCCAACGCTTCCCGGAGGAACTCGAAGCGACGGCACGCAGCCGCTTCCGCTCGAACGGGGACTACGCCGTGGTGTCGTCCCTGCACCACCACTACGCGTACCTCACGGGCCGCGCCGTGCCGGGAACGATCACGTACGACTTCGTGGACATCGGCACCCGCTCCGACCACTCCCGCCTGGGCCAGCTGCTCCAGGGCCGCGGCAAGACGGCTTTCTGCATCGGAGAATCCCCGGCGAGCGAGCTGATGGACGAGGAAATGGCACTGGCGATGCGGTCATTCCTCGCGGCGTACTTCCCGGTGCGGTCGCCTTACGAGGTGTGAGCGAACAACCGCCGCACCACTCTCTCCGCCGCGCCCCCGTCGTCGTACGGGCAGAACCGTGCCCGGAAAGCCGCCCGCAGCTTCGTCGCCTCGCCCGACTTCCAGGCCCCGCTCCGGAAAACCTCCGCCAGCCCCTCCTCGCTCGTCGCCACCGCCCCCGGTGTCTCCCCCGGCCGGCCCGACAGCAGGTCGAAGTACGTGCCCCGGGCCAGGCGGTACGCCTGCCAGTCGGGGGCGTACGTCACGATCGGGCGGTTCAGGCACGCGTAGTCGAACATCAGGGACGAGTAGTCCGTGACGAGGGCGTCGGCCGCCAGGCAGAGGTTCTCCACGCTCGCGTGGGCCGTGACGTCGATGAGCTGGGGGTGGGCCCGCAGCCCCGCGTCCGCGCCGTAGAAGTAGTGGGCCCGCACCAGGACCACGTACTCCTCGCCCAGTGAGCGCACGAAGCGCTCCAGGTCCAGGCGCGGCAGGAAACCCTTCTGGTAGTCGCGGTGCGTGGGGGCGTACAGCAGGACCTTCCGGCCCTCACCTACCCCCAGCTCCTCCCGGACAGCGGCGATCTCCGCCTCCCCCGCCGTGAAGTACACGTCATTTCGTGGGTAGCCCGCCTCCAGAGCCTCGTACGCCGTCGACGGGTAGACCCTCTCCCACACCTCCGTGGAGTGCGGGTTCGCGGAGAGGCTGAAGTCCCACTGGTCCGTGTGGGCCAGGACCTTGGCGAAGCTGATCCCGTGTGTGCCCGCCGGGTAGCGGCGCTGGTCCAGGCCCATTTTCTTGAGCGGTGTGCCGTGGTGGGTCTGGAGGTAGAGCTGGCCGGGGCGTTTGGTGAAGCCGCCGGGGAAGCTGGAGTTGTTGATCAGGTACGTCGCCCTGGCCATCGTCTGCCAGTAGCTCCGCGAGCCCTCGATGACGTACTCGACCCCGGCCGGCACCCGGTGCTTGTTCCGCGACGAGACCACCCATACGCCCCTGATGTGCGGGGCCAGTTCGCGCGCCTTGGCGTGGATGGCGGCCGGGTTGCAGGAGATCCCGCGGTTCCAGTAGGCGCCGTAGACCGCGAGCGTGGGGTCGAGGGGGCGGCGCAGGTCGGTGCGGTAGGTGACGCGCATGGCGCGGGCGCGGAGTCTCTTCTTCTGCTCCTTGAGCCTGCGGGCCACGCCCTTCCTGCGGGACGCGCGCTTGCGTTGCGCTTCGTAGGCGGCGTACGAGGCGGTGGCGAGGGCCTGTTCGCCGACGCCTCGTACGTCGGCGCCCCGTTCGCCGGGGGCCGCGTCGGCCACCGCGTACGTCCGGTAGAGGCGTGCCGCCCCGCGGAAGAACTCCCGCCGGTCGCCCGGCTTGACGCGCCCGGAGTCGTCGAGCACGGCGAGCAGATGCGCGGCCGCGTGCGGGGTCAGGCGGGCTCGGTCGGCCGGGTCCGCGGCGGCGAGCAGTTCCTCGTAGCGGCCGATGACCGCGAAGTGCTCGCGGCCCGGCGAGGTGGCGAAGCTGCCGCCGCGCCGCTCGCGCCAGCGGACGCAGATCGTGTCGAGGACGGCGGTGCGGGCGCCGGGCGCCAGGGTCGCGCGCCGTACCGGCACCACGTCCTCGTACGGCCCGTCGCTGAACGCGAGGCGACGCTCCTGCCAGAACCCGCGCCGGAAGACGCGGTTCCAGGCGGCGACGGTGACGGCCAGGGGGTCGCCCGCCAGGTCGTCGCCGCCCGCGCGGACGCTCTCCCACCAGTCGACGCGGTCGTGGCCGAAGACGAGCACGTCCGGGTCGTCCGCCGTGTCGAGGGCTTCGTCGATCGCGTCAAGGGCGCCGGGCAGCAGCAGATCGTCACCGTCGAGGAAGAGCAGGTAGTCGCCGGTGGCACGGTCGGCGCCGATGTTGCGGGCAGGGCCTGGGCCCGAGTGCGCGGGCACGCGGACGAGTTGCACGCGCGGGTCGCGCTCCGCACACTCCGCGGCGATCGCGGCGGACGCGTCCGGCGACGCGTCGTCCACGACGATCAGCTCCAGGTCACCGCGGCTCTGGTCCAGCACGGAGTCCAGGCACTCCCGCAGATAGCCCTGGACGCGGTGGGCGGGGACGACAACCGAGAAACGCGTCATGGGAACCGACGGTAGCCAGCCGGACACGGCCTGTCGAAGACCGTTCCTCACTCATTGGAGTGAAGGAAGGCAAAGAAATTGACCGGAGCGGGCAAAAGGGATGAATACGCCCGCACTCCCACGATTACTCGTACTCCCATGAGTGGGAGCGTACGAAAGGCCGGTCGCCGTGCAGCCCCGTCTCAGCGTCGTCGTACCCATCTACAACGTCGAGGAGTTTCTGGAGGAATGCCTGGAGTCGATCGCCGGGCAGACCATGGCCGACCTGGAGGCCGTGCTCGTCGACGACGGCTCGACGGACGGCAGCCCGCGGATCGCACGTGAGTTCGCGGCGAAAGATCCACGGTTCGTCTATGTGCGCCAGCCGAACGCGGGCCTCAGCGCCGCCCGCAACACCGGGGTGCGGCACGCGACCCCGACCGCCGAGTATCTGACCTTCGTCGACAGCGACGACGTCGTGCCGCACGACGCGTACGCGCGGATGACCACGAGCCTGGATTCGACCGGCTCCGATTTCGCGAGCGGCAACGTCTGGCGCCTGAACGAACGGGGGCGCCAGCAGGCCTGGCAGTACAAATGGCTCACCGAGCCGCGCTCGCGCACCCACATCAGCCGTGACCTGGAGCTGCTCGCCGACCGGGTCGCGTGGAACAAGGTCTTCCGCCGCGCCTTCTGGGACCGGCACGGCTTCACCTTCCCCGAGGGGAAGTTGTACGAGGACACGCCCGTCATGATCCCCGCGCACTTCCTCGCGGGCTCCGTGGACGTGCTCAGCGACCACGTCTACTACTGGCGGGTGCGCGAGGGTTCGATCACCCGGCGGCGCACCGACGTCAAGGGCGTGCGCGACCGGATCGCGGCATGCGCGCACGTCAGCGCGTTTCTCGCCGAGCACGCCCCCGAACTGCGCAAGACGTACGACGCCTCCTGCCTGCGCGATGACTTCGTGTACTTCCTGGAGGGCCTGCCGATGGGCGGACCCGAGTACCGCGCCACCTTCGTGAAGGGCGCCGCCGCCTTCCTGCGGCGCGCGGACCCGGGGGTCATCGCGGGGCTGCCGGTGTCGCTGCGCGTCAAATGGCATCTCGTACGTGAGGGGCGCACCGCCGATCTGATCGACCTGCTCACCTTCGAGCAGCGCAACCGCAACGCCTTCAAGGTCCGGGGCAAGGTGCGGCGCAGCGCCGTGTACCCCCGCGGCTCCGGCGGGCAGATCCGGGTGCCGCAGGAGCTCGCGCGGCTCGCGCGTGGTGAGCTGCCCGTCATCTCCCGTGTGACGGAGTCGAGTTGGGGCGACGACGGGCTGCTGCGGATCAGCGGCTACGCGTACGTGCGCAACCTGGAGGCGACGCGCCCCGGCCACTCCTTCAAGGCGGCCATCCTCAAGTCCGCCCACAGCAGAGCCCAGTTGAGGCGGATCCCGACCCGCACGGTCACCGCCCCGCAGGCCACCGAGAACTCCCGGCAGCAGCTGCACTGTTACGACCTCTCCGGGTTCGAGCTGACCGTCGACCCCGAGCAGCTCAAGACCGGCGGCCGGTGGCGGCCGGGCAACTGGCTGCTCGGCGTGGTCGTCGCCGGCCACGGCTCGGTGCGGCGGGCCGCGGTCCGCCCCCTGGACGGGTCGTCGACCCAGTCCGTCGTACGCGAACTGGGCGACGGGCTTCGGCTGGTCCTCGGCTTCAGCAAGAACCGTCTGGTGCTGCGGATCCAGGACTACGTGGCGCGGGTCGACGCCCACCGCAGGGACGGCGACGAGATGGTCCTGAGCGGGCATCTGCCGAGTCATCTGCGCCCGACAGCCCTGCGCCTGACGCACAAGCACTCATCGGCGGAGTTCGACTACCCGGTGGCGCTTTCGGGCGACGACCGCTTCGACGTCCGCGTGCGCCTCGCGGACCTGGAGGACGTCGCCCCGACCCCGCACCTCGCGCCCAAGGAGGTCGAGCCCCCGCACGGCGACCGCTGGCAGGCCAACCTGGTCCTGCCGGACGGCAAGCTGAAGTCCCTGGCGGCGGTGCTCGACCTGCCGCCGGGGCGGTACGCGTCGCGCACGGGCGGCCGGGAGCTGTGCGCTTCGGCCAACGACCAGGGCCAGCTGGTCGTCGAGCTCACCCGGCAGCCGATCGCCGACCGGGTGGCGTGGTCCGCGGACGGCACGCTGACGGTCGAGGGCACGGTGGCCGACGCGAGCTGGGGCGAGGCGGAGCTGGTGCTGCGCCACAGCGGCCGGGACGAGGAGCTGACGGTCCCGCTGGAGCGGACCGCCGGGCGCTTCTCGGCGGTGGTGGCACCGGGCGGCGGGGTGCTGCGGGAGGGGCGGTGGTACGCGTTCCTGCGCGAGACGGGGGCTTCGGTCGCCTCCGCCGAGGACGGCATGCCCGTACGGCTGCTCGCCTCCGTCTCCGCGGCCTTCCCCCTCCACCAGGCCGTCGAGGGGCGGGAGTTCACCGTCGACAGGCGGTTCGGTGACCGGCTCCTGCTCGAAGCGGGCTCGGTACTCGCGCGCGGCGAGCGGGGAGCCTTCCGGCGCCACCGGCTGCGTACGGCGCACTATCCGCGCCAGCGTGACCGGTCCCTGCGTGACGCGGTCCTCTACTTCGACGGGGACTCGCCGCGCGCCATCCACGAGGAACTGGTGCGCCGCGGCGCGGGCGTCGAGCACCTGTGGGTGACGCGGGACCAGCAGACGCGGGTCCCTGCCGGGGCGAAGGGCGTGGAGGAACACAGCGCCGCCTGGTACGAGGCGCTGGCCCGCTGCCGCCGCATCGTCACGGCGGGCCATCTGCCCGACTTCTTCGAGCGGCGGGAGGGGCAGACCGTCGTACAGACCTGGAACGGCGCGCCCCTCAAGCGCATCGGCACCGACCTCATCGACACCCTCTACGCCGACCACGGCCATCTCGACGCCTTGCCGAAGCTCTCCCGCCAGTGGGACGTGCTCGTGTCGCCCAACCGCTTCTCGACCCCCCACCTGGGGCGGGCACTCGCCTATGAGGGCGAGGTCATGGAGGCGGGCTCCCCCCGCAACGACGTCCTCTTCCACGAGGACCGCGGCAAGGTCGCCGAACGCGTACGCCGCGAGCTGGACATCGACCCGGACAAACGGATCGTCCTGTACGCGCCGACCTACCGGGATCACCTCGCGTACTCCCCCGGACGCTTCCGCTACGAACCCGCGCTCGACTTCCGCGCGGCCGAGGACGTGCTCGGCGAGGACCATGTCCTCCTCGTACGCAAGCATCCGCTCACGGCGGGCCGGCTGTCCGGCGCCCGCGCCCCCTTCGTACGCGATGTGTCCTCCCACCCGCGGACGGCCGAACTCCTGCTGATCTCGGACGTGTTGGTGACGGACTACTCCTCGCTGATGTTCGACTTCGCGCACACCGGCCGTCCGATGCTCTTCCACGCCTACGACCTTGAGCACTACCGCGACACGGTCCGCGGCTTCTACCTCGACTTCGAGACCAGCGCCCCGGGGCCGCTGCTCGCCTCCACCGGCGAGGTCGTCGAGGCGCTGCGCGACCTGGACTCCCTCACGACGCGGCACGCGGAGGCGTACGCGGCGTTCCGCGAGGCCTACTGCGACCTGGACGACGGGCAGGCGTCGGCCCGGGTCGCGGAGAGGCTCATGCGATGACCACGGCCGCACTGCGGACCCGCCGCGAGGCCCACGGCGCGACGGCCCTCAACAGGCGCGGACGGTGGCGGCCGAGCCCGTACGTCGTGTTCGGCGGGCTGTTCTGGATCGTCATGTCCCTCGCGTTCTGGCGGGTGCCGATGTGCTGCGACTTCGGGCAGCACGCGGCGGTGATCGAGCGGCTGAAGGCCGATCTGCTGCACCCGCGGCACCCGATGGCGGACCTGCCGGGCGCGGGCAGCCCGTACTACTCGCCGTACGCGGTGGCGCAGGGCGTCTTCGCGCGGGTGACGGGGCTCGCGGGCTGGGAGGTCGTGAAGCTGGCGGGGCCGCTGAACCTGCTGGTGCTTCTCACGGGTCTCGGCCGGTTCGTGAAAGTCCTGACCTCGCGTCAATGGGCGCCTGTGCTCGCCCTGTTCGCGATGGTCGTGCTGTGGGGCACGCGGATGGCGTGGTGGAGCGGCTACCTCGGGCTGATGTCGATGACGGGGAACCTCGCCTACCCGTCGACGTTCGCGATCGGCCTGGCGTTCTGGGCGTGGGCATGGGCCGGCTCACTCGCGCGGACGCCCCGGAGCGCGTGGGCGTACGTGGGTCTCGGCGCGCTGTGCGGGGTGATCCTGCTCGTCCACCCCATCTCGTCCGTGGCGGCGGTGATCGGAGTGGTGGCCTTCGCGGCCTCGGCCCGTCGCCCCTTCGCGGGGCTGTGGAAGTGGGCGGTGACCGCGGCGGTGGCGGCGGTGGTCGCGGCGAGCTGGCCGTACTACTCCGTCTTCTCGCTCGTCGGCGACGAGAGCGTCGACTGGATCCACCGGCAGCTCTACACGGAGATGCCGCAGCGGTTCTGGCTCGCGCTGATCGGGCTGCCCGCGCTCGCCCTGAGGTTCCGCAAGAATCGCCGCGATCCGCTGGTCCTGATGTTCGCGCTCGACTGCGCGGTCGTCGCGTACGGCTGGTTCAGCGGCCACTACACCTACGGGCGCATCCTGGGCCTGACCCTCGTCCCGCTCCAGTTCGCCCTGGCCGTCGAGCTGGCCGCGCCCCGGCCCTGGCGCCGGTGGCGCACGGCGCTCGGGGGTGTCGCGGTCACCGGGGCGGCCGTCGGCTTCTTCACGCTCCAGGCGGGAGCGGTCGTGCCGCGCGCCCTTGACCCGGTGGGCTTCGACCAGCCGCCGCGCTGGCCGGGCTACGGCTGGGCGGTGAACCGGATGCACAAGGGTGACGTCGTCCTGACCAACGGCTACTACCCCACCCGCTCCGTCCCGGCGTACGGCGCCAACCTCGTCGCCCCCGCCTGGCCGGACGCCTCGCTCGCCGAGGCCACGCGCAACCACCGGCTCCAGGAGGTACGCGACTACCTCTCCCCCGAGTCGACCCGCGCCGAACGCACGGAGATCGTCCGGCGCTACGGGGTGCGCTGGCTGCTGCTCTCGCCGGACCAGAAGGTGCCGGACGAAGCGGTCGTGGTGGCGTGGGGGCCACGGACCGGGGAGGTGCTGGCGCGAGTGAGCGCCGGGAGCGGCGACGGGAGCACGAACCGGCCGGATACGAAGCAGTCGACTACGAACCGACCGAAGACCCCCTAATCGGATAATTGCGAGCAACCTCTAAAATTTCTACCGTGGATGCCTCACTGTCACTCTCGCCCCCGTCGCCCCAGGTCTGCGTCGTAGTGATCGGCTACAACGATGCCGCGCACATCACGGACGCGGTGCGCTCGGCGCTCGCCCAGGGCCCCGTCGTCCGCGAGGTGATCGCCGTCGACGACTGCTCGACGGACGGCAGCGGCGAGCTGCTCGCGGCGCTCGCGGACGAGGACCCCCGCGTCAAGCCCATCCGCCGTGCCGCCAACAGCGGCGGCTGCGGCACTCCCCGCAACGACGGCATCGAGGCCACGACCTCCGCGTACGTGATGTTCCTCGACAGCGACGACGTCCTGCCGCCGAACGCCGTGGACGCCCTCATGGCGGCCGCCGCGCGGCACGACGCCGAGGTGGCCACCGGGCTCTGCGTACGCCGCGAGCTGCCCTCCGGACGCGAGAGCCCCTGGCAGCCCGTGCTCTACCAGAAGGGCCGCCTGATCGCCCGCCCCGAGCTGCGCACCCGCCTGGTCCACGACACGCTCTGCGTCAACAAGCTCTACCGCACCGACTTCCTGCGCCGGCACGCGATCCGCTTCCCCGAGGGCCCCTTCACGTACGAGGACTTCGTCTTCACGGCCCGTGTCCTGGCCGCGGGCCCGCGGATCGCGCTGATCCCCGACACCGTCTACGTATGGAACGTGCGCCGCTCCGCGACCAGGCTTTCGATCTCCCTGGACCGCTCGGGCATCGCCAACTGGCGGGCCCGCCTTGAGGCGCACCGCCAGTCGGTGGAGATCCTGGCGGAGGCGCGGAGCCCGGCGGGGACGGCGGGCAAGCGGCTCGTGCGGGCGGCCCGCGCCAAGTTCATCGACCACAGCCTGCGGATGTACGCGCGTGAGCTCACCACGCGCAGCGACGCGTACCGGCGGGAGTGGTGGACGGCCACGCGCGCGTACCTGGCGACCTTCGACACGGCCGACCTGGACGCGGCGCCCGCCCCGGGCAGGATCATCGCCCGCGTACTCCTCGCCTCCCCCGAGCCGCGCGACCTGCGCCGCCTCCAGGAGGTCGCGGCCCGCCCGGCACGCCTTTCGCCGCCCTACGCGTGCCTGGCCGACGGCACCCCGGTCTGGTCCAAGGACCTCCCCCAGGCGCAGCTCGAACACCTCCTGGTCCGTCCCATCCGCCTCCTGCCCCTCGCGGTGGACGCGGAACTGCGGCCCCAGGCAGGCGGCAGCCGCCTCACCCTGCGGCTGCACGAGCTGTACGGGCGGGTCGCGGACGCGGGGCCGACGACGGCGGACGTGGAGCTGGTACCGCGCGGCGGCGATGGGCCGGTGCTGCGCCGGACGGCGGCATTCCAGCCTGAAGGGCCCGAGGGGGGCCGGGAGGGCACCTGGCTGACCGAGGCCGTCCTGGACCTGGGCGCGCTCGGCGGCGGCGTGTGGGACCTGCGGCTGCGGCTGCACTTCGCGGACGGGACGGCGCGGGACACGACGGGGCGTGCGGTGGCGGGTCCTGGCCTGCTGCGGCGTACGGTGCTGCCGTCCCGCCGCGGGATCCTGCTGGCCCAGCCGTACGCGACGCAGGCGGGGAACCTGGCGGTGCGGCTCGCGCCGGGGATACGGGGCGTGGCGGGGGTGGCCAAGCGGCGGCTTGCCCGGCTGGTCGGCGTCGGAGGCTCCCGAGCCTCTGGAGGCACCGGCGCCTCCGGAGGCCGCTGACGGGTCTCGTACACCGCCTCTGCGACACTGCACGTCACTGCACGTCACTGCACACTCGCGACAAGACGGGACATACATCCCATGACCTGGCTGATCACCGGCGGTGCCGGATACATCGGGGCCCACGTGGTCCGCGCGATGGCGGATGCGGGCGAGCGCTCCGTGGTCTACGACGACCTGTCCACGGGCATCGCCGAGCGCGTCCCCGAGGGCGTACCGCTGGTGACAGGGTCGACGCTGGACGCGGATCTGCTGGCGCGGACGCTGGCCGAGCACTCCGTCACCGGCGTCGTGCACCTGGCGGGGAAGAAGCAGGTGGGCGAGTCGGTGGAGCAGCCGCTGCGCTACTACCGCGAGAACGTGGAGGGCCTGCGGGTCCTGCTGTCGGCGGTGACGGAGGCTCAGGTCACGTCGTTCGTCTTCTCCTCATCGGCGGCGGTGTACGGCATGCCCGATGTGAACCTGGTGACGGAGGAGACCCCCTGCCTCCCGATGAGCCCGTACGGCGAGACGAAGCTGGCGGGCGAGTGGCTGGTCCGCGCGACGGGCCGGGCGCACGGCCTGGCGACGGCTTCGCTGCGCTACTTCAACGTGGCGGGCGCGGCGGGCCCCGAGCTGGCCGACACGGGCGTCTACAACCTGGTCCCGATGGTCTTCGAGAAGCTCACGGACGGCGAGGCCCCGCGCGTCTTCGGCGCGGACTATCCCACCCCGGACGGCACCTGCGTACGCGACTACATCCATGTCTCCGACCTCGCTGAGGCCCACGTGGCGACGGCCCGCAAGCTGGCGGCGGCTGCGCGCGGGACCGATCTGACGCTCAACATCGGCCGCGGGGAGGGTGTTTCGGTCCTGGAGATGGCCACCCTGATCAACGAGACCACGGGGTACGACCGCGCGCCCGTAGTGGCACCCCGCCGCCCCGGCGACCCGGCCCGGGTGGTGGCTTCGGCGGACCGCGCCGCGGATGAGCTCGGCTGGGTGGCCAAGAGGGACGTACGCGAGATGGTGACGTCGGCGTGGGCGGGGTGGCTGCGGTCGCATCCGGGGGCGGGGCGGGGGTAGGCACCTCCTGGGGCGACCTGCCGCCCGGCGTCCCGGAGCGGCTCACAACGCCCGAAGCGCCCCCGCCGTAGCCGTCGCGAGGCTGCCCAGGTACCCCTTGGGCAGCTCGGCCCGCACCACCACGGACCGCCAGTAGAGCGGCCCCGACACCAGGTCGAGGGCGAGGTCCTCGTCGACCCCCTCCCGCACCTCCCCCCGCGCGACGGCGGCCCGCACGATGCCGCTCGCCACGCCGTGCTGCCCCTCCCGCAACGCCTTCTGCAGGGCTTCGGCGATCTCCGGATTGCGAGCCGCCTCCGCCTGCAGATCCGGGATCACCTGCGAGGCCACGGGATGCCGCAGGGCGCGCGACGTCACCTCGTACAGCAGCCGCAGATCTCCCTCAAGTGAGCCGCTGTCCGGCATCGGAAGGCCCTGGACCGCTATGGCCGACATCAGGTCGAGCACGAGGTGCAGTTTGGAGCGCCAGCGCCGGTAGACCGCGGTCTTGCCGACGCCCGCGCGGCGCGCGATGCCCTCGATGGACATGCGCGCGTACCCGACCGCCGCGAGCTCCTCGAAGACGGCGGCCCTGATCGCCTCGGTCACGTCCTCCCGGAGCACCGCGGCCCCCGCGGGCGCCCTGCGGCGCGGTTGTTCATCTCCTGGCCTGCTCGTCGTCATGCGGACAGCATAGATCGTGACGACGATACGGTTGCGTTCCGACGTAGCGACGACCTACTCTCGACGTTGCGACGATACGGGACCGTCCCGACGTACGCCTCCCATGACTCCCGAGTGAAAGCAGCGGACGTGAGTCAGGTCCTCGACGCTCCATCCCGCCCCGCGGTCGCCGCACCCGACCCCGCCGAGCTCGCCGCCCGGTACGGCCTGACGGTCAGCGGCGCCCGCCCCACGCTCCCCGCGTACGTCGGGCAGCTCTGGCAGCGCCGCCACTTCATCACCGCCTTCGCGACCGCCAAGCTCACCGCCCAGTACAGCCAGGCGAAGCTCGGCCAGGTCTGGCAGGTGATGACGCCGCTCCTGAACGCCGCGGTGTACTACTTCATCTTCGGCGTGCTGATGAACACCAAGCACGCCGTACCGGACTACGTCCCGTTCCTGGTCACCGGCGTCTTCATCTTCACGTTCACGCAGAGCTCGGTGATGGCCGGCACCCGCGCCATCGCGGGCAGCCTCGGGCTCGTCCGCGCCCTGCACTTCCCACGCGCGGCGCTGCCGATCTCGTACTGCCTGCAACAGCTCCAGCAGCTCCTGTTCTCCATGTGCGCGCTGGTCGTGATCCTGCTCTGCTTCGGCGTGCCGCCGAGCCCGTCCTGGCTCCTGGTGATCCCGGCCCTGACCCTGCAGTTCACGTTCAACACCGGCCTCGCCCTGGTGATGGCCCGCCTGGGCAGCAAGACGCCGGACATCGCGCAGCTCATGCCGTTCGTGCTGCGTACGTGGATGTATGTGTCCGGGGTGATGTGGAGCATCGACGCGGTCCTGAAGGACCAGCACCTGCCCGGCGTCCTGAAGGCCCTCCTCGAGTGCAACCCGGCAGCGATCTACATCGACCTGATGCGCTTCGCGCTGATCGACACCTTCGACGCGAGCCAACTCCCGCACCATGTGTGGGCCTGGGCCATCGGCTGGGCGCTGCTCGCCGGGGCAGGCGGTTTCATCTACTTCTGGAAGGCAGAGGAGACGTACGGCCGTGGCTGAGACGACGACAGCACCCCTCACCAAGACAGAGCCCGCACCCCAGAACCCGGGGCCCGCCCCCACAGTCATCGTCGACCAGGTGGACATCGTCTACCGCGTCCACGGCGCGGGCTCCGCCACCGGGCGCGGCAGCGCGACCGCCGCGCTCGGCCGCATCCTCAAGCGTGGCAGGAGAGACGGCGAGGAATCCGGCGTACGCAAGGTGCACGCCGTCCGGCAGGTCTCCTTCACCGCCCACAAGGGCGAGGCCATCGGCCTGATCGGCACGAACGGCTCGGGCAAGTCGACCCTCCTGAAGGCGGTCGCCGGGCTGCTGCCCGTGGAGAACGGCCGCATCTTCACCGACGGCCAGCCCTCCCTCCTCGGCGTGAACGCGGCCCTGATGAACGACCTGACCGGCGAGCGCAACGTCCGCCTCGGCGGTCTGGCGATGGGCATGTCCCGCGAGCAGGTCCAGGAGCGCTACCAGGACATCGTCGACTTCTCGGGGATCAACGAGAAGGGCGACTTCATCACGCTCCCCATGCGTACGTACTCCTCCGGCATGGCGGCCAGGCTCCGCTTCTCCATCGGCTCGGCCAAGGACCACGACGTACTCCTCATCGACGAGGCCCTTGCGACCGGCGACCGCTCCTTCCAGAAGCGCTCGGAGGCGCGCATCCGCGAGCTGCGCAAGCGCGCGGGCACGGTCTTCCTGGTCAGCCACAACAACAAGTCGATCCGCGACACCTGCGAGCGCGTGCTCTGGCTGGAACACGGCGAGCTGCGCATGGACGGCCCGACGGCGGACGTGCTCAAGGAGTACGAGCAGTTCACCGGCGGCAAGAAGTAACCCACAGCCGTCCGGGGCTCAGCGCTCAAGGAAGAGGAACAACTCCTCCCAGCGCCGCACGACCTCACCCGTCGTGTAGCGCTGGATGTTCACTCTGGCCAGCTCCCCCATCCGGTCCCGCAGCTCCTTGTCGGACATCAACGTGTCCAGTCTGCGCGCGAGTTCGGCCGTGTTGCCGAGCCGCGCGAGCAGCCCGTCCACGCCGTCCTGGACGATCTCGTGCACGCCCGGCGCGCAGTCGAAGGCGGCGCACGGGACGGCTGTCGCCATCGCCTCCATCAGCGCGAGCGGGAACCCCTCGCCCCGCGACGACTGCACGAACACCGATCCGCCCCGCAGCGCGCCCGGCACATCGCTCGTCCGCCCCATCCACTGGACGGAGTCGTCGAGACCGAGGGCCGTGCACTGCTTCTTGAGCATCTCCTCGTCCTCGCCGGAGCCGTAGATCCGCAGCGTCCAGTCCGGGTGCAGCGGCGCGACCTCCGCCCAGGTGTCGAGGAGCATGTCGATGCCCTTCTGGTCGTGCAGCCGGCCGATGCTGGTGACGACCTTCTCCGTGCGCCGCGAGGGCACTTCGGGCATGAAGGGCAGCGGGTTCGGCATGAAGGACGCGTTGTCCAGGCCCTGCCTGATCCACAGGTCGGCGTCCTCGCGGGTCAGCGCGAGCATCCGGTCGACGTCCTTGTAGTGCTTGCGCACGCGCGGGCCGCGCGAGGACGCCCGCGAGTAGGCGAACGACTCATGGCTCATCCCGATGACCAACAGGCCACGCGTGTCGGCGAGTTCGACCCACTCCATCGCCCACACCTGCGTGACGATGACGACGGCGCCGGGCCCGGCCTTCGCGAAGAGCGCGGTCAGCTTGGCGGCCTGCTCGTGCATGCCCTCCTGGCGTCGCGCGCGCAGCCGGCGCTCGGCGATGTTGAGGCGCCCCTTGATGCCGCGCGCCGGGCCCACACGCGGCGGATGCTCGTCGTACAGCGTCGTGGTCGGGTAGGGGAGGTCCGAGCCGATGTCCTGCGGGACGCCCGGCTCGGTGATGCCTATGACGTGCACGCGGTGGCCTCGCTCCGCGAAGAGGCGGGCCATCTGGTGGGACCAACTGGTGATCCCACCAAGCTCGTTGACGCTGTTGGAGACGAAGAAGATGTCCCGGTTCACTTGCCGCTCCAGTGCGAGAAGAACTGCTCGACGACGCTCTTGGCGGCATCGCCCCTGTCGTACTCACCGAAATCGGCCACGAACCGCGCCCGCGCGAGGCCGTACTCAAGGGCCTGCTCGTCCAGGACCTTCAGCGCCCCGAACAGCTCCTCCTCGGTGTCGACCACCGGGCCGGGAGCCCGTTCCCGCAGGTCGAAGTAGGTGCCGCGCCCCTCGTGGACGTACTCCTCGTAGTCGTACGTGAAGAACAGCATCGGCCGGTCGAGGAGCGCGTAGTCGAACATCACGGAGGAGTAGTCGGTGATCATCGCGTCGGCCAGCTCATAGAGCGGCGTGACGTCGTGATGCGCCGATACGTCGATGACGCGGCCCCGCACGGACGGCGGAAGCACCACGTGGTTGAGGTAGTGCGAGCGCACGAGCAGCACGTAGCGGTCGCCGAACTCCTCCGCGAACCGCTCGACGTCGAAGGGCAGTTCAAAGCGTCCGTGCCGGCCGCCGTGGCGCCGGAACGTCGGCGCGTACAGCAGCACCCGCTTGCCCTCGGGGATGCCGAACTCCGCTGCCAGCGGCCCGCGTTCGCGCACCCCGCTCGCGTCCTCGCGCCGCTTCGTCCGTACGAGTGCGTCGTTGCGGGGGTAGCCGACGCGCAGCAGCACCTTCTCCTTGAGCCGCAGGGCCTTCGCCAGCGTCCGCACATCGTGCTCGGAGCGGACCAGGAAGCGGTCGAAGCGGTCCAGGACCCGCTGCTGTTCGTCCTGCTGCGGCTTGCTGCGCAGCTTCCAGGAGGGCTCGTCGAAGCCCATGCGCTTGAGCGCCGAGCCGTGCCAGGTCTGGATGTACGTCGTCTCGGGACGCTTGGTGAGCTTGAGCGGGTAGCTCTGGTTGTCGACCCAGAACTCGGCCTGCGCCAGGGCCCGCAGATAGGGCAGCGACCAGCGCCGCACCAGCGTGGCATCCTCCGGGAAGCCATCGGGCCGCCCGGAGTAGGACCACACGGCCTCGAAGTCGAGCCCCTGGCGGCGCATCTCCTCGTAGATGGCGCGGGGGCTGTCGCTGTACTGCTTGCCGAGATGGCTCTCGAAGACGACCGTGCCCTTCTTCACCGGCAGGCGGCTGAACACCTCGTCGTACACGCGCAGCCTGCTCGGCCCCGACGTGAGGTCCTTGCGCAGCTTCTTCGCCCTGCGGAAGCCGGACTTGGCGAGCCTGCCCGGCATCCCGTGCGTGCCGCGCGCCACGAGCTCCGGGATCCGGCCGCCCGCCGCGTCCCGCGTGACGAGCCGGAACGCGAGGTGCCCGCGCTGTGAGACCTCCGGCTCCAGGTGATCGGCGACAAGGCGGGTCAGCCACGGCCGCACCGGAAGCAGACCTTCGGCGAGCCCCGGAGTGCTCGCGGTGAGCCGCGTCCTGGTGGGCACGCCGTCGGCGGTGAGGTGCAGCCGTACGTCCCACACCGCGTCGACGACCCCGAGCGGGCGCAGCCGCCGCGCGAGGTCCGCCGATGCCTCCCAGGCGATGACGTCGCCCTCGCGGCGGACGGCGGCGACGGGGAAGCGGAAGGACCGCAGGCTGCGGCGGCGCGCGCTGAACTCCAGCTCGGCGGTGAGCGCGGCGTCGGGGTGCACGATGCCGAGCGGGTTGGTGATGCGGCCTGTCATGCGCACGACGCCGCCGGACTCCTCGTAGCCGGTAAGCACATTGCGCAGGAACATCTGGTCGAGGCGCTTGCTGTGGTAGCCGAGCTCGGTGACGTCAAGGGCCCGGCGCCCGTCCGGGTCGTCGAGGTGCTGGGCGCACCAGTACACGCGCCCGTCCCGCTCGGCCAGCGGCGAGGAGATCTTGTCGCGGTTGGTGAGGGTGTCGACGGCGGGCAGCAGGTTCTCCCAGTCGCCCTTCTCCAGGAGGTAGGCGCAGATGGCCTGAATGGGCTGCACCTCGTCGTACGCGGCGCGGTCGAGCCCGGTGAGGTAGTCGCGGGCGAGTCCGGCGAACTCCTGGCGGTAGGCGGCGTCGCGGAACGGCAGGTCGCGCAGGTGGAGCACCAGGTCGTGCTTGAGGAACTTGACGTCCTTGGCGAGCCGCAGCTCGTCGAGTCCGCGCTCGGCGAGCAGCGCGTCGATCCTGCGGTGGATCTCAAGCCGGTGCTCGAAGTTGGTCATCTCGTGGCGCCGGTTGGTCACGGACTTCGCGGCGGCGCGCTCGTGGACGTGCCAGAAGTAGACCTGATTGGGGATGAGGGTGATGCGCTCGGCCGCGAGGTAGGCCTCGGCGATGAACATCAGGTCCTCGTAGAACATGCCCTTGGGGAAGCGGAGACTGTTCTCGACGAGGAAGTCGCGGCGGTAGAGCTTGTTCGTGGAGAGCGTGTCCCAGACGAACAGGTCGGGCAGCTCGGTGACGGACTCAAGGGTGCGGGTCGTGGCGTAGAGCCAGGGGTACCACTGGTCGCGCTTCTTGTTGCGGGTGTCCATGGACAGCCGTACGCAGAGCCCGGAGACGATGTCGGAGCCGTCGCGCTCGGCGGCCTCCAGGAGGTTGCGGCAGGCGTTGCGCTCCAGGACGTCGTCGCTGTCGAGGAACATGACATGGCTGCCGACGGTGTGGCCGATGCCTACGTTGCGGGGCTCGCCGCCCGCGCCGCTGTTCTCCGGCAGCTGATAGGCCCGCACGCGCTGGGGGTGCTCGGCGGCCAGCTCCTGCGCCGTCGCGTACGAGCCGTCCGTGCTGCAGTCGTCGACGATGACGACCTCGACGCCGTGCAGTGTCTGGTCGAGGACGGACCGGACGGCGGTCGGCAGCCGTAGGGCGTCGTTGTAGACGATCACCACGACGGACACATCGGGCCGCTCGGGTCGCTCCCCCGGGGTCCCCCGCTCACCTATCGCTCCCATGTGTCCCTCCAGTCAGATGCCGGCTCATCCCACTAATTATCGCTAATGCCCGATTGGCGCTCTTCAGGGGGGTGTGAACGGCCTAGTCCTGATACGCGAAAGGGGGCGCCCCGAGCCATCAGGCCCGGGGCGCCCCCATCGGCGTACGACGGATTACGAGTGGGTCCGCAGCAGCGTCCGCATCGTCCGCATCGCGACGGACAGGTTCGCCAGGTCGAACGCGTCCGAGCTCTGGATCTCGTCGAGCGTCGAGCGCGACCGGCTCAGGATCGCCGCGTTCTTCTCCTCCCAGGCCTTGAAGCGCTGCTCAGGAGTGTCCTCGCCGTTCCCGGCGGCCAGCACGTCGGCCGTCAGGGCGGCGTGCGCCGCGTACAGGTCCTCGCGGATCGACGCCCGCGCCATCGACTGCCAGCGGTCGGCCCGCGGCAGCTCGATGATGCGGTCCATGAGCTGGGTGATCCGCAGCCGGTCGGCGAGGTCGTAGTAGACCTCGGCGACGGCCATCGGCTCCTTGCCCGTGCGGTCGGCGATCGCCACGATGTCGAGCGAGGGGAACGCCGAGGAGAACCCGGCGACGCGCTGGGCGAGCTCGTCGGGGACGCCCGCGCCCACCAGCTCGTCGCGGATGCTCTGGTACCACTCCTGGTCGGAGCCGCGCAGCAGCTTCGGCAGCTCGGTCCAGACCTCGGCGACACCCGTACGGAAGAAGTCGATGGTCTCGGCGAGCTGGAGCGGCTGCGGCCGGTTGTTGAGCAGCCACCGGGTGCCGCGCTCGACGAGGCGGCGCGAGTGCAGCCGTACGCGGGTCTGGACGTCGGCCGCCACCACGTTGTCGAGCGCCTCGACGGCGTCCCAGACCTTGCTCAGGCCGAAGATCTCGCGCGCCGCGAGCTGCGCCCGCACGATCTCCTCGAGGGAGGCACCGGTCTCCTCGCGCAGCCGGTGCAGGAACGTCGAACCGCCCGTGTTCACCGTGTCGTTGACCAGGACCGTGGTGATGATCTCGCGGCGCAGCGCGTGGCCGTCGACCTGCTCGGGGAACTTCTCCCGCAGGGCCTTCGGGAAGTACGCGTGCAGCAGCCCGCGCAGGTAGTCGTCGTCCGGGAGCGTCGTCTGGATCAGCTCGTCGGCGGCCGTGATCTTCGTGTACGCGAGGAGCACGGCGAGCTCGGGCTGGCTGAGCCCGCGGCCGGAGCCGAGGAGTTCACGGATCTGCCGGTCGGTGGGCAGGAACTCCAGGGCCCGGTTCAGGTGCCCGTCGCGGCCCAGGCGGCGCATGAAGCGCTGGTGGGCGTGGAGGAGGGACGGGGACTGGGCGACCGCGTTCGACAGGGCGGTGTTCTGCGCGTAGTTGTTGCGCAGGACCAGATGCCCGACCTCGTCGGTCATCGCGGCGAGGAACGTGTTGCGCTGCTTGACGGTCATGTCGCCGTTGGCGACGACCGCGTTGAGCAGGATCTTGATGTTCACCTCGTGGTCGGAGGTGTCCACGCCGGCGCTGTTGTCGATGGCGTCGGTGTTGATGCGCCCACCGGCACGCGCGAACTCGATGCGCCCCAGCTGGGTCAGACCGAGGTTGCCGCCCTCGCCGACGACCTTGACGCGCAGCTCGGAGCCGTCGACGCGGATCGCGTCGTTCGCCTTGTCGCCGACGTCCGCGTTCGACTCGGCCGACGACTTCACGTACGTACCGATGCCGCCGTTCCACAGCAGGTCGACCGGCGCCTGGAGGATGGCCTTCATCAGGTCGGCCGGGGTCATCTTGGCGACGTTCGTCTCGATGCCGAGGGCCTCGCGGATGTGCGCGTTGAGCTGGATCGCCTTGGCGCTGCGCGGGAAGATCCCGCCGCCCGCGGAGAGCAGCTCCTTGTTGTAGTCGGCCCAGGAGCTGCGCGGCAGCTCGAAGAGGCGGCGGCGCTCGGCGTACGACGTCTCGGCGTTCGGCCGGGGGTCGATGACGATGTGCCGGTGGTCGAAGGCGGCGACCAGGCGGATGTGCTCGGAGAGCAGCATGCCGTTGCCGAACACGTCACCGGACATGTCGCCGACGCCGACGACGGTGAAGTCCTCGGACTGGGTGTCGGTGCCGAGCTCCCGGAAGTGCCGCTTGACGGACTCCCAGGCGCCGCGGGCGGTGATGCCCATGCCCTTGTGGTCGTAACCGGCGGAGCCGCCGGAGGCGAAGGCGTCACCGAGCCAGAAGTTGTACGACTCGGCAACCTCGTTCGCGATGTCCGAGAACGTCGCGGTGCCCTTGTCGGCGGCGACGACGAGGTAGGTGTCGTCCTCGTCGTGACGCACGACGTCGGCGGGCGGCACGACCTCACCGGCGACGAGGTTGTCGGTGATGTCGAGCAGCGCCGAGATGAAGGTCTTGTAGCAGCGGACGCCCTCGGCGAGCCACGCGTCGCGGTCCACGGCCGGGTCGGGCAGCTGCTTGGCGACGAAGCCGCCCTTGGCGCCGACGGGCACGATGACAGTGTTCTTCACCATCTGCGCCTTGACCAGGCCGAGGATCTCGGTACGGAAGTCCTCACGCCGGTCGGACCAGCGAAGGCCACCGCGTGCGACCTTGCCGAAGCGCAGGTGCACGCCCTCGACGCGCGGCGAGTACACCCAGATCTCGTACGCCGGGCGGGGCGCGGGGAGGTCGGGGATGGCCTGCGGGTCGAACTTCATGGAGACGTAGTTGTGCGGACTGCCGCCGCCCGCCTCCTGGAAGAAGTTGGTCCGCAGCGTCGCCTTGATGACGGTGAGGAAGGACCGCAGGATCCGGTCCTCGTCGAGGGACGCGACCTGGTCGAGCGCGCCGTCCAGCTCCTCCAGGAGCCCGTCGGTCAGCTCGGTGCCGGCGCGCTGGCGGTCCGGGGACATCCGCGCCTCGAAGAGCGAGACGAGCAGCCGGGTGGTGTGGACGTTGTTGAGGAGGGTGTCCTCCATGTAGTCCTGGCTGAAGGTGGAGCCCGCCTGGCGCAGGTACTTGGCGTAGGCGCGGAGCACCATCGCCTGGCGCCAGTTGAGCCCGGCCCGCAGGACGAGCGAGTTGAAGCCGTCGACCTCGGTCTCGCCCGTCCAGGCGGCGGCGAAGGCCTCCTGGAAACGCTCGCGGCCGTCGTCGCCCAAGTAGTCGCCGTTGCCGTTCTGTGACTTGGGCAGGCGCAGGCCGAAGTCGTAGATCCAGGCGTTCGTACGGTCCGTGCAGCGCAGCTCGTAGGGCCGCTCGTCGGTGACTTCGACGCCCAGGCGCTGGAGCACCGGCAGGACCGCGGAGAGCGACACCTGCTCACCGGCTCGGTAGATCTTGAAGCGGCGCTCGCCGGGAGCGGCGCCCACCGGCTCGTACAGGCTGAGCGCGAAGTCCTTGCCCCCCTGCTTCAGCTGCTCCAGGTGCACCAGGTCGGCGACGGCGGCCCGCGGCGTGTGGTCCGCCTTGTAGCCCTCGGGGAAGGAACCGGAGTAGCGGCGGAGCAGCTCGGCGGCGCGCTCCTCGCCGCACTCGGCGGTCAGCGCCTCGGCGAAGCCGTCGGACCAGGAGCGGGCGGCGTCGACGAGCCGCGCCTCGATGCGGTCGGTGTCGGCGTCGGTGAGCTGCGGAAGGCCGCCGCCGGGCGCGACGCGGACCACGAAGTGCAGCCGGGAGAGGATCGACTCGGTGTTCCAGGCGGTGAAGTCGACGCTGTCGCCGCCGAGCTCCTCCTTGAGGATGTCGATGATCCGCAGCCGGACGCCGGTGGTGTAGCGGTCGCGGGGCAGGTAGACGAGGGCCGAGTAGTAGCGGCCGTACTCGTCCTTGCGCAGGTAGAGCCGGAGCCTGCGGCGCTCCTGGAGGTACAGGACGGAGGTGACGATCGAGCGCAGCTCGTCGGCGGGCGTCTGGAAGAGCTCGTCACGCGGGTACGTCTCGAGGATCTGCAGCAGGTCGCGGCCGTCATGGCTGTTGGGCGAGAAGCCCGCGCCCTTGAGGACCTCCTGGACCTTGCGCCGGATGACCGGCACGCGGCGCACGGACTCGGTGTACGCAGCGGACGAGAAGAGCCCGAGGAAGCGCCGCTCACCGATGACGTTGCCCTCGGCGTCGAACTTCTTCACGCCGACGTAGTCGAGGTAGCTGGGCCGGTGCACGGTGGCACGGCTGTTCGCCTTGGTGAGCACAAGGAGCTTGTGCTCACGGGCCTTGGCGCGCGCGTCCGCGGGAAGCCGGCTGAAGGACGGGCTGACCGGGTGGTCCTCCTCGCCGTCGTGCTTCGGGTCGGCGCGCAGGATGCCGAGGCCGGTGCCGGGGACAGCGGCGAGCGAGTCGTCGTCCGTCAGGTCGTACTCACGAAATCCCAGGAACGTGAAGTGGTTCTCGGAGAGCCAGCGGAGCAGCTCGCGCGCCTCGTCGACCTCCTGGTCGCGCAGGTCGTCGGCGGTCGGCTCGGTGGGCAGCTCATCGGCGATGCGCAGCGCGGCATCGCGCATCTTCTCCCAGTCCTCGACGGTCTCGCGTACGTCGGAGAGGATCCGGAGCAGATCGGCGCTGATCTGCTTCAGGTCCGCTCGGTCGGTCTCGCGGTCCATCTCGACGTGGATCCAGGACTCGGTGACCGCGTCGTGCGGGCGGTCGGTCCCGGGGTCGGTGAGGACCTCCAGGAGCTTGCCGGTCAGATCACGTCGTACGACGACCTGGGGGTGGATGACGACATGGATGCCGCGCCCCTGCCGGGAAAGTTCATTGGTGACCGAATCGACCAGGAAAGGCATGTCGTCGGTGACCACCTCGACGACGGAGTGGCTGCACGTCCAGCCGTTCTCCTCGACGGTCGGGGTGTGCACCCGGACGTTGGCCGTGCCCTGCGGGCGGTTCTCGGCAAGCCGGTAGTGGGAGAAGGCCGCTCCGAAGACATCGACCGGGTCGCGGTCCGCGAGGTCCTCCGGGGCGGTGTGCAGGTAGTAGCGCTGGAGGAACGCGAGAGCCGTGTCCTGGTCGGTCGTGGCCTTCTCGTCCTTCGTCCCGGTCGGTGCCCCATTCGGTAGGCGGCCACCGACCGGGCTGTTCTCAGCTACCCGGGCCGCCCGTGTGAGCAGCTCGGCTTTGGCTTCGTCCAGCTTGGTCTGCATTGTCCTCTGACTCCTGTCGCGCGCCGTTGCGTGACGTTGAAGGAAGTGATCCGACGTAACGCCGCGACGCGGGGTCTCCGGTCGAAGTCGACGTTATGCCGCGGTGAGAGATGAGCGGGCGGTTATCCGCCATTTTCAGCGGTTTCGCTGACCGATGGCCGGGATGAATGAGCTGGCCGCACCGCGAAGAAGCGTCAGCGACGCCCCGGGCACGGATGTCCTCCGTGTTCCCCGGGCGCAGGGCGGGGGCGTACACGCCCCCGCGGGATATCGCGCTGATCACGGGACAAGGCTATCGCCCTCCACCCGGGAGCCGTCATGAGCCGTATGTGTACAAAAGCGGGGGTGGAACTTTGACACTCTGCACAGAGACTTTCGCGCCACCTGTCAGCAGCCCGCCCCCTTGGCAAACCGGACGGACGGATGCACGTTGAGCGGACGGACAGCGCACGACTGGGAGGGCGACCAACCGATGGCAGCCAAGATCCTGATAGTGACCGGCGACGCGGCGGAGTCCCTGGAGGTCCTGTACCCCTACCAACGGCTGCGCGAGGAGGGGTACGAGGTCCACATCGCCGCCCCGGCCCGCAAGACGCTGCGGTTCGTGGTGCACGACTTCGAACCGGGCTTCGACACGTACACGGAGAAGCCGGGCTACACCTGGCCCGCCGACCTGGCCTTCTCCGAGGTGGACCCTGGCCAGTACGCGGCTCTGGTGGTCCCGGGCGGGCGGGCCCCGGAGTATCTTCGCAACGACCCGGAGCTGCGCAAGATCCTCAAGTCGTTCTTCGACGCGGACAAGCCGGTGGCGCAGATCTGCCACGGCCCGCTCCTGACGGCGGCGATCGGCGGCCTGAGCGGCCGCAGGGTCACGGCGTACCCGGCCCTTGAGCTGGACATGCAGACGGCGGGCGCGACGTTCCAGGACGCGGAGGTGGTGGTCGACGGCACCCTGGTCTCGGCCCGCGCGTGGCCGGACCACTCGGCCTGGATGAGGGAGTTCCTCACGGTGCTGCGGGCGAAGGCGCCGGTGTACTAGGCGGCCAGCCGCTCGGCCACCTCGACGGCCTCCGCGAGACTGTCGACGACCGGAACCTCCATCCCGGCCGCCTCCAGACTGGTCCTGCTGTGCGACCCCCCGGTGTACAGCACGGCCCGCGCCCCGACGTGCGCCGCCGCGACGGCATCGTCAAGGGCATCGCCGATGACGACGACCCGGTCGGCGTCGACCCCGCCGAGCGCGGCCATGTGCCGCACCATCCGCTCGGCCTTGCCCGCGTGCGAGGTGTCCGTGCGCCCGTCGATCCGCACGAAGTGCGCCTCGATCCCGTGCCGCCGCACGATCGGCACCAGGTGCTCGTGCGGCGCGAGCGAGAGCAACGACTGCGTACGCCCGGCAGCCCGCCGCCCCGCGAGCAGCTCGGCCGCCCCGTCGGCCAACCCGCATGCCTCGGCCCGGGTCCAGTAGTGCTTGTGGAACACGGCATCCATGACCTGCCACTCGGCGTCCGTGGGCAACCGCCCCATCAGCCGCTCGTAGAACAGGGGGATGGGCACGCAGTAGAGATCGCGATACCGCTCAAACGTGATGGGCTCAAGCCCAATTTCCGCGAACGAGGCGTTGGTGGACTCGATCACCGCATGAATGTCATGCAGCAGAGTCCCGTTCCAGTCCCAGACGATGTGCGCCCCGCGCTGCAGCTTCCCCATACAAAAAAGGTACCCGCCCCCACCGACACCCCACCGCGAGTTTCCCCACAACCGCCAGCGAGACACCCCTGGACAGAACGCCAGCCCGCACCCCCACCCACTCACAACCGCCGGCGCGACGCCCCTGGACAGAGCCAGCGGGCCGCACCCCCACGCACCCGCAGTCGGCGACGCTCGCGAGGGGACGTGTCGGTATTTCCGCCCGGAGCACGGTTCGCGGCGCTCCGGTGCCGCAGTAGCCCACGCGGCCACCGGACGATAGCGAGGACGGACATACCGGCGCGGCCCCGCCCCACAGACGAACAGACCCCGCACCCCGGCCACCCGCACCACAGGCCCCGCCGCCAAAACGGACAGGCACCGCACCCCCGGCCCAGAACACCACCGCCCCGCCCCCAAGACGGAACAGCACCCCACCCCGCTGCGGCAGCCCCAGAGGCACCCGACCCTCAGTCGATCAACCCAGCAATCTCCTGCGTCGCAAACCACAGCAGCTCATGATCCTCGACCCCGTCCACAGTGAACCGCGCATCGTCATCCCCCTGATCCGCGGCCCCCAACACCTCCGCCGCCGCAGCGACATCCCCCTCGGCGTCCTCCGAG
Source organism: Streptomyces sp. NPDC048436 (assembly GCF_043200355.1). Classification (NCBI taxonomy): domain Bacteria; kingdom Bacillati; phylum Actinomycetota; class Actinomycetes; order Kitasatosporales; family Streptomycetaceae; genus Streptomyces; species Streptomyces sp. NPDC048436. The sequence continues at coordinate 1,430,645 of NZ_JBICXP010000001.1, forward strand.
TCCACATGCACGGCCGCGACCTTCCCCAGCCCCAAGGCCGCAGCGACCCGCACCTCACCGAGCGCCCCCGCATCCAGCCCCCGGTCAGGATCGGAGACCGCAGCCCCGTCGGGCACATCCGCGGCCAGCACCACCCGCCGCCGAGCCGCCCCCGGGTCCCCCGCGACCAACCGCAGCGAAGCGAGCGCGGCACGGTTCAGGGCGGCGTACTCCAGCTCCTCGATGTCGTCCGAGACGTACCACTCACGCAGCGCGGGCGTCACGGCATAGGCGGTCAGCGGCCCCGGCCCCAGCTCGCCCGCCTTGTACGCCTCAGCGAGACGGCTCAGGGTCAGGGGAACGTAGACGCGCATGACGGCCCGCTTTCACGGTCGGATCCCCAGCTGGCAACGGGATCGGAGGGACAGGACAGGAAGGCCTCCAGAATACGTCCGGGAGTCCCCCTTCGAGCTGCGCCCCACCCCCACCCCCCGCGTCACCCCACCTCCCGCCCCTCACCCTCCACACCCCAGCAACCCCACGGCTCCAGCCACCCCCGACCACCCTGATAGGTGACTCTTCGGGCCCGGCCCACGAGGCGCCCACATCCTTGCGTCCCCCGCCCCCGTCCCCGTACAAGATCTCCGACAGAAGTTACTCCCCGGTACGCCGATACGCCGGTACCCCCAGGTACCACCCGGCGCCGGGGCACCGAAGAGCCGGAGGCGACACGGATGCACAAGGTAATGACCAGGCCCCGCTCACGCCCCGCGACCACCCGCCCCCCGGGCCGCAGGGACCCCCGCCGCCCGATGGCAACCCGCCCCTCCACAACGACGCGCCCGCCCCAACCCCCACCGCACCCCACGGAACTCTTCACCGAGCGCCTGCTCCTGGTCCTGAGCGGCCAGAAGCCGGTCCACTGGGCGGCCCCCCACATCACCCACACGACCTTCGACGACCTCGCACGCCTGGCCGAACTCGCGCCCCTGACCGTGAACGGCCTACGCCCCACGGTCCACCGGATCGGCCACTACGAACCCCGCCCGGGCGTGTACGAGGTATTCGCGAGGATCGGCGCGGGCCCGGCCCTCAGGGCTCTGGCGTTCCGCCTGCATCTGGGCGAGGACCAGAAATGGCGCTGCACGGCGGTGGAGGTCGGCGCCCCGGCCCCATGACAACGCGAGGGGCCGAGCGCCAACAGGCACCCGGCCCCTCACAAAGCACCGCGGTCACGTCAAAGCAACGTCACGTCAAAGCAGCCCCACCCGAGCCGAGGCAACGCCGCCCAAGCAAAAGCAACGCCGCCCAAGCCAAGCGCAACGTCACTTCTTGCGCCGCCGCCCGCCCTTCTGGGCCTTACGCCGCTCCGCACGCGTCATCCCGTCCGACTCCGACCGCACACCCGCGTCCTCGGTCTCGAAGTCTCCTTCGTCGACCCCGCCCTCGGCGTTCGGCGCCTGGAAGTGGAGACGGTCGGGGCGCTGCGGGGCGTCGAGCCCCTTGGCGCGGATCTCGGGACGGCCGCCACCGGCGGGAACAGCGTCCTTCTTGTCCAGCAGAGCCCCGGCCTCGGCCGAGTCCGACACAGGAACCTCCTCGACCTGCTGCTCGACCTGGACCTCCAGGTTGAACAGGTAGCCGACGGACTCTTCCTTGATGCCGTCCATCATGGCGTTGAACATGTCGAAGCCCTCGCGCTGGTACTCGACCAGCGGGTCCTTCTGCGCCATGGCACGGAGGCCGATGCCCTCCTGGAGGTAGTCCATCTCGTAGAGGTGCTCGCGCCACTTGCGGTCGAGGACCGAGAGGACGACCCGCCGCTCCAGCTCCCGCATGATCTCGGAGCCGAGCTGCTCCTCACGTGCCTCGTACTGCTGGTGGATGTCGTCCTTGATGGACTCGGAGATGAACTCGGCGGTCAGGCCGGCGCGGTCGCCCGCGTCCTCCTCCAGCTCCTCGACGGTGACCTTCACCGGGTAGAGCTGCTTGAAGGCGCCCCACAGCCGGTCCAGGTCCCACTCCTCGGCGAAGCCCTCGGCGGTCTCCGCCGCGATGTACGCGTCGATCGTGTCGTCCATGAAGTGCGTGACCTGCTCCTGGAGGTTCTCGCCCTCCAGGACGCGGCGGCGCTCGCCGTAGATGACCTCGCGCTGCCGGTTGAGGACCTCGTCGTACTTCAGGACGTTCTTACGCGTCTCGAAGTTCTGCTGCTCGACCTGCGACTGGGCGGACGCGATCGCGCGCGTCACCATCTTGTTCTCGATCGGCACGTCGTCAGGGACGTTGGCCATGGCCATCACGCGCTCGACCATCTGCGCCTTGAAGAGGCGCATCAGGTCGTCGCCGAGCGAGAGGTAGAAGCGGGACTCGCCCGGGTCGCCCTGACGGCCGGAACGACCGCGCAACTGGTTGTCGATACGGCGCGACTCGTGCCGCTCGGTGCCAAGGACGTACAGACCGCCGAGGTCCACGACCTCCTCGAACTCCGCCTTCACTGCCCGCTCGGCCTTCTCCATGGCGGCGGGCAGCGCGGCCGCCCACTCCTCGACGTGCTCGACGGGGTCGAGGCCGCGCTGGCGCAGCTCCGCCTCGGCGAGGTCGTCGGGGTTGCCGCCGAGCTTGATGTCCGTGCCTCGTCCGGCCATGTTCGTGGCGACGGTGACGGCGCCCTTGCGGCCGGCCTGGGCGATGATCGGCGCCTCACGGTCGTGCTGCTTGGCGTTCAGCACCTCGTGCTGCACACCGCGCTTGGAGAGCTGCTGGGAGAGGTACTCCGACTTCTCCACGGAGGTCGTGCCGACCAGGATCGGCTGGCCCTGCTCGTGCTTCTCGGCGATGTCGTCGACGACGGCGGCGAACTTCGCGACCTCGGTGCGGTAGATCAGGTCCGACTGGTCGGCGCGGACCATGGGCCGGTTCGTCGGGATCGGCACGACGCCCAGCTTGTAGATCTGGTGGAACTCGGCGGCCTCGGTCATGGCCGTACCGGTCATGCCGCAGAGGCCGGAGACTTCCTTGCCCTCGTGATCGTGACGCTTGTAGAGGCGGAAGAAGTTCTGGAGGGTGATGGTGGCAAGGGTCTGGTTCTCGTCCTTGATGTCCACCCCTTCCTTCGCCTCGATCGCCTGGTGCATGCCCTCGTTGTAGCGGCGGCCGGCGAGGATACGGCCGGTGTGCTCGTCGACGATCATGACTTCGCCGTCGATGACGACGTAGTCCTTGTCGTTCTTGAAGAGTTCCTTGGCCTTGATGGCGTTGTTGAGGTAACCCACGAGCGGCGTGTTCACCGACTCGTACAGGTTGTCGATACCCAGCCAGTCCTCGACCTTGGAGACACCGGACTCGTGGATGGCGACGGTGCGCTTCTTCTCGTCGACCTCGTAGTCCCCGGTCTCCTCGATGCCCTTGAGCGTGTTGCCCGCCTCGCCCTTGGTGAGGCGGGTGACCAACTTGGCGAAGTCGCCGTACCACTTGGTGGCCTGGTCGGCGGGGCCGGAGATGATCAGCGGTGTACGGGCCTCGTCCACCAGGATCGAGTCGACCTCGTCGACGATCGCGAAGTTGTGGCCGCGCTGCACCAGTTCGTCCTTCGACCACGCCATGTTGTCGCGCAGGTAGTCGAATCCGAATTCGTTGTTCGTGCCGTACGTGATGTCGCAGGCGTACTGCTCGCGGCGCTGCGCCGGGGTCATGTTGGCGATGATGCAGCCGACGGACAGGCCCAGGAACTTGTGGACGCGGCCCATCATCTCGGAGTCGCGCTCGGCCAGGTAGTCGTTGACCGTGATCAGGTGCACGCCCTTGCCCGACAGGGCGTTGAGGTACGCGGGGAGGGTGCCGACGAGGGTCTTGCCCTCACCCGTCTTCATCTCGGCGACATAGCCGAGGTGCAGCGCGGCGCCGCCCATCATCTGGACGTCGTAGTGCCGCTGGCCGAGGACGCGCTTGGCGGCCTCACGCACCGTGGCAAAGGCTTCGGGGAGGAGGTCGTCAAGGGTCTCGCCGTCGGCGTGACGCTCCTTGTACTCCTCGGTCAGCGCGCGCAGCTCGGCGTCGGAGAGGCTGACGAAGTCCTCTTCGATGGACTTGACCTGGTCCGCGATGCGGTGCAGCTTGCGCAGGATCTTGCCTTCGCCTGCACGCATGATCTTCGAGAGGACGGACACGAGGGTTGGTCTCCTTGCCGGTCGGGCCTGGCATGGTCGGTTTACTCATAGGGCAACGGCCATCGTAAGCGAGGAGCGGGCCGCGCCGGGAGGTCTGCCGATACGTCAACGGGCGGGGGGCCTGGAAGGTGCCGGGTTGTGACGATCAGCGCTCGGCGAAATGCGGGTGAAAGGTCGGCGAAAAGCACTGGCCTCAGGTCACCCGCCCCCGCAGAATCACCGGATGGAGCCCGTCACCCTCACCACCGAACGCCTGATCCTGCGCACCTTCACGCCCACCGAGATCGACGAGACGTACGAAGCCTGCCAGGACGCCGACATCCAGCGCTGGACCACGATCCCCTCGCCCTACGCCCGCGCGGACGCCGAGGGATTCGTGGCGCGCATGGTCCCGGACGGCTGGCGCCACGACACGGAGTACACCTTCGCCGTACGTCCCCGGGAGGGCGGCCCGCTGGTCGCCGCCGCCAGCCTGCACCACCCGCGCTCGGGCGCCTGGGAGGTCGGCTTCTGGACGGCCAAGGAGCACCGGGGCCGCGGCTACATGACGGAGGTCGTCCTCGCCCTCGCCAGGTGGGCCTTCACCGACCTGGGCTGCACCCGCCTGGAGTGGCGCGCCGAGGTCGGCAACACGGGCTCCCGCGCGGTGGTGGAGAGGGCCGGCTTCGTCTTCGAGGGCACCCTGCGGGGCGCCCTCCTGAACAAGGCCACGCTCCGGGACTGCTGGGTGGGCGCCCTGCTCCCGAGCGATCTGGGCCTGTCGCCCGCCCAGCCGTATCTGCCCGCCCAGGACGCCCAGGACTGAGGGCGCCCGGGGCCGACGCCCGGGGCCGACGGAGGCGTTCGGGCCGGTTTCCGCAGGCCAGGAGGCGTTGTCAGTGCCGCCCCCTATCGTTTCGGACATGACGAGCCTGCCGCGCCCCGCCATCAGCCTCTCCGCCGACGAGGCCCGCCGTATCGCGCTGCGCGCCCAGGGGTTCCTGGGCGCTCCGGACCGCAGGTCCGGTGTGCGGGGCGTGCTGCGGCACCTCGGCGCGGTCCAGCTCGACACGATCTCGGTCCTCGCCCGTTCCCACGAGCTCATTCCGTACGCCCGTCTCGGCGCCGTCGGCCGCGACCGCGTCGAGGCGGCGTACTGGGACGGGGCATCGGGCACCGGCCCCGCCCGGCCGCACGCCTTCGAGTACTGGTCGCACGCCGCGTGCATCCTGCCCATCGAGGAGTGGCCGCACTTCGCCTTCCGCCGCCGCGCGTACCGCACCCGCCCGCACTGGCACCACGACCTGCCGGACGGCGCGTACGACACGGTCATCAAGCAGCTCACCGCCGAAGGCCCCCTCACGGCGACGGAGTTGGGCGGCGCGAAGAACAAGGGCGAGTGGTGGGACTGGTCGGACGCGAAGGTCGCCGTCGAGCGCGCGCTGATGTACGGCGAGGTGGTCTGCACCGAGCGCCGCGGCTGGAAGCGGGTGTACGACCTCGCGGAGCGCGCGATCCCGGACGCGCTGCTCCATGACGACCTGGACGACGCGGAGTGCCTGCGCCGTCTGGTCCGCCTGGCCGGACAGTCGCTGGGCGTCGGCACGCGCGCGGACATCGCGGATTATCACCGGCTCAAGGGCGAGCAGTTCGACGCGGTGGTCGCGGACTCCGGCCTTGTCCCGGTGACGGTGGAGGGCTGGGACAAGCCCGCCTGGGCCGACCCGGCGGCCCTTCGAACGCCCCCGCGCGGCCGCCACCGCACGACGCTCCTGTCCCCCTTCGACTCCCTGATCTGGGAGCGGGCGCGCACGGAGCGGATCTTCGGCTTCACCCACCGCCTGGAGGCGTACGTCCCCAAGCCCAAGCGGATCCACGGCTACTTCGCGATGCCGGTCCTGGCCGGGGGCCGCCTGGTCGGCCGCGTGGATCCCGCCCGCGAGGGCAGCACGCTGGTCGCCAAGCAGGTGTCACTGGACAGCCCCAAGTCCGTGCCCGCCATCGCTCAGGCGCTCCGTGAGGCGGCGTCCTGGGTCAACTGCGATTCCGTCCGGGTGGAGCGGGTGAACAAGCCGGAGCTGACCGCGGAACTGGTCCGCGCCCTCCTCTGACCCACCTGAGCCGGAGGAGCCGTCCGACTCATCTGATCTCGAGGATCTTCTCCCGCATCGCGTACACCACCGCCTCCATCCTGGAGTGCAGCTGAAGCTTCTCCAGGATGTTGCGCACGTGGTTCTTCACGGTGTTCTCGGAGATGAACAACTCCTTCGCGATATCGCGGTTGTTCATCCCCGTGGCCACCAGCTTCAGCACTTCCAGTTCACGCTCGGTCAGCCGCGGCGCGGGCACCAACCTGCGCTCGTCGGTGCGCTGGATCATCGACTTGAACTCGGTGAGCAGTTTCGACGCCATGGACGGACTGATCTGCGACTGCCCGTCGGCCACCGCGCGGATCGCCGTGGCCACCTCGTCCGTGGAGATCTCCTTGAGGAGATAGCCCGTGGCGCCCGCTTTGATCGCGTCGTAGAGGTCGGCCTCCTCGTCACTGATCGTCAGCATGATGATCTTCGCGCTCGGGGCCACCTCCTTGATGGAGGTGCACGCCTCGATGCCCCCGCGCTTGGGCATGCGTACGTCCATCAGCACGATGTCCGGCAGCAGGTCGGCTGCCTTGTCCACCGCCTCGGCGCCGTCGCCCGCCTCCCCGACCACCTGGATGTCCTCCTCGGCGGCGAGGACGATCTCCAGGCCCCGGCGGAAGAGCGCGTGATCGTCCACCACGAGCACCCTGATGGGTTCCTTGCGCGGGGCACCCGCGTCCGTGCCGATGCCGATGCCGTCGTGGGCACCCTCATCCCGCATCGGTCCGAAGCTGTCCGCCATCGTTCCCTCCCCCTGAAGGCCATGGCCTGTTGTGCGTTGACTGCCGCCAACCGGAGGCAGCAGCACAGTGGTTGGCCGACTCCGCCCATGATTCCATGCCCGGACGGCCGCGCGGTGCGCGCAGGGGTCGCATGATGGTGCCCCTGGGGGCGCACACGCGCTCCAGGGGCACCGGCTCAGCCCGCCGACCGACCGAGGTCAGCCGCCGAGCGCACCGCCGCCGCCGGCCGACTCGGCCCGCGCGACCATCGGGTCGGTGTTGAGGCGGATGACGCCGTAGTCGTAGGCGTGCCGCCGGTAGACGACGCTCGGTTCCTTCGACTCCGAGTCGACGAACAAGTAGAAGTCGTGCCCGACCAGCTCCATCTCGTAGAGCGCCTGGTCGAGCGTCATCGGGGCCGCCACGTGGCTCTTCTCGCGGACCACGAGGGGGCCTTCGCCCTGAATCTCCAGTGAGCCGATCCTCTTGACGGGTACGCCGTCCGGCTCTTCCTCACGCGCGATGCTGCCGTCCCCGTGGAGGTACGCCGCGTCCGGGACCCGCTCGGCGACTTCGGCGGCGGAGAGCCTGCCGGTGCCGCGCCGGTTGTGGCGCTTCTCGTGCTCCTTGCGCAGTCGTGCGTCCAGCTTGGCCGTGGCCAGGTCGAGCGCCGCGTACGGATCGGTCGCCGAGGCCTCCGCGCGGATCACGGGCCCGCGCGTGCGGAGGGTGATCTCCACTCGGTCGGAACGGTCGGCCTGACGCGGGTTGGCTTCCTTGGACACCTCGACGTCGAGGCTGATCACCTTGCCGTCGAGCTTCTGGATCTTCTCCAGCTTCAGCTTCTCGGCCACGTGCTTGCGGAACCGCTCGGGCACCTCGGTCTTGCGGCCCTTGACGACGATGTCCACGCAGAACTCCGTTCCCGGATCGCCCCGCTTCGGCGGCGGAGCATCTCCCTTTTGCACCAGGCCCCGGTGACTCCCGGAGCCTCGGACTCGGTGACTTCCACCTCCTCCTCCCCCGCGAACAAGATCTCCACCCCGACCGGCCCGGGTGATTGCAGAAAACCCTGCGGCCGGCATTCCGATATGCGAGGGACGGCGTCCGCCATTCCTCACAACCGAACATATCTCGCTCGGACGGATGTCGTCACCCTCTACCGCCGCATACCTCCATTCAGGTGTATTGACACTCTCACTACCTGCAACGATGCAAGTTCCCTGTCAGTTCCGGTTTATTCCGAAAGAATCCGGCGACGACGCGACAACAGCAGCGCCGACCGTGTTCCGCCGTGCTATTTCACGGGCTGTTACCACCGGCGGCCGCTTTTCACTTTCCGTGTGTACGTCACGTATTGCACGGGCCGCTTCGGCCAGCGAAGCACCCGTGGTCATCAGGTCGTCCACGACCACTACCCGGCCACCGCCGCCGAGAAGCCGCCCACCACCCGCGGTCACCTCCAGAGCACCTCGCAGATTGGCCTGCCGCTGACGGGAGTTGAGCCCCGCCTGGTCGGCCACCGCCCGCCGCTGGCGCAGCACACAGAGCACCCGGGCCCGCGTCCCGCCCCTGCGCAGTTCGCCCGCGGCCGCGAGCGCCAGCCGCCGCACAGGATCATGGCCACGCGCCCGCACCGCCCCGCGAGCCGAGGGCACGGGCACCAGCAGTACCGGAGCGTCACCACCCGGCAGTCCGGCCCGCACCGCCCCGGCGAGCGCCACGCCCAGCGGGCCCGCGAGCCCCAGAGCGCCCCGCTCCTTGTGCGCGAGCAGCACCGCACGCACCGCGTCCCCGTACGGAGCCGCCGCATGGACCACCGGCAGCCCCGGCGGCCTGGGATCCGGTCGCACCCGGCAGGGCGCGGCACCGCACAGGGCGTCGCGGCACTCCCCGCAGAGCGCCGTACGAAGCCTCCCGCAGCCTCCGCACTCGGCCGGCAGCACCAGATCCGTGAGGTCCTGCCACCACCCCCGCATGTCCACCACTGTGCCAAGACGCGAGCGGCCCGGCCACCCCTGTGGACAACCGCCTGTGGATAACTCCGCGGAGGCAACTCCGCGCGGCAACTCCAGGGCAGGGAAAGGCCGTCACCCCGGATAGACCGGCGACGACCCTTCCTTGACCACGGTCTGCCACTGCGCCCCCGTCGGCAGCCGCACGATCCCGTCGTCCGAGTGCGCCACCAGCGGCTGCCGCTCGTCCTCGGACGCCGCGATCTCCTTCACGCCGGTGAGCCCGGGCAGCGTCGCGCCCGCGAGCGCCGAGCCGTCGCACTGGACGTACCGCATCTGCTGCACACCACCGGACTCGCGCCCGACGACCACGAGACGGCTGCCGCCCGCCCACGACATGGCGGTGACCTCCTCCATCTGCGGTGCGGCCTGGCGCAGTTCGACCACGGAGATCTCCGGCTGCTCGCCCTTGGCGCCCGTCCGCTCGACGCGGCCGATGCGCAGGGTCGTCTTGCCGTCCTTCTTTACGAGGAGCGCGATCCGCACGCCGTCGGCGGAAACCCGCACCGCCTCGATCCGCCCGTCCAGACCCGAGATCTTGACCGGCAGCGGCTCACCCGCGCCCTGCTCGAGCCAGAGCAGCCGCGGCCGCTTCGGGTCCCGGTCGGCCACCCAGAGGTCGCCGCGGCCGTCCCAGCTGGGCGTGGAGAGGCCGTCCTCCTCCGACTTGGCTTTGCTGCGCACCTCGGGTTTGCCGAGGGCGCCCGCGGAGACCAGCGACCCCATGTACAGCGAGCGCCCGTCGAGCGAGACGCCCGCGGCGCGCTCCTCGTCACGCGACACGGCGGCAGCCCGCAGCGGCTGCTCGCCACTGCCCAACTTGCCCTCCACCGGCTCCGGATCGGCCTTGCTCCCGACGCCCGCCGGCATCCGTACCAGGCGCTGCTTGTCGTCGATGAGGTACTGGTAGCCGGGGTGGTCCGCGGTGCGGGCCGGCGCGACGGACTCGGCGCGGTCCTCGCTCAGGACGCACAGCTGCGATCCGTTGCGGCGCTGCAACTCGACCTCCTTGACGCCGGACGACGTCAAGTCCTGGAGCGTGAAGAGCAGTTGCGCGGCCATCTCGGTGCACCGCTCCTGGCCGACGGGGTCGGCCTTCTCGTTCAGCGGGACCGTGAGTTTGCCCTGGTCGTCGGGCGCCAGCGTCTTGGTGCCCGCCTTGAGCCGGATGCCGGTCAGGAAACGCGTGTCGACGACCGGGTTGAGCCAGTTGGTGGGCCCGTCGAGCAGCGCCTTGACCGTCTCCGTCACCGGGTCGATGCGCTGACGTATGTAGACGGGGTCGGCGACGAGCCCTTCCTGGCCGCCCGCTCCACCGTCCGCGCCCCCACCGGCACCGGACGAACGCGTCGCGAAGTAGTACTTATTGACGGACCAGTAGATCCGCTGGAAGTCGGACTGCCCGAGCACCACTCCCGGCGGCACACGGTCGATCCGCCACTCCTTGCCGCCAGGACCGTCCCGCTGGACGAGATGGACGGTCTCGCTGTACGCGTCGTCGTCGAGCTGGTAGGCGTGCTGCTTGTCCACCGTCGCGACCTTGCGCCCGGTCAGCGGGAACGAACGGCCGTTCTCCCCATGGTCACCGACACTGCCCGAGCCCGCGTTGGGGCCGTCCGCGAGCACCGTGGTCTGCACATCGGGCCGCCAGCCCTTGGACGCTTCCTTGGTCAGATACTTGCGCGCCATCGCGAACTGCGGATCATCGCTGGTCAGCGCCTCAAGAAAACCCTGGACGATCTCCACGGGGCCCGCGTCATCGCCCGGCGGCATCGCGTAGACCCGTACCTGCGACTGCGAGTCGGGCCGCTGGGACGCGTCGACCGCCTTCAGGTTCCCGCTGTCGGGCATCGAGGCGCAGCCCGCGAGCAGCACCCCGCAGCAGCCGAACAGCAGCCCGGCCCGTACGAGGCGCCGGTGACCGCGGTGATCGTGGTCAGCGCCCACGTGAGGCCTCCCCTTCCCTGGCGGGATCCGCTTCGTTCGCCGGTGCACCGGCGCCTTCCGAGGCATCGGACACGACACCCTCGGAGCCTTCGGTGTCGCCGGGCCCCTCGCCCCGCGCCACCTCGTCGTCCAGCGGCCGCCGCGGGACGACCCGCGAGCCGTTACCCGGAAGCGCCGTCGGGTCCGCCCCAGTGGCCCCCTGCGCGTGCCTCGGCGCCACGGGCGCCCTCGCCGGGACGGGCGGCGCCACCCTCTCCGCGGACGGCTGTGCCGGCACCGTGGCGAGCTTGTTGGCGCCGCCGAGCGGGAGACCGGCGTCGTTCAGGCCGCGGTGGCGCCGCGAGTCATCGGGCTCCAGCGGTATCGGCGATCCCCGTAGAGGCTCATCCGCCGTACGCGGCAGCGTCAGCCGGAACTGCGAACCGCCGCCCGGCTCACCCCACGCCTGGAGCCAGCCGCCGTGCAGCCGCGCGTCCTCCAGCGCGATGGAGAGCCCGAGCCCCGTACCACCGGTGGTACGCGCGCGTGCCGGGTCGGCCCGCCAGAAGCGGCTGAACACCCGGGTCGCCTCGCCGGGCTTGAGCCCCACTCCGTAGTCCCGCACCGCGACCGCGACCGCGCCGCCCGCCACCGCGAGCCGCACCACGACGTCCCGGCCCTCACCGTGCTCCACGGCGTTGACGACGAGATTGCGCAGCACCCGCTCCACGCGCCGCGCGTCGGCCTCGGCCACCACGGGCTGCTGGTCCCCGACTATCCGAACGTGCGTCCCCTTGCGCTCGGCCAGCGGCTCCGCGCCGCCCACGACCCGTCGTACGACCTCACGCAGGTCTATCGGCTCGGCCTCAAGGGCCGCCGCGCCCGCGTCGAAGCGGCTGATCTCCAGGAGATCGGCCAGCAGCGTCTCGAACCGGTCAAGCTGATCGGCGAGCAGCTCGGCCGACCGCGCGGTGACCGGATCGAAGTCCACGCGCGCGTCATGGATGACATCAGCGGCCATCCGCACGGTCGTCAGCGGCGTACGCAGCTCGTGCGAGACGTCCGACACGAACCGCCGCTGCATCCGCGAAAGCTCCTCCAGCTGCTGGATCTTCAGCTGAAGGTTCTGCGCCATCTTGTTGAAGGCCTCACCGAGGCGCGCGATGTCGTCCTCTCCGGTGACCTTCATACGTTCCTGAAGGCGCCCGGCGGAGAGCCGCTCGGCGATGCCCGCGGCCATCCGTACCGGCGTGACGACCTGGCGCACCACCAGCCAGGCGATGGCGCCGAGCAGCACCACGACGAAGAGACCCGCGGTCGCGAGGGTCGTTCTGACGACGCCGAGCGACTCCTCCTCCTGCGTCAGCGGGAAGAGGTAGTAAAGCTGGTAGGGCTCGCCGTTGAGGTCGTTCAGGCGCTTGCCGATGACCAGGCCGGGCTGCGCCTCACGGCCGTCGTTGAAGACGATCCGCGTATTGCTCTGGTAGGCCCTGGTGCCCTTGTCGACGCTGCTGCGCAGTTCCTCGGGCACACTCACGATCGGATCCACGCCCCCGGAGGCACGCGGCCCGCGCACGCTGGCGCCGTCGGCGGTGGACGTCGGGCTCAGCGTCACCACGTTGAACGCGCTCTGGCCGCCGCTGGAGAGCTGCTCCACCAGGTCGGACATCCACACGGCGGCCGGCGGCATGGCCTGGCCGTCGGTCGTGCCGCCGTCCTGCCCGGCGCGCGGCCTCGCGGAGTTGGCCTCGTCCTGAGCGGCCCTGAATCCACCGTCGGCCTGGCTCTGCGAGGCCTTCACCTTGGCCTTGAGCAGGCCGTTGTTCACCGAGCTCATCACGGCGAAACCCAGCATCAGGACCACGCCGAGCGACATGAGCAGCGTCGTGACGACGACCTTGAGCTGGATGTTGCGCCGCCACAGCCGCAGCGCGGGCAGCAGCGGACGCCGCACCCAGCGCACGAAAAGCCTCAGGACGGGGCTGCCCTGCACCCCGTCCTGCAGCAGCAGACCCCCGTCGAGCAGCCGCCCGAACGTGGTTCCGCGCCGTCCCCCAGTCCGCCCCGAGCGGCCGCCAGGAGCCGGAGCCCCGGGCGGTGCGGGGGAACTGTCACGGGACATGTCAGCTCGGTCCGGCCTTGTAACCGACACCACGGACGGTCACCACGATCTCCGGCCGCTCCGGGTCCTTCTCGACCTTCGAGCGCAGCCGCTGCACGTGCACGTTGACCAGGCGGGTGTCCGCCGCGTGGCGGTAGCCCCAGACCTGCTCGAGGAGCACCTCACGCGTGAACACCTGCCACGGCTTGCGGGCCAGCGCGACCAGCAGGTCGAACTCCAGCGGGGTGAGCGCGATCGACTGCCCCTCCCGCTTCACGGAGTGCCCCGCCACGTCGATGACCAGGTCACCGATGGTCAGCTGCTCCGGCGCGGGCTCCTCCGACCTCCGCAGCCGCGCCCTGATGCGGGCCACGAGCTCCTTCGGCTTGAAGGGCTTCACGATGTAGTCGTCGGCGCCCGACTCGAGGCCGACCACCACGTCTACGGTGTCGCTCTTGGCCGTGAGCATGACGATCGGCACCCCGGACTCCGCCCTGATCAGGCGGCACACCTCGATGCCATCACGGCCCGGCAACATCAAATCCAGCAGTACAAGATCCGGCTTTGCCTCCCTGAAAGCGGCCAGCGCCTTGTCGCCATCAGCTACGAACGACGGCTCAAACCCTTCACCACGCAGCACAATCCCGAGCATCTCGGCCAGTGCGGTGTCGTCGTCGACGACAAGGACTCGTCCCTTCATGCCTGACATCATCCCATTAGCTCATCGTTACCTGGCGTGACCTGGCACACAGCTCGCCAAGGCCCCCTGCTGTCACGGGCGACACGACGCCTTCCTCGGTGACGATCGCCGTCACCAATTCCGGCGGCGTCACATCGAAGGCGGGGTTGTACGCCTGGGTTCCCAGAGGTGCCACCACGATCCCGCCTCCCGCTTCAGCCCCGGCCATCGGCACATAGGGTGCCGTGACCTCTGTCACTTCCTGACTTGCCCGCTGCTCCACCTCGATGGACGCTCCGTCCGGGGTGTCCGGGTCCACGGTCGTCACCGGCGCCACCACGATGAACGGCACGTGGTGGTAGCGGGCAAGCACCGCGAGCGGATAGCTCCCCACCTTGTTGGCCACCGAACCGTCGGCCGCGATGCGGTCGGCACCGATCAGTACGGCATCCACCTCACCCGCCGCGAACAACGACCCCGCCGCGTTGTCCGTAAGCAAGGTGTACGCCATTCCGCTCCGCGCCGCCTCATACGCGGTCAGCCTCGAACCCTGCAGCAAGGGTCGCGTCTCGTCCACCCACAGCCTGCGAAGACGTCCCTTCCGGTGCGCCGCAAGGGCTACAGCGAACGCCGTGCCCTCGCCGCCCGAGACCAGCGCGCCCGTATTGCAGTGGGTCAGGATCCGGTGGCCGCCGCCGGGCAGCATCTCGTCGAGCAGCGCCAGACCGTGCACCGCCATCCTCGCGCTGGCCTCGGCGTCCTCCCGGTGCAGGGCCCGCGCGGCTTCCAGCGCCGCCGCGCCCGCCCGCTCCTGGTCGGCTCCGCCCAGGACCGCCGAGCGGTACGCCGCCAGGGCCCTGCGCACGCCGTAGCCGAGATTGACCGCGGTGGGCCTGGCCCCCGCGATCGCGTCCGCCGCCTCGTCCACGTCGAAGCCGCGTACGGCTGCGAGCGCGACGCCATAGGCACCGGCGATGCCGAGCAGCGGCGCCCCGCGCACGGCGAGCGTGCGGATCGCCTGCACCAGGGCGGGCGCGTCCGTGCACACCAGCTCGGTCTCCTCGCCGGGCAGCCTGGTCTGGTCGAGGAGGACCAGTACAGGGCCCTCCGGCGGCTCGGCCCAGCGGATCACGGGCATCGCCGCGTTCGCCGGTGCTGCTGGGGCCACCGGTGCGGCGGGGGCCGCTGGGCTCGGTGGGGTCTCGGTCGGCCGTGTGTCCTCGCCGGATTGCGCGTACTGATCAGCCATCCGCCCAGTCTGCCCCGTACCCGAAGGACAATTGAAGGTGTGCAGCCCATACGCTGCCCGGTCACCGCAAGGGCATGCCGTGGCACGATGGCAGCCAAGCTGCCGCCGCGACCGCGGACGGGCACCGTGAAGGAGCGACGATGAACGACACTCCGGGCTGGGCCTCGCCCGGATCTGCCCCCTCCGACGGACCTGACTCCGGTAAGCCGGAGCCCGCCGAGCCCACCGAGCCCGCCGCCCAGCCGAACGGTCCGGCCTCGAAGTGGTCCAAGGAGCAGCCGCCGCCCGCCCAGTGGTCCGCTCCGAGCCCGCCGCCAGCCGGCCAGACCCCGCCTCCTCCGCCGCCCCCTCCGGGCGGCGGCTGGGGCGGCGGACGCCCCGGCGGCCCCGGCTCTGGTGGTCCCGGTCCCGGCGGCCCGGGCGGCTACCCCGGCTGGGGCGCGTGGCAGGGCCCGCCGCCCGCCGCCAAGCCCGGCGTCATCCCACTGCGGCCGCTCGGCGTCGGCGAGATCCTGGACGGCGCGGTCTCCACGATGCGTACGTACTGGCGCACGGTGCTCGGCATCTCCCTGACCGTGGCCGTGATCACCGAGGTCGTCGTCATCCTGCTGCAGGGGCTCGTCCTCAACGACAGCGCGAACACCGACGCCCTGGATGACCCGAGCGCCACCGTCGGCGAACTGACCCGCGCCCTTGGCGACACCCTGCTGAGCTCCGGCGTGGTCCTGGTGATCACCCTGCTCGGCACGATCATCGCGACCGCCCTGCTCACGATGGTCACCAGCCGCGCGGTGCTCGGTAAGTCGGTCACCACGGCGGAGGCCTGGCAGGACGCCAAGCCGCAGCTGCCGAGGCTGGTCGGCCTGACGCTGCTGCTCCCGCTCATCGGCGTCGCGGTCGTCACCGCCGGCGCCGTGCCCGGCGTACTGATCGCGGCGGCCGGATCGTCCGACGCGGGCGTCAGCCTCGCCGTGCTCGGCGGGTTCGGTGCCCTGATCGTCGCCGTCTGGCTGATGATCCGCTTCTCGCTCGCCTCACCCGCGCTGATGCTGGAGAAGCAGGGCGTGAAGAAGTCGATGGCCCGCTCGGTGAAGCTGGTCCGCGGCTCCTGGTGGCGCGTCTTCGGCATCCAACTGCTCGCCGCGATCATCGCCAACGTCGTCGCGTCGATCATCGTGATCCCCTTCACCCTCATCGCGGGCGCGCTGAGCGGCAACGGCGTCACGGGCTTCCTCGACAGCGGCACCGGCGACCTCGGCTGGACGTTCCTGATCGTCAGCGGCGTCGGCTCGGTCATCGGCTCCATGCTGACGTTCCCGATCACCGCAGGCGTCACCGTCCTCCTCTACATCGACCAGCGGATCCGCCGCGAGGCCCTCGACCTCGAACTCGCCCGCGCGGCAGGCCTCCAGGGCGCAGGCGGCTCCAACGCCCCCGGAACCCCCGGGAGCTGATGCGGTGACGGGGACAGCTCTGCGGGACCTCGGACGAAGAACACCCTTCCTGCCACGCACCGGCGACGACGACCCACCGGTGACGATCCCGCGCGACCCCGCACGGGAGGCAGCCGAGCGCGAACTGTCCAAGCCGACGTACCACGAGAACGACCCCGGCCTTCTGCAACGTGCCCTGAACCGCTTCTGGGACTGGGTCGACAACCTGTTCACCGCCGCCTCGGGAGCAACCCCGGGCGGCGCCCTTGGCCTCTTGGTCATCGTCCTCGCCGTACTGGCCCTGATAGCGGCCCTGTGGTGGCGCCTGGGCACCCCGCACCGCGCGCCCGCCTCCTCCCCCGCCCTCTTCGACGACCGCCCCCGCACCGCCGCGGAACACCGCGCCGCAGCCGAGGCGCACGCGGCCCAGGGCCACTGGAACCAAGCCGTCCAGGAACGCATGCGGGCCATGGTCCGCGCCCTTGAGGAACGCGCACTCCTTGACCCCCGCCCCGGCCGCACCGCGGACGAAGCAGCCGCGGAGGCCTCTCGCCCCCTCCCGGCCCACGCCACCGAACTCCACGCCGCGGCCCAGGCGTTCGACGCCATCACCTACGGCGGCCGCACCGCCACAGAGCCGATGTACGACCGCCTGACCACCCTGGACACCGCCCTGACCCGATCAAGGCCAACCCTGGACAACACCCCCCAGGGAGCCCCCAACTGAGCACCCCACAGGACCCCACCAACGCTGGCCACTCCCACTCCCACACCCCAGGCAAGGCTGCGACCGCGACCGCGCCGACCCACCCCGGAGCCACGGCCACCACACCCGCACCCGCACCCGCTCCCCCCGAAGCAACCACCTCCTCAGCCCCCACCCCCCGCCAACTCTGGACCCGCTCCCGCGGCGTCCTCCTCGCCCTGGTCGTACTCCTGGCAGCCGCCATCGTCATGGCAGCCGTCCGCTCCGGCGCTCAGCACGGCCGCCTCGACCCGCGCTCCGCCGACCGCCACGGCAGCCGCGCCGTCGCCGAACTCCTCGCCGACCGCGGTGTGTCCACCCGCGTCGTGACCACCACCGAAGAGGCCACGGCCGCGGCAGGACCGGACACCACGCTCCTGGTGACCACCCCCGACCGGCTCACCGAGCACCAGCAGTCGCGCCTCCGCGAGGCCACCGAGGACTCCCGGGGCCGCACCGTCCTCCTCGCCCCCGGAACCCCCTCCGTCAGCACCCTCGCCCCGGGGGTCACCGCGGACGCCACCCCCAGCCTCGACTCGACGCTCTCCCCCCGCTGCTCCCTGCCCGCCGCCGAACGCGCGGGCTCCGCCGACGTGGGCGGCCTCCGCTACGACACCCTCGCCCCGGACGCCGAAGCCTGCTACCTCAGCGACGGCCTGCCCGGCCTGCTGCAACTCCCGGCCGCCGAAGGCCCCGGCGACACCGTCGTACTCGGCGCCCCCGACATCCTCTACAACGACCGCCTCGACGAGCAGGGCAACGCCTCACTCGCCCTGCAACTCCTCGGCTCCCGCCCGCACGTGGTCTGGTACCTCCCCTCCCTCTCCGACGACGCCGCGACCGACACCGCCGACCGCGACTTCTTCGACCTGATCCCCGACGGCTGGCTCTGGGGCACCCTCCAACTCACCGTCGCCGCCGCACTCACCGCCCTGTGGCGCGCCCGCCGCCTAGGCCCGCTGGTCCCCGAACGCCTCCCCGTGGCCATCCGCGCCTCCGAAACCGTCGAAGGCCGCGCCCGCCTCTACCGCAAGGCGAACGCCCGCGACCGCGCATCCGACGCCCTCCGCTCGGCCACCCGCATCCGCATCGCCCCCCTCCTCGGCGTATCCCCCGCCCAGGCGCACGCGCCCGAGACCCTGCTCCCCGCCCTGTCCGCCAGGCTCCGCGCCCCCGGCCAGGACCTGCACCCCCTCCTCTTCGGCCCGCCCCCCGCCGACGACGCGGCCCTCATCACCCTCGCCGACCAACTCGACACCCTCGAAAGAGAGGTACGTACTTCATGATGGACCCGACCACTGACAACGCCGGGAGCTCCCACGGCGCCCGCTCCTCCCTGGAGTCCCTGCGCACCGAGATCTCCAAGGCCGTGGTCGGCCAGGACCCCGCGGTCACGGGCCTCGTCGTGGCCCTCCTCTGCCGCGGCCACGTCCTCCTCGAAGGCGTCCCCGGAGTGGCGAAGACCCTCCTCGTACGCGCCCTCGCCGCATCCCTCGAACTCGACACCAAGCGCGTCCAGTTCACCCCGGACCTGATGCCGAGCGACATCACCGGCTCCCTCATCTACGACGCCCGCACCACCGAGTTCTCGTTCCAGCCGGGCCCGGTCTTCACCAACCTCCTCCTCGCCGACGAGATCAACCGCACGCCTCCCAAGACCCAGTCCTCCCTCCTCGAAGCGATGGAGGAACGCCAGGTCACGGTCGACGGCACACCACGCCCGCTCCCCGAGCCCTTCCTGGTGGCGGCCACCCAGAACCCGGTCGAGTACGAGGGCACGTACCCCCTCCCCGAAGCGCAGCTTGACCGTTTCCTCCTCAAGCTCACCGTCCCCCTCCCCTCCCGCCAGGACGAGATCAACGTCCTCACCCGCCACGCGGAGGGCTTCAATCCCCGCGACCTCGCCGCCGCCGGCCTCCGCCCCGTAGCGGGCCCCGCCGACCTGGAAGCGGCCCGCACGGCTGTCGCCAAAACATCCATCTCCCCCGAGATCACCGCCTACGTGGTGGACATCTGCCGCGCCACCCGCGAATCCCCCTCCCTCACCCTCGGCGTCTCCCCCCGAGGCGCGACAGCGCTCCTCTCGACGGCCCGCGCCTGGGCCTGGCTGACGGGCCGCGACTACGTCATCCCCGACGACGTGAAGGCCCTCGCCCTCCCCACCCTCCGCCACCGCGTCCAACTCCGCCCGGAGGCCGAGATGGAGGGCGTGACAGCCGACTCCGTCATCAACGCGCTCCTCGCCCACGTCCCGGTCCCCCGCTGATGGCCCTCACCGGCCGCACCGCCCTCCTGGCGGCCCTCGGCAGCCTCCCCGTAGGCATCTGGGACCCCAGCTGGACAGGCATCCTCGCCGTGAACACCCCGCTGGCCCTCGCCTGCGCCTGCGACTTCGCCCTGGCCGCTCCCGTACGCCGCCTCGGCCTGACCCGGTCAGGCGACACCTCCGTACGCCTCGGAGAACCCGCAGAGGTCGAGCTGACCGTCACCAACCCCTCAGGTCGCCCCTTGCGCGCCCACCTCCGCGACGCATGGCCCCCCAGCAGCTGGCAGCCCGGCACCGAGATCACCGCGTCCCGCAACCGGTTGACGATCCCCGCCGGCGAACGCCGCCGCCTGACCACACGCCTGCGCCCCACCCGCCGCGGCGACCATCAGGCGGACCGCGTCACCATCCGCTCGTACGGCCCCCTGGGCCTCCTCGCCCGCCAGGGCAGCCACAAGGTCCCGTGGACACTCCGGGTCCTGCCGCCCTTCACCAGCCGGAAGCACCTGCCCTCCAAACTGGCCCGCCTCCGCGAACTCGACGGCCGCACCAGCGTCCTCACCCGCGGCCAGGGCACAGAATTCGACAGCCTCCGCGACTACGTCCCCGGCGACGACACCCGCTCCATCGACTGGCGCGCCACCGCCCGCCAGTCCACCGTCGCCGTCCGCACCTGGCGCCCGGAACGCGACCGCCACATCCTGCTGGTCCTCGACACTGGCCGCACCTCGGCGGGGCGGGTCGGCGACGCCCGTCGCCTCGACGCCTTGATGGACGCGGCCCTGCTCCTCGCGGCCCTGGCCTCCCGAGCAGGCGACCGAGTGGACCTCCTCGCATACGACCGCCGAGTACGCGCCCTGGTGCGGGGCAAAGCAGCAGGCGAGGTCCTCCCTTCCGTCGTCAACGCCCTGGCCACGCTGGAACCGGAACTAGTCGAAACGGACGCCAGGGGCCTGACCTCAACAGCCCTCCGCACGGCCGGCCGAAGTTCGCTGATAGTGCTGCTGACCAGCCTCGACGCTGCCCCCATCGAGGAGGGCCTGCTCCCCGTGCTCTCCCGCCTCACTCAGCGCCACACAGTCCTGCTCGCGTCGGTGGCGGACCCCCACATCGAGCAAATGGCCACAGCCCGAGGAACAACAGAAGCGGTCTACGAGGCAGCGGCCGCAGCCCAGGCCCACGCGGAACGGCACCGCACGGCAGAGAAACTCATCCGCCACGGAGTCACGGTCGTCGACGCGACACCCACTGACCTGGCGCCCGCTCTTGCAGACGCATACCTGTCCCTAAAGACGGCCGGCCGCCTCTGACGAGGAAAAGCGATTACGGAAAGGCCACTACGGAAATGCCCCCTGAACGCAGAAAACCCCCGCACCAAAGGTGCGGGGGTTTCCCGTTAATAATAGTTCGGCGGCGTCCTACTCTCCCACAGGGTCCCCCCTGCAGTACCATCGGCGCTGTGAGGCTTAGCTTCCGGGTTCGGAATGTAACCGGGCGTTTCCCTCACGCTATGACCACCGAAACACTATGAAACTGTCAACCGCACCATCCCGTGACCAAACAAGGATGGGGTTGTTCGTGGTTTCAGAACCAACACAGTGGACGCGAGCAACTGAGGACAAGCCCTCGGCCTATTAGTACCAGTCACCTCCACCCGTTACCGGGCTTCCAGATCTGGCCTATCAAC